>NZ_FNGD01000014.1 GCF_900102895.1 Arthrobacter sp. ov407
ACCTGCGCCGCTCGATCACCTGGGACCGCGGAACCGAACTCGCCGAGTATGACCGGATCCAGACCGCGCTCGACACCACGCTCTACTTCTGCGACCCGCACTCGCCCTGGCAGCGCGGGTCCAACGAGAACACCAACCGGCTCCTGAGGTTCTGGTTCGAGAAAGGCTCCGACCTCTCCGTCCACACCACGGAGGACCTCCGCCAGATCGCCGCGAAACTCAACCGCCGGCCCCGGCCCACCCTCAACCTGGAAACCCCGGCCAACCGGCTGAACCAGCTGCTGCAAGCGGCGGCTTAAACCCCGGCGTTGCTCCGACTCCTTGACTTTGCCCCCGGAATGGCCGCCAAAAGTGATAGCGCAACGGGGTTAAGGGATCGCGCCCCGGGCACGGTCTAGGCTGGCTCCATGAGTGCCGCCCGCAGTCTTCACCCCAGCCCCCGCACGTTGGAGGTCGAGAGCCTTGCCGGTTTCGACCGGCTGCTCGCAGCCGGGGCGCGCAGCATGCACGGCTGGCATGTCCAGTCGTTGGACCTGCGGGACCGCCGGGCACAGCTGGAGGCACTGGAGGTCCAAGGCGCGGTCTTCCTGGGCTGCACGTTTGACCACGGCGTGGAGGATTCGCTGCGCAGCCGGGGGGCCCTGATCTTTCCCCGGCTCACGGCCGTACCGTTCAACCCCTACCGCGGCCAGCTGTACACGCCGCAGGAACTCTATGCCGGGATCGCCACGTCGCCCTACGAAGAGACGCTCGACGCGCAGGTGTACCAGTGGAGCATCCGGCCGGGCCAGCGCCACCGCCTCGATGCGACACTGGCCGCCGCCCTGCATGACCACTCGATCGGCGTGGCCCTCGACGAGCTGACCGGCACCTTTCTCCGCGCCGGCCGCACGATGGTGGGGGTCATGGGCGGCCATATTGCCCCCCGCGGCACGGCCGTCTTTGAAGAAGCTGCCCAGCTGGGCCGGCTGCTGGCCCGGAGCAACCGGGTGGTTGCGACCGGCGGCGGACCCGGGGCGATGGAGGCCGCCAACCTCGGCGCTTTTCTCAGCGAGGTCCCCGAACCCGATTTCCGGCGGGCCCTGGCCCACCTCGCGGTGGTGCCGTCCTTCCGCCCCTCGGTGTCCGCCTGGGCGCGGGCGGCCGCGGCAGTCGCCCAACGCCACCCGGAGGGTACGCCGTCGCTGGGGATTCCCACGTGGTTCTACGGTCATGAGCCGCCCAACTTCTTCGCCACCCACGTGGCCAAGTACTTCGCGAATGCCATCCGGGAAGCCATCCTGCTCGAACTGTGCAACGGCGGAATTGTCTTTCTGCCGGGATCCGGCGGCACGATCCAGGAGATCTTCCAGGACGCCTGCGAGAACTACTACGGCGCTCCGGAAACCGTGACTCCCATGGTCCTGATGGGACGCGAGCACTGGCTGCGGCGATTCCCGGCATGGCCCCTGCTGCAGAGCCTGGCGTCCGGCCGCCGGATGGAGGGACGGATTTTCCTGGTCGATACCGTGGAAGAAGCCCTCGAAGCGCTAGAACGCTAGCCGGTCAGAGATCCGTGCGGCACTGGGCGTGGCCGAGCTCGTAGAGCCCGTTCAGGTCGCCGTCGGCAAGCCCGTCCGGGGCCCCGATCTCCGGGTACATCAGCTGGGCTCGGTCATCGACATGCTCCAGACCCATCACATGGCCGAGTTCGTGCAGGATCACGGCCGTGGCATAGGCCGCACCCTCGGCCCGGTCCAGGTCTTCCGCGATTTGCGGGGCATCCAGTTCCAGGCTGCCGGTGACGAAGCTCTTCGGACCGTCGTCGAAACTGAAGTGGGTGCTGCCGCCGGTGCCGATCACCGGGCCTTTGAGCTGCGGGGCCTGCTCCGGCGTGGTCCAGGCGATCAGCAGCGGCGCCCACCGGTCCCCGTAAAGATTCTTCTGGTAGGGCGCACGTGTTGGCGAGGACTCCTCGGACGTGGGGCCGTCGTTGATGAATGTGATCCCGGTGGCCTCAGAGATCGTCCGGATGGAGTCCTCCACGAGCCGCTCGGCACCTTTCGGGGCCAGGGTTGCATTGATGACGTAGTGCAGCGGCCGGCACGGCGAGTAGCCGACCGGAGTGCCGTCGTCGTTCGTTGCGAGGAACTTGTAGGAGGTGCTGGCGGCCTCCGGTTTCCGCGGCGTGCCGAGAGGGTGGTCCTGCTCCTCGAGCCCGGGCGGGGGAGTGTCCGTCCGGTCCCCTCCCGCCGGCACCGCGGGCTGGCCGGACTCCTGGCCGGATGCCTGCCCGGACTGTGGCGCCGCCGGCAGGGCACGGCCTGCGTTGTTCGCTGCGTTGTGCCCTGTTCCGCGGGAGACCTCGAAGAGGCCCGTGAACCGGGGATCGCCGTAGACGAGTCCGGCCGTGAGGAAGGCTCCGCCGGCGATCACTGCGGCGGCGGCAAGGTTCCTGACAATCCGCAGGGCGCTGCGGGAACGGCTGTGCCGCGGCCCGCGGTCCCGAAAAACAGGGCCGGCCACTAGCCAACCACGGCGCCAAAGGCCATGCCCAGCAAGTAAGTCACGCCGGCGGCGCCCATGCCGATGGCCAGTTGGCGGAGGCCGCGGGTGGCGGGCGACGTGCCGGAGAGCAGGCCCACGACGCCGCCGGTGACCAGGAGCGCCAGGCCCACGAGGACGGCCGAGGCCCCCAGGGCCGCGATGCCGGTCATGCCCAGCAGGAACGGGATGATGGGCACGATCGCGCCGGAGGCAAAGAAACAGAAGCTCGACGCCGCCGCGCCCCAGGCGGTGCCGACCGCCTCGTGCTGGTCCTCACTTTCGGGCAGCTCGGGCCGCAGCGACAGGCTGGGGTCGCAGTCGCAGTCCAGCAGGCCCATCCGCTCCGCGACGCGGTGTTCCGCGGCCTCCCGGGACATGCCGCGGGCCAGGTAGACGAGCAGGAGTTCGTTGTGCTCGATATCCAGCAGCGGCGCCACCGCCAACGTGATCTGGGTGGGACGGGTCGCTGCGAGGAGTTCCCGCTGTGAGCGCACGGAAATGAATTCGCCGGCCCCCATGGACAGTGCACCGGCCAGCAGCCCTGCGACGCCGCTGAGGAGTACCACCTGGCTTCCCACGCCCGAGGCCGCCATGCCCATGACGAGGGACAGGTTGCTGACCAGCCCGTCGTTGGCGCCGAAGACGGCGGCCCGGAACGTTCCCGCCAGGCGGTTGCGGCCCCGGGTGGCCAGTCCGCGGACCACTTCTTCATGGATCTGCTCATCGGCGACCATGGCGGGCGTGGCGAAGGTTTCAGTGGCATAGGGGGAGCGGCTCTCCGCCCGCTGGGCCAGGGCCAGGACGAAGACCGAGCCGAAGTGCCGGGCCAGGAAACCCAGGAACCGGCTCCGCAGTGAGGCATGCCGGTTCTTGCCGGCGTGCTCGCCGAGTAACTGGAGCCAGTGCGCCTCATGGCGTCCCTCGGCCTCGGCCAGCGCCAGCAAGATGGCGCGCTCCTCGCCTGAACGGTTCTGCGCCAGGTCCCGGTAGACGGCCGCCTCGGCACGCTCATCGGCGAGATACTGGCGCCAGCGCTTGATGTCAGCGGCGGTGGGATCTGAGCTGGGTGCCGAGGTTGGTGCGGTGGCGGGAGTCGCGTCGGGGGCAGTGGAGGCGTGTGCCGGGTGTTGCTGCGAAGAATCGTCGCGGTCCGATTCGGTGTGCTGAGACACGAAAAACTCCTGGGTTTGGTCGGGCATGGTCCGGCCCCATTGCGACTCCAGAGTACCCCGTAATTCCGCGCTTTTCAGGCTGGCGATCCTCAGCGGAAAGTTTAGGGAGGCCGTAACTGCCCTGCCGTGGCGGAGCCGTCCCAAGCTACTTTCCGGCAGCAATTGTGAGCCCTTGACCGTCCGTGTGCACGGTGTTCGAATGAAACCCAAGGGCGGGCTCCCCGGGGCTTGCCGCCACCGAAGCCGCACGGAGGTTGCGCCATGGATAGCACAGCATCACATCCCATCCAGCCGGCCCGGGAGTCACTCGAGTCCGATCCCGCTTACGACTACGCCGAGGACGCCCCCGTCAGTGATGCCGCGGAGAGCGAGGACGAGGAGCTTCTCGAAGAGGCAGACCGGCTCGTGCCCCTGGACGCGGACGACTTCCTGGGCGACGAGAAGCCGGTAGTACCTCTGGAAGCGGAAGAATTCCTTGAGCCTGAAGAGAATGAGTGATTCGCCAAAGGCCTTAAAGTCCGACGGCGGTGCCTCCCCCCGCGAAGGGGAGGCACCGCCGTCGAACTTAACCCGCGGAAACTAAACCAGCAGGACCTAGTGCGCCGGAACGGAAATGTGTTCGCCCTCGGCTGCCTCGCCGGCAACCCGCCGCTGCCAATTCTTCATGACGGCGGAATCCGTCGGCTTGGTCAGCAGGGACACGACGATGTAGACGACCGCGGAGGCCGCGAGGCCGTAGTAGATCGGCTCGTTGGCGTAAATGCCGTCCAGCGGTACCTCGGCGTTGATTTCCAGGACGATCATGGTGCCGAGCGTGATGACCGTGCCGACCGCCATGGAGGCGGCGGCGGCCACACCGGTGCCGCGCTTCCAGACCAGGCCGCCGAGGATGGCCACGAGCAGGCCGCCGACAAGGATGTCGTAGGCAATGGTCAGGGCGGCGACGACGTCCTTGGTGATGATGGCGATGACGATCGCCACGATGCCAAGGCCTAGGACCCACATGCGGTTGGCCTTGACGTCGTGCTCGGGATTGTCAGTGTCATCGGTGTTGATGATCTTGCCGAACCAGCCGGCGACGAACGGAACCACATCGGCGCGGGCCACGGTGGCGGCCGCGATCAAGGCGCCGGAGGCGGTGGACATCATGGCGGCGACGGCGGCGGCGAGCACGAGGCCGCCGATGCCGATGGGCAGCAGGTGGGTGGCGACCTCGGCGTAGACAACGTCCTTGCCCAAGGCCTTGACGTCGATGTTCGGCAGCGCGACGCGGGCGCCGAGGCCGATCAGGGCGCCCGCAGCGCCGTAGAGGATGCAGTAGACACCTGCGGTGGCGCCGCCCCAGCGGGCAACAGTTGGCGTCTTGGCGGTGAAGACGCGCTGCCAGATGTCCTGGCCGATCAGCAGGCCGAGGGTGTAGACCACGAAGTAGGTGATGATGGTCTGGATCCCGATGCCGTCAATCTGGAAGAAGCTGGCGTCCACGCGGGCTCGGATCCCGTCGAGGCCGCCGGCGGCGTTGAGCGTGAACGGCAGCATCAGCACGAAGATGCCGACGGTCTTGATGACGAACTGGACCTGGTCGGCCAGGGTGATGGACCACATACCGCCGATGGTCGAGTAGACCAGCACGATCGAACCGCCGACGGCGATGGCGAGAGCACGGTCCCAGCCGAAGAGCACCACGAAAATGGTGGCGTAGGCGCTGGTGGAGGTGGCGCACAACATCAGCGTGTAGGCAAGCATGACGATGCCGGAGGTCTGCGTGGACTTGCTGCCGTAGCGCAGGGTCAGCATCTGCGAGACCGTGTAGATCTTCAGTTTCTGAATAGTGGGGGCGAAGAGCAGGCTCAGCAGCAGCACACCGGCGCCGATCGCGACCACGAGCCACATGCCGGAGATGCCGAACTTGTAGCCGAGGCCGACGCCGCCGACGGTCGAGGCGCCGCCGAGCACGACGGCGGCCATCGTGCCTGTGTAGAGGAACGGCCCCAGACGGCGGCCGGCGACCAGGAAGTCGCTATTGTTCTTGGTGCGGGACTTGCCCCACCAACCGAACGCCAACATGGCGGCCAGGTACACCACCACAATGGCGATGTTGACGAAATTTGCTTCCATTAGGGCTCCTTGGAGCTGATTGGCAGCGGATGCGGGCATTGCCGGGACCCAACAGTGCGTTCGACAAGTCTGCTGCTGCGTGAAGTGGTTGGAGGAGGATGTCCGTCGGAACCTCCGGTATTGCCTAATAGGCAACACATGTTGCCAAGAAGAATATGTTGTGACCCCGGTAACAGTCAAGGCGCGGTACGTACCGCCGCGCATCCGCGTCACGAAGGCCCGCTCCCGCTAGGATTGCTCCAATGATGGGGCCGAGCGGCCGGCCGTGAAAGGTTCCTAAATGAAGGCTCTACCAGTTGAACCGAGCAATGTACCCGTTGCCATCGGTTCCCGGATCCGCGCCGCCCGGCAGTCCCAGCGGCTCACCATTGAACAGGTCGCAGACGCCACCGGGCTCACCAAGGGATTCCTCAGCCGGGTTGAGCGGGACCTCACCTCGCCCTCGGTCGCCTCCCTGGTGACGCTGTGCCAGGTGCTGTCCATCTCGATCGGCGACCTCTTTGCCGCCCCTGAAACGCACCTCACGAAGCGGAACGAAGGACCCCGGATCTCCCTTGGCGGCGAGGGGATCGTCGAGCGGCTGCTGACCGCGCGCTCCGAGCGCCGCGTCCAGATCATCCAGGCTGTGATCGAGCCGCGCGGGCGCGGCGAGTCCGAACTCTATGCCGTGGACTGCGATGTCGACGTCCTGCATGTGGTCAAGGGGAGCATCCGGCTGATCCTCACCAATGAGCAATTCGAGCTCAGCACTGGGGACACCGTGACGTTCCCCGGCCGGGAACCCCACACCTGGGTCAATCCCACGGACGACGCCGTCGAGGTGCTGTGGGTGCTGGTTCCCGCCGCCAGCCGCTAGCCTCCCGCGGGGCCGGCCCGCCTGCCTTCCGCTGCCAGGCTGCCTGCCGCTGCGCTCCTTCCCGGTTGCTAAGCAGACGAGGGCTGCGGGCTGGTGCCCAGTCCCGGAATCTAGCGGGCGATCCGGCGTGTGCCCGGAGGCAAGTGGGCGGGAACGTCACGGAGCGCTGCGCGGGGTCCGGCCCAGCACGGCTCGAATTTCAGCAATGACACGCTCCGGCTCAAACCAGATGTGCTCCGGCATGTACCTCAGCACGGCAAACCCGTTGACGGTGGAGGCGTTGTTGCGTCCCAGATCCCGGCGCATGGCCTCGCGGTTGGAGTGGAATGCGTAGCCGTCCACTTCCACGATGAGGAATCCCTCAATCAGGAAGTCGACCCGGCCGATTCCCGGGAGTTGGACTTGGCTGTCGAAGCCGATTCGGTTTGCCTTGAAGAGATGCTGGGCATCGACCTCCACGATTGACTCGGCGCGTAAATCCAGCTGCCGCAGGGCCTGGAGTGCCGGACCCGACCGGTCGCCGATGAGCTGGGCCTTCAGCAATTCGAGGGGAATGCCATGCAAGCGCATGGCCGATGTCGCCAGGGCTGTTGAAGCGGGCGGCCTCAAACACGACAGGGCATGCAGCGTAACGTCCTCGACCGCGGCCACTGGCAGCTGGGCAGGGCCATCGAACCTGATGGTCCGGTGCCGGATGAAGCCGGTTCCGTGGCCGTGGTTGCAGGCCAAATGATGCTGGGCCGGGACTTCTCTAAGCCAGAGGCCGTAGTGCGCGGCCGCACTGGCGCAAGTGACGCGGGCATTGTGCCGAATGGCCGCCGCGAGCTCCGGCTGGCACTCGGGGAGCATGAACACTCCTCGCCTGGGTTGGCCCGCCCCCGCCCTCGTCAGCCCGGCGATGTCCGTCCGGGAGTATCCCGCGGCCAAAAACTGGCCGGTACGGGCGACTCCGCCGAGTTGTGCAAGGTAGTTGATGGCGTCCATGTCGCCAGTCCACAGGGTCGGCCTGGACCGCGGAAGGCGGCAATGGGGCTATGTGGGCATTGGGCTGTGCTGGATTGATCTGTGCTGGCAAATCGGCTGTTTGGGTCGGCTGTTTGCGCACCCATCGGCGGGCGCTGGCTGCGTTCCTTCCCGGTTGCCTACCGCGGGGGCGGCTCCGTGGCCGGCAAAAACACTGAATCCCGGGGCGGGCCTGGGGTGGGCGTGGAAGCAACTGGGAAGGAACATCGGCCGGCCGCTTACCAGGGAGGTGTGGACGGTGAGGTTTACGTCACATGCCGGAAATCTGCCGGAAACGGCAAATTAATGCCCGGGGCCGTCGCGTAACGTGCCGGCAAGAATCGGAAGGCCTTCCCGAAACACGCCGTGGGTAGCGTCATCTGCGGGGGGACGTACAACAGTCCCAAAACCAACGTGGTCTCGCCGAATCGGCGCCTCGGAGCGCCGGCACTCGAGGAAGGCTCCCGCTATGAAATTCTCTGTGCTTGCAGTAGGAATGGCAGTAGATCCGCAGGTCCTTGACCCCGGATCGACCGCGTGGATGCTCACGGCGTCCGCCCTCGTTCTCCTGATGACCCCCGGGCTTGCGTTCTTCTACGGCGGGCTCGTAAGGATGAAGTCCGTCCTCAACATCATGATGATGAGCTTCGGCGCCATGGGCGTGGTGGCCGTCGTCTGGGCCCTGTGGGGCTACGGACTGGCCTTCGGCCCGGATGCGTTGGGCGGATTCGTCGGGGATCCCTTCACTAATTTCGGCCTGAGCGGGCTGACCACCAGCATCGGCACCAAGGCGCCAGGCCTGCCGGACATGATATTCGTCGGCTTCCAGGCCACGTTCGCCATCATCACGGTCGCACTGATCAGCGGGGCGGTGGCCGAACGCGTCAGGTTCGGGCCCTGGCTGCTCTTTGCCGCCCTCTGGGTCACACTCGTCTACGCGCCGATCGCGCACTGGGTCTGGGGCGGCGGCCTCTTCGGGCCCACCGGCATCATCGGCAGCAAGATCTCGGCCCTCGATTTCGCCGGCGGTACGGTCGTACACATGAACGCCGGAATAGCCGGGCTCATGCTGGCGGTGGTTCTGGGCAAGCGGCTCGGCTTCATGAAAGACCCCAACATCCGCCCGCACAACCTGCCGTTCGTCATGCTCGGCGCAGGGCTGCTCTGGTTCGGCTGGTTCGGCTTCAACGCCGGCTCGGAACTCGCCGCTGACGCCACGGCCGCCCTGGCCTGGACCAACACGCTGCTTGCCACCAGCGCGGCCCTGCTGGGCTGGCTGCTCGTGGAGCGGCTGCGCGACGGGCATGCCACCTCGCTCGGGGCCGCCTCGGGTGCCGTCGCGGGACTGGTGGCAGTCACCCCGGCCTGCGGATTCATCGATCCCGTCGGGGCAATCCTGATCGGCACGATCGCCGGAGTCGTCTGCGCGCTCGCCGTCGGGCTGAAGTTCAAGATCGGACTCGACGACTCCCTGGACGTCGTGGCTGTGCACTTCGTTGGCGGCCTGTGGGGGACCCTGGCCCTCGGATTCTTCGCACTTCCGTCCGCCAAGACCGCCGGCGGCCTCTTCTACGGCGGCGGCCTGTCACAGTTCTGGCCACAGATCCTCACTGCGCTCATTGTCACGGCATGGAGCGCCGCCATGACCTTGCTGATCGGCTTCGCGATCCACAAGAGCATCGGCATGCGCGTTTCCGAGGCCGACGAGCTCTCGGGCATCGACGTGACGGAGCACGCCGAAACAGCGTACGAACTCCTCATGGTCGGCGGCAGCTTCCACCCCGGCGACCCGCATGCCAGGGCCGATGCCGCCCAGGCCGGAGCCGAAGCTCAGGCCGAAGCCCACGCCCAGCCTGAAGGTGAGGCCGCCCGCGGCAGGGTGTCGTCATGAAGCTCGTCACGGCCATTGTGCGGCCGGAGCGGGTTGACGCCGTCAGTGCGGCCTTGGAGCGGTCCGGAGTCAACGGCCTGACCGTGAGCCAGGCCAGCGGCTACGGCCGGCAGCGGGGCCACACCGAGGTGTACCGGGGTGCCGAGTACAGCTCGGACCTGCTGCCCAAGGTGCGGCTGGAAGTCCTAGTCAACGAGGACGCCCTCGGCGCCGTCATGGCCGCTATTGAAGAGGGCGGACGCACGGGCCACTTCGGTGACGGCAAGATCTGGATTATTGACGTGCGCGACGCCGTCCGCGTCCGGACGGGGGAGCGGGGCGCCTCGGCCATCGCGTGAGGTGCTTGGTAAACAAATGATGCGCAATGCGAAACTCCGAGTGTATGATGGCTGTCACAACCGTCGGTCAATCCTCGAAGGAGAGGCTTCTTTTGGAAGAGCTGCGCATCGAGGCCAATGGCAACCTTGGCCCCATCGATTCATCCCGCTTCCCACGCTACGCCGGGGCCGCCACGTATGCCCGCCTGCCGCGCCTGGATCAGGTGGCCAAGGCAGACGTCACGGTGGTCGGCGTGCCGTTCGACTCCGGCGTCTCCTACCGCCCCGGCGCCCGCTTCGGGGCCAACCACATCCGCGAGGCCAGCCGCCTGCTGCGGCCGTACAACCCGGCGTGGGACGTCAGCCCCTTCGAGAACATCCAGGTTGCCGACGCCGGCGACATGGCCGTCAACCCGTTCAACATCAACGACGCCATCGAAACCATCCAGCAGAACGCCCTGGACCTGACGGCCTCCGGCAGCAAGCTGCTGACCCTCGGCGGCGACCACACCATCGCCCTGCCGCTGCTGCGCGCCGCCGCCGAGCGCGCCGGCGGCCCCATTGCCATGCTGCACTTCGATGCGCACCTGGACACCTGGGACACCTACTTCGGCGCCGAGTACACCCACGGCACACCCTTCCGCCGCGCCGTCGAGGAAGGCATCCTGGACACCGAGGCCATCAGCCACATCGGCACCCGCGGTCCGCTCTACGGCAAGAAGGACCTCGACGACGACCACCGCTTCGGCTTCGGCATTGTCACGTCGGCGGATGTCTACTACCAGGGCGTCCTGGAGACGGTGGCCAAGGTCCGGGACCGGATCGGGAACCGCCCGCTCTACATTTCGGTGGACATCGACGTCCTTGACCCCGCGCACGCGCCGGGTACCGGCACGCCGGAAGCCGGCGGCATCACGAGCCGCGAACTGCTGGAAATCATCCGCGGTTTCCGCGGCATGAACCTCGTCGGGGCCGACGTCGTCGAGGTTGCCCCGGCGTACGACCACGCCGAGATCACCGGCGTGGCGGCAAGCCATGTCGCCTACGAGCTCGTGACCCTGATGGCGGACCGCGCCGTCGAAGGCGATCGCTTCGGCGCCCCGAACGGCTACGCGGCCCAGGCCCTCGGCCAGGAATCCCGCCGCCCGGCCGGCTTCGGCTCCCCTGTGGCTTCGCCGGTGGCTTCGCGATGACCGGCGTGCGCAACGGCGGAGACCTCGTCGTCGAGACCCTTGAGGCGCTCGGTGCCAAGACGGTCTTTGGCATCCCGGGCCAGCACGCCCTGGGCCTGTTCGACGCGATGGGCCGCGGAAACCTGCACTTTGTCTCCTCCCGGGTCGAGAACAACTCGGCCTTCGCCGCGGACGGCTACTCCCGCGCCACCGGCGAGGTCGGCGTGCTGTTCCTGTCCACCGGCCCGGGCGCGCTCACGTCCCTGGCCGGGCTGCAGGAGGCCTACGCCACCGGCGTGCCCATGGTGGTCGTGGCGAGCCAGATCCCGCTCGATGGCCTCGGCGCGCGCCGCAAGGGAATGCTCCACCAGCTCGATGACCAGAAGGCCTCGGCCGCGAACGTCACCAAGTCCCAGCGGCTGATCCAGCACGCCTCCGGCATCCCCTCTGCCATCCAGGACGCCTGGACCGAGGCGATCTCCTCGCCGCAGGGTCCGGTCTGGCTGGAAATTCCGCAGAACGTGCTGCTGGACCCCATCATGGTGCCTCCCGTGGAGGACGCCCTGGCCGAGGCCGCGGACAACCCGCCCCGCGTGGAGCTGGTCCGCGAAGCCGTCAAGTGGCTCTCGACGGCGGAACGTCCTGCCATCATCGCCGGCGGCGGCACCCGCCGCGGCCGGGCCGAGAAGTCGCTGCTCTCGATTGCCGAGAAGCTGCGCGCGCCGGTGATCTGCACGCCGGGCGGCAATGGCGCGTTCCCGTGGAACCATGAGCTCTCGCTGCAGTCCTGGATCGAGGACCAGTACATGACGGAGGTGCTCGAGGACGCCGACGTGCTGATCGTCATCGGCTCCTCCCTGGGCGAGGTCACCTCGAACTACTTCACCTTTGAACCGCGCGGCCGGATCATCCAGATCGACGCCGAGCCCCGGGTCCTGGAGTCCAACCGTCCCGGTCTGGGCATCCGCGCCGACGCCGGCCAGGCCCTCGCCGCCCTCGACGAGGCCCTGACCGAGCCGCACGGCGAACGCGCCGACTGGCACGGCACCTCTCCCGAAGCCCTGGTCAAGGACACCCTGGCCAAGGTCACGGCCCGGCTCGAGTCCCAGGACCTCGGCAAGGAACTGAAGTTCATGGCCGACATCCGCGAGGCCGTTCCCGCGGCGATGCAGACGTTCTGGGACATGACCATCTCTGCCTACTGGGGCTGGAGCTGCTGGGACGCCCGCGAGGGCCAGTTCCACTCCGCGCAGGGCGCCGGCGGACTGGGCTACGGCTTCCCCGCGGCGATCGGCGGCGCCGTCGGGCTCGAAACCACCGGCACGCCCGGCGGTTCGGCCCGGGTGCTGGCCGTTTCCGGCGACGGCTCGGCCATGTACTCCATCTCCGAGCTCGCCACCGCCAAGCAGCACAACGTCCCGGTCACCTGGCTGATCGTGGACGACGGCGGCTACGGCATCCTGCGCGAATATATGGTGGGCGCCTTCGGCAAGGCCACGGCCACTGAGCTCGCCCGGCCCGACTTCGTCAAGCTGGCCGAATCCTTCGGCGTCCCGGCCGTCCGGGTGGCCCCCGAGGACGTCGGGGACGCCCTGAAGGCCGGCTTCGCGGCGGACGGACCCAACGTCGTCGTCGTCGAAACGCTGCTCCAGATGTTCGGCCCCACCCACCTGGCCACGTAGCCGGCCCGGGCGACACCGCCCAAAACAGCAAAGCACAACACAGCGGACCGGCCGGGTCTGCCCCTCACCGTGAGGGGCGGACCCGGCCGGTCCGCGTTTTTATTTAAGCGCCTGTACTTAAGCGCCCTTTGAGCGCCCTTCTGGGGCCGCGGGGCACCCCCCCACGAGAGAGTTAGTTTCCCGAAGTAACCAATTTAGTATATAGTTGCCTAGGGCAAACATAAAGAGGGGTCTCCGACATGTCAGTTGAATCCAACGCTGCAGCCAAACTCGTCTACCAGATCTTCGACCTCCAGCGCGCGGTCCGCTGCGTTGCTGCCGCCAGCCTGCGCGGCCAGGACACCGGAGTGGCGCTTCAGGGCGTTCTTCGCTTTGTGGGGGAGGGCGAGTCCCGGGCCACGCATCTTGCGGAGCGGCTCGGCGTCAGCGCACCTGTCCTTAGCCGGCACATCGCCGATCTCGAAGAGCACGGTTATGTGGTGCGCCGGCCGGACCCCGAGGACGGCCGCGCCCAGCTGATCGCCCTGTCTGCCTCCGGCGCGGAGAAACTGCGCGTCATCGAGGACCAGCGCACGGCCACCATCCAGGGCCTGCTGCAGGACTGGAGCCAGGACGACGTCGAACTGACGGCGCGCACCCTCGAAAAACTTGCTGAGTCCCTCAGGACCTCAGCCCGGGCAACGACGGCCGGATCCACGAATACGACCGAAATTGTTAAGGAGTAGATATATGGCTAGCCACGCCGCCGCCACGGGACCGGACACTGCGCCGTTGAACACGGCCCCGTCGGACCTTCCGCCGAGGGCGCCCCGCGCATCCCAGCCCGCCGCAGAACCTGCGGCGATGACCCACCGCCAGATCATGGAGGCCCTCACCGGGCTGCTGGCGGCGTTCTTCACCGCCATCCTGAGCAGCACGATCGTTGCCAACGCGCTGCCCACCATCATGTCCGATCTCAATGGCACCCAGACGGACTTCGCCTGGGTGATCACGGCCGCGCTCCTGGCCAACGCGGCCACCACGCCGATCTGGGGCAAGCTGGCGGACCTCTTCAACAAGAAGATCCTCGTCCAGTTGAGCATCGTGATCTTCGTGGCCGGCTCCGTCATGGCCGGCCTGTCCGAGACCATCCCGCTGCTGCTGACCGCCCGCGTCATCCAGGGCATCGCCATGGGCGGCCTCACCGCCTTGGCCCAGGCCATCATCGGCTCCATGATCCCGCCGCGCGACCGCGGTAAATACTCCGGCTACATGGGCGGCGTCATGGCCGTGGGCACCGCCGGCGGTCCGCTGCTCGGCGGCTTCATTGTTGACAGCCCGCTGGGCTGGCGCTGGACCTTCTTCGTCTGCGTCCCGCTCGCGGTGGTCGCGCTCATCCTGCTGCAGGTCACCTTGAAGATCAAGCACGTCAAGCGCCCCGCGAAGATCGACTGGCTCGGCTCCATCCTGTTGACCTCCGGCGTGAGCCTGCTGCTCATCTGGGTTTCCTTCGCTGGCAACCCGGACTACTACGACTGGTGGTCGTGGCAGTCAGTCGCCATGGTGGGCGGGGGCGTCCTGCTCCTGGGCCTGCTGGTGCTGGTGGAATCCCGGGTAGCCCAGCCCATCATCCCGCTCAAGATCATCTCGGAGCGGACCACCGCCCTCGCGATCCTCGCCTCGGTGGCCGTCGGCGTGGGCATGTTCGGCTCTTCGACGTTCCTTGGCCAGTACTTCCAGGTGGCACGCGGTGCCACCCCCACTGAGGCCGGCCTGCTCACGCTGCCCATGATCGCGGGCAACCTGCTCGGTTCGGTCGCCTCGGGCATGCTCATCAGCCGCACCGGCAAGTGGAAGCGCTACCTGGTGGCCGGCGCCATCCTGCTGATCGGTGGCCTCGGCCTGGCCGGCACCATGGACCACACCACTGACCTGTGGCTGACCGGTATCTACACGGCCATCCTCGGCGTCGGCCTGGGCCTGCTGATGCAGAACCTCGTGCTCGCCGTCCAGAACACGGTCCAGGCCAAGGACATCGGCACGGCCAGCGCCTCAGTTGCCTTCTTCCGGTCCGTCGGCGGAGCAATCGGCGTCTCGGTCCTTGGCGCCGTGCTGGGCAACCGGGTCAAGGAGCTCGTCGTGGAGGGGCTCGCGTCCGCCGGAATCCACGTCCCGGCCGGATCTGCCGGTGCCAGCATGGACCTCAAAGACATGCCCGCACCGATCCGCAACATCATGCGGGCCGCCTACGGTGACGCGATCGCTGAGGTCTTCCTGATCTCCGCCATCATCGGCCTCGTGGCGCTGGTTGCCATCCTGTTCATCAAGGAACGCCCGCTGCGTCGCACCGTCGATGTCCGGCCGGAGACCGCCGGGGAGGCCGGGGACGCCGTCACCGACGCCGCTGTGGCCGCCGCCGGTGGCGCCACCGCGACGGCTTTAGGAAACAACCGGAACGACGTCGTCAAGGCAGTTTCTTCCGCCGGCGAAACCGGCATCGTGGACCTGGACCGGGAATTCATCGAGGTGCTCAGCCGGGAGCGCGCCGAATCCCGCTTCCCCGATGCCGCCCGCCGGGATGCCGACCTCGGCTTCAGGGCCAGCGTTGGCTCCGGCCAAGATTCCGGTCCGGGGGAGTTCGGCCCCGAGTCCGGTGCCGCGGAGTTCGGTGCGGACCGGGCGGCCGGGAGGGAGGGCGGCCGCCAGCGGTCCCGGACCTTGGTGGCCGAGAACCGGCCCGAGGCAGCCGACGTCGTACCCGTGCTGCTGCAGACCCAGCAGCTACTGGCCGAGCAGCAGTTGCTGCTGGCGGACGCGCTGCGCGCTGTGCACGAGCAGGCTTCGGAGCAGCGTGCGGTCGCCGCGGAGCAGGCCCGTGTTGCCGAAGAGCTCACGGCCCTGCGCCGGCAGCTTGCCAAACAGCGCAAGATGCAGCGCGCGGCTGCCGACTACATCGCAACCCACGGCCGGCACCGCACCGACTAGCGCCGGCTCACGTCGTCGGACCGTCTAGCGGAACCCAGAGGCCCCGCGGCCGCCCAAGCGCAGCCGCGGGCCTCTGTGCAGCTGCGGGGTCTCTGCGCAGCCGCGGGGCTTCTGCGGAGCCGCGGGGCCTCTGCGCTGCCTGCGCTTGCGCAGTAGGTCCGCGGCAGGGCCGCGGCAGCGCTGCAGGCAGGCGCAAAAGTACACCGTTTGGATGATATTCAGTGTCCCGTGTTCCACGCCGGCGGGGGATTTCGTAGGGTTGGATGGCTAAGGCTGTCGGCCCCAACGGATAGTCTTCAATCAGCTTTTCAACTCACTTCATAATCCGGTCTTCGTATCGTCCGGCCTCCCCAAAGGACTCGTGGGCATGCTCGTTACCCTCATGCGGCGCTATTCCAAGCCGTATCTGCCATATATCGCGGCTGTGGTCATCTTCCAGCTGGCGTCCACCATCGCGGCTCTGTACCTCCCCAGCCTCAATGCCCAGATCATCGACGAGGGCGTCTCCCGCGGCGACACGGACTACATCTGGCGCACCGGCGGCGTCATGCTCGGCGTCGCCCTGATCCAGGTGGCCACCGCGATCGCCGGCGTCTACTTCGGCTCGAAGGCTGCGATGGCGTTCGGCCGGGACCTGCGCCGCGGCGTCTTCCGCAAGGTGAGCAGCTTCTCGGCGCGGGACGTCAACGTCTTCGGCGCCCCCACGTTGATCACGCGCGGCACCAACGATGTGCAGCAGGTCCAGATGCTCATGCTCATGGCGCTGAACTTCATGGTGGCCACGCCCATCATGTGCATTGGCGGGATCTTAATGGCCGTGCGCGAGGACCTCAACCTGTCCTGGCTCGTCTGGGTTTCTGTGCCCCTGCTCGTGGTTGTGGTGGGCTACCTTGTGGTCCGCCTCATGCCGCTCTTCCGTTCCATGCAGGAGAAGATCGACCGGCTCAACGGTGTCCTGCGCGAGCAGATCATTGGCATCCGCGTGGTCCGGGCCTTCGTCCGCGAACCCCACGAGGCTGAGCGCTTCGGCGCCGCCAACAAGGACCTCACCGACGTCTCGCTGAAGATCGGCTCCTTGTTCGTGCTGATGTTCCCCGCCATCGGCATGATCCTGCACGTCTCCACCGCCGCCGTGCTCTGGTTCGGCGGCCAGCGCGTCGATGCCGGCGAGATGCAGGTCGGCTCGCTGACGGCCTTCCTCCAGTACCTCTTGCAGATCCTCATGGCCGTCATGATGGGCACCTTCATGGCCATGATGATTCCCCGCGCCTCGGTCTGTGCAGACCGCATCGGTGAGGTGCTCGACGTCGAACCCTCCATCCACGAACCGCTCGCCCCGGTGGCGCCGGCCGCAAAAGCTGGGCGCGTTGAATTCCGGAACGTGACCTTCGCCTACCCCGGCGCAGAGGCGCCTGTGCTGAGCAACATCAGCTTTACGGCAGAGCCCGGCCAGACCGTGGCGATTATCGGCTCCACGGGCGCCGGCAAATCGAGCCTGCTGGCCCTGCTGCCGCGGCTCTACGACGCCGAATCGGGCGAGGTCCTGCTCGACGGGGTCCCCGTCACCGCGCTGGACCGGGCCGAGATCACCCAGCGGGTGGCCATGGTGCCGCAACGGCCCTACCTGTTCTCCGGAACCATTGAGCACAACCTGCGCTTCGGCAAGCCCGAGGCCACGGACCAGGACCTGTGGGATGCCCTGAAGGTCGCCCAAGCCGCGGAATTCGTGCGCGAAAAGAAGGGCGGCCTCGGCGCGCGGATCGCCCAGGGCGGCACCAACGTCTCCGGCGGCCAACGGCAGCGGCTGTGCATCGCCCGCGCCCTCGTCACCGAACCCAAGGTTTTCTTGTTCGATGACTCGTTCTCCGCCCTTGACGTCGCCACCGACGCCAGACTCCGCCGGGCGCTCAAGGCCAAGACGGCCGATGCCACGGTCATCATCGTCGGCCAGCGCGTGTCCACCATCGCCGATGCGGACCAGATCCTCGTGCTCGACAACGGCAGGATCGTGGACCGCGGAACACATGAGGAACTGTTGGAAAGCTCCAGCACATACCAGGAAATCGTCGAATCCCAGCTGAGCGCGGAGGCAGTGGCATGAGCACCAACGAGAAAGTCTCCACCCCGCCCGCCAAGGCAACCGACACCACCGCGGCCGCCGCCACCGACGTGACCGACGATGATTTCATCGAGGAGGAGTACACGCCCGGCGAGGCCGACGGCGGCATGTTCGGCGTGCCGGCCAAGAAGGCCCAGCACTTCTGGCCCTCGGCCAAACGGCTCATGGGGCTGCTGAAGCCCGAGCGCGCCGGCATCATCGCGGTCCTCGGTATGGTGACGGTCGCCGTCGTCCTCAACGTCATTGCCCCGAGAATCCTGGGCCAGGCGATGGACGTGATCTTCGCCGGGGTGGTGGGCAAGCAGCTCCCGGCCGGTGCCACCAAGGAGCAGTTCATCGAAGGACTGCGCTCCCAGGGCCAGGACAACTTCGCCGACATGCTGGCCAAGATGGACGTAGTGCCGGGCGCCGGCATCGATTTCCAGAAGCTCGCATTCCTCATCAGCGTGGTGCTGGTGATGTACTTCGTCGCCAACATCTTCCTGTGGCTCCAAGGCTATGTCCTCAACGTGCTGGTCATGCGCGTGGTCCGCACTCTGCGCGATGACACCGAGAAGAAACTCAACAAGCTGCCGCTGAACTACTTCGATACCCGCCAGCGCGGCGACATCCTCTCCCGCGTCACGAACGACGTCGACAACATCCAGCAGGCGCTCCAGCAGGCCTTCGCGCAGCTCGTGAACTCGGCCCTGACGGTCATCGGGATCGTCATCATGATGTTCATCGTGTCCTGGCAGCTGGCCCTGATCGCGCTCGTGGCCCTGCCGCTCTCCGGGGTGGCCGCCGGCATCATCGGCGCCCGCAGCCAGAAGCTCTTCGCCGCCCAGTGGAAGAACACCGGCGAGCTCAACGGCCAGATCGAGGAATCCTTTTCCGGCCACGACCTGGTCCGCGTGTTCGGCCGCGACGCCGACATGCTGGCCCGCTTCGACGAGCGCAACGAGGAACTTTACAAGGCCAGCTTCGGTGCCCAGTTCGTCTCCGGCATGATCATGCCGGTCATGCAGTTTGTCTCGTACCTCAGCTACGTCGGAATCGCCGTCGTCGGCGGGCTGCGTGTGGCCTCGGGCGCCATGAGCCTGGGCGACGCCACCGCGTTCATCCAGTACTCGCGCGAGTTCACCCAGCCGCTGGGGCAGATGGCTGGCATGGCCAACATGCTGCAGTCCGGCGTCGCCTCCGCCGAGCGGGTCTTCGAATTCCTCGACGCCGAGGAACAGGACGCCGAGACCGCCACCGAGCACCTCCCGGCGAAGACGGACGGACACGTCGAGTTCCAGCACGTCACCTTCAGCTACACGCCGGACAGGCCGCTGATCGAGGACCTGTCCTTCACGGCCGAGCCGGGACACACGGTGGCGATCGTGGGACCGACCGGGGCGGGAAAGACCACCCTGGTCAACCTCGTGATGCGGTTCTACGAACTCAATGCCGGCAGCATCACCCTGGACGGGGTGGACATCACCCGGCTGAGCCGTTCGGAGCTGCGCGCCAAGGTGGGCATGGTGCTGCAGGACGCCTGGCTGTTCGGCGGAACCATCTACGAGAACATCCGCTACGGCAAGCTGGACGCCACGGAAGAGCAGATCATGGCGGCGGCCAAGGCCACGTTCGTGGACCGCTTCGTCCGCGCGCTCCCGGACGGCTACAACACGGTCATTGATGAAGAAGGCAACAACGTCAGCGCCGGCGAGAAACAGCTGATCACCATCGCCCGGGCCTTCGTGGCGAACCCGTCGCTGCTCATCCTGGACGAGGCCACGAGTTCCGTGGATACCCGCACCGAGGCCCTGGTCCAGAAGGCCATGGCCGCGTTGCGCACGGAGCGCACCAGCTTCGTCATCGCCCACCGTCTGTCCACCATCCGGGACGCGGACACCATCCTTGTCATGGAGGACGGGCAGATCGTCGAGCAGGGCCGGCACGCCCAACTGCTGGCAATGCAGGGGGCGTACTACCGGCTGTACATGTCCCAGTTCGCCGGCGAGGACGCAGACGCGGCCTTGGCGGATTCCGCGGAAGACGCGACGGCGGTGCACAGCTGAGCGCCGCGGACCACTCTTCCGCGGTGCCCTCTGCCGGCGGGTCGTCTGTCGGGGAGGGCACAGTCGGGGAGGGCACAGAGAGTACAGGCACGGAGCCCCGGCACCTCGAGGTGGAGGTGCCGATGCGCTGGAGCGACATGGATGCCTACGGGCACATCAACAACGTCCAGATTGTCCGGATCCTGGAGGAGGCACGGATCGCGGCGTTCGGCCCGCCCCAGGGGGCCGGGTTGCCCGGAACCGAACCCCGCGTGTCGCTCTTCAACGAAATCCCGGAGGGGACGCTGGCGCTCGTGGTCGAGCACAAGATCAGGTATGTCAGGACGCTGGAGTACCGGAACGTGCCCGCCGTCGTCCAGCTGTGGATCGGGGCGATCAAGGGCGCCAGCTTCGACATCCACTACCTGGTGCAGGATCCCGTCACCCGGGAGGACTGCGTCCGGGCCACGAGCCACCTCGCATTCGTCGACGAGGCAACCGGCCGGGTGCTGCGGCTGACGCCGGAGCAGAAGGAGCGGCTGGCCCCGTACACCCGCGCCCATCCGGTTCCATAGCCTCTATACCGGTTCTCGGCACGGCTCCTAGAATGAACATTCCCGACGCATAAGGAGGCGTGGTCGCCGTGAACATGGGCAAAAACATGCACAGGAACAGGCATCACAACTTAGGCAACACCTTGCACCAGAACATCCACAAGCAGCACTCCCGCAAGAAGAAGTGGAACGAGCTTTCGCCGATGGCGCGGTTCGGCACCGTCGCGGCCGGCATCGTCCAACTCTCGCTGCTCGTCGCGGCCCAGACGGACATCACCCGGCGCCCGTCTGCGCAGATCCGCGGCAGCAAGGCCATGTGGCGCCTTGCCACTTTGGTGAACTTCATCGGGCCGGCAACCTATTTCACGTTCGGTGTGAAGCACCGGCCTGTCGCGAAGTAGAAGTAGCAGTAGCAGACCGGCCGCCAGTTACTACTGGGCGGTAGCTTAGGTGTGGCGTTAAATGCGCGCGTTCAGTTTAAGCCTGTAAATTGAACGCATGACCCCATCCAAGAAGCCTGCCCTGCACCGTGCCCTCGGTATCTCCAAGGAGATAGAAGACGCGGCGTGGTTTGTGCTGGGCCCGGGGCTGCTTGGCAAGGCGTCCCCGCTGGACGGCCGCACCAGGACATGGTCCGTCCAGGCTGCCGCGGAGTTGCTGGAACGCCTCGAACGCGGCGTCTCAGATCCCAAAGCGCCGATGATGACCAATCTGCGCCAGAACCTGGAAGGTGCCACCCGCGGGGCGAAGCAACTGGCCGTGGAGTTACTCTTCCTCCAGTCCCTGCCGCTGGCCCACGAGGTCAAGTCGCTGAAGGTCAAGCGGGCCCGCGTCGCCGAGGCCGCGTCCTGGCTGGAGCCTCCGCTGGAGCTCCCCGACGAGCTCTACGCCGGCATGACGGACCACGGCGTAATCCGGGACCGCACAGCGGAATTCAACTGGACCATCTGGGACCACCTGAAATGGCTTTGCCGGTTCGTGCAGCACGTCGCGCAGCGGCCGGGCAACGTCGTCCAGGCGGCGGTCAAGGATCCGCTGGCCTTCCACCGGCTGGTCGCCGGAACCCCGGATGACCAGCCGGCCATCCGCCGCAGCATTGAGTTCCTGGTCTGGCCCAGCTACTTCGAACCCGTTGTGGCCGATGTCGAACGGCAGGAGATCCGCGACGCCTTCGCTTCCCTGGTGGGCGGGGCCAAGGGGGACAGCGACGAGGACATTTCGGCAGACATCCACAGGATCCGCCTGCACCTGGACCAGCAAGCCGGGCAGCGGATCGACTGGTACTCCCGCCAGTTGGTGAGCCAGTGGCGGAAGGTCGGCGACCCGGGCCGCCGCGCCTGGCTCCTGCGCACGCACTACGACAACGCCGAGCTGCTGGGGGAGTGGCTGGACGAAGAAGCAGTGACGCTCGACGTCGAACATCTCCGCCTGCTGGACCCCGGCGTTACCGCCGGGCTGGTGCAGAATGCGGTTGACGAGGACTACAAGCACCTCGGCTACGTGGAGCGTGAGGACACCAAGACCGCCGTCTTCGCCTTCCTGACCGTGATGAAGCCAGGTGACCTCGCGCTCTACCCGAGCTCGGGCAAGGTCCGGATGGGCGTGGTGCTCGGCGAACCGGAGTATGGCAAGGACAACCGCCAGCTCCGCCGCAAGGTCCGCTGGTTCGATGAGGAGCACGACGCCACGGGGCTGCCCCGGCACGTGCAGCGCCAGCTGACCACGCCCGGCAACATCGTGGACATCACCCGCGTGATCCAGGCGCTCGAGGCGCTCCTGCCGGCAGAAGCGGAAGCCGAGGACGGCGACGGCGCCGAGCCGGATGCCGCCGTCGAACCTGCCTGTGACGGGTTCCGGCCGCTGACGCCGGAGTTCGCCGCGTCCCTGCACATGGACCTGGACCCGCTGCAGGAAATCGCCGAACTGCTCGAGGAGAACCGGCAGCTGGTGCTCTACGGTCCGCCAGGAACGGGCAAGACGTACCTTGCCAAACACCTCGCCGCCGAGCTCGCCGGCGACACCACGGACGAGCGGGTCAAGCTGGTCCAGTTCCACCCGTCGTACGCCTATGAGGACTTCTTCGAGGGCTTCCGTCCGGACAAGACGGACGAGGGCCAGGTGTCCTTCAAGCTCGTGGCAGGGCCGCTGCGCCGGCTCGCCGAGGAAGCGGCCAAGCCCGGAAACGAGAGCAAGCCGTACTTCCTGATCATCGACGAGATGAACCGGGCCAACCTGGCCAAGGTGTTCGGCGAACTGTACTTCCTGCTCGAATACCGCGATGACCGCATCTACCTCCAGTACAGCCCCAACGAGCCGTTCACCCTGCCGGACAACCTCTACATCATCGGCACCATGAACACGGCGGACCGCTCCATCGCGATGATGGACGCGGCCATCCGGCGCCGGTTCTCCTTCATCGAGCTCCATCCGAAGACGGAACCCGTGAAGGGCTCGCTGCTGCGTTTCCTTCAGGCCCGCGACCTGGACACGACGCCGGCCTTGCTGCTTGACGCCTTGAACGACGCGATCGACGAATGGGACCGCGACCTCATGATCGGGCCTTCCTACTTCATGAAGAAGGCCGCGCAGACGCCCAAGGGCCTCCGCAGAATCTGGAAGTTCGAGCTCATGCCGCTGCTGGAGGAGCACTATCACGGCCAGCTCAACCGTGCCCAGCTCGAGGAACGATTCGGGCTGGAACAACTCCTGGCCCGCCTGGCGAATGCCTAGGCTGGCCGGCGATGCCGTAGCGCTGGAGCGCAGTTCGTCGGACCGCAGTTCTGCAGGGCGAGGCCGATCCGGACCCGGTGTATCTGGGCGGGGTCTATCTGGACGCGGCGGCGCGGCGGAGCCCTGCCGCCACATCGTTCTCGACGAACTCTCCGCCGGCGTCGTGGAGCGGCTTGATCCGGATACTGCGGCCTACGTCAACGCCAGCGGCCTGGCGAAAGCCTCGCCGATGGGCATGGGACTGTACCGGATCGAACCCGTGGGGAGCGTGGGCTCGGTGCGGACCCCCTCCGTGCAGCTGGAGGTGCGGCCGAAGGGAAGGCTCGGGCTGAGCCGGCTGCTGTTCCTACTCGGCTACGCGGGGGACCAAGGGTTTCGGGACGATTCGGTCGCCGCGGTGGAGCATGCCGACCTTTGGAGTGCCCTGGCCGAATCCCTGGCGCAGCTCGCGGACCGGGCGCTGAGCCGCGGCGTGCTGCAGGGGTACCTCATGGTGGAAGAGTCCCTCCGGACCGTCAAGGGCCGAATTCGAATGTCGGACCAGATTTCCCGCCGCCCGGGGATGTTGGTCCCGCTGGAAGTCTCCTATGACGAGTTCACCGAGGACATCGCGGAGAACCGGATTCTGCGAGCCGCGCTGGAACGGATGTCCCAGGTGCCGCGCGTGCGGCCGGAAGTCCTTAGCCGGCTGCGCCAGCTGAAGGGAAAGCTCGACGCCGTGACGCGCCTTCAGTCCGGCGCGCCGCTGCCGCAGTGGCGGCCCAGCCGGATGAACACCCGCTACCACGCGGCCCTCCGGCTCGCCGAACTGATCCTGCGGAACGCCTCGGCGGAGGCCGGCGACGGTAAGCAACAGTCGGCGTCGTTCGTAGTGGACATGGCAAAGGTGTTCGAGGACTTCGTGGGGACGGCCCTGCGCGAAGCCATGGCCGCCTACCCCGGCGAAATGCGGTTGCGCTACAACGCACTGCTGAACGAGGCCGTCCACGACTCGGACCGGATTGTGGTCCAGCCAGGGGCCGTCCACCTCCTCGGCGGCCGGCCCGTGATGGTGTACGACGCCAAGTACAAGGCCGCCGCTGACGCCGGCGCGTCACTCTCGGGCGACCACTACCGGATGCTCGCCTACTGCACATCCTTGCGGGTGCCGACGGCGTGGATTATTTACCCGGGTGCGGGGGAAATCAAGCTTCGTCGGATTCTGAATACCGACATCGACATTGTCGAGTTCCCGCTGGATCTGTCCCTGCCGCCGTCGGAAATCCTGGCCTCCGTGGCCGATCTTGCGCAACAGTCCTGGGGCGAAGTGCTCCGGCAGGCCAGTATCGACAGGTCAACCAGATAAACCGTTCAGACAGCTAGGCGGATTCTTGCTGGTCGGCCACTGTCCGCAAATGTTCCAGGAGCGCCTTTTCCGGCTGGCCCGGGTTGTTCGCGACATGCCACCGAAGTTTCTCCCGCACTGGCTCATCTCCCGGGTTGGTGTCAGCGAGGACCTCGTCGATGATCGAGGTGGCCTGCCGGCGCAGCGGCTCCAGACCCGGGTCCGCTCCGCGGAACTGGCGGGGCCGGACGGCGCGGTGTCTGGTGTGGCCGAGGCGAGGGAACTGAAGAACTGTGGGACTGGAATCTGCTGGCGTAGCAGCCGTGTCGGGCTCGTCGTTGGACATCAGCAAGTGCGGCATCGTGCGCTCTCCCGTGTTTGCAGTACGCAGCGGTACTGACCGAATAAAGCCTAAGGCCCCCGGAATCGAATATTAGCTGAGGCCGTTCAGCCTGCACCGGAAGCGGGCAGCGCGACACGCAGGATTTCTGCTGGTTATCGGACGTCCTCAGGAGGGTTCGTCCGGTGGCAGATCCCGGAGGAATGCGTCCAGCCGGAGCTCCAACGCCGATCGATCCTTCAGCTCGCACTCCCACACGGTGAGCACCTCCCAGCCCTCATGTTCGAGCTGAAGCCGCTGGGCGGCGTCGCGATTCCGGGTTCGAGTGCGTTTGGTTTCCCAGAATTCGGCATTGGCTTGCGGTGCGTGCTGCCCCACCCGGCAGTCGTGGAAATGCCAGAAGCAGCCGTTGACGAAGATGACCTTGTGGCGGCCGGCGAAGACGAGATCGGGGTTGCCCGGGAGTTTGCCACCGCCCGCTCTGCCGTGCAGGCGATAGCGGTATCCCTTCGCGTGCAGCAGTCTGCGGACCAGCATTTCCGGTTTGGTGTTCTTGCCCCGGATTCGGGACATGTTCCAGCTGCGCCGCTCCGGGGTCAGCTTGTCCGCCATCAGTTAAGTCTAGGCGGCTGCTATGGCTTGGTGGCTGCCAACCGTGAGACGGCGGGCAGCGGGCAGCGGGTGGCGGCGGGCCCGGCCGACGACGGCGGGCCGGTAGTCGCCGTCGGGCGTTAGATCTCCCGTTCCGGCTGGTCGCCGAGGAGGAAGTGGCGGCCGCTGACCGACGTCGGCGTAATTTCGACGTAGAAGTCCTTCAACGTTGGAACCCAGGACTTGAGCCCGAGGGCCTCCGCGGCGGCGATGTCTGCCGACTGATCGAGAACGCGCGCCGTTCCGCGCAGGACCACGGACCAGGCTTCCTCGGACAGGACGCCGTCTGTTTCGAAGAGCACCTTCGAGTTAATGGTCAGCTCGGCCAGCTTGTTGCCCGGGGCCGTGCGGAGGAACAATTTCCGTCCGCCGACTACGTAGTTGACCGGGAAGATGTCGGGCTCTCCGGCCACAGTGACCACGAGCCTGCCGTGTTTAGTGCCCTCCACCAGTTTCCAGGCCTGCTCATCGTCCAGGTTGAGAATGGGGTTGCCGTTTTCGTGATCGAACATCATGTGTTCATTGTTCTGTCCGCGGTAGGGAAATCGCTAGAGGCTAAAGGACTCAGACGGGTGGGCTGCCGGTTTGCGGGCCGGCGCATTCCGCCTGTGGATAATCTTGACCAGCAAAATGTGATCTCGGTTACCCTTAAGCCACTATTCGGCTTCAGGCGTCTTGATTTTCTATCGGGGGAGTAGCTGACCATGACATCTCGCACTTCGCTTTCCGGTCCCTGGCGAGCCTGTGCGGCCGCTTTGGTGTCGATCTCCCTGATGTCGGTGGCAGCGTGCAGCGGGGGTGCTACCCCGCCTCCCGGATCTTCACCTGCTGATTCGCCAAGTCCGTCAGCATCGTCCACGCCGAGTGCAACTCCGACGCCCACCGCCAGCTACAAGCCCGCCGACGCGACCGGAAAGGCGCAGAACGTCCCGGTCCCGGTGCTGCCCGAGGCTGCGAAGGCGGAGACGAAGGAAGGTGCTATTGCCTTTGCAAGGCATTGGTTCAGTTTGCTCAGCTACGGATACGAGACTGGCGATACAGGACCCCTGGAAAGCGTCACCTCGCCGGCATGCTCTCCATGCGGAACGGCCAAGCGCGACATCATCCCTTGGCACCAAGACGGGCGCTGGCTCATAGGCGGTCAAATCACGACTCCTGCTGTGGAAACGACATTTTCAGCTGGAGCCGACGGCATTTACAAGGTTGCTGTCCAGGTTCACCAAGTCCCGCTGACCTACGTCAGAGCCGACGGGAGCGTCGCCCAGAAAGGGGAGCAAAAAGACGATACCGGAAACCTTCTCCTCATTGCTTTCCGCAATAAGGCTTGGCACGTTGAAGATGTCGGAAGCATTGTCGGTAAGAAATGAGGACCCTTCGACCTCACGATCTTGGGCGGGCACTCCTAACGGTGCTCCTCTTGGTGTGCGTATCGGCTCCCCCAGCCTCAGCAGACGGAGCGGCGGACCCTTCTATTTCCGGTGGCTGGGGGCCCAAGGACGCGCATGTAGGAGGGTGGGCTTGGGACCAAGCATTGAATGACTTCGTTCGGACTCAGCCCGGATCTGTATCTCCCGACCCTTTCCAGTACAAGTACGAACTCCAGTGCCACCTAGGCGGAGGCGACTTTGATGCGGCTTGTCTCGCAGTCCTAGTCGATTGCAAGAACGGGCCAGACGGCAAAGAAGGTATTCCGGTCGTTTGGCTAAAGGCACCAGCTGGGATCGCGAACCCCTCGTGGTCGTTCCACTCCGGCCCAACGTGTCTCTTCGACCCCAGGCCCGCGGACTTGCTCCCCAGAATTGCCGCGATGATCCAACGCGAATTCCAGCGGCTGCCGATATCGGCTGGCACGTCTTCGGCCCAACCTAGCCCCAACACGCTGCGGGGAGCAGAGACCAACTTCTATGCCAGCGCCGCAGATCAGCAGTTCGACATCACAATCCTGGCCCAGGCAGTCCACGTCATTGCCAAGCCCGTGGAGTACACGTGGAGCTATGGCGACGGCACTTCGCTGGGGCCGCAAACGGCGGCCGGTGGACCGCTTCCGCAGGACCGCTGGGGGGAGAAGACCTTGACGAGCCACGTCTACGCCCAGACCGGCGACTTCCCCGTGGTTCTGACAACGCATTTCCAAGGCACCTACTCCGTCAATGGCGGCCCGCCCCTTCCCATCCCGGGCCAAGGCTCCTTCAGATCGCCGCCGCAGACCGTTAGCGTCTGGCGGTCGATCACAAGGAACTACGCAGACACGTGCCTGCAGAACCCCCAAGGCCAAGGCTGCCCCGGCGTCGCACCACCGGCGCCATGACCACCGCGGCGGACGTCCCGGCGGCGAACCCTCCTCACGCCCTCGCCGGTGGGGTCCCCGCCGTCGACGCGTCTCCGTGACGGGCGGCTACACGGGTGATCCGAGTCTCACTCGGAATAGTTGCCAACGCTGTGCAGTTATCGCCAACGAACCAATCCCTTGTGAAAGGAACTGCGCATGCTGTTTTCCCCGATGACCCTCGGCGAGCTGGAACTACCCAACCGACTCGTGATGGCGCCGCTTACCCGCGTACGCTCGGGCAACGAAGGAATCCCCGGCCCGCTGGTGGTCGAACACTACCGTCAGCGCGCCTCGCTCGGCCTGATCGTTAGTGAAGGCACGTACCCCAGCCACGCAGGCCGAGGCTTCCCGGGTCAGCCGGGGCTCGTGACCGACGAGCAGCTCGCGGGCTGGGCCAACGTCACAGCGGCCGTGCATGCCGAAGGCGGCCGCATCTTCGCCCAGGTCATGCACGCCGGCCGGGTTACCCACCAGGACACCACCGGTGGCTACGAGGTGGTCGCACCCAGTGCCATTGCCATCGACGGCGAGACCCGCACGTACGAGGGCAAGAAGGCGTTCCCCGTACCGCACGCCCTGACCACCGAGGAACTGCCGGGCATCGTCCAGGAATTCGTGACGGCATCCCGCAAGGCAGTAGAGGCAGGATTCGACGGCGTCGAACTTCACTCGGCCAACGGTTACCTTCTGCACGAGTTCCTCACTCCGGCCGCCAACCAGCGCGACGACGTCTACGGCGGCTCCCCGGAGAACCGGGCGCGCTTCGTGATTGAAGTTACCCAGGCCGTGGTGGACGCCATCGGCGCGGACCGCGTCGGCATCCGCATTTCTCCGGAGCACAATGTCCAGGGTGCCCTCGAACTCGACGCAGCAGACGTCCGGGCCACCTACGCATACCTCGTGGACGCTCTGGCTCCGCTGAAGCTGGCCTACCTCAGCATCCTGCATAAGGACCCCACCGGCGAGCTCGTCCAGGACCTGCGCGCACGCTTCAACGGAACGTTCCTGGTCAATACCGGCTTCGGTGTCGTCACCACGCGCGACGAGGCAACGGCGCTGGTCGCAGACGGCCACGCTGACGCCGTCGTGGTCGGACGCCCCGCCATCGCCAACCCGGACCTGGTCCGCCGCTGGCGTGAAGGCCTGCCGGTCAACGAGGCGGATCCGGCCACATTCTACGGCGACGGCGCCGAGGGCTACACCGACTACCCGGCCTACCAGAACTAAGGCAGCGCGGCAGCACCTCCGCCGCTGGACATGTCCAGCCGTGGCGACAAAGAGTGGGCAGAGCACCGTTCTGCCCACTCTTTGGGTTAAAGAATGGACATGTCCCAGGGACGGCCATGAATAACCGCGGGGCGGATGAAGAACCACCGCGGGACATGTCCAGCCTTGGTCATGAACAGTGAGCAGGATGCCCTTGTACCCACTGGGGGATTCTAAGAATGGGCATGTCCCGCGAGCTGGCGGGCGAAGCTCAGGAGGACACAGACCGCTGGCACAGGCCGATGAAGCCGCCCAGCTGTTCCATGCCCTCCGGATGCGTGGGCAGGTAGTTTGTCAGTTCCGGCGCGCGGACGATCACTGCCCGCCACTGCCCGCGGGAGACCGCCACATTGATCCGGTTCCGCGAGAGCAGGAACTCCATGCCCCGCGGAGCCTCGGCCACCGCTGAACATGCCATGGACACGATCACGACGGCCGCTTCCTGGCCTTGGAACTTGTCCACAGTCCCTACCCGCACTCCAGAGAGGTCCGCGGTGTCCAGAGCGTCGCGGATCACGTTGACCTGGGCGTTGTAGGCCGCCACCACCAGGATGTCGGCGGCGTCGAGTGGGCGTTTGCCCGCCTCCGAATGCCAGCTGAGCCCCTGATGCCGTTTCACCTGACGGACCACTTCGGCGGCTTCCTCGGCCGACGACGTGATGTTGCCGCTGTGCTCCACCATGACGGTCTCGATTCCGGCAGGAACTCCATCGAGCCGCCGGAGGTCAGCAGCCGGGGCGGAGCGCAACTTGCCCTCATAGGAGAGTTCGGAGACGGCCCGGCAAAGCTCCGACGTCATCCGCCACGAGTCGGCCAGGAAGTAGCCAAGTTCCGGCGGAAGCGTGGCATGACCGGCGGAAACCCAGCCCAGCGCTGACTCGTCCACGGGTTCGGGGTGTGCGCCCTGGCTGACCTGTGGCAGCTGCTGGGGATCACCGAGCAACAGCAGCCGGCTGCTGGCCTGGGCCACGGCAAGGGTGTTAGCCAAGGAGAACTGCCCGGCCTCGTCGATCACCAGCAGATCCAGCGACCCGGCCGGGACATTTGCTCCCGTCATGGTCCACGCCGTACCTCCGACGAGCGCCCCGCCGGGCGAGCTCAGCAGGCGCGCCACATCCTGCGCCGAACGCTGCTGCCAGGGGAGGGGCTCCGCGTGTTTCACGTCCTTGGCGACCACGGAGGGATCCACGCCGGCCTTGGTAACGGCGGTCTTCAGCAGGTTCTCCACCACCGCATGGGATTGGCCGACGACCCCGATTTTCCAGCCGCGGGCCACGAGCCGGGCAATCACGTGTGAGCCCACATGCGTTTTGCCGGTCCCGGGAGGACCCTGGACCGCAACATAGGAGTGGTCCAGGGCCGCTACGGCCTCGGTGATGGCGTCTATGTAGCGGTCCGGTCCGTCGCCGGGCGTGGGCAGCGGTGCCCCGGAGGCAAGCCGCGGCGGGACCCGCCGGACGAGGTCCAGGGCAGGATGATGCGGGAACGCGGACGGCCTCCCCTGCAATGCCGAGGTGACGTGGGCAGCCAGGGCCGCCAGCGCCTCCTCAAGGCTCTTGGTCTGGATGGGTTGGTCTTCGGTCAGCGCTACAGGGACCTGGTTGTAGGGTTCGATGTTTTTGCGGAGCTTGTCCCGGATGATGACGGTGTCCTTGCCATCCTCGTGGCCCAGCTCCAGAACCTCGGTGCCGAACCAGCCGTTGCGTCCGGTCCCGTTGACACCTGTGCCCTCGAGCCCGGCCGGAAGCGGCGGCTCATACATGCGGAACCACGTGCTGCCTTCACGGAGGTCGGACCCGGGGCTTACGGTGCCGATCAGCTTCACCCGGCGTTCCGGCAGCTTGGCGCCGTCTTTCCACCAGTCCTCAAGAACCTCGGCGTCCTCGACGAGGAAGACGTTGCGGTCCTGCTGGTGATGGGTGTCGGGGCCGTTCTCGCAGCGGTCGAAGTGCGCCCACCAGAACGCCTTGCGCTCCCGCCGGTGATAGCTGACCGCCGCCGCCAGCATCGAGACCGCCTTCCGGTCGTCCTCGGACAGTCCGACGCCGGGACCCGCCAGTTCGGCCAGCGCCACTTCCAGCGGGTCCAGTTCGAGCGGTTCCAGTGCAGCGGAAGCCGGCCCGGAGTCCGCGCTGATGTCTACGGCCTCGAACGCGGCCGAGGACGCGACGCCGCCTCCCGGCTTGATCCCGCGCTCCTGCGCCAGGCCCAGGAGCCAGTTCCGGAGCTCCAGCGTAGAGAGGCAGTCGTATTCGTTGTAGTCGGAGATCCCTGCGAGGATTGTGGCCGCTTCATCGGGCCGCTCATTGTCACGTGCGTCGCAGTAGTGGGCATAGGCAACCACCGAGGCGCCGGCGTCCTTCACGTCCCCGGAGCGCAGAGTCGTCCCCATGTAGAGGGGCTCAAGTTTCTTAATGCTGTAGGAATTCTCCGAGATCCGGATGCTGTTGCGGACGGTCTGGTACAGATCCACCAAGAGCCCGTCGCGCAGCCAGCGGTCCACGGTGTCTTCGCCGGCCACGTGCATGACGGAGAGTTTCCGGAGCGCCGTTTTCTCATAGGCGGCGTAGTGGTAGACGTGCATGTCCGGGTAGTCCCGCCGCCGTTTTTCCACATAGTCGAGGAAGTCGAGGAAGGCCTGTTTCTCCGCCTCCCGGCTATGCGCCCAGAACGGCCGGAAAACCCCGGGAACGCCGGGTCCCATCGGTGCTTCGATGACGCCGAACAGGTACTCCAATCCCCAGACTCCGGTGGCCTTTTCCTGCCACAGCGGATCGCCCTCGAAGTCGAAGAAAATGTCGCCGTCGCTGGGCGGGGGAAGTTCGGCCAGTGTGTTTTCCGGAATGACCCCAAAGCGGATGGTGTGCTCTTGGCCGTCCTTGGGGAACCGGACCTCACCATCCGCGGCACCGATGCCGCTCTGCATCCGGGCCTGGGCCTGCAGGCGCTGCAACGAGGCGGAGGGGCTGACCAAAGTGGCTTCCGCGAGCTCAGTGACCGTGCGAATGCCGTCAGCACGGAGTTTCTTGCGCTGTGCCGAATTCATTCGGGCGACGAGCAGGAGGTCGTCGGTGGCCGTGACCTGCTCCTGGCAGTAGTCGCAGCGGCCGCAGGCGGTGATTCCCGCGGCTCCCCACTGAATTGCGCCCCACTGAACTGCTCCCCACTGCACTGCGCCGGGCTGGGCCAGATGAGAGGAGGTCAAAGCAAGGAAGCGGTCCCGCCGCTCGCGGAAGACCGGCAGGATCTCCGAGAGTTTGTGGTGGCTGCGGACGTAGTCGAATCCTCCGTCCGGGAGCTGGACGGTGGCGCCAAGGACCAGGGTCACAGCCAGGTCCGGCGCAATCCCGGCCTTCAGCAACTGGTCCCCGTAGGCGGCCAGTTGGAGTAGGGCTGTCACCTTCGCGTGGCGGGCGAGCTTGGTGTCGAACACGGCGTAGCTGCCGTCGGCCTGCCGGACCAGGAAATCGGAGCGGCCATGGAACTGGCCGTCGAAGAAGGCAGCCTGGAAGACAACATCGGCGCCGGAGCGCAGGGCGTCGATGGATTCCCGATGCTTAGCCTCAAGGGTGGCGCGGTCCATGGCCTCGGCCGGGACGACGTCGTACACGCCGTGTCCGGTGGCTGGATCCCAGTGGCCGAACTCCTCGACGAAGGAGCCCAGCACCCGGTGCTCGTGCAGGTCACCCAACACGGCCGCATGCTTGAGCATCTCATCGTCTTCGAAGGCAGCCTTGGGGGAGCGGCCCAGCTTTTCGTCGAGCTTCCGGAGCAGCTGGTACTCGCAACTGGCGGCCGTGACGAGGTCGCTCGCGGAGAAGACCAGGTCCTGCGCTGTCCCGGCTACTTCCGGTTCAAGAAAAAACACTGCGCCCCCGTTGGTTGACCCTGTTTGACCAGATCCGGTTGACCAGATCCGCTTGAACTAGATCCGCTGTCGTTGATGGTCCTATTGCCAAGCTACCAAAGGCCACCGACATGTGAAGTCGAGGAACCCTGTGCGGTACGACTTTGGCCCCGGCAAAGTCAGGAGGCCGAAGGCTGCGCGGCCAAGCTCGGTGGAGAGCCGATGCTTGCGAGGGATGTTTAGGGCACACTGGTGGCGTGAGCGGAATCCGGTGGGTGCTGCATGTCGATCTCGACCAGTTCATCGCGGCGGTCGAAGTGCTCCGGCGGCCGGAGCTTGCGGGCAAGCCGATCATTGTCGGCGGTCGCGGCGACCCCACGGAACGAGCTGTGGTGGCGACCGCATCCTACGAAGCCAGGGCGTTCGGCGTGGGTTCCGGAATGCCCTTACGCATTGCGGCCCGGAAAGTGCCCGACGCCGTGATCCTCCCCGTCGATCACGAGGCTTACCTCGCGGCGTCTGAAACGGTGATGGCCACCCTGCGCGCGCAGCCCGGCGCCACCGTGCAGGTGCTGGGGTGGGATGAAGCCTTTGTCGGCACTGAGACAGAGAATCCGGAAGCCTACGCCCGGCAGGTGCAGGCCGCTGTCCTGCAGCGAACGCAGCTGCACTGCAGCGTGGGCGTCGGCGACACCCTGGTCCGAGCCAAGGTCGCCACCGGATTCGGCAAGCCGGCCGGCGTCTTCCGTCTCACTGCCGGTAACTGGCTAGACGTCATGGGCAGTCGGCCCACCAAGGACCTGTGGGGCGTCGGAACCAAAGTGTCGGGCCGGCTGGCCAAACTCGGCATCAACACAGTCGCCGAGCTCGCCGCGTCCGACCCCCAGGACCTTATCCCGGAGTTCGGCCCCAGGATGGGTCCTTGGTACGCGGAGCTCGGACGAGGGGACGGCGCCAGCGTTGTGGACGACACCCCGTGGGTTGCCCGCGGGCACAGCCGGGAGACCACCTTCCAGCGCGACCTGACCGAGCCCGCCCAGGTGGACGACGCCGTGAGAGATCTGACCGCGCGTGTCCTTGAGGATGTTGTGGCCGAAGGACGGCCCGTGATTGGGCTGACCCTCAAGGTTCGGTACGCACCGTTCGTCACCAAGACCCACGCAAGGAAGATTCCCGAGACATTCGACAGCAACGAAATCCTCGCGCGGGCCCTGGACCTCGCCGCCGGAATCGAAGCGGGCCGTCCGATCCGACTCCTAGGCCTGCGGGCCGAAATGACAATGCCCGACGATGCCCGAAAGGGACATACGCCGACGCGCGGCGGTTGGTGACGGCGTCGCTAACCCGACATTTCGGACCGCCCCTCATTCGCGCCGTAAGGCAAAATGGTTTGGGTGACCCAACTCCCGCAGCGCCCTTCCCCGTCAGCCTCCGGCCCCTCCCCAAAGACCGGCTCCCCAAAGACTGGCACTCCGCACACCCAGGAGACCGGCATCGCCGCCCAGATCGCCGACGAACTCGGCGTCCAGGCCTGGCAGGTCAAGGCCGCCGCGGACCTGCTCGACGCCGGGTCCACCGTGCCGTTCATCGCCCGGTACCGGAAGGAAGCGACCGGAACGCTGGACGATACCCAGCTCCGCGAGCTGGAGGAGCGGCTGCGCTACCTGCGCGAGCTCGAGGACCGCCGCAAGAGCATCCTCGAAGCGATCGCCGCCCAGGGTGCCCTGAACCCCGAACTGCAGGCCGCCGTCGTCGGCGCCGACACCAAATCGCGGCTCGAGGACATCTACCTCCCGTTCAAAACGAAGCGGCGCACCAAGGCGCAGATCGCCCGCGAAGCCGGACTGGAGCCGCTCGCCGACGCCCTGCTCAAGCGCCCCGACCTGAACCCGGAACGCGAAGCCGCCAAGTACCTCAACGCCGAACACGCGATCGGGGACCCCGCCGCGGCGCTCGCCGGCGCCCGCTCCATCTTGGTGGAACGCGTCGCGCAGGATGCCGACCTGGCCGCCACACTCCGGGAACGGCTCTGGACCCAGGGCCGGATGGTGTCCCGCGTGAAGAAGGGCAAGGAAGCCGAGGGCCAGAAGTTCAAGGACTACTTCGAGTTCTCCCAGCAGCCGGCCGGCATGCCCTCGCACCGCGTCCTGGCTCTGCTGCGCGGCGAAAAGGACGGGGCGCTGGAGCTGGATCTCGCCGAGGCTGACCCGAACGACGACGCCGCCCTCACCGCCGCGCGCGGCCGGTACGAAGCCGCTGTGGCCAGGTTCCTCGGGGTTGCCGACCGTGGCCGGCCCGCCGACGCCTGGCTGCTGCAGACCGCCCAACTGGCGTGGCGCTCACGCGTGCTGGCCCGGCTGACGGCGGATCTGCGGAGCCGGATGTTCGCCGCCGCGGAGGATGAGGCCGTGCGCGTCTTCGCCGCGAACCTGCGCGATGTGCTGCTGGCCGCACCGGCCGGGAACCGCGCCACCCTGGGCCTGGACCCGGGACTGCGCACCGGCGTCAAGGTCGCGGTGGTGGATGGCACCGGCAAGGTGGTCGCGACGGACACCGTCTACCCGCACGCCCCGGCCCGGAAATGGGACGAGGCGCTGCGGACCCTCGTGGGCCTGGCCAAGAAACACGGCGTGGAACTCGTCGCGATCGGCAACGGCACAGCGTCACGGGAGACGGACAAGCTCGCCGCCGAACTGCTCAAGCAACTCTCGCCCGGGTCAGACGCCAAACCGCAAAAGATCGTGGTGTCCGAGGCCGGAGCGTCGGTGTATTCGGCGTCGGCGCTCGCCGCGGCCGAGCTGCCCGGCATGGACGTATCCCTGCGCGGTGCCGTCTCGATCGCCCGGCGGCTACAGGACCCGCTTGCGGAGCTGGTGAAGATCGAGCCAAAGTCGATCGGCGTCGGGCAGTACCAGCACGACGTCACGGCCGCGAAGCTGGACCGCAGCCTGGACGCCGTCGTCGAGGACTGCGTGAACGCGGTGGGCGTGGACGTCAACACCGCCTCGCCCGCACTGCTGAGCCGGGTGGCCGGCGTCGGGCCGCTGCTGAGCGAGAACATCGTGGCGTACCGGAACGAGCACGGACCCTTCAACAAGCGCAGCGAGTTGAAGAAGGTCCCGCGGCTCGGCGCCAAGGCGTTTGAGCAGTGTGCCGGCTTCCTGCGGATCACCGGGGGAGCGGAGCCGCTGGATGCCTCCAGCGTGCACCCGGAGGCGTACCCGGTGGCCCGGAAAATCAAGGCGGCCGCGGGGAAGGCGCCGGCCGCGGGAAGCTATGCGGCGCTGAACCCGCAGGACTTCGTGGACGGCTCCTTCGGCCTGCCCACCGTGCAGGACATCATCGCCGAACTCGAGAAGCCGGGCCGTGACCCGCGTCCGGCCTTCGCGGCAGCAGCGTTCTCGGAGGGCATCGAGAAGATCTCGGACCTGAGGCCGGGCATGGTGCTGGAGGGAACCGTGACCAACGTGGCGGCGTTTGGCGCATTCGTCGACGTCGGGGTGCACCAGGACGGGCTCGTGCACGTGTCCGCGCTGGCCAACCGGTTCGTCTCGGATCCCCGCGAGGTGGTCAAGTCCGGGCAGGTGGTCCGGGTCAAGGTGCTGGAAGCGGACCCGGAGCGGAAGCGCATCTCGCTGACGTTAAGGCTCGACGACGAACCGGGAGCTTCCGCGGAACGTGGAGCCAGCGGACGTGCTGCCGGCGATCGTGGGGCTGACGGTCGCGCAGACTCGCGGCCGGAACGGCCGCGGCAATCGGGGTCGCAGACGCCGTCGAAGCAGCTGGCCGGGAAGCCGGCGCCCGACCGGCGGACGCCGGCGAGGCAACCGCAGAAGTCGACGCCCACGCCGTCGCCCGTCAACACTGCGATGGCCGAGGCTCTCCGGAAGGCCGGTCTGGGCAAGTAGCGCTCCCCGGGACGCGGCTGCTAGGTGGCATCCCTACCGTTCATCGCGGATTTCCTACCGCTTGGCGCATAACTAGTACGTTTGCTGACGATCTGCACCATGATTGCCGGGAGGCAACGGTCCTCTGTCGGAAGCTCTGCCGGAAGCTCGGTCAGAGGCCCTGGCAGAGGGCCGTCGCCGCAATGTGCTGGACACCAACGTCGTTGACGAGCAGGGAGCATTCATGGGCTGGCTGGACCGCGAACGAACCATCGCCCCGCCGGGGTTCAACCGGTGGCTCGTACCCCCGGCAGCGCTCGCCGTGCACCTGTGCATCGGCCAGGCTTACGCGACGAGCGTCTACAAGACGGCGCTGGTGAAGCACTTCGGTGCGAGCCTGACCGAGGTCGGCGTGATCTTCTCCATCGCGATCGTGATGCTGGGCCTCTCGGCCGCCATCATGGGCACCTGGGTGGATAAGAACGGGCCCCGGAAGGCGATGTTCACCTCCGCCGTGTTCTGGGCCAGCGGCTTCCTGATCGGTTCGCTCGGCATCTTCAGCCACCAGCTCTGGCTCGTCTACCTCGGCTACGGCGTGGTCGGCGGCATTGGCCTGGGGATCGGCTACATCTCCCCGGTCTCCACCCTGATTAAATGGTTCCCGGACCGGCCCGGACTGGCCACAGGCATGGCGATCATGGGGTTCGGCGGCGGCGCCCTGATCGCCAGCCCAGTCTCCACGGCGCTGCTCAAGATGTACGATCCCAATTCCGGCGCCAAGGGCTGGGTGGCCAGCGGCGAGTCGGTGGGCAAGCTCTTCCTCACCCTCGCCGTCGTCTATCTGGCGTACATGATGTTCGGCGCCTTCACCATCAAAGTCCCGGCCGAAGGGTGGAAGCCGGCAGGCTTCGACCCGACCAAGGTCAGGGCTGCTTCACTGGTCACCACGGAGAACGTCTCCGCCAGGAACGCGGTCAAGACCAGACAGTTCTGGCTCGTGTGGATCGCCCTATTCTGCAATGTCACTGCAGGCATCGGTATCCTTGAACAGGCCGCCCCGATGATTCAGGACTTCTTCCGCCAGCCCGACGGCACCTCCCTGGCCAGCGCCGCTGTGGCCGCCGGCTTCGTGGGGCTCCTGTCGATCGGCAACATGTCGGGCCGCTTTGCCTGGTCCGCGACCTCCGATGTCACCGGCCGCAAGCGCATCTACATGGTCTTCCTCGGCGTCGGAGCGCTGCTCTACACCGTGCTGGCGCTGGCTGGCTCGACGTCGACCGTCCTTTACGTGGCCCTCGCGTTCGTCATCATCTCCTTCTACGGCGGCGGGTTCGCGACCGCCCCCGCCTACCTGCGCGACCTCTTCGGCACGTTCCAGGTCGGCGCCATCCACGGCCGTCTCCTGACAGCCTGGTCCGCGGCCGGTGTCGCGGGTCCGTTGATCGTCAATGCGTTCCTGGACGCGCAGGGCAAACCCGGCGCGCTCAATGCCGCGTCCTACCAGCCGGCCTTGCTGACCATGGTGGGGCTGCTGGTGATCGGTTTCGTGGCGAACCTGCTGGTCTCGCCGGTGGAGGCGCGCTTCCACGAGCCCCACGCCGGCCGCGTCCGGTCCGAAGAACCTGCCTTGGAGGGCTGAAATGAGTACTGCACAGAGTCCGGTGGCACCGTCCACCGGTAAATTGGTCATCGCGTGGGCGCTCGTCGGCGTGCCGCTCGCGTATGGCGTGTACGAGACGCTCACCCGCGTGGCGGCACTGTTTGGCTGACACCGTCGTTACAGAGGTCTCCGCTGACCGCCCGCTCGCGGCTCGGGTGCCGTTCACCAGCCCGGAGCCGTTCACTACCCGCCCCACGCTGCAAGGCACCTTCGGGATGAGCGCGTCCACGCACTGGCTTTCGACGGCGACTGCCCAGGCAGTGCTGGAGCTCGGCGGCAACGCCTTCGACGCCGCAGTGGCCGGAGCGTTCGTGCTCCATGTGGTGGAGCCGCACCTCAACGGGCCCGGCGGCGACATGACCGGTATCTTCGTCACAGCTGAGGAACCGGACAAACCTGTAGTGCTGATGGGCCAGGGCCCGGCGCCTGCCGCGGCCAGCGTGGAGTATTACCTGGCCGAAGGCCTGGAGCTCGTTCCGGGCTCCGGGGCCCTGGCAGCCGCGGTGCCCGCCGCCGTCGACGCCTGGTTGTTGTTGCTGCGTGACCACGGAACGTGGGAGCTGGACGCGGTGCTGGACTTCGCGATCGGCTACGCGCGGGACGGCCACCCGATGCTTGGCCGGGTCGGAACCACCATCGCCGCGGTGTCCGCGCTGTTCCGGACGCACTGGCCCACGTCAGCCGAGCTGTGGATGCCCGGCGGAAGAATCCCGGCCGAAGGTGAACTGGTGTGGAATCCGGCGTATGCCCGCACGCTGCAGCGCCTCGTCGAAGCCGGAGTTGCGGCGCCGTCCCGCGAGGCGGGGATTGATGCGGCCCGGCGCGAGTGGCGCGAGGGTTTCGTGGCCCGCGCGATGGTGGATTCGGTTCAGGCTCCGCACCGGCACTCCTCGGGCACGGATCACCGCGGGGTGCTCGCCTTGGCGGATCTGGCGGGGTTTGAGGCCGGCTACGAGGCGGCCGCCACCGTGGAGTTCCGGGGCCATACGATCGCCAAGACCGGGCCGTGGGGCCAGGGGCCTGCGCTGCTGCAGACCCTGGCCATCCTGGCGGGCTTCGAGGACCGTTACCTTGATCCGTCCACTGAATTGGGAGCGCACACCATCCTGGAGGCGCAGAAGCTCGCACTCGCGGACCGGGAGGCGTACTACGGCGACACGGATGTGCCGCTGGACTACCTGCTCTCTGCTGACTATTGCGCCAGCCGCCGGGCTTTGATCACGGACCGGGCGTCCCACGATTTCCGGCCCGGCACCGTGCCCGGGCGGGAGCCCTACGGGCCGCCGTTGCGCACCGATTACACGCCGCCGGCGCTCGCGGGGATTGCCTCCGCGGCCGGACTCGGCGTCGGCGAGCCCACCGTGACACCTGCGGGGGAGACCCGCGGCGATACGTGCCATATCGACGTCGTGGACCGCTGGGGCAACATGGTGTCCGCCACTCCGTCCGGCGGTTGGCTGCAGTCCTCCCCGGCGATCCCGGAACTGGGCTTCTGCCTGGGCACTCGGCTGCAGATGACCTGGCTGGAGCCCGGCACGCCGTCCACACTGACGCCCGGCAAACGCCCGCGCACCACTTTGACCCCCACTCTCGTGCTGCGGGACGGCCACGCCGTGGCCGCGCTGGGTTCGCCCGGCGGCGACCAGCAGGACCAATGGCAGCTGCCGTATTTGCTGCGCACCATCGTGGGCGGGTACTCGCCGCAGCAGGCCGTCGATGCACCAACGTTCCATACGACGTCGATGCCTGGGTCATTCTGGCCGCGCACCTGGGAGCCCGGCGGCGCCGTCGTCGAGGACCGGCTCGGTGAGGACGTCATCGCGGGGCTGGAGCGCCGCGGGCATGTTGTCACCCGGGCTGGTGACTGGACGCTGGGGCGGCTGTCCGCGGTTGTGCGGGATCCTGAGACCGGGGTCCTGCAGGCTGCCGCGAATCCGCGCGGTGCGCAGGGGTACGCTGCGGGCCGGTAAAGGTCCAGGCGCGGTCGTCACCAGTGCAGGCAGGATCGGATTGACTTAGAAACGGTTGAGCATGTCCAGCGTCCTCGTTCGCAATGCGTCGGCGGGTAGTTGGATCGTGGCAGATCCGGTCGCAGTTTTGACGGATCATGCGGCGCCCTGCCGCGCGGCGGCCACGGGATCAACGGGCCGGAAGTAGCTGTTTCGGCGGGGCGTCTGGGCGGGGTCGACGTGCGGTGGCGGGATGAACCACGGGATCCCGGTCCGGAGTTGGACGGTCCACTGTTCCTTGTGGATCAGATGGTGGTGATGGCTGCACAACAGCGTCCCGTTGTCCGTGCCAGTGCTGCCGCCCTGGGACCAGTAGGTGATGTGGTGGGCCTCGCACCACGGCGCGGGAATCGTGCATTGCGGGAAGGCGCAGCCCCGGTCCCGGGCGGTGAGTGCTTTGCGGACATGGGGCGGAAAGACACGGGAGGCCCGTCCGATATCCAAAACCTGCCCATCCCCACCCAGCACCACGGGGATGATGTCGGCGTCGCAGGCGATCTTGCGGATGGTGTCGGCGGTGACGGGCCCGGTGAACAGCAGCGTCCCGGTGCCCGTCCCGGGCTTTCCGGTGGTTGCTGTGGCGCCGGCGGTCTCGCCGAGTCGGGTGAGCAGGTCGCGGTAGTCGATGGTGGCCATGACCTGCGGCCTGAGTCCGCCGGCGGCGGGCAGCCCGCCGGTTGCCAGCGCCGCCTTGCACGCGCCGACCAGACCGTCGAGGAGCTTCTGCGGCCGGGAGCGGAGGTCGAGACTTGCCGTTGCGACGGTTTCGGCGCCCACGCCGGCGGCCGAATCCGCGGCCGTGCCCCCTCCCGTGCCGGCATCAGGATCCGTGAACTCTGCGTCGCCCGGTCCGGCCTGTGCCGTGGAGCTGGTGCGGGGGTTGGTGGCGGTGTTCATCACGGTGGTCAGGTGTTCGAACTGGTCCGTGGTGGCGAAGATTTCCAGGTGCTGCAGGCCGTGCCGGGGTTTGCGGAGGAAGGCGCCCTGGAGCTGGCGGAGCAGTTCCTCGGAGGGTTCGGCGCCGTCCTGGTACAGCGCCTCGGCCCAGCTGCGGCTGACCCGGGCCAGGAAGTCGGCGTCGGTCTCGGCGGCGGCGCGGGTCAGGGCGTGCTCCATCGCCGCCGCGGCCTCCGGGAGGCAGCTGTGCCGGACCCGGTCCAGGGCGAGCGTGATGACGGTCGCGGCCCGGGACGCGACCTCGCCGGCCGCGACGGCGGCTCCGAGTTCCGGGTGTGCGGGCGGCATGGGCCGGCCGTCGAGTCCCTGCCGGGGCAGCACGGTGTCGGCCAGGCAGAGCCGGCGTTTGGCCTCCGCGGCGCCGATCCGCAGCCGGGCCCGCAGGAACTCCACCGTGTTCCGGTAACCGTCATCCAGCACCGATTCCGGCACGGCGGGCTCCACCGTTCCGGGGGTCCCGGCGGGCGCCGCCGCAACAGACCTCCCTGAGGGAGCCGCCGCAACGGACGTGCCGGAGGGGGCCGGGGACAGGGAGGCGCCGGCAGGTTCCGCGGTTCCGGGTGTGCCGGTTTGCCACCCGGCGGGGCTCTCACGCCAGCCGGTGGTCCACGTGGTGACCGCCCCCGCCGCAACCCCGGAGGCCGCGGCGGCGGACTGCTTCCTGGTCCGGTCCACGGCGGCGGCCGCGACGAGCTGGAGATACTCCATCGTGCGGGAGATTTCCTCCACGCTGCCGGCGAAGTCCGACGCGGTCCGGAAGCCCCACGACCCCGAATCCTCCACCGCCGTCGAACTCACTGCCCGCAGCGCGGCCAGGGCGGCGTCCATACCGGGTTGCCGAACCGGGGCTGCGCCCCGGTCCGTGCCCCGCTGCTCGTCCTCGCAAGCGGTGAAATCCCTGACGGCTTCCATGGCTCGAGTCTATTAAAGGGGTCCGACAATTTTAGGAGGGCACCGTGCGTGATCACTCTGACACCGCGGCGCCACTTGCCCACGGATCGACGGGCGATCAGGCAGGTTTCACGTCGTGCTGTGCAAGACCCGTGGCCGGCCAAACTGCGTGTGAACTCCGGGCGAGAAGAGTACGGATTCGGGTTGCCCGGCCACTTCGATTCCCGCAGCGCGCACCAGTTGGTCCTCAAGACCGATCAGCCGCGCGCGGTACAGCGGCCATGCACTGTGCGTGTTGGGCACATAGATGGTCCTGCCCCTGAACCGTGAATGCAGACCGAACCGGGCCGTGAGGTGGATCGACAGCGCGTCGGTGGCTGCGACGTCGGGCTCTGGGACGACCGAGAAATCGCTCCGGGTGCCGCCTCGAAAGCGCCGCACGGAATACCCAGCCGACGCCGATCCTGCATACCCCTCGGCACCCACGTAGCTCGCCCGCGACCACACATAGGGAATCCCGGCCGCCCGCGCGGCCAGCACCGCCGCCAAGCGTGAAGCATCCAGGCTGCGGAAGACTACACCCCGCGTGCCGTCGGGCTCCCGGGAGTAGAGGCGCACGTTGATCTCGTTGAAGCTTCCGAAATAGGGAATGCCTGGACCGCGGCCAAGTCCGGCACCCCGCATGCGGAATCCGATCAGCCCCACCCAGGCGGATCCGTCGAAGACGTCCGGCGCGACGCCCGGTGGCATGAACGACGCCGCCACGGATTCAGGGATGCGCCAGTGCAGGAAGACGGCGTCCATCCACCGCTGGCCCATGACGATCGGCGCCGGAAGCTCGGGTGCATCAGGCCAAGGATCTGTGCCCAATTGGATCAGCTCTCTTCGGTCGGCATGGTGGGAAGGTCAGCTCTCTTCGGCATGGTGAGAAGGTCGGCACAGTGAGGACGGCACAGGGAAATGGTTCAGGACTCGTCAGTTCAGTGCCCGGGTATCTTCCGGAAGCGCCCCGCCGGCCAGCAGCTCCGCGGTCGCATCGGCCAACGCCGTCAGCGCCACGCGCTGGGTCCACGGGCCATAGGAAATGCGGGCCACGCCAAGTTCCTGCAATTTGGCCGGAGCCAGGGAACCAGGCACATTGATGACGGACACCTTGTTCCACCCGATTCCCTCCACCAGCGCGCTGACGGTCGCCTCGTTCAACAGGCCCGGGACAAACACCGTGGTCGCGCCTACGTCGAGGAAGGCACTGCCGCGCTCAATAGCATCGGCGAGCACCGCAGAAGGGTGCCGGTCCTTGCCCTTCAAAAAGGCGTCGGTGCGGGCATTGAGAACGAAGTCGATGCCCTCAGCCTTGGCAGCGCTGACGGCAGCGCTCATCTGCGCAACGGCATCGGCGAGCGGGCGCATCTGATCTTCGATGTTGGCTCCGACAGCGCCAGCCCCGATCGCCTTGCGCACCGTTTCCCCGGGGTTCCCGTAGCCCGCTTCGAGGTCAGCGCTGACGGGCAGCGACGTAGCGGCGACAATCAGCCCGACGGCGGCGATCATTTCGTCCACCGGGATGTTCTCGCCGTCTTCGTAGCCGCGGGACGCTGCGATGGAGTGGCTGGCCGTGGCCAACGCCTTGGTGCCCGGAACGTCGCCGACCACTTTCGCGGTGATCGCGTCCCAGACATTGATGACCTGGAGGATCTCCGGGGCTTGGTGGAGTCGGAGCAGCTCGGTGGCTTTGGAGGCACGGGAACGCGCGTAGTCAGTCATGCCGCGAGCCTAGCCGGGCACCGTGCACCGTGGAAGGGTTCAGCCAGCCGCGGAAGAGTCAGGGGCACCCTCGCGCTGACTCTGCCAGGGCCAGCGTCCGGTGATTTCCAGCTCGAGCGAGAAGCTCAGGAAGGTCCGGATGAGCACAATAATGGCCAGCACGCCGACGCCCTCGAAGGTCGGTGTGACGGCGACCGAACGGATGATGTCGGCCGCGACGAGCAGCTCAAGCCCGAGGAGGATGGAGCGGCCCAGCAGTTGGCGGTAGGAGCGGTAGACGGAGAGCGGCGCGGCGCCCGCCGGCCGGCGTTCCGGCTGGAATCCGCGCAGCGCCATGGGGATGGACACGAGGGCGCCGACTACCATGACGGCCACGCCGGCGAAGTCCATGAAGCGGCCGGCCGTCTCGATAATGTGCTGAAGATCCATGGTTCCCCTCAGAGAAGTGCAGTGAGAATCAAACTTTACGGGTGCCGGACGCCCACGCCGGCCAGAATTGCCCGGTAGCCTTCCCGGAAACTTGGGTACTGCAACTCGAATCCGGTGCTGCGGAGCAGTCCGTTGCTAGCTCGCTTATTTCCGCCCCGCGACGGTTCAGCGCCGGAGTCAATGGACTCCGACGCCGGCCGGGGGAGTCCCAGCTCGGCCGCCAGGAAGCCCAGCACCTCGCCCAGTTCGGCCGGTTCGTTGTCCACGCCCAGATAGACAGTCGCGGGAACCACGTCCATGGTGCACAGATGGACGATTGCCGCGGCGGCGTCGTCGCGGTGGATACGGTTGGTGAAGCGCGACGCGGCCGGAATAACCGCGGTTCCGCCGCGCACCTGGTCGATCAGTCGGGTCCGGCCGGGGCCGTAGATCCCGCCGAGCCGCAGCACCACCGGGGTGATGCCGGTGCCGCGCAGGCGGCTGTCGAGGAGTTCCTCTGCCTCGCGAATGATGCGGCCCGAGAACCCGCCGGGTTCCGGCGTCGTGCGCTCATCAATCCAGCCGCCGCCGGCGTCGCCGTAAACGGCGGTCGAGGAAACAAACAGGATCCGGCGGACGCTTGCCCCGGACGCCAGGACCGCGTCCAGCACGTTCGACAGCCCGTCCACGTAGGCGGTCCGGTAGGCCTCCTCCGTCGGGGAATCCGCGGCAATCGCGACGACGACGGCGGTGGTGTCCGCCGGGACGGGCGGCAGCTCGCCGGAGCTCAGGTCAGCGGCGACCCCCTCGATGGCAGCCGGAAGTTTCTCCGGCGACCGGCGCCACCCCACCACACGGTGGCCAACAGTCGCGAAACGCAGCCCGGCCTCGGTGCCCAGATCGCCGCAACCGGCCAGCAGAACAGTCATGAGGCCAGTCTGCCAGCCTTCGGGAAGCCGCACGGACAGGCTTGAGCAAATCTTGAAGTGATCTTGTCGTGCACTGAAGCATTGCCTTGAAGGAGGCCGGGCATCGTTGTAAGGGTCAGCCTGGGGGCTGGCGGACACAACCTACGTAGCCCGGCCAGCCCCGGCCGGCTCCACGAAACGGAAATCCAATGGGTCTCAACCTCAAGTCCACGTCCAGCAAGGTCCTCGCCTCCGCCGCGCTCCTCGCCGCAGCTGCCGGCGTGGCCGGGATGGGTACCTACGGTGGCTTCACCGCCAGCACGTCGGCCTCCGCCGCCGTCAGCTCGGGCACGGTGCACTTCGAGATCGGCACTTCCGGTGCGGCCAACCGGCTCAGCGTTGCCGCTTCGGGCGCGGTTCCAGGTGACAGCGTCCAGCGCGCGGTCACCTTGACGAACAGCGGTGACCAGAACCTGGCCGCAGTCACTCTCACGACCACCGCCGCGCCGTCCTCCAAGCTGGACTCCGACGCCACCAACGGCCTGCAGATGCAGGTGGACTCCTGCTCGATCCCCTGGGCAGAAGCCGGCACGTCCCCGTCGTTCACCTACACCTGCTCCGGAACTACCACCACGGTCCTGGCGTCCCGTGCAGTGGTGGGCAACAAAGTCCCGCTGTCCGGCCTGGCCTCCGTGACCGCCTCGAAGAGCGATAACCTCCGGGTCAGCCTGACTGTTCCGGCCACTGCGGACAACACGTTCCAGGGCCTGACCAGCACGATCAACTTTGTCTTCGACGCCGCCCAGCGGACCGGCGGCGCCAAGTAGCCAGTCTCGGGTGCTCAGTCCGGCCAGGTCTCGGCCGGACTGAGCACCCGGCTTTACCTTTACGATCCACACCGGCAGGAGGGACGATCCCGTGACTGCAGCAATCACCGCAGACTCCAGGGATCCGGGCGATCACCCGTCAGCAGACGGCGTCGTGCAGGATAGTGCCGTCCAAGTCCGTGTCGTATCAATCCGCGCACGACGCCGAACCGAACCGCCGCCGCGCACTCGCGGCCGCATGTTGTCCAGGGCTGCCAGCGTGGCCGGACGAGCGGCCTTCACGATCCTCCTCATCGTCGCCGCCCTAGTGTTCCTCTTTCTCGCCGTCGGACCACGCTTCCTGAACTACCAGACGTCCACCATGCTCACCGGGAGCATGTCGCCCGGGATCAACCCGGGCGACGTCGTGGTCAGCGTGAGAACGCCGGTCTCCGAGCTGAAGGTTGGGGACGTCATTACGTACAGCATCCCCATTGACGATCACCGAATTGAAACCCACCGCGTGGCCAGCATCAAACGCGACGACGCCGGCGCGACCACCGTGACCACCAAGGGTGACGCCAACCCCGGGGCTGACCCGTGGATTGCCGTGCTGTCCGAGGACTACGTCTACACGCAAGCGGGCGTCGTTCCGTATCTTGGCGACGTCATCAGGACCTTGCGCCAGCCCCTCGTCCAGCCCGTCCTCCTCTACGGCGCGTCTGCCCTGCTGGTCGTCGTCGTGCTGACGGCGATCTGGCGGAAGCCCGCCGAGCCGGCCCCCGGTCCGGCAGGCGGAACGAGCTAACCCAGGGCGGCGTGATCCTGGATGCCGGCCACATTGACCGGCTTGCTCAAGCTTTCAACCGGCGCCATCCGGTACCCAACGCCGCGTACCGTGCGGATGAACCGCGGTTCACGGCCTTTGTCGCCGAGTTTCTTGCGCAGATTGCCGATGTGTACCTCCACGAGGTGCTCGTCCATGGGCCATTCGGTGCCCCACACCTGCGTCAGGAGGGCCCGTCGCGTCCACACCCGGCGCGGCGCTCCGGCCAAGGCCTCCAAAAGATCAAATTCCGTACGCGTCAACGCCAGCTCGACGCCGTCCAGGGACGCCGCCCGGGCTTCGACCTCGACAACCAGCGGGCCGTGGCGGACGACGCCGGCGGTGTCGGGGTGGCGGGTGTCGGGGCGCCGGGTGTCGGCACCTGTCGCTGCGGCGGCCTCAGGCGACGGGGTGTCCGCGGTTCCAGGAATGCTGGCAGTTTCGGGGGCGAAGGGCGCGACGTCGCCCGCCCGGCGCCGCGGGGTTGCGTGCGTCGGGGAGAGGGAGTCGGAGCTTATCGGTGCGACGTCGCTGGCCCGGCGTCGAGGAGTTCCCGGCGTCTCGGCAGATGATCCGTGCGTCCCTGGTTCGGTTGCGTCCGGCGCGGCCGGCATGAAATCCGTGGCCCGGCGCCGCGGGGTGGAGCGCTGCGGGGTCGGCCGGTGGCGTCGCATCACTGCGGTCACTCGGGCCTGGACGGAGCGCGGGCTGAACGGTTTACGGATGAAATCATCCGCGCCGATCTCCAGTCCCATCAATTCGTCGATCTCATCCACCCGGGCCGTGATCATGATGACGTAGGCGTCGGAGAATTTGCGCAGCCGGCGGCACACTTCCACGCCGTCCAGATCGGGAAGGTTGAGTTCCAGAGTGACAAGGTCCGGCCGGTGTTCCTGGATGTTCACGAGGGCTTCGACCTCGGAGGCAGCCTCAAAGACCACGAACCCCTGCATCTCCAGCGTCCGGCGGAGGAGCAGGCGGACATCACCGTCGTGATCTACAACCACAGCACGGAGCTGACTCGGTGAATCCAACCTATTAACCCCAGCTTCTCAAAGGAATCTGCGTCCCAGCGGCATCCTGTGCCACAGAATGTGACGTAAACCCCATGCGTCACAATGGTGATCAGGCTAACACGGTTTTCTTGAGCAAATATTGAAGTTTTACCCCGCCCTGGTTTGAAACTGGACTGCCAGAGTGGGAGGTGCCCGATCCACCGCTCAGACAGAAAGTGCTGTCAGTGAACCTCGCCAAGCCCTCTGCGGCCGCCCCGCGGGTCTCGTCCGCACGGCTGGCCCATCGCCGCGGGTTGCTGGCTGTGCCCGTAGCGGTGGCATTGTTGCTGGGGGCGCCCGGGCTGGCATACGCGACCTTCACGGCGCGGACCGCAACTGCCCTGAGCGTTGGCACCTATAAGGTCCCTGCGCCGGCATCCATCAACGGCACACTGGTATGCACCACCGTCCAGGGGAAAAAGGGGGCGGCCATCAGCTTCACGGGTTTTGCCCCTGTGGTCCGGGCCACGGGGTACACGGCGACGTTGACCTCTCCCACCGGGCCCCAAGAAGTGACCGCGATTGCAGCCGAGGACACCACGCATGAGGTCAAGATTCTCAGCAAGGGCAACGGCAAGGGAACCTACACGTTCACTTTCTCCGCCCGCGTAGGCTCATGGATCGGGCCGGATCTGCAACAGACTGTCACCTGCTGAACCGCGTGCCGTCCGGCTACCTCGCCGGAATCGGGAAGAACGCCCGCGGGTCCTGCATCAGGGCGGGGTAATCGAAGGCGGAGCGGTCCACGATCTCGTCGACCTGGAAGTTGCGGGCGAAGTGGCCGTCAACGGTGATCGGACGGCCCAGGACCTTGCCGACGGCGAAGGACTTGCCGCCGTTGACCGGGATGGCGACCACGGAGTTGCCGGGAAGCGTGGTGAACGCCTCTTCCTGCTGCTGGCGCTTGCGGGTGGGCTTCTTGACGAGCTGCTTCGGGGGCAGCTTGCGCACCTTGCCCGGACGGCGGGAGCCTGATTCGGCGTAGACGAACTGGTAATCGTCGTCCGCGGGGGCCTTGCCGCGGCCAACCGGCGGCAGGCTGACAGTCTTCAGCTGCTCGGGCTCGGTGTCGCCGAGCGGCAGGCGCAGTACCCACATGCGCTCCCCGGCAGGATCCTCGGGCACAAGCTCGTGCTTCGGTTCGGGCCAGACGTACTCCAGGTCCGGGTCCGTGCCCGGGAAGACCTGCGTGTAGAAACGCGGGTCCTTGGCGATCAGCCGGGACCGGTGGCTGAGGTGGAAATCCGGATTTCCCAGCCACGGCGGCATCGGGATCTTGGCGGCGTAGTCGGGGTGGGCGGCCTGCGGGGCGAACTCCATGATCTTCTCGCGCGTAGTGTCCTCACCGCCGCGGGCAGTCCATTCATCCACCATGGCCAAGCCGTACATTGTCAGCGCGGGAACGTACCCCATCCACATCCTGATCGCCGGGTGCGACTGCCAGCCGTACTCCGGGATCACCAGCGCACGCAGGATCTGCAGCGCCTCAACGCGCTGCTTGCCGAGCCGCTCGCGGTCCAAAACCGCGGCGCTCTGCTGGAAATCGGGGAAGGGGAGGAAAGTCTGCATCTCTCCAGTTTGAGGCCACACGACGAAACCACCAATTGCACAGGACCGCGCGTGCGCATCTTCACATTGTGGAATGAAGCAGACGGCTCCTTGCGGTGGGGCGTAATATAGCAGGACCCCAACAATGCCGTCCGGAGGACACGCCATGAACCCAGACCCTGTTTTGCCGTTTGTGCCCAAATACGGACAACTGCTCGGCCCGGAAGCGAACGGCATTTTGGTGCTCGAGGAGGTCATTCTTGACCCAGTGGCAGCCCTCAAGGAACAGCACGGGTTCCGCTCAGCCATGGCATCGTTCGCGCTGACCATGCGGCGGATACTGGCGCTGCGCCTCTGCATCGCCATTGTGGCGATCGCCAACCTGCCGCTCTTTCTGCTCAACACGGGCTGGTGGATTTACGCGGTCTCACTGATCCTGGTGGTTGCAGTCCACACCGCGGTGTCCTTGCTGAACCGTCACGAGCCGAAGATCCGGCAGCGCCGCATGCTGGAACTGCATCTGCGCCGTGAGCGGAGCGACAATTACCGCAAGGTCCGCGACGCCGTGAAGTACGTCATTGACGCCCCTGCCCGGGTCAATGAAAACCTCTACCTTGAGCTTCTCGCTGCGAAGCGGGTGGCGCTGCACTTGGCCATGGGCACCGTGGCCCTGCTGGACACGAGCGACGACGCCGCGTGGAAACTCCAGATTGTTCGCGAGATACCGCTGGCCGCCTGAGCCGCACGTCTGAGCCCGCACGCCTCACCGATTACCGCACGACGCCGGAGCGACCCCTCGGGGGAACGCTCCGGCGTCGTGATTTGGTCGTGATTTAACGGGGTAGCCCTATCTGGGAAGCTGCAACACCTGGCCCGGGAACACCAGGTTCGGGTTGCTGATGGTCGCCGTGTTGGCGTCGGCCAGCGAGTGCCAGCCTCCGGCAATGTTGAGCTTCTCGGCGATCTTGCTCAGGGTTTCGCCGCTCCGGATGGTGTAGGTCTGGCCACTCACTGATACCTGTGCAACGTGGCGGGGTGCCTGGACGACTGCCGTGGGGGCGGCTTGCCGGGCAGACACCCTGGCCGGGGTGTAAACCGCGGCTGGCTGTCGTGATGTGGTTGCGCTCTGCGGAGCCACGGCGCCGCCGCGTAGGCCCAGCTTCGCGGCGCAGGCTGGCCACGCGCTCCAACCCTGACTGGCCTGCACTCTCTCGGCGACGGCGATCTGCTGCTCACGGCTGGCGGTCGCCGCGGACCCCGTGCCGCCGTGGGCCGCCCACGTGCTGGCGCTGAATTGCAGCCCGCCCGAATAGCCGTTTCCGGTGTTGATGCCCCAGTTGCCGCCACTTTCGCATTGGGCCAGCGAGTCCCAGGTGGAGGCGGGGGCTGTGGTCGGGACAGCCGCATTAGCGGCCGAGGCGGACAATGCGACGCCTGCGATAGAGACGGCCGCAAGAGTGACGCCGCGGCGCGCGACAGTGCTGTAGGTTGATTTCTTCATGATTTCAGATGCTCCTGAGGGCCACCGGTGCTCGGTCCGTCCCCGGACGTTGTCGCACTACTGCCCGCCCCTGACATTAGAGGTCGTTGCGGTGTCTACCGGTCGGGCAGTATCTGGTGGTGGCAGCACCGGGCATGCAAAGCCCGGCTGTCGGGCATGCAAACTAGGCTAAGCCAGGCCCGGCCCGTTATCAAGACGTTACTTTGGATGCTTTTGCCGTTATCATCTCGCCGCAGTTCGCCTCGTCCCCGACGCTCGCGAACATGTTCGCTTGAATCAGCTTCCGAGCATCGCCGCCAGGTACGGAGCTGTCCGGCTGTTCTTGGAACGCGCGACGGCGTCGGGCGTTCCGACGGCGACGATCTTGCCGCCGGCGTCGCCCCCGGCCGGGCCGAGGTCGATCACCCAGTCCGCGGCAGCCACCACATCCATCTCATGTTCCACCACAACGACGGTGTTGCCCGCGTCCACGAGCCGGTGCAGTTGGGCCATGAGGAGCTGGACGTCGGCCGGATGCAGCCCGGTGGTGGGCTCGTCCAGCAGGTAGAGGGAATGGCCTCGCTGGGCACGCTGCAGTTCGGTGGCGAGCTTGATGCGCTGGGCCTCGCCGCCGGAGAGCTCGGTGGCCGGCTGGCCGAGGCGGAGATAGCCCAGGCCCACCTCGCGCAGCGTTTGCAGGCTGCGCGCTGCTGCCGGCACCCCTTCAAGGAACTCTGCGGCGGCATTGACCGTCAGGCCGAGCACCTCTGCCACGTTCTTTCCGCGGTATGTCACCTCCAGGGTTTCCGGGTTGTAGCGCGAGCCATGGCACTCGGGGCAGGGGCCGTAGCTGCCGGGCAGGAACAGCAGTTCGACGGCGACGAAGCCCTCGCCCTGGCAGGTCTCGCAGCGGCCGCCGGCAACGTTGAAGGAGAAGCGGCCGGCGCCGAAGCCCCGGGCCTTGGCCTGGTCCGTGGCCGCGAATTCCTTGCGGACCGCGTCGAAGAGGCCGGTGTACGTGGCGAGGTTGGAGCGCGGCGTGCGGCCGATCGGCTTCTGGTCCACCTTGACGAGCCGGTCCAGCTGGTCCAACCCGGACACGGGTCCAACACTGAGCGGGCCGGTGGACTCACCGGCCTGGGACTCCAGGTCCTCGGGGGCCTTCGCGGCGGCGTCTGGCTCCGGGTGCAACCGGGCGCCGACCACCTCGGCCAGCACCTGGCTGACCAAGGTCGACTTGCCCGAGCCGGAGACGCCGGTGACCGCGGTCAGCACGCCGAGGGGGAAGTCGGCGTCGAGTTCGCGCAGGTTGTGGCGGCTGATGTCCCGCAGGTTCAGCCAGCCGGCAGCTTCCCGGCGAGCACCGTCGTCGTCCGTCCTGCCGGCAGACTGTCCGGCAGAGCCGGCTGAACCATTCGGGAACAGGAACGGCCGGGTCACGGACGCATCCACCTCGGCAAGGCCGGCCACGGGTCCGCTGTAGAGCACTTCGCCGCCGCCTTCACCGGCGCGGGGACCCACATCCACCAGCCAGTCCGCGCGGCGGACAATGTCCATGTTGTGCTCCACCACGAACACCGAGTTGCCGGAGGACTTGAGCTGGTCCAGGACCGCGAGGAGCGGCTCGGCGTCGGCGGGGTGCAGGCCGGCGGAGGGCTCGTCCAGCACGTAGATCACGCCGAACAGTCCGGAGCGCAGCTGGGTGGCGATCCGGAGCCGTTGCATTTCGCCGGGGGAGAGCGTGGGGGTGGACCGGCCGAGCGCGAGGTAGCCCAGGCCGAGGTCCAGCAGCACGGTGACGCGCTGCAGGAGGTCGCGGGTGATGGCGACGGCCACCTCGTTGCTCTCGCCGGAGGACTGCTTGCGGGAGGCGGTCCCGGCCTCCGTGAGTTCGGTGGTGGGCCGGATGATGCCCGCCAGTTCGGTCATGGGGACGGCGTTGAGTTCGGCGATGGTGCGCCCGGCGAAGGTGACGGCGAGCGCGGCAGGGGTCAGGCCGCTGCCACCACAGACCGGGCACGGGCCGGTTTCCATGAAGCGCAGCACCCGGTCGCGCATGGTGGTGCTCTTGGAATCGGCCAGCGTATGCAGCACGTAGCTCTTGGCGCTCCAGAACCGGCCCTTGTACGGCTTGGCGACGCGGTCGCGCTGGGGCGTCACTTCCACCACGGGCTGTTCCTCCGTGAACAGGATCCAGTCGCGGTCCTTTTTGGGCAGCTTCCGCCAGGGGGTGTCGACGTCGTGGCCAAGGTGGGTCAGGATGTCGCGCAGGTTCTTGCCCTGCCAGGCCCCGGGCCAGGCGGCGATGGCGCCGTCGCGGATGCTCAGCGAGGTGTCCGGGACCAGGGAGGACTCGGTGACGGTGTGCGCGATCCCCAGGCCGTGGCACTCCGGGCAGGCGCCGGCGGCCGTGTTCGGGGAAAACGCGTCCGAGTCCAGCGGGCTGGCGCCGTCCGGGTAGCTGCCGGCGCGGGAGAAGAGCATGCGCAGCGAGTTGGACAGCGTGGTGAGGGTGCCCACCGTGGACCGCGAGCTCGGCGTCCCGCGGCGCTGCTGGAGCGCGACGGCGGGCGGCAGCCCGGTGATCATTTCCACCTTGGGGTTGTGCCCCTGCTGGATGAGCCGGCGGGCGTAGGGGGCCACGGATTCGAAGTAGCGGCGCTGCGCCTCGGCATAGATTGTGCCGAAGGCGAGGGAGGACTTGCCGGAGCCGGAGACGCCGGTGAAGGCGACGATCGCGTCGCGGGGCACGTCCACGTCCACGTTGCGCAAGTTGTTCTCGCGGGCGCCGCGCACCCGGACAAAACCGTCCGTCGGGTGGCTGGCGTCCAGCCCAGGGATTGTCGGGCCGGACAGATCGAAAGCATGCTGATCATTGTGCATTCATTCGACTCTATCCGCTCCGGGGAGCGCCGGGCATATCCTTACCGGATGGAAACGAATGACGACGGGGCTCGGTTTACGGAGAAAGAGCCGGAAGAACCGGAAGAACCGGAGGCCGGCGAACCCCTCGCGCTCCCGGTCGCGGAACTGCACCTGCATATTGAAGGCACGCTGGAACCAGAGCTGATTTTCGCGCTGGCGGAACGCAACGGGATCAAACTGCCCTACGCGGACCTCGAGGAGCTGCGCTCGCGTTACGAGTTCACGGACCTGCAGTCCTTCCTGGACCTTTACTACGCCAACATGGCCGTGCTGCAGACGGAGCAGGACTTCGCTGACATGACCCGGGCCTACCTGACCCGGGCGGCGCTCGCCGGTGTCAGGCATGCCGAGATCATGCTGGACCCGCAGGCCCACCTGTCCCGGGGGATATCGCTGGAGACGTGCGTCAACGGCGTGGCCTCGGTACTGGCCGGATCCCGGGAGGAGTTCGGCATCTCCACCCTCTTGATTGCGGCCTTCCTGCGCGACCTCACCGAGGAATCCGCCCTCGAGGTGCTGGAGAAGCTGCTTGCCATGGACGCCCCGATCGCCGGAATCGGGCTCGATTCCGCCGAAGTGGGCAACCCGCCGGCCAAGTTCGAGCGGCTCTTCGCCCGGGCCAAGGACGCCGGGCTGCACCGGATCGCGCACGCCGGCGAGGAGGGCCCGCCGTCGTACATCATCGACGCGCTGGACATCCTCGAGGTGGAGCGGATTGACCACGGCATCCGGTGCATGGAAGATCCGGAACTTTTGGAACGGCTCGTGGACGAGCTCATGCCGCTGACCGTGTGCCCGCTGTCCAACGTCCGGCTCCGGGCGGTGGACACCCTGGCTGAGCACCCGCTGCCGGCCATGCTCGCGGCGGGCCTGAACGTGTGCGTGAACTCGGACGACCCGGCGTATTTCGGCGGCTACGTGGACGACAACTTCGCCCAGCTGAAATCGGTGATCGGCCTGTCCGAGTTCGACTGCGTCCGGATGGCGGCGAACTCGATCCGTTCGTCCTTCGCGAGCGAGGAACGCAAGGCCGAGCTGCTGGCCGAACTGGCCGCGTCCGGACACTAGGCACCAAGCATTGCGGGGTCTCACCAAGCAACGCGGGGTCACTTACGGCCCATCCGGAGGCCCCGGATGGGCCGTAAGTGACCCCGCGTTGGATGTCGAACGGCCGGCTTAGTCGTCGATCGAGTCCATGTGCGGGTACCGCGCTCCGGCGGCAGCCCCGGCCGGAGCCAGTTCGTCCAGGCGGGTCAGGTCTTCGGCGGAGAGTTCGACGTCGGTGGCGCCCACGTTCTCCCGCAGGCGGTCGCGCTTCTTGGTGCCAGGGATGGGAACGATGTGCTCGCCCTGGGCCAGCAGCCAGGCCAGAGCCAGTTGCCCCGGCGTGCAGCCCTTCGCGTCCGACAAATCCTTGACCCGATCCACGAGTTGCAGGTTTCGGTAAAAGTTCTCGCCCTGGAAGCGTGGGGAGTGCCGGCGGAAATCGTCCGCGGCAAAGTCCTCGGGGCTGCGGAACTGGCCGGTCAGGAAGCCGCGGCCCAGCGGGCTGTAGGGGACAAAACCGATGCCCAGTTCCGCGAGGACCGGGAAGACCTTGGTTTCCGGCTCGCGTTCCCACAGCGAGTATTCGGTCTGCAGAGCGGTGATGGGGTGCACGGCGTGGGCCCGGCGCACGGTGTCGGCGCTGGCCTCGGACAGGCCAAGGTGCCGGACTTTGCCGGCCTGGACCAGCTCAGCCATGGCTCCAACGGTTTCCTCGATCGGGACTGTTTTGTCCACCCGGTGCTGGTAGTACAGGTCGATGTGGTCCACGCCCAGCCGCTGCAGGCTTGCGTCGCAAGCGGCGCGCACGTAGTCGGGGGAGCCGTTGATGCCCACCCAGGAGCCGTCGGCCCGGCGTTCGTTGCCGAATTTGGTGGCCAGGACGACGTCGTCGCGCCGGCCTGCGATGGCCCGGCCCACAAGCTCTTCGTTCGTGAACGGGCCGTACATATCTGCGGTGTCGAGCAGGCTTCCGCCGGCGTCGAGAAAGGCCTGGATGGTGGCGACGGACTCGTTTTCCTCGCCTTGGCCGTAGAACTCGCTCATGCCCATGCAGCCCAAACCTAGGGCCGAGACGGTGAGCGAACCGAGTGTACGGGTTTCCATGGATGATCTCCTCAAAGACAAATAGTGGGGCACCCGATCCCGCACCTGATCCGGCCCAAGTTCGGGCGGCGGGACGGCGCGCAGTGGGCAGACCGCAACTCTAGGCCCATCGGGCCGGGGGCACAACGGGAGCGTATTGCTGTATGCGCCAGGGTCCACGGCACCGCGCCGGCGGCCGGGCCCGGCTCACCCTTGCCGGGGGATGCGCCGGGCGGTGCCGCGCGGCAGAGTGCAGATATGACGAAGACTCGCGAGCGGCGCAAGGGCTGGCTGCGCCAGGCGATGCCTGGGCTGGACGTCGTCGCCGCGTACCGGAAGGACTGGTTCGGCAAGGACATCATCTCCGGGATCGTCCTGACGACGTTGCTTGTTCCCCAAGGCATGGCCTATGCCGAGCTGGCAGGGCTGCCCCCGATTACCGGGCTGTACACCAGCATCCTCTGCTTGCTCGCCTATGCGGTCTTCGGCCCTTCCCGCATCCTTGTCCTGGGGCCGGACTCTGCTCTTGGACCCATGATCGCCGCGACGGTTCTGCCCCTTGTCGCGTCCGATGGCGACCCGAAGAAGGCGGTTGCGCTCGCATCGATGCTTGCCCTCATGGTCGGCGCCATCATGGTCCTCGCATCCGTGGCCAAGCTCGGCTTCATCGCCGATCTCATCTCCAAGCCGACCATGATCGGCTACATGAACGGCCTCGCGATCACCATCCTGGTGGGTCAGTTGCCCAAGCTCTTCGGGTTCAAGGTGGACAGCGAAAACTTCATTGGTGACGTCATCGGCTTCGTCCAGGGAGTGGCCAACGGCGAGACGGTGGTCGCCGCCGCGGCAGTCGGTATTTCCGGGATCGTGCTGATTCTGGCCCTGCAGCGATGGCTGCCCAAGGTCCCTGCGGTGCTCGTCATGGTGGTTCTCGCGATCGCGGCCGCGGTGGTCTTCGACCTGGCAGCCAAGGGCGTCTCACTGGTCGGGGAACTTCCGCAGGGCTTCCCGCCGTTCACCATCCCGCAGGTGGACTTCGCGGACCTCGGACTGATGTTCGCCGGTGCCCTGGGTATTGCGTTGGTGTCGTTGACGGACACGATCTCGACGTCGACGGCGTTCGCCGCACGCTCCGGGCAGGAAATCCGCGGGAACCAAGAGATGATCGGGATCGGCGCCGCGAACCTGGCCGCGGGCCTCTTCCAGGGTTTCCCGGTCAGCACCAGCGGATCACGGACCGCCGTCGCGGAACGATCCGGGTCGAAGACGCAACTCACGGGCGTGACGGGCGCCGTGCTGATCCTGCTCATGCTCGTGCTGTTGCCCGGGCTGTTCCGGAACCTGCCACAGCCGGCCCTGGCGGCCGTGGTGATGACGGCGTCGATCTCCCTCGCCGACATTCCTGGAACAGTTCGTCTCTGGCACCAGAGACGAACTGAGTTCTACTTGTGCATGGCCGCCTTCCTCGGAGTGGCGTTCCTGGGCGTGCTGCCCGGCATCGGCATTGCGGTGGGGCTGTCCATCCTGAACATCTTCCGCCGGGCGTGGTGGCCGTACGAGACCGTGATCGGGCGGGTGCCGGGATACGAGGGGTTCCACGACATCCGCGTCCACCCGGATGCGAAGCACTTGCCCGGCCTGGTGATCTACCGGTGGGACGCCCCGTTGTTCTTCGCCAACGTCAGGCCGTTCCGCGACAACATCCGGCACTTGGCACTAGCCGAACCTAAACCGCGGTGGATCATCATCGCGGCCGAACCGATCACGGACGTGGACACCACCGCCGCGGACGTATTGCTCGATCTGGACGTCGAGCTGAACGCGCAGGGGATCTCCCTGGTGTTCGCCGAGGTCAAGCACAGGACCCGGGAGAAGATCGAAAAGTACGGATTGACCCGCGAAATCGAGCCGGAGCATTTCTATCCCACCACCGAGGCAGCCGTAGCCGCGTACATGGCCCAGACCGGCGCGGAATGGAGCACCGGGGACTGACGCCGGCATCTTTCTACTCGCGGGTAGCGGTGAGTTGGTCCCTCGCGCGCTCCGCTCGGCCCTGTCATAGTGGGTCACGACACACAGAGTTAACAGGATCCGCTCGCAAAAACCATCGTTTCCTTGGCAAAATGCAGGTGGACCAATTGCTTCTAAAGGAGACCCATGGGCGCGAACACCGCGGAAAACACCAACCTTCGGCTTAAGGCCGTGCTGGATGTCCTGACAGAGGAGGTATGGACCGGCGAGAAGCCGAACGCCGGAGCCGTACTCGGCGAGGCAATCGCACGGGTGCCCCTCAACGACCACGAGCGTGAACTCCTCAGCGGCGGCATTCCCCGCGGCCACAAGACGCTGACCACCGCCACGTCGAAGCTGGTCAAGGCCGGCTGGCTGGTCAAGGGCCGCTCCGGCTGGTCCATCACCGACGACGGCCAGCGCGCCACGGTTGCTTTCGCCGAGCCTGCCGCCTTCTCAGAAGCGCTCGACGCCGGCACTCCGGTTCCGGCTGGCACCCCGCTGCCGGCGGCTCCCGAGGCAAAGCCGGCGAAAGCGACAAAGGCAGCCGCAACGCCGGCCGCCAAGGCCGAGGAAGCGCCGTCGAAAACTGCCAAGGTTGCTGGCAAGGCTGCCAAGCTTGTCGAGGAAGTTGTGGCCCCCGTTGCCAAGGCTGTGCGGAAGCGCAAGCCCGCTGCGAAGGACGCGGACGCTGCCTCAACGGACGCTGCCGCAGCGGCTCCGACGGCGGCAGCCCCGGCTGTGAGCGTCGAAACCATCGAGCAGCCGGAAGCCGTCGCGGTTGCCGGGGACTTCAACGTCCTGATCGGCGCGCCCGCCAACTGGGCACCGCAGTATGACGAAGCCCAGATGGAACTGGACCAGGTGGATCAGCTCTGGAAGATCGCCGCGGACATTCCTGCCGGCTACTACACCTTCAAGATCGCACTGAACCGTTCCTGGGACGAAAACTACGGTGCGTTCGGCGTCTTCGACGGCCCCAACCACGAGGTCCACCACGGCGGCGGCCTCCTCGTCATTCAGTACGATCACCGCACCCGGGACATCGTCCTGCAGTAGGCACCGACACCCAACCGTCCTGCCGACACGCAAATGACCCTGCGACACCCGAATTCGGGTGTCGCAGGGTCATTTGCGTGTCGCGGGCCGCTCCGCGCATCATGAGCCTGCCCGGGGCCCTCGGATCGACCTAGCATTGCCTCATGGATACCGTCGAGGTTGCGGGCCTGCGCATCAGGTACCAGCGAGCGGGCCAAGGTCCGCCGCTGGTCCTGCTGCACGGAGCCTACGAAGACAGCCGGATCTGGCGGCGGCAGCTCGACGGGCTGTCGGATGAATTCACGGTCGTCGCCTGGGATGCGCCCGGGTGCGGCGGCTCGGACGATCCGCCGCCGGACTTCACCGGAGAGGACCTGGGCAACGCCCTGGCAGGATTCCTGCGGGAAGCGGTGCCGGGCAGGCCGCATATCCTCGGGCTATCCATGGGTTCCGGCATTGCACTGGAGTTGTATCGGGCATACCCTTCGGTCCCTGCGTCGCTGCTGTTGGTCTCGGCGTATGCCGGTTGGGCGGGATCCCTTCCGCCCGAGGAAGTGGAGCGCCGCTACGCGCAGGTTCTCGCCGAACTCGACCAGCCGCCGGAACAATTCATCCCGGTGTGGCTGCCCACTTTATTCACCGACCATGCCGATCCAGCGGCTGTGGAAGAAACCGGCGCCATCATGGCTGACTTCCATCCGAGCGGCATGCGGGCACTGTTGAACGCGAACGCACATGCCGACTATCGCGATGTCCTGCCCACCATCGTGGTGCCCACCCTGCTGCTGTACGGCACGGAGGACGTCCGCGCGCCGCTGAGCGTGGCCCTCGAGATGAACCGGCTGATCCCGGGTTCGACGCTCGTGATGATTCCCGACGTTGGGCACATGGCGGCCGTCGAGGCGCCGGACGCTTTCAACGCCCAGGTCCGCCGGTTCCTGCACGGCGTTACCGCCGGTTGACGCCCGCTAGAACCTGGTCGGGTCCGGCCGCGGCGGCACCGGGCCGGGGTCCGGGATCGGGAGGGGATTGGGCGTCGGGAACGGACCCGGTGCCGGTGACGGTGTGGGCGCGGGTCCAGGTACCGGATCAGGCCCCGGAACCGGCGGTGGCGTGACCGGGCCAGGTTCCGGCGGGAACGGGTCCCCGGGCTCCGGTGGCGGCGTCGTGGGGCCCGGTTCCGGCGGAAACGGATCGGGTTCGGGTGTCGGTGGAATGGTCATGCCGGGCTTCCTTCCTTAGCTGGCGTTCCGGATAAGGCAATCAGGCGCCGCTGCGCCGGCGCAAGACGCGCAGTTCCCAGGGCCGCAGGCGTATCGCGCCCGCGGCAGAGCTGCCCCGCACGGCACTCGCGGCTGAACCGCCGTCGGCTGAACCGCCGTCGGCCGCCGCGGCCGAATCGCCGTCGGACGGGTAGTTGCCCAAGACCAGCTCCGCATCGGCCCAGGCCTCGTCCCCGATCTCCGCGTCGCGCACCTCGCCGGAAAAGTTGCCCAGAACCAACAGCTCCGTGCTGTCTGAGGGACTGCCCGGGGAACCAGCCAGTGCCCGAGTGAAGGCGTAGACGTGCGGGTCATCGGGCAGCAGCATGGTGAAGTTCCCGTGCGAGACCACCTGCTCCGCATGCCGCAGCGCTATCACCTTGCGGTAGAAGCTGTAGACCGAGTCCGGATCATCCACCTGGGCGGCGGCGTTGATGTGGTTGGCGTTCGGGTTGACCGCGATCCAGGGAGCCCCGGTGGTAAAGCCGGCGTGCCGGGAGGCGTCCCACTGCACGGGGGTCCGCGCGTTGTCCCGGTTCAGCGGCGCGAGGGCGGCGAGGACTTCGGCGTCGGTGTGGCCGAGGTGCGTGGTGGCTTCGCGGTGGTGGTTGAGGACCTCGATGTCGCGGTAATCGCTGATCGCGCCGAAGCTCATGTTGGTCATGCCCAGTTCCTCGCCCTGGTAGACGTAGGGCGTGCCCCGGTGCAGGTGCAGGATGCCTGCGAGCATCTTGGCGGAGAGCTCGCGGTACCGCGGGCTGTCGTCGCCGAAGCGGGACACGGCGCGGGCCTGGTCGTGGTTGCCCCAGTACAGGCTGTTCCAGCCGGTCTCGGCCAGGCCTTCCTGCCAGCGTCCCAGGGACTGCTTCAGCTCGGTGAGCAGGAGCTTCTTGGGCCGCCATTTGTCGCCGTCCTCCTGGTCCAACGCCACGTGCTCGAACTGGAAGACCATGTCCACCTCGGCCCGGGCGGGGTCGGTGTACAGGATGGCGTCCGCCACGGTCACGCCGGGCATTTCGGCCACGGTGAGCAGTTCGCCGGTCCGGGCCGCGAAGACTTCCCGGTGCATCTCCTGCAGGAACTCGTGCATGCGGGGGCCGTCGATGTAGGAGCGGCTGCCGTCGCCGAAGAGCTTGCCGTCCGCGATCGGCCCGTCCGGGAGCGAGGTGTCCTTGGAGATGAAGTTGATGACATCCATCCGGAAGCCGTCCACGCCCCGGTCCAGCCACCAGTTCATCATCTCGTAGACCGCCGCGCGGACCTCGGGATTCTCCCAGTTCAGGTCCGGCTGCTTCTTCGAAAAGATGTGGAGGTAGTACTCCCCGGTGGCCTGGTCGAACTCCCACGCGGGCCCGGAGAACGCCGAGCCCCAGTTGTTCGGCTCCGCGGCCGCAGGGCGGGAGGCCCCGGCGTCGACCTCCCGCGGCTGCCGCCACCAGTACCAGTCGCGCTTCGGGTTCTCCTTCGAGGACCGGGACTCCACGAACCAGGGGTGCTCGTCCGAGGTGTGGTTGACCACCAGGTCCATCACCAGCTTCATCCCGCGCGCGTGCAGCCCGTCGGTCAGTTCCCGGAGCTCCTCCAGGGTGCCGAAGAGCGGATCCACATTGCGGTAGTCGCTGATGTCGTATCCGTTGTCGTCCTGCGGGGAGGTGTAGATCGGGGAGAGCCAGACGACGTCGACCCCCAGCCGCTGGAGGTAGTCCAGCTTGCTGAGGATGCCGCGGAGGTCGCCGATGCCATCGCCGTTGGAGTCGGCAAAGCTGCGCGGATAGATCTGATAGACGACGGCGCTCTGGAACCAATCGCTGGCCGTCGCCTTAGGTGTTTCCGCGGGGGCTTCTTCGACCGTCATGGGGGACTCCTCAGCTGGTCCTGCAGACAATGGGGCAGCGCTGTTGCTGTCCCGCCAACGTCTGATTATCGACCAGTTGGCGGAGGCTGGGAAGACCTGCCCGGTCTGCGGTCCGGGCCCAGCCTAGTTCTGTGAGGCGATCGCGTTGTCGCGGTCCTCGAAGACGTCCTCGCCCGGGCCGGAGAAGGCCTTGGAGCGCTGGATCGCCTCGATGGATCCGGTGAACAGCTGGGAGTCGTGGGGGTCCGGGTGCCGGTGGTGCTCGGCCGTGGCGGCAGCCTTGCCGGGACGCTTGGCCCCCGTCCCGGCGTCGGACAAGGGGTAGGAGGCGGACGCCGACGCCGACGCCAGCGATTCGAGGCGGACGTGGGGGAGCGCCGTCGGGTGGTCCTGCTGCAGGAACAGCACCAGTTCCTCGCGGATCAGGCAGCGGAGGTCGAACAGGGAGGCGCTGTCTGCGGCGCTGACCAGGATGCGGACGCGGACAAAGCCGGCGGTGGCGTCGGTGATCTGCAGGATCCCCACGCGCTTGTCCCACAGCGGGGTCTCGGCCAGGACCTTCTTCAGTTCGCCGCGCATCTCCTCGACGGGAGCGCGCCAGTCGAGGTCGAACTCCACGGTGCCCATGACCTCGGACTGCCGCCGGGTCCAGTTCTCGAACGGGGTGGTGGTGAAGTACGTCGAGGGCAGGATCAGCCGGCGGTCGTCCCAGATGTGGACCACCACGTAGGTCAGGGTGATCTCCTCGATCCGGCCCCATTCCTTCTGGACCACCACCACGTCGTCAACCCGGATGGCGTCCGTGAAGGCGAGCTGGATGCCGGCGAAGACGTTGACCAGCGAGGTCTGCGCGGCGAGGCCGGCGACAATCGAGATGACGCCCGCGGAGGCAAGGAGCCCTGCGCCGAGGGCCTGGATCGCGGGGAAGGTCAGCATCATGCTGCCCAGGGCCAGCACCACGATCAGGGCGACGCCGATCCGCCGGGCCAGGATCACCTGGGTGCGCAGCCGCCGGGCGCGGCGGTTGTCCGCGACATCCACCCGGTACCGGTTCAGGACCATCGCCTCAATGATGAGCAGCATGGCGATGGCCAGCCAGGCCAGGGAAGCGATCAGCGCAATTAGCAGCAGATGGTCCAGGCCGTGGCGCCATTCGAGGTCCCCGCTGCTTGTGGCCAGCGCGATCCGGACGCCGATCAGGCACAGCGACAAGCGCAACGGCAGCCGGGCCACCCGGGACGTCTCGCGCAGTTCGGGCTTGCTGCGGTTGAGCCGGAGCACAATCTTGCGCACCAGCCAAGACAGGACCAGCCCGGCAACCACGGCGAGGGCCATGGCCAGGAACGGCATTGCTTGGGTCAGGAACTCTTGCATTACTTAAGCTCTAGCAAGCTTTCCGTCGGCACTTGAAATCGCCGGGATGTCAACGTGGGTCCGGTCACGCCCGTGCGGGCAGAGGCGGGCACGGCAGGTTCCGCGCCCGGTTGGCCGCCAACTCGGGACTTTTGCCCCTTGTTTTTGCGTCCGGAAGCTCGACAATGGTCGAACCACTTGAATCCCAGGGGGAGGGTGACATGCGTCGACTCGCGGCGTTCGGCACGGCAGCGTCGGCCGGCTTCTTGGTTGCGGCACTGCTCGGCGCCTGCGGTGCGCCCGCGAGCCCAGGCCCGGGCACGACGTCGCCGTCGATGCCCTCCGTGCCCCCGCTGACGTCCGCGCCGGGCGGAAACGGTGCCGCGCCCACCGAGCCGCCCTCGGCGCCCGCCACACCCGCGCCGACCGCGGCGGACTGGAAGATCTTCAAGACCCCGGACGGGCAGTTGCAGTTCGACTACCCGGCCGAATGGACCGTCAAGGACCGCGGCGCCGAGGCCTCGCCCGGCGGGGTGTTCCTGGAAGTCCTCACCGCAGATGGCAAGTCGCTGGCCACGTTGCGAACCAACGTGGCCACGGGCTCGGAATGCCCGCAACGGATCCCCTACCAGGTGCTCGATGTGGTGCCCGTTCCGGCTTTGGTCCAGGAGGGGGTCACGCCGAACTTCATCTTTGAGTTGCGCCTGTATCCGGCAGAGAAAGACCCCATGAAGGCCAACGTCATGGCGTACGGCATCAGCTCGGCACCCAAGCCGCACGGGCCAGATGCCTGCCCGATCTTCCATTACTTCACCTGGCCGCCCGGCGGAGCGTCGTTCGGAGGCGTCTACAACCCCTTCGACACCAGCCCGGGGAACGAGCCCCATGTCGACAGCCCGGAGGCCTACCTGGAGACCTCCGAATTCAAGGACATCAGGAAAATGATCACCTCGCTGCGTCCGGCGGGGCAGTAGGTGCGGCCCGGACTCATGGTGAGGCAGCGGCGACGCACAGTACTTCAGGCTCCGCTTGTTTTCGTCCTCGCCGCTGTGCTGCTGGCCGGCTGCGGCTCGCCCACGGTGCCACCCGAGACATCCGACGCTGCGACGGATCCGGGGACTGCAACGCCGGCCACCTCGACGACGGCGGGTGGCCCGCCGTCGTCGTCCGGTTGGAAGACGTTCACGACGTCGGACGGGACGCTGAGTTTCGACTACCCGGCCACATGGGAGGTCCGGGACCCGGCGGGGGAGGCGCCGCTGGGCGGTGAGTTCGTGGACGTGGTGAACGCCGCCGGGAAGCAGATGGCCGCGCTGCGCACCAACATCGTCACGGGCGCCGAATGCGGCGACCAACAGCCGTACATGCTCATCGATTCCGAGCCGATGCAGGCCCTCGCCGAACCCGGTTCGGCGGACCAGAATGTGCCGCGTTACGTCTTTGAGGGGCGCGGTGACACCGCAGCCGCGGAAGCTTCGCCGCCCACCTACGCGTCGTACGGGATCACCATGATGCCGGAGGAGACCGGACCCATGTCGTGTCCGATGTTCCAGCTGTTCCTCTGGCCACCCAGCGGCGCGCTGTTCGGCCAGGCCTATGACCCGGCAAAGAACACGACGCCGGGGGACCCCGGGCTGCCGTATCTGGAGAAAGCGAAGCTCTACGCCACCACGGCGGAGTACCAGGACGTCCGGAAGATGATCACGTCGCTGCGTCCCGCCGCCAAGGGCACGGGCGCCGCGACGGAACCGGCGAAGTAGCCGCAGCCGGGTACAAGGCGCCCTCAAAGCGGCCGCCGCAGCGGGGCACAGAACAGCAGCGGGGCATAGAACAGCAGCCGGCCGCACGGCCGGCTGCCGAAACTAACTGGGCGCTACACGGCCGGCAAGTGCCGGTGGCGGTGGTGGCCTGTTGGCGAGGCATTCCTGCTGCCGCGCTTCCCGGTCCACGGGTTGCTGCGGGCTTCCCGGATCAGGCCCGTGCCGGCGCATTCGCGCACGGCCATGATGCCGTTCGCCGCCTGGCGTTTGTCGTCGAATGCTCGGGAAATTGCCAACACGGTCCCGTCGCCGGCGAGCAGCCGGAACCGGACGTTGGATTCCGCGTCGGTGAAGATTTCGAATTGTCCAGCCATTGTCTTGTCCTTTTCTGGCGGTTGTGACCGCCGGTGGGTAAGAGCACTTCGGTGTGCTGTTGCCGGGTCTTCGACAAACTGCTCCAGTGCAAAAAACCAGCCTTTCGCGGATGTCGGCCGCGCGGAAAGGGGCAAAGGTCCCGTTGTGTCTGGGCGGTGAGACTAAACCTGCGGGCCCAAATCCGGGGCCGTGGTGGGCGCTACATTGGGAGCATGACTGACAAACACCGTGCGCAATTTCCGGCCGATTCCGGCGAGCCCGTGCGGCTGAACGCCCGGGTGTCCGGTGTGGTCCAGGCGGTCGGCTTCCGGTACTGGACCGTCCGGAAGGCCGAGGAGTTGGGGCTCAGCGGCACGGTCAGGAACAACTTTGACGGCTCCGTGGGCATCGTGGCCGAGGGCCCGCAGTCCGTGGTGCTGGAGCTGCGGCGCTGGTTGCGCTCGCCGGAGGCGCCCGGCCGGGTGGAGGACGTCGAAGAATCCATCTCGGCGGCGACGGGGGAGTTCGGCGGATTCGACGTGGCGTACTAGGGGCGTAGTAGGGCTCCAGCTGTTCAGTAACCCGGGTCCGGGGCGAAGGACCCTCGGCAGCGCGGCGTGAGGCGAGTAGCCTGTGGCCCATGCAGAAAATATCGATCGATGCCCTGGCCAGGCAGCAGATCACGGCTGCCCTCGCGGCAGGGAGCGGCCGGGCCGCTGACACGGTGTTCGGCGGGCACGAGAAAGTTCTGCGCCAGACCGTCATGGCGTTCAGGGCCGGGACGCAGCTGAGCGAGCACCAGAACCCCGGCGAGGCGACGGTATTTGTGCTCCGCGGCTGTGTGCGCCTGCGTGCCGGCAACGAATCCTGGCAGGGCAAGACCGGCGATCTGCTGATCGTGCCGGCGGGGCTGCACAGCCTGGAGGCCGAGGAAGACTCGGCGATCCTGATGACGGTAGCCAAGATCAGGACCTGAACCGCCGGCCCGACTCTGTGTTGGCCGCAGCCATTCGAGGCGAAGGAGAGGCCGAAAGTGAATTCCAGGGATGGCAGAGAGCTCAGGCGCCCGTGCCCTTGGCGTGTAGGGGAGCGCCGGGCGGCGGCCGGGAGGACGGCCGTCGTCGGAGTAGCGCAGATCGGGGGCGCGTCGTGACTGTCATGCCGTCCCTTGAGGAGGTCCCGGCAACCCGGCGGTGGTGGGCGAGGGCGGCTTACGTCGCGGCCCTCTTGGCGGTGGCTGTCCCCTTGGTGGCAGCGGGTTTTGCAGGCACAATTGCGCTGGTCATTACCGGTGTGGGCGCCGTGTTGGTGGCCGTCGCTGCGATCTACTGGTTCCTCATCAGCCGCGGTGTGCTGCGCTGGGGTGCGCTGGCGCTCGCGGTGCTTGCCCCGCTGGTGGTCGTGGCCCTGTACATCCAAGGGAGTCTGCTGCGGGAGGTGGTGATCGCCATTGCGCTGCTGTTAGTTGCGCTGGTCTGTGCCCGCGCCGCCCTCCGGGAAAGGGGGGAGGGCAAGGCCATGGCCGAGTACCCCGCCCCCAGTTGGGGGCATGCCTTCCTGGTGATGAATCCGCGGTCCGGCGGGGGCAAGGTGGTGAAGTTCGAGCTCCAGCGGAAGGCGGAGGAACTCGGCGCCGAGGTGGCACTTCTTGAAGGTCCGGGACCGGTGGATGTCGACGCGTTGGCCCGGCAAGCGGTGGAGCGCGGGGCCGATCTGCTCGGCGTCGCCGGTGGGGACGGAACGCAGGCGCTGGTGGCCGGCATCGCGGCCGAGCACAACCTGCCGTTCCTGGTGATCAGCGCCGGTACCCGCAACCATTTCGCCCTGGACCTGGGGCTGGACCGGGAGGACCCGACGGGCTGCCTGGACGCCCTCCGGGACGGGGTGGAGCTTCACGTGGACCTCGGGAAGATCAACGGCCGCACCTTCGTCAACAACGCATCGTTCGGGGTGTACGCCGAGGTGGTGCAGAGCCCGGCGTACCGGGACGACAAGGCCGGGACCGTGCTGGAGATGCTTCCGGACCTGATCAGGGGCGACAAGGGTGCGCGGCTTCAAGCCCAGGCGGACGGCGTGACGGTGGACGGACCGCAGGCGGTGCTGGTGAGCAACGGTCCTTACGGCAGCAACGACCTCGCCGGCCTGGGCCGCCGAACCCGGCTGGACCGCGGCGTTCTCGGCGCGGTGGCGATCTCCGCCGCCAGCACCCGTGAAGCGGTCGGCCTGCTGCGCCGTGCCACGAAGCACGGCCTGATCCAACGCGCCGCGGCGGAGGTGGTGGTCGACGCCGACGTGCCCGAGATCCCCGTCGGAGTGGACGGCGAGGCTCTGCTGATGAGCACGCCGGTGCGGTGCAGCATTGAACCCCGCGCGCTGCGGGTGCTGGTTCCGCGGAACCGTCCGGGCGTCCCGCCGGCCCAGCCCTCCCTGGACCTGGTCCGACTCCGTGAGCTGGCATGGGGGCGGCACCCGACTGCGCCGTCTGCACCGTCTGCGCCGGGGCCCGCCGGGGAGTGACAGTGCCGCGGGCAGATCAAGCCTGAATCTTTGTGGGACGGCGACTAGTTGTGTCTTGCCCACAACTGCAGCCACACGAGCAGGCGCGTTTCGGCGTCGTCGAGATCTATGCCGAACAGCGGCTCCACCCGGGACAAGCGGTAGCGGACCGTGTTGACGTGCACGTCCAACGACTTGGCGGCGTCGATCGCGTTTCCGCCGCAGCTCAGGTAGGCGTAGATGGTTTCCTCGAAGGATTTCTTATGCTGTTCGTCGTACGCCGCGATGCTGATCGCGTGCGCCCCGGGCAGTTGGCCGGCGGTGGTCAGCGCCGAGACGAACTGGCGCAGCAGCAGACGCGAGCCGAGGGAGTCGTCGTCGGCCACGATGTCATCGGAATCGGCGGCTATGCGCCCTTCCGCGACGTTGCGCACAAGCTCGGACAGGACCAGTTCCGCGTTGACCCTGGACTCCTCGAGACAGTCGATCGTCGCTGCAACACCCAAGGCAGCCAGGACCGGGCGTGAGAGAAGCCGGCGCGCATTCTGCACGATTTTCAGAATCGCGCCGCGTTGGAACTGACGTGACGATTCGGTGGTTTGCGGCAGGACGATGTAAACGATGTTGTCCGAGAGCCCGCAGACGGCCGAGGGCAACCGGATGGCGCAGGCGGTCCGGATCGTGTCGAAGAGCCGGAGTCGGGACTGCAGCGTTTCGGCCGCGATGGCATCGGACGGCCACACGCCCAGGGCCGCAACACAGATCGACGGCGCCGAGATCCCGAGCCTGATGGCCGCCAGTTCGGCGCGTTTCGGATCGAACAGCAGCGGCTGGACCAGGTCTATCTGGCGCGTGAGGTTCGAGACGTAGGTGGTCCGTTTGTGCAGGATGTGGAGCGCGGCAACGTTGGCGGCTTCCCGCAGGATCCGGTCGGCGTCCTCGTTGTGGTCGTCCGCCAGTTCAAGGAGCCACAGCGAGCCCAGGACGGAGTCGCCGGCCCGGATCGCGATTGCCGTGCGCCGGAGCAGCGGATCCTGCGTCGTCACGTCCAGCGCATCGGTGGCGGCATGGACACGACGGTAGTCATTGTCCGTTTCCACCGAATGCGGCACTTGCAGACTCAGGATGGAACTCCTGCGCGTCTCGTCAATGGGCTGGTCCGGGAGGGTCGAATACGCCAGGATCGTCTGCTCAGGATCGGCGATCGCGATGGCACCGCCGGCTTGGGCCGCCACCGTGTTGGCGAGGTCGAACAGGTCGCCGGGCCGGATGTCCACCAGAGTCCGTCCCGATTGCCGGTGCGGGATGACTGCGGCATCCATGATCTCCGCGAGCTGGTTCCACGGCACCGAGTCGGAGGCCCGGAAAAGCGCCATCCCGTTGTCCCTGGCGGCTGCCCGCAACACTTCGTCCGAGGTGCCGTTGGATTTGTAAACGATCGCCACGTAGCCGGCGTCGCTGAGCTCTCGAACCTTCGCGCCCAGACGTTTCCCGGAAAGGGACAATCCGATGGCCAGGGCGACGGCGCCCGGGAACTTGGTGGGCCGCGCCGTCGAGTCATAGAGAACAGAGCCGGCGACGATCTGCTGGTCATCGGCCGGCATTTCCATGAGGCTGAGAATTTCTGAACCCGCCGAGCGGGCGACGTCTGCCAACGTTGGCAGGGCATGCCGCTCCGCCGCCGGCGTCGTCACCCGGACACCACAGATGGCGTTTGGCATTCGCTACTAATGATGGGCCCCCTCAATTTGTCGGTAACTCCATAGTCGTGCGGAGCTTCATTTCCTACGCTGAACCATAACGCAGGACGCAAAGGGAAGGCCGTCATTGAAATTCAGCGAAGCCAAACAGCTCATTCAGGTCAAGGCCCCGGTGATATCCCGCCAACGGCGCGTGCTGGCGGGCGCTTTCAATGTGGAGGAATACCGGAAGTCGGCACGCAGGGTTCTGCCGGCCGGGATTTTCGATTATCTCGACGGCGGATCTGAAGACGAGGTGACGCTCCGCCGCAACCGAGCCGTCTTCGACGCGTGGGCCCTCATGCCCAGCTGGGGCCCGGTTTCCGGCCCGGACACAAGCACCACCCTGCTCGGAAAAGAAAGCGCGCTGCCGCTCACGTTGACCCCCACCGGGGCCACCCGGTTGTTCCATCCCGAGGGCGAGCTGGCCGTCGCGGCTGCCGCCGACCGGGCCCGCATCCCCTACGGGCTGGCCGGACTGAGCACCGTGGCCATGGAAACGATCGCAGAGCACCACCCGACCCTTGACCGCTGGTTCAACTTTGGGCTCACTTCCGACGCCCAGGCGCTGAAGGACAAACTTGCCCGTTGCGAGGCCGCCGGATTCACCACCCTGATTATCGGCGTCGATACACGGGCTCTGGGTTCGAGGGAGAGGGACCTCCACAACGGCTTCACCGCGCCGCCCGCTCTAACGCTTTCAACCATCGCGGACATCGCCCGCCGCCCTTCCTGGTGGGTCAACTTCCTGAAATCGGACGGCATCAGTTTCCCGAACCTGGATCCGCGCAGTGCCGCAGCCACCTCTGTGGTCACCCCGTCCATGTGGCAGCACATTCTTGGCCACTCTGATGCGACCAGCGGGTGGAAGGAACTGGAAGCGTTGCGGCAGGCCTGGCACGGCAAGATCGTGTTGAAGGGCTGTGTCAACCCGGCCGACGTGGCCAAGGCCTCCCGTATTGGCCTGGACGCCGTGCAGCTGAGTAATCATGGCGGACGCCAACTCGACCACATGCTGAGCCCCATGGATGTCCTCCAGGAATCGCGGCAACGGGTGGGCGATTCGATCGAGATCTATGTGGACTCCGGCATCCGCAGGGGGAGCGACATCCTCAAGGCTCTGGCACTGGGAGCCGACGCCTGTTCGATCGGCCGGGCCTACCTGTACGGGCTGGTGGCGGCCGGATCGCCGGGTGTCGGTCGCGTCATTGAAATCTTCGGGGATGAACTCCGGCGTACGATGACGTTAGTGGGCGTCTCCAGCGTTTCCGAGCTGAAGGCTCGCGGCGGGGAAATTCTTCGGGACATTCGTCATTCCGGAGAGATTCTGGAGACAAGAGCGTCGGAAAGCACGAATTAATGAGTTCTGAACAACCAGGCACACAGTGCCCTCCCGCAGCGTCGCGGGAGCCTAGAGAATCCCTGAATAGCTAAGGAAGCCATGCGCACCCGATACCTTCTTCCCGTTCTCACCCTAGCCACGGCGCTCTCGCTCTCGGGCTGTGTCAACAACAGCGAACCCGCCGCCACCAGCGGGGCCACCGGGACCGCTGACGCCGTCGACGTGCAAAAGAATGACTCCATTGCCGCGTCGCTCCCGGAAAAAATGAAGAGCTCAGGCGTGCTCAACGTCGGCATGGCTAACAACTACCCGCCCAACGAGTTCAAGGACGATAACGGTGAGCCGGCAGGCTGGTCTGTTGACCTCACCAACGCCCTTGGCAAGGTCATGGGGTTGAAGGTCAACTTCGACATCGGCACCTTCGATAACATTCTGCCGGCGGTGAAGGCAGGGAAGGATGACATGGGAATGTCGTCGTTCTCCGACACGCTGGAACGCGAAAAGCAGGTGGATTTCGTGAATTACTACTCTGCCGGCATCCAGTGGGCCTCCCCGAAGGGCAAGACCGTGGACCCGAACAACGCCTGCGGTCTTAAGGTCGCCGTCCAGGCCACCACCTATGAGGACACGCATGAGGTGCCGGCGAAGTCGAAGGCTTGCACGGATGCAGGCAAGCCGGCGATCACCATCTTCAAGTACGACGCGCAGGACCAGGCGACCAACGCCCTCGTGGTGGGACAGGTCGACGCGATGAGCGCCGATTCGCCCGTTACTCTATATGCGATCTCCAAGACCAAGGACAAGCTGCAGACCGCCGGCGACGCCTTTGAGGTGGCGCCGTACGGTATGCCCGTTGCCAAGGGGAGTGAATTTACGCCGGTCCTGCAGAAGGCGCTCCAGTCGCTGATCGACGACGGCACGTACAACAAGATCCTGTCCAAGTGGGGCGTCGAATCCGGTGGCGTGAAGACGGCAACACTCAATGTGGCAGCCAAAGGGTGATAGCAAATGAGCGAGCCGGAATCCGACAGGATGATTGAGTCGGAACCTGACAAGAAGCTGCGGGCCCGGAGCGGACAGGACACGGACACCTCGCCGGCGGAGGCGATAGTCGCGATCCCGCTGCGGCACCCGTGGCGGATCGTGATTGCCGTGGTTCTGCTGCTTGGGTTGGCGGTCTTTGTCCTGGACGCTGCCCAACGCTCGGACTATGGCTGGCCGGATGTGGGCAAGTACATCTTCGACCGCCGAATCAGCCAGGCTGCGTGGGTGACGTTGTGGCTGACCATCTACTCGATGATCGGCGCGATTGTCCTGGGCCTGTTGCTGGCGATCATGCGACTCTCACCAAATCCGGTACTGAAGAGCATTGCCTGGCTGTACATCTGGATCTTCCGGGGAACTCCCGTCTATGTGCAGCTGGTCTTCTGGGGCATCGTGGCCCTGATCTATCCGGTGTTTACGCTGGGGATTCCGTTCACGACGCCGTGGGTCACCGTACCGAACGATATCTTCACGAACCTGTTCATCACGGCGGTAATCGGGCTGGCCTTGAACGAGGCCGCCTACATGTCTGAAATCGTGCGTGCCGGCCTGTTGTCCGTGGACGAGGGCCAGGCAGAGGCTTCGACGGCCCTGGCGATGTCCTGGGGTCAGACCATGCGGTACGTCGTGGTTCCGCAGGCCATGAAAATCATCATTCCGCCTACCGGCAACGAAGTTATTTCGATGCTCAAGACCACTTCCCTGGTGGCCGCAATTCCATTGAGCATTGACCTTTACGGGGTGTCCCGTGGCATTTCAGCCGTGACGTTCACTCCGGTCCCGCTGCTGATTGTGGCTTCCCTCTGGTACCTGCTCTTCACCTCCGTCCTGATGGTCGGCCAGCACTTCATTGAGAAGCGCTTCTCCCGGGGAACCGGACGGGTCAAGGCAAGCAAGGCACCAGCCGCGCCTGAACAGGCACCGACGGCCGGACCCGGCGCACCGGGCACACCGCTCGGCACAGATTTTGGAGGTAAGGGATGACGGTCGTGCCAATGGTGCTTGCGGAGAAGGTTTCCAAGAATTTCGGTTCCAACAGGGTCTTGCGCGGGATCAGCCTGGAGGTAGACCCTGGGGAGGTCCTCTGCATTGTGGGGCCCAGCGGTTCGGGCAAGTCGACGTTCCTGAGGTGTATCAACCACTTGGAAGTGGTTGATGGCGGCCGGCTTTCGGTCGATGGACAGCTGGTCGGCTACCGTCAAAAAGGCGAAAAGCTCTACGAACTCAAGCTCAAGGAAGCCGCTTTCCAACGCCAGGAAATTGGGATGGTCTTCCAGCGGTTCAACCTGTTCCCGCACCTGACTGCGGTGGAGAACATCATCCTCGCTCCCATGCGGGTGAAGAAGATTTCCAAGGCCGCCGCCACGGCAAGGGCCGTGGAACTGCTGGAGCGCGTGGGGCTGGGGGACAAGGGCGATGCCTATCCGGCGCACCTTTCGGGCGGCCAGCAGCAGCGGGTGGCCATTGCCCGTGCCTTGGCTATGGACCCGAAGCTGATGCTCTTCGACGAGCCGACCAGTGCCTTGGACCCGGAGCTGGTGGGCGAGGTCCTGGACGTCATGAAAGGACTGGCCAAGAGTGGCATGACCATGATTGTGGTGACCCACGAAATGGGGTTCGCCCGCGAGGTGGCGGACACCTTGGTCTTCATGGATGACGGCGTGGTGGTGGAGGCCGGAGCTCCCCGCCAGATCCTGAGCGATCCGCAACACGACCGGACCAAGGCGTTCCTCTCCAAGGTCCTCTGAGGCGTCACAGGGTTTCCGGGCACGGGCGGCTATGGGACAGACTGTTGCCGTGAGCAACTCTCCCCGGGCGGGCCTCGCCGTCGCCGGCCTCAGCCTTGGCACCTCGCTGAACCCTCTGAACTCCTCGATGATCGCCGTCGCCCTCGTGGTGCTCCGCGAGGATTTCGGGCTCGACGTCGCCACGGTCACCTGGGTGATCACCGCGTTCTACCTCACCTCCGCGGCTGGACAGCCGCTCATGGGCCGGCTCGCGGACCGGTTCGGCCCGCGGCGGCTGTTCCTGCTGGGCATGGCCTTGGTGGCCGTGACCTGTGCGCTCGCTCCCTTTGCGCCGAACTTCGCGCTGCTGTGTGTGGCGCGGGCGTTCATGGCCCTCGGCACAGCGACCGCATACCCGAGCGCCGTCGTCATGGTCGCCGCGCTGGCGCGGGAGGCGAACGTGAAGTCCACGCGACCGCTGGGCCGGATCCAGATGGCGAACACGTCGGCGGCTGCCGTCGGGCCCGTGGTGGGCGGCCTGCTGGTGAGCCTGGTGGGGTGGCAGGCGCTGTTCCTGGTCAACGTCCCGCTGTCCCTGGTGGCGATCCTCGTGGTCCGGCGCTTTGCCCCGGCGGACGGTGCCCGGGAGCGCGGCCGGGTGTCGGAACTGGTGCGGGACTCGGACCTGCCTGGGATCGGCGCGTTCATCGGTGCCCTGGTGCTGGTGATGATGGCGCTGCTGAATGTGCTGCCCGCCTACCGGTGGGGGCTGCTGGGCGGCGGGCTGGTCCTCGCGGCGCTGTTCGCGTGGCGGGAGCTGCGGTTCAGCCCGCCGTTCCTGGACCTGCGGCTGCTGGGCCGCAACCGGCCGCTGCTGCTGGTCTACCTGGGCTTCGCGCTGTTCAACGGCGTGTACTATTTCGCGTTCTTCGGCCTGCCGCAGCTGCTGCAGACCGCCGGCGGCTACGATCCCGGCGTCGTGGGCATCCTCATGCTGCCGCTCGCGGCGATCTCCGTGGTCGGGACGCCCTTCGCGGTCCGCGCGATCGACAGGTTCGGCGTGCGGCGGGTGCTGATCGCCGGCGTCGTGCTGCTCATGGCGGCGTCGGCCTGCATGTGGCTGCTGACGGTGTCCCTCGCCGTCCCGCTGGTGCTTGCCCTGACCGCCCTGCTGGGTGTGCCGTACTGCGTGGTCGCCATTTCCTCGAGCCAGGGCATGTACGTGTCCACCCGGCCGGAGGAACGCGGGGTGGCCGCCGGGATCTTCCAGACCTGCCGCTACCTGGGCGCGATCACGGCCACCGTGCTGATCGGCATCTTCTACGGCAGCGGCGTGACCCAGGCAAACTGGGGACTGATGGTGTTCGTGATGCTGGGGCTGGGTGCGGTGGTGTTTGTGGTGTCGCTGCGGTGGCGGGAGCGGCGGGCCTAAGGTCCGCCGGATGCGCGAACCGTTGATGTGCCATGGCCGGAGTGGGAAACTTGGGCTGCGGTCTCATCCACTTTAAGGAGTCGGAAATGGCTGACGGGACTGGATTGATCAAGCGGTTTTACACAGAGATAATTGGGGACGGAAATCTCGCCCTTATTGATGAGCTGGTCAGTGATGACTTTGTCGATCACGACCCCCTACCCGGACAATCGCCCGCCAAGGACGGCGTCGGGTACTTCGTCAACACGATGCGGGCGGCATTCCCGGACCTCAAGGCCAAGACCACCGAACCTGCGCTGGTAGATGGAAATCTCGAGGCACAATACGTGGTCCTGACCGGAACGCACCAGGGAGAACTGATGGGCGTCGCGCCCACCGGTCGCAGCGTCGAATTCAGCGGCGTCGACATCATCCGCGTCGACGGCGGCAAAGTAGTCGAGCACTGGGGAGCCACGGACACCATGACCCTCATGCAACAAATCGGCGCCGTACCGAAGTAAGCCGTACCGAAGTAACGCGCAGCAATTTTGTGCGGCGAGGGGCCACTCCGCGCGGAAGGGCCCCTTGCCGTCATGGTGTTTGTCGTGTCGCTGCTGGGCCCGGAACGGCGGTAATCAGGGCATCTTGACACCCTCGAAGCCCCGGAATATCTTCTGCCTTAACGAGGCTTTTCGCCCGATCCCCGCTGGCATCTCCACAGTAAGTCTCGGCGCTCCTCGCAGGCTTCTGCCCGGCGGGGGCGCCAGAAACGAGAGCTCCCTGGGGAATGGTCTGGGGGGATCTGATTTCGGTCTCTCACCTAAAAGGAGTCGGAAATGTCTGAAGGTGTTGGATTGATTGAGCGGTTTTACAAGGACGTCATAGAGAGCGGAAACCTCGCCCTGATTGACGAGCTGGCCGCGGACAGCTATGTGGATCACGAGGAGGCCCTACCCGGGCAACCGCCGGGCAAGGAAGGCGTTAAGTACTTCGTGAACACGATGCGGACGGCTTTCCCGGACATCAAGGTCAAGGAAATCGAGCCCAGGGTGGCCGCCGGAAACATGGAGGCATGCCATGTGATTCTCACGGGTACGCATCGCGGGGAACTGGCCGGCATCCCGGCAACGGGCAAGAGCGTCGAGTTCGACTGCACTGACATCATCCGTGTCGAGGAAGGAAAAGTGGCCGAGCACTGGGGCACCACGGACAACCTGAGCCTCATGCAGCAGATTGGCGCCGTGGCGGTTGCCTGATCAGGGCCTACGCACGCGAGGGCGACGAACAACAGGGCCGACGCGCGCAGCAAAAATGGCTGTCCACGTTCCCCGCAGGGAAACGCGGACAGCCGTTCGACGTCGGCAGCGTGCGACGTCGGCGTCGATCGTTAGGTCAGGCGGCCGGCGCCGGCGAGACATATCAACGACTATCTAGTACCGCCTGCAGCTTCTCAAGCGACTCAGTCCAGCCGCCGCGGTGCAGTTCAAGGCGTTCCTCCGTCAGGAAGGGTCCCTGCGAGAGCACTACGCGCGTGCCTTTGCCGGTACTCCCGAGCGAAAGGTCGACGACGGTTTCCCGGTCGTCCGGCATCGGTTCATCCCAGCGGAATGTGTACACCAGATGCCATGGAGCATCGATCTCCAGGAACTCGCCGGAGAGATGGAACAGTTCGCCGTCCGGTGGCGTCATGACGAAGCGGTAGCGGCCGCCCACCACGAGGTTGAGTTCCGCCTCGGGGATGACGAAGCCGTGCGGACCCCACCACTTCACCAGTTCGGCCGATTCCGTCAGCATCCTGAAGACTTCTTCCGGGAGAGCAGCGAGCGTGCACTCCAGGTTCAGTACCAGCCCGCCGGTTTTCTCATTCCCAGTTGGCTTACTCATCGTTCCACTCTGGCATCCTGCGGACGTTGACGGAAGCGGATCGGGCTGGCAGTCGCCTGCCACGTCGCGAGCGTCAGCAGCATGCCGCATGACCAGGAAAATTCCCCTTCGTTGTGTTGCTAGATCTAGTGTTGCTAGATCCCAGTCGCGTAGGCCTTGGGAGCTTCAGGCCGCGCTCTTCCATTACCGTTCGCAGGCGGGTGGGGTAGTCACTGATGATGCCGTCCACGCCGAGGTCCATCAGGCGCTTCATGTCCTCTGTGGTATTGACGGTCCAGGCCGCCGAACAAACCACGGACGTCCTCCGCCGACCGTAGCGAGTCCCGGGGCCTGCAGCGCTCAGTCGGTGTGGCCGCGGGGTTGTTCCTGGGCGAGGGCCTTAACCCATTCGGGGGTCACCTTGCCAAGCCGGCGGTCGGTGACTTCACGAAGCTGGGCCGCCGCGATCTGCATGGCGCGGTCATCTTCGTCGAAGACTTCTTCCGGTTCGACCTGTGAAGACGCGGCGTGTGCGCCGTGATGGACCGGGGGTGTTGCGGTGCTCATCGTGCTCCTCCTTCACGTTCGCCGGGTTTGTGGACTTCTTCATTGTCGCCCGGTGCGGGTTCGCCGTCCACTGTGGCGCCCGCCGGCGTGAGGCGCGCCGGAGCCACCGGCGAGGACTGCGCTTCGGCCGTCGCGCGGGCCGTACGGGCATGCGCCGCTTGGTCGAGAGGCTTCTCCGATGCGGCTTCCAGGACGGCGAGCTCGCCGTCGCCGGCCAATTCGCTTTCACCCAGGACTTTGAGGACCTTCAGCCCGATGGTGCCGCGCTTCTTGTCCCCGGAGTAGACGGCGTCCAAGGCCCACTGGGCCCGATTCCACCATTCGGCGCGGTTGTCCGCTTCAGCTTTCTGCTTCAGGGTCCGCCAGCCGATGACCCCAGCGACCACCGCGCCGAGGAGCACCGCCAGCGGGCCCAGAGCGGCAAGAATCTGCCACCACTCGGCGGGGCCGGTGTGCACGAAGACCTCGATCGGTGTCGGAGACGGAGTTGGTGGCATGCGACCAGCCTAAGCCGCAGCTCGGACGGTCACCGCTGCTCCGGTCAGCGCGGCGTGCTCGGACGGCGACGCCGTCTCTTCGGCGGTTGAGGGCTGGCCGCCGAATGAGTTGTCATCGTCAAGATGAGACGGCCGCAAGGCGTTGGACCGGGACGGGTGTTTGAGCTTCTCCATCGCAGAGACCTCGATCTGTCGCACGCGTTCGCGGGTCAGGCCGAACGCTTTCGCGACGGCGTCCAAGGTGTTCCCGGCACCACCATTGATGCCGAAGCGCATCGCAATGACCCGGGCCTCCCGGTCCTCGAGCGTGTCAAGGACGGCATGTACTTGCGCCTTCAGCTGTTGGTGGAAGAGTAAATCGAACGCGTCAGGATCAGAAGGGTCCAACAGCTGTTCGGCCCGAGTTTCAGTTCCGCCCCGGCCGTCAGGCACTTCGGAGTCCAGCGAATAGACCGACGTATCCAAGGTCAACAGATACTCAATCTTTGCGAGCGAATTGTTCGTCAGCTGGCCAAGCTCCTCGTTGCTGCAGACGGTCCCGGTCAGAGCGGCCGTCCGTTGCGCTGACGTCACTTTTTGCAGTTGATCGACGACGTTCACTGGCAGCCGGATAAGACGCGACTGATTAGCCAGCGCCCGGATGATGGCGCTCCGGATGAACCACGTGGCGTGGGTGGAGAATCGGAAACCCATGGTGAAGTCGAACTTGTGGACGGCTTTGAGCAGTCCTAGGTTTCCTTCCTGGATGATGTCCTGAAGGTCGAGGCCCCGGCGGGTGTAGTGCTTGGCGATGGACACTACGAGCCGAAGGTTGGCGTGGAGAAGCGCGTCGGCGGCACGGTTACCCAAGAGGACGATGGTCCGAAGCTCACTGACGTCCTGCCCCGGCCGGGATGTACAGTCCGCCAAGAGGTGCTCCGCGAAAAGCCCCGCCTCGATTTTCTTGCGCCAGTTCCACTTCTTGCTCAACGGTGAGCAAGTCGTATCGGCTCAGCCGACGCAGGTAGTCCGCGACGGCGTCGTCGGTGAACCCGCCGCCTGCAGCCAGTAATTCCGGCCGGCCAGAGTCGTTCCGCTCAAAGGATTCTGGGACCGAGTCCGCTACAGCAGGCGGGGACGGCGTTCCATCGATTGCCTCATGGATCAGGTCAGCCATGTCATCCCCTGTCGGACGGTTCAAGCTACTGAAGCCAGACTAAGAGGCCGGTGCGACAATTTCGGGGGCGATGGCGGACTCTGGAAGGGCGGTCGAGCCCACCGGCCGCAGCGTCGATTTCAGCGGCATCGACATCATCCGGATGGCGCAGGACATGGACCTCGTGGGGCCGGTCCAAGACCTTTCGACCGGATGCCAAGCACCCCTACTTCCGCACGACCAAATCGGTCCATAATGACCACATAATCTTCGGGGACCCCTCGCGCTGGTGATGAGTGGCGTGGCGTTGAAGAGTCCCAGGTGGCTGCCCCGGCTCGGCGCAAGGAGCGGCCACGGGCTCGGGACAAGGATTCCGCGGACCGAAGCCGGGGGGAGCAACGCCGTCGCTGCGGTCATCTACGCACTGAAGGGAATCATCATGCTCACGGATTCAAACATCATCGCTGTCCTCCCCGCGAGTGACATCAACAGGGCGAAGCAGTTCTACCGGGACAAGCTGGGAATTGAACCCTCCGATTCCATGGAGGAGGGCAGCGTGATGTACAGCTGCGGCCAAGGAACCCGATTCCTCATTTACCAGACAGAGAATGCAGGGACAGCCAAGAACACCCAGATGGGCTGGGAAACGGACAATCTCGAACGCGAGATGGAGGAACTGCGAAGCCGCGGCGTCGTCTTTGAAGATTACGACTTTCCCGGCCTGAAGACGGAGAGCGGCGTCGCCACAGCATCCTGGGGGAAGGCAGCCTGGTTCCTGGACAGCGAGGACAACATCATCAACATCTCCCAGCGCACGTAGGCCGGAGTCTGGCACCGATCAACTACGCAAAGCATCGCTGGCGCCGGCTACGAAGCCGGAGGGAACGGGACCCCGCCTTCAATGCGGGAGCCGGCTTCAGCGTGCCCACGAGAGTCTAGAACGTGGGCCCCCTGGAAATCAGTGAATCAGCCCTTGGGCTCGTAGCTCGAAACGTCGCAGCAGGCGCAGGATTAACCGCCGCTCTCGCCGGCGGCGGCATGTATCTCGCAATGGCCGCTCCGGACGGCGCAACGACCTCCACAACACCGTCCGCTTCCCAGCACAAGGGCAGCCACCAAGCCAACGGCATCACCGAGCAGTTGGTGCAGATGACACTGCCGCCCGTGTGAAAGCGGCAGCGACGGCCGCCAACCCCGGGGTGAACGTCGTCCGCATCGAAACCGACGCAGAGGCGGCTGCCTACGAGGCCCATATCCGAAAGGCCGTTGGGACACAGCGACGGTGAAATTGGATGCCTCGCTCAACGTCACGGGCACCGAAACGGGCAAGCAGCGCTAAGGGCCGAGGGAACGCCTGGCGGGCCCGGAAAGGCAGGGCTGGCAGCCCTTCGGGGACGTCGGGACCCATCGTGAGGATGGGTCCCGACGGTGCTATGTCGGTTCCACCCTGTGGTGGGTGCGGACGCCAGTAAGCTGCACGGCATTGATCGGATCGGGATCCTGAGTAGCATTGCAGGCACTTCCAAGCTGAGGAGCGTCATGGACAGGTTCGAGGGTACGACCGCGCCGGCCACCGAAGTACAGGGCAGGGCATACAAACTTGCAGCCGACGAAGGGACCGCACTGTGGTTCACGAACGCACTGGTCATGGTCAAGGCAGGCGGCCCCGAGACGAAGCAGCGGCTGACCGTTGTAGAGATTTTGCATCCGGCGGGTTACTCTCCGCCGATGCACCGGCATTTGGTTGAGGATGAATCCTTCTACATTATTTCGGGTACGGCTCTCTTCGAGAGCGACGGTGAGCGCTTCACCGTGCAAAGGGGTGATTTCGCCTTTCTTCCCCAAGGTTCCACCCACTCGTTTTTGGCGGGCCCTCACGAGCCCTTCCGCTGCCTGGTGATCACCGTGCCGGCCGGCTTCGAAACCTTCACCGCCGAGGCGGGAGCACCCGCAGCGCGGAGGGAACTGCCGGAACCTGAACCCATCGACGGCCCGGCACTAACCGCGATCGCTGCACGCCACAACATCGAGATCATCGGGCCGCCGCTCACCACCTGACCCACATTCCCCGTGCCGACGCCCGCCGGTCCCGGTGCGCCAAGGACGTGTCCACGTGCGTTATGCCGCCGGCCCGCTCTGGACCTCCGCTGCGTGCTGCGGAGCCCGGGTGGCGGCGAGCCGCTTCGCCAGGTATTTGGCGTCCGGCACACGCCGGGCAGGGTTTCCGATGCTGCCGCGAAGATGAGGTCTTTCCCCAGCAGGTACAGGCCCGGCAGGGCATCCACGATCCCGCGGTGCTGCTGTTCCCGCCCGTTCGCGGGCAGCGCCGGGATGTCCAGCCATGGGTAGGCCTCGGTGAAGCCCGTGCACCAGATGACGTTTGCCACCGGAAGGCTCTGACCGTCGTCGAGTATTACACCGCCGTCCTGAATTCCGGTGACCCGCGGTACCACGTGGACGCCGGCGGCGCCGAGGTCCGCGAGCTTGGTACGGATCAACGGCGTAGCCATGGCAGCAATCTTGGGCAGCACCTTACGCCCGACCGGCGTGTTGGTGTTTAGCACGTGCATCCCGGCAAAGCGGACCACCGGAAGGAAGAAGCGGGCCGCGGTCCGGCCGTGCCGGAACGGGATCTCGGCACTCGGCTTGCCCGCCAGCCAGGTTTCATGCGTGCGACTGGTCTCCAAGGCGATCTCCGCCCCGGAGTTGCCCACCCCCACCACCAGGACGGGACCGGGCTTGAGCTGGGCCGGGTTCTTGTAGTTGTGGGAGTGGATCTGAACGACGTAGGACGGCAGTTCCGCCGCAAAGCCCGGCGTCTTGGGCAGTTGGCAGGCACCCGTGGCCAGGACGACGTTCGCCGCCGTCCAGCGCTGCGTCCCAGCCGTGACATGGAACCGCTGCCCGTCGTGGCTCAGCCGGGTGACGGCCGTGTTGGGCCGAACCGGCAGGTGAAACCGGGAGGCGTAGTCCTCCAGATAGTCCGCCTGCTCGTCCTTGGTGGGGAAGGCGAGGGGGTCGCCCGGGAACGGCGGGCCGGGCAGGCCGTTGTACTTGGCCGGGGTGAACAGGCGCAGCGAGTCCCAGCGGCTCCGCCATGCGTCGCCGACCCGTGTGCCGGCGTCAAGAATGACAAAGTTCCGGTGCTGCTGCGCCAGATAGTAGCCCAGCGCCAGGCCGGACTGTCCGGCGCCGATGATGACGGTGTCAACGGCGGCAGTGCCGACGACGCCGCCGGTGTCAGTTGCTGGGGTGGTGTTCATGGTGGTGCCTCCTTGGTGTTGCATGTGCAGTGGGGTGGTTATGAACGCTGATACTGCTGTTGCGCCGGGTGGCCGGCGGGTCCGGACCGGAAGCTTAGGTACCAGATGAGCAGCAGCGCGGAGGCGACGACATAGAAGGAGTGCAATAGCCAGATCGGCCCCGGAGGGAGGCTGAAGACTTACACGGAGTGCACTGCATTGGCGACGTTGCTCAGCGCGAGATAGCCGAGGCTGTAGGAGTCAAGATCCCTCGTGCGTACGGCCTTGAGCAGCATGGGCAGGTGGCTCACCGCGAAGAGGCCGGTGGAAACCATTCCTGCGAGCACTGAAACGTTCATGTCATTAACGCTATTTTCGTCGCGCCGCGGCGAATCGGGCGAATCACCCATTTCCCGGGGAGAAATCCGGCGGGCGGGAAATGGGTAATTTTATGCAGGGAGGGAGGTCAGGGCGAGTCCATGCTGGTAGGCGTAGGCCGTGACCGCGGCTCGGGAGGTCAGGCCCAACTTGGTGAAGATATTGCTCAGGTGCCGGGCCACCGTTTTCTCGCTGATGAACAGGTGGGTAGCGATGTTCCGGTTGCTCAGTCCGGCGGAGACGAGCTGCACCACCTCGGTTTCGCGGGCGGCAAGGTGCGGGGCCCTGCGCGAGCGACAGTACGGCGACCCGGTCACCGACGTACGGGAAGTCGAGTGCCGCCGCCGGGCCACTGACCACGTGGCGCGCCGCCGACAATTCGAGTAAAGGCAAACGAACTACAAAAGGCTGTCCACGTTTCCCCTCAGGGAAACGCGGACAGCCGTTCGACGACGACGGCGCCGTTCGCCGTCGGCGTCGGCGTCGGCGTCGTTAGGTCAGGTTCCGCTGCGTCAGGCGGCCTGCGCCGGCGCCAAGTCAACGAGTTGGACCGTCACGCCGGATTGCCTGAAGAGCTCAACCTGCTCCGGGTCCGCGCGGTTGTCCGTGACGAGGATCCAGGGGGCAGGAAGCCGCACCCAGGCATGGAACGGGCGTTTGCCGAGCTTGGTGGAATCCGCCAGGACGTAGACAGTGTTGCCGCGGCGTGCCATCAGTTCTTTGAGCCGCGTCTGGGCCTGGTCGGCCTCGCACAGGCCGGCGTCCACCGTGACGGCGTCCGCGCCGAGGAACACCCGGTCGAAGCTCATCCGCTCCAGGGCGGCCTCCGCAATGGGACCCACGAAGGTCTGGCTGAGTCCGCGGAGGCGTCCGCCCAGGCAGTCCACCTGGATGCCGGGGGAGTCGGCGAGTTCCTGGAGCGTGTTGATGCCAGGAGTGGTGACGGAGAGGTTCTCCCTGTCCCGGAGGGCGTGCGCCATGGCCCCGACGGTCGAGCCGCCGTCGAGCAGGATGTTTTCGCCCTCCTTCACTTCGGCGGCCGCCCAGGCGGCGATGGCCTGCTTCTGTTCGAAGGCCTCGCCGGTCCGCTGCCGCAGGGACGGCTCGGGGTGCGCGCCGAGCGCCACGGCGCCGCCGTAGGTCCTGGCGAGTTTTCCCTGTTCGTTCAACTGGGCCAGGTCCCGCCGGATCGTGGAGGCGGTCACGGCAAAATGGCGCGACAGTTCCTCCACGGACGCCAGGCCCGTGGTCACGGCGAGGTGGTAGATCTCTTCGCGCCTGGCTTTGGCGGTAGTCATCGTTGGCTCTCCTTCACCGGCTGCTCTCGCATCCGTTGCTGTACCGAGCGGTACATTGCTGTCCTCATGCTATTCGGGCCCGGCGCGCATCCGTTCACTGTGCGTTCGCTCATAGGGACGCGCCGCCGCAGATCACATAGTTCTGTCCCGTGATGGATTTCCCGTGGCGCCCCAGCAGAAATGCGGCGAGTGCCGCCACGTCCTCCGGGTCCACAAGCTGGCCGAGGGCGGGCAGCTGCGGCGGCGTGGCGGACCGGCCCGGATCGGCGAGCATCGGCGTGTCTGTGGGTCCGGGGGACAGCACGTTCACCGTGATGCCGCGCGGTGCCAGTTCCTGCGCCCAGGTCCGGCCCATGCCCAGCAGTGCGGCCTTGGTGGCCGCGTACTGGCTCTTGCCGGGGGAGCCGGTGGAGGTCCGGCTGCCCACCAGGAGCACGCGACCGCCGTCGGGCATCCGCGGGACAAGGGCATTGGCCAGGCTGCTCGCGGCCGCCACATGCACGGTGAACATCCCGGCCAGCGCCTCAGGATCCAGCTCGCCCAGGACCGCGGTCCGCTGAAAGCCTGCCGCGTGGACCAGGGCATTCACCGGAGGCAGGTCCTCGACGCAGGCGGCCAGGGACGCCGGGTCCGAGAGGTCCGCCTGCCGCCACTGGAAGCCCGCCCCGAGCCCGGGCTCGCTCCGGCTGAGCCCGGTCACCTGCCAGCCATCGGCCAGCAGCCGGACCGCGATGGCTTTGCCGATGCCCGAGCTGCAGCCGGTGACGACGGCGTGCGGCCCGGCCGTTGTTAGCTCAGTGGCTGCTGTTGGTTCGGTCATTACTGTGCCCCGTCCATTACTGCTTTCCGTCGTCTGCCCGGTCAGCCGTTTCGCCGGGCGTGCCGGTGCCGTCGTAGGCCCACTGCGGATCCACGCGGACGTACTTGATGGCCTGCCGGAAGTAGGTGTACGCGATGTTGAGGGCGCCGTCCGGGCCCTGGTGGATGGACGGGTAGGAGTATTCGCGGTTCAGGCCGTCGCGGGAGTTGTTGGACAGGCAGTAGCCGTCGCCCACGTCGAGGTTGCGCCGGATGGGCCAGCTGCGGCCGGAGTCCTCGGAGATCGCGAGAGTCATCGGGGACCGCGGGGTGCCCCAGAAGGCCTTCCGTTCGCCGCTGTTTCCTTGAACTGAATCGCCCGCAACCGCTCCGGCAGGAGATCCCGCAGCGACCACCGGTTCGGTGATCTGCCCCTGTTCCTCGGCCAGGCCGTCGTCGTCGATCTCGTCGTAGAGCGAAAGCCGCCGCTCGGTGGAGGCTTCGGCCCGGCTGTGGTTGTAGGCCAGCGCCAGCCGGCCGTCGGCCAGGGCGACGAACTGGATGGAGGAGTTGTTGTTCGGCAGCTCGGTGGGAACGGGTTCGCTCCAGGTGGTGCCGCCGTCGGTGGACCGGGATTCGTAGATCGAGTCGGCCCAGCGGCTGCGGAACAGGGCCAGGAGGGACCCGTCGGCCACGGGCTGGATGTTCATGTGGACGCAGCCCAGGCTGCCCGGCAGGACATGCTCAGTCCAGGTGGCGCCGGCGTCGTCGGAGATCATGACGGCGCTGTCGTCGCTGTTGCCCACCCATTTCTCGCCGGGCGTTGTGATGCAGCGGAAGATCGGGATGATCCAGCGGCCGGACGGCAGCACCACCGGCAGCTGCCGGACGAACACGCCGCCGGTGGCGTTGGCGGGAAACAGGGTCTCCACCGGGCCCCAGGTTCGGCCGCTGTCCGTGGAGATGCGGCGGCGGACCTCGGCAGTGTCCTGGTTGCCGGCCTTCTGCGCGGTGTACAGCAGCCAGAGCCGGTTGTCCGGGGCGGCAAACAAGATGGGGTTCTGCTCGGAGCGGGCGGAGTCGTCGGAGAGCTGCTCGGCGGGCGACCACTGGCGGCTGCCGGGTTCCAGGGCGGAGAACCAGATGGAGATGTCCGCCACGCCTTCCTGGGTCCCGCCGAACCACACGCAGCCGAGCCGGCCGTCCGGCAGCGTCAGGAGGTTCGCCGCGTGGCTCTGCACGGTGGGCGCCGGCAGGTACGCGTAGAGGCTGCCGCCTGCTTCCTTCACCGCGCCGTCGGGCGTGATGGTGGTGTAGCCAGGGGCGCCGGGAGCCTGGGTGCTGGGAGCCTGAATGCGGGTCGAGTGGGTTGAAGACACAGTTCAGTCCTTTGCGGTGGCGGCAACCAGGTGGGCCTTGGCGGCCAGCTCCAGGTGGGTCAGATCGGAGGCAATGGTGGTGAACGTGTAGCCCTGGCGCAGCCGCTGCGCGGCGACCTCGCCGGCCGGGGTGTGGATCCCCGCGGCGACACCGGCGGACGCGGCTGCTTCTGCGACGGTCTCCAGTGCGGCGTTGAATTCTGCCTCGACCGCGGGGTCACCGGGGTACGCGGCGCCCACGGCGATGGCGAGGTCGGAAGGGCCAACGTAGATGCCGTCCAGCCCCGGCGTCGCGCAGATTTCCTTGACGTTGGCCAGCCCCTCGGGGGTCTCGATCATGGCGAAGACCAGGGTGGCCGCGTTCGCGTCGGCGGGAACCGGGCCGATCCGCAGAGCGGAGCGCATGGGGCCGTAGGACCGGCCGCCCATCGGCGGGTACTTGGCCGCGGCGACGGCTGCGGCGGCATCAGCCGCGGTGTTGACCAGCGGGACGATGACGCCGACGGCGCCGGCGTCGAGCGCCTTGCCGATCGCGGTGAAGTTGTTGTCCTCCACCCGCACCATGCCAACGGCCGTGTGCCCGGCGTCGATCGCCATGAGCCCGTTCAGGATGCCGGAGTAGCCCAGCAGTCCGTGCTGCGCGTCCAGCGCCACGTAGTCGTAGCCGAGCCGGCTGATCCGCTCGGTGGCCACGGGCGCGTCCAGAACGGCCCAGTAGCCGACGGCCTGCTCGCGGGCGCGGATCTTGCGGGCGAATTCGGTGGCGAGTTCCGATGTCATGTTGTCTCTTCTGCCTTCAGTCGGGGGAGTGGTTGCGTATGTCAGCGGTTGTAGGCGGGCATGGGGCCGCGGAGGCCGGCGCCGACGGCGTCGCACGCCGCCGAGACGTCTTCCGGCAGCGGGCCCTTGGCCACGGCGGCGATGTTGGCCTGCAACTGCTCCACCTTCGATCCGCCGAGCAGCATGGAGCCGACGCCGTTGCGGTAGGCGAGCCAGCGCAGGGACAGTTCGGCGAGGCTGATGCCCGCGCCCTCGGCTATGCCGGCCAGGGCCGTCACGGCCTCGAACAGCTGCTTGTCCCAGTAGCGCTGGGTGTACATCGCGGCGAGTTTGGAGTCGCCGAATCGGCCTTCGGAGGGCCGGGCGTCGAAGCTGTGCTTGCCGGTCAGCAGGCCCCCGCCGAGTGGGTTGTAGACCATGGTGTGGACCTGGTGCGTTGCGGCGAATTCGAGGTATTCCTCCTCCACCCGGCGGGCCACGAGGTTGTAGAGCTGCTGCGCGACCACCGGACGCGGTGCGCCCACTTCGCGGGCCACGTGAATGACGTCGGCGATCTGCCAGGCCGCGAAGTTGGACACGCCCAGGGCGCCGATTTTCCCTTCGGCGGCGAGCTCGGCCACGGTGCCCAGGGTTTCCTGCAGCGGGGTGACCCGGTCCGGCTGGTGGAGGTAGAACAGGTCGATGCTGTCCGTGCCGAGCCGGCGGAGGCTGCCCTCCACGCTGTTGCGCAGTCCTTCCTTGGACAGCGGGGCGTGCTGGCCGTGGTCCGGATGCGGCATGCCCGCCTTGGAGGCGAGGACGACGTCGGCCCGGCGGTCCTTCAGGAGGCGGGACAGCATCTCCTCGGTGGCTCCGCCGACGTAGGCGTTGGCGGTGTCGATGGTGGTGATGCCGGCGGCGAGCGCCTCGTCCACCATGCGTCCCGCGGTGGCCTCATCGGCGGTGTCGCCGAACGTCATGGTGCCCAGGACGAGCCTGGAGATCGGTAGCTTCAGGCCGTCCACTGGCGTACCTTCTGGCTGGATGCTCATTGGTTGATTCCTCGCGATTGCGTTGACGGGCTAGTTGACGGGTGGATGAACAGCGGGCTCAGGCGGTCTTCAGCGCCAGCGACGACACCAGGTGCCGCGGCTTCAGGCCGCTCATGGTGGACGGATCGAGGGCGGCGCGGCGGAGCCGGCGGGTGTAGTCCTCCTTCGGCGCGGTCAGCACCTGCGCCGTCGTTCCGTGCTCCACGAGCTTGCCGCGCTGCATGACCATCACGGTATCGCTGATCTCCTGCACCACGCCGAGGTTGTGCGAAATGAACACGTAGGTGATGCCGGTTTCGTCCTGGATCGATTTGAGCAGGCGGAGCACCTGGGCCTGCACCGAGACGTCCAGCGCGCTGGTGGCCTCATCGCAAACCAGCAGTTCGGGCTTGGACGCCAGTGCCCGGGCAATCCCGATGCGCTGCCGCTGACCGCCCGAGAACTCAGACGGGTGCTTGTCCAGGGAATTGGCCGGCAGGCCCACCTGGTCGATCAGGCTGGCCGCGGCTTTGTGCCGCTCGCGCCGCGATCTGACGCCCTGGAGCTTCAGCGGCTCGGCCACGATTTCCTGCGCCGTGAGGTGCGGGTCGAGGGAACCGTAGGGGTCCTGGAAGACCATCTGGAACTTGGAGCGCAGGGGCCGGAGCTGGGCTTCGCTCAGCCGCGCCAGGTCCGTACCGTCCAGCTCAATCCGGCCACTGGTCGGCGTGACCAGGCGCATGAGCGCCTTGGCGATGGTGGACTTGCCGCAGCCGGATTCTCCGACGACGGCGATCGTCTTGCCCTTCTCGACCGAGAACGAGACGTCGTCCACGGCCCGGAAGGTTCCCTTCGAAACGTGGTAGTCCACCACGAGGTTTTCGACGGAAAGGAACGGCTTAGTCATTGCTGGCTCCAGTCGTGGTCAGGGTGGTGGCAGCCGGCGTTTCGTCCCACGCGCCCAGGACGGGCACGGCGGCGAGCAGCTTGCGGGTGTACTCGGTGGACGGGTTCTCCACGATCTGTTGGACTTCTCCGGACTCGACGAACGCGCCGTCCTTCATGACGTGGATCCGGTCCGAGATCAGCCGTGCCACGCCGAGGTCGTGCGTGATCATCAGGATGCCGATGCCGCGCTGTTCCTGCAGCTCGAGCAGCAGGTCCAGGATGCCGGCCTGCACGGTGACGTCCAGGGCGGAGGTGGGCTCGTCGGCCACCAGCAGCTGCGGCTCGCTGGCGAGCGCGATGGCGATCAGGACGCGCTGGAGCATGCCGCCGGAGAGCTGGTGCGGGTATTTCTTCAGCTGCGCATCCGGGGTGGGGATGTGGACCTGTTCGAGCAGCCGGATGGCGCGGGCACGGACGGCGCCCGGGTCCTTGGAGGCGGCTCCCGCGATCCTGATGGCCTCGGAGAGCTGGTTGCCGATCGAATGCACGGGGCTCAGGGCCGTCATGGGGTCCTGCGGGATCAGCGCGAGCGTCCTGCCCCGGACCTTGTCGATGGCCTTGCGATCGGCGATCACGTCCACGCCGTCGATCCGGACCGAGCCCGAGAGCACCGCGAGGTCCTCCGGCAGGAGCCCGAGGAGGCCCATCGCCGTCGTCGACTTACCGGAACCGGACTCACCAATGATCGTGACCGTCTCGCCCCGGTGGATCGAGAAGCTGACGGCGTCGACGGCCCGGACAATGCCGGCGTCGGTGATCAGTTCCACCTGGAAGTCGCGGACCTCCAAAAGCGGCTGTTCAACGTGTTCGTTGACAGGCAGTGCGTTCATCTCAAGCACCCTTCTTCTTGCGGCGGGGACGGTCGCGGAGGCCGTCGCCCAGCAGGTTCACGCCCACCACCATGATCGCGATCACCAGGCCGGGCACCGTCACCAGCCACCAGGCGGTGGTGAGGTAGTCCTGGCCGTCGGAGATGATGCGCCCCCAGGTGGCGAACGGCCGCTGCGGGCCGGCACCGAGGAAGGCGAGGGCGCTCTCCAGCAGCACGGCCTGGGCCAGGAGGAGCAGCACCACCAGCGTGGCCTGCTTGATGACGTTCGGGATAACGTGCTGGATCAGGATCTGGACGCGGTGCAGGCCCAGGATCCGGGCGGCCGAGACGTAGGGCTTTTCGCGTTCCACGAGCACCATGGACCGGGTCAGGCGCGCCACCTCGGGCCATTGGGCGATGGCGATCACGAACGTGATGACCGGAATGGACGGCCCGAACAGGGCGACCACCAGGAGCAGCATCATCAGCAGCGGGAGGGACATCTGCGCCTCGATCAGGCGCGAGACCACGCTGTCCAGCTTGCCGCCGAAGTAGCCCGCGGCCGCGCCGAAGATGATGCCGATGGTGCCGGACACCACCACGGCCAGGACGCCGATGGTCAGCGAAACCTGTCCGCCGTGCAGGATCCGGGAAAGCAGGTCGCGGCCCAGCTGGTCGGTGCCGAACAGATGTCCCTCGGTCAGCGGGGGAAGCAGGCGCTGGGCAAGGTCCTGGTGGCTGGGGTCAGGCAGCGGCAGGAACGCGGCCAGCACGATGGGAACGACCACCAGCAGCGTGCAGATGACGCCGGTGCGGATCTTGAACTTGGCGCCGGCCCGACGGCGGGTGGCGCCGGCCTTGGCGATCAGCTCCTTGGTGACGGCGCTGGGGGAGGACTTTCTGGCCGGAGGCTCGGCGGGGAGGCCCGAGGGTCCCCCGGCAGGGGGCACTGCGGTGTCGCTGAGGCTCATGCGGTGGCCGCCTTTCCAAGACGAATGCGGGGATCAAGCAGGGGGTAGGCGAGGTCGATTAGCAGCTGGACTCCAACCGCCAGTACTGCTGTGACCAGGACGGTGGCCACGATCAGCGGGTAGTCGCGGGTTTCCAGCGCCCGGACAATCAGGGAGCCGACGCCGGGCCACGCGAACACCACTTCCACCACCACCACGCCGTTGAGCATGGCCGCGAAGCGGGTGCCGAGGGCGGTGAAGACCGGGATGGCGGAGTTGCCCATGGCGTAGCGCCACGTCAGCAGGGAATTCCGGACGCCGCGGGAACGGGCCACCGTCAGGTAGGGTGCGGCGAAATTCGTGGTCATTTCCCGCCGGACCATCCGCGAGATCAGGGCAATCTGCAGGATGGCGATGGTGACGGTCGGCAGGACCAGCGCGCTCCAGGTGGCGAAGCCGGAGGCCGGGAAAATCGGGATGAGGACTGCGAAGAAGGTGAGCAGCATGATGCCGGTCCAGAAGTCCGGCATGGACTGCCCGGCGATGGTCAGGACGTTGACGCCAAATTCCTTCTTGGTGTCCGGCCGCCGGGACATCCAGACGCCCAGAGGGATCGCGACCACCGCGGTGAGCAGGATCGAGGCCGTGGCCAGGGTCAGCGTGTACGGCAGCCGTTCCAGCACCACCTGAATGGCCGGGGCCTGGAAGGAGTACGAGGTGCCGAGGTTGCCGGTGAACAGCTGCTGCAGGAAGATCCAGTACTGCTGGATCAAGGGCAGGTCCAGGCCGAACTGCTCCCGGACCTTGGCCAGCTGTTCGGTGGTGGCCAGCGGTCCGGCGTAGGCCACGGCAGGGTCGCCCGGGGCCAGCCGGACCAGGACGAACACGGTGGAGACCGTGAGGAACACGGTCAGCAGGCCCTGCCCGAGCCTCTTGAGGATGTACTTGGTCATGATTCAGGCCTCCAGCCGGACGTCAGCAAGCGGGTAGGAGTTGGTGGGTGCCAGCGAAAGGCCGCCCACCCGCTCCCGGTGGGCCAGCACGGACTTGGGCACGAACGCCCAGGCGCACGGCCAGGTCTCCCAGATGGCCTGCTGGGCAACTTCCATCAGCTGCTGCCGGCGGACGGGATCGACTTCGGAGGCGGCGGCCTGGATCTTGGCCTGCACAGCCGGAACCACGTACCCCTGGTAGGTGTCGCGGGTCTTTTCCTTCTCCGCGGTGCCGGCGTACATGCCCTGCATCATGGTGATGGCCAGGCCGGTGGGGCTGCTGAAGCCGTTGCCCAGCAGGTCCCAGTCGCCTTCCTTGCCCTGGCGCCAGGCCAGGATGTTGCCGCCGGGTTCGAACTGCTGGAGCTGGGCCTTGACGCCGATGTTGCCGAACATCTCCACCAGGGCCTCCATCACGGAGGTGTCGGACGCGAATTCGCCGGTTTCCCAAATGATCTTCAGGCTGAGGTCGTTGACGCCGAGCTCCTTGAGCTTGGCCTTGGCCTTCTCCGGATCGTAGATGTAGGTGCCGGTCTTGGCGAAGCCGGTCAGGCTGGACGGGGTGACGCCCTCGGCCTGGCTGACGGAGTTCACCAGCACGTCCTTGACCAGCGCCTCGCCGTTGATGGCCCAGCTAAGGGCCTCACGGACCCGGGCGTCGGCCAGCGGGTGCCCGGCCGGCTTGCGGAAGTTGTAGAAGATCTGGTTCAGCCGCAGGCTGGATGCCTCTTTAAGGACGACGCCGGGAAGTCCGGCCAGCTGTTCGCGCGAGTCGGGCGTGATGGAGTCGATGACATCTACCTCGCCGCTGCGCAGCGCGATGACGCGGCTGGATTCCTCGGGAAGAAACCGGACCTCGACGTTGTCCACTTTGGGGGCCGGACCCCAGTAATTCTCGTTGCGGCGCAGGCTGTAGGTGCCGGCGCCGCGGTTGAACTTGGTCACGACGTACGGGCCGGTGCCCACGCCCTCCTGGAGTTCTTCGGGTTTGTTCTTGGCCGCGGGGCTGATCAGGATCATGCTCATGAGCGAATCCAGGATGGGGATGGGCTTCTTGGATTCCATCCGGAACGTCCGGTCATCCACGGGCACGACGGTGGGGAACTCGGGGAAGAAGCCGGCCACGAAGGAGCCCTGGACCTGCTGGTACATCTTCAGGGCCGTGGCGACGTCCTCGATCTTCAGGGGAGTGCCGTCGGAGTACTTGATGCCTTCGCGGAGCCGGACCGTCCACGTTGTGGGCGAGGTCATGACGAAGCTTTCGGCCAGGACCAGCACGGGCTTGGTTTCGGGGCCGATGGCAGTGAGGCCCTGGCGTACGGCGCGCTGGACCGTGACGGCGGCGTCGAACTGGTTGAGTTTGTTGTCCAGGCTGACCAGGGACCGGTTGAGCGCCAGGGTCAGGGTGCTGGGGCCCGGCAGGCCGGTGGGGCCGGCACACCCGGCGACGGTGCCTGTGCCCAGGAGAAGTCCGGCCAGTCCGCCGAGTTGCAGCAGGCGGCGCCGGGAAATCTCACTTCCTTGAGGAAGAACGGTCATCGTTGACCTCTCGGTAGAACGGGGACGGCTGAGGGCCGGATGGCCTGCGCCGTGTTACATGGATCACCTTGCCACGAATGCGCGTTATGCGCAATAGTCGTAGCGCGATTCGCGCAGTTGTGTCATGATGGGAACACCACCGGGCCACCATCGGCCGGATTGGCAGCTCAAATCGGTAGCTCATTCACGAGCCCGTTCATCGTTTTTTGCATTCATCGGTTCGACCCATCGCTCCGATTCATCGATTCCACGCAGGGAGGAGGGAACATGGCAGTAGTCCTCATACAGGCCGACGACTTTTCCGGCGCCGCCGAGGTGGCACAGTGCTTCGCCCAGTACGGTTTCAGCACACAGATCCTGCTCGAACCTTCTTCCCAGGGGACCGAGGTAACTGAGGTGACCGTGGTTGACACGCACTCGCGGTCCTCCTCCCCGGCGGACGCCGCGGCCGCCGTGGCCCGGGCATATGCGGGAGCGGATGTGGCAGGTGCAGGCCTGGCCGGCCCAGCGGTGCTATTCAAGAAGATCGACTCGCTCTGGCGGGGCAACATCGGTCCCGAAGTGGGTGCCCTGACGGGCCTCGGCTTCCACGTCCTCGTTGCGGGCGCGCTGCCCCGTCTGCGCCGGGGCGTCGTGGACGGACGTCCCTATGTCGACGGAGTCCCGCTGTCCGACACGGCACTCTGGAAGGCCGAGAGCGCCGCGCCGCCGGCACATCTGTCGGACGTGCTGGCGGAGTCAGCCGGCACCCCCGCTGGTGGAGGTGCTGTCGCCGAGCTGCAGATTTTGGATCTCGCGGCGCTTCGCTCCTCGGGCCTGGAAGCCAGGCTCAGCCACCTCTTCTCGGGCAGCGTCCCCACGACAGTGATCGTCGACGGGGAGACCGAGGCAGACCTGGAAGCCGCAGTCGAGGCGCTCACCCGGTTGGGATTTTCCGCCGGAGGCCGGCGCATCGTCCTGGTCGGCACCGGCGGGATTGCCGACGTCCTCGCACGGACACTGCGGGTGGGGCTGGCGGACCGGACGGAACTTGAAATCAAAACGGGCACTCGGCGCGCCGGGGCTGCGCGAAACGCGCAGAACCCCACAGCGAACTCGTCTGCGGACTCCGGCACCTCAAACCTTGCCGGGCGCGGTGCCGCGCGGCCCGTGCTCGCCGTCGTCGGCTCCGCCTCGGAAGCCGCACGCAGGCAACTGCGGGAGCTGCAAGAGGGAGGCTTCCGGCTCGTCGGGGTGACCCCCGGGGAGCTGCAGGACGACGAGGCGGACCCGTTGCTCCGCTCCGTGCGCGAGGCCCTGGCCGCCGGCGAACCGGTGGCACTGACGGTTGCTGCCGAGCAAGTGGATCCCCGCGAAGCAGGCGCGATCGTCCGGAACCTGGCCCGCTTTGTTTCCCGCGCCTTGGACTCCCGGCAGTTGGCGCCCGACGGAGCTGTGTCCGACGTCGTCCTGCCCGATCTCGTCCTGACCGGAGGCGAAACGGCCCGAGAGGTGCTGGACACGCTCGGAATCCGCATGCTCGTGCCGCTGGGCGCCGTCCAGCACGGTGCCGTGGTCAGTCTCGCCGACGACGGCCGGCTGGTGGGCACCAAGCCTGGCAGCTTCGGCGACGACCTCGCCCTCCTTCAGCTCTACCACTCGATCCAAAGCCGCCGCGCCAGTGAAACGGCCGGCAGTGCACATCACGAACCACTCGACCCTTCCGAAAAATCTGGAGAAGCCATGAATTCAGCGTTGAATGCCACCGAGTCGAATGCCACGAAACAGGACGCCCGCCCCGTCATCGCCGTCACCATGGGCGACGGCGCCGGCGTCGGCCCCGAAGTCACGGTGGGCGCGCTGCTGGCCGAAAACGCCTACCGGGACTGCCGCCCCGTCGTCATCGGCGACGTGTACCGGCTCGAACTGGGTGCGAAGGCGCTGGGCGTTCAGGCGGACATCGTGGAGATCCAGGAGGTGGCCGAGGCCGTGTTTGAACCGGGCCGCATCAACGTGATTGATCCGAAGCTGCTCTCGCATGACCTGCCGTGGGGTGTGGAATCGGCCGAGGCCGGCAACGCCGCGTACCACTACATCCGGATCGCCTGCGAGCTGGGGATGAAGGGGGAGGTGCAGGGGATCTGCACGGCCCCGCTGAACAAGGCCGCGCTGCACAAGGCCGGGCACGTCTACCCGGGCCACACCGAACTCCTGGCGCACTTTATGGGGGTCGAGGAAGTGTCCATGATGCTCTCCACACCCAAGGTCAAGGTCATCCACGTCACCACGCACATCGGCCTGATCGACGCCGTCAACAAGATTGAGCCCGGCCTGGTGGAGCGGACCGTGCGGCGCGGACACAGCGCCATGCAGCGCGCCGGCGTCGCGAACCCCAAGATCGGCGTCTGCGCCATCAACCCGCACGCGGGGGAGAACGGCCTGTTCGGTTACGGCGAGGAAGCGGAGAAGATCACCCCGGCCATCGAAAAGCTGCAGGCCGATGGCATCGACGCCCGCGGCCCGCTCCCGGCGGACACCGCCTTTTTCCTGGCCGGCCGCGGCGACTTCGACCTGATCGTGGCGATGTACCACGACCAGGGCCACGGTCCCGTGAAGGTCCTGGGCATCGAGGCCGGCGTCAACATCACCGTGGGCTTGCCGGTAATCCGCACCTCCGTGGACCACGGCACGGCCTTCGACATCGCCGGCAAAGGCATCGTGGACGTGCGCAGCATGATCGAGGCCCTGCGCCAAGCCGCGGAGATGTCGCCTAGCCCGGTGCTGCAGGCTTAATAGTTTCCACGCAACGGGGGCGGCCATTTAATGGCCGCTCGCGTTCGCTAAAGCAGGGGCAGCGGCCGGGCTTGCTCAGGTGCGACTATCCAAGACCGCCTGCAATTTTTCGAACGACTCGGTCCAACCGTTGCGGTGCAGGGCCAGCCGTTCCTCCGTCAGGAACGGTCCCTGCGAGAGCACTAGGCGCGTGCCTTTGCCGGTACTTCCGAGTGAGAGGTCGACGACGGTTTCCCGGTCGTCTGGCGCCGGTTCCTCCCAGCGGAATGTGTACACCAGGCGCCATGGAGGATCGATTTCCAGGAACTCGCCCGAGAGGTGGAACGGTTCGCCGTCCGGGGGCGTCATGCGGAATCGGTAGCGACCGCCTTCCGCGAGGTTCAGTTCGGCTGCCGGGATGATGAAGCCGTGCGGACCCCAGCACTTCACCAGTTCGGCCGGTTCCGTCAGCATCCTGAAGACTTCTTCCGGGAGAGCGGCCAGCGTGCACTCCAGGTTCAGGATCAGCCCGCCAGTTTCCTCGTTCCCGGTTTCCTCAGTCATCATTCAACTCTGGCATTCTGCGGACGCTGACGGAAGCGGATCGGGCCGGCAGTGGCCGGTCACGGCGCAAGCGTCAGCAGCTTGCCTTCCGTCACGGCCTGGCGGGACAGCGTTTTGTAGCCCTCCTGCTCGAACAGCACCGTGATCACATCCTCCTCGTGTCGCATCACCAGGCCCGGCCCCCATTCCTTGTGAATGACGGCGGCCTGGAGCGGGAAAGGTTCCCCGCCCGTGGCGGCCGCTGCGCCGTCGTCGTAATCCTCCTCGACGGCGGAGCCGTCGGCGCAGGTATCGCAGTTGCCGCAGGGCTCGGGGAGGTCCTCGCCGAAGTAGCCCAGCAGGAACTGGCGCCGGCAGCCGTCAGTCTCGGCATAGCCGCGCATCATTTCGATGCGGGAGCGGTCCACCCGCTGGCGCGCCTCAGCGTGTTCGACGGCGCGTTCCACTACCGTGGGCAGCTTCGCGCCCGCTTCCAGCCGGATGCCGCGCTTGCCGGTCCGGACGGCGCGGGTCTCCTGCAGCTGGTTCAGCAGACCGGTGAGCTTCCGTAGGGAGAATCCGGTCTGCTCGGCGAGGGCTTTCTGCGTCAGGGGCCCGTTGGCGGCCCGCAGCGCCTGGAGGACGGCCAGGAGCGATTCCTCGTCCGGCGTGTGCGTGCCGAAGAATTTGCGCAGGCCCAGGTCCTCGGCCCTGTAGTGGAGGACTGCGGAGGCGGGTTCGCCGCCGCGCCCGGAGCGGCCGATCTCCTGGTAGTAACTGTCCAGCGACTCGGGGATGTCGGCGTGGACGACGAAGCGGACGTTGGGCTTGTCGATGCCCATGCCGAAGGCCGTGGTGGCCACCACCACGTCGAGTTCGTCGTCCAAGAACTGTTCATGGACGCGGTCCCGCTCGCCCTGCTTCCGGCCGGCGTGGTAAGCCTCGGCGCGCAGACCCAGTTCGGTGAGCTCGGCGGCGTAGGCCTCGGTGTCCTTGCGGGTGGCGGCGTACAGCAGGCCGGGGCCCTTGAGCTCGGCCACCTGCTCCGTCACGGCGCGGCGCTTGTCCCTGTCCGTGAGGTGGCGGACCACGTCCAGGCTGATGTTGGTCCGGTCGAAGCCGTGGACCAGCACCAACGGGTCCTTCATGCGCAGGCGCTGCTGGATTTCGTCGCGCACCGGGGGAGAGGCGGTGGCGGTGAGGCCGACGACGGGCGGGTTGCCCAGCTGTCCGCGGACCTCGCCGAGGCGCAGGTAGTCGGGGCGGAAGTCGTGGCCCCAGGAGGAGACGCAGTGTGCCTCGTCCACCACGAACAGGGCGACACCCAGGGCCGCGAGTCGTTCGACGGTTTCGGTTTTCGCGAGCTGTTCGGGGGCGAGGAAGATGAGGGCGGCGTCGCCGCGTTCGGCGGCGTCCCAGGCATCGTTCACCTCGGAATCGCTGTGGCCGGAGTTGATGGCGACGGCGGCCTCCCCGCCCAGCGCCTCCAGCAGTCGGTCCAGCTGGTCCTCCTGCAGGGCGATCAGCGGGGAAACCACGACGGCGGGACCGCGCCGTGCGCTGCCGGACTGGCTGGGGTTCCCGTCAGGGTTCTCCTGCTTCCCGTGCAGGTGCAGCGCGGCCACCTGGTAAATGGCCGACTTCCCGTAGCCGGTGGGCATCACGGCGAGGACGTCCCGGCCTGCGACGAGGGCCTCCATACCCGCGAGCTGGCCGGGGCGGAGGTGGGGGAGCCCGAACGCGTCGGCCGCGAGCTGGCGGAGGGCGGCGTCAGTGCTGGTGACTGTGTCAGTGGGGTCTGCGGGGGCAAATAACTCGGTCATGATGGCAGCTCCATGGGGGTGCGATCCGATGGCCGGGTGTCTTCAGCCGAGGGTCCCAGCATAACCCTTCCCGCTCCTCGATTAGAGGCTGGCAGATAGGCCCGACCGGTGGTGCTTCAGGTAAATCGGGGCCGGCCCAGGACCTTCAGCCGGATGCCAAGCACCCCTACTTCTGCAGACCCAGACCGGTCCATAATGGCCACATAACTTCGGGGACCCCTCACGCTGGTGATGGGTGGCGCGGCGTGGAAGAGTCCCAGGTGGCTGCCCCGGCTCGGCGCAAGGGACGGTCACGGGCCCGGATAAGGATTCCGGGGACCGAAACCGGGGGGAGCATCGCCATCGCTGCGGTCATCTGCGCACTGAAGGGAATCATCATGCTCACGGATGCAAACATCATCGCTGTCCTCCCCGCGAAGGACATCAACAGGGCGAAGGAGTTCTACCGGGACAAGCTGGGAATCGAACCCTCCGAGTCCATGGAGGAGGGCAGCGTGATGTACAGCTGCGGCCAAGGAACCCGATTCCTCATGTACCAGACAGAGAATGCCGGGACAGCCAAGAACACCCAGATGGGCTGGGAAACGGACAACCTCGAACGCGAGATGGAGGAACTGCGAAGCCGCGGCGTCGTCTTTGAAGATTACGATTTTCCCGGCCTAAAGACGGAGAACGGCGTTGCCTCCGCTGACTGGGGGAAGGCGGCCTGGTTCCTGGACAGCGAGGACAACATCATCAACATCTCCCAGCGCGCGTAGGCCGGAGTCGGGCACGGATCAACGACTCATGGCATCGCTGGGGGCAACGAAGCCGGATGGAACCGGACCCCGCCTTCAAGGCGGGAGCCGGTTTCAGCGTGGTTACCAGCGCGGACAGGGCAAAGAGCGCGGTCAGAACGGCAGGGTACGCGGTAGCGGCTACCCGCAGGCTAGTTCTTGTCCGGCTGCCCCGGCCGTCGGTGCCGGTGATGCAGCTCGTAGCTGTCGAACACATCGGAAGATGTGGCTCCGGAATGGCCAAATTTGCCGCGAAGGACCTCCGCGAGTCCGTCCAGCGCCGCGTGGAGCATCCGTCCAGCGAACTGCAATTCAGGGCTCTCGCTGCGCTGGGCCTGGGATGCCATTTCCTGTGCGTAGGCCACAGTGGCGGGCAAGGAGCCGCGCTGCTCAATTTCACGGAAGTAGTAGGTTTCATGGAACGCAAGCAGGTCTATGGTCACCGTAGCCACGTTTCCGGCAATTGCCTCCAACAGTCCCGTAGCGTGACTGGGATCCATCGCCAATACACCTGCCGGACCTGCAGCCTCCCTGAACAGGTTCAGCTGGTGGGCAAGGGCCCGGCGGCGGTTCAGGGCTGGGAATGTCTGCAGGATCCAAGTGACCGTTGCGGTCAGCAACCCGAAACCGGCGACGGCCTGGAGGGCAACAACCAGCCTGAGCAGCGGATCCGCCGCCACGATATCGCCAAAACCCACAGTGGAAAGAGTGACCATAGAGATGTAGAGGGCTTCGGCAAAGTCGGCCCGAAGTGGAACTCCGGCCCCGTAAATAAAACCGTCCGTCAGATGAGGCAGGTATAGCAGAGCCCAGCCGATGGCCGCCAAGCCTGCCCAAGCACCAATGACAGCGGCCATCGCCAAAGGTGCTGCGATGAAGGAGCCCCGGCCCCGCAGTTTTCTCGATACAAGCCAGAATCCACGCATGATCGCCCGGCCCAGAGGACCGGAACCGTGCGGATAAAGGAGGGTACGAAAGACGTCAACGAGCATCAGCAGAACCAGCCCGGCCCCCAAAACCGTCCAGAGCGTGTCCTCGAAGTCCATGCCTCATCTTAGAGGCGACGCTATTTGAGGAGCAGCCATATGTTCCGGGCAACAGGCCCGTGGGATAGCCCCCGCAGGGCGGGTTCCCCAGCTGCTCGCAGACCTCCCCGGGCAGACTGCGAGCACTTGGGTGCCTAGCGTGAAGGTCCGCCTCTTCGCCGCCCAGGATTCGGGGAATCGACGTTCATCAAGGTGACACTGCCGCCCTGTGAGGCAACTCACCTGCCACGACACCAGACCGTGGCCAAGGAACGTCCGAGGTTTGCTTCAGGATTAGGCTATGAAGAAGCTCATCGCACCCATTGCCCTCGCTGTCGCCCTCTCTTTGACCGGATGCGGCGGAACAGCCACCACCCCCGCCAGCGCCGTCGATTCCAAGGCGGCTGAAGAAGCACCCAAGGCCCCAGAACTGACCGGCGCCTGGAAGCAGAGCAACTCCGCCAGTGAAAAGTCCTACCAGCAAGCCACGATCGCCGGCGACACAATCACCGTCGAATGGGTTACCGACGCCGGCGATACGACTTCGGCATATTGGGTCGGGACGTTCAAAGCCCCGAACGATGCGAGTGAACCGTACAAGTGGACCTCGAAGCGGGATGCTGCGGCGACTAAGTCAGCGCTTCTGGCATCCACTGACGACACCAAAGAGTTCACATACGAGGGCGACACCATCAGCTACAAGGTCTCTATGCTTGGAACGACAAAAACAGTAAAGCTGAAAAAGAACTAAATCAACGCCACCACGTGACGCCCACGTGGCATCGACTCTGGCATATTCAATTGGCCGGGCAGCGGACGGGCCGAGGCTGCCAACGTTTGGGTGGCCTATGTCGGCTATATTCAGCGCGTTCGGAAGGTATGCCTTATGGCACTTAATCTCGATTGTTCCAACTGCCAGACCGACGAGCACGTCGAGCTCGTCGAGCGGTTGACGGGGACGCAGAAGAAGGTCAAGTGTACAAACTGTGGACACGAGTGGCTCCGAGGTGAACCGGCCCGGCAGAGGATTCCGCTGCCAACGCTCGAGGACATCAAGAAGCGGTTCCCGAAGCCTGGGGACGTTGATCCGGGAAAGCTCGAACGGGCTAACGAACTCAAGGCTCAGTTTCTCGAGCGCGAGCCCGAACCTGAGCCGAACGTCGCGCCGTACTGGGCCAAGTACCAGCGGGTCTTCGGCGCCGAGGGCCTGCCAGGAGCGAACCCACGCGATCTCAAGGACTTCGCCAACTCCAACATCGGCGCCAACCCAGGGAACATGTCCGTCTTCAACGACGCATGGAATCAAATGGGGGCGGACGACGGCGCGGAACAGGTCCGCAAGGCAGTCGACTATCTGCTTCGCGGCACATCGCCCGCCGATCTGGAGGACCGTCTCACTGCCCTCATCACCGATACCAACTCCTTGGGGATGAAGGGTTTCAAGGAGTCGCTCCTTACGAAAGTTCTGTGCATCGTTTACCCCGACAGGTACCTGACGATCCTCAAGTACACCGGAGAGGCGGGAAAGCGGGAGATTGCACGTTCGATCTGGGATCTCGAACTGCCAGACCCCGAGAGAGTCGACTGGACTATTGGACGCCTCATCCTGTGGAGCAACGACTTGCTGATTGCACTTCTCGGCGAGGGATTCCGGCACCAGCAGCACGCTTCCGAATTCTTATGGTGGGCCAAAGACAAGACCTAGTGCTATTCGTAGTTACGGAAATGTCGGTCTATGTCAGAGCGTCGACCTACAGTCCTTCCATGACTCCCGATGCAACGACCCCGGACCCGAGCGCAAGGAAGAAACGCGCCGTCACTCGGCGGTGCCCGATGTGCGGAAACGAAGCCTGGCGTATCGCCTACGGGATGATGCCGCCTTCGGCGCGCGAAAGGGTGCCCAAGACCGTGTTCGAAGGCTGCATGATCCTCATGGAGTCCCGCGAGAACCCGGCCTCCGGCAAGACGGAGACGGGCGCGCCAAAGTGGGTATGCCAGAACCCGGACTGCCGCCACCGCTGGTGGTGAAGACCCGGGAACACAAATGTCGGTGCTCCCTCGGACAATGACTCCGAAGGCGGATAAGGGGGAGAAGTGCTCGAGACGCAGGAAGTTACCGATGCGCAGCTTGAACTGATGCTTCAGGTTGAACCGGAAGAGGCTCTGGAGTGGTGGGCGCAACTGCGCACGCGGCAGACAGAGTGGAGGGAGGTGGAATCGTCGGCAGAGCTGGTGGCCGTGGCCCAGTCGATCAGCGGGGACCGCGACTGGGTCACCGTGCGGACCAAGGGCCTGGATGCGATTCCGTCAGGGCGGTATGCCCAGGCTATGAACACCGGCACCGGCTTACCACCTTGAGGTCGCCCAGCAGGACGGCTGGACGGCGTACAACTGGCGGATCGGCTGGGGTGCCGCAGCGGACGACGCCGGCAACGAGCCTAACGGCGGCGTCACCGACCTCCAGGACCTCAGCCTGGCCGCAGTCATCGAGGTACTGCTGTCGTGGCTTCATGGGCAGGGGCTGCCGCTGGGCTACGGAGCGGCCCTTCGAATTTACCGTAGCCGAGGGCTGGCTCGCGCTGCCGGGCGGCCTTCATCCGCTCCGTCTGCCCGGTACCGTGGGCGCTCCTAACAAAGGTGCGGAGGTTCGGTCAGCTAATCCGGAACACTTTCCCCAGCGCCGGCATGTGGATCAGCGTCTCGACGACGGGCCGCCCGGTGATGGACTCAGTCGCCTCGGCGTACCCCTGCATCTGGCCGATGTACTTGTCCTTAATGTGACCGACAGGGTCCTTGCCCGGGTAGGACTTGTGGTCCATCAGCACATAGCCGGCAGGCGTCTCCAGCAGGAGGTCGATCCGCGCTTCCATGAGCTGGTTGTCTGCGTTCCGCCACGTAACCGATTGCTCGGTGGTGACCGTCGCACCGGCGTAGTGCTGGGCGAAGAAGTCGAGCATCCGCTCGCCCGCTTCCACTACGACGCTCGCCTCGACGGCCGAAGCGGCGCCCCAGCGGGCCAGAAGCCGCTGCGCCGCCCTGAGCCGGTCGGCGGCATCCATCTCGGCCAGCGTCAGCGCGAAGTAGCCATGAATGGCAGGACCCAGCTGGTCCCAGTTTGCAGCGCCGTGGGGACTTCGCGCCGCTGCTGGGGGAGCGTTAGATTCTCTAAGTGGGCAAGGCAGGTTTCCGACACGGACAACCGGACGTCCATCGCCAGGACCGGATGGACTGTCGGGTGCAGACGGCCGAGTGTGGCCGTCTGCACCCGCCGCAACGCTACTTGGTTACGTGAACCACAACGGCTTTGCCAACAGGTTGCTTTGCGCCTGGGTTATCGATTCCGGTAACTGTCCAGTTGGCTAGCAAGAGGACTGTCTTGCCCGTATTGGAGTTGTAGATGACGTTTTCAAATCCCAAAGCGGTCAGATCCTCGTCGAGGGCCTGAGCATTCATGCCCTTAACTGCAGTCGGAATTACGGCCGTCTGGGGTTTGACCGGGGTAGCAGGTGCGGTCGCCACGGGCGCTGCAGCAATAGGAGCCGCGGGCGTGGACGTCACCGGGGCCGTCGCGGACGTTGAGGCCGCTCCGGCGCGGCTGGCATTGATGATGATGCTCACGAGGAGGAAGGCCGCGGTGACGATCAGGGCAATTTTTTTGTGCTTGTCGTAGCCCTCCAGCGGGAGACCCTGCTTATCGCGGGTCTTGTTTGCCAACACGAGGATGAGGTCGATCAGGGCCCATATGCCCAGCCCACCGAACGTGACCAACTTGAGGATGCCGGTTCCAATCTTGCCCAGGTAGAACCGGTCTACGCCGAGAACGCCGACGAGGAGGGAAAGGAGCCATGTCACGAGGAACGACTTGTTGCTCTGCTGCGCCTTTTCATAGCCGTGGACTGGCGTATAGGGGGCGAGGTTCGGGGATTGGCTCATGAGAGTCCTTTCATAGGACACCTGACCGACGTGCGATGTGTAGCGTGCGGGATGGGTGCGGTGATGGACGCGCAAAGGGGGAGCCGGCCTGGTACGCGGGCCGCGGAGGCGGAACATCGCGCCAGGCAACGGTCACAAGCATGTTCGCTTCCCCCAATAGCGTCGCGGGCGTAGATACCCGCAAAGCGCATTTTACACGCAATCCGCAAAGTCGGATTCAATCAGGTTAGGAAAGAACATCTGGGTCGCTTTTGGGAAATTGCCAGCGTTCAATAGTAGTCAGCCAGTTGACGCTCTGAGACGGAGAGTCGTCCTCAATCAGGAGTCTGAATGGTCATGGTTCAGGTAGACATACTCGGTCATGACAGTGCCCTCCGAATTCGGACCCGGTTCCGCTTAAACGCAGCGGCACCATTGCCATCCGGCGCTGGAATACGGACCAGTGGCGGCATTCCCATGGAAGATTCACTAGACCGCACAAAGCGGCGGCTGGCAAACTCCGCTGCCAGGACTTCCAGTGCCGAAAGCCCGCGTGTGGCGGCCTCGTCGTCTCTCTCGGCGCCGCGGAACCGCCGGGATGCGCAGGGCCTCGAGTTCGATGCCCGCCTGCAGCCCCTCGGCCCGTCCAAACGACCGCTCGGTGAGCTCCGGGACGCGCCGGTCCACGCTGAGCCCGAGTCCGGCCGCGATCAGATCGGCGGTATTCGCGGCACCGCTGAGCGGCGAGGATAGGATGGCGTCCCATTCGTAGCCGGACAGGGTGGCGACGGCGTCGCGCGCCTGCCCGCCGCCGACGTCGTTCAGTGGAATATCAGTGGAACCCTGCAGCCGGCGCTGCCCACAGCGGCGATATTTGTTACTCGCAAGCGACGCCGTCGCCGTCACGGTCGAGCTTGCGGCTGTAACCGGGCTGGCCTGCATAGATTGGGGCGGCCCCCGCTGCCCTCACCGCGGTGCAATTGGCGTAATACGCTGCCGCGGGTGCGGGTGCGGGTGCCGGTGCAGGAGCAGGTGCAGGAGCGACGTATCGGGGCGCCTGAACGGGTTTCGCCGGCGCCGGAACCAGCACAGCCGCTTTTGCCGCGGGTTTCGGCGCGTTTGAAGCCTTTGCGGCCGCTACCACGGCCACTTTCTTCTCACTTGTCGGAACCAACTGGCCGGCGCAATCGGCCAGCACATGGGCCATGGCGTCGTGCTCGGCCTGCGTCACCCACAGCTCGTATGTGGCCTTAACCGAAATTTGACGTGCAACGTAATTGCAGTGGAAAGTCTTGTTCGGCGGCAGCCACGAAGCAGCATCGCCATCCCCCTTCTGGACGTCGGTCGGTCCGTCTGTGGCCTGAAGGTTCAGGGGGTCGTTGGCAAAGGCCATCCGCTGAGCTTCCGTCAACTGCTGCGCGCCCTTGAGCCACGCATCACCTAGCGCGACTACGTGGTCGATCTGGATGGCATTGCTGGTTTCGGGTCCTCGTTGGAAGTTGATCGTCGTGGCTGTGTAGGGGTCGGCAAGGATTCCGTTATCGACCTTGCACGTCGAGCCGCTCGTGAACACTACGTCGGTTAGGTCGCGCTTCAGGATGTCGTTGCGAGTGTCGCACCCGTTCCGGTCAACATCTGCCCACGCCTGACCGTAGAAGGCCCGGGCGCTGTATCCGGGCGAAGATGCCGTTTCCTTGATGGGAAGAGTGGCGAGGAGATCGAGTGCCTTGGTGGCGTATGCAGGTTGGCTCTTCGGCGCCTTGTAGCTGACGCCTTTGGCGAGTTCCGTGACGTTGTCAGGGTCGAGTGGTTCGCCCGTGTCCGTCGGCGTTGGAGTGGGGGTGGGAAAGGCGGAGGGAGTGGCGGAGGGTGACTGAGACGCGCTGGCGGCGCGGTTTGCTTCCTCTGCTGCTCGTTTTTCGTTCTCCGATGCGGCCTGGGCAGCAATGCTTTCTGCCGACCGGGGCGGCAGCGTAATTCCGCCGACAACGAAGAGCACCAGAGAGCCAGCGAGAACGATGCCGCCAACTTTTCGGCTGCCAGGCAATCTTGCCCACGAGCGGCGGCCTGTGACCACGATGTAAAGACCCGTAAGCGCAGCCAATATGGCGAGCAACACCATTGCTCCACCCACTCCGCTGCTGGCAGCGCCCAGCGCCATGGCACCCAAAGCCAGAGCTCCGACAATGAATGTTGACATTTTCGGCTTCCGCGGCTGCATCGCGTAGTACGAATCCGGCTTACCCTTGAGGCGTCGGTGGCTCTTCATTTGTGTTTCCCCATGTATTTCGGCCCTTCAGCGACGTCGCTGGGGGCCAGACCTATGACGCAATTCAGCGTCATAGGGAGTATATGGTCTCTCCTCAATTTCCCAGCATGCGCATGGCAGGTGACGTTTCGCCGCTTGCGAAGATGCTGGTGTAATTTCCCGTTCCCGTCAGGACGCCGCAAAAAAACCGCGCTATCTCTTCGCCCGCCAGCACGCCCGACGCCGACGTGACGGTCAGGTTCGGCAGGGTGAACGAATCGCTGTCGAGTTCGCCGTGCGATGGACGGATCGCGATGTCCGCCAGCTCGAGGATGCCCGCATCCAGCCTGGAGTCGCCCGCGGCTACAAGAAGACCTGATCCGCTCCGCCGCCGGACCTCGTCCACTGCGGCTTCCTTGGTGATCGGGGCCGGCACGCAGTAGAGCTTCCGCCCCTGCAGGGACGTCGTCCAGCCGCGGGCCTCGCACCAGGCGCTGAGCTCGTCCAGGTACCCGTCGGGCAGCGCCTCCCGGTCGACGATCGAGTACGCAAAGTACTCTTCGGCGGTCCGGACCCTCAAGACAGCTGGGACTGCCGCGACACCTTTGAGGTGCCCCAACACGTCGTCCAGGGGCGCGCAGTCTGACCCCAAAGACCGCCGGATGTGCCGCGACCAATCGCCGTCCGGCTCGCCGTCGTGCAGCAGCACGGCACCGTTCGTGGTTACGGCGTACCCCTGCCCGGACCCCGGCAGCCGCACCCGGGAGAACTGGGCCTGGGTGCGAGTGGTGACGGGCACGAAGACACTCCGCTCCACGATCCCCTCCAGCAGATCCTCCGCTGTCCGGGTCATGAAGGACAGCGGTGCTGCGTCATACACCTCGGCGACCACCATCCGGGGCGCCAGATGGTCGCTTCCCACCAGCGCCATGGAGTTCGCCGAATAGATCAACGTGCGGTCCAGGTCGCTGGCCACCATGACAGGCGCACCACTCGAGTGGACGCTCATACGTCCACCACGGCCTTGCCATCGGCGCCGGTTGCTCCCGGCGTGTGCAGCGGATGGATCAGCCCGACACAGCTGTAAGCCAGGTCAGGGACCTCCACCACCTCGACGCCGCGCTGCTCGGCCAGGTGCAGCACATGGGCCAGCTCCGGCACAGCCTCGGGTCGTACTAGCACTTTCCACGGCACGCGCCGCAAGAGGACCCTGGTGGTTTCGCCGACACCCGGTTTGACCAGGTTCACGTTGTTGATGCCGAAGCTGCGGCTGATCTGCTCGACGGCGGACCATCCGGACCAGTCTGCTTCGGGGAGCTGCGTGACGTCAGAGGGGGCGTAGGCTGTTGCGCGCAGGACGTCCTCCCGGACGCCAGCGAACTGGGCCGTGATGGCTGCCAGGAAGTCGCGGGAGACGTCGCTGCCGGAGAGCTCCGAGTAGAACTTGGCCCCGTGAAAATCGCCGGGGCCGATTAACGCCTTGTTGAAAACGGTGCGGGAGACGAGACCGGAGACGGTCGAGTTCAGGCAGGCCGAGGGGACCAGATAGTCATCCCGCGTGCCGAAGATCCGGACGCAGTGCCCCGGGTCCGCGAGGACTGCAAGGTCGGGCCGGAGCGCCGGCCCATCGGTCTGTCGGAAGAGTTCGACGGCGGCGGCGAGTTCGCGGGCGATGGCTCCCTTGCCGGTCCAGCCGTCAACGAACATGATGTCGTCCGGGCGGTGCCGGGACGCGAGGTAGCCGAGGGCGGTCTGGTCGATGCCGAGCCCGCGCACGATGCTGATGGCATAGTGCGGCAGCTTCAGTCCGTGGACTTCCCAGGCCCAACGCTTCATCAGGATGCCTACGGGAGTTCCGGCGCGGGCGAGGGAAACCAACACGGGTGCGTTGCCGCGCAGCTTCAGGACCTGCTCGGTGAGCGTTCCGACGGCGTGCGCAATCCGGGCGGCCGAGCTCTCTAGCGCGGCCTGGAACAAGGCGCCGTACTCGGGCGAGGGTTCGAACTCCTGCGGCAGCGACTCGGCGTAACTGGCCTTGCCGGACTGGATGGCGGCTTCACGCTCTTCCCTCGGCGCCTCCAGCTGCGCGGAACTCAGGTCCTTCAGTAGCCATTCGACGTCCTCCGGCAGATAGGAGCCGAAGTCGGGGCCAATCAGCGGCGTTGGGAATGGCGGCTGGACCGGCAACATGACCAGCCGGACATCGTCGGCGCTACTAGCAACGGCCTCGGCGATCTTGCCGGGGCCCAAAAGCCCCGACTCCGCGGTGCCGGGTTCCGCCATGATCAGCACCGTATCGAATCGCCCTTGGGGGTGCATGAAGTTGTAGGCAAACCGCGGTCCGGGCCCGTCCGGGGCGTCGTCGTCGCTGCCAAAGGCAATCGCCGATCGGATCGCGTAGTCCGGTTCGTCCAGCGCGGCGATCGGTGAGCGGGTACTGGTGGAATAGCGGATGTCGGCGTCAGGGCGCAGGTCCTGCAGCCGGGCGGCGACCGCCAGGGGGAGTGCCATGAATTCCTCCGTGGCGAGGACCAGCACCCGGGCCCCCGTTCCGCCGCTGCCGCCAAGTGCCGCAGCCAAGGCTCCCGCGATGCACGCCGCCTGGTCCGGATCGGGACGCCCGGCGACGCCAAAGCGGGCGCTACGGATTGGTGGCACGATTCCGTGCAGGTCCAGCAGCCGGATCCGGCCCGGTCCGGGGACGGTTGCGCGCGGGAGCGGGATGCTGCTGATCAGTTCCGCCGCGTCTGAAGCGAGCGTTTCCGGCAGCTGGATGCTTCCCTGCGCCAGTGCCACGGCGCTGATCCTGGAGCCGAGTTCGCGTGCCAGTTCATCTAAGCGGTCCAGGTCTGCGGTGGAGCGCAGGTCCACTAGGGAGGCGACGACGTAGTGCCGGTGCGGTGCGGTGCGGTGCAGCTCGCGGATGGTGTTGATGATCGTGGCGCCGGTGCTCAGCTCGTCATCCACCAGGACCACGGTCTCGGCCAGGTCCAGGGCGGCGCGGCTGGTCGGCAGCAACTGGTGAGAGGTTGCGTGCGAATGCATTTCCTCGAACGCGCCGTAGGGTTCCACCCCGCTGCAGCTCAGCCGGGTGGAGTGGATGTAATAGGTTCCCAGTTGCCCGGCCACCAGCTGGCCAAGCCCGGTGGCTGTTTCGGCGTAACCGATGGTCACGACCCCGGGAAGTTCTGTTTGCCATCGGGCGAGCAGTTCGCCCAGGCCGGCCACGTCGGCCATCCTGCGGCGTCGCCCGTCCTCATTCGGGGCAGTGCCCCCGTCCGGGGCGGTGCCGCCGTCCAGCAGGCGAGCCAGCCTGCCCGCGGCCTCGTCAATGACGGCGGTCAGTGATCTGGCGGCGAGTGATCCGGCGCCGGCGTCCGGACCGGCAGCGGCGGTGACCTGGAGTTCCCTGCGGACCAACAGCCCCAGAAGCTGCCCCGCCGCCGTCGCGATCCCGGGTTCGGTGGGGACGTGCTTAGCGAGCACGCGGGACACAAGCAGGTGGGCCCTTTTAGGGTTGCGCCGCAGCGCCAGCCCGACCAGTGCCGTTACGGGCAGCACGCTGCGATTGTGGTCCGAAGCCACGTGGACGCCGAGTGCATCGCGCACGTAGCCGCCGCTCCAGGGAGCATCCGTCGAGAGTTGCTTCACCGCATGCTCGCTTCCAGTAGTTCGACAAAACTGACGCCGGGCCTCGCGACCCCGAAGGCCCTGGCACGCAACAGGGTGCGCTCCGCCCATGCACGATGTGGTTTCAACTCATTCATCTTGTTTCCATAAGACGATGCCCTTACGCCTCCGCCCGCGCTCCCGGCTATGTCCAGGGCATCGAGGTATTCCTCGTGGCTCACGACGCACATGGCGTGCACCACTGGCACGTGGCTTGGATGGATGACGGTCTTGCCCAGCAGGCCGTTCGCGAGATCCAGTTCGATCTCGCGAATCAGGCCATCCAGATTGTCCATCAGAATGCGCTTTCGGAGTTCGCCCTCGTTGACGGCCTCAAAGGGCGTGGACCGCAGTTGGGGCCGCAGGACCCGTTCCGTATTGACGAAGTGTTCCCAGACTGGGCCGGAGATGACCCAGCCGTCATGCGGGCGGCCGAAGATGTTCACGACGTCGCCAATGATGTTCGCGACCACTTTGACGTTGTAGATAGTCAGGTCTCGGGAACGCCGCAGGCCAAAGGCACTGGACATGTCCGTGGCACCGATCCGGACGCACAACACCAGTTCACGGAACTCTTCGACCAGGGCCAGATTGTCCGTCAGCACCCGGACGCGTGACTCCAGATGGGTTGTCGACAGGTCCTCGATGATCGGCATCGCCCTCAGGGCCAGCTCTGTTGAGTCTCCGGTGCGCCCGGCTTCTTCGTTCAACAGCTGCAGTGCCGCCAGGAAGGCACGCCCCCGCCCTGTCTCGTTCTCGAACTTGGGCAGGACGAAGCCGTAGACAACTGCGAGAGCCGCGCCTGCCCTGCGTCCGACGTCGAGCAGCTGTTCGGGCGTACGGCACCGGATGAAGATCAGCGGGAGCTCGCCCGGATCGTCCAGGGACAGTTCGGCCAGTGCAGCGAGCAGGTTCTCCTCTGCGGCGGGCACTTCCTCGTCGGGAACGGCGTCCTCGAGGCAGATCACGATGCTCAGGCAACCCGCCCCGGCTTGTTTCCGGATTCCTTGTGCCAGTGAGTTCCTCGTGGCCGGCGAGTACAGGGTGGCACCCAGCGCGACGGCCAGCAGGCCGGGCTCCGAGGTGCGGTGAAGCAGTTCTGGGCGCACGTGGAAGAGCCTATCCTTGACGGATTCGGCCAAGGCTTTGAAGTGCTGCATTGTCCCCTAGTTATTGCAGTAGCGCGCTGCCAGATCAGCGCCGGAGGACCCGTTGGTCCAGTGGAATTGTCATCGTGAAACCGAAAATAGCCCAGATGGCTGCGTCGGAGGCGTCTGCCGGGACGAACTCGGCGCGAAGCTCAAGGACCGCGCCGACCCGCACGAGATACATAACGCTCCGCAACCCAGCATGGTTCCGGGCAGCAACCGCGGCGGCGGTGCCGTCGAAGACGCCGACCGTCAGGGGGGTCTCTCCCGCGACGAACAGGACCCTGCGCAGGAGCCGGACATGGCGCAGGGACACAATGCCGGCCGCGTCCTGCACTCCGGCCAGGGGCCGGTTTCCGGGGGTGACGACGGCGGTGCCGGCCTTGTGCCCGTCCACGTGGTGGGCACCCGTGGTGAGCTGTTGGTCTTCCCATGCCACGGAGCGAACGCCGGTCACCAAGAGCGAGCCAATCGCGGATTGTCTCGCGTTCAGGCGAACTACCGGGTTGGCTTCCCCCAACTCGCGGACACTGCCAAAATCCGGGGCCGGGAACAGCCGCTCCGACGTGGCCGGCGCGGGCCGGGGCCCTGGCTTTGAAGCCACTGTGGTCTTCGCGGACGGTGGGGGAGCCGGGCTGGCACCAAGCGTGAGTCCGCCGGAACCCGCCCGGCTAGCGCCAAGATGTAAGGACGTGGCTGAACTTTGCGCAGTGGGTCGAAGGGGCTCAGGCTGCGCCGCTGCCTTCCGGCGCCGACTGAGGTATCCGATGTCGGTCCGGAGCGAGGTTCGGTCTAGAGCCATGCTCAGAGCTTCAACTTGAAGTCGGCGGCAACGGCTGCGAGCCCGGCTTCGTACCCCTGGCCGAGGGCACGGAATTTCCAGCCCCCGGCATGCCTGTAGAGCTCCCCGAGAATCATGGCGTTGATCTTGTCGAGGTTCCCCCGCGGCACCGTGAAACGAAGTAGCTCCCGGTTTTGGTCGGTGGCGACCCGCAGGTAGGCGTTCTTGACGGCCCCGAAGGTTCCTGGTCCCCGCACCTCAGGATCCACGTAGAGAAGCACGGCAATCTTGTGGACCGTCTCGGGCACCCGGTTGAGGTCGACGTCGATCTGTTCCTGATCTTCTGCTCCCGCGAAGGAAATGCTGCCATCGGGGCTGGCGATCTGGTTGAAGAAAACCAGATGGTCATCCGAAATGGCGCGGCCGCCCGTTCCGCACATGATTACCATCGGAACCAGCTCTGCCTGCGCGCCGCGGCTAGGGACCATGTCCCAGCCGATTCCCAGCAGCACTTTGTCCAGCCCGGGGTTCTCAGCAGTGAGGGCGGCGTTGCTGCCCGCGACCATCGAAGCCACTAGCGTCCTTCCAGATGAAGACCATCAATATCAAATTTGTCCCTGAGGAACTGGCCGTGGACAGCCAGTTCCGTTATGGCGCCCGTTCGGACCTGATTGTCCAGGTTCTGGACGGTGGAGTAGAGCGTGTCGAGCTGTTCCAGCAACACGGCTGTGTCGGTGGATTCGTCTCGCCGAGACCCAGCGGACAGCACTAGATATGCCCGCAGCGGGGACGGAAGATAGTCGGTGATGACGGCGTTCAGCAGCACGCGCTGCTCCGTCGATGCGCCCGACCGGCCGATGTAGCCAATCAGGGCACGCAGGATGTCGGCCAACTGCAGGAGTCGTGACGCCACGGTAGTGGGCAGTTGCGCGCCATTGCCCAGTACCATCCGCCGCAGCTCTTCGAGTGCGGCCCCGGTGACTGCCAGTTCGTCCGCAGCCGGATCCGTGACAAGTGGAGTTTCGGCTCCCGCAACGGCGGCGGAGCGGGGTGCCGCTCCGCCGCCGAACAACGAACTTAAGAAATTTGCGACCATAGCCTGTAAGCCTATTGCTCAGGGCTGACGGCCACTAATTCCCCTCCTGCTGCCGCACCCTGTCCAGGTAGGGGCGGGCCCGCTCCAGCCCGGTTTCGAGGGCATGCACAGTGCCTTCCATGCTCTTGTTGGCCTGGGAACGGAAGGTGTCGATGGCGTCCATGGTCTGGAAGACGTTGTCGAACGCTTTCTGCAACGTTTCCACGCTGACACCGGAGCTCGCTGCCTGCTGGTGGATCCGCGCGGTCTGATCCTTGAGCATTTCGCTTGTCTTGAGGATCATGTTGTTCGTCGTGGTGTTGATGGCATCGATCTGGTCCAGCACCATCTTCTGGTTCGCCAGGGCCTGGGCCACAATAACGGCGGTCCGCAGCGCGGAGATCGTCGTCGTGCGTGCCCGTTCCACGCCCTTGATCAGTTCGGTGTTGTTCTTGCGGATCATGTCGATGGCGAGGTAGCCCTGGACCGAGACGGCCAGCTGGGTCAGGATGTCCTGGTGGCGCTGGCGGATCGGATACAGCACGTCAGAGTCGAGTTTGCCCGCCTCTTCGATCTGGCCCTGCATCTTCATCTCGTCGATCCGGTTGGCTGTTGCCGTGTCCAGGGCCTTGGCGAACACGGCGTACTCGCTCAGTCCCTGCATGGTCTCCCACAGCTGGGTCTTTTCCTGTGCCAGGGAGGCGTTGTCCTTCAGCAGCGCGTCCTGGCCTGCCATCAGGGACTTGATGATCTTGTCGAGCTGAGTCTGGGCACTCTCATATCTCTGGAAGTACTTGGCCAGCTTGTTGCCGCCGGGAATAATTCCGAGGATCTTCCGGCCGACGCCCAAATCGGCGTTGTTCGGCGTCAGGTCTTCCACGGTGGAGCGAAGCTCACCGAGCGTTGAGGCAACCTGCACCTGGGCGCTGCTGCCGGACTTCTTCGCGCCGGCCAGCGACGTGGACGACCGCTCCAGCAGCCGGCTTGAAGTGTTGGCGGATGCCACGAGCTGCTGGCCGCCAAGCCGGTTGATGCCATCGATCTTGCTGGAGTATTCGGGGCTGAACGGGCTCATGGCCGACACTTCGGTGATGAAGGCACGAGCCTGCGCGTTTATTTCCTGCTGGCGTTCGGCCGGAACCGGGACCATTCCGGGGGCATCGTCTTCTTTGATGATGCCCGGAGCCTCCGGAGCGTTCAGCACGAGGGGGTTCGAGGCCGACGTTTCAGGCGGGGTGAGTTGCATGCTCATTTTCGCTTCTCTCTTTCTGTGGTCTCGGACTCTTAGCCGAGCTGGACGCCGAAGTCCGCGGCGATGCCAGCGAGGCCCGTGGCGTATCCCTGGCCGACGGCTTTGAACTTCCACTCGCCGTTGTGGCGGTAGAGCTCGGAGAAGATCATGCAGGTCTCCGGCGCCGCATCTTCGCTCAGGTCGTAGCGGACTACTTCCGCGTCACTTTCCTGGTTGACCACGCGGCAGTAGGCCGACCGCACCTGGCCGAAGTTCTGACGGCGGGTGTCAGCCTGGTCAATCGAGACCACGAAGACTATTCGCTCAACGTCTGCGCCCACCGCAGAGAGCTCGACGGCGACCACTTCGTCGTCGCCGTCGCCCTCACCGGATCGGTTGTCGCCCTTGTGGACTACCGAGCCGTCGGCTGCCGCCGGCTGGTTGTAGAAGATGAAGTCCGCGGAGCTACGGACCTTGCCGTCAGCGCCGAGGAGGAGCGCCGAGGCATCCAGATCGAATGCATCACCCGTTGTCGTGCGGGGATCCCAGCCCAGCCCGACCAGAACCTTGTTCAGCCCCGGATCGGTCTTGGTGAGCGAGAGGTTACTGCCTTTGGTAAGAGTCAGGCCTGACATTGTTGTTCTCCTTGTTCAATCTGGTGAAAATGCGGTGAAGTGGCCCGGCGTTGCCGGGCCACGACTTCTAGTCCAGCGCGATGCCGAAGTCTGTGGCCACGCCGCGGAGGCCTGAGGCGTATCCCTGCCCCACGGCACGGAACTTCCACTCGCCGCCGTTTCGATAGATCTCGGCAAAAATCATGCACGTTTCTGCTGCAGCATCTTCAGTGAGGTCGTAGCGGACAACTTCGTTGTCCGTCTCCTGGTTGACAACCCGGCAGAAGGCATCGCGTACTTGACCGAAGTTCTGGCGGCGCGCTTCTGCCTGGTCAATGGAGACGACGATGACGATCTTCGCGATGTCTGCTGCGACGGTATCGAGGTCGATCAGGATTTGCTCGTCGTCGCCTTCACCCTCACCGGTGCGGTTGTCGCCCTGGTGCACGATCGACCCGTCTGGCGAGGACAACTGGTTGTAGAAGATGAAGTCATCGTTGGAGCGGACCTTGCCGTCGGCGCGGACGAGCAGCGCCGAAGCGTCGAGGTCGAACTGTTCGCCAGCGGTGGTCCGCGGATCCCATCCGAGACCGATCATTGCCTTGCGGAGCCCCGGGTCGGCTTTGGTCAGGGAGAGGTTGCTGCCCTTGCTCAGAGTCAGGCTAGACAAGAGGTACTCCTTCAGTTAGTTGTGTACGTTCACTGGGGCTCAGGAACGCCCGTCCGATTGGACTAGAGGGCAGAGGCGGCGACGCCGCGAACATCGCCGGGCGTGCGTCCGTTAGCCGGAGTGCCGATGGCCTGGAAGTTCCAGACGTTCCCGTTCCGCGAAAGCTTAGACATGACCATCGCCGTGTACGGTCCCGATTCGGTGAGGTCGTAGCGGGCGACTTCGGGGCTGCCTGCTGCCGAGTCGTCAATAACGCGGCAGAACGCGTTCTGGACCATGTCGAAGGTCTGCTGGCTGTAGCTGGTGATGACAAACACGATGTGCGCGACGGCAGGAGACACATTCGGCAGGTCCACCATGAGGGTCTCGTCGTCGCCGTCACCTGCCCCGGTCAGGTTGTCCCCTGTGTGGCGAATGGAACCGTCTTTGCTGGTGAGCTGGTTGAAGAAGACCGTGTCGAGGTGCTGGCCGCGATCGTCAAACAGGATTGCCGACGCGTCCAAGTCGATTTCCACCGTCTTAGTCCCGCCGAAGAAACCCTTCTTTGCAGGGACAGCGGAGTCCCAGCCGAGACCCAAACGAACGTTCGTCAGCGAATCGCCGTTCTGCTTCGTGAGTGACAGCGACTGGCCTTTTTGCAAACTCAAACCCATTGAACTACTCGCTTTCTAGTGGTGGCTGTTGGTGCTGTTTGTCTGTGGAGCCGGGGCTCTAGCTGTTCGCAGGCTCAAGTGATTGAGCCTGCTCGGCGGCGTGCGCCCTTTTATTCCGTCGAACGGAGCCGATAAATGCGGCGCCGATAAACACGACGCCGATGAGGCCGGTAACGATCTCGTTGACGGGAACCACGATCGTAACCAACAGGATTACTGCCAGGGCACCGATGGCCCAGTGGGCGCCGTGGTCCAGATATTCGAATTCGTCCAGCGTGCCCTGCCGGACCAGGAATACGGTCAGGGAGCGAACGAACATGGCTCCGATGAAGCCCAATCCAAGGGCGATGATGATCGGGTCGGAGGTAATGGCGAAAGCTCCGATGACGCCGTCGAAGGAGAAGGACGCGTCGATAACTTCCAGGTACAGGAAGAGCATCAGGGCGGCCTTGCCGGCCAGTTGAGCCGCACCGGAGGGACCCGAGTGGACCACCAGGTCCGCATCCGTGGCATCAACGTCGCCGTCTCCATCGACGTCGAAGAGGTTTCCGAGCCCGTTCACGAGGAAGTAGGTGATCATGCCCAACAGACCCGCGAGCAGGACGATGCCCTGCTTCTCACCGGCTACAGCCCCGGCGATAGCCAGCGCTGCCATTCCGATGATCAAGGATGCGCCTTCGAGTTTGCCCAGCCTGGCGAGCGGGATTTCGAGGAACTTGATCCACTTGATATCACGGTGGGCCAGGATGAAGTCCAAGAACAGCATCAGCAGGAACATTCCGCCGAAGGCGGCGATTTGCGGGTGGGCTTCGTGCAGCAGGTATCCGTAGCTGCCCGGGGTGTGCGGATCACCCTTTTCCATGGCCAGACTGACGGCTTCGACGGGATTCAGGTCGGCGGTGACTCCCACGATGAGCAAGGGGAAAAGAATACGCATACCGAACACGGCGATAATGATGCCCACGCTCAGGAACATTTTCTGCCAGAACGGGTTCATTCGCTCAAGGATTCGTGCGTTGACAACAGCGTTGTCGAAACTAAGGCTGATTTCAAGAATGCCCAAGATAAGGCAGAGGATCAGTGCCTGAGGTCCGCCATAAAGAAAAGCGACCACCAATGCGATGAGGGTGACCGCGAACGACCAACCGAAAGTCTTGAGAAACACGCTGGAACAACTCCTGGAACGAAAGGTCCTGGCTCGTCAACGACGGCAGGACGGCGAGAAACATCCCGGAAGTTATCCCCCAAGACTTCGTGGCAACATCCTAGCCGCACGCTGGGCCGCTTTGTCCTGCGACGCCCCCATGTTTTTTGATTGTGATCGCACCCGTCCCGAAGTCGCCGACGCCTTCGCCGTTGACGAAGGTAGGCGGATAGACCTCGTGGACGACAGCCGACTGCCGCCGCTCGGCAGCTGGTGCGCGAGAGAGACTCTCTCGCGCACCAGCCGGACCGGGAGCGGGCGATAATTGCTACTCGCAGGCGACGCCGTCGCCGTCACGGTCGAGCTTGCGGCTGTAGCCGGGCTGGCCTGCGTAGATCGGGGCGGCCCCTGCTTGTCTCACCGCGGTGCAGGTGGCGTAATACGCTGCCGCGGGTGCCGGCGGTACATATGGTGCCGGCGGAGCCTTCACGACTGGCGGTGCCGCCGGCGGTGCTTTTACTACCGGTGGGGCCACCGGTATTGCCTTCACGACCGGCGGGGCCACGGGAGCTACAATCTTTGCCGCGACCTGGGTGGGTGAGGGAGTGGGTGTCGGCGTCGGCGTTTCATCCGTGAGGTGCTTGACCCCCAGCTCCACGGTGGAACCCTCGGCGACCTTGGTGTGGGCGAGAGGATCCTCGCTGGCCACCTGCCAGTTTTTCTCGATGAAGATCGTCTTGCCCTCGTCCACATCCGTGGCATGGGCCTTCAAACCGATGCTTTGAAGCTGGTCAATAGCTTTGTCGAGGGTGAGGCCGACGACGTCGGGCACCTCGATGGTGTTCGCGGCTACAGCCGTCGCCTTGGCGGTTTCTGTTTGGGCTGATGCCTGTTTGCTGCCGCAGCCTGTCAGCATGAGACCGGCGAGCATTAAAAGAGCGAGTGTTTTCTTCAAGATTCCCCCTGCTTGCAGCGAGGCCGCAACTGTCGGGAAGGGCGTGGTTGCCTGATGCTTCCGATGGGCTCGCTGGGAATAAGCTACCAGTTCCCGGGGAAGACGATCACAATTTGAAGGCGTGTGTACCCCTCTGCCGGAGACAATTCCGTCGGTCATCTCGACGGCCTTCCAAACCCCGCTCAGCCGGGCGAGACGCTTTTCGGTCAGATAGGCAAAGTCCCGGGCCTCGGTAAGGGACGTCCGGATTTCAGCGGCAGCGTCGACGGAGCCAGCGGCGTCCGCCCGGAGATCACGGCGGACTGCCACCAGTCAGCCGCCGGCGTGAGCTCCGTTTGCTCGACGGGGCTCATTTGCTCGCGCCCGCGGTGAGGCCTTCGACGATCCGTCGCTGGAAGATCAGCACCATAATGACCAACGGTACGGTGACGATCACGCCGGCGGACGCGGGGCGACAAAGGTCGATTTGAGGAAGCATGCAGTCGGTGCCGGCGGCAGAGTGCGGGACGAAATGATTACGGAGTGTCGACAACGCCTGGGGCGCTCGCCGATATTGCCAATTCCGCCGTTTCGACTCGGACCGTGTTTGCCCTGGCAGCTTTCAACGCCGCTTTGGCGGCGGTCAATGAGCCGGTGTTCAATGTCTCCAGCCGCAGTTGCTCCGTCGCCGACGCCACGGCCTCTTCGTGCTCTTGCCTATGAGTAGAGGCAGACTTGGCCGCGTGATTTACGGCAGCTGCCAGTTGACGCACTTGCTGGCCATCCTCGGCGCGGCAAGCTACTAAAGTCGCAAATTCCGCGCCCTCCAGCATCAAATAAAGCTCACGCATGTCATGCGTCTTGTTTTTCTTCAAGAGGCCGCCCGCCAGCAATCCCACAGGTCCAAACATCAGGCCGCCAGCAGCCATCCTCGTCAGAGTGGCGCGGCTACTCGTGGCGAGATTGCCAGCGGTGTCGACAGTAGCCCGCACGGTGTCGTCCATTGTGTAAGTACCCTCAGGCAACACGAGCTCGTGCTGAAAGATACGGATGGGCCCCTTGGCTCCGGAATATGTGCCCAGATGTTCGCGACCGACGGAACCAGACGACTTGAGTCGCCTTTCAGCTGATTTCAACCGCGACTCTCGCGCCTTCTCTTCAGCCCGGACAGATTTCTCCGCAACCTTGATGTTTCGTTCGTACTCGAGAACCGCGTCGTAGTGTTCGCGCTCTAAATCCGACATTGCCGCCAGTCTCCGGCGGTGCCGGACAACAATCCACACAAGGATAGATACCGCTACCAGCGTGACCACGGCAGCCACTAGGATGCCAGTGCTCGCTTCCCCCATTTTTATTTCCTCATTCGCTTTTTAGTGCCAAGAAGTGACACCGTGGAGAAATATATATCACGCAGACTGGAACGTCAGTTGTCACAACTGCCCACTCGGATAGGCGGCTTTCAGCTCCGGCTCGGATCCCACCGATCTTGAGACAGAAGCTATACCCTGGCGCAGTGACTAATTTCATTGGGGGAGTGGCAGCGGGGCAGCTGCCCGAGGGCTTGTATGAACTACTCAGCACGGAGCTACTCGGCACACGCCTGGACCAAGCACCAGAGTTGCAGCCGATCTTCGCAGACATCGAGGACGACGATAGCCCGGACATCCTTTCCCGCCACGTCGCCGACGCCGTCCGCCAAGCCCTCACAGCGGCCAAACCAACCGAACGCGTCGCCCTCGCGAACAAGCTCCTGCAGGAGCTGCAGCACAGCGACCGTATCGCCGAAGGCCCCACCCAGCTCCAGTCACTCCATCGCCCAGACACCCTGAAACGCCGCAGCCTCCACCGCCCCACCACCAAGCTGAGCGACTCCGCACTGCTCACCAACAGCAAGGACGATCCGAACCTCGCGGCGGAGCTACGGACCGAAATTGAGTCCGCGGATACCGTCGACCTACTGTGCGCTTTCGTCCGTTGGACAGGCCTCCGCCTGCTCCATCCGGCGCTTGAGGAGCTCAAGGAACGCGGCGCCAAACTCCGCGTCATCACCACGACTTACATGGGCGCCACAGAACGCCGCGCCATCGACGAGCTCGTGACCCGGTACGGGGCGGAGGTGAAGATCAGCTACGAAACCCAGGCCACCCGCCTCCATGCCAAAGCCTGGCTGTTCCGCCGGAACTCAGGATTCGACACCGCCTACGTCGGCAGCTCCAACCTCAGCCAAGCGGCCCTCCTCGACGGTCTCGAATGGAACGTCCGGCTCAGCTCCGTTGGCACGCCGGCCCTGCTGAACAAGTTCGAGGTCACTTTCGACAGCTACTGGGCGCAACGTGCCTTCCAAAGCTACGATCCGGAACGCGACGGCGAAAAGCTAGATGCCGCGCTGGAACGCAACGGTGGCCGGCGTACGGCAATCCAGGGGGCAGCCACTGGACTCGAGGTCCAGCCGTTCCTCCACCAGGAGGAGATGCTTGAAGACCTGGAGGCCGAGCGGCTCAAGGGTTTCGACCACAACCTCGTGGTCGCAGCCACAGGAACCGGGAAGACCGTCGTCGCAGCGCTGGACTACAAACGCCTGTGCGAGGCGGCCGGCCGTGATCTGAAGCTGCTCTTTGTTGCCCACCGCCAGGAAATCCTGCAACAGGCCATGCGCACCTACCGAGACGTCATGCAGAAGGGTGCCTTCGGCGAACTTTACGTCGGGGAACACAAACCCGAGCAATGGAGGCACATCTTCGCCTCCGTCCAGTCGCTCTCATCCCTCGGCATTGAACAGCTGGCACCGGAATTCTTCGACGTCGTCGTGGTCGATGAATTCCACCACGCCATGGCGTCAACCTACCGCCGGCTGCTGGACCACCTGCAGCCGAAGCAGCTCCTCGGACTGACCGCGACGCCGGAACGCGGCGACGGCGTCGACGTCGCTAAGCAGTTCTTCGACGGTCGCACCGCCAGCGAACTGCGCCTCTGGGACGCGCTGGATGCCGATCTGCTGGTGCCGTTCCACTACTTCGGCGTCTCCGACGATGTCGACCTCAGCCAATTGGAGTGGAAGCGCGGCAATTACGACACCGCGCAGCTGAACAACCTGTACACCGGCAACGACGCCCGCGCCGCCAAGGTGATCCGCGAACTCCGTGACAAGGTCACCAGCACGGAGCAGATGCGGGCCATCGGCTTCTGCGTCTCGGTCCAGCACGCCCACTACATGGCCGAGGTCTTCAACCGCGCCGGGATTGCCTCCGTTGCCGTCGACGGGAGCACCGACGACGCCGACCGGGCGGCGGCGCTGAAGCGCCTCGCCGCACGCGAGATCAACTGCATCTTCGCCGTCGACCTCTTCAACGAGGGCCTGGACCTGCCGCAGGTGGACACCATCCTGATGCTCCGGCCCACGCAAAGCGCCACGATCTTCCTGCAGCAACTGGGACGCGGGCTGCGCCGTGCCGAGGGGAAGGCGGTGCTGACAGTCATGGATTTCATCGGACAGCAGCGCCGGGAGTTCCGTTTCGATCTGCGCTACCGGGCGCTCACCGGCTATGGGCGCAAGGAGCTCGAAAAGGCCGTTGAGGACGAGTTCCCGTACCTGCCGTCGGGCTCGCAGATCGTGCTGGACCGGGTGGCGCAGAAAGTTGTGCTGGACAACATCAAGGCGCAGCTCCGGTTCAACCGCGTCCAGCTGGTCCGAGACATCGCCTCGTACGCGGAGACCGAGCTGGAAGCCTACCTGCAGCGGTCCGGGAACGACGTGAGGTCGATCTACCGGTCCACCAAGGACTCGTGGACCGGCTACCTGCGCCAGGCCGGCCTGATCGAGGGGTTCTCGCCGTTGGAAACGGTCCTCCTCGGAAGGATTCGGGAGCTCTCCGACGCCGACGAGAAAAAGCTCCTCGGCCGCATGGCTGCGCTGATCCATGTGGACGATCCGGAACGCGCCGAGGCCTACTCGATGCTCGTCGGGGCCGACGCGCCCCGCTATGCGGAGCTCGGCATGCGGGAACAGACGTTTGCCCGCATGCTGTTCTACACGCTCTGGGACGACGGCGGCGGTTTCCAGTCGTACGACGCCGGGCTGGACTACCTGCGCGGCTACCAGTTTGTCTGCAGCGAGATCCGCCAGATCGTGAAGCTCGGTGTGGCCGCGTCCAAGCATGCAGCCAAGGGCCTCGGTGCGGGGCTGCAGCATATTCCGCTGCTATCACACGCCACCTACCGGCGTGAGGAGATCCTGGCGGCGCTGCAGTACGGTTCGCTGGAGCTCGGCAAGAACGTGCAGCACCGCGAGGGCGTGGCCTGGTGTCAGGCGACATCCACGGACGCCTTCTTCGTCACGCTCAACAAGGACGACAAGAAGCACTCGGCAACCACCATGTACAAGGACTACGCCATCAGCCCGGAGCTGTTCCACTGGGAATCGCAGAACGCGACGTCACCCGGAAGCTCGACGGGAAAGCGCTATCTGGACAGGGCCGGACACGGCTCGAAAATCCTGATCTTCACCCGGGATACGTCGGAAGACGAGACTGGGTTGACCGTTCCCTACACCTGCCTGGGCCAGGTGGACTATGTGCAGCACGCGGGGGAGAAGCCGATTGTCATCACCTGGAAGCTGCACCGGCCCATGCCGGCCGACGTGTTTGCGGCTGCTGCCGCAGTGGCGCAGTGACATCGCAGGCCCGACGTCTCGACCCGTAATCGTGAGGCCGGGAGATTGAGCCGCCCCACCGCTACAGGCAAAACCCAAGGAATCGGCGAGATTCCGGGGGTTCTCTGTCGTAATGACCAGAGCCTAGGTCAGCCCCATCCTCTGGGTTTCTTAGAATCCTTCATCTTCTATCGGAGGTAGATTTTTGTGGATGGTTCCCGACGCCCTTGCAACGTCCTGAAGCGGCTGGCGTTTGGGGCCGTGTCGGCTGTCTGAAGACTTCGAAGGGATAGGCAGGGTAAGTGGGCGGCTACGGCATGCCGGACGGCTCAGCACACCCGTGGCGCGCTATAAAGCTAACGCTAATAAGGGGAGATAGCTTCCCGAATCTTTCGAAGCCGACACCGCCGTAGGCCGAGCGTTCGACTGAAAATCGAAAGGTCACCGGTTCGACGCCGGTCGGAGCCACCGGCTAGAACTGCGCAGTTCCCAGTGTTTCCAAGGGAACGGCGGGGTTTTTTCACTGCAGCCTGAAGCTCAGAATTCAACCTAGGCCAGCCGCAATCAGCCTAATTCTGGGGCGGACCTCTGGTATTCCCTTGGTAGACGCTGACACTGGCGTATGACCGTAGACGTAGACCGGCAAGCCGCTGGGCCCCTTACGCTCCGTGGCGTTGGTCTGTCCCGCCGGTGGAGTGCGGGAGGATACCAAGATGACGACAGACGTTCCCCCATCCCTTATTGCCCTTCTCGAAGATGAGCCGACTCCGCAGGTCTCGTTTGACTGGAACCGAGAGCCGTGGCGCCTACAGATGCATGACCTGCCGGATGTACTGGCAACCCTAGACCAACTTCCGGACAGGGTAGACCGTCCGATCATCCGCGACGTAGTGCTGCGAGAACTCGACGGCGGGCGTGTGTTGTCCGCCTTCGTCCCTGCCATGGTTTGGGGCTGGGGAACAACGTCAGATAGGGGAGCCCTCCGAACTCGTTGGATACTGACGGAAATTGATGACAGAAGCCACGACCCGATGCTAGCGCCAGTCGTTCCGTCCGTGAGCGGTAGGTTGGAAGCCGGAGCCCAGGCGGCCCGGGACGACGGGCCGCATGAAGCGTTCCGATTGATGAATAACGACGGAGCCATCAAACACCTCGGACGTTCATACTTCACAAAGTGGCTGTACTTCGCATCCGCGCTTGAAGGTCCTGACGATGCGGCGGCTGCTCCCATCCTCGACGACAAGATAGCCGGCTGGCTGGACAGAGAAGCGAAGTTTTCCCTGGACAGGACTACCGCATCTTACGCGCGGTATCTCGAGTTGTTGGCATGCTGGGGCGAGCGATACGGGCGCACCCGAGTTCAGGTTGAAAAGGCCATTTTCAAGCTCGCCACAGGCAGGGGCTGACTCGGTCAAATCGTGCAGTGGAAGTAGCAGGGTTGGCTCATGGGCGACTCATAATCGTGAGGACGGGAGATCGAGCCTCTCCGCCGCTACAGACAAGACCCCCGGAATCCGCGAGATTTCGGGGGTCTTTCGATTCCCGGGGGCAGCTTGATCCTGACGACCTTCCACCGGGTACTCCCCGAACCGCCACGTTTCTCTCAGTCGTGGATGAGGATGTTTTGGAACGGCAGGGAAGTTGGCCTCGGCGGCAGGAGTCAACTGACGAGAGGGCCGATTGGAGCGTGTGCTGGCTCGGCCAGAAGGGTTGGCCGAAGAATCCTTAGGGGCTTCGGCTTCGGCTTCGGCTTCCGCGGATTGCGGATTGGCCCGCGAGTCGCCAGATACCCATCACATCGTTAATTTTCAGGTGCCTGCGCGCGCTCTGGGGTCCCACTCGACGTCAAAATGCTGGCACAGCGGTAACCCTGCTCTAGTTACTTCGTGGCACTTCAAGGAGCCCGGGGCAGGCTTTAGGAACTCGTCGGGCGAGGATACGTGCACCCCGCAAGGAAGCCAGTGGTCCTTGGGTCTGCTGTAACTTAGAGCAGGGGCAGCGAAAGTCCCATTCAGCTCAAAATACGGGGGTAGTTGGCGTGGAGGGTATCAATCTAGGGCTCAGGTGTCAGGACGTGCACTCGGGAGTTCGCAACGTGGACCCCAATTCTCCACTCCTCAGCCCCTTGAACGACACTCGTATCATCGGTATGGCCGCGACAATCGCAGGTCTCATACGTGGGCGAGATGTTATACAAGACGGACAAGCGCTGATGACGGTGGCCGCCGCTCAACTCGACGTCAACATGCTGTCCTTTGATTCTGTGATCCGCGTACTTGAAGACGTAGATTTTGTTCAAGGCGCGCGTTCAACGGGTTGAATAACAAACTTGATCATCTGCTTGAGTTCTCCCAGTTCGATTACTGGGTGAAGGAGCCACATATGACTGTGTCAACCTGTTTGGAGCCCACCAGGGCGGCTAGAACGGTACCCATCGACGGGCTTGCTGGGTGCTTCAGGTGATAGGTCGTATCATCACAACCAGGACAGGATCGACAAACAGCCCCGCCCCGTTTTGCTTACTTGTTAGGAGCTCACATGCCCAGGAGACCGTACAACTGGCAACCGGGCTTTGTGGCCGGCAGGGGCTCCGTTCTTCTGAGCGGAGCTGGCTGCAGCCTGAACTTCGCTGAGGTTTACCCCTTTGGTTTATGGGTTCAGATGAGTGTCAGGTTTAAGGGCCCATTGACACTCGAGCAGCAGCGGGAAATCGATCGCCAAGTCGGCGCCTATCTGCGGAATTCTCCGGCCGAGGGCCCTCAACTAGCTGTTGATCAAGATAGCTCCGGGCGTTCCACCGCTGAAATTGTCACGCATGAGGGGCACAACAACTTCTGGACCATCTCATTTTGGGTTGATCACGACGTCGCCGCAGGAGCGTTGTCGATTGTGTTCACCTGGACGGATCAGGATATTGAAACGACGTTCTCGGTCACGGGCGAAGACGTCGATTCCGCCCTGAGTGAGGCGACAGAGCTCTGGAAGACCTCATCGATGGAGTACACCACCTTCTGAGCAGGGGCATTAAGGCCGCTAGGACTGCTGCTGTTTGGTGTGGGCGAGGCGGTAGGAGTCGGTGCCGGTTTCGATGATGGCGCCGTTGAAGGTGAGCCGGTCCACGATTGCCGCGCACAGGCGCGGGTCGGTGAAGGTTTTGGTCCAGCCGGAGAACGATTCGTTGCTTGCGATCGCAATGGAGTTCTTCTCCTCCCGTTCGGTGAGGACCTGAAAGAGGAGTTCGGCGCCTCGGCGGTCCAGTTCCATATAGCCAAGTTCATCGATGCAAAGCAGATCGACTCGCCCGTAGCGGGCGATGGTTTTGGCCAGGACTTTCTCATCGGCGGCTTCCACGAGTTCGTTCACGAGCCGGGTCGCGAGGGTGTATTTGACCCGGTAGCCTTTCTCGGCCGCGGCGGTGCCGAGCCCGATGAGTAGGTGGGATTTGCCGGTTCCGGAGTCGCCAATCAGGCATAGCGGTGCGCCTTTGCGGATCCAGTCCCCGGTCGCGAGGGTGTGGATGGTGGCGGGGTTGATGTTCGGGTTCGCGTCGAAATCGAAGTCCCCGAGCCATTTGTCCCTCGGAAAGTTCGCGGCTTTGACGCGGCGGATGGAGGAGCGCCGGTCCCGATCGTCGCACTCTGCCAGCAGCAGTTCGGCCAGGAAGCCTTGGTAGGAGAGCTGTTCTTTCCCGGCGACGGCCAGGGCTTCGTCGAGGACCGCCCTCACGGTGGGCAGGCGCAGCCGGCGGCAGGCCTGGTCCACGGCCGCGACGGCGGCTTGTTCGGTCAGTCCGCGGCGCCGTCGCAGGGTCGGGGTGATGGTGGTCGCCGCTGCGGTGGGGCTCATGAGATGTTCTCCTTCGACGCTGTTCCTGCGGGATGTTGGGTGCGTTTGGCCAGCAGCTCGTCATAGGCACTGACCGAGGGCAGTGGCCGGGTATCGGCCGGGAGCCCGGCGATGACCGCGGCCGGGTCCATGAGCCTGCGCTGAGTAAGACTGACAACTCGTTGCACTTTCAATTCGCCTTGAGCATCGGGATGACGGTCCGAACCGGGCCCGCCCCCGGACGAAATCGTGGCGTGTCTGCGGGCCTCGACGGCAACGACGTCTGCACTGACCGCGCCCACTCCCAGCGCCGCGGTGATTCCGGCTTGGATGTCGGATGCGTCCATGGAGCGGTGGAGCAGGAGGACGTCGATGAGTTCCTGGGTCCCCTCGGCGTCGCCGTTGACCCGCCGGGAGGCAGCCCAGAATGCCTCGTGGGCGGACGTGAACGCCCCGGATGCCCGGGCCCGGGCCAGTGCAGTGGACCCGGGCAGGGCGCCGGGTTTGGTTTTGAGGACCTCGAGGTAGTGGTCCAGCAGAACGGAGCACCCGGACCGAGCCGCGACCCGCTGATGCCTGGCAGCCACTCCGCAGCCGTCGAACACCACGACTTCGGACGCCCGCAAGGACACCCGGACCCTCCTGCCGATGAACCGTGCCGGGACCGAATACTTCACCATCCGCACCGTGACCATCGAGGACCGGTCCACTCTGGGGTTCAACACCAGTCCCGGATCAAATTCCTCCGCCGGCAACGGCGCCAGGAAAGGCTGCTCCGCGGCGAAGTCCCGCCCGATGGTGCGGATCCTGTCACCGATCCGCCTGGAGTTGTCTTGTTCCTCCCAGGCCCGGATGCGGTCGTTGAGCTCATCCAGGGATCCGGCGACCGGCATCGGGGAGAGCCTGTTGCGCCGGAACCAGCCCACCTCGCCCTCGACCCCGCCCTTCTCATGCGCCCCGGCGATGCCGGGCTGGCAATAAAACGCATCGAAGCCGTAGTGGGATTTGAACAGCACCCAGCGGTCGTTCTCAACCCGTTGCCGTCCTTGCCCGAACACCACGGCGGTGACAGCGCTGGTGAGGTTGTCATACCGGATGTGCCTGACCGGCACGCCGCCGACCTCGTTGAACGCCTCGATGTGGCCTTCCAGGAACGCTTCCTGCGCCTGGGTCGGGTAAATCCGGTGGATGGCCTTCCCGGAGTGGGAGAGGCGAAAGACGAACATGTGGCATTTGGTCTTCACACCGTTCAGGACGACCCAGACTTCACCGAAATCCACCTCCGCCTCCGCGCCCGGGGCGTGTTCCTGCGGGATGAACACCTCCACCCGGCGGCCGGCCTCCACATCGATCCGGGCCCGGCGGATGCGCACGTAGTCACGCACGGTCGAATATGACAGCTGCTGCGCTCCATGCTCCTCGATGAGCCGGGCAAGGATCCGGCGCGCGGTATGGCGCTGCTTCCGCGGCGCCGTCGTGTCCTCGATGAGCATCGCATCGATCGCGGCCTTGAACGGTTCGAGCCGGGGAGAGGACCTCCGAGGGATTTTCCGTTCAGGCGGGACCGGGGAGTTCAACGCCGTCCGCACGGTCTTTCTCGCCACCTGATGTCTGCGCGCAAGCTCCCGGATCGACACGCCCTCGACTCTGGCGTCCCTTCGGATTCTCGCGAACAGCTCCACTCTTGACCCCATCCCGGCCCTCCTGCAATTGACCCCCACAATGATGGGATCAACGCTCACAGGTGGGTACCATTCAAGCCGTCATTAGCTCCGGCATGTCCCGCAGGTGGGTACCGTTCTGGCCGTCCTGACGGGCTCCGATCAGACTGACATATTCACACATAGGAACCCGACTCAGCTTGTCGCTCACCTTGCCAAGGCAAGCAAGCTTCTGAACCCGCTGGATCCTGCGCACCGTGCTGTCTTCCTGGACCTCTGCTGGCTTTACCTGCTAAGCCTGACCCGTGTTACTGGGTACGTGCGCGGGGGCTTTCTTGGCGACCCCGAGAGGGCGGTTCAGGAGTACCTCTTTGGGGGGCCGGCAGGGTTGGACGAGAAACGCGTGAGGGACTGCCCCGGCTTTTGTTGACTCGGGGTCTTAGGCCGCTGTGAGCGCGGTCCGGTTGATTGTTTCATATTCGATTGGCGTTAGTTTTCCCAGCCGTCGTTGCCGTCGCCGGCGGTGGTAGGTCCGCTCGATCCAGATTGTGATTGCCAGCCGGAGTTCCTGCCGTGTGAGCCACCGCTGACGGTCCAGGACGTTCTTTTGCAGCAGGGAGAAGAACGATTCCATCGCGGCGTTGTCCGCGCACGCACCGACCCGGCCCATCGATCCGGTGAGCCCGTGGTGCCGAAGCGATTCGACGAACCGGCGGGACCGGAACTGGGATCCCCGATCCGAATGCACCACCGTTCCTGCCGGGCGGCGTGCCCGCACCGCGTTCTCCAGTGCGGCCACGGCCAGCGAGGATTTCATCCGCGAGTCCATCGAGTATCCGACGATCCTGCCGGAATAGACGTCCTTCACCGCGCAGAGGTAGAGCTTCCCTTCACCGGTGGGGTGCTCAGTGATGTCGGTCAGCCACAGCTCGTTCGGCGCCGCCGCGGTGAAGTCCCGCTCCACCAGGTCATCGTGGACCGGCGGTCCCGGCTTCCGGTTCAGGCCACGCTTCTTCGAAAACACCGACCAGATGCCATGGTCCCGGCACAGACGCTGCACCCTGTTCTCGCCCGCGGTGATGCCTTTCTCCGGGAGTTCATCGGCGATGAACCGGTACCCGAAGGCGGGATCGTCGTCATGGATGTCCAGCGCCGCGTTGACCAGGTGGGCATCCGCCCAGTCCCGTTCCGTCACCGGGCTGGATCTCCACCGGTAGTACCCTTGCTTGCTGAACTTCAACACCCTGCAGGTCACCGCCACGGGAATTCCCTGGGCGGCAAGATCCGTGACCAGCGGGTAGATCATTTTGGGTTTATGTCCCTCGCCAAATAGGCAGCAGCCCGGCGCAGAATCTCATTCTCCTGCTCCAACAAGCGGTTACGCTTCCTCAACTCCCGCATCTCGACCGACTCCGCCGCTGCCGGGCCGGCCCCGGATTCCTTACGCTCGGCAATGGCAATCCAGCGCTTCAACGTCGTGACCGAAAGCCCGAAATCCTTCGCAATCTGTGCCAGCGGCGCCCCGCCCTTGCGGGCCACATCAATAACATCCTGGCGGAACTCCGCCCCATAAGCCGTAGGCATGGTCAACATCCTTCCACGAGCACCCGCTCGCTAGGTCAAGGAGTCAACAAAACCGGGGGCAGTCCC
>NZ_FNGD01000005.1 GCF_900102895.1 Arthrobacter sp. ov407
GAGAAGCGCCTCAAGGACAAGGACATGGGCATCGAGCTCACGTCCGCGGCCAAGGTGCTCCTGGCGACCCGCGGCTACGACCCCGCCATGGGTGCCCGGCCGCTGCGCCGCACCATCCAGCGCGAGATCGAGGACCAGCTCTCCGAGAAGATCCTCTTCGGCGAACTGCACGCCGGCGACATCGTGGTGGTGGATGTGGAAGGCGAAGGCGACGACGCGAAGTTCACCTTCGCCGGCAACGCCAAGCCGCGCATTCCGGAGATCGCTCCGAGCGTCTAAGCATCAAGACCAAAGGCCCCGCTGTCCCGAAACGGACGGCGGGGCCTTTGCGTTTACCCCCCCGCGGGGTGAATCCTCTGGTCGCATGGCACGCGCGCGCCACCGCAGGTTTAGCGCCGGTGCCATGCCGCCTATGCCCGCGCCCACGTTTATGCACGCGCTGCACGCCCATGGTCCTCATCCGCGTCATCCCCAGGCAGATGTCCCGCACGAGGTGAGCCGTTTGCCGGAGATGGCCGCTATGGGATCAGGTTTAGCGGCCATCTTCGGCGAATGGTGCCGGTGCCGGAGCGCTCCGACCTGTCCCGCATGGTTCTGAATCCCCCTGGTATCTGAAAGCAGTGTTTCACTCTTAGAGAACTTTTTGTGATCGAGGCCACATACGGTGTTGAATCGGTGCATGGCTGCCAAGGACTCAGAGACCCTGAGCGAACAACCCGAGACCCCCTTCCATGATCTGGACCACTACCTCGCCATCCCCAAGGTGAGTGGTTTGGCGCTGAGCCCGGACGGCGCTCGGCTGGTCACCACTGTGGCGACACTCGGCGCGAAGGGCACCGAATACTGCACCGCGCTGTGGGAAGTGGACCCGGGCGGGGTCAAACCGGCCCGCCGGATCACGCGCAGCGCCAAGGGGGAGGCGGGTGCGGTGTTTGCCGCCAACGGCGACCTGTACTTCACCTCGGCCCGTCCCGATCCGGAGAGCCCCGACGCTGACCCCGTCAGCGCCCTCTGGATCCTCCCGTCCGACGGCGGCGAAGCCCGGGTGGCTCTGTCCCGCGCCGGCGGAATCGGCGGGGTCCTCGCCGCCAAGGACGCCGACACCGTGGTGGTCGCGGCCTCGGTCCTGGCCGGCTCCACGGACGAGGACAATGACGAAGAACGCCGCAAGGCGCGCAAGGACAACAAGGTCGCGGCCATCCTGCACAGCGGCTACCCCGTCCGCTACTGGGACGCGGACCTGGGCCCGGCGCAGCCGCGGCTGTTCGCCGTCGAATCCGGAGGGCAGTTGGAGGCCGGAAAGCCGACCACTGTCGACGCCGCGCCGCCGCTGAAGCTCCGCAACCTGACACCCGACGCCGGCACCCGGCTCAGGGACGCCGAGTCGGTGGTCAGCCCGGACGGCACGATGATTTACAGCAGCTTCGCCAAGCCCCTCGCGAACGCCGATTCACGCTCCGTGCTGGTCGCCATTGACGTCGCCACCGGCACCCGGACGGTTCTGCTGGACACGGAAGGCCTGAGCTACTTCCCGGGCCCGGTCAGTCCGGACGGCCGGAGCCTGGTGGTGGTCAGCGAAAGCGACACCACGCCGCTGGAGGCCCCGCAGGTCAAGCTGCACCTCCTCGACGTCGCCGGCACGGCAGCAGGCGAGAGCGCATTGACGCCGCTCGCCCATGACTGGGACCGCTGGGCCCGCCCCGCCGCGTGGCTGCCGGACGGATCGGCCCTGCTGGTCACCGCCGACGAGGACGGCGCATCGCCGGTGTTCCGGATCGGTGTCGCCGGGGGCCAGGCTGGCCAGGTGCTCCGCCTGACGGACGACGCCGCCGCGTACACCGACGTCGTCGTCGCACCGGACGGGCGCAGCGCCTACGCCCTGCGCAACTCCTACGAATTCCCCGCCGAACCTGTGCGGATCGACCTCGCCGGCGGCGGCGCCGTCCGGCTGGCCTCGCCCGCGGAGCGCCCGCACTTCAAGGGGACGCTGGAGCGCGTGGAGACGACGGCGGCCGACGGCGCCCGTGTGCCCGCGTACCTGGCCCTGCCGGAGGGCGCGTCCGCCGCGAGCCCGGCCCCGCTGCTGCTCTGGATCCACGGCGGCCCGCTGGGATCCTGGAACGCCTGGACCTGGCGCTGGAACCCGTGGCTGCTGGTGGCCCGCGGTTACGCGGTGCTGCTCCCGGACCCTGCCCTCTCCACCGGCTACGGCCAGGAGCACATCCAGCGCGGCTGGGGGGAATGGGGCAAGGCTCCGTTCACGGACCTGATGGCCATCACCGACGCCGTCGTGCAGCGCCCGGACATCGACGAGACGCGCACGGCCGCCATGGGCGGCTCCTTCGGCGGGTACATGGCCAACTGGGTGGCCGGGCAGACGGACCGCTTCAAGGCAATCGTCACGCACGCCAGCCTCTGGGCCCTCGACCAGTTCGGTCCCACCACGGACGCCGCGCAGTACTGGCTCAAGGAGATGACGGCCGAGATGGCGCTGGAGAACTCCCCGCATCTGCACGTGGAAAACATCCGGACTCCCATGCTGGTCATCCATGGCGACAAGGACTACCGCGTGCCGATCGGCGAGGGGCTCCGGCTCTGGTACGAACTGCTCGCCAAGTCGCAGCTGGCGGCCGACGAGAACGGCGAAACGGACCACCGTTTTCTGTACTTCCCGGACGAGAACCACTGGATCCTGCAGCCGCAGCACGCCAAGGTCTGGTACGGCGTGGTGGAGCACTTCCTGGCCCGGAACCTGCTGGACAAGGACATTCCCGTCCCCGACGAACTGGGTCTCTGACACCTCGGGCCCCGGGTCCGGCCGCGTGCCGGCCGGGTCCGGGGCACCCGTAAGATTGGGCTGTGACTGAGACCGTGACAGAGACCGCCACTGAGACGATCCGCATCCGCCCGGCCCGCACCGACGACGTTGGCGCCATCAAGACGCTCGTGGCGCCGCTGGCCGACCAGCGGATCCTCATGGCCAAGGAAACCGTGGCCTATTACGAGAGCCTGCAGGAATTCCGGATCGCTGAATCGGAAGACGGCGAGGTGATCGGCTGCGGAGCGCTGCACGTCATGTGGGAGGACCTGGCCGAGGTGCGCACCCTCGCGGCCTCGGATGCCTGGCGGGGCAAGGGCGTGGGCCACGCGCTGGTGGAGCGTCTGTTGGAGGATGCCCGCGCGCTGGGAGTCTCGCGCGTCTTCTGCCTGACGTTCGAAGTGGATTTCTTCAAGAAGCACGGCTTTGAAGTCATGGCTGACCAGACCGCTGTCGATCCCGTGGTGTATTCCGAGCTCCTGCGCTCGCATGACGAAGGCGTGGCCGAGTTCCTGGACCTGGCGCGGGTCAAGCCGAACACGCTGGGCAACACCAGGATGATCAAGGAGCTGTAGCGCCCGCCGGTTGTGCCCAGCCCGGGGGATCGTCCGGTCGGTTACCGGCCAGCACCGGCAGCCGCAAGGAACTCGACGTCGGCCCGGGGTCTTCCCTTCAATAAATTTGGTGGATAAACTGATCCCGGCCCAGGGGGTGGGCCACCACACTTTCGGAGGCAAAAAATTGGGCGTCGACGCCTGGCCGCACTTCCCGGCGTGGGCCGACAAGCAAGCCTGAATCATCCGCTGGGAACGCACCGCAACAACCCCGCCGGCGAGGGACTCGCAGCCACAGCAGCGAGCCCCCCGGGCCGAGGGAATCGGGAGCCTACCGCCGGCCGTGCCCCGGTAGTAGGGTCTAAGCAAGCAGCCAGGACACCATCCAGGGAGCACCGCCATGAAGAAACTCATCAATGATCCCAAAGCCGTGGTCGACGAGTCAGTGGAAGGGTTCGGGCTTGCGCACGCCGACCTCGTGACCGTCTTTCCGGACCCGAAATACATCGTTCGCAAGGACGCCCCCGTGGCGGGGAAAGTCGGACTCGTCTCCGGCGGCGGCAGCGGACATGAGCCGCTGCATGGCGGGTACGTGGGCCTCGGCATGCTCGACGCCGCCGTTCCCGGCGCCGTGTTCACCTCGCCCACCCCGGACCAGATCCTGCCGGCAACGCTGGCCGTGAACTCCGGCGCCGGCGTCGTGCACATCGTGAAGAACTACACCGGCGACGTCCTGAACTTCGAAACCGCCGCCGAACTCGCGCAAGCCGAAGGCGTCGAGATCCGCACCGTCCTGGTCAACGACGACGTCGCCGTGCAGGATTCGCTGTACACGGCTGGCCGCCGGGGCGTCGGCGGCACCGTCCTGGTCGAGAAGATCGCCGGTGCGGCCGCCGAACGCGGCGACAACCTGGACGCCGTCGCCGCGATCGGTGACCGCGTCAACCAGAACGTGCGCAGCATGGGCGTGGCATTGTCCGCCTGCACCGTCCCGCACGCGGGAGTCCCCAGTTTTGAGCTCGAGGAAAACGAGATCGAGATCGGGATCGGCATCCACGGCGAGCCGGGACGGCACCGCATCCCGATGGAAAACGCCGACGGCATCACCGACCGCCTCCTGGACCCGGTGGTCAGCGACCTCGGACTTAGCTCCGGGGACCAGGTGCTCCTGTTCGTCAACGGCATGGGCGGCACCCCCGCGAGCGAGCTGTACATCGTGTACCGCCGGGCCGCGCAGAAACTGGCCGAGCAGGGCGTCACCGTGGCACGCTCCCTGGTGGGCAACTACATCACGTCCCTGGAAATGCAGGGCTGCTCCATCACTGTCCTGCGCCTCGACGACGAAATGACGTCGCTCTGGGACGCTCCCGTGCACACTCCGGCCCTCCGCTGGGGCGTCTGACCGTGGGGCTGGACGTCGGCTGGGCCGTGCGCTGGCTGACCCTTTCGGCGCAGGCCATGGCGGAGCACCGGGTGGAGCTGATCGAACTGGACCGGCCCATCGGGGACTCGGACCACGGCGAGAACATGGACCGCGGCTTCAAGGCCGTGATGGACAAACTCTCCGAGGCGCCACCGGAAACCCCGGGCGCGGCCCTGAAGCTGACGGCCATGACACTGATGTCCAAGGTGGGCGGGGCGGCCGGCCCGCTTTACGGCACCGCGTTCCTGCGTGCCGCCACCGCACTCGGTGACAGCTCCGACGTCGACGCCGTGACCCTGGCTGCCGCGCTGCAGGCCGCCCGCGACGGGATCGTCGTTCGCGGAAAGGCCGAATCCGGGGACAAGACCATGGTGGACGCATGGACGCCCGCGGTCGAGGCGGCCGCTGCCGCTGCCGCAGCTGGCGACGGCGACGTCCGGAAGGTGCTACTTGCCGCGGCCGAGGCGGCCGAGGCCGGCGCCGTGTCCACGGATCCGATGCTCGCCCGCAAGGGCCGTGCCAGCTACCTGGGGGAGCGCAGCATCGGCCACCGCGACCCGGGAGCGGTCTCCAGCGCGCTGATCCTGCGCGCCGCGGCCGGAGCGACCGAATGACAGTCCGGCTCGTGGTCGTCTCGCACAGCGCCAAGATCGCGGACGGCGCCGCCGAACTCGCCGCCCAGATGGCCCCCGACGTCCTGATCCTCCCCGCCGGTGGCACCGACGACGGGCGCATCGGCACGAGCCTGGAGAAGGTCATGGCGGCCCTGGAGCAGGCCGCCGGTGACGGGGTGGTGGTGCTCACCGATCTCGGATCCGCGGTGATGACGGCCGAGTCAGCAGCGGAGTTCGCAACGGATCCGGGATCGGTGCTGCTCGCGGACGCGCCACTGGTGGAGGGACTGGTTGCAGCCGCGGTGGCTGCCCAGGCGGGAGCCGAGGCGGCGGCGGTGAAGGACGCGGCCGAGGCCGTCTACCGGCCCCCGGCCCACCCTGCGGAGGCCGAACACGTACACCAGCAGCCGCCGGACGCCGCGGGGGACTTCACGCTCGTCAACCAGGCCGGCATGCATGCCCGACCGGCAGCGAAGATTGCAGGCGGGCTGTCTGCCATGGACGCCGACGTGACCGTCAACGGCGCCGATGGCGCCTCCATGACGGAGCTCATGATGCTTGCAGCCGGCAAGGGAGCCGTCCTGCATGTGGAGGCCAGCGGCCCGGACGCCGCCAAGGCGGTCGGCTACCTGGAGCGCCTGGTCAGCTCGGGGTTCGGAGAACCGTAGCCGGGACTGGATTTTCGGATGAGGCCGGAGGCGGCCCTGATGGGCCGTGCGGGCCTGGCGGGCCGTGCGGCCGGGGCTAGGGTGCCTGCCGAAGGCCGGCCGCGTCCAGTAGCACGCTGGCCGTGATGAAGGTTCCGCACTGCTCGCCAAACGGCTGCGCCGCGCGGGGTGTGAAGGCCGCGGTCCGTGCCGGCAGCGGGTTCCCGGCGGTACCGGTGCCCGTGGCCGTCACCTCGATGCGGCTGGCCGTCAGCGTCTCCATCATCAGCATGCCGGTCAGGGTGCCGTCGGGCGACGAGGTGGCCGAGCAGACGCCGTCGCCGCCGTAGGGGCCGGGTTCACAGCCCTGGTCCACGGACGTGCTCCCGGGAACCAGTGCCAGGTCCGCTTCCTTGCAGTGCCCGTCCTGGCAGGCCCGAAGGTGGATGGCCCGCACTGACGGGGCGTACTCCCGGGCAACGGTGAAGGACACGACAGGCGCCTGACCGATCGCCGGGCAGGCGGCCTCCGGCCGGCACGAGGCTACCAGGACGGCGGTAAGGGCCAGAGCGGCCGCGGCCGCCAGCTTGCGCATGCTCCAGCGTAGATCCTCAGCCCGGGAGCCGGAAGCCGCCGTGGTGAAGTTCCGCGAGGCCGTCGCCCAGCAGGCCGGCCAGTGCCCGTTCCAGCTGCTCGGGAGCTGCGTTGAGCCGGTGCAGGGCCGCGAGCGGGATCCCGATTCCCTGCGGTTCGAAGCCCAGGTCCGCGGGGGCCTGGTGGAACAGCACCGGCGCCACGGGGTCCTCGGCTACCCGCAGGACGGCCATCACGGCGCCGCGCACCTGCCGGTCCGTGCCGTGCCAGGCCTGTCCCTTGGGCGTGTACGTGGGCGGCGGCTCGCCGACCGCCAGCCAGGCGCAGGACTCCCGGACAGGGCACTGGCCGCACTTGGGGGCCCGCGCCGTGCAGACCAGTGCGCCGAGTTCCATGACGGAGGCGTTCCAGCGCACCGAGGCACCGGGGTCGTCCGGCAGCAGTGACGCCGCCAGCCGCATTTCGGCCGCGGTCAGGGCCTGCGACGGCAGGGCCGAGCCGGAGAGAAGCCGCGCATGGACCCGGCGGATGTTGGTGTCCACCACCGTTTCGCGGCGTCCATAGGCGAATGCCGCGACGGCCGCGGCGGTGTAGCTGCCCACGCCGGGGAGATCCAGGAGCTCGGTGTAGGCGCCGGGGACGGCCCCGCCGTGGCTGTCCCTGATCGCGACGGCGGCCGCATGCAGGCGCAGGGCGCGCCGGGGATACCCCAGCCGGCCCCAGGACCTGACGGCTTCCCCGGCGGGTTCGCTGGCCAGATCGGACGGCTCCGGCCAGCGCCGCAGCCACTCCTCCCAGACCGGCAGGACCCGGACCACCGGCGTCTGCTGGAGCATGACCTCGCTGACCAGCACGCCCCAGGGTGTGCACTCCGCGGCCCGCCACGGCAGTTCCCTCGCATTGGATGCGAACCAGTCGTCCAGGGCGGTGTGGAGCGCGGGGAGATCCGCGGCGCGGGCGCGGGGCCCGGCGGGCAGGGGTTCCCGCTGTGCGGCGGCCGATACTGGGGGCATTGGGGTTAGAGTTTCGATCCATTCAGCGTAATAGATCGGGGTAACGGATCGGGACGGTGGCAGGTTCCGCGGCGTGGTCGGGCGCCATAGCCCGCGCGGTTCTCTAGGCTAGAAGAATGGTCAGGCAAGGCAGTTCAGGAACGGGCGGTTCGCGGCCGAAAGGTTCGCGCCCAGGGCAACCCGGGCGGAAATCCGGACGGCCACCGCTCCGCCCGGTTTACCGCCGCCGTCGGCTGTTTGCCGGCGTGATCCTGCTGCTCGTCATCGCCGTGGTCTTCGGTGGCTTTGTCGCGGTCTCGAGCGCCATGGGTGGCGCCCAGCCTTTCGGCGGGCAGCCGTCCGGAGCGGCGCCGGCGAGCCGGCCGACTGCGTCCGCGTCGGGTGGCCCCACAGCGTCCGGGGATCCTTCGGCCCCGCCCACGGCTGCATCGGGCGACGGCTGCGAGCAGAATCTGGTAACCGTCACGGCTGCCACCGACAAACAGAACTATGCCGCCGGTGAGAAGCCGCTGCTAAGCCTCACGGTGACGAACAACAACAAAGTGCCATGCGAGGTCAACATCGGGACGTCGCAGATGGAGTACATGATCACCAGCGGCTCGGACCGGATTTTCTCCTCCAGGGACTGCCAGGCGGAGAGCGCGGACCTGATGAAGACCATTGCTCCGGGCAAGAGCGAGACCGCGAACTTCCCGTGGCAGCGCAACCGCACGGTGCAGGGCTGCGAAGCCGTCGAGGCCAAGCCCGGAGCCGGCGGCGCCTACTATGTCTTCACGGCCCGGCTGGCGAACAAGACCAGCCCCAAAGCCGTGTTCCAACTCAGCTAACCACCGTTACTCCCCGACAACCCGTCGACGGGTGTTGGGGGAGGCTAGAGGAACCGGTCCAGCAGGCTGGCTTCGGCCATGCGGCTCAAGCCTTCCCTGACGGTCCTGGCGCGCTGGTCACCGATCCCGTCCACGGTCATGAGGTCATCGATCGTTGCCGCCATCAGGAACTGCAGGCCGCCAAAGTGGTCGACGAGCCGGTCGGCGACGGCCTTCGGCACGGCCTTGAGGCCGGAGAGCAGGCGGTAGCCGCGCGGCTGCACGACGGCGTCGAGGTTGGCCTCTCCGCCGGCGAAGCCGACGATCCCGGCGATCTTCCCAAGATCGATCAGCTCGGTTGGGCCCAGGCTTACGAGGGCCTTGACCGCGTTGTCGATGTCCTCCGCGGTTGCGGCCGCGCCCGAGTAATCGCGGATGATGACGTCACTGCCCGGGCCACGGCCCACGGTGAGCTCGTCCAGCTGCAGGGAGAGCAGGCGGCCGTCCTCGCCCAGTTCCAGGACGTACTGGGAGATTTCCTCGGAGATCCGGCGCACCATTTCCTGGCGCTGAAGCGTGACCGCGACGTCGCGAACCGTCACCATGGCCTCGATTTCCAGGGCGGAGAGTGAGCTGGTCACCTGGTCCAGGCGCGAGCGGTAGCGTTCCAGGGTTGCCAGCGCCTGGTTGGCGCGGGCCAGGACCTTCTCGGAGCCCTCCAGGACGTGGCGCAGCCCGTGCACGTACAGCGCGATGATCTGCATTGACTGGCTGACCGAAATGACCGGAACGCCCGTCTGGATGGCCACGCGTTCCGCGGTCCGGTGCCTGGTGCCCGATTCCTGCGTTTCGATGCTCGAGTCCGGGACCAGCTGGACCGCCGCGCGCAGGATGTTGCTGGCATCCTTGTCGCAGACGATGGCACCGTCCATCTTCGCCAGTTCCCGCAGTCGGGTGGGGGAGAAGTCGATGCCGATCTCGAAGCCGCCCGAACAGATGGACTCGACGGTCCGGTCGATGCCCAGCACGATCAGCGCGCCGGTCCGTCCCCGGAGGATGCGCTCCAGGCCGTCGCGGAGGGCGGTGCCCGGTGCCACCCTGGCCAGGGTCGCTTTCAGCGCATCTTCAGGGCTCCGAGCCATAGATATCCCTTCAAAGGTGCAGGCAAGAGCCTGCAAGTGCGCCGGTTTCCAGGGTCCCCCGGCAGGATCAAAAGTACTCAGTTCCCCGCTCTCCCCATGATAGGGGTAAAGCGCAGCCACTTCCGCACAGGCAAGCCTTAAAGTGGTCCATTGCAACGTGCCGCCGGGTGGCTCCGCAACGGCTGTCCCGGGTCCCGTCCGGGAAGGCATTTTGGCGCTGGATGGCCGCCCCTTCGTGCGCGGTCCGTGGCCTGCGATAAACTGGACCCTTGGGTGTACCGCGGGCTCTCCGCGCCGTGACCCGTCCACAGCCGCAGCGAAAGTAGCCTCGTGTCTCAAGAAGTCCTCAGCCCCGCCCGAGTCCAGGAGATTCACAAGCAGGCGGCCCGGCGCCGGACTTTCGCGGTCATTTCGCACCCCGACGCCGGCAAATCCACCCTGACGGAGGCCCTCGCGCTGCACGCAAAGGTGATCGGCACTGCCGGCGCCTCCAGCGGCAAGGCCAACCGCAAGGAGACGGTCTCGGACTGGATGCAGATGGAAAAGGACCGCGGCATCTCCATCAGCTCCGCCGCGCTGCAGTTCGGCTACCGGGACACAGTCATCAACCTCCTGGACACCCCGGGCCACGCGGACTTCTCCGAAGACACCTACCGCGTGCTCGCGGCCGTGGACTGCGCCGTCATGCTGGTCGACGCTGCCAAGGGCCTGGAAACCCAGACCATGAAGCTCTTCGAGGTCTGCAAGCAGCGCAACCTGCCAATCATCACGGTCATCAACAAGTGGGACCGGCCCGGCCTGGACGCCCTGGCCCTCATGGACGAGATCACCGAGCGCACCGGACTGCAGCCCATGCCGCTGACCTGGGCCGTGGGCATCTCCGGGGACTTCCGCGGCGTCTGGGACCTGCGCAATGACCGCTTCGCGCAGTTCAAGCGCAACAACTCCGGCGCCAACATCGCCCTCACCGAGTACTTCACGCCGGACGAGGCCGCGGCCAGCCAGGGCGAGGACTGGTCCAACGCCGTGGACGAGGCCGGGCTGGTCATCGAATCCAACCTGGCGTTCGACGTCGAGGCCTTCCACGCCGGCAAGGCGACGCCGGTCCTCTTCAGCTCGGCCGCGCTGAACTTCGGTGTTAAGGAAATCCTGGACGCCCTCGTCGATTTTGCCCCGCCCGCCGCCCCGCGGCCCGACGTCGAAGGTGAGCCCCGCCCGGTCGATGCCCCGTTCGCCGGATTCGTCTTCAAGGTCCAGGCCGGCATGAACAAGGCCCACCGCGACCACGTTGCCTTCATCCGTGTCTGCTCCGGCATGTTCGAGCGCGGCATGGTGGTCACCCAGACCCGGACAGGGAAATCCTTCGCCACCAAATACGCCCAGCAGGTCTTCGGCCGCGAACGCGAGGTGATCGACGAGGCATTCCCGGGCGACGTGGTTGGCCTGGTGAACGCCTCCTCCCTCCGCGTGGGGGACAGCCTGTTCCTGGACCAGCCCGTGGAGTTCCCCGCGATCCCGCTGTTCGCCCCGGAACACTTCCAGGTGGCGCGCTCCAAGGACCCGAGCCGGTTCAAGCAGTTCCGCCGCGGCATCGAACAACTCGAGCACGAGGGCGTCATCCAGGTGCTCCGCTCCGACATCCGCGGTGACCAGGCGCCCGTTCTTGCCGCCGTCGGCCCCATGCAGTTCGAAGTGGTCGAAGACCGCATGGCGCACGACTTCAGCGCCCCGATGCGGCTGGAACGACTCCCGTATTCCATGGCCCGGATCTCGACCGCCGACGCCATGCCGGCGCTGGCCAACGTCCCCGGCGCAGAAGTCCTGTTGCGCTCCGACGGGGAATACCTGGCCCTGTTCAACGACGTCTGGGCCCTGCGCCGGATCGAAAAGAACCACCCTGACCTCACCCTGGTGCCGATCGGGACGCACAACCCCGCAAAATAACGCAAGGCGCCGGACCGAAAAAACCCTGGAACGTCTTCCGGAATCCGGTTTCCGCGTTATCATAAGTAAGCTTGCTTATTATGCGGGTGCCGGGACCAGTTTTCCGGCTTCGGACTGATCCGCCCGATTCCAGCGGCGGCCCCATTAGAGGGACCACGTAAAACTTTGACAACCATGGACCCCGGTTTCCTGCTCAGCGGGCGCTACCGGATCGAAGAACTCATTGGCCGGGGCAGCCAATCCAGTGTGTACCGTGCCACGGACGAGGTCCTGGGGCGCGAAGTGGCAGTCAAACTTTTCCGCGACGGCACTGTGGACGAAGAACGGACCCGCAGGCAACTCGACGAAGTGCGGATCCTGGCAGGGATGGCCCACCACGCCCTCGTGACACTGTTCGACGCCGGGACAGACCTCAGTGACCCGAACCGCCGGCTCAGCTTCCTGGTGATGGAACTGGTCCGCGGCCCCGACCTGCGTCGCCGCTCGGCCGAGGGCCCGCTTTCGGCGGCCCACATGGCCCTGATCGGACACGATCTCGCCGACGGACTGGCGCACATCCACCACCACGGCATCATCCACCGGGACGTCAAGCCGGCCAACATCCTGCTCGTGGACTACAGCGCCGAGGACCGGCGCCCCCGCGCCAAACTCAGCGACTTCGGGGTGGCCATCACCATCCGCGAAGGCCACTGCGGCGACCCCGACGATAGCTCTGGCACCCCGGCCTACCTCAGCCCCGAGCAGGCCGCCGGCGAACCGGCCGGCCCCGCCAGCGATGTCTATTCACTGGGGCTGGTCCTGCTGGAAGGCCTGACCGGGAAAATGGCGTACCCGGGCGCGCCTGTCCAGTCCGCCCTGGCCCGGCTGCTCCAGGACCCGCAGATCCCCGAAGAGCTCGCGCCGATGTGGGCGACGCTGCTGACCTCCATGCTGGACCGGGATCCGGCGGGCCGGCCGCCGGCCCGGGAAGTGTCCCTGGCCCTGCGCCAGGAAGCCATCAATGGCACTGGGCGCCACCGCCGTGACCGGGCCGCGCTGCTGACCGACGAAGACGGGCGCATGCAGGCGGTCGAGCGGTACCGGATCCTCGACACCCCGGCGGATGGCGCCTTCGACCGGATCGCGGCGCTGGCCGCACGCATGTTCTCGGTGCCCGTGGCGATTGTCAGCGTTGTGGACCACGACCGCATCTGGTTCAAGTCCCACCACGGCACGGACGTCACGGAGATCGGCCGGGATCCCGGGTTGTGCGCCTCCGCCGTCTTGCAGGGCGATGCCTGGATTGTCCGGGACGCCCTCAACGATCCCCGGACGCTGTCCAATCCCCTCGTAGCCGGCGAGTTCGGCCTGCAGTTCTACGCCGGGGTGCCGCTGCGCACTCCGGACGGCTACAACCTGGGCACCTTGTGCATCCTGGACCGTGAGCCCCGCGAGTTCAGCGATGAGGACACTGCTGTGCTGGAGGACCTGGCGGCGCTCGTGATGCACGACCTGGAACTGCGGCTTCACAGCCGCCGGGCGCTCGCCGGGTGATCCGGGCACGCCTACCGGCGCCGCCGCGGCCTCCGAAGGCGGGTGCCGACGTCGGACACCCGGCACCCGGGGCAAGGCGGGCCGCCTACCGCCGGCCGGCGTGCAGGGCCAGTTCGAGTTCGAAGCGCGCAGTCGGATCCTCGAGGGCGTCGCCGAAGAGCTCGCGCAGCTGCGCGGCCCGGTAGCCCACGGTCTGGGGGTGGATTCCGAGCTCGGCGGCCACGGGTGCGCGCTGGCCCCAGTGGCGCAGCCAGGAGAGCAGGGTTTCGGCGAGCCGCTCGCGTTGCGCGGGCCGGAGCCCTTCCAGGGGCGCGAGCCGGCGGGTGGCCAGTTCGGTGATCGCCGAGGGTTCCGCTCCGAGAATCACCTGCGCAAGGTGCTCGTCGGCCCAGATCGGGGGATCGTCCGGCCCTTCGCGCGGAGGCAGCGCCGCGGCGGCCAGCACGGCCAGCCGCAGTGAATCCGGAACCCTCTCCCAGCCGACAGACGGCCCCACGGCAGCACCGCGCCCCTTCAGGGCGCGGTCCAGATCCTCCCGGGCGGACCGCGAATTCCGCGCCGGCACAAGGGCCACGGCGTCGGTCTCGCGCTCAATCACAAGGGTGCCAGGACCCAGACGCAGCCGCAGGCCGGCCGCCCGGTCCAACGGAAGCGTCACCACCGCAATGCGCTGCGGCAGGGACCAGTCCGCCATCGCCGCCGTCTGGCGGAGGGCCGCCTCGTCGGCCTGGCCGAGCAGGAGCAGGTCCAGCAGTCCGGTGCGGCGCCGGTCCACCGCTCCGGCGCGTTCGGATTGTTCAAAGGCGTAGGCCTCGGCACTGACCGCCGACAGCTCATCGATGTACGCGAGGATCGATTCGCCCAGATCCACCACGACGCCCTGGCCCAGATGGTGTTCCACTGAGACTTTGGACATCTCCCGGAAGGTCACGCGGGCACCCATCCGGTAGGCGCTCAGGAGCGCGTCCATGCTCCGCCCCTGCCGGAACTCGCCGCTGCCCAGCCCGGCCACCAGCTCCCGGCTTTCCTCGGACAACGCCGGCAGCCGGGTCCCGGGCAGTTGCAGGAACCGGTCCAGCGCAGCGGCCACGCCCCTCCTCAGGCCCCTGCCAAAGCGCCCCTCAATCGGCCTGGCGTACGCCGGAACGAGCTGCGGGACGGCCGCGATGATCGCCTCGACGATGCCGGGCATCCTGGGACGCAGCATGTCGCTGACCTCCCGCGGCAGGGCCAGCCACGGGGGTTCGTGGGCGGGGGCGGGGCCGGCGGGCTCCCGGGCAGGGGATGCGTTCATGGACAATCCGATGAGTTGTTGCGGCGGGATAGTTTTCTCAAGTCGATCGTATGCCTTGGGTGAAGAAGTATGACGCAATCTGACATAAGCTTGATGAATGATCCGGCTCCGTAAGCTGGCGCGCGCCGCATCTCTACTGACCACCCCCCTAGCTCCAGAAGACATTCTGTCGCTGTTCAATCCTGTGTTTTCCGCCCGCCAATTGCGCGGTGTGGTTACCAAGGTGGTTCCAGAAACGGCCGATTCCGCCACCATTTTCTTCCGTCCCGGCCGCGGCTGGCAAGCGCATCTTGCCGGCCAGTGGGCCCGTATTGGCGTCGAGCTCGACGGCGTCCGCCACTGGCGGTCCTATTCGCTCAGCGCCCCCGCCGGGCAGGACCCGGCAATTACTGTTTCCGATATGGGCGCTGTCTCGGGGGCCCTCGTGCGCGGCACCAAACCCGGCGATGTCCTGTTCCTGGCGCCTCCGCAAGGCGACTTCGTCCTGCCCGAACACCCCCGCCCGCTGCTCATGCTGACAGCCGGCAGCGGAATCACGCCGGTGATGTCGATGATCCGCACCCTGGTCCCGCACCGTCCCGACTCCGACGTCGTCCTGATCCACACCGCCCGCACCGCCGCGGATGCCATCTTCCGCGAAGAGCTCGCGGAGCTCGCCGACCAGTTCCCGAACTTCCGGGTCACACACTGGTTTACCGGCGGGCATGGCCGGCTGGACTTCACCTCCGCCTCCGACCTGGACCGGCTGTGCCCGGACTGGCGGCAGCGCGCAGCGTACGCTTGCGGCCCGGAAGGCTTCCTCGACGATGCCGAGACGCTATGGGAAGCAGAAGCCGCCGAGGCCCCTGAAGCCCCGTCGGCCGTGGAAGGCTCACTGACGATCGAACGCTTCAGCACGAAGCTCGCCGGCGGGGAAGGGCACGACGGCGGCCTGGTCACGTTCGAGGCGTCGGACCGCGAAGTCGAAGCCGACGGCGACACGCCGCTGCTCGATGTCGGCGAGGACGCCGGCATCCTGATGCCCAGCGGCTGCCGCATGGGCATCTGCCACAGCTGCCTCATCCCACTCCGGGCCGGCCACGTTCGTGACCTGCGCACCGACGAAGTCCATGGCGAGCCCGGCCAACTAATCCAGACGTGTGTTTCGGCAGCCGCCGGACCCGTTAACCTCGACCTCTAAGGAGTACCACCGCATGACGATTGTTTCCGACAAGCCCGACGTATCCGAGGAAGCTCCCAAGGGCGACCCTTCCCCAAGCAAAGCGTCCGCTGCCGTAAAGACGCGGCCCGGCGCCCTCGCCGAGTCCGGCAGCCCGCTGGTCCGTCCGGACGCGGCGGCGCACCTCTCTGACGAGCAGGTCGCCGAGCTCGGCCGCGAACTCGACGCCATCAAGGACGACATCCTCGCCAAGCGCGGCGCCAGCGACGCGGCGTACATCCGCCGGGTGATCAAGGTCCAGCGCGGGCTTGAGATCACCGGCCGCGCCACCCTTCTGGTGAGCAAGCACAAAGCAGCCTGGGTCGCCGGCACGGCGATGCTTAGCTTCGCTAAGATCCTGGAAAACATGGAACTGGGCCACAATATCCTGCACGGCCAGTGGGACTGGATGCGGGACCCGGACATCCACTCCACCACCTGGGACTGGGACTTCGTCACCCCGACGCGATCCTGGCAGCACACCCACAACGACCTGCACCACCGGTGGACGAACGTCGTGGGCAAGGACAATGACATCGGATACAACCTGCTGCGGATGGATCCGTCCCAGGAATGGAAGCCCTTCAATCTGGGCAATCCGCTGTATAACGCGATCCTAGCGCCAGTCTTCGAATGGGGCATCGCACTCTACGATCTTGAATTGCCTGACTACAAGGAGGGCAAGAAGAGCAAGGAGGCCATGACCCGCGACCTCAAGGCGCTGGGGCTTAAGGCCCTGAAGCAGTTCACCAAGGACTATGCCGCCACACCGGCCGTCGCCATGTTGACCGGCTCGGGCAAGCAGGCGCTGTATGGCACCTTGACCGCCAACGCGGTCCGGAACGTCTGGGCCCACGCGATTATTTTCTGCGGGCATTTCCCCGACGGCACCGACACCTTCACCGAAGAGATGGTCGAAGGCGAAACCCGCGGCGACTGGTATGTCCGGCAGATGATCGGATCGGCCAACATTTCCGGGTCCAAGTTCATGCACCTGATGAGCGGCAACCTCTCGCACCAGATCGAGCACCACCTGTTCCCGGACCTGCCATCGAACCGCTACGCCGAAGTGGCACCTAAGGTGCAGGAGATCTGCAAGCGCTACGGACTGCCGTACACCACCGGGCCGCTGCTGAAGCAGGTCGGCTCCACCTGGGCCAAGGTCTTCAAGCTGGCCCTGCCTCCGAAGAAGGCCTAGCCAGACAGACCCAAAAGGGCCTGAATGATCGACTGGTTTGAATGATTGACGACAGGGGCGTCTGCCATCGCGGCAGGCGCCCCTTCTGCATGTGGCGGAGTGGGTGGCGGCCGGTGCTGGTTTCGGGCCGACGCTTCCTCCCAGTTGCCTGCGCTGGTTCGGCCCGGCGGGAACGGGAAGCCCCGGATTTCCGGGCAGTCCCAAGCCCCGGCGGGGAAGCAACCGGGCGGGAACGCCACACCGGGGGTGGGCGTCAGGGTTTGCCCGCCACACCAAGAACGTGCGCCAGCCGCGGGTTGCCGGGCAGGACCGAAAAGCCGAAGCGCTCGAGGCCCTGTACGGTGAGGCCGGCCTCCGTGATCATGGCGGCAGTGTCACGGTTCGGGTGGCATCCGCCTGCCACCCGGCTCCACAGCGGTGTGAGCAGGTCTTCGGCTGCCCCCAGCACGCGGTGTGCGGAGCGGACGTGTTCATAGAACAGCAGCAAACCGCCTGGGCGCAGGACGCGGACCACCTCCGCTAGGGCGACGGACTGGTCCGCCACGCTGCACAGCACCAAACTGGAGACGACGACGTCGACCGAGGCGTCCGCCGCAGGCAGCGATTCCGCCACGCCGTCTTTCACGGTCACAGGCACCGGTGCCTTGCTGGCGGCGGCGAGGGCCAGCCCCCGGAGTGTGGGGTCCGGTTCCAGGGCCAGCACACCGGACACCGCGGCAGGGTAGAACGGGAAGGTGGCCCCGTAGCCCGCCCCGATTTCGATGACGACGCCGTGCGCCGCTGCCACCAGCCGCCGGCGGTGCTCCGTTGCGCCGCGGGCATCCATCCGCGGACCCACGCGGGCATAGGATTTCCCGAAGGATGAATCGCGGCGATTGATTTCCGGCATGGGGCCTCCTACGGTCAGCTGACCGCGGCCGGGTCGAGCTTGAGCCGGCGCAGCAACTGGGCGTTCAGGGCAACCACAATGGTCGACGCCGACATCATCACGGCGCCCGCGGCGGGGGAGAGGACGATCCCCGCGAAGGCGAGGACCCCGGCCGCCAGCGGCACCGAGATGATGTTGTATCCGGTGGCCCACACGAGGTTTTGCCACATCTTCCGGTAGCTCGCCTTGGACAGATCCAGCATTGACAGCACGGCCCGCGGATCGTTGCCGGCCAGGACCACGCCGGCGGATTCCACTGCCACGTCCGTGCCGCCGCCAATCGCGATCCCCACCTCGGCCCGTGCCAGCGCGGGGGAGTCGTTGACGCCGTCGCCCACCATGGCCACTTTCAGTCCACGGCCCTGCAGTTCCGCCACCTTCTTGTCCTTGTCGGCGGGGAGGACCTCGGCGAACACTTCATCTATGCCGAGTTCGGCGGCGACGGCGTTCGCCACCTGCCGGGCGTCGCCGGTGACCATGGCCACCTTGATGCCGCGGGCCTGGAGGGCCCGGACGGCCTGGCGGGACTCGGGCCGCACGGCATCCTCGAGGCTGACCGCGCCCAGGACCGTGCCGCCGTCGACGACGTGGAGCACCGCGGCGCCACGCTCCAGCCAGGCGCCGGTAATGGCGGCCAAAGCCCGCGGTTCCTGCAATCCCAGCTCCCGGAGCAGGGCCGGGCCTCCCACCTGGACCGTGCGGCCGTCGATCGTGGCGCGCACTCCGCGGCCGGTCAGCGAGGTGAAGCTGTCCGCGGTCGGAATGTTCACTCCGCGTTCCCTGGCGGCGGCAACGATCGAACGGGCCAGGGGATGTTCGCTGTCAGCCTCCACGGCGGCGGCGAGTCCCAGCACCGCGTCATGACCGGTTGCTGTTCCCGTGCCTGCGGCGGTCGCGACCTCCTTGAGCTCCGGCTCGCCCGTGGTCAGGGTTCCGGTCTTGTCGAACAGCACGACGTCGACTGTCCGCATACGCTCCAGCGCCATCCGGTTCTTGATCAGGACGCCCGCCCGGGCGGCCCGCTCGGTGGAGATGGCGATGACGAGCGGGATGGCAAGGCCGAGCGCATGGGGGCAGGCGATCACGAGGACCGTCACGGTGCGGGTGACGGCGTCGCTTACGCTGCCCATCAAGGTCCAGAAGATGAAGGTCAGAACGCCGGTGCCGGCGGCGAAGTAGAAGAGGAACGCCGCAGCCCGGTCGGCGAGGGCCTGAGCCCGGGAGGAGGATGCCTGCGCCTCGGCCACAAGGCGCCGGATCCCGGCGAGGGCGGTGTCCTCGCCGATGGCTGACACCCGGACCCGCACGGAGTTGTCCGTGGCGATGGTGCCGGCCACCACGGGATCGCCAGGGGCCCGCAGGACGGTTTTCGATTCGCCCGTGATCATGGATTCGTCGAATTCGGCCTGGCCGCCGCTGACAGTGCCGTCGGCCGGCATCCGGCCGCCGGGGCGGACCAGGATGGTGTCCCCGGCGCGGAGCTCGGAGAGGCTGACAGTCTCCGTGCCGGCGGCTGTGACGCGTTCCGCTTCGTCGGGCAGCAGCGCCGCCAGGGCGTCCAGGGCGCCCTGGGCCGAGCCGAGGGCGCGCATCTCGATCCAGTGGCCCAGCAGCATGATGGGGACCAGCAGCGCCAGCTCCCACCAGAAGTCGAGATCGAAACCGCCGATGCCGAGGCTGGTCACCCAGGAGGCGATGAAGGCGACGCTGATGGCCATGGCAATCAGCAGCATCATCCCCGGTTTGCGCGTCCTCAGTTCATTGAGGCCGCCCGTGAGGAACGGCCGGCCGCCGTACAGGAAGATCGCCGTGCCGAACACCGGCGGGATCCAGGCTGAACCGGGAAAGGCGGGAGGCTCGTAGCCCAGGAGTTCCGCGAACATGGGGCTGAAGAAGAGCACCGGCACGGCCAGGGCCAGTGTCAGCCAGAACCTGTCCCTGAACATCGCGACGCTGTGCCCGGCATGCTGGCCGTGGCTGTGCACCGTGTGGTCGTCCCCGGCGGCGCCTACGGTGGCAGGGGCGGCTGGGGTCGCTGCGTGGTTCCCGTGCGGTGTCCGGTGCGGGCTTTGAGTCCGGATACCCTGGTCCGAGTCTGGGCTGCTGTGCCGGTGTTCCATGGTGGGTGCTCCTGAAGGATGTTCAGTCATCTGCGGCTACGCCCAACATACCCCCAGGGGGTATCCTTGGCAAGGCATTTTCCTTCGGGCGTCGATCTCACCGCACTCCGGTAGGCGCTCCTTCCCGGTTGCCCCCGCGTCGAGGGCAGCGCGGTCCTGGCAAGTCCCGGAAACCCGGGGTGACCGGGGGCGGGGGCGGCAGCAACTGGGAGGGAGCGCACACTCGCCAATGTTCCTGCTGCCGGCGGGTCCCGGGTCCCCGGCCTCAGCGTGTCAGCTGATCAGCAGTCCCAGCGCCTCGGCCAGGTGGCCGACCTCGCGGACCGAGAAGCCCGCGGGAACCGGTCCATGCCCGTTAGGGCTGGCCGGCACCACGGCATGCGTAAAGCCAAGCCGGTGTGCCTCCTGGATGCGCTGGTTGATGCCGGGCACTGGACGGACTTCGCCCGCCAGGCCCACCTCGCCGAAGGCGATCAGGCGCTGGGGGAGCGGCTTCCTGGCCTTGGCGGAAGCCACCGCCAGAGCCACGGCGAGGTCCGTGGCGGGTTCGCTGAGCTTGACCCCGCCGACCGTTGCCACATAGGAGTCGTCCTTGTTCAGCAGGCAGCCGGCGCGCTGCTGCAGGACGGCCAGCAGCATCGCCACGCGCGAGCTGTCCAGCCCGCTGGTTGCGCGGCGGGGCTGGGAGCTGGCGCTCTCGGCGAGCAGCGCCTGGACCTCGGCCAGCAGCGGCCGGCGGCCCTCCAGGGTGACCGTGATGCAGGTTCCCGAAACGGGCTCCTTGGTCCGCGAGACGAACAGTCCACTGGGATCGGCGAGGCCCTCGATGCCGTCCTCGTTCAAGTCGAAGCAGCCGACGTCGTCGGTCGGTCCGTAGCGGTTCTTGACGGCGCGCAGCAGCCGCAGCCGCGAGTGCCGTTCGCCCTCGAACTGGCAGACGACGTCCACGAGGTGTTCCAGTAGCCGGGGCCCGGCGATGGAGCCGTCCTTGGTCACGTGCCCGACCAGCAGAGTGGTCATGTTGCGGCGCTTGGCTGCGGCGATCAGGGACGCCGCAACCTCGCGCACCTGGGACACCCCACCGGCGCTGCCCTCGACGTCGGCGCTGCTGAGGGTCTGGACGGAGTCCACGATCAGCAGCCGGGGTTCCAGCTTCTCCACCTGGCCCAGGGCCTGGCCCAGGTCCGTTTCGGCAGAGAGGTACAGGGATTCCGCGACGGCGTCGATCCGGTCCGCGCGGAGCTTGACCTGGGCAGCGGATTCCTCGCCGGTGATGTAGAGGACGTCCTGCGCGGTGCGCGCGAACTTGGCCGCAACGTCCAGCAGCAGGGTGGACTTGCCCACCCCGGGTTCGCCCGCCAGGAGGATGACGGCGCCGGGCACCAGCCCGCCGCCGAGCACGCGGTCGAGTTCGTCCACGCCGGTGGGCAGGAAAGCGGCAGTGGTGGCGTCGACGTCGGCGATCCGGCGGGCCGGTTCAAGGACCGTAGTGGCCGCCGTCGTCCGGGCGACGGCGGTGCCGGTCTCCTCCACGCTGCCCCACGCCTGGCACTCGCCGCAGCGGCCCACCCATTTGGCCGTCGTCCAGCCGCATTCGGCGCATTTGTAGCCCGGTGCCTTCGGCCCCCGGGAAGTCTTCATAGCCATTGGTCCACACTATCGGGGGCCAGCGACAACCAAGGGCGCCGGCGGAGTCAGCACTGCCTACAGCGGGGGAAGAATGTCCCGGGCTTCCTTGGAATCCAGCCCGGCGGCCTCGAGCAGGTCCACCATGAGCGGGCGGAACAGCATGACCACCGTTTCGCCCTCAAGCAGCCGGACGTCCAGCATCCGCGGATGCAGGCGGACGGCGATCTCCCGCAGCTCGGACCGGGCCGTGCGCAGGTGGGCGCGGCGGGCGCCGTCGTGGACTTCCGCCAGGCCGAGCGAGAGCTCGTCGACGGCGGCGGCCGTCTCCTGCAGGACCTCGGCGATGTTCTGGGTGGCCTCGTCCGAGAGTGCCGCGTGGTTGATGGCGCTGGTCAGGCGGCGCGCAAAGACCCGGCTGTTGCGCAGCGCGAGGTCGATGTAGTCCAGCGACTGCTCCATGTGGTCCAGCTCTTCCCGGTGCCGCCGGTAGGCGGGGGCCAGGGTGGCCACCTCGCCGGAGGCGCGCAGCGACTGGCGCATGGCGTCGATGAGGGGCTGGCAGTTCCGCCCCCGGATGAGGGCATGCCAGGCCTGGGTGGAGTCGCTGTAGCTCAGCGCCGACGCGCATTCACGCAGCACCTCGGCGAGCTCGTGCAGGAGCTTCTTGACGTCGCTGCGGGGTTCACGCCGCGGGTCCTTGGGAACGAGGATGGTCATCAGGAGCGCGAAGACCCCGCCCACGACGGCGTCGATGCTGCGGGTGAAGGGCCCCCCGATCGGCGCGGGCAGGAGCACCACGAGCACCGACTGCAGGCCCAGCTGGGTGGTGAAGATCGTCCCGCTGTCCAGGAACCTGGCCAGCAGGATGGAGAAAAGGAGCACGACGGCGGCCTGCCAGATCCCGGAGCCCAGCCAGTGCAGCAGCAGGTCGCCGACTACGATTCCGATCGTGCAGCCCAAACCCACCTCGATGACGCGGCGCAGCCTGGGTTCGCGGGAAAAACCGAGGGCAATAAGGGCTGACGTGGCAGCAAACAACGGCGCGGAATGGCCCAGGACGTATTCGGCGAACGCGTAGGCGCCGACGGCGCAGGCGGTCATCTGGATGGCCGGGACCAGGGAGTTCCGGCTCCGGACAAAGCCGGTGCGGACCCGGCCGCGCAGGAATCGTGCGCTTGAGGAGAGTCCAGTCGCGGAGGCCATGCCCTCCAGTCTATTTGCTGCCCCGGGGCTGCCGGCCGCACGGCAGGACACAGCCCCGGCCGGCACCCGCCATCACACTGAAGCCGATACGACTGTGACGCACAGAACACAATGGCTGCCCGGCACATGTAAGCCAATAGCCCCGTGTCGTTAACCGGCCGTTCACCTTGGTCCGCAATTCTCTTCACCTGGGCCACCTACGGTCGGTAAAGGTACAAACCGTACGCATCCGTGCGGGCCTTCTCCCGGCCCGGCACTCACAGCCCTGGAAGGGGTACATTTCAGTGAAGGCACTCCGCTTCGGCCGCAACGCGGCTATTGCTGTAATCGCCGTTGGCGCACTCGCGCTGACCGCTTGTGGTTCGGACAACGCAACCAACACGGCCCAGACCCCGGCGCCGTCGGCCTCGGGTCCCGCGGTCACCGGCACCCTGACCGGCATCGGTTCTTCCGCCCAGGGCGCAGCCATGGATGTCTGGAAGACCAACTTCGCTGCCGCGAACCAGGGCGCTACTGTGCAGTACTCCCCGGACGGTTCCGGCGCCGGACGCAAGGCGATCCTCGACGGCTCGGCCCAGTTCGCCGGCTCCGACGCCTACCTCAAGGATGAAGAGCTCGCCAGCTCCAAGGACAAGTGCGGTCCCGGCGGCGCCCTGGACATCCCGGTCTACATTTCCCCGATCGCCGTGGCTTTCAACCTGCCGGGCATCACGGACCTGAAGCTCGACGCTCCCACCGTTGCCAAGATCTTCCGCGGCCAGGTCGCCAACTGGAACGACCCCGCCATCGCGGCCATGAACCCGGACGTCAAGCTGCCGGACCTGAAGGTCACCCCGGTGAACCGCTCGGATGACTCCGGCACCACCAAGAACTTCACGGACTACCTGGCCGCCACCGCCCCCTCGGTCTGGACCGACAAGGCAGACGGCATCTGGCCCGCCAGCCTGAAGGGCGAGAACGCCAAGGGCACCTCCGGCGTCGTCAAGACCGTCACCGACACCCCCGGTGCGGTCACCTACGCCGACGACTCCGCAGTCAGCGGCAAGCTCGGCACGGCACAGATCAAGGTCGGAGACTCCTTCACGAAGATCTCCGCCGACGCTGCTGCCAAGGCAGTCGACCAGGGCAAGCCGGTTGAAGGCCGCAACGCCAACGACCTCGCCATCAAGCTGGACCGCACCACCACGGTCGCAGGCGCCTACCCGATCGTCCTTGTGTCCTACCACATCGTCTGCACCACCTACGACACGCAGGCCACCGCCGACCTGGTCAAGGCCTTTGTCAAGTACGCAGCCTCGGACGAGGGCCAGAAGGCCGCCGCCGACGCCGCGAAGTCGGCGCCGCTGTCCAAGACGCTCCAGGACAAGGCAATCGCTGCCGTCGATACCGTCAAGGCCAAGTCCTAGGGATACGTCGCACCGCGAGGCATAGTGGAAACACGAGCCTGACCCAGGTTCCCTGCACCATGGCGGCCGCCATGGAGCAGGGAACCGACGCGTTTGTTCCATACATCAAGATTTGCCGGGCGCCGGCCGCGGTGACCTCCGCAGCCGAGACCCGGATCCCATCCAAACCGAAGGACCGTGAAGTGACCACCACCTCCCTGACCAAGTCCCGGGGCGCAGGCCACGCCGGTGACAAAGTCTTTTCCGCAGCCACCTTGGCAGCAGGGTGTTTGATCCTCGTCGTGCTCTTCGGAGTGGCACTGTTTCTCGTTATCCAGGCTGTCCCGGCCCTCGTGGCTCCGCCGGACAAAATCCAGGGCGGCGAAGGATTCTTCACCTACATCTGGCCGCTTGTCATCGGCACCCTCATCGCCTCGGTGATCGCACTCGTGATCGCGACACCGATCGCGATCGGCGTCGCGCTGTTCATCTCGCACTTCGCACCACGCAAGCTCGCCTCCGGCCTGGGCTACGTGATCGACCTCCTAGCTGCCATCCCGTCCGTGGTCTATGGCGCCTGGGGCGTTGCGTTCCTGGCCAAGGAAATCTCGCCGTCGTACAACTGGCTGGCCAACAATATGGGCTGGCTGCCGATCTTCCAAGGCCCCGCCTCCGCCACCGGCAAGACCATCCTCACGGCCGGAATCGTGCTCGCCGTCATGGTCCTGCCGATCATCACCTCCCTGACCCGCGAAATCTTCCTGCAGACCCCCAAACTGCACGAAGAGGCCGCGCTGGCGCTCGGCGCCACCCGCTGGGAGATGATCCGCATGACCGTGCTGCCGTTCGGCCGGCCCGGAATCATCAGCGCTGTGATGCTGGGGCTCGGCCGGGCCCTCGGCGAGACAATGGCCGTGGCCCTGGTGTTGTCCTCCGGAGTCCTGACGGCCAGCCTGATCCAGACCGGCAACCAGACCATCGCCGCCGAAATTGCCCTGAACTTCCCCGAGGCCAGCGGGCTCAAGGTCAGCACGCTGATCGCCGCCGGCCTGGTGCTGTTCGTCATTACCCTCGGTGTGAACATGATCGCCCGGGGGATCATCACCCGGCACAAAGAATTCTCGGGAGCCAACTAAATGACCTCCACCCTGACTCCCGTACGCAAGCGCTCGGCACTGACCAAGGGCCAGTTGCCCAAGGCTGCGCCGTATATTGTCCTGGCCGTTGCACTGGTCCTCGGCGCGGCAATCCTGGCCCTGATCGGATTCAACGCCTTCGGCTGGGGACTCGTCTCCGCTATCCTCTTCGCCGCCGGCCTGGTGGGCTGGAGCCTGGCTGTGGAAGGCGCCCGCAAGGCCAAGGACAAGCTGGCCACCTGCCTGGTTGTGGGCGCCTTCCTGATTGCCCTGCTGCCCCTGTTCTCAGTGATCTGGACCGTGCTGGTCAACGGGCTCCCCGGGCTCCTGGACCCCGGATTCCTTAACACCTCCATGAACGGCGTTACCGGCGCCTTCGATAACAAGACCGTCGAGGAAGGCGCCCCCTTGCTGGGCGGCATCTACCACGCGCTCATGGGCACCCTGCTGATCACGGTGCTTGCCACCCTCATCTCGGTCCCCGTGGGCCTGCTGACCGCGATTTACCTCGTGGAGTACGGCGAGGACCGCGCGCTGGCCCGGGCCATCACCTTCTTCGTGGACGTCATGACCGGCATCCCTTCGATTGTCGCGGGCCTGTTCGCCGCCGCTGCCTTCTTCGCCGTGGTCGGACCCGGCACCAAGACAGGCGCCGTTGCCGCCGTCGCACTGTCCGTGCTGATGATCCCGGTGGTGGTCCGCTCCAGCGAAGAAATGCTCAAGATCGTGCCAAACGAACTCCGAGAGGCCGCCTACGCCCTCGGCGTCCGCAAGTGGCGGACCATCCTCAAGGTGGTCCTTCCGACGGCGATCTCCGGCATCGCGTCCGGCATCACCCTGGCGATCGCCCGCGTGATCGGCGAGACCGCGCCGATCCTGGTCACCGCCGGATTCGCCACCGCCATCAACACCAACGTGTTCAGCGGCTGGATGGCCTCGCTGCCGACCTTCATCTATACGCAGATCCTTAACCCCACCTCACCGTCCAACCCGGATCCGTCCTCCCAGCGGGCCTGGGGCGCGGCCCTGGTGCTCATCATCCTGGTGATGCTGCTCAATCTTGGCGCCCGTCTGATTGCCCGCATGTTCGCCCCCAAGACAGGCCGCTAGGCCACGGCCGCGCCCGCCGCCCCTACCTCCAGCAAGTGAAGGAATACCATGTCTAAGCGCATCGACGTCAAGGACCTGAACGTCTACTACAGCAAATTCCTGGCCGTCGAAGGCGTCAATATCAACATTGACGCCAAGTCCGTCACGGCCTTCATCGGCCCCTCGGGTTGCGGCAAGTCCACCTTCCTGCGAACCCTGAACCGCATGCACGAGGTCATCCCCGGTGCGCGGGTTGAAGGCGAGGTGCTGCTGGACGGCGACAACCTGTACGGCCCCGGCGTTGACCCGGTCACGGTCCGCGCCCAGATCGGCATGGTGTTCCAGCGCCCCAACCCGTTCCCCACCATGTCTATCAGGGACAACGTGCTGGCCGGCGTGAAGCTGAACAACACGAAGATCTCCAAGGGCGAGGCCGATGTCCTGGTGGAGCGTTCCCTTCAAGGGGCGAACCTGTGGAACGAGGTCAAGGACCGTCTGGGCAAGCCCGGCTCGGGATTGTCCGGTGGCCAGCAGCAGCGGCTGTGCATTGCCCGCGCGATAGCAGTGGAGCCCCAGGTGATCCTCATGGACGAGCCCTGCTCCGCCCTGGACCCGATCTCGACGCTGGCCATTGAGGACCTCATCAACGACCTCAAGGACCAGTACACGGTGGTGATCGTGACCCACAATATGCAGCAGGCGGCCCGCGTGTCGGACAAGACGGCCTTCTTCAACATTGCCGGTACCGGCAAGCCGGGCAAGCTGATCGAGTTCGGCGACACCCCGACGATCTTCAGCAACCCGACCGAGAAGGCCACCGAGGACTACGTCTCCGGCCGCTTCGGATAACCACTGGGCCCGCGCCTTGCTCCCGGACCTCGCCCTTCCGACGCTCCGGCAACGGCACTAAGCGTCGCTGACACATGCCGACTTCAGCAGTCTGCGCCAGTATCTGCCGCGGTATGCCCGGGGTGGCTGGGATAGGCTCGCTTGGGACCGGAGCAAGCAATGATTCCGGCTGTAAGGGGCGGGGAATTCCTTGGATCTACTGGGCGGCATGAGCCGCGACGAACTCCGTATCTTTTCCTGGGTTGCGGCCACCGTCTTCGCGCTTGTGGCCGGCGTCTGGCGTCCGCGCAGGCTTCATTGGACTGCGCTTGGTTCCGTCCTGTTCTTCGCGGCCCTCAACGCGGGTGCCGGGATCTACGTCCTGAACCATTTCGGCGATTCGCGCTGGTCTGCAGGGGGAGAACCACCGCTGAGCGCTCCGTCGTTTTCCGGGACGCCTGTCGTGGGGCAGTTTCTGGGCCCCCTGGACTCCGCTCTGAACGGAGTCGTCGGTGGCGTGAACGAGTTCCTGGCATTCAAGCAGGCACTTCCCGTAGCGCTGGACTTCCTTGCCGTGTCCGGCTGGGCCCTGCTGGTGTCGTTCCCGCTTGCCATTCTCGCCGCCGGCATCAGTTACGCCGTGGCCAAGCGCCGAACGGCGGACTTCGAAAAATACCGTGCCACCGTTGACCTGCTCAAAGATGAGCTTGAGCAGGTCAAGCGCCAGATCTCGTCAGGGAATTCCGTCGACACGGCGCTCCCTGCAGAGGACGAGGTCACTGATGTGCGGCCCAGGCTGACGCGCGGAGGATGATTCAGGTGGGTGTCTAGACCTAAGACTTGACCCATAGGCACCGCTTCTACAGGCCGGCCACCGGCGAGAGTGCCAACTGAAGGACGAACGCGGCGGCGGCGGTGGCAACCGGGGTCAGGACCCAGAACGCCAGGATGCGGATCACCAGCGGGCGGTTGGTGTCCGGGAAAGTCTGGTTGGCGCCGGCGCCGAGGGTTGCCGACGTCACCGTGTGGGTGGTGGAGACGGGCCAGTGCAGTCCGATCGCGCCCACGAGCAGCATTACTGTGCTGTACATCTGCGCGATAAATCCGCGCAGGGGGTCGATCCGGGTCAATCTGTAGCCAATGGTGTACGAAATCCGCCAGCCGCCTGCCAGGGTTCCCGCCGACAACAAGATGGCCGTCAGCAGGGCCACCCACGACGGCACGGAACCGCCGTCGGAGAGCCCGGCCGCCAGCAGCGCCAGGATCACCACCGCGCTGGTTCGCTGGCCGTCCTGCAGACCGTGCCCGAAGGCAACCGCGCCGGCAGCAACGGCCTGGGCCAAGCGGGAGCGCGTATTGACGACGTTGGGTGTCGTGTAACGGGCTGCCCAGCTGGTCGGCCAGACCAGCAGGTAAGCCCCGAGATAGGCGATTACCGGCGAAATCAGCAGCGGTAGCACCACCTGGGACAGGAGCGAGGTGTCAACGCCCGTGACGGGGTTACCGCCGACGGCGACGCTTGCGACCCCGGCACCGGCGAGCCCGCCGACCAGGGCGTGCGTGGAGGAGGACGGGATGCCGCGCCACCACAGGTAGAGCCCCCAGAGGGTGGCGCTGAGGAGCCCGGCCAGCAGGATCGTCAGGCCGTTCGTGCCAGGCGGCAGCGACAGCCACGCCTGGCTCACCGCCAGCGTCAGCGCGGCGCTGAGTGCGGCGCCGATGAAGTTGAACAGGCTTGCCAGCAGCACCGCCACTGTTGGGGTCAGCGCCCGCGTCCGCACGGCCAGGGCCACCGACGAGGACGCGTCCCTGAAGCCGTTGAGAAATGCGAAGGCCCCGGCGCAGAGCAGCACCAGGGCAAGGAAGAACATCACCACGTCAGGATTCCTTGACGATGATGCTGCCCACCTGCGTGGCGATCCGGCGCATGTCTTTCGTGACTTCCACGAGCTGGTTCGCGACGTCGCGGTTGCGCGCGTACTGCATCGCCTTCATCTCGTGGAGCATGTCCGCGACCCAGACCCGGTGCGTGCGTTCGGCACGTTTAGCCAGGCGCAGGATCTCGATCCAGTAGTCCTCAAGGTCGTCCAGATTGGTCAGCATCCGCATCGCCTCGACCGTGAGTTCGGCTTGGCGGCTGATGATTTCCAGCTGGTCCGCGGCGCGTTTGGGCAGCCGTTCGAGCTTGTAGAGGGACACGAGCTCGGCGGCGGCGTCGAGCTTCTCCATGGCCTCGTTGAGGAATCGGGACAGCGTGTACATGTCCTCGCGGGGCAGTGGGTTTAGGAAGCTGGTCCGCATGTGGGTCAGGAGGGCAAAGTGCAGCTCCGCCGATTTGGCCTCATGGTTGTGCATGTCTTCCACGAGCCGGGCGTGCTCACTGGCCGGGGCGCCGAGGATCTCCGAGAGCGTTCCAGCGCCCAGCACGATCTGGCGCGCCATCTGGGAGAGCAGGTCCAGGCCGGCGGACTCCTGCGGGAACAGGCGCAGCTTCACGTGGTGTCACCGGTCTTCCGAGGAGAGTTTCGCGGGTGGGGGCGGCCGGTCGTGTGACTTGACGGAGACCTGCGCATACGCATTACATTACCGTCCGCGTCCGGCCCGGACCGGCCGGACGCGGCACATGACGGCGCAGGGAAGGCCAAAGCCGAGGCCGCAGGCAAAGCGGGCATGAAAATGGTGCCGAACCGGATACGCCTCTCGGCGGTAGGCCGCTCTAGGCGGCTAAATGTTGAAGCCCGGGGGTTTCGCGGTTCGGCACCGCTTTCAGTTTTCTACGTAGGTTCTTTCAAGTCAACATTGACAGCCCGTCCCTGCCGTGCGTGTCCGGAGCGGTGCCAGCCCGTGATCCGGACGCCTGCCGCGCCGGCCGGCTGGCCTTTAGTCCAGTTCGCCCAGCCGCCACGCATTGGCGGCGTGTTCGAGGTCCTCGGCCGTCTTGACCAGAAGATGCGAGTTGCGAGTGAGCTTGCTGGCGTGGTTCTCGTTGCTGTGCTCGGCGTTGTCGGCTAGCGTCGCCTGGCCCAGGGCCACCACGCGGCAGAATGCGGCAGAACGCTCCAGCGCGACGTCGAATTCGCCGTCGAACGCTCCGGAGAGGATGGCGTCCGCCATGGACTTCATCTCATCCGCGCCGGGCGGTTCGGCGGCGCCGGCCACCACATGCGAAACCTGGGCCGTGTCCTTGCCGGCTTTGAAGTAGACGGAGATCCGCTCGGGATCTTGGATGGTGGCGGCCCGCAGGGCGTACAGGCGCCACAGGGCACCGGGGAGGGACCGGGCGGGGCTTTCGGCCCACATTTCGGCGATCGCTTCCAAGCCCTGCTCATCGGCGAGCTTCACGAGCCGCTTGGTGACTTTGGGATCGTCGCTGTCGCGGCCGCGGCGCACCAGCGCCTGCGCGGCCAGATGGGCCGCTTCCGAGACGCGCGCCGGATCGGCCCCGCCGGCGAAGGGCTCAAAGTCGATCGGCGCGAAGGGTTTCGGCTTGTGGTGCCGCGGGCCGGGGGCGCTTGATCCTGCTTGCTCGCTCATGCCCCCACGCTACTCCAGTGCCGCAAGGGAATCGAGGATGGCCGGCGGTGCTGCCGGTGACCGACGACGCCGGTCCAGGGCAATGTGAAAAAAGCCGGTCCAGGTCTGGGGTACAGTATTAACGTCCAGAAATGGACTGGGCTGAAACGCGCCGCAGCAGTGGATTTATCCGCTGGTTCGGGGCTATCGGCTGGGGCCTTTAGCTCAGTTGGTAGAGCATCGGACTTTTAATCCGTGGGTCGTGGGTTCGATCCCCACAGGGCCCACTCTTTTAGCGAAGAGTGGAAAATCCCCGGTTTCCTGGCAGCAGGAAGCCGGGGATTTTTTGTGCCTTCACTTCAGTCCTTCTTCTGGGCAGTTGCCTGTTGCCCGTGGCCGGAGCTCCGGGATCCTCGGTGCTGCGGGGCGCTGTGACCGCAGCCGCCTGGATTGTACGGCTGGCTAGATACCAGTTCCGCTAGGCTTGGCAAATGGACTCCCACGGCGCCTCCGGGTATTGGTATGGCCCCGACGACAGCCTGGACACCCCTGCGGCTATCTTGCAGGCCCTCCGCGACTATCGGACCTCGGAGGTGGCGACCAGGCGTTCCACCCGCGATTCGATGGGGATGGGCGAGACGGACCTGCTGGCTTTGCGCTACTTGCTGCGGGCCAAGGCGACCGGCGAGCGGGTGGGTCCGAAGGATCTTAGCCGCGTCCTGGGCATCACTACCGCCTCCACCACGTCGCTGATCGACCGGCTGGTGGCCGGCGGGCACGTCCGGCGCGAGCCTCACCCGACCGACCGGCGCTCGCTCGTGATCGTGCCGACGGTGGCGACGGATTCCGAAGTCCGCGCCACGCTCGGCCACATGCACCAGCGCATGATGGAGGTGGCTGAGTCCATCAGCGCCGAGGACGCCCGGGTGGTCATAACGTTTCTGCGCCGGATGGGCGCGGCCATTGGCGACGAGCGGCGCCACTAGCTCGTTCAACTACTTATATGTATGCTTACTACTTGTTTTTCGACATCAAACGAGAGTAGGCTTCGTGGCTGAATCCGCAACCCTTGCCGGGTACCCGGCTACGGTTCCCTCTCCCAGGGCCCCGCTGCACTGCAGCGCACCCATGGAATGGCGCTCGCCGGAGCCGGACACCATGCCTTCCTACTCGTTCGGGCCCGCCGACCCATCCTTTGCCCTCCCAGAGCTGTGGCGCTGCGCCTGCGGTTTCCAGCTGGACGGTCTGGAACAGGGTCACGCGGGGGTCAGTCTCTTAGACGCGCGCTGAGAGCCGGGGCTGGGCCCGCACCAGCGCGGTCGGGAGGCCACGTGCAGCCGGTCCGCGGCAGGACCACTTCCTGGTCTAGAACCGGCCCCAAAGCCAGCCCCGGTCGGGGCCGTGATGCCGCCGTCGGCGTCGAGTTCATAGAACAGGGATGGAGTCCATGCTGACATCCTGCCAGCCGGCCCTGCCACGCCGCGGCAGACCGCGGCAAACAACTTCCGAGAACCGCCGGTGCAATCATCGCTGGACCAATCACCTGGGGACCTTGCGCCTTCGGTAGCATGGGGAAGTCCGAGCAACTGCAGCAAAAGGAGGTGGGTCCCGTTCCCGCAAGTCCAGAAAGGGTGCCCTCCCCGCGGTGCCGGCTGCGGCCAGCTCAAGGTGAGGGCGTCTGACACCAGACCGAAAGGCGCTCCCATGCCAGTAATCCACCATCTTTCCCCGCACGAGACCCTCACGGCCAGGCTCCGTGCAGCCGGCTGCGTGTTCGCCGAAGACGAAGCCCGTCTGCTGATCGACGCAGCCCCGACGCCGGCGGCACTCGAGGGGATGGCCAGCCGGAGGGTAGCCGGCCTTCCCCTCGAACACATTCTCGGCTGGGCGGAATTCTGCGGACTCCGCGTCGCAGTCGATACCGGAGTGTTCGTGCCGCGGCGGCGGACGGAATTCCTCGTCCGGGAGGCCGCTGCGCTGCTGGACGCCTGGCGCATGGTGCCGGGTGCTGGCCGCCCGGCACCCGTCGTCATCGATCTCTGCTGCGGGTCCGGTGCTGTCGGCGCGGCACTTGCCGCGCTCGCCGGTCCCGCCGAACTCCACTGCGCTATCGAACTGCACTGCGCGGATATCGACCCCACGGCCGTGGCGTGTGCGCGCACCAACGTCCTGCCACTGGGCGGGGAGGTCCACGAAGGCGATCTCTATGCGGCGCTCCCGGCGGGACTTCGGGGCCGCGTCCGTTTGTTGGCCGTCAATGCCCCATACGTTCCCTCGGCGGACATTGAAACCATGCCGCAGGAGGCGCGCTTGCATGAGCCGCGGGCCTGCCTCGACGGCGGCGCCGACGGGCTGGAGGTACAGCGGCGGGTCGCCGCGGGCGCGCGGCAGTGGCTGGTGCCCGGCGGCCACGTGTTGATAGAGACCAGCCGCCGGCAGGCCGCGCAGACGGCCGGAATTTTTCGAAGGCACGGGCTGGCGGCCCGCGTGCTGCGCTCTGAGGAGCTGGGGGCTACGGTGGTGGCCGGCGCGCTGGTGCCTTCCGGCTGACCAGAGTTACCCGCCGGTGGCTGCGGCGGTCCCTGCCGGGAACACCTAGGGCAGTTTGTCCTCGTCCACGTTGGTGGCCGGGCCGGCCGGGGTGGCGCCGCCCTCGTCCGACCAGTCCTGGCCGTCCCGGTCGGTAAGCGCCGGGTCGGAATGGACATCGCGGGCCGTGGGCACAGCTGTTCCGGGCGTGGCTGTTCCGGGCGTGGCCGCGGAAGTGCTCCCGTGTCCGGCCTCGCGGTGAACGGCGGAGCTGATGACAGTACCCGCGCGGCGGGCGGCTTCGCCGAGATGCTCGGAGACCTCGGGGGCCTTGTCCTTAACCGTTTCGGCTGCCGCGGCCACCTTGTCCTGGACCGGCTTGCTTTGCCATAGTTCTGCGCTCCGGGCTTTGAGCTTGTCATAGGCCGCGCGGCCCGACCTCGATCCCAGGACATATCCTGCTGCCACTCCGATGCCGAAAAGAAGTTTGCCTTTCATGCTGTGCTCCTGCTCCCTGACGTAGGTAAAAAGTAGACGTTTCTGAACAGTTCCTAGACAGTCGGTGGCGGGGCTGACTCAAGCGACCCGCAGCTCACCTTTCCTGTCAAAGTAATGCAAAAAACCGGCCCCGGGAATATCCCGGGACCGGTTTTCGGTCAGTCTCCGTGTTAGCGGACTGAGCGCTTGCTGATCATGCCGTAAACGAGCAGGACGATGATCGCACCGCCGATGGCCAGCAGCCAGGTCCAGATCGAGAAGAACTCACCCATCGGAACGTGGAACAGTGCGCTGCCGATGAATCCGCCCAGGAGGGCGCCGACGACGCCGAGGATCAGAGTGATGATGATGCCACCGCCCTGACGTCCCGGGAGGATGGCCTTAGCGATTGCTCCGGCGATGAGGCCCAGAATCAGAAATGCGAGAAAACCCATTTTTCGTTCCTTCTTCTTTCATAGAGGAGGCACCCAGATCCTGGGTGCGCTTCATCCTTCTGCCCTAATACTAATCATGCTTAGTATCAAAGAGCCACCCGACTCCCCGTGGGTTTGGCTGGGGGAGTGTAAAAACAGCCGCGTATGGCCGGACGATTCACGGGAGTTCACGCCGTGTACGGGCGTTGTTCAATTCTCTTTTGCTCAGTTGTTTTCTGGGATGCCCGACGCCGGCCGCGGCCTACCATGCGTAGTTTTCGGGTGCCGTGCGGTGGCCCGGGAAAATCTCGTCGAGGCGCTTGAGTGCATCGGCGTCGAGCTTCAATTTGTGCGCCCTGATGGAGGCCTCGAGCTGCTCAAGGGTACGCGGGCCGATGATCGGAGCGGTGACTGCCGGCTGGTGGAGCAGCCAGGCGAGTGCGACGTCCGCCGGTTCCTGACCGAGTTCGGCGGCGAAGTCCTCGTATCGCCGGATCTGTTTCTGGTGCGACTTCAGCGCATCGAGGGCGCGGCCCGCGATGCGGCGGACGCCGTCGCCCTCTTTCTTCAGCACTCCGCCCAGCAGGCCGCCGTGCAGCGGCGACCATGGCAGGATCCCCAGGCCGTACTGCTGGGCTGCAGGGATGACTTCCAGCTCCACGTCCCGGATCAGCAGGTTGTAGATCGACTGTTCGCTGACCAGCCCGTTGTAGTTGCGGCGGGCGGCGGTTTCCTGGGCGCGGGCGATGTGCCACCCGGCGAAGTTGCTGCTGCCGGAGTACAGTATCTTGCCTTGCTGGACCGCGACCTCGATAGCCTGCCAGATCTCCTCCCAGGGCGTGTTCCTGTCCACATGATGGAACTGGTAGAGATCGATGTAGTCCGTCTGCAACCGCTTCAGGCTGGCATCGAGTGCCCGCCTGATGTGTAGGGCCGAGAGTTTGGACTCGTTGGGCCTGTCCGTCATGGTGCCGAACAGCTTGGTGGCGAGCACCGTGCGCTCACGGCGCTCGCCACCCTGGGCGAACCAGCGGCCGAGTATTTCCTCCGTCCAGCCGCGGTGGCTCGAGCCGCCATACACGTTGGCGGTATCGACGAAATTGATGCCGGCGGCCTGTGCGGTGTCCAGGATGGCGAAGGCCTGCGTCTCCTCGGTTTGCGGGCCAAAGTTCATGGTCCCCAGGCAGAGGCGCGAAACCGTCAGGCCGGAGCGGCCCAGGTGCGTGTAGCGCATGAAGCGTTCCTCTCCGTCCTGATCGCCTCCGCCCTGACGCGTTGCGGGTTTCCTCCGAAGGCGGGCCGGTGCGTGCCGCCGTCGCTCCGGAGGCTGGCGTCAGCGCTCCAGGCGGAACCCGAGCTTGATGGTGACCTGCCAGTCGGCGACCTGCCCGTTTTCAAGGTGGCCGCGGATTTCCTTGACTTCGAACCAGTCAAGGTTCCGGAGGGTCTTGGCGGCCTCGGCGATGCCGTTCCGGACGGCCGCATCGACGCCCTCGTTCGAGGTTCCGACAATTTCAGAAATGCTGTAAGTGTGATTAGACAACTTCGCTCCTCGTGATCGCCATCGCTGCCCGGCTGTGGGCCGTTCCTGCAGACTAGCCGACCGAACCCGGCCGGACTAGGGGTTTGTGCCCGGAGTCGGGCACACCGGGAGGCGGGCCCGGCAGCGGGCGTTTGGCCTGCCGGGGCAGGGCGTCTGCCCGCGGCCTGATCCGGCTCACCACCCATGGCAGCATGTAGTGCGCCATCCAAGCCAAGTCACCGGCCCGGGCTTCCCGCCAGTTGCCCGGCGGCATGGGCTTGGGCTCCAGCGGCCGCAGGCGGTGCGGCACGCTGAGCGTGTCCAGGACCATGGCCGCAATAGTGTGGTGTCCCAGCGGCGAAAAGTGCAGGCGGTCCGGATCCCACATCCGCGGATCGCTCAGTTGCCGCAGTGCCCACAGATCAGCGATAACTACATCGTGCCGCGCGGCGATGACACGGATGTTCTCGTTGAATACCGCGACCTTCCCCCGGATGTGTCCGAATACGGCGGTCTCGCCCCAGTCCGGCCCGGTGAACAGGACTACCGTGGCCCCGGTCGCCGAGAGCGCTGCCACGGCGTCGTCGAGGGCGGCGGCCATCCGGTCCGGATCGCCGCGATGGAACACCAGATCGTTCCCGCCGGCGGAGAGGGTGACGAGGTCCGGTTTTAGGCTCAGGGCCGGTCCGAGTTGCTGGTCGAGGATTTCGCGCAGAACCAGACCGCTGATGGCAAGGTTTGCGTAGCCGAACTCGCCGCGCCCCTCACCGAGTTCCTCGGCAATGCGGTCCGCCCACCCTCGCATGCCGCCAGGACTCAGCGGTTCCGGGTCGCCGACGCCTGCCGTGAACGAATCCCCCAAGGCGACGTACCGGCTCCACGGTCGTGAACGCCGGGCGCCGGAATGCCCTCGTGCGGAGCCCCTATCCCCTGAATGCCACGGCCCCGCGGCGGGGATGTTGACGCCGGTATGGCCGGCGTCCGGCTCGAGGAACCTGGCGGCGTTCACATCACCAGCAATACGCCGATATTCCATGCCGCGCTAGGTACTTATGCCCCTAGCGAGGCATCGTGGAGGCGTTGGCGCCCGCCCCCGGGCCGCCCCGACGCATCGAACCGGAGGAATCAATGGAACTCGAGAAGCTCTTCCTCTCGCTCGCCTGAGCTCATCAGCCGGGCAAGGCGCGGGTCCGCGTCAGGCAGGGCCTTCGGCCAGCACGAACGTCTTCAGGTCATCGAGGGTCTGCTGCATGTGGGCGTCCATGGCGTCGCGGGCGCGGTGCGGGTCGCGTGAGGCCAGCGCATCCGCGATGCTCTGGTGGTGCCCGATGGCGTGCTCCTGAATCTGGGGCACCTTGGACGTCTCCGTCCGCCGCTTTTCAAGCACGCGGTGCAAGGGTTCGAACAACACGGCCACGAAGACGTTTTCCGACGCCTGCAGGATGAGGTCGTGAAAGGCGAGGTCCGCCTCGACGAACGCCGCCAGATCGTTGTTCTCGTGCGCCAGCCGCATCCTTTCGACGTGACCGCGCAGGACCTCGATGTCGGAGTCCGCCATCCGCCCGGCGGCCAGTTCGCAGGCGCCCGTCTCCAGCATCCGGCGCAGCTCAATGAGCTGAATGGCGGCCGAGGCGTCGTTCGTGCCCTCCGAGGCCGCCCGCAGCACAGCATCCAGGGAGCCCCAGCGGCTGACCGGGTTCACGAACGTGCCGCGGCCCCGCTCCACGCTGAGAATCCGCTGGGCTTCAAGGGTCTTCATTGCCTCGCGCACGGTCATTCGACTGACCTCATGCGCGGAACTGAGCTCCAGTTCGCCGGGGACGCTCGCGCCGGGCGGGAACTCGCCGGCAATGATCCGGTCCAGCAGTTCGTCGGCCACTACGCCGACCAGCGATTTCCTAGCCAATTCTCCCCGTCCAGCGGCTCCGCTTTGCCTGAGGCATTGCCTGATGTTTGTCTCATGGTGTTCCCTGATGGCCAAGTCTACTTGCGCGTCGTTGTGCCATATGCCACACTAGCATCCATATATAAGATGTCTGACATCTTACATTTACATCATTCTGTGACTCCCTGAGGGCCGCAGGTTTCCACCGATTGATCCCCACACAATGGAGTGCATAGTGCCCCTCGAAGCAGACGTGCTGGCCGCTTTCCCCGCGGAAGTGCAGATCCCCGCCCGGCAAGTGGCAGACAGCGTGGCTGCCTCGTCCGAGGCATCCCCCCGTGTCCTGGTAGTGCTCGACGACGACCCCACCGGCACGCAGTCCGTCGCGAACCTGCCGGTCCTCACCCGCTGGGAAGTGGTGGACTTCGCCTGGGCGTTCGCCTACGAAGTCAACGGCCAGCGCCAGCGCGCGGTCTATGTGCTGACCAACACCCGCAGCCTCGATCCGGCCGAGGCGGCTGCCCGCAACGAGGAGATCGTCCGGAACGCCCTCGCGGCCGCCGCATCCGCTGACCCCGCGCTCCGGCTCAGCTTTGTCAGCCGCAGCGATTCCACCCTCCGCGGCCACTACCCGCTCGAACCGGACGTCATCGCCGCCACCGTCACCGCCGTCAACGGCGAGACGACCGACGGCGTCGTGATCGTGCCCGCGTTCCCAGACGCCGGCCGCATCACCATCGGCGGCGTGCACTACATGCGCGGCACCGGCGACGACGCCGGCAAGCTCACCCCCGTCGCCGAGACGGAATTCGCCAAGGACGCCAGTTTCGGGTTCGCCAATTCCGAGATGGCCAAGTATGTGGAGGAAAAGTCCCAGGGCCGCTTCGCCGCAGACTCGGTGATCGTGCTGGACCTGGACATCATTCGGGCCTCCACCGATCCGAACATCTCCGCCAAGGCCATTGCCGACGCCATCGACGCCGCCACGGACTCCACCCCGATCGTGGCGGACATCGTCACCGAAAACGATCTGCGCGCCCTGTCCCTGGGTCTGGAGGAAGCAGAACGCCGCGGCAAGAAGCTCCTCTACCGCGTGGGGCCGCCGTTTGTCCGGGCACGGATCGGCCAGGAAATCCGCACCGAACTCAGCGGCGAAGAAGCCTATGCGGGCAACACCCCCTCGGAAGCCGGCGGCCTGATCGTCGTTGGCTCGCATGTGGGCGTCACGACCCGTCAGCTCAAGGTCCTCACCCAGCAGCACAGCGCGGCACGCATTGTGGAGATCGACGTCGAAAAACTCCTCGGCGAGAACGCGGGGGAGTACCTGGACGAAACCGTTGACGCGGTCGTCGCGGCCCTCCACGGCGGAGACGTGATCGTCCACACGAGCCGGCTCCTGATCAAGACCTCCGACGCCGTCGAAAGCCTGCGGATCGCCCGCACCGTCTCCGCCGCCGTCGTCGCCGTGGTGAACCGCACGCTCAAGACCTTCCCGCCCCGCTTCGTGATCGCCAAGGGCGGCATCACGTCCTCCGACGTGGCCGCACACGGCCTGGAAATCCGGCACGCGATTGTCCGCGGGCCCATGCTGCCGGGCATTGTCAGCCTGTGGGAGCCGGTGGACGGCCCGGCCAAGGGCATTCCGTACATCGTCTTCGCCGGCAACGTGGGCGATGACCAGTCCCTCGCCGATGTCACGCGCAAGCTCAGCAATACCTTTTGATCCCCACTTGCACCCTGACTAGCTCAACACCGCACGCCACAACACGTCATTCAATGGAGAACACCATGACCAGCAACTACACCATCACCGTCCTTGGCCTCGGCGCCATGGGACTGCCCATGGCCACGCGCCTGGCAAGCCAGCTCACCGTCCACGGCTTCGACATCGCCGAGCCGCGCCTGAAGCTGGCTGAAGAGGCCGGCATCCGCACGTTCGCCTCCGCACGGGAAGCCTCGGAAGGTGCCGACGCGCTGCTGCTGGCAGTGCGCAACGGTGAACAGCTCAACGATGTCCTCTTCGGCGAGAACGGCGTGGCCTCCGTGCTCAAGCCGGGCGCCGTCGTGATCCTGGGCAGCACCGTGGGCACCGACGCCATCCCGGCTGCGGTGGACCGCCTGGCCGAATACGGCGTCGAACTGGTTGATGCCCCGCTTTCCGGCGGCCCCAAGCGTGCCGGCGAAGGCGACCTGCTGATCGTGGTGGGCGCGTCGCCCGAGGCCCAGGAAAAGGCCCGCCCGGCCCTCGAGCTGCTGGCCTCCACCCTGACCGTGGTCGGCGACAAGCCCGGCGACGGCCAGGCCCTCAAGACCGTCAACCAGCTGCTCTGCGGCATCCATATCGCCGCCGCCGCCGAGGCCATGGCCCTGGCCGACGCACTCGGCCTGGATCAGGCCAAGACCTTGGCCGCCCTCGAAGCCGGCGCGGCGGGCTCCTTCATGCTCTCCAACCGCGGACCGCGGATCCTGGAGGCGTACACGGAAAACGGCGCCGAGGTCCTCAGCCGCCTGGACATCTTCGTCAAGGACATGGGCATCGTCGGCAAGGCCACCCGCGACGCCGGCCTCGCCGCCCCCGTGGCCGCCGCCGCGGAGCAGCTCTACCTCCTCGGCCGGGCCCAGGGACTCGCCGCCGCCGACGACTCCGCCGTCATCAAGGTCATCGCCCCCACCAAGCGCACCGCGTAACCAACCATCCCACCCCCGGCGACGGCGGTTCCCCCTCCGCCGTCGCCGGGCCGTGCCCGCCCTGATCCGCCACTTTTACCTCACGGTTGAATCGTCGGACGACTTCCTGTCAAAGGAGACACCTCTTCATGACCCCCCTGCTCAATTCCCTGATGGTGCGCGCCGCCGACGTGCCCGTCATCAAGCCGGCCGTGGAGCTGGGAACCCCGCTGCTGCTGACCATCGCCGCCGCCGGCGTCGCCCTGCTGCTGCTCATGATCATCCGCTTCAAGATCCAGGCCTTCGTGGCCCTGCTGACCGTTAGCATCCTGGTGGCCGTGGCCGCGCAGATCCCGCTCAAGGACGTGTTCACCGTGGTGGCCACCGGAGTGGGAGGCACCATGGGCAAGGTCGCCCTCCTGATCGCGCTCGGCGCGATCCTGGGCCGGATGATCGAGGTCTCCGGCGGTGTGCAGTCCCTCGCGGCGCACTTCACCGCCAAGCTTGGCGCCCGAAGGGTGGCCGTGGCCCTCACTGCTGTTGGCTTCCTTGTGGCCATCCCGGTGTTCTTCGAGGTGGGCATCATCGTGCTCGTACCGATCGTCTACGCCTTCGCGAAGATCGCCAACGTGCACCCGGTCAAGTTCGGCCTCCCCATGGCCGGCATCATGCTGTCCATTCATGTGGCTGTCCCTCCGCACCCGGGCATCGTGGCCGGTGCCGGGGTATTCGGCGCCGACATCGGACTTATCACCCTCATCTCGCTGCTCATCTGCATCCCGCTCGGCTTCCTGTCCTACTGGGTTGCCAACATCATGAACAGCAGGGACTACGAGCTGCTGCCCGCCGTCAAAGCCCAAGTGGACGAGTACGGTTCGGACTCCCTGGTGCGCGTCGGCCACGAAGGTCCAGGTGCCCACGCCGTTGCCCCGCCGCGTCCGGCCCTGATCATCTTCCTCATCGCTGCGCCGATCGTGCAGATCCTGATCGGCACCCTGGGCACCCTCACCATTCCCAAGGACAACGGCTGGTACGGCCTAGCGGCCTTCATCGGCAACCCGTTCTTCGCCCTGCTGGTGGCCGTGGCACTCTCCTTCTTCCTGTTGGCCGTCCGCCGCAACTGGTCGCTGAAGGAAACCGGCGAAATTTTCGAAGGCGCGCTGCCTCCCATCGCGTCCATCCTCATGGTCGTCGCGGCCGGCGGTGTGTTCGGCGAGGTCCTGCGGACCTCCGGCATCGGTGCAGCCCTGTCCCAGACACTGGACAACCTGGGCCTGCCGATCATCGTTCTTGGTTTCATCATTTCCCTTGCCCTCCGCGCCGCCCAGGGCTCAGCCACAGTTGCGATCGTCACCACCACCGGCCTGCTGACCTCCGCCGTTGCCGGCGGCGGCTACTCGCCGGCCCAGATCGCCGTGATCGTGATCGCCATCGGCTTCGGTGCCCTCGGCCTGTCCCACGTGACCGACGCCGGATTCTGGACAATCGTGCGCTACTACGGCCTGACCGTCTCCGACGGCCTCAGGACTTGGACGGTGCTGACGACTATTCTCGGGCTCGCCGGCTTCGCCCTGACGTTCGTGGCCTGGATCCTGGTGGGAGGCCTGAGCGCCTGATGCGTACCCGAATCGATCACCTTGTGGCCTCGGCCCTCCAGCACGGCTCGGCCGTACCGGCGTTCACCTGCTACGACTTCACCACCGCGCTCGCCGTCGTGGGAGCGGCCGAGGAATTCGGGCGGGGCGCCATCCTGCTGGTCGCGCCGAAGACCGCGGCCACGCCCAACGGGCTGCGGCTGATCGCCGCCCTCCGCGGACTCGCCGACGCCGCCGGCGTTCCGATTGCCGTTCAGTTGGATCACGCCACCGATCCGCAGGTGATCGCCGACGCCGTCAGCGCCGGAGCCGACTCGGTGCTGGTCGACGGGTCCTCGCTGTCGTACGAGGACAACATCGCCCTGGTCCGGGGCGTCCGGGCGGCCTTTGCGGCGCGGGGCAGAGCCGACGTCGTGATTGAAGCAGAACTCGGCGGACTCGCCGGTGACGAGGACCGGGCCTTCGGGCCGGACTCCGCAGGCCCCGCCGCAGATAACGCAGGCAGCACAGTGGCGGACGAACCCGCCGGCCTCACCGACTCCGCCCAGGTGGAGGACTTCGTGGCCCGCACGGGGGCGCAGCTGCTCGCCGTGGCCGTGGGCAACGTCCATGGCAAGTACCAGGGGGAGCCCCGGCTGCGCTGGGACGTGCTGCAGGACATCGCCGTGCGGACCCGGATTCCGCTGGTCCTGCACGGCGCCTCGGGCATTCCGGCCGAGGAACTGGTCAAGGCCGCGGCCATGAACGTGGGCAAGGTCAACTTCAACACCGAGCTGCGTACCGGCGTCCTGGCGGTCCTTGAGGAACAGACCACCGCGCACCGGGCCGACGGCGAGAACCTTCAGGCACTGCTGGGACAGTGGGATGCCACAGCTAGGACGTTCGCCGCGACCGCCATGGCCACGCTCTCCCGCTGACGGCCTGTTTAGCCCGCAACCGGCGGAAGGGGAGGCCAGGATCGGACCATGATCCTGGCCTCCCCTCGGCATCCGGGGGCTGCTCACCGCCTGAGCACCCGCGCGGACCCGGGCCAAACTCCTCTGGCAGTCAGGGCGCCCAAGGCCGACAATGGTGCAACACAGCCGGCCTTCCCAAGGGGCGCCATGGATCCACAGCAGCGGTCAGCCGGCCGCCCGGTCCCCATGCCGGACCGCGACCCGGTGATCGACCTTGTGCGGTTCTTCTGCCTGGCATTGGTGGTGGTCGCGCACACGATGATGGTGAGCCCCGTGCTGCACCCGGACGGTACTGTGACCAGCGAAAACATCCTGGGCAACGAGCGCTGGTTTGAGCCTGTGGTGTGGGTCCTCCAGATCATGCCGCTGTTCTTTGTGGCCGGCGGGATCACCGGTCTGCAGTCCTGGCGGCGGCTCCGCGCCAGGGGCGGCAACGCCTTTGATTTCATGCAGGGCCGGCTGCTGCGCCTGATCCGTCCGGCTGCTGTCCTGCTGGCCGTCATGTTCACCGTCCTGTCGCTGGCCCGCCTGGCAGGCGTTGACGCCCAGGTCATCGAACTGCTCACCAGCGGAGCCGGGATGCCGCTGTGGTTCCTGGCCGCCTACCTCGCCGCGCAACTCAACCTTCCGTGGCTGGCGGCGCTCCACTCCCGCGCGCCGTGGCTGACCCTCGCCGGGCTCACCACCCTGGTGGTGACGGTCGATTGCCTGCGGGGAGTGCTGCCGCCGCTGGCCTACCTGAACATGGTGTTCGTGTGGTGCGCCGTGCAGCAGCTCGGATTCATCGTGGCAGACGGCGAGCGGCTGCAGCCGGGCCGGCCGGCGTACTTTGGCATCATGGCTGCCAGCAACATGCTGCTGGGGCTGATAGTCCTGCTGGGGCTGTACTCCGGGAACATGCTGGTTAACCTCAACCCGCCCAATGTGACGTTGCTGCTCCTGAGCATCTCGCAGGCCGCCGCCCTCCAGCTCTTCCGGCCGGGGCTGTCCCGGATCGCGTCCCTGACCGGCGTGCGGCGAATGATGGGCGTGGCCGGCCTGCGGTCCATTACCGTCTATCTGTGGCACCTACCCCTGCTGGCGGCAATGTCCGGGCTGCTGCTGCTGACGGATTTTCCCCAGCCGGTAGGAGGAAGCGCGGCCTGGTGGTGGGGGCGGCCCCTGGTGCTGATGGGCGTCGTCGCGCTGTTGCTGCCCGTGCTGGCGCTGTTTGGCAGGTTGGAGGAGCGGCCCACGGCGTCCGGCCCGTCGCAGAGCCGCCCGGCGGCCGCCGTACTGCTGGCCGCCGTCGCCGTATTTGTCCCGGCGGTCGACGCGGCGCTCAACGGGCTCACTCTTGGGCTCCTCGGCGGGGGTGCCGCCTGCTTCGCGCTCGCCGTCGTGCTCCTGGGGCGGATTCCCGCTCGGCTTACAACGCCAGCTGACCGGCCGGGCGGATCTGACCCGCCATTGCCACGCCCGCCATTAAGTGCCAATGTCGAACCATGACGGAGAACTCGGCAACCACGGAAGACACCTTCACCCCGGACGTCTCCACAATCAGGAACGACGAGCTGCACCGCTACGAACTCCGTGTCGGCGGCAAGCCCGCCGTCCAGGTGCGCTTCATCGACAGGCCGGGCCATATCGACTTCATCCACACGGATACGGCAGAGCAGTTCCAGGGCCAAGGGCTTGCCAAAGTGCTGGCGCACTTCGCCCTCGATGACGTGGTTGCATCCGGCAAGCGGATCATTCCGAATTGCCCGTTCATGTACCGCTACCTGCGCAAACATGAGTCGTACCACCAGTATGTGGACTGGCCGGAACGGGTGCCCGAGGGAGCCTGACCGCCTCGGCCCGGCGCCGGACCGGCCACAGGCGCGCGGTCCGCTTGTGAGCCGGGGAACAACCTCGTAAGGTTTGAGCAGAGTTATGCAGTTGGCTCTTGGATAGGTCGCTTTTGGAGAACCCCCATGAACCATAAACTGCGTGTGTTTGTCCGTATGGACATCGATCCCGCACATGTCACGCTCGAAATAACCGGCTGCGTTGCCCCGTCGGATTCGGCTACCCTCATGCACATCGTGCGTCGCGCCGGCCGCATCGGTGCCGGGGCCGAGGTGATCGTCGACCTCCACGGTACGTCGCACCTGGACCCGGACGTGTTGCTGGACCTTCGCCGGCTCGCGGCTGACAGCCCCCTGCCGTCCCCGGAGTCCCCGGACGCCGGGGAGCCGGGAACGGCTGTGCCATTCCGCCTGACCCTCGAGGAGCCTGCTGAGCTGCCTATCTGCCTCCTGCACGTCGGCGCCGAGGCCGAAGTCCTCGCCGAGCTGGACACCGAAGTCCTCGCCGGACTCGACACCGGGCCGGACTCCGGCCTCAACACCGGACTCGACACAGGGCTGGACTCCGGGCTGGACTCCGGACTGGGGGCGGCCAACAGCCCGCTGGCCGCGGAAGCCGGCAGCGTCAGTGACCTTGGTGCCATGGACGGGCTGGCGCTTTCGGAGTACTTCGAGGACACACTGGATCCGGCGGCCACGGTCCGGGCCCTGTCCGACACCGCCCTGTGCCGGCTCGCCGACGCCCTGTACCGACACCTCGACACCCCTCGCCCTTCCTACGGAGCGCACACTTGGTACGAGCTCGCGGCCGAGGAGCTTCAGAACCGCCACCTGGCGGACGGCGACGGCTCGGCGGAGGACGAACTGGCGCCGGACACGGCCTTGGCCTGAGCCGCTACACCGTTAGGCTGTCGCTATGAACCCACAAACAGCGTCAACGCCGGGCACCACCGCGCTCATTACGGGCGCGACGGCAGGCCTCGGCGCCGAGTTCGCCCGCCAGCTGGCCGAACAGGGCCACCGCGTGGTGCTCGTGGCCCGCGACGCCGGCCGCCTCGCGGCCACCGCGGCGGAGTTGGAGAACAGCTACGGGGCCGCGGCCGAGACGATCGCCGCGGACCTGACCGACGACGCCGGGATTGCCGCCGTCGTCGCCCGCCTCACCGATCCCGCACGGCCGGTGGAGATCCTGGTCAACAATGCGGGAATCGGCTTGCTGCGGTCCTTCGAGGACAACGACATTGCCGAGGAGAAGAAGCACCTGAAGCTCCATGTCGAAACCGCCATGGAGCTTAGCCACGCCGCCCTGCAGGGCATGCTCGCCCGCCAGTCCGGCAGGATCATCAACGTCGCCAGCGTGGCAGCCTTCCTGCCGCGTGGAACGTACTCCGCGGCGAAGGCCTGGCTACTGAGTTTCTCGCGCTCGGCCAACATGGCTTACGCGGCGCGCGGGGTGAAGGTCACCGCCGTGTGCCCCGGCTTCACCCACACCGAGTTCCACGACCGGATGGGGATGGACAAGACCGTGACGCCGCGCTGGATGTGGCTTGAGGCCCGGCAGGTGGTCAGCGAGGGCCTGACGGACAATGCCAAGGGCAAAGCCGTCTCGATCCCCAGCAAGCGCTACAAGGTCCTGACATCGGTTTCGCGGGTGCTTCCGTCCCGGCTTGTCGCCGGGCCGCCGCGGCGCGCCAAATAGGCGCCGGATACATCAGGGGATAGCTGGGCTCCGGCGCCGGGTCAGCAGCACCACGAGGATTCCGACGGCGGCGCCGACCAGTGTCTCGAGCGCCCGTTCGGTCACGAGGACGCGGGGATCCGCCGGCGCCGCAAGCTGTCCGATCAGCAGGATCACCGGGGTGAAGGAGACCATGGCGAGGCCGTAATGCCGGGCCATGAACAGCTCGGTGCTGAACTGCAGGACGATCACCAGGCACGCCAGGACGGCGGCCTCGTGGCCGGGGAAGGCCAGCGGCGGCGACCCCGGCCACGGGAAGAGGATGGCGGCGACCACCACCAGGCCCAGGAGTGTGCCGACAATGCGGTGGACGCCGCGGTACACACTGCTGGGCAGATCGGCGCCGGCGAGCGGCACCGCCGCCGCGGCCATGGCCCAATGCGGGTGGCCGCTGCCGCTGAGGACCCCGATCGTCCCGGCGGCGCCGACGGCGCTCACGTAGCGGGCGGCATGCAGCCACGCCGCCCGGCGGCCTGCCCCGCGCAGCACCGTTACGTTCCGCCGGAAACCGCGCTGCCAAGTGCGGCCACGGAACCAGCCGCCAAAGCCAACCATGATCGAGAACGCGGCCGATCCGGCGGCGATAAGAACAGCCGTCTGCCACGGGACCGCTGCGGGAACGGACGCGCACGCGCCCAGGGCCAGGATCCCGAAGAAGGGGCCGGCGGGTTTCAGGGCGGTTCTGTCCGTGAACAGCGAGCCCACGCCGGCAAACGCGGCCTCCGTGATCACCAGGGCCCACGAATGAATGTGATGGACAGAGAGGAAGACGCCGACTCCCACGCCGGCGAGCAAGAGGATGGCCGCCTGGCCTTGATGGCGGAGCCGGAGCTGATGAGGCTCGGTGCGCCCGTACATGCCCGTCAGCGCGCCGAAAACGGCGTAGCCGATCAGCTCGGGGCGCCCGGCCACCAAGAGCGCCAGCGTCGGAACGGCCACGCTGATCGCCACCCGCCAGGCCGACACGTGGTCCTTGTTGGCCGGGGCCAGGCTGTGCAGCGAGCGGATGTGGTGCAGCAGGGACATCACAACTGCCTCTCGGCTTTCTCTGTTTTCTCCGGGATCCCCCGGGGACTGAATGTGGTGTGGACACGCCTAAGGCCTGTCCCGGATGCTTCCCCAACGGGTCAACATGCGGAACAGGCCTCAAAGGGCGGGGCTGTCAGCTACGTAGCCTGGGCTACTGCTGCCGGGTCCGGTCGGACCGGCAGGCTCAAACTGTGGCCGGGACTTTCTCGGCTTCCCCGCGCCCTGCGGTGGAACCTGCGGCCGGTGCGACCATGGGCATGTCCATGTGCTCAAGGTCGATCAGCGGGTTCTCGTCCTGCGTCGCGACCAGTTCGCGGGCCTCAGCCTGGGTGTCCACGCTCGGCATGGAGCCGGGCAGCGGCATCTGGGCGGATTCCTTGAGGAAGTAGATCGCTACTGCGCCGATCGCCGAGGTGGCCATCAGGTAGTAGGCCGGCATCATGTCGTTGCCGGTTGCGGTGATCAGAGCGGCAACGATGAACGGCGTGGTGCCGCCGAAGATGGCCACCGAGAAGTTGTACGCGATGCCCATGGCGCCGTAGCGGCTGGCCGTCGGGAACTGGGCCGGCAGGGCCGAAGCCAGGTTGGCCACGTAGAACGTCACCGGGAAAGCAATCAGGGAAAGGCCGGCCAACGTGGACCAGATTTCACCGATACCGATCAGGAGGAACGCAGGGGTGGCCAGGACGACCGTGCTGATGGCACCGATCCACAGCACGGGGCGGCGGCCGATCCGGTCAGAGAGCTTGCCGGTCAGCGGGATGCAGAGGCTCATGATGACCAGCACGGGGATGGTCAGCAGCGTGCCGTGCAACTCGTCGTAGCCCTTGGACTCGGTCAGGTACGTCGGCATGTAGGAGGTCAGTGCGTAGCCAGCGGTGTTTGCTGCCGCTACCAGGATCATCGCGACGATGAGTGAGCGCCAGTACGCCTTCACGATGCCCACCGGGCCCTTGGAGGCTGCGGTGTCCGAGGCGGTTGCGTCCTTGGCGGCGCTCTCCTGGGCATCCAGGGTTGCCTGGAACTGCGGCGATTCCTCGATCTTGCTCCGGAAGTACACGGCGATCAGGCCGAGCGGGCCGGCAAGGAGGAACGGGATGCGCCAGCCCCACTGCTCCATGGTGTCCTGGCCGAGGGTCAGCTGCAGCACCGAAACGAGGGCTGCGCCAAGGGCGAAGCCGAGGTAGCTGCCCATGTCCAGGAAGCTGGCGAAGAATCCGCGGCGCTTGTCAGGGGCGTACTCGCTCACAAAGGTCGTGGCGCCGGCGTATTCACCGCCGGTAGAGAAGCCCTGGATAACTTTGAACAGGACCAGCAGGACCGCAGCCCAGATGCCGATCTGTGCGTAGCCGGGCAGGAGCCCGACGGCGAAGGTGCTTGCGGCCATGATCATCAGGGTCGCGGCGAGGACCTTCTGGCGGCCGATCTTGTCGCCTAGCCAGCCGAACACGACTCCGCCGAGGGGGCGGGCGATGAAGGTGGCGGCGAAGGTTCCCAGCAGGAACAGGGTCTGGACGGACTTGTCCGCCTCCGGCAGGAACACCGGTCCCATGGTGGTAATCAGGTAGCCGAACACGCCGACGTCGTACCACTCCATGGTGTTACCCACAATGGTGCCGCCGAGCGCCTTCTTGAGCATCGGCTGGTCGACAACGTTGACGTCGGACTCGCGGAGTCGACGGCGACGTAGCTTCGGTTTCTTCACACCCTTGGGCGCGCCTTGGTTGGTTCCGCGGGCGTCAATAACGCCTGCTGAAGAGTCGGTCATGCTTCGGTCTGTGGGCATTTGGGAAGCTCCTAGGGAGATCATTTGCTTGCGACTTGTAGCTGCCCCGCTCTGGGCAGGCCTTCAATTTTACGGGATTTCTCTGGAGTTTCCGAGTTCCGTGCCGTATGATCGCTCGTTTCGAGTGGCATTTGGAGCCAATCCGCCAAATTCTTTTGCCCCGTTTCGCCGCGTGGTTACTGGGAACCGGCGATCCCTGCGGCGCCGCGCCCAAATTTTCCGCGCCAGCCCCCGCAAACGCGGGTTTTTGCGCGGGATTCGGGCCAAAGGCGAGCCCGCCGCAGCCGCTAGAGACATCCCATCCGTGCAGACCTACGATTGATGGACACTTCATTTCACAGCGGTTCATACAGCGGAAAGGAAGATCAATGGCGGATCATCAGTTCGGAGAAGAAATCGAGCCCGAGGTCGCGGGCCATCTGGCGCAGTCCATGGCTGAAGCCCCCGGACCGGAGACCCTGCACCATGCTCCCCCCGGGGCGGGTCAAGGACAGCAATGGCCGGACGGCAGCGGCAAGCAGCGTCACCCCAAGGACCGTGATACCGCCCGGGGGCGGCAAGGCCAGCAGGTGGCCACTGGAGCCATGCACCGGCAAAGCCGTCCGCAGATGCCCCACCACGACTAGCCCCATCACAACCGGCCCCATAACTAGCGGCCCGCGGCAGGGTCGACCACGACGTCGGCTGGCGTCTTGTCCAGACGCCAGCCACGCCACACCGGGTGCCGGAGCTTCCCGCTGCCGGTCCATTCCCCGAAAGTAACCTCGCCGACGAGTTTTGCACTCACCCAGTTGGCGTCTGCGGCGTCAGCGTCCGGCACATCCCGGAACGGGGACGTCTTCCGTGGCAGGGCGTCCAGTTGTTGCCTGAGTTCGGTGAGTTCACGGGTGCTGAAGCCGCTGCCCACCCGCCCCACGTACCGTAGCTTCGAGCCGTCCGGAATTCCCAGCAGCAGCGAGCCCACGGATTCCCGGCGCCCGCCCCTTCCGGGCCGCCAGCCGCCCACCACCACTTCCTGGGTCCGTTCTACCTTGAGCTTGAGCCAAGACCGGCTACGCTGGCCGACGTAGCGCCCGTCCGTGCGCTTGGCCATGACACCCTCCAGCCCCAGCTCGGCGACGCTTTCCAGGACGTGCGCGGCGTCGCCGTCGATCACGCCGGAGAGTTCCACCGGGCCGGCGGAAGGGCGGAAGAACTGCTCCAGCCGGCGGCGGCGCTCACTCAGCGGCAGGCGCCGCAGGTCCTGACCGGCGTCGAAGAGCAGGTCGAACAGCATCAGCCGCACAGGCGTCGACTCCTGCGCCCTGGCGACGTCGGCGGCCTTGCTGAGTTTCATCCGGCCCTGCAGCAGGCCGAAGTCGGGCCGGCCGGAGCGCCCAACGGCGATGATCTCGCCGTCGGCGACGAAGCCCTGCTCCGGCCAGCGGGACCGGTCCGTGAGCTCGGGGTAGGTCACGGACATGTCGATGCCGTTGCGGCTGATGAGCCGGATCTTCGTGGCATCGCCGATCACCAGGGCCCGCACCCCGTCCCACTTGAGCTCGATCTGCCAGTCCAGGTCCGGAAGATCCGCCAGCGTCCCGGACGTGGCCAGCATCGGGCTGAACCCGGAGGCATCGGGGACAGGCTCGGTGCCGGTGCCGGTGCCGGTGCGGGTGCCGGTTTCGGCTGCGCCCTCGCCCTCGCTCTCGACTTGGCCGTCGTCGTCGCCCTCGTCGCCCTCGTCGCCCTCGCTGTCCTCGTCGGCGTCGTCCGCTGTGCCAGACGGGCGCCGCCCGCCAGGGCGGGCTTTCGAACCCGCCGGGTCCATCAGGTGGATGAGCCATTGGTCATCGGCCTGGCCGGTATGGATCAGGGCGAACCTGCGGGGCCCGCCAAGACCGCCGTCCTCCGCGCCGGTCAGGGTGGCGATGACCTCCTTGCCCGCGACCCACTTTTCGCATTCGTAGTATCCGCGGTCCCAGATGCTGACCGTCCCGGCGCCGTACTGGCCCTTGGGAATGACACCCTCGAAGTCGGCGTAGTCCATTGGGTGGTCCTCGGTCTGGACTGCGAGGTGGTTCTTGGCCTTGCTGGTCGGGACGCCCTTGGGCAGAGCCCAGGACACCATCACGCCGTCGCGTTCCAGCCGGAAGTCGTAGTGGAGCCGGCTGGCGTGGTGCTCCTGGATGACGAACTTCTCCTGCCGTGTCCCGCCGTCGTCTGCGGCGTGGTGCCGTTCCGCCGTGAAGGGCTCTGGCGTGCCTGCCCGGTCCCGTTTGGTGCGGTACTTTTCCAGCCGCGGGTCGGTGTCGCCGCCGTCGCCAGCCTGCTCGGGAGACGTTTCAGCCCGCCCTCCGGGCAGACGGTCGGCCCCGTGGTCCGCCGTGTGGGCCGTTGCGGCTCCGGCGCCGTGCCAGCCGCCGGAGACGGGAGCGAACGGATCCTTGCCGGCTGCGACGCGCGTCATTACCTCCTGGAAGTCCAGGTGGTGCAGCGAAGGGGAGCTGAGTTCCCGCCAGGTCCGCGGTGCGGCCACCGTGGGCCTGAGCCGGCCGCGCAGCGAGTACGGCACGATGGTGGTTTTGGCGGCGTTGTTCTGGCTCCAGTCGACCAGCACCTTGCCGGTCCGCAGGGTTTTCTTCATGTCGCTGACTGCCAGATCCGGGTGGTCTGCTTCGAGCGAGCGGGCCAGTTCGTGGGCGAATTCGGAAATCTGGTCCGAGCTCTCGGACCCGTCCAGGGCCGCGTAGAGGTGGATGCCCTTGCTGCCGCTCGTCACGGGCACGGGATCCAGGCCCACGTCCTGCAGGATGGTGCGGGCCAGCTTGGCCACCTCCACGCACTCTGCCAGTCCCGCGCCTTCTCCGGGGTCCAGGTCCAGCACCAGCCGGTCGGGCGGCATCGCATTGCCGTGCGAGTCCACCCGCCACTGCGGCACGTGGATCTCCAGGGCCGCGATCTGGGCCAGCCAGGTGAGGGTGGCGGGGTCATTGACCAGGGGATATTGGATGGCCCGGTCCTTGTGCGTGATCGCGGCGCGGGGCACCCAGCCGGGCGTTGAATGGTCCAGGTTCTTCTGGAAGAACATTTCCCCGGGCGCGTCGGCGGTCCCGACGCCGTGGACCCAGCGCTTCCTGGTGGCCGGCCGGTTGCGGGCGGCGGGGATCAGCACCGGCGCGACGGCGGCGTAGTAAGCCAGGACGTCGGCCTTGGTGGTGCCCGTCTCCGGGTACATGATTTTTTCCAGGTTGGTGAGCACCAGTTCGCGTCCGTCCACCCGGACGCGCTCCTTACCGTTGGGCAAAACCCTTCACCTCCGCGCAACTGTGATGTTCACTTGATCCATGAGAGCCATCTGGAAAGGCGCAATAGCGTTCGGGCTGGTCAACGTGCCGGTCAAGGTCTACAGCGCCACCGAGGACCACGACATCAGTCTCCACCAGGTCCACAACGCCGACGGCGGCCGGATCCGCTATCAGCGCCGTTGCGAGGTCTGCAGCAAGATCATCGATTACGAGGACATCGACAAGGCTTATGAGGACGATGGCCGCACGGTGGTCCTGACCCGCGAGGAGCTCAAGTCCATCCCGGCGGAAAACAGCCACGAAATCGAAGTGGTCCAGTTCGTTCCGGCCGACCAGCTCGATCCCATGATGTTTGAAAAAAGCTACTACCTTGAACCCGACTCCAAGTCGCCCAAGGCTTATGTGCTGCTGCGGCGCGCCCTGGAGGATACGGACCGGGTGGCAATTGTGCAGTTCGCGCTCCGCGACAAGACCCGCCTTGGCGCGCTGAGGATTCGCGACGAGGTCCTGGTGTTGCAGTCCCTGTTGTGGGCCGACGAAGTCCGCGAGGCCAGCTTTCCCGCACTCGAAACCTCCATCCGGATCTCGGCGCAGGAACGCGAGATGTCCGCCGCCCTGGTTGATTCGATGGCCTCCGATTTTGAGCCGGACCAGTTCACGGACGACTACCAGGGGCAGTTGCGCCAGCTGATCGAGGCGAAGCTGGACAAGGGGGAGTCGCTGGATACAGAGGAGACCTTCGGTGCCCCTGCCGAGGCGGGCGAGGGCGAAGTGATCGACCTGATGGAAGCCCTCAAGCGCAGCATCGAGAAAAAGCGCGGCGGAGGGGGAGGGGCAGCGGAGACTCCGGCCCGGGCCTCCGGATCGGCGGCCAAGGCCGCCCCGAAGGCGGCCGCCAAGACGCCGGCGTCCAAGTCCACCACAGCCGCCAAATCCACGCCTGCCAAGACTGGTTCTGCCAAGCCTACGGCGGCCTCCAGGACTGGGGCTTCCAAGACTGCGGCGTCCAAGACTGCCGCGGCTTCCAAAGCGACGGCCGCGAAGACTGCCCAAAAGCGTGCCTAAGTTCGGAAGCTGGCTGGCGCCGTGGTCCACCCTAATCAGGAGTTCCGCAGGGCGGAGATGAGCTCGCTCTTCTTTTTGGCCGAGTAGCCCTTGAGGCCGATCTCCTTGGCGCGTTCCTTCAACTGCGGCACCGTCCAGTCCTCATAGTCTCCGGCCTTGCCGCCCTTGCGGCCGACCGAGGAACGGCCCTGCTTGGCGGCGGCGTTGGAGATCCTGGCGGCTTTTTGCTTGGAGGCACCGTCCTCGAGCAGCTTCTCGTAGAGCTCGGGGTCCTTGATGCTGGGGCTTTCTGAGCCGCGGGGCTCGCCCTTCTTCGTTGGCATGGCTGCGCGATCGTCTCCTTCGGCCGGGAACCACTTGGGCGGCGGCCCGCGGACGGTGCCGCCGGGATTCCAAACTAGCCGCGCCACCGGGCGGTGACAAGCTTTTACTAAGTTCACTGACAAAACGCGAAGGCCCGGCCGGCCCCTCATCGGGGGCGGCCGGGCCTTCTGATGCTGCCGGTGTTCCGGCGCGGGGCCGGAAGGTGAGCCTATTCGGCGTCGTGATCCGTCTCAAGGATCTGCACGAGACGGTCCAGTGCCGCGTCGGCGCCTTCGCCCTCGGCACGCAACACCACAACCTCGCCGTGGGAGGCGCCCAGGCTCATCAGCGACAGGATGCTGGCGGCGTCCATGGCCTCGTCCTCCGGCTCGCCCAGGCGGGCAATCGTGATGTCGAGGTTGTCGAACTCGCCTGCAGCCTCGGCGAAGATGGCGGCCGGGCGGGCATGGAGCCCAACGCGGCTGGCAATGGTGGCGTTACGTTCGGTCATTTCTGCTCCTTGAAGTCAGCTTGGGTGTTTATCAGCTGCGAGTATCTGCTTGGAAAATCGTCCTGGACTGGTTCAGGCGGCTACGGGAACAGTTTCCACCGTATCAACCTGCTTCTTGACTGCGAAGCGCTTGAGCCCGATCACGGCGAAGGCGCTCACGACGGTACCGACCGCGATCGCGACGACGAACATCAGGAAGTTATCGATCGCGAAGAAGACGAAGATTCCGCCGTGCGGGGCCTTCGATCCCACGCCTGCCGCCATCGAGATCGCACCGGTCACGGCACCGCCGAGCATGCTGGCGGGGATGACGCGGAGCGGGTCCGCGGCGGCGAACGGGATGGCGCCTTCGGTGATGAAGGAGGCTCCCAGTAGCCACGCGGCCTTGCCGTTTTCCTGTTCCGCCAGGCTGAAGAGCCTCTTGTTCAGCACGGTCGCAGCCAGTGCCATGGCCAGCGGCGGGACCATGCCGGCGGCCATGACGGCCGCCATGATCTGCCACGGTGCCTGGTTGGTGATGGAGGCTGCGCTCAGGCCGGCGACGGCGAAGGAGTAGGCAACCTTGTTGACGGGACCGCCGAGGTCGAAGCACATCATCAGGCCCAGGATGACGCCCAGGGCGATTGCGCTGGCACCGGTGAGGCCGGCCAGGAAATCGTTGAGCCCGACAGTGACCCTGGCGATGTAGGCGCCCAGGAACACGAACAACAGGCCCGACGCCACGAGCGACGCCACGAGCGGGATGATGACCACCGGCATCAGGCCGCGCAGCCAGCGGGCCACGGTGAGTTTGCCGATCGAGTGCGCCACGTAGCCGGCGATCAGGCCGCCCACGATGCCGCCGAGGAACCCTGCGCCCATGAAGACGGCGACGGCGCCGGCAACGAAGCCCGGGGCGATGCCGGGCCGGTCAGCGATGGCATAGGCGATATAACCGGCCAGCGCGGGCACGAGGAAGCCCAGGGACAGGGCGCCAATCTTGAAGAGCACGGCCCCCAGGTAGGCGCCCAGCGGGCCCCACGCCAGTTCCGGGTACACGGTGGGCAAGTTGAAGAGGCTGTTCTCCGCCAGGATCTTGTCCGCGAAGGCGGTGATGTCGTAGCCGCCCAACAGGAAGCCGAGGGCGATCAGCAGACCGCCGCCCGCCACGAACGGGATCATGTAGCTGACACCGGTCAGGAGGGCCTTCTTCAGCTTCGTGCCCAAGTGCTCGCCCTTTTCCTCGGCCTCGTGTTCGGCCTGCTCCTCGGCGCCGAAGTGCGGCACACGGCGGGCATGCGGGTTGTCCGCGGCGGCGAGTGCTTCCGCGACCATCTTGTCCGGCTCGTCGATACCGCGCTTGACCGGCGCGTTGATCACCGGCATGCCGGCGAAGCGCTCCTTGCCGCGCACGTCGACGTCCACGGCGAAAATCACGGCGTCGGCGGCAGCGATCACGGCGGGGTCAAGGGCCTTGGCGCCGGAGGACCCCTGGGTTTCGACCTGCAGCTCCACGCCGACCTCCTTGGCCGCGGCAACGAGCGAGTCGGCGGCCATATAGGTGTGGGCGATGCCGGTGGGGCAGGCCGTAACGGCGACGAGGCGCTTGGGCCCCTTGGCCTTCGCTGCCCCGGCACCTTCACCCGCGGCGCCCGCGGCCGCTGAGGCGGCGGCCGTGGATGCGGCACCGGTCGCTTCGGCAGGGGTGTGGGCCGCGGGCTTGTCCGCCAAGGCGGCGTCGACGAGCTCGACAATCTCCGCCTGGGAGGTCGCGGCGCGCAGGCTGGCCGTGAAGTCCTTCTTGATCAGCGACCGCGCCAGCTTCGAAAGCAGCTTCAAGTGGTCCTGGTCCGCGCCCTCAGGAGCGGCGATGAAGAAAATGATGTCCGCGGGCCCGTCCTTGGCGCCGAAATCGACCGGCTGGGACAGCCGGGCCATCGCCAGGGTGGGTTCGGTGACCGCCGTCGAGCGGCAGTGCGGGATCGCGATGCCGCCCGGCACGCCCGTGGCGGTCTTCGACTCCCGGGCAAAGGCGTCGGCGAAAAGGCCTTCGGCCTCGGTGGCGCGTCCGGTGGCTGCCACTCTGCCTGCCAGATGCCGGATCACGTCCTCGGGCGAGCTGCCCAGATTCTGGTCGAGCTCGACCAGTTCGGTAGTAATGAGCTGTGTCACTGTCAATCCTTCCGGAGGGCCGTGATGGTTACGGCATCAGGGGTGGTTTGGTTGACTGCCGGGACCGTGGAGCCAGGCAGGGAAGCGGCGGCGGCACCATGGGCCACCGCCTGACGGAGGCAATCGACCGGGGCGGCGCCCTGGCTGGATGCGAGCAGGTATCCGGCCAGCGAGGAATCGCCGGCGCCGACAGTGCTGACCGCGGTGACCGGCGGGTGCGTGGCCAGCCACGCGCCGTCGGCCGTCACAAGAACGGCACCCTTGGAGCCGAGGGTGGCCAGTACAGCACCCACTCCGGAGCGCACGACGGCGGAGGCGGCCGCTGCTGCAGCCTCCGGGTCCGCTTCGAGCTCCTCGGCGGATTTGTTCGTGGCGAAACCGGCTGCGGCAGCCAGTTCCACCAGTTCCTCGGCGTTGGGTTTCAAGAGGTCCGGTTTTCCCGAGGTGTCGCCGGAGACCGCTGCGGCGAGGGGTTCGCCGGACGAGTCGACGGCGACCCGAGGTGCGGCCTCGCCGTCGAACAGGGAACGCAGCCGCCGGGTGACGGTCGCGTAGAAGTCGGCTGGAACCCCGGGTGGGAGCGAGCCGGCCAGGACCACCCAGGCGGCACCGCGGGCGTGGTCCAGCAGCAGGCTGATCAGGGCCTCCTGCTGGTCCGCGCTGAGGACCGGTCCGGGTTCATTGATCTTGGTGGTGACGCCGCCGGGCTCGGTCAGGGCCACGTTGCTGCGCAGCGGCTCGCCAATCGGGAGGGCCGCGAACGGCACGTCGGTCTCCCGCAGGCCGGTGAGGACAGGGTCGGCCTCGGCGCCGGGGAGAACGGCGATTGTCTTGAGCCCCGAGGCGACGAGGGCGCGGGAGACGTTGACGCCCTTGCCTCCGGATTCCTGCCGGACGGAGATCGCCCGCTGAACTTCCCCGCGGAGAAGGGGGCCGGGCAGCGCCACGGTGCGGTCCAGGCTGGGGTTGGCGGTGAGGGTGACAATCAAGCGACCACCACCTCCACTCCGGCTTCCGCCAGGGCGTCGGTCAGTTCCCGGCTGGGTTGCGAGTCTGTGATCACGGTGTCCAGATCTTTCAACGAGGCGAACTGGACCAGCGTTTCCGCGTCCAGCTTGGAGGAGTCAGCCAGCACCACGATGCGGCGCGCTGATTGGACGAAGGCAGCCTTGACGGCGGCTTCTTCAGGATCGGGCGTGCTCAGCCCGAAGGCTGCATGGATGCCGTTGGTGCCGATGAAGGCGATGTCCGGGCGGATCCGGCGGGCGGCCTCGACCGTGGACTGGCCGACGGCGGCCTGGGTCAGGCCGCGGACTTTGCCGCCGAGCAGGTGCAGGGCGATCCCGGGTTCGCCGGACAGCCTGGACGCGATGGGCAGGGAGTGCGTGATGACGACGAGTTCGGCGTCGGACCCGGGGCCGGGCAAGCTGCCGGCTGCGGCGGCTCCGGCGGCCCGGGCGGACAGGAGTTCGGCGAGGGCCTCCGTGGTGGAGCCGGCGTCGATCAGGATGCTGCCGGTGAGGCCGGGGGGCATGAGGGCCAGGGCGGCCTCGGCGATCCGGATCTTCTCGGGCTGCCGCTGGACGGTCCGCTCGAGGATGCTCTCCTCCGTGGTGCTGAAGCGGTCCGGGGAAACCGCGCCGCCGTGCACCCGGCGGACGCTGCCGGCGGCTTCGAGCGCGGCGAGGTCCCGGCGGACAGTTTCGGTGGTGATGCTGAAGCGCTCGGCCAGGTCCGTGACACTGGCCCGCCCGCTGGCGTAGATGAGCCCCACGATCAGCTGCTGGCGTTCCTCGGCGAACACTTACCCTCCATTGCGTACTGCATCTGACTTGGTTTTTGTTCCTGCCCGGGCTCTTCTGCGGAGCCCGCCCCTACCGCCCCGGTGACTCCCGTCACATGAAGTGGAATTATTTGACTTTATCTTCGTTCCTGTTGGTTTGTCAATGAAAAACCACATGAACGCAGAAAGTTGGCGAGCGGCCGCGGGACATGTCCAGTGGTGGGGCCGGGGAATGGGCAGATTGGGATTATGTCCATGGCTCGCCCCGGGGGCTGGGCATGTGCCGCGCGGGAGCGTGGGGTGGCTGCGGGCCTGGTGCCGGGCGACATGTCCAGTGATCGGGCCGGGGAATGGGCAGATTGGGGTTATGTCCATGGCTCGCCCCGGGGGCTGGGCATGTGCCGCGCGTGGGGTGGCTGCGGGCCTGGTGCCGGGGGACATGTCCAGTGATCGGGCCGGGGAGTGGGCGGTTTGGGGTTATGTTCATGGCTCGCTCCGGGGGCTGGGCATGTGCCGCGCGTGGGGTGGCTGCGCCTGCGGGTGTGCGGCTTAAATGGCGGAAGCCGGGCCCGACCTCGAGGCCCGGCCCGGCTCCCGGGTCGTTGGATTCCACGCCGCGCAGGGGGCGCGGGTGGAACTTAGAGGTTCGCGTCGCGGCTCTCATTGCGGGTGATCGTCTCGCCCGTGTTCGGGTCCACGACCGTGCGGCTTTCGCTGACCCGGCGGGTGCGGCCGCGGCCGGGGGAGGCGAGGATCAGGGAAGCGATGAGTCCAACAACGCCGACCGCCATCAGGATGTAGCCGATCATGGCCTGGTTCACGTTGGGGATCAGGCCCGGGGCAACGGCCCAGGCAAGGATGGCGCCGATGGCAATGAGGAAGATTGCGGAACCGATTCTCATGACGTGCTCCTTGGTGTCCCGGGGGACGGATTGGTGATGCTAAGCATGCTGTCCAGCGTCACGCTACAACCCTGCCCCTGCTGTTTCAATGAAACGACCTCGGCGCCGGGATATTTCCGCATCGATTCGGGACATCGGCCCCGCTTTAAGACGGCCGCGCCGCGGATCTGAGGGCAGGAAGTCCGCTTCCGCTGCGGAATCCGGGGCCGGGCAGGGATGCAGCGCCAAATATGCTGCGCGGAGCACAAGGCGGCGCTGGATAGGCTGGGCCCATGGAGACGGTCGTCTGGTCAAAACCCGAACACGAGCGCGCCGGCACACCGCTGCTGGTGATGCTGCACGGCTACGGCACGGACGAGTCCCGGATGTCCAAGCTGTTTGGTTCCCTGCCGTCGGAGTTCAGTTGTGCCGCCCTGCGCGGGCCCAAGGACATCGGAGACCACCACGGCTGGTTCATGCTGGACTACTTCCTCACCCACGACTTTGCCGACGTCATCGCCTCCACGAACGCGGTCTTCGCCTGGATCGAGTCCGTCAAATCCCGGCACAGCAGCGTCAGCCTGTTCGGATTTTCGCAGGGGATGGCCATGGCCAGCACGCTTTTGCGGCTCCGGCCGGACCAGTTCCGCGCGGTGGTCGGGCTCTCGGGTTTTGTCCTGGACAACGAGCTCCTGGCCATGAGCGAATCCCTCACGTCCCGGCCGCCGTTCTTCTGGGGCAGGGACAGGGCCGACATCGTGATTAACGACGCCGCCGCCGAACACACCGAGGAATGGCTGCACCGGAACACCCAGCTCACGGCCCGGACCTACCCCGGCATGGGACATTCGATTTCGAAGGCCGAACTCGTGGACGTCAGCGCCTTCCTGCGGCACTATGTCCTGCGCTGACCAGGCGCTGACCAGCCATTGAGCGGGCGCCCAACCGCCGTCCAGCCGCGCCCTTAAACACTGGCCCGACATGGGACCATCCACTTGCATGCCAAATTTGTAAGCGCTTACAATCGACCTCGGCCATCAACACCGGGCCCACTACTTCGGGGGGAGAAAGGGCTGAGCCCGTGCCGCAGGCCAAGACCTCGCGCGTGAGAATCCAGGACGTCGCCGCGCTCTGCGGGCTCTCCATCGGCACCGTCTCCCGTGCACTCCGGCGGCTCCCCAGCGTCTCCGCGCAAGCCAAGGCTAGGGTCGGTGACGCGCGGCCCAGTTGGGCTACAAGGCCTCGTCGGCAGGGGGTTCGGTTTGTCAGCGCCGGAAAACGCGTCCACTATAGGAATAGACGATCATCAGATGAGTTGGTTCCTGGGCCTGACCATTATTGCCCAGCCAGTGGCCGACCAGGGCGCTTTCGCCGCCAACCTGGTGATTGAATGACTTCATCGCTCGGGACTTCCCAATCCGCCGCTTGCCAGTCCGCCGTCGCACCATCTGCTGGACACGAAACTGGTAGGGCGCACGAGCACGCGCCGCCGCTGATTCGGACGGTGCCCGTCACCGGAACGGCCCCAAACAGAGCAGCAAAGGCCGGCGCCGCCCTCGCAACGGAACGGCGCCGCCGCACCGGACAGCGCTTGGACCGACTGCCCGAGCTGACTGCCCCGAACTGCTTGCCCTGAACTGACTGCCTTAGACCAAGGCTTTGATCAAACCGTCTTGCCTGCCCGTTGTCTGAAAGGACTTTGACTCATGACCGTAGTTCCCGACACCTCCGGCCTCGCCGGTGCGCTCTCCGGCGCATCCGCCATCCTTTTTGACCTCGACGGCGTCCTGACGCCCACCGCGGTGGTGCACGAGCAGGCCTGGAAGCAGCTCTTCGACGGCTTCCTGGCCTCGGTCCCGGAGGCTGCGCCGTACCGTGAGAGCGACTACTTCGACCACATCGACGGCAAGCCGCGCTTCGACGGCGTCCGCGACTTCCTGGCTTCCCGCGGAATTGTGCTGCCCGAGGGTCCGGCGGACGACGAGCCCGCGCACGACACCGTCCATGGGCTGGGCAACCGCAAGAACAAGGTCTTCAACGACATCGTCGAGGCCGGCGGAGTCCAGCCCTACGAGGGGTCCGTCCGGCTTGTCGACGCCGCGCTGGCCCGCGGACTCAAGCTCGCCGTCGTCTCCTCCTCGCGCAATGCCCCTGCCGTGCTCAAGGCTGCCGGGCTCTCCGATTACTTCCCGGTGGTGGTCGACGGCGTCGTCGCCGTCACCCAGGGGCTGCCCGGCAAGCCCAGCCCGGCCACCTACGAATACGCCGCCCGGCTTCTGGATCTGCCGAGTCAGGAGTGCGTCGTGGTGGAAGACGCCGTCTCCGGCGTCCAGGCCGGCAGCGCGGGAGACTTCCGCTCGGTGATCGGCGTCGACCGCGGAGCCGGCCGGCAGACGCTGCTCGACGCTGGGGCCACGGTAGTGGTCAACGACCTCGCCGAACTGCTCTAGCCCGGGGCCCACCCGGCTCCCACCGCCCTGCTCACCGCCCACTCCCGCCGAAGGAACCCCCTAAACCATGGCTCTCATCACCTCGGACCGCGCCCGGTTCCCTAACGATCCCTGGCAGCTGGTCGAGACTGTCCACCTCCCCGGCAATGCCGGCACCTTGGAGACCCTGTTCAGCCTCGGCAACGGGCACCTGGGCATCCGCGGTGCGCACTGGGGCGCCGCTGACGCCGAACTTCCCGGCAGCTTCATCAACGGCTTCCACGAGACCTGGGACATCAAGCACGCGGAAAACGCCTACGGCTTCGCCCGCACCGGGCAGCGGATCCTCTACGTCCCGGACGCCAACAACTTCACCGTCATCATCGACGGCGAGCCGTTGAGCCTGGACGAGTCCACGGTGCTGGACTACCGCCGCTCGGTGGATTTCGCCACGGGTATCTACGAGTGCCGGATCACCTGGCAGTGCCGCTCCGGCGCGACCGTGACCACCACCGAACGCCGCGCTGTCGGCTACGAATCGCGCGGGGCGCTCGGCATCAGCCTCGAAGTGGCGGCGGACCGGGATATCTCCGCGGACGTCACGTCCTCTGTTATCAACCGCCAGGACCAGCCGGTGGAGGACCACTCCGCCCACGACCCGCGCCGCGCCGGCCGCCACGCCGGACGCGTGCTGCTGCCCCTGCGGCTCGACGGCGGGGACGGCTCCCTGCGCCTGTCCTGGGAAGCCTCGGAATCCAAGCAGCGGCTCGGGATGGCCGTGGACCACTGGACCTCGGCTGGGGTGCAGCCGTTCGACACCCTGGTGGACCAGGATGACAGCAGCGTCCGCTACGTGCTGGCCGTCAGCGCGGACGTACCGTTCGTGCTGGAGAAGAGCGTCAGCTACGCCGTGGGCCAGGCCGCCGAGGACCTTGCGGACAGCGCCGAAGGCAGCCTCAAGCCGGTCAGCGAGATCTTCACCCAGAGCGAGGACCACTACCGCGCCTACTGGAGCACGAGCGACATCGTGGTGGCGGGCCAGACCGAGCTTCAGCAGGGCATCCGCTGGAACCTCTTCCAGCTCGCGCAGGCCACTGCGTGCGCCGATGTGGCCGGCATCCCGGCCAAGGGCGTGTCCGGCTCCGGCTATGACGGCCACTACTTCTGGGACCAGGAAGTGTACCTGCTGCCCTACCTGACCTACACGAACCCGGGCAACGCCCGACAGGTCCTGGAATTCCGCCACGACCTGTTGCCTGAGGCGAAGATCCGCGCCAAGGAGCTCAGCGTGGACGGTGCCCTCTTCCCCTGGCGCACCATCAACGGACTCGAGGCCAGCGCCTACTACGCGGCCGGCACCGCGCAGTTCCACATCGCCGCCGCGATCGCCTTCGCGACCAACCGGTACATCTGGGCCAGCGGTGACACCGACTTCCAGGACACCCTGGGCTCCGAGCTGCTGATCGAGACCGCCCGGATGTGGGCCTCGCTCGGCTTCTTCGGCAAGGACGGGCTCTTCCACATCCACGGCGTCACCGGCCCCGACGAGTACACCGCCGTCGTAAACGACAACCTGTACACAAACGTCATGGCTCGCTTCAACCTGCGCGCCGCGGCGGCGCTGGACCACCCGGAGATCGACGACGCCGAACGCCAGTTCTGGGAGCAGGCCGCCAACCGCATGCAGGTGCCGTACGACGAAGACCTCCAGGTCCACTCCCAGGACAACGACTTCATGACCCTGGAACCGTGGGACTGGACCACGCCCCGGTCCAAGTACCCGCTCCTGCTGCACTTCCACCCGCTGGTGATCTACCGGCACCAGGTCCTGAAGCAGGCCGACACCGTGCTGGCCATGTTCCTGCAGTGGCAGGACTTCACCGCCGAGGAAAAGCGCCGGGCGTTCGACTTCTACGACCCCATCACCACGGGCGACTCCACGCTGTCCGCCTGCGTCCAGGGCATCATGGCGGCCGAGGTCGGCTACGGCAGGGCTGCGCTGGAGCACTTCACCCACGCCCTGTTCATCGACCTTGATGACACCCACGGCAACACGATCGACGGCGTCCACATCGCCTCCACCGGCGGGGTGTGGAGCTCACTGGTCAGCGGCTTCGCCGGGCTCCGGGACCAGGGCGCGGTGCCGTACTTCGATCCGCGGCTGCCTGCCGACTGGGACGGCCTCGAGTTCCACCTGAAGATCCAGGGCAGGCTCCTGCACATCGGGCTGGAACAGGATTCGATCAGCCTGACCGTGCGTGAAGGCGGGCCGCTGGAGATTGACGTGCGCGGGGAACTGCACACCGTCGACGGCGACCCGGTCCGGGTCCCGCTGGCGTCCGTCACGGCCCCGGAGCCGACCATCTTCGCCAGCGGCCTGCCGACGGCGTCGATCCCGGTGGTGCGCGCCGCGGTCTGAGGCGCCTATTACCCGGACGGTGCGGGCGTGCTGTTTGCGGCGGTCGCCGCGGGGGCAGTTCAGGGCGGATCGGCGGCGTCGATCCGCCCTCTGCCCGCCAGGCCGTCCTCGGCCGGCTCTTCCGCGCCGCCGGGTTGTCCTGCGCCGCCGGATTGTTCATCGGACTCCTCGGCTCCGCCGGCGAGCGGATGGGCCAGCTCATCGGCCGGCATCCGCGCCACCGCCATCGCGACGACGGCCATCACCGGACACACGGTCCCCGCGACGAGGAAGATCAGCCACAGCGGCAACACCTCGGCGGCCGGTCCGGCCAGTGCCATGGAGACCGGCATGAGGGCCAGCGACACGAAGAAATCCAGGCTCGAGACACGGCCCAGCAGATGCGGCGGAACCCGGCGCTGGAGCAAGGTTCCCCAGATCACCATGCCCACGCCGCCGGTCGCGCCGAAGACGAACAGGGCTGCTGCCACCGCCCAGAAACTGTCCATGAATCCGACGGCGGCGATTGGCAGGCTGCCCGCCCCCCAGGACACCATCATCACGGTGAGGTAGCGGGGCGGGAGGGGGAAAGAGGCGGTGGCCAGCGAGGCTGCGGCGCCGCCGACGCCCATGATGGCGAGCAGGAAGCCGAACATGCGCGCGTCCCCACCGAGCTGGTCCCGGACCACGAACGGCATGAGGACCTCGATGGGGCCGATCAGGAACAGCACTGAAATGCAGGCCCAGAGCAGGGTCCACAGCAGCCAGGGCGTGCGGACGGTGTAGCCGACGCCCTCGCGGAGGTCGTGGCGCAGGGACGTCTTGGCCCGCGGCTGGCCGGATACCGCGCCCTCGCCGCTGGCCGCGCCCGGTGCCCTGGCCGCGGGCTGGCGGTGGAGGAAATTCAGGATGCAGAAAGCCAGCAGGTGGCAGACCGCCACACCGGCGACGGCGTACGAGGGGGACATGGCCGCCACCAGGACGCCCGCAACGGCCGGCCCGGCGGCCTGCTGCAGAATCGGCCGCAGGGTCCCCTCCAGGCCGTTGGCCGCCAGCAGGTCCTCGGGTGGCAGGATCCGCGGCAGGATGGCGGAATAGGCGGGGAAGAAGAATGCAGCCCCGACGCCGAGCACGAAGGCCCCCAGCGCCAGATGCCAGAGCTGCAGCCAGCCCGCCATGGCCAGCCCGCTGATGCTGGCGATGACGGCGAGGTTGGCGCCCTCAACCGCGATGATCAGCAGCCGCTGGGGAACGCGGTCCGCGGCGATGCCGCCGGCCAGCAGAAACGCCACGAGCCCGACGCTGCCCGCCGCAGCCACGAGCGAGAGCTCCAGCGGACCGCCGCCCAGGTAGATCACCTCGTAGACCATCGCGACGGCCCACATCCCGGAACCGAAGATGGAGATGGCCAGCGCCGTGATCAGCACGCGGTACTCCCGGTGCGCGAAGGGGCGGAGGGCTCGCAGGGCGGGCATGGGCCCAGTCTATTAGCCGGCCACCCGGCCGGGCTGGAACCACCCTAGGTCCAGCCTGAACCCGGCCTGCCGGGCCGTGCCCTAATGTTAAGTGAACTTAGTTTTCTGGTTCCGACGAGAGGCGATCATGGCCAAGCGCAGCAACCCGGCAATGAAGATTGCCCAGCAATCAGCCCACAGTGCGATGTTCGACGCCGCCGGCAACCCCCGGCCCGGTCTCCACAAGGTGCTCCTGCGGGCGGTCGAAATCCAGCGCCCGCTGGTGCTGGCCAATATCCGCAGGCTCCAGCGCAGGCACCCGCAGGCCACGGCGGCGCAGCTCGCCGCCATCATGGAGCGCGACTACCTGCTGGCGGTCACCGGCGGCGGCGCGCTGGTCGGCGGGGCGGCCGTGATTCCGGGCGTCGGAACTGCGGCCGCACTCGGACTTTCGGCCGCCGCGGCGGTCGGGTTCCTCGAAGCCACCGCCCTGTTTTCCACGGCGCTGGCTGAACTGCACGGCGTGCGGCTGGTGGACCCGGACCGGGCCAGCACCCTGGTGATGGCGATCATGCTGGGCGAGGAAGGCACCGAGCTGCTGAGCTCGTTGAGCGGACAGGCGGTCGGCCGGGGCAGGGGGCCCGCCCGGGCCTGGACCGCGGCCTTCACCCGCCGCGTCCCCCTCGCCGGCTTCGGCACAGTGCGGGCCAAGATCCAGACGATGTTCCTCAAGACCCTGATGAAACAGCAGGGCACTGCCTGGTTGGGCCGTGCCCTGCCCTTCGGCATCGGCGCCGTCGTTGGTGGCGTCGGCAACCGGCTGATGGCCCGCGCCGTCATCGCCAATGCCAGGGAAGCGTTCGGTCCCATCCCGGACACGATCCCGGGAGAACTGCAGGCCCTGGCAAAAACCACCGGGGTTGCCGCGCTCTACGATGCTGCGCCGGAGTCCGCCCTGGACACCCCACCGGATGGCGGCGCCCCGAAGACAACAGGCGCCCCGAAGACAACGAAGGACGGCGGCACGTTTTGGATCTGAACGCTGACCTAGGGGAGTCCTTCGGGACCTGGACCATGGGTGAGGATGCCGCGATGTTTCCGCTCCTCACGAGCGCCAGCGTGGCCTGCGGGATGCACGCCGGCGACCCTGTGACCATGCTGGACACCTGCCGGGCGGCCTACGAGCTCGACGTCAACGTCGGCGCCCACCTTGGCTACCCGGATCTGGCCGGCTTCGGCCTGCGCTCGCTGGACATGACCTTTGATGACCTGTTCGGCGCGGTGCTGTACCAGCTCGGAGCGCTCGACGGCGTTGCCCATGCCGTCGGCGCCTCGGTGGACTACGTCAAGCTGCACGGGGCGCTCTATGACCGTACCGTGCGCGACACCGAGCAGGCCTCCGCAGTGATTGCCGCCATCCAGGCCTACGACCCCGGGCTGCCCGTCCTCGGCTTCCCCGGCTCAGCCTTGCTGGAAATCGCCCGGGACGCCGGGCACCCCGTCTTCGCCGAAGCCTTCGCCGACCGCGCCTACTTCCCGGACGGCACCCTCGTGCCGCGTACGGAGGAAGGCGCCGTGCTGCTCGACGCCGGACAGGTCGCCGAGCGGGCTGTCAGGCTCGCCACGAAGGGCGAGGTCGAGGCGGTGGACGGCTCGATGATCGTGGTGAGGGCAGACTCGCTCTGCCTGCGCGGGGACACACCCGGCTCCGTCAGCGTTGCCGCCGCCGTGCGGGCCGGCCTTGAGGCCGCCGGCGTGGAGCTGGAGAGTTTCGCCTGAACGCTGTGCCCTGACCCCGCGGCGGGGCGGCCTGGCGACGCTGACCCGGCGGTCCTGATGACGGGCGGCCCCGACTGGAGCCGCGGACCGGGGCTGGCTAGCCGAAAAGCAGGGTCGCCACCGTGAAGATGGCCAGCCCGGCCAAGGCGCCCACCACCGTGCCGTTGATCCGGATGAACTGCAGGTCCCTGCCCACCTGCAGCTCGATCTTCTGGGACGTTTCCTCGGCATCCCAGCGGGCCACGGTGTCCGTGATGACCCCCGCGATGTCCGAGCGGTAGGTCTTCACGAGGTAGCCCGCCGCGTCGCCGATCCAAGCGTTCACCTTGCCGGCGAGCTCGGGATCGACCACCAACCGGGTGCCGAAGTCATGCACGGCCGCCTTGAATTTGACGGTCAATTCGCTGTGCGGGTCATCGACGGCGGTGAGCAGGGCGGACTTGATGGTGTCCCAGCTGCGGGAGGCGAGCTCGCGGACCTCGGGGTCGCCGAGCACTTGCGCCTTGATGCCCTCGGCACGGGCGATCATTACCGGATCGTGCTGCAGATCCTGCGCCAGTTCCTTGAGGTACTTGTCGATGGACAGGCGGACCTGGTGTTGCGGATCGGACTGTACGGCGCGGGTGAACTTGAGGATCTCCACGTACACCTTGTCGCCCACGAGCCCGTCCACGAACGTCGGCACCCACGTCGGGGAACGGTCGGTGACCAATCTGTTGACCGTCTCCTGGTTGTCCCGCACCCAGTCCACGGTGCGGTCCACGAGCAAGTCCACCAGGGCGTGGTGGTGCCCGTCGTCGAAGATCCGCTCGGCGAGCCGGCCCACGGGCGGCCCCCACGGCGGGGTGAGCAGGTGCTTGCGGACCATGGACTCGATCACGGCCTTGACATCGTCGTCGTTGAGGACCTTAAACGCGCCGCGGATGACGGCGGCACCCTCCTTGGCGACTCGGTCCGGCCCGCCGGGGCTGGAAAGCCAGGCGCCGGCCTTGCGCGCAATGTCGGCGGATGCCAGCTTTTCCTGGACCACCTGTTCGGAGAGGAAATTGGTTTCCACGAATTCGCCCAGCGAGGCGCCGATCTGGTCCTTGCGGCGCGGGATGATCGCGGTGTGCGGGATCTTGATTCCCATGGGGTATTTGAACAGAGCCGTGACGGCGAACCAGTCCGCGAGGGCACCCACCATGCCGCCCTCGGCCGCGGCCCGGACGTATTCGAGCCCCGGATACTGCTTCTGCAGGGCGAACGCGACGACGAAGATCACGGCCATCACGATCAGGAGCGCGAGGGCCAGGAGCTTCATCCGGCGCAGCGCGGCGGCCTTCTCGGCGTCGCTGGACGCAGCGGAACGCTGTCCGGGGGGACCGTCCGGCCGGACGCCGCCTGAACGTCCCGCGGCACTGGTCAGGGTAGTTGGCTCAGTATTCACCTGCATGAGCCCAGCCTAGTCCCGCCAAGGAAACAGGCCGTCCGCTAACGTGGCACCATGACGACTGACGAGTCCGCCGCCGCCCGTCCTCTGGTCTATGCCCACCGTGGCTCCAGCGGAGCCTTCGCCGAGCACACCCGGGCAGCGTACCTGCAGGCAATCGCCGACGGCGCCGACGGCGTGGAATGCGATGTCCATCTGACCCGGGACCAGCACGTGGTGCTCCTGCACGATGCCACCTTGGACCGCACCTCGGACGGCACCGGCCAGGTGGCCGACCGGACCCTGGAAGAGCTCCGGCCGCTGGACTTCTCCTCCTGGAAGGGAGCCCGGATTCCGGATGCCTACGGCGCCAAGTCCGAGCAGCTCCTGACCCTGCCGGAACTGCTCGACATCCTGCGCGGGGCGGGCCGCGGGATCGGACTGGCGATTGAGTTCAAACACCCGAGCCCGTACCAGCTCGGACTCGAAGACAGGACCCTCGAAGTCCTGAGGCGCGAGGGCTGGAATCCGCGCACGTCGATGCTGGACAACATCATCGTTTCCTTCATGAGCTTTAGCCCCGACTCCGTAAAGCACCTCCTCGAGTCCGCGCCGGCAGGGGCCGTCTGCCAACTCGTGGACGACGTAAAGGTGGCGGACATCCGGGAGGAACTGGGCCTCGGTGCCCTGACCGGCGGGGCCCTGGCCAATGTAATGAGGGCAGCCCAGGCTGAGGGCGAACGGATCCTGGATGGGGCTGAGGCGGGCATCGCCGGCCCCGGTATCGGCTACGTCCGGGCGCACGCCCCGACCGTTCAGCGCTGGCTAGCTTCCGGGCTCCGGTTCCGGGTGTGGACGGTCGACGCCGAGGACGACGTCGAACGGTGCCGGGAACTCGGGATCCACGAGATCACCACAAACTGGCCGGCCCAGGTCCTGTCCCAGGTGATGGCGGACAGCCGGCCCCTCCGCTAACGGCCCCGCCGCTCCGCTAATCGCGGGCGGATCCAGTCGGAATCCCTTTGCGCTTCCCGGGTCTCCCCGGCGGATTACGGACGGCGTGGCCGCTGTGGTTGAGTGGTTGCATGCCATTCCGCTGGTCCGGCCGGGACCTCCAGACACTGTCCGCGGCAGCGATGAGCGCGCTGCTGCTCACCAGCGCCGCCAAGCACTTCCGCGAGCCCGAATTTTTCCACCCGGTGGTTCCCGACATCCTCTGCCGGGACGACTCCGGCGAGCAGCGGAACGGCCCCCTGGCCGTCCTGTCCCGTGAGGAATGGGTGGCAGCCAGCGGGCTGCTGGAAGGCGCCGCCGCCGTCGGGCTCCTGATCCCGGCCACCCGGAGGGTCGCCGCCGGTTGCGTCACGGCACTGTTCACCGCGTTTCTTTACGGCCACGTAGACGCCCTGCGCAAGGCCTACGGGCCGAAGGGCACGCCGCGCGGGCGTCGCGTGCATACCTTGCGGCTCCCACTGCAGGCGCCCCTCATCGCTTGGGCCTGGACTCTGACGCGGCGGAACCGGCGCCCGTGAAAATCCTGCAGTCACCGGCAGTGCGGATCGGTTTGTCGATCAGCATCGCCACCGGTCTATACGGCGTCTCCTTCGGCGCGCTGTCCGTCACCTCGGGCCTGGATTTTTGGCAGACCATGGCCCTGAGCCTGCTGCTGTTCAGCGGCGGCTCGCAGTTCGCCTTCATCGGCGTGGTGGCCGGCGGCGGGTCCGGCGTCGCCGCGATGGGCGCCGCGACGCTGCTGGGGATGCGCAACGGCATCTACGGCATGCAGATCAACGCTCTGTTGCAGCCGCGCGGATGGCGCAAATTTGCCGCTGCCCAGCTGACCATCGACGAGTCAACCGCCACCAGCACGGGCCAGACGGACCCGGACGAACAGAAGCGCGGCTTCTGGACCGCGGGAATCGGTGTCTTCGTCCTCTGGAACCTGTTCACGGCCCTCGGCGCGATGGCCGGCGGGGCGCTCGGGGATCCCAAACAGTGGGGTCTCGACGGCGCCGCCGTGGCGGCCTTCCTGGGCCTGCTCTGGCCGCGCCTGAAAGGCAGGGAACCTGTGGCGATCGCGGTTGTCTGTGCGCTTGCCACTGTGCTGGCCGTGCCGTTCGTGCCCCCAGGAGTGCCGATCCTGGTCGCCGCCGTGGTCGCCGCCGGAATCGGCTGGTTCAGCCACGGCCGCAGCGACGAGGGCCTGGAACCGGACGTCGATCCTTACGCAGAGAACCACGTGCACCATCACCACGACCCTGCCGGCGACCACCGCGGCGACCGCACTGGAGACGACGCATGAACCTTTGGATGTGGCTGCTGCTCTCCTGCCTCCTCGCCTATGCCTGGAAGCTGCTCGGCTACCTGGTGCCAGCCAGCCTGCTCCGTAACCCGCGGATGTCCAGGATTGCCGGGACCATGACGATCGGGCTGCTGGCCTCCCTGACGGTGGTCAATGCCGTCGCCTCCGGCCAGTCGCTCATCCTGGACGCGCGGCTGGGCGCATTGGCGGCGGCGGGCATCGCCTTGTGGTTCCGGGCGCCGTTCCTGGTTGTGGTGATCACCGGCGCGGCCACGGCCGCCGGGCTGCGGCTGCTGGGCTGGGATTGAACCGCCCGTGGTACGCGGGCCGGCGCTGCTCCGCGAACTGACTGTGGCCGTGGCGGGAACGGTCTTTAGTCCCTATTTGACGCGCGGATCGCATGGGAGCATTCGAACATGAGCGAACAGGACGGCGAGCGGCCGGCTGCGGAACAGCCGGCCGCTGAGCAGGACGCCGCCGAGCAGGAGGCCGCGGAGCAGGAGGCGGCTGAGCCGGAGGCCGCTGAGCCACGCAAGGAGCAGCGCTCCAGGCAGCACGAGCCGCTTGTCTCTGGAGGGGCTGAGTCCACCCGGGAAATGCGCGAAATGTCCCGCCGTCGCCGGGAAGCCGAAGAGAAGCTGCAGCACCACCTTCTCGAAGCCAAAGAAAAGTCGACCGAGGACTAGCGCCGGCCGGAACGGCGTCTAGCCGAGAATGGCGTCGAACGCGGTGCCCTGCAGCGGGGCTTGCGGTGGCAACGCCCGGTCCGGCCGCTCCGTCCGGATGGCGTCCTCAATCAGCGCCGCCGGCCGCCGCCACGCGTCGGAGCCCGCCTCCATGGTGTCCACGACGCCGATCAGCATGGCCAGCAGGCGGAACATGTCCGTCATGGAAATATCGCTGCGCAGGGTGCCCTGGCCCTGGCCCCGCCCCAGCAGCACGGCGATGGACTCTATCAGGCCGCCCGTGATGCCGGCCAGCAGCCCACGCCGGTGGGCGACAGCCCCGAGAAGGTTGGCCTCTTCGCTGGCAACACGCATCGTGGCATCGATGACCCGGAAGAGTCCGGCGGCGGCGTCCGGATCGGCCAAGGCCTCATCTATGGCCGGATCCACCTGCAGCCGGAGTTGCCGGTTCAGGGCCGCGAGCACCAATTCTTCCTTGTCGGCGAAGTTCCGGAAGAGGGTGGCGGGGCCCACCCCGGCGGTGACGGCAATGGTCTGCAGCGGCACCTCGGGGCCGTGCTCACGGAAGCACTGCCGGGCCGCGGCGATGATTTTGTCCACATTGCGCGCGGCATCTGCGCGGAGCGGCCTGCGGTCTACTGCCCGGTTCATTTGCTTAGGTTAGCAACGCGAGGGGTGCACGAACCCTGTTACCGGCGAGTAGTGATCTATGTGACGATTTCGCCAGGTGCGCCCGGACGCTGCCGTGGCGGCATCCCGTGAAAGACTAGTGCCGGACGGCCCGAATTTTGCCCCGCTGTCCGGACTGAGTGAAGGGAACCACCACATGCTGGTCGCATTCTCCGTAGCACCCGCCGGTGACCCCGCCAACGGACAGGCGCCCGGCGACGCGTCGGTCCACGACGCCGTTGCGGCCGCAGTGCGGATCGTCCGGGAGTCGGGCCTGCCCAACCGGACCAGTTCCATGTTCACCGAAATCGAGGGGGAGTGGGACGAGGTCATGGACGTGGTCAAACGGGCCACGGATGCGGTGGGCGCCTACGGTTCCCGGGTCTCGCTGGTCCTCAAGGCGGACATCCGGCCGGGCTACAGCGGCGAGTTGACCGGCAAAGTGGAGCGGCTCGAAAACGCCATCGGCGGGCACGGCGCCGGCGGTGCGGGACCGCAAACTCCAACCCGGCCGGGAATCTAAGGCCGGACCGCACGCCGAAACCGGACGGAAACAGCGCCCGGAGGGTACCGCCAGGCGCGGGCGGCTGGAACACTGGGGACATGATCGAGCATCAGTCCACCCCCGGCTGGGTCGCCGTCGAGAACTTCCTCTCTGACGCAGTGGTCCGCCCGGACAGTTCGCTCAAGCGCGCCGTGGCCAGCGCCCTTGAGGCAGGCATGCCCCCTATCGAAGTGGCCCCCAACGCCGGCAAGCTCCTGAAATTGCTGGTCCAGCTCTCCGGTGCCCGCCGCGTCCTGGAGATCGGCACGCTGGCAGGTTTCAGCACCATCTGGATGGCCCAGGGACTGCCCGACGACGGCCGGCTGGTCACTTGCGAGTACCTCCCCCTGCACGCCCGCATTGCGCGCGTGAACGTTGATGGCGCCGGCGTGGGCCACAAGGTGGACATCCGGGTCGGCGCAGCGCTGGACACCCTGCCGGAGCTGGAAAGCGAGGCTGGGCCGCCCTTCGATTTCGTGTTCATCGATGCCGACAAGGAAAACAACCCCCATTATCTGGACTGGGCCATCCGGCTTGGCCGGCCCGGCACCACCATCGTGGTGGACAACGTCGTATGGGAAGGCGCGGTGCTGGACGCGTCGATGGACCCGGTGAACGCCCCCGGAATCATCAGCATGCTCCAGATGCTGGGCGATGACCCGCGGTTGGACGGCACCGTCATGCAGACCGTGGGTTCGAAAGGCTGGGACGGCTTCGCCCTGGCGATCGTCCGCTAGACGTACGAGCGCCAGTGGCATCCCGTGGATGGGTGCGGCCGGCCAGCATCAAGTGCTAAGTATGCTTAGATTGCTTGTCGACGGCGCCAGCGATGGCGGCGCGGCCGCGGACGCGCAGGACTCCAGCCACCGAGCCAGCCCACACGCCTTCCGCACAGCCCGAATCCGCCCAGCCCGAAGGAACACAGGCAGTCGAAATGAACGGGATCCCCACCTCCCACTACCCCCTACCTGTCCGAATCAGCTCCGGGGCCGCCGCCCTGGACTCGATCCGCCCCCTGCTATGCGAGGCGCACGCCGCAGTCGGTGATGTCCCGGCGCTGCTGGACCTGGCCAAGACGGCAGCGGCGACGGCGCCAAAGCCCGGGGACGGCCGGACCGCGTTCCTGTGGGAGATTCTGGCCTCCGTTACCGCCGTCGACGTCGCTGCCGGACGGGTGCTGGAACCGCAACTGGACGCCGTGGCGATCCTCGCCCAGGCCGGAGACAAGGCGGCACAGGACGGCGGGGACTTCCCCGATCCCGACGGCGCCGACTTCGAGGGGACGTGGGGGGTGTTCGCCGCCGAGGCGCCCGGCCTGCGGCTTGAGGCCAGGGAATCTGCCGGCGGATGGATCCTCGAGGGGTCCAAGCCCTGGTGCTCGCTCGCCGCGCAACTGGACCATGCCGTGCTGACGGCCCACCTGGGGAACGGCGGCCGGGCGGCCTTCGCCGTCGACCTCCACGCGCACGGCGTGAGCTTCGCGAATCCGGAGTGGACCAGCCGGGGTCTGCGCGAGATTCCAAGCGGCACCGTCCACTTCGAGGCCGTCCCCGCCGTGCCCCTCGGCGGCGCTGGCTGGTACTACCAGCGCCCGGGCTTCGCCTGGGGCGGCATGGGTGTGGCCGCCTGCTGGCTGGGCGGTGCCGTGGCGGTGGCGCGCAGCTTCACCGCCTCCCTGCGGCAAGCCGCCGACGGTGGACGGGAGCCGGACCAGATTGCCCTGGCCCATCTCGGCGAGATTGACCGAACGCTTGCCGCCCTGACCGCCTACCTGGCCGGAACGGCCGCAAGGATCGACGCCGGGGAGCTCTCGGACCGCGGTGCGTGGACAGAAGCCCTGCGCGTGCGGGGTAGCGTGGCCGCCGCCGTCGAACGCATCCAGACGCTCGTGAGCCAAAATCTGGGGCCGGCCCCGCTCGCCTTCGATGAGCGCTACGGCAAACGGATGGCCGATCTGGCCCTGTACATCCGCCAACACCACGCCATGCGTGACGACGCGCAGCTGGGCACCCTGACGCTGGCAGGAAGCCACCCATGGTGAATTTCACCCACAACGACGCCGGGACTAGCGAGGCCGCGTGGGCCGGCAGCCGTGCCGCCGGGCTGCCGGAACTGCCGCTGGATGACGCGGCGCTCGCCGGCCGGGCCTTCATTGTCCTGGCCGCGCACCCGGACGACGAAACGCTCGGGGCCGGCGGGCTGCTGGCCCGGCTGCACGCCGTCGGCGCCACGGTCCGCGTGCTGCTGTGCACGGCGGGGGAAGGATCGCACCCCGGCTCGCCAACGACGACGCCGGAACAGCTCGCCGCGGTCCGGTTGCAGGAGTTCGGCGACGCCCTGGAACACTTGTTTGGGGAAGGAACCGGGGAAAGGACCGGGGACGGGACGTGGCAGTGTCTGGGCCTGCCCGACGGGCAACTTGCCGGGCACAAGGAGCAGATCCGGGCCGCGGTCCGCGAGGCGTCGGCCGGGTGCGGGCACGCCGCCGACAAGGTAGTTCTCGTGGCGCCCTACCGCTCCGACGGACACACCGACCACGACGTCCTCGGATCCGTTGCCGCCGAGCTCAGCGGCGAGGCGGGCCACGCTCTGCTCGAGTACCCCATCTGGTACTGGTTCTGGGCGGCACCGGATGGACCGGATGGCCAGGATGACCCGGCCGGACGCCATGACCCGGCCGGCGGGGCATGGCGCGGCTGGTTCCGGCTGCCGCTGAGCCCGGCAGAGCTGCAGGCCAAGGCGGCCGCCATGGCGGCTCATACGTCACAGGTCCAGCCGCTCTCCGGGCTGCCGGGCGACGAGGTGCTCCTGCCTCCGGCCTTCCTGGCGCACTTTGAGCGGACCTGGGAGACGTTTGCCTGGCACCCGGCCGAAGCCCCAGCCGCAGCCCCGGCCGACGGCGGGCCGCGCGCCTTTGCCGCGGGCGACGCGGAGCGCCTCTTCGATGCGGTCCACGCCCGGGACGAGGATCCCTGGCGATACACCTCGAGCTGGTACGAGCAGCGCAAGCGTTCCCTCACGCTCGCCGCGCTGCCCGGCAGCAGCTACACGGCCGGGCTGGAGATCGGCTGCTCGATCGGGACCCTGAGCGCCGAGCTCGCCCCGCGGTGCGAGAGCTTCCTCGCCGTTGACGCCAGCGGCACCGCCCTGGACCGGGCCGCCAGACGGCTCGCCCACCTGCCAACGGCAACTACGCGCCACCTGACAGTCCCGAACGAGTGGCCGGACGGATCGTTCGATCTGATTGTGGTCTCAGAGGTGGGTTACTACCTCTCGCCGGCAGAGCTCGCCGGACTGTTCGACCGGATTGAGGGCTCGCTCATGCCTGGCGGCACCCTCGCGCTGTGCCACTGGCGGCACCCCGTTTCCGGCTGGGAACTCGACGGCGACTCGGTCCACGCCGCGGCCCGGCGGCACCTGGGCTGGACCGGCGGCGGGATCTACCAGGAGCCCGACTTTGTCCTCGAGGTGTTCCTTGCACCGGACGCCGCAGTGGACGCCGCACCTGGCGCCGCACCGGACGCCACACCGGGCGCCGCACCGGATCGCGGCGCCCCCGAACGGATGGGGTGACCCGGATGTTGGCGTTGCCGTTGCCGTGCGGGCACCGCATCGAACGGGTCGCCGTCGTCATACCCGCGCACGACGAAGAAGACCACCTTGAGCAGGCGCTGCAGGCCGTTCAGCGGTCCGCGGACGCCCTGCACAGGATCCGGCCCGACGTCGACACCCGCGTGACGGTGGTGTTGGATAGCTGCACGGACGGCTCCGCCGCCATCACGGCCGGCTATGCTGCCACGGATCCGCGTATCAGCACACTGGAGGTCAGCTACCGCAGCGCCGGCGCCAGCCGGGCCGCGGGCGTCCGGGCCTCGGGCATCGACGTGCCCCCGTGGCGGCCGCCTGGCCAGCGTTGGACGCCGCCACCCGGGGCCCGCCTGACCTGGTTGGCCAACACCGACGCCGATTCCCGGGTGCCGGAGAACTGGCTGGTGCGCCAGCTTGAGTTCGCCGAAGCCGGGGCCGACGCTGTGCTTGGATCCGTGGAACCGGACCCCGCCGGGATGGACCCTGAATTGCTCCGGCGCTGGCGCGAACGTCACCCCTTCCACGAGGACCATCCCCACATCTACGGCGCGAATTTCGGGGTCCGGGCTTCGGCCTATCTGACAGCCGGCGGGTTCGCGCGGATCACCTCCGAGGAGGACCGGACCCTGGTGCACAGCCTCCGCAGCCGCGCCTTTACGGTCACGGCGACGGACAGCACCCGGGTCATGACTTCCGGCCGGACGCACGCCCGGGTACCGCGCGGCTTTGGCACGTACTTGCAGAGCCTGGGCCATTTGCTGCCGCCGCCAGAGGCTGAGGATTCATTGACGCCGGGACCGGGCCGCTCCACACTGAAGGAGTGACGGACGATGCGAAGGAACCCAGCATTGATCAGGTTGTCGACCGCCTGGCCGCCCGGTTTCCGCATATTCCGCGGATGCACATCGCTGGGATTGTCGGCGAAGAATTCGACGCCCTGAACGAGGGCCGGATCAGGACATACATACCCACGCTGGTTGAGCGCGGCGCCCGCGTGCGGCTGAAGAGCGAGTTCGGGATCAGCGCCGCCGGCGACTAGCTCAAGCAGCCGCGAACTCGCCGGATACCGGCCACATCGCCGTAACGTCCCGGCGAACCCGCACCTTTCCGGCGATTTCGACGGCGGCGGCCGCCCGGCTGCGAGGCTGCGGACTCCCGGGCCTTAGGCCGGCTCCATGTGCAGCACGGCCGCTCCCGTGATCCGGCCCGCTGCCAGGTCCCGCAGGGCCTGGTCTGCGGCCGAGAATGGATAGGCCACGGTGGTGGGATGGAGCGGGATCTCGGCGGCGATCCGGAAGAACTCCTCGCCGTCGGCCCTGGTGTTGGCCGTGACGCTGCGCAGCTGGCGCTCCTGGAAGAGCTCGTCGGTGTAGTGCAGGGGCGGGATGTCGCTCAGGTGGATGCCCGCGACGGCGAGCGTCCCGCCGCGGTCCAGGGCGCGGAGTGCCAACGGCACCAGCCCGCCTGCGGGGGCAAAGAGGATCGCGGCATCCAGGGGATCCGGCGGCTGCTCCTCGGCCCCGCCTGCGAACGTCGCGCCCAGGCTCAGGGCCAGCCTGCGCGCCTCCGCGGACCGGGTCATGACGTACACGCGGGCACCCCGATAGAGGGCGATCTGGGCGGCCAGATGCGCGGAGCCGCCGAAGCCATAGATGCCCAGCCGGCCGCCGATCGGCAGCTCCGCCCGGCTCAGGGCACGGTAGCCGATGATGCCTGCACACAGGAACGGCGCGGCCTCCTCATCGCTGAACGTGTCTGGGATCCGGTAGGCGAAGTTCTCCGCCACCGTGATGAGCTCGGCGTACCCGCCGTCGCGGTCCCAGCCGGTGAAAGTGGGGGACAGGCAAAGGTTTTCCTGCCCGCGCACGCAGAACCGGCAGGTGCCGCAGGTGCCGCCCAGCCAGGGCACCCCCACCCGTTCGCCGAGGCCGAACCTGGCCGCCCCCGGGCCTTGCCCGATCACCTCACCCACCACCTCGTGGCCCGGGATGATCCCGGGATGCTGCGGCGTGAGGTCGCCCTCGGCCAGGTGCAAGTCCGTGCGGCACACACCGCAGACCCGCACTTTCAGCAGGACCTCCCCGCGTCCCGGCATAGGATTCGGGCAGTCGGCGGCCACGAGGGGCCCGCTGGACATGGGCCCCGGAAGTCCAACCTGCCAGGCTCGCACCGCGGCCTCCTTCTCTACAGCATCCGCAGGTCCGAATCAGTTACGTTCGCGGCTAGCGGGTGACCAGCACGTTGCAGCGCGCCTTGTGCAGCACGGCCGAGACCGTGTTGCCGGGCCCAGCCGAGGGGTTGTGGGTCCCGAGCACCAGGACGTCGGCGTCGTCCGCGGCGTCGAGCAGCTCCCGGCCGGCATGGCCCTCGCGCAGGGCCCCGGAAACCTCCAGCCCGGATGCCAGCCCGCGGGTCTCGGCGACGGCGTGATCCAGCAGCTCCTGTCCGTGGAGCCTGGTATGGCGGCCGTGCTCCTCACGTGCCCCGGCCCGGAGCGGATTCACGTGGACGAGCTGCAGCGGGGCGCCGAGGACTTCGGCCAGTCCGATGGCCTCGGCCACGGTGGCTGGGCTGCGGGGCGAGGCATCAACTCCCACCACGACGGGGTGACGCGGGCGGCGCGGGCGCCGGATCACCATCACAGGGCAGGGTGCCGAGCCGGCCAGGTCAATGCAGACCGAGCCGGCCATCTGGTCCAGTACGGCGCCAAGGCCCCGGCTGCCGACCACCAACAGCCGAGCGTCCCGGGCGGCATCGCGCAGCACCGCTGCCGGGAGCCCGGCCTCCATGAGGCCGTCGACGGTGGGGCCCGCGTGTTCCGGCGCATTTTCGGGAACGGCAGCATCGGGAACGGCACGCTGGACGCCGGACGCCGCGGCCCCCGCCGCTTCGAGAGCGGCGGCGCGGGCCAGTTCGACGCCCTCGGCGAGGATGGCATCCGCGGAGTGCCGCAGCCCGCTGCCGGCCACGCCTTTGACGGGGCCCAGATTCTTGGTGAAGACCGGCCACACCCAGGCGTGGACCACCCGGAGGTTCAGCCCTGCGGCGGCCGCGTAGCCGGCGGCCCAGTGAACGGCGAGTTGGGCGGCCTTGGACCCGCCGTAACCGACCGCGACGATGCCGCCCTGCTGCCCTGCGGGTGCCGACATTTTTCCTCCCGGCTCGGCGGACGCACCCCCTCGCCCGGCAGTATGTGCAGCCCCAGTAGAACGCTGCGGTCCGGGAATGGGTAGGGGCTTTGGTCCCGCGGACTGCCTGTGCCCGGCCGTGCGGGGCCATTCCAGCCGGCGAACGGGGTCCGGGGCACCCCTGCTAGTGAAGTACTGCCGGTGAACTAGGGTTGAAACATGCACAACGCGGGGGATAACTGATGGCCAAGCGGGGCAGGGGGCGGGGCGCGGGAACCGCCGAGCCAGGAGTGGTGGAAGTGCCCAAGGGTTCCCGGCCGGCCGGTCCTGTGGCCGGGGTGTATTACATCGACACGGGGGACTGCGAGTTGATCCCGGACCAGGACAATTCCACCGGCTGGCTCCTGCGCATCAACGGAGTCATGAGCTCGCACATTGACCTCGCGGACCCGTTGTTCCTGGACTTCGAGTACATGCGCTGGATCGCCGCCCTTGTGGAGTCGCGCTGGCCGCGCGATTCAGAGCCCAGGCTGCGCGCCCTGCACCTCGGCGGAGGAGCATGCTCACTGGCCCGCTATTTCCACGCCGCCTATCCAGACGTCCGCCAGGTCGTGGTGGAGCTGGATGGCAAGCTCGCCGACTACGTCCGGGGATGGTTTGACCTGCCCAAGGCCCCGCTGCTGCGCCTGCGCGTGGGAGAGGCCCGGGAAGTCACCGAGAGCCTGACCCCGCAGACCCGGGACCTGATCATTCGCGACGTCTTCGCCGGCTCGCTGACCCCGCGGCCGCTGACCACCCGGGAATTCACCGAGCACGCCAAGCGCGTCCTGGCACCAGGCGGGATCTACGTGGTGAACTCAGGCGACGCCCCGGACCTCAAGAATGCCCGCGAAGACGCCGCCACCATCGCCGACGCCTTTGCCTACACCGTGATCATCGCGGATCCGGCCATGCTCAAGGGCCGGCGCTACGGCAACATGATCATGGCCGGCAGCGACCTCCCGTTCGACGACGATCCTGCCCTGGCGCGCCGTCTGCTCGGCGGTGCGGTGCCGGCGCACATCTGGAACGACGGGAAGGTGCGGGCGTTCGCCGCCGGCGCCGCCGTCCGCCATGACCCGGCAGGTTCCATCCCGGCCGAGACGCCGGCTGAGACCCCGACTGAACGGCCGACTGCTCCGTAACGGCCCTTTTGGGGCGCCATAAGGGCGCCTACGGAGCAATCGATTTGGTTGCTCCCCGCCCCAGCAGGGCATCGCGGTGTGCCGCGGTCTGCTCCCGCAGTGCCTGCACGAGGGCCGCCACTGCCGGCCGGCGCATCGAATCGGGCCGGAGCACCATCCAATACGGGAGCAGTTCCGCGAATTCCTCTGGCAGGAGCCGGACGAGGTCCGGATGCAGGTCGGCCGCGAAGCAGGGCAGGAACCCGATCCCGGCGCCGGCGCGGGTGGCCTCCACGTGGACAAAGACGTTGGTGGAGCTCAGCCCGTCCCGCATGGTGGGCACCAGCCGCCGCGGGGCGTCCAGATCGTCCACCTGCAGCATCGAATCGACGAAATAGACCAGCGGGTGGGCCGTGAGTTCCTCCACGGTGGCCGGGGTGCCGTACTCGGCCAGGTAGCCGCGGGAGGCATACATTCCCAGCATGTACTCGCCGAGCTGCGCGGCCTCTGCCCGGTGCACCTGCGGCTCGCCGACCACCACCTCGATGTCCAGGCCGGAACGCTGCTGGAGCGCCCGGCGCGTCACGGTGATGATCTCTACGCTGAGGCCGGGATGGTCGCGGCGGAGCCGGGCCACAGCCGGGGCGGCGATGTAGGCGCTGAAGCCGTCCGTCGCGGTCATCCGGACGACGCCGGTGACAGGGTCCGGGGTATGCCCGGGCTGCTCCAGCGTGCGCACGGCGCTCTCGACCTGCTCGGCCACCCGCACGGCCTCGGCACCGAGCTCGGTGAGCTCCCAGCCGCCGGACGCACGCGAGAGCACGCGGCCGCCCAGCGCCTTCTCCAGCGCAGCGATCCGCCGGGAGACGGTGGTGTGGTTCAGCCCGAGAGTCTGGGCCGCCGTCGTAAATTTTGCCGAACGGGACACCGCGAGCAGGACCAGCAGATCATCGGGATTGGCGTTCATATCTGCAATTCTGCACATACCGGGTGCCGGTTTGGCCATTGAATCGCCGTGAATGTGCGGCAATACTCAATGGAGCCATTTCAGTGCCGTGCGTCACGGCGCGTGTCACCGTGGACACTAAGGAGAACCAAATGAGCGTAAACGAACGCTCTGCAACACCCCCCGAAGCACCCGCATCCAAGGGTTCCGGGCTCAAGAAAATCGTCGCAGCCTCGATGGTGGGAACCGTCGTCGAGTGGTACGAATTCTTCCTCTATGCCACCGCCGCCACCCTGGTGTTCGGCAAGTACTTCTTCCCCGCCACCGGCAACGAGCTGGACGGCATCATCCAGGCGTTCCTGACGTACGCCGTCGGTTTCGTGGCCCGCCCGCTGGGCGGCATTGTCTTTGGCCAGATCGGCGACAAGCTCGGCCGCAAGCCCACCCTGCAGCTCACCATCATCATCATCGGTGTCTCCACCTTCCTGATGGGCTGCCTCCCGGGCTTCGCCACCGTCGGCTACCTGGCGCCGGCGCTGCTGGTCTTCCTGCGCTTCATCCAGGGCTTCGCCCTCGGCGGCGAATGGGGCGGCGCTGTCCTGCTGGTCGCCGAGCACAGCCCCAACAAGTCCCGCGGCTTCTGGTCCAGCTGGCCCCAGGCCGCCGTTCCTGTGGGCAACCTGTTGGCCACCCTGGTCCTGTTCATCATGTCCAACGTGCTCAGCGCCGCCGACTTCCTCAGCTGGGGCTGGCGTGTGGCGTTCTGGCTCTCCGCCGTGATCGTGTTTGTCGGTTACTACATCCGCACCCACGTCTCCGAATCGCCCATCTTCCTCGAGGCCAAGGCCCAGCTGGAAGAGGAGCAGTCTGCCAGCTACGGCGTCCGCGAAGTCATCCGCAAATACCCCAAGGGCATCCTGCAGGCCATGGGCCTCCGGTTCGCGGAAAACATCATGTACTACCTCGTGGTCAGCTTCGCGATCGTCTATCTGAAGTCCGTGCACAAGTACGACACCTCCTCGCTGCTGCTGGCCCTGCTGATCGCCCACGTCATCCACTTCCTGGTCATCCCGCAGGTGGGGCGCCTCGTGGACAGCTGGGGCCGGAAGCCGGTCTACCTGGTCGGTGCCATCACCGGTGCGACCTGGCCGTTCTTCGCCTTCCCGATGTTCGATACCCGCAATCCGGTGATCATCGTCCTGGCCGTTACGATCGGCCTGTGCCTGCACGCCTTCATGTATGCCGGCCAGCCGGCCCTCATGTCGGAGCTGTTCCCGACCCGGATGCGGTACGCCGGAGTCTCCCTGGGCTCGCAGGTCACCTCGATCTTCGCCGGTTCTCTGGCGCCGCTCCTGGCCACCCAGTGGCTCAAGGACACCGGCTCCTGGCTGCCCACCGCGATTTACCTGGTTGTCGCCTGCGCCATCACCACCGTGGCAGTGCTGAGCCTGAAGGAAACCAAGGGCATCGCACTGGAGGACGTGGACCGGGCCGACGCCGAACGCGAAGGCCTGCCCGTAGCAGCCATGCGCTGAGCTGCTTTTGTCACTGGGCTGCCTGAGTAACTGGGCCGCTTGAGTAACTGGGCTGCTTGAGTTTGGGCCGGCTCCAGCCACGCTGGAGCCGGCCGCCTCATCGAATTTCTTGATATGGAAGGCTGAGTTATGGAAAACACGCTGAACGGACGCAAGGCCCTGGTCACCGGCGGCGCCGGCGGGATCGGCGCAGCCAGCGTCCGCGCCCTGGCGGCGCGCGGGGCCAAAGTTGTGATCGCGGACATGGACGAGTCGGCCGCCGCTGACCTCGCCGACGAGGTCGGCGGCACCGCCTGGGCCGTCAACCTGCTCGACGTCGAATCCCTCCAGACGCTCAGCCTGGACTGCGACATCCTGGTCAACAACGCCGGGATCCAGCGCATCAGCCCCATCGAGGAGTTCGATCCGGCCGACTTCCGCCGCATCATCACCCTCATGCTTGAGGCGCCGTTCCTGCTGATCCGGGCCGCGTTGCCGCACATGTACGCCAACAACTTCGGCCGGATCATCAACCTGTCCTCCGTACACGGGCTGCGGGCCTCGCCGTTCAAGAGCGCCTACGTCTCGGCCAAGCACGGACTGGAAGGCCTGAGCAAGGTGACGGCACTCGAAGGCGGGGCGCACGGAGTCACGTCCAACTGCATCAACCCCGGCTACGTCCGGACACCCCTGGTCGAGGCGCAGATCGCCGACCAGGCCAAGGTGCATGGCATCCCGGAGTCCGAGGTGCTCGCCAAGATCATGCTGACCGAATCGGCGGTCAAGCGGCTCGTGGAGCCCGAGGAAGTGGCGTCCCTGGTGACGTGGCTGGCATCCGACGACGCCGGCATGGTCACCGGTGCCAGCTACACGATGGACGGCGGCTGGTCCGCCCGGTAGCCGACCACTGGCTGGGTTGCCCGGCTGGGTGGCCCGGCCCGGTTGCCCGCTTGGGTTGCCCGGTCAGTCGCCCCGCTGGAACTCCGCGGAGTTGCCCACGAGGGCCAGGGTGCCGCCCAGCCCGATCATCATCACGCCGCCGGTGGTGCTGAGCGCGGCGATCCGCCGGGGGGAGCGGGCAAACCAGTGCCGGGCCGTTCCCGCCGCGAGGGACCACGTACTGTCTGAAACCAGGGCAATCAGCAGGAAGATGGCACCCAGCGTACCGAGCTGCACCGGAATCGCGCCGGCGGAGTAGTCCACAAACTGCGGAAGCACGGCTACGAAGAACACAATCGACTTGGGGTTGGTCGCACCCACAATGAAGCCCTCCCGCAGCACCCGGGCGGTCGAGGATGGGTTCGGGGAGGACGCCGTCGCCGGGCCGCCGCCACGGTGCCGGATCGCCTGGATCCCGAGGTAGACAAGGTAGGCGGCGCCGGCGAATTTCACCACGCTGAACAGCAGCAGGGACTGGGCCAGCACCACGCCGACGCCAAGGGCCACGGCGGCGATCTGCACCACCTCCCCGGCCGCGTTCCCGAGGACGCTCAACAGCCCGCCCCTGCGTCCCAGGGCCAGGGTCCGTCCGATCACGAACAGCACGCTGGGCCCCGGGACGGCGATGAGTACGAGGGAGGCCAGGGCAAAGGCCAGGACGTTGGTATCGGGGACCATGCCTGATCTTAACCCCGCAGGGGGCGCTCCCGGGAGGCCTCGTCCCGGCGCCGTTACCGCCCGGCGGGAACCTGCGGGAGCTGGGCCGTTTCGTCCACGAGTTCCGCCCGCGCCCGGCCATGGCCGCGGACCCAGAGCCGGTAGGCGATTACCAGGACGCCGAGCCAGACGGCGCCCACATACAGCGCCACGCGGGTGTCCTCGAAGACGCCCAGAATCACGATCACGAGGGCCATGAACGCGATGGTCAGCACGGAAGCGGCGGGCCACCACGGTGAGGGGAACTCCGACGCCGGCAGGGATTTGCGGGCGATCTCGCGTTTCATGGCGACGTGGGAGGCAAGGATCATGGCCCAGACCCATACGGTGGCGAAGGTGGCGATCGAGGCGATCAGCAGGAAGACGTCCTCCGGGATCACGGCGTTCAGAACCACCCCCACCAGCAGGATGCCGGTCATCATCACCACGGTCATCCACGGCACCCCGTGACGGGAAACCTTGCCGAAGCTCGCCGGGGCGTGGCCCTGCCGGGCAAGGCCGAAGAGGATCCGGCCGGCGCCGAAGATGTCGCTGTTGACGGCCGAGAGCGCCGCCGTGATGACCACCGCGTTGAGGATGTGGGGCGCGGCCGGGATGCCCAGGCCGCTGAAGATCTGCACGAAGGGGCTGCCGTTGCTGCCAATTTCGTCCCACGGGAACAGGCTCATCAGCACGCCGAGCGTCAGCACATAGAACAGCAGGACCCGGACGGGAACGGTGTTGACGGCCTTGGGGATGACCTTTTTCGGGTCGGCGGCTTCACCGGCGGTGATGCCGAGGGTCTCCACGCCGCCAAACGCAAACATCACGACGGCGAAGGATGCCAGGAGCCCTTCGAACCCGTTGGGGAACAGGCCCCCGTGGTCCACGAGGTTGCCGAGCCCGGGCGCCACGGTGGCGCCGCCGGCCTGGAAGCCGAAGACGATGATCGCCGCCCCGCCCGCGATCATGGCGATGATGGCGGCAACCTTGATCAGGGAGAACCAGAATTCCAGCTCGCCGAACACCTTGACGCTAAGCAGGTTCAGGGCCGCCAGGAAGAAGATGATGGCCAGGATCCAGACCCAGCGCTCCACGCCGGGGAACCAGAATCCCATGTAGATGCTGAACGCCGTGACATCCGCGATGGCCACGATCGCCATCTCGAAGACATAAGTCCAGCCGGTGACGAACCCGGCCAGCGGACCCAGGTAGCGGCTCGCGTACTGGCCGAAGGACCCGGACACCGGATGCCGCACCGCCATTTCACCCAGGGCGCGCATCACCATGAAGACTGCGGCGCCGCCGATCATGTAGGCGAGCAAGACGGCGGGCCCGGCCTTCTGGATGGCGGAGGCGGAGCCGTAGAACAGCCCCGTGCCGATCGCCGATCCCAGCGCCATGAAGCGGATGTGCCGGACATTGAGTCCCCGGCTGAGCACGGAGTCGACGGCTGCGCCGACGGCGGTGACGGCGCTGCCGGTGCCGGCTTCGTCAGGTGCCGGCTTCGTGGCGGTTTGGGCTTGTTGCATGCGAATACCTTCTCGTCATTGGGAGGGGGATCGCCATCCAGCAGACCATGTCCGGCCTTGCTGTGAGGAGTCTCACGGGAACTTCGTGTCTTTGATTTCAGACTGTGCGGCAGCCGCGCCGCTGGGATTCCCCACCTTTGGCGGGGCCCGGCGGCGTGTGGTCCCGCGACGGCGGCGCGTCCCGGCGTCGTGGTGGCAAAGGTGGGGAAACTCCGCGCGGGGACCACGTGCGGCAGCCGGGGCGGGGGCGGCCCCGGCCGCCGCCGCCGTCGAACCCAAGCCTCAAGCGAGTCGAAAACTCTTGACACCATGTCAGGTTTTCTTTACTTTGGGGATGTCAGGTTTGTTTTACATAGCGCTGGTGGCCCGGGAGCGGCAGATGTCATTTGAAGAGAAGAGCGCCTGGATCATGGGGGTGCTAGCGGCCGCAACCTATGCCGTGTACCTCGCCGTCGTTTTTGGCCTGGCCGGCACCATGCCGCTCACGGAAGTGCCGTACGTGGCGCCGCTGCTGTGGACGGTCGGCGCCTCGATCGGCCTTTCGATCGTGCTCCACCTGGTGATCCGGGCGCTGTCCGCCAAGGACGCCGGCATGAAGGACCAGCGGGACAAGGAGATCTACCGCTTCGGCGAGCACATCGGCCAGTCCTTCCTCGTCGTCGGGGCCGTGACGGCGCTCCTTCTGGCCATGGCCGAGCTCGATCACTTCTGGATCGCCAACGTCATCTACCTGGCCTTCGTCCTGTCGGCGATCCTGGGATCCGTGGCCAAGGTGGTCGCCTACCGCAAAGGCTTCCAGCCGTGGTGAAGCCGACCCGGGTCACGAACTCCATCCGGCGCCTGCGCTTCGAAAGCGGCGAGCTGACCCAGGCAGAGCTCGCCGAGCGTATCGGCGTGACCCGCCAGACGGTCATCGCCATCGAACAAGGCCGCTACTCGCCGTCGCTTGAGCTGGCGTTCCAGATTGCCCACGTTCTCAAAGTTCCGCTCGATGACGTCTTCCAGTACCCCGACTTTGAAGGAGAAACACCATGAAAGCGATCGTTCAGGATGTTTACGGTTCCGTTGAAGTGTTGGAGCTGCGGGACGTCGAAGCCCCCGTGCCCGGCGATGACGACGTGCTGATCCGGGTCCGGGCCGCCGGCGTCGACCAGGGCGTGTGGCACCTCATGACGGGTCTTCCGTACCTGACCCGCGCAGTCGGCTACGGGCTTAGGAAACCGAAGACCCGCATTCGGGGCCGGGCCGTGGCGGGCCGGGTGGAGGCTGTCGGCCGGAACGTTGTCGGCTTCCGGTCGGAGGACGAGGTGTACGGCACCTGCGAGGGATCCTTCGCCGAATACGCGTGCGCAAAGGAAGGCCGGCTCGCGCTGAAGCCGAAGAACCTCAGCTTTGAACAGGCCGCAGCCGTCCCGATCTCCGCCGTCACGGCCCTCCAGGCGCTCCGGGACGCCGGCAGGGTCCAAGTCGGGCAGGAGGTCCTCGTGATCGGCGCGGCCGGCGGTGTGGGCACGTACGCGGTGCAGCTCGCCAAGGCGTTTGGGGCACAGGTGACGGGGGTGTGTAGTACCGCGAAAACCGATCTGGTCCGGTCAATCGGCGCGGACCATGTCATCGACTACAAGCATGACGACTTCGCGGATGGGGCCAGGCAGTTCGACCTCATTGTCGACACCGCCGGCAACCGCCCGGTCGCCGTCCTCCGGCGGGCGCTCAAGCCAAAGGGAACGCTCGCGATTGTCGGCGGGGAAGGTGGAGGGCGGCTGGCCGGCGGGATTGGACGCTCGCTCGGCGCGGCACTGCTCTCCGTGTTTGTCGGCCAGCGGCTCACAGGCGTCATGTCCGCAGAGCGCGCCGAGGACCTCCGGTTCCTGACCGGGCTCATCGAGGCGGGCGCGGTGACTCCGGTCATCGGCAAGTGCTATGCCCTGGCGGACGCGCCTGCGGCAATCCGGGACCTGCGCGACGGCCACCTCCGCGGGAAGGCCGTTGTCACCGTTTGAGCCTTGCCTACTGAGCTTGGTCTAGGGCGTTTCCGCGTGAAAGCGGGCGACGTAGCGCCGCTGCCCCGGAGTCTCCACTGTCCGGCGCCGGTATTTGCGGCGGACATAGGACACCGCCTGGGCGGGCGGGACTCCATCCAGGACGGCGATGCAGGCCAGTGCGGTTCCGGTCCTGCCGATGCCGCGCCAGCAGGCCACTTCAACCCGCTCGGACTCGGCCCGGCGCCAGGCCTCCCGGAATGCGTCGACGGCGTCTTGGTGGTTGGCGGGCAGCCGCAGGTCGGGCCAGAGCAGCCACCTGGACTCCCATTCCACCCGGGGCGGCTGTTTGCCCAGCAGGTAGAGGCCGAAGTCAGGAAGCGGACCCTCGGGCAGCGCGTAGTGCAGCCCACGGCCGCGGACGCTCCGGCCGGACGGAAGGACCAGGACGCCGTCCTGGGATGGCTCCCACGTCTGCTTCATGCTCCAGATCGTAGTCCTTCCGCCGGGGCGCGCGGTCAGCGGTAGCCGGCGGCATCGGCGTCGAGCCCCGCCTCCTGGACTTCCACGAGGTATCTCCAGCAGTCCGGCTGCGAGCCGTCGGCGTCGGTGAAACCGTACTCGCGCGCCAGCGCGCCGGAGGAATAGGAGCCGCCCGTGCGGCTGAGCACGTTGGGGTCCGCCGCCAGGGCCGCGACCGCACGCCCGACGAACAGCGGGCTTTCCGAGATCGCGGCAAAGTGCGGTTGCGTGCTGGCGGCCTCCCGCCAGTTCGCCTCCGTGACGCCAAAGTGTTCGAGCATCATCTCGGAGCGCATCCAGCCGGGCGTCAGTGCCAGGGCGGTGCACCCGGACGGTTTCAGCTCCTCGGCCTGGCTGAACGCCAGGCGGATCACCGCGGTCTTGACGAGGTCGTAAAACACGGACACCCGGTAGTGCTGTGCGTTGTATTCGCGGGTGCCGTCGGTCATTTCCACCACCAGGCCGCCGGGGCGGCGCGTGAGCAGCGGGAGAGCGAAGTGGCTGGTTATGAGGTGGGTGTCGAGGCCAAGATGGAGCATCTGCAGCCCGGCATTGAGATCGTGGGCCCAGAGTGGAGTGTTCCATTCAATGAGGTCCTCTCCGCCCCAGATGTCGTTCACGAGAATGTCCAGCCGGCCTTGTTCCGCGTCGATCCGTTGGACCAGGGCTTCCACCTCGGCGGCCTGGCGGTGGTCGACGGCGACGGCGATCCCGGTGCCGCCCGCGGCGCTGACGAGAGCGGCCGTCTCTTCGATCGTTTCGGGCCGGTTGTAGTCGGAGCGGTGGCGGGAGGTGGTGCGGCCGGTGCAGTACACCACTGCTCCTGCCTCGCCGAGGGCGACGGCGGTGCCGCGGCCCCCGCCGCGCGTGGCCCCGGCGACGAGAGCGACCCTGCCCGACAACGCTCGAACCATGCTTTCACTACTTTCCGCCGGGGAACCATCCCGGGATCAGGCCGCCCATCGCCAGCGGACACTTCATGGCGACCGCAGGTCATCGAGGAGCCGTTGCAGGTACTCGGGCCGCTCGATATTGGCGAAGTGGCCGCAACCCGGGATCGTGACGAGCTGGGCGTGCGGGACTATTTCGGCCAGCCGGTTCAGGTCAGACGGAGGCGTGAACACATCGCTGTCCCCGCGCGTCGCGAGTACCGGGCAGCGGATGCCGCGCCACTGGCCAAAGTCGTAGTGCGCCGCGGCGCGGGCCGCCGCGGAGAAGCTGGCTGGCCGGGCGTCGTCGCCCAGCCCGCGGATCACCCCGGCCGATATGGTTGCGGGATCTGCGAAGAACGGGGACAACACCAGTCCCGTCACGGGTGTGCTGCCGACTGCTCGGACCAGCGCCGGCGCTGCCGGACCCAGGGCCGCCACGGAGCGCATGAGCAGCAGCATGCCGACAAACGCCGGGAAGCTGGCCAGGCTGTGTAGAGGCCGCCTGGCCGCCTCGGACACGCCGAATGTGGTGGCCGAAATGGTGGCGACGCTGGCCGTCCGGTCCGGCCAGGCCGCGGCAATGTGCAATGCCAGGAATCCTCCCATGGAGTGGCCCACCAGGTTCCATCGCCGGTAGCCGAGCGAGTTCAAAACGTCGGTGACAACCTGTGCCATCGCCTCGATACTGAAATGTTCCAGCCGGGCGCCCTTCGTGGATTCGCCCCAGCCCGGCAGATCAATCAGCACGCGGTCATGGGCCGGAGGCCCGGAAAGTATCGGCGGAAAGGAAGTCCAGGATCCCGCGGCGCCGTGAAGGTAGACATCCGCTGTGCCGGGCGCGGGACACCGGCTTCCGGTGCCGTGCTGGACCCGCACCGTGCAGGAGCCCAGTTCCGTCGGGAGGACGTGCCGCCGCAGCGTCGCCGCTCCATTGCGGTCGGGTTCGTGTTGAACGCTCATGGTCACTCCTGGTCCTAGCCTCTAAATCGTCTCTGAAACTGATTCGGAGCAGTAGGGGTACCGGACCGGCCGCTGCTGCCGCAGCCGGCGGACTGGTGCTGCCTCAACGGTAATCCGGTGTTTTGGCTCTGGGGAAGGGCCAAAAGGAACACCCGAACGGGGCTTGCTTGGATTTTTTGCACCGCTGTCATTTGACTGAAAGTCCCCGGCACCAGCCACAGGCACGCGCAAGGTGTCCGGAATCCCAGACATTGGTTACTGTGGGAGGCTGTCAGTTGTGCGGCGTCGGGCGCATGCTTAAGTACGGGATACCGGACACCGCCCGACCCTGAAGAGGATCCATGCCACCCACCAGCACCGTCGTGAGCCCCGCCGCCGCGACTCCGCCAGCAGTCCCCGCAGCGCCTGACGCGCCCGTGGGTCAGTCCGCCACGCACGCCGCCGGCACGCCTGCGCCCAAAGCCGCCCGCAGGACCGCCGGCGCCAAGGTGGCGTCGAAGGTGCCGGCCGCCGAAAACACCCTGCGCATCCTCAAGCTGCTGGCCTCCCGGCGCGGACCGATGGCGGCGTCGAACATTGCCACCGCGTTGGGACTGCCGCGCTCCAGCGTCTACCACCTGCTCGGAGTGATGGAAGCGAACGGCTTCGTGCTCCATCTGCATGAGGAGCAGCGCTACGGCCTGGGCATCAGCGCGTTCGAGCTCAGCTCGGCCTATTCCCGGCAGGAGCCGCTGTCCCGGCTGGGCCGGCCGATGCTCGCCTCGCTCGTGGACGTGATTGGCGAAAGCGCGCATCTCGCCGTGCTGCACGGCCGCGACGTGCTCTATATCGTGGAGGAGCGGGCCAAGAACCGGCCGTCCCTGGTGACCGACGTCGGCGTCCGGCTGCCCAGCCATCTCACCGCCAGCGGGCGGGCCATCCTCGCCGCGCTGCCGAAGTCCCAGGTGCGGGCGCTGTACCCGAACGCCGCCGCCTTCACGGCCCGGCACGAAACCGAATCGCCCATCATGAAGTACTCCGCACTGTCCTCCCATCTGGACCAGGTCCGGCAGCGCGGCTACGCCACCGAACACGGCGAGGTGACCCCCGGATTCGGCTCGATCGCCGCCGCCGTGACCGACCACGTGGGGTGGCCCACCGCCGCCGTCGCCGTGACCTTCCTCGAGGACAAGCTGCCCCCGGACCAGTGGCCGGCCCTGGCCGCCCGGGTCCAGAAGGTCGCCGACGAGCTCTCGGTCCGGATCCACGGCCGCCCCGCCTGACCCCATGCCCCACCGCCCCCTTCCACACCCCGGTTGCGCTATCACCTAGCGCTGCCATTCCCCCGGCAAATTCATATGGTCGCAGCAACGCTCTGATTGATGGAGCGTTAGATGGTCAATGTGTTTTCCCTGGATGCGCGCACTGAGTTCTTCGATCTGGTGTGCTCGGGGATGTCGATTCTTGCTGCGGCCCGGTGTGTCGGGGCCACGCATGGGACCGGGAGGAACTGGTGGGCCCAGTCTGGCCAGATGATGACTGTGAGCATGGGGCCCGTCGGGGGTCTTTCGGATCCGGCCCCTTCCCCGGAGGGGCCGGGCGGGCGGGCCTTGAACCTGGCTGAGCGGGGGATGATCCAGATGGGCCGGCGCAGCGGGCTCAGTTACGCCAGGATTGGCGAGGCGATCGGCCGCAACAAGTCCGTGGTCTGGCGCGAGGTGAACCGCAACACCGGCACGGACGGGGAGTACTACGCCTCGGTGGCCCATGCGAGGGCCCACCAGGCCCGGCGCCGGCCCAAGCCGCTGAAACTGGTCCAGGACGAGGCGCTCTGCCGGCTGATCGGGGTGTGGATGGATGACGGGTGGAGCCCGAAACTGATCTCGGCCATGTTGGCGTTCTACTTCGCCGGTGATCAGACTATGCAGGTGAGCCACGAGACGATCTATCAGGCGTTATACGTTCAAACCCGCGGAAGTCTGCGGGCGGACCTGGCGGAGAAGCTGTCCCTGAAGCGGAAGCAACGTGTTCCCCACACCGCGGACCGGCACGCGAACAGTCCCTACAAGGAAGCGTTCAAGATCAGTGAGCGCCCCGCCGATGCCCAGGAGCGGGCGGTCCCCGGGCACTGGGAGGGGGACCTCATCATCGGCTCCGACGGGACAGCGATCGGCACCCTCGTCGAACGCTCGACCCGGTTCACGATCCTCCTCCACCTCCCCGGGAATCACACCGCCGACACCGTTGCGGCCGCGATGATCCGGGAGATGGGCCAGCTCCCGGATCACCTGCGGCGCTCGATCACCTGGGACCGCGGCTCGGAACTCGCCGAGTATGCCCGGATCCAGACCGCGCTGGACACCACGCTCTACTTCTGCGACCCGCACTCACCCTGGCAACGCGGGTCCAACGAGAACACCAACCGCCTCCTCAGGTTCTGGTTCGAGAAAGGCTCGGACCTCTCCGTCCACACCCCCGAGGACCTCCGCCGGGTCGCCGCGAAACTCAACCGCCGGCCCCGGCCAACCCTCAACCTCGAAACCCCAGCCAACCGGCTGAACCAGCTGCTACAAGCGGCGGCTTAAACCCCGGCGTTGCTGCGACTACTTGACTTTGCCCCCGTTTTAGCAACCGGAAGTGATAGCGCAACGGGGGGAGGGGGAGGGTCTGGAATCCCGGACAGCACCCCCGCGGTGGGCCTGTTTCCACGGCCTCGAAGGGGCTTTAGTTGATACAGAACCTCATTCCTCCCGATTCACCCAGCACAGACACCAGCCAGCACCACATCCAGCAACAAAGGAGACCCTCATGGCACCCGCCGATTTCACCACCGGTGCCCGCCCGGTCAAAGCAGCCCGCGGCACCGAGCTCACCGCCAAGAGCTGGCAGACGGAAGCCCCGCTGCGCATGCTCATGAACAACCTCGACCCCGAGGTCGCCGAGCGCCCCGATGACCTGGTGGTCTACGGCGGCACCGGCCGCGCCGTCCGGTCCTGGGCCGCGTTCGACGCGATCACCCGCACCCTGGAAACCATGGAAAAGGACGAGACCCTTCTGGTCCAGTCCGGCAAGCCGGTGGGCGTCTTCCGCACCAACGAATGGGCGCCGCGCGTGCTGCTGGCTAACTCCAACCTCGTCGGCGACTGGGCTAACTGGCCCGAGTTCCGCCGGCTCGAGGCCGAGGGCCTGATGATGTACGGCCAGATGACCGCCGGCTCCTGGATCTACATCGGCACCCAGGGCATCCTGCAGGGCACCTTTGAGACCTTCGCGGCAATCGCCCGCAAGCTCACCGGGGACGAGAACGGCACGCTCGCCGGCACCCTGACCCTCACCGGCGGCTGCGGCGGCATGGGCGGCGCCCAGCCGCTCGCCGTCACCCTGAACGACGGCGCCTGCCTGATTGTCGACGTCGACGAAAGCCACCTCCGCCGCCGGGCCGGCAAGCGATACCTCGACGAGGTCGAAACGGACCTCGACACCGCGATCGCCAAGGTCCTCAAGGCCAAGGAAGAGCGCCGCGGCTGGTCCGTGGGCTACGTCGGCAACGCCGCCGAGGTCTTCCCCGAGATCCTGCGCCGACACAATGCCGGCGAGCTCACCGTGGATATCGTCACCGACCAGACCTCCGCGCACGACCCCCTGAGCTACCTGCCCGAGGGAATCACGGTCGAGGAATGGCACCGCGAGGCCGCCGCCGATCCCGAAGGCTTCACCAAGAAGGCCCAGGCCTCGATGGCCAAGCACGTCCAGGCCATGGTCGAGTTCCAGGACGCCGGCGCCGAGGTCTTCGACTACGGCAACTCCATCCGTGACGAGGCCCGCAAGGGCGGCTACAACCGCGCTTTCGAATTCCCCGGCTTCGTCCCGGCCTACATCCGCCCGCTGTTCTGCGAGGGCCTCGGCCCGTTCCGCTGGGTTGCCCTCTCCGGTGACCCCGAGGACATCGCGGTCACGGATGCCGCCATTAAAAACCTCTTCCCCGAGAACAAGCACCTGCACCGTTGGATCGACGCCGCGCAGGAACGCGTCGAGTTCGAGGGCCTGCCGGCCCGCATCTGCTGGCTGGGCTATGGCGAACGCGCCAAGGCCGGCCTGCTGTTCAACCAGCTCGTCAAGGAAGGCAAGGTCAAGGCGCCCATCGTGATCGGCCGCGACCACCTCGACTCCGGCTCCGTCGCCTCCCCGTACCGCGAAACCGAGGCCATGGCCGACGGCTCCGACGCGATCGCCGACTGGCCGCTGCTCAACGCCCTGCTCAACACCGCCTCGGGCGCCACCTGGGTCTCCCTCCACCACGGCGGCGGCGTCGGCATCGGCCGCTCGATCCACGCCGGCCAGGTCTCCGTCGCCGACGGCACGGACCTCGCCGCGCAGAAACTCGAACGCCTCCTCACCAACGACCCCGGCATGGGCGTCATCCGCCACGCCGACGCCGGCTACGACCGCGCCGTCGAGGTCGCCAAGGAACGCGGCGTCCGCATCCCCATGCAGGAGTCCACAGACTCCGCAGAAGCAAAGAAGTAGGAACACCATGTCTGTACTGACCCACGAACCGCTCACCGTCACCCTCGGCTCCAGCGGCGTGACCCCCGAAGACGTCGTCGCCGTCGCCCGCCACGACGCCCACGTGACCATCGCCCAGGACGCCCTCGACGCCGTCGCCAAGGTCCGCGCCCACATCGACGACCTCGCCCACAGCGAGGTCCCCGCCTACGGCATCTCCACCGGCTTCGGAGCGCTGGCCAACCGGCACATCCCCAACGAGCTTCGCACCCAGCTGCAGAAGTCGCTGATCCGCAGCCACGCCGCCGGCATGGGCCCGGCCGTGGAACGCGAAGTGGTCCGCGGCATCATGTTCCTGCGCGCCAAGACCCTGGCCTCCGGCCGGACCGGCGTCCGCCCGGTGGTGCTGCAGACCATGGTGGACGTGCTCAACGCCGGCATCACCCCGGTGGTCCGCGAATTCGGATCCCTCGGCTGCTCGGGGGACCTGGCGCCGCTGTCCCACTGCGCCCTGGTCCTGATGGGCGAAGGCGAAGCGACCGGCCCCGACGGTGAGCTTTATGGCACCAAGGGCGGCCGTACCGTCGCCGAACTCCTCGCCGAACACGGGATCGAACCCGTCACCCTCGCCGAGAAGGAGGGCCTGGCCCTCGTCAACGGCACGGAGGGCATGCTCGGCATGCTGCTGATGGCCATCGCGGACATCCGCCAGTTGCTTACGACGGCGGACATCACCGCCGCGCTCAGCGTCGAGGCGCTGCTCGGCACGGACCAGGTGTTCCTGCCCGAGCTGCACGCAGTCCTCCGCCCGCACCCGGGCCAGGCCGCCGCTGCCGACAACATGCTCCGGGTCCTGTCCAACTCGCCGATCGTGGCCTCGCACCGGATCAACGACACCAAGGTCCAGGACGCCTACTCGCTGCGCTGCGCACCGCAGGTGGCCGGCGCGGTCCGCGACACCGTGGACCATGCCGCCATGGTCGCCTCCCGCGAACTGGCCGCCGCGATCGATAACCCGGTGGTCCTGCCCGACGGCCGGGTCAGCTCCAACGGCAACTTTCACGGCGCCCCGGTGGGCTACGTGCTGGACTTCCTCGCGATCGCCGTCGCGGACCTGAGCTCCATCGCCGAGCGCCGGACCGACCGGATGCTGGACCCGGCGCGCTCGCACGGGCTGCCGGCCTTCCTGGCCTCGGACCCCGGCGTCGACTCGGGCCTCATGATCGCCCAGTACACACAGGCCGGCCTGGTTTCGGACAACAAGCGGCTGGCCGTCCCTGCGTCGGTGGACTCGATCCCGAGCTCGGCGATGCAGGAGGACCACGTCTCCATGGGCTGGCACGCGGCCCGCAAGCTCCGCCGCGCGGTCGAGAACCTGCGCCGCGTCCTGGCGATCGAACTGGTGACCTCGGCCCGGGCACTGGACATCCGCACCCAGCTCTCCGGCGGCGAACTCACGCCGGGTCCTGCAGGCGCGGCCGTGATCGCTGCGCTGCGCGACGTCGTCGACGGTCCGGGCACCGATAGGTTCCTGTCGCCGGAGCTTGAGGCGGCGGACGCCCTGGTGGCGTCGGGCAAGGTCCGTGCGGCGGCCGAATCCGCCGTGGGAAATCTCGCCTGAGAAGAAACAAAGTGCACGGCGGCTGAACAATTCCCGGCGTCCCCGAAATCTTTGGCGACACGGAAGGCGGGGGCCCGGGAACTGTAGTACAAATGGAAAGTCCACACCAACGAAGTTGTGGCAAAGAACACATACAAAGGGGTAAGAGTTCTATGAAAGCACGCGGCACGGTACTGTCCAGACGCCTTGCATCCGCAGCTACGGTTTCCGACTGGAGCGGCCTCCGGGTCGGCGAACGGGTCGAAATCGTCAAGCACGCACAGGTCATTGCGGCCGGTGAGGTCGAAGAAGTCTCACTGAGCGGAAATGTGCTCTGGTTGGTCCCCGCCGGGCCGTCCGAGACCCAGCTTTTCCTGCAGTCCGACGGCGTGCAGGTGCGCCGGGCGTAGCTTCAACAGTTCAGTAGAAAACCGGGACTAATTCGCCGTTCCGCACCATGGTGGTGTGGTTTTGCGAATTAGCCCCGGTTTTTGTCGGTGCGGTGCTGCCTAGCGGCTGACCACGGCCCGCAACAGCTTGACCGCAACGGACAATGCTGCAATGTCCACCGGACCCGGTTTGATGGCCTCTTTGATGGTTTCCTGGATCCTGCCGAGTTGTTCGATGTTTTCGCGCTCCCAGGCGACGATGCGCTCCACTGGATCGGCTCCGGGTGCGGAGGGGCGTGGAGTATTGCGCACAACAGCCTTCGTCATGCCTGCAAGGACCAAATACAAGTCGTCCCGAAGTGCCGCCCGCGCGAGGGCCTCCCAGTGAGTTTCCCGCGGCAACGCCGTGATGTGTTCAAGAATGGGGACCGCCGAGATCCGCTCGAAGACGGCAAAGTACACTTCGGCCACGGCGTCCACGGGCTCTTGGAGTTCTTCCGATATGGCGGAGATGTCCAGAAGACCGTAGTTGACCAGGATCTCGGAGGCACGCACGCCCAATTCATGGGGCAGTCCGACGGCGTCGGTGTGGGCCAGCCGGATCACCGCATGCTGCAGATTCACGCCGTGAAGGAAGCTGCTGAACTTTGGGCGCAGAACCGACATGGGGGGCTCGAGCCGGACCAGTGCATCGGCGATTGGCTTGTCCCGGAAATCGTGGTTGACATACCACCGTGTCGAGCGGTCCAGCAGGCGGCGCATGTCGAGTGCCACCGCACACCCGTGCTCGCTGGGGATGCTTGCCGGCAACTGTGCGAGGGCCTCGGTGATTGAGTCGAAGTCCCAGATCTTGCGCATGACCACGAACCCACGGGCCACGGCGGCCGCCGACACCGTGGTCTCCTCCATTGCCCTGAACGCGAAGGCAATGCCCCCCAGATTGATCATGTCGTTGGCAATAACAGTGGCTACGATCTGCCGCCGCAGCGGATGCCTGGACAGCTCCTCCCCGAACCGCTCCCATAGCTGGCGCGGAAAGTAGTCGCGCAGCGTCCGGGAGAACCAGGGGTCATCGGCCAGTCCGCTGAGGGTGAGTTCCCTGGCCAGCGCGATCTTGGCATACGCGGCCAGCACGGAGAGCTCCGGAGATGTCAGGCCTACGCCGGTCTGCAGACGGGTGTGCAGTTGCTCGGTGCCGGGCAGGCATTCCAGGTTCCTGTCCAGGTCCGTCACGGCCTCCAGCCAGTCCATGGTCCGCTCAAAGCTCGGGCTCCATTGAAGCACCAGCTGGCGGTCGTTGAGGAGGAGCACGTTCTGGTCCACGTTGGTTTTTAAGACCAAGCGTCCGACTTCCTCCTGAAGGGAGTGCAGGAAGCCTGTCCTTTCATCCGGGGACATCCGTCCCGCGGCGATCATCCTGTCGAGGAAGATCTTGATGTTCACTTCGTGGTCCGAGCAGTCCACGCCGGCGGAGTTGTCGATCGCATCGGTGTTCAGCAGGACCCCACCCAGTGCGGCCTCTATCCTGCCTCGCTGGGTGATGCCAAGGTTGCCGCCCTCGGCGATGATCCTGGTCCTCAGCTGAACGGCGTTGACACGGATGGCATCGTTGGCCTTGTCTCCCACGTCTGCGTGGGTCTCGGTGGAGGCCTTGACGTACGTGCCGATGCCTCCGTTGTAGAGCAGGTCCACAGGGGCCAGAAGGACGGCCTTGAGCAGCTCCGGTGGGCTCATCGCCGTCGTTCCCCGCTCCAGCCCCAGTGCACGGCGCACTGCTTCGGTGATCTCGATCGACTTCTCGAGCCGGGAGAACACGCCGCCGCCCGCGCTGATTTTCGAGACGTCGTAGTCGCCCCAGGACGACCGGGGAAGCCCGAACAGCCGCTGCCGCTCCGCATAGGAGGCGGCCGGATCGGGGGTTGGGTCGAGGAAGATGTGCCGGTGGTCGAACGCCGCCACCAGCAGGATGTGGCGGGACAGCAGCATGCCGTTGCCGAACACGTCACCGCTCATGTCGCCAATGCCCACTACCGTGAAGTCCTCGGCCGTGGAGTCGATGAGCAGCTCGCGGAAATGGTGCCGAACCGACTCCCAGGCCCCGCGTGCCGTGATGCCCATCTGCTTGTGGTCATAGCCCACCGAGCCGCCCGAGGCGAAGGCATCGCCGAGCCAGAATCCGTACTCAAGGGCCAAGGCATTGGCGATGTCCGAGAACGCGGCCGTCCCCTTGTCGGCGGCAACAACCAGGTAGTAGTCATCGCCATCGTGCCGGACCACCCGCTCGGGCGGTACAACCAGCTCGGTGGACCCGCGGGCGCCGTCGAGGGATGTGAGCAGGTTGTCGGTGATGTCCAGCATGCCGCGGATGAAAATCCGGTAGCTCTCCTGGCCTTCCGCCAGCCACGCCGCCCGGTCTGAGGCGGCGTCGGGCAGCCGCTTCGGATAGAAACCACCCTTGGCACCCGTTGGCACGATCACAGCGTTCTTGACGGTCTGCGCTTTCACGAGTCCCAGGACCTCCGTCCGGAAGTCCTCCCGGCGGTCGGACCAGCGAAGCCCGCCGCGGGCAAGGGCGCCAAAGCGCAGATGCACCCCTTCAACCCGGGGCGAATAGACCCAGATTTCGTATTTTGGCCGGGGGGCGGGTGCGATCGGGACACCGGAGAGATCGAGCTTGAAGCTGAGGTAGGGCTTGTTCAGGAAGTAATTGGTGCGCAGGGTGGCCTCGACGAGACTCGAGAAGGAACGCAGCAGACGGTCGGCGTCCAGGACCGGCACGGCGTCAATGGCAGCCGTCAGCTCACTTCTGGCGGAGTCCATGTGACTGAGGCGGGTTGGCTGGTCGAGATCCGGATCAAACTTTGCCTCGAACAGTGCAAGGAGTGCGCGCGTGGCCCGGACATTCGCCCGCAGCGTGTCCGCCATGAAGCCGTAGGAGCTGGTGGTTCCGAGCTGTTGCAGGTATTTCGCATAGCCGCGCAGGATTGCTGTCTGGCGCCATCCGATTCCTTCCCTGATGACCAGTGCGTCAAAGGTGTCGGACTCGATGTCTCCTCTCATGGCGGCGCGAAACGAGTCGGCAAGCAGCCCGCTGGTGCCCAGGGGGTCCACGCCGGAAGGGTATTTCAGCCCGAGGTCGTACAGGAAGAACGTGCGGCCATCGGCACGCCGGACGTCGAAGGGCCGTTGGTCGAGCACCTCGAGTCCCAGGTTGTGGAAGAACGGCAGAATCTGGGTCAGGCTCTGCGGCCGTGTCAGGTAGAGGCGGATCCGGGCGTCCTCGGCCAGCACCGGAGTCCCCGGGCGTGCGTAGACAGAAAGCAGCGGGTCATCGCGGTTCCTGCCGTCCTGCCCGTCCAGGCTTTCGAATTTGATGATGTCCTCGACGGCGTCCTCCGCCCCGTAGTCGGCCTTGTAGCTGGCCGGAAACGCCTGGGCCCACTGCACGGACAGCCGGGCGGCGTCGCCAGCGGGGAATCTGTGCTGCAGAGCCTCGTCCAAGCCCTCGGCCCAAGACCTCGTGGCAGCAATGATGCGCAGCTCCAGCGCTGAGGCGTCGACGGCGGGCCGTCCTCCGCCCGGAAGCAGTATCCGGAAAAACACGCGGGCCATGGCCGACTCGCTGAGACGAAGTTCGAACTCGACGGCTTTCGAGTTGAAGGTCTCCCGCAGTTCCCGTTCGATGTTGAGCCTGACCGCCGTGCTGTAGCGGCGGCGGGGAAGGAATACCAGGGCGGACATGAAGCGTCCATAGGAATCGGGCCTGAGGAACAGTCGGGTGCTGTGGCGTTCCTGGAGGCGCAGGATTTCGCGCGCATGGCTGGCCAGCCCGTTTGCGTCGATGTGGAAGAGCTCGTCGCGCGGATAGGCCTCGATGGTGGCCAGCAGTTCCTTGCCGGCATGGGACCCGGGCGGGGATCCGAGGCGGTCCAGTACCGAGGCCACCTTGTCCCGGACGATCGGGATCTGTTGCACGGACCGGCTTGCAGCGCTGGGGGCGAAAAGGCCAACAAAGCACACTTCCCCGGTAAGGTTGCCGGCCCTGTCAAACCTCAGGAGGCTGACTTCGTCCAAGTAAGCGTCCCGCAGGACTGTGGAACGGATGCCTGCTTTCGTGAGGGCCAAGGCCGGACCCCGGGGCCTCGGCTTGGCGGAACCTTGCAGCGACCGGCTCTGCTCCCGATGCCGGAGGAGCCCGAGGCCGGGCCCCGGCCGCGCCGCGAGGACCGGCATCCCGTCGTCGTCCGCTATGTCATACCCGCGGTACCCGAGGAACACGAAGTTGCCGTCGTCCAGCCAGCGCAGCAACTCCCTGGCCGCCTGCGCTGTTACGTCCACTGCATCCGCGGCCGCGGCTACAGCGGCATTGGCATCCAGGGCGGCAACTTCCGCGGCCACGTGCCGATGGATGGCTGCGGAATCCTCGGCGGCCGCCCGGACATCGGCAAGGACCGCCTGAAGATTGAGAATGAGCCGATCGGCGCTGGCCTGATCCGGCAGTCTGGCGATTTCGACGGCGATCCAGGCCTCCGTGCGGGGCAAATCTCCATTGGATTCAGACGGCGACGGCATTGCGAAAGGCTCGTTCCCCACCGGCAAAGCAGTGCGGAGCGGTACCGGCTGGATGTCCACGAGCTCGTTCGTCCCGCGGGCCCTCCCAACGGTGAAGGTGGGGTGGACCAGCAGGCGTATGGCGGTATTGTCACGGGCCAGCGCCGCCGTGATGGAGGGAAGTAGATACGGCATGTCCTCAGCCACGATTGCCACGACGCTGGCGTCGGTTTCACTCAGCACTCCGATGACGGACTGGCCCGGGCCCCGGGTTGCGGCCAGAGAACGATGGTATTCGGCACGGTTCCGGAGCGATTCGGCAGTGTAGTTCCGTATGTCGTCGTCGGCCACATGCTCGTAGTAGTCCGTCAGGAATGTGTCCGGGCCGTGTGCAGGGCCGGATTCTGGGGACATTGCGCTGCGCCTCCATCGCGCAAGGAGAGGCCGTGCTGCTGCGGTCGCCGAAACCTCGCGCCTGCTTTCATGATGGCTGGCGCGGGGCAGGCAGTCCATCCCCGCGGGGCCGGAGCGACGCCTCCGAACCCCTGCGCGCCCTACCCCAGCAGCGTATTGAGCAGCCGCGCGGCCACCTTGGCGGTGCGGCCGTCGATATCGAACTCCGGGTTCAGCTCGGCGATATCCAGATGCAGGAGCTTCCCGCTCGCGGCCACCTGCCGGCACACGGCGCTGATCACCGCGAGCGGCACCCCATAGGCGGCCGGAGCGCTCACCCCCGGGGCCACCGAGGCCGGCAGCACGTCCAGGTCGATCGTCAGGTACAACGCGTCCACCTGCGCCAGGAACGCCGCCACAAATGTGTGCGCGGCCTCCGCCGAGCAGTCCTCGTCCAGCAGGTAGTCCACGCCGAGTTCGTCTGCCGTCCGGAACAGCGCCCGGGTGTTGTTTGGCTCTGAAATCCCGACGACGGCGTAGCGCAGTTCGCGGCCGGCGGCGGCTTCCGCGCGGGCCATCTGCAGGAACGGGGTGCCGGAGCTCGGCACGGGCTCATCGCGGAGGTCGAAGTGCGCGTCGAGATTCAGCACGCCGACCGTCATGCCCTCGCGCACGGCCGCCGATCCGGCCACGCCGAGGTAGCTGGCAAAGGCGGTCTCGTGCCCGCCGCCCAACACCACGGGAAGACGGCCGGCGTCGAGCAGCCTGGTGATGGCGAGCCCGGCACGTGCCTGCCCTGCCTCCAGCGCGTCCCCGGCCACGGTGACATCACCGGCGTCGTGCACATCCCGCGACAGGTGGAACGCGAGCGGGCCGAGCGCGGCCCGGATGGCGGCGGGGGCGGCCGCAGCGCCGGTCCGGCCTTTGTTGCGCCGCACTCCGGCGTCGCTGCCGAAGCCGAGGATGACGGCGGGGCGCGGACCAGGGGAAGCCACCGGAACCGTGCGGGCAGTGTAAGGGGCCACAGCCTGCCACCAGCGCCGGTGCTCGTCGCCGTCGCCATCGAACCGGCCGGTCCAGGGCTGCGGCGGGACATCAACGGGGAGCGCGGGAGAAACCATGCCCCTAGCTCACCGCAGCCCGGGCCGGAAAACCAGCAGCGCCGCCGTCGGACTGTCCGGAATCCCGGAAACTGGGCTCAAAAGCGGTTAAACAGCGGGAAGGCCGGACCCTAGTGAATCCCGAGGACCGCCTCGATCGGACCGATCGCGAAGAACAGCAGGAAGGCCGCAGCCACAGCCCACATCAGCGGGTGCACCTCGCGGGCCCGGCCCTCGAACAGGCGGATCAGCACGAAGGTGATGAAGCCCGCGCCCAGGCCGTTGGCGATCGAGTAGGTGAACGGCATGAGGGTGAACGTCAGGAAGGCAGGGATCGCGATGCCCCAGTCCTGCCAGTCGATCTTGCCCACCTGCGAGACCATCATGAAGCCGACGATCACGAGCGCTGGGGCCACGGCCTCGAATGGCACGAGGTTTATCAGCGGGGTGAAGAACATGGCCACGAGGAACAGCAGGCCGGTGACGACGGAGGCCAGGCCGGTGCGTGCGCCTTCGCCGATGCCGGCGCCGGATTCGACGTAGATCTGGTTCGACGAAACGGAAGCCCCGCCGCCGATGATCGCGCCGAGGGCATCCACCTGCAGCACGCGGTCCACGTTGGGGATGTTGCCGTCCTTGTCGATAGTGCCGGCTTCCGTGGCCAGCCCCACCATGGTGCCCATGGCGTCGAAGAAGATGCTGAGCAGGATCACGAACGCCAGCAGGCTCGCCGCGACGAAGCCGAGGTGCTCAAAGGCGCCAAAGGGGTTGGCCTGGCCGATCAGGGACAGGTCCGGGGCCGCCCACTCGGTGAATTTCGGGGCAACGAGGGACCAGCCCTGCGGGTTGTGGGTCTTGCCGTCAAAGCTGGGCCCGATGTGAAGGATGGACTCCAGGATCACGGACAGGATGGTCGAGGCGACGATGCCGATCAGGATGGCCCCCTTGACCTTGCGGACCACGAGCGCGATGGTCAGGACCAGGCCGAAGACGAACACGAAGGTGGGCCAGCCCAGGAGCTTGCCGTCGAAACCCAGGCCGACCGGAACCGTGGTGCCGGCGACATCCGGGATGCGGCGCACGAAGCCGGCGTTGACCAGCCCGATCAGGGCGATGAACAGGCCGATGCCCACCACGATCGCGGTCTTCAGGCCCTCGGGAACGGCCTTGAACACTGCCGTCCGGAAACCTGTGAGGACCAGGATCAGCATGGTGATGCCCGAGAGCATCACCAGGCCCATCATGTCCGGCCAGGACAGTCCGGGGTTCGTGGCCACGGTGACGGCGACGAACGCGTTGACGCCGAGCCCGGTGGCCAGGGCGAAGGGATGCTTGGCCCACGCGCCCATGAGGATGGTGAGGATGCCGGCCACGAACGCGGTGACGGCAGCGACGGCGGGGAAGCCGAGGGTCGCGCCCGTGGAATCAGGCCCGGAGAGGATGAGGGGATTCAGCACCACGATGTAGCTCATGGCGAAGAACGTGGCGAACCCTCCGCGGATCTCGCGCGAGAAGTTCGACCCCCGCTCGGATATCTTGAAATACCGGTCGAGTGCGGAGCCCTGCTTGAGCATTAGGTCTTGCATTAGTCCTCCGGGAGTGATGGGTGTTGCCTAAATCCTATTTGGCGCCCAACGGCCAACCCTGCATTTTCGCCTAGTCTGTAAGGAAGCCAACACTAGGAGTAGCCTGTCCATGCGCCGTATCCGCCAGCTTCGCAGTGCCCTGCTGGGCGCCGTCGTCCTTGTGGCCGTCCTGCTGGGAGCGGTGAGCCCGGCGTCGGCGCACGACACCGCGGAGTCCACCAGCCCGGCTGCCGGAGCAACCGTCGCGGCGCCGCCGGAGCAGGTCTCGGTCACTTTCAACCACAATCCGCTCGCCCTGGGGTCGCAGATCCTGGTCAACGACGCCACGGGCGCCAATTGGGCGGACGGCCCCGTGAAGATCGTGGACAACGTCGCTGCGCAGAAGCTGAAGTCCGGCGCCCCTAAAGGGCAGTACACCGTGCACTGGCGGGTGGCCAGTTCCGACGGCCACCCGATCGAGGGCAGCTTCACCTTCACCGCGACGGCGGCTGCAGCAGGCACGACGGCGGCTGCCGCGGTCCCCACGATGGGCACCGCCCAGCCGGGCACTACGCCGGCGCCCGCCCCTGCGCCGGCTGGGTCGGAGCAGTTTCCCTGGAGCGTCATGGTCTTCGTCGCCGTGGGGATCGGCATCCTGGTGGCCCTGGGCCTGATGGCAAAACGCCGCCTCACACCGGACGAAGGCAGCGACACCGAAAGCTGACCCAACACCGAAAACCAAAGCAGCGTCCGGAGACCACGTGATCTGCGGGCAGGCCGGCTCCGGCTAAGCGGGGGCAGCCAGGGCAAAGCCGCCAGGCAGCAGCGTGGGGCCGCCATCGGGGTAGACCTTGGCGGAGATCGCCTGTCCCACCACCTTGGCCTGGCGCAGGACTTCCTTGGGCGTCGGCGTAATGAGCTCGCCCACGCCCACGAGGTACATCCCGAGGGCATGCATCGCCGCCATAAGGTTCTGTCCGACTGCCATGCCAAGCTCCGAGAGCATGCGGCGCAGCTGACTGTGGGCGCAGCGGGTCAGGACAAGATGGTCGGCCAGAAGGACGCCGCCCGGGGTCTGGACGGCCCACTTTTCGGTGGGTGAGCCGTCCGTGCCGGTCTCAAGGAGGTCCAGCTGCAGGGCCCGGATGTTGTTCCGCACGTCGAGTTTGTGGCTTGCGGCGTAGTTGCGCAGGTGCCGCAGGATTTCGTTGCGCTCCCTGAGGCTGGCGGCGTCCGCCGCGTCGCAGCGCTGCAGCGAGGAGGTGTTGGCCGGATGGCCGGCACCCAAGAGGTCGAGCCCGTCCACAATGATGGACGCGACACCGCGGCGTTGGAGCTCGCTGGCCACAGCCAGGCCGGAGAGCCCCGTCCCGATGACTACGGCCGTGGTCCGCTCGATCCCGCCGTACAAAGGCATGCTCGACACTGCAGGGTACCTCCTTGAAATGGTGCCAGTCGCGGGGAAGACCCCGGACGCCAACCCAGGCCTGGTTCCGCAACCCCAGCGGCTGCGTTCTGAAATACCAGTCTCGGTTCAGCAATGCCTCGAAGGATACCGAAGATTCCCGCCCGTGGATAGAGGAGGTAGGACATTGGCCCTAGTCCCGAATTTTGGGCGGTTCCGTGCCCCGAATCCTGCGGAATCCGTCCCGAAAGCCCGGAAATCCGCGCCGCGGAACGGCGTGTTAATTCTGCGTAAATCCTTCGGGCGCGGCCCGCCAGGGACGCCGGGCCGCCGTCTTGAATGTTCGCAATTAACCGAGAATAGTGAGGAAAAACAGGGGTTCTTGCGCGCAGATTCCGGGTCGCCTCGCCGGTGGACGCCGGGCGGCGGTACTTCTGGCAGAATAGCCGCAACATCAGGCAAGAATCGCGAGGAGGCGGACCCAATGGGCCGTGAACAGGTGCATCCGGACCCGGCATGGGAGACCGGTGGCGAGCCGGCGCCTCCCCGGGGAATCGTTGTGGGAGTGGATGGCTCGGACCACAGCCACTGCGCCCTGGTGTGGGCAGCCCGCGAGGCTGAGCGCCGTCGCCGCCCGCTGCACATCGTGACCGCCTATTCGGTGCCGATCTTCGCCGCTTCCGGGCTCGACGGCGGCTACGCCACGGTGGACGACTCCGTGATCCGTGAGGGCGCCGAAGCCATTCTGAAGCACGCCCTCGACAAGGTCGCGGTTTACAACATTGACGTCGACGCCTCCGTCGAAAACGGGGACGCGTCCGGCGTGCTGCTGGAAATCAGCGAAACCGCGGAGCTTCTGGTGTTCGGAACCCGCGGCCGCGGCGGCTTTGTGGGCCGGCTGCTCGGCTCCGTCAGTAGCGCGCTGCCCGCCCACGCGAAGTGCCCGACCGTCACTGTGCCGCTGATCTGCGCGGACCGGCTGGGCGAAACCACTGACGACAAGCATGTCCTGGCCGAACGGGCCAAACTGGGCCACCAGCTGATCGAGAACGTCGTGGTGGTCGGCGTGGACGGTTCCGAGCAGGCCCGCGTCGCCGTGCTGGAAGCCGCGGCCCAGGCCGAACGGCTCTCCGCCCGGCTGCGCGTCGTGTGCGCCGTGCCGCAGTACACCGGCTCGCTGGCCTGGGTGCCCACACCAATGGACCGGGATGCGCTCTTCGCCGACATCAAGGTCCAGCTCGACGCCGGCGTGGCCTGGCTGCGGAGCCACTTCCCCGCCCTCCAGGTGGAGACACAGCTCGTGGACGGCTCTCCCGTCGACATCCTGGTCGACGCCAGCCGGCACGTGGAACTCGTGGTGGTCGGCACCCGCGGGCGCGGCGGCTTCGCCGGGATGCTGCTGGGCTCCACCTCCGACGGCGTCCTCCACCACGCCAAGGGGCCGATCATGGTGGTGCCGGACCGCGACGACCTGCGGCTGGCGGACAGGGCCAGCTTCGGCCCGATGCTCGGCGACTCCTAGGGCCCCGGGCCACGGGGCCGGCGTCGGATGGACGGTTTGCGGATGGAGCACGCCGGGACGCCGGACCCTGCCGGGGACGGGGCGGTCCTGGCCCTGGAACGCCTTGGCCAGGGCCTGCTGGCCCAGGTCGGCGGCAAGGCGGCCAATCTGGGCGAGCTGGCAAGGGCCGGCCTCCCGGTTCCCGCCGGCTTTTGCCTGACCACCCGGGCCTACCTTGACGCCACGGCATCCTCGGCGCTGGCGGACGTGCACCGGGCGCTCGCCGCCACTGCCCCCGATGACCTGGCAGAGCTGGCTGCGCTTGCCGCGAAGGCCCGCGCGCTGGTGCTCGACGCCGGCGTCCCCGCCGGCATCGACGCCGCCGTGCGCGCCGCGTATGCGGCGCTGGGCCCGGACACCGCGGTCGCGGTGCGGTCCTCCGCCACCGCCGAAGACCTGCCGTTCGCCAGTTTCGCCGGCCAGCAGGACACATTCCTGAACGTGGTCGGCGCGGATGCTGTGCTGGCCGCCGTTAGCCGGTGCTGGGCCTCGCTGTGGACAGACCGCGCGGTGACGTACCGTGCGGTGCAGGGGATCGAGCCCGCCGCGGTGTCCCTCGCCGTGGTCGTCCAGCGCATGGTGGACGCCGCCGTGGCCGGGGTGCTGTTCACGGCCAACCCCGTGACCGGCCGGCGGCACGAGGCCGTCATCGACGCCAGCCCGGGACTGGGCGAGGCCGTGGTGTCCGGGGCCGTCAACCCGGACCACTTCGTGCTCGACAGTGCCACGGGACGGATCCTCGAGCGGCGGCTTGGGGATAAGGGCATGCTCATCCGTCCCCTGCCGGGCGGCGGAACCGAACGGGTGGCGCAACCGGGCGCAGGTTTGACGCCCAGCCTGGACGATGCCCAACTGGCCGCGCTGGAGCTCCTGGGCCGCCGCGCGGAAGTGCACTTCGGCTCGCCGCAGGACCTCGAATGGGCCATCGGCCAGGACGGTGCCGTGTGGCTGACACAGTCCAGACCCATCACCACCCTCTATCCGATGCCGGACAAACGGCCATCCGGGCCGGGGCCGCGCGTCTATCTGTGCTTCAGCCTGGCCCAGGGGCTGACCCGGCCCCTGACGCCGATGGGCCTCGCCGGCATCAGGCTGATTGCTTCCTCGGTCGCGGGGGCGGCGCATTTCCCGGTGCCGGTGCCCCGTGACGGACCCGCACCGTTCACGGAGGCCGGACAGCGCATCTTCTTCGATATCACACCCGTGGTCCGCAGCAAGACCGGGCGCGCCATCGTTCCCCGCGTGTTCGACGTCATGGAGACGCGCTCGGCCGCCGTGCTGCGCAACCTTTTCGCCGATCCCAGGTTCTCCGTCACCATAAAATCGCCGTGGCGGCTCCTGCGCCACGTCGCTCCGGTCGCGGCAAGGGCCAGGGTCCCGGAGACCCTGATCCGCGGCCTCCTCCGTCCAGAGGAGGCGCTGCGCCGGGCCGACCGCGTGGGCGAACAGCTCAGGGCCGCGCTCGCCGTGCCCACCGGCGCCACCGCCGCACAGAGACTGGACCACGTTGAGCGGATCCTTGGCAGGGACGTCTTTAGCGTGGTTCCCGCCATCCTGCCGCTGCCCGCTTTGGGGTTCGCCGTGCTCGCCGTTGCCGGAAAACTCGCGGGGATCCCGGGGAACGGTGCGCTGCAGGAAGTCCTGCGGGGCCTGCCCAACAACGTGACCACCGAAATGGACCTGGACCTCTGGTCGCTGGCTACCGCCATCCGGAACGACCCGGCGTCGGCGGCGGTATTCGGGGAAGCCGCATTGCCCGAGATAGCCCGGCGTTACCGGGCAGCGGAGCTACCGGGCGTCGTGCAGTCCGGGCTGTCGGGCTTCCTGAACAGGTACGGCCACCGCGCCGTGGCGGAGATCGACGTCGGAATGCCCCGCTGGTCTGACGACCCGACCCATATCCTCGGGGTCCTGGCCAACTATCTGCGCATGGATGACCCGGCGCTCGCCCCGGACCGGCAGTTCGGCAAGGCCGCGCGGGACGCCGACGCCCAGATAGGGCGGCTTGTGGCTGCGGCGGGGCAGCGCAGCCGCCTGCGGGGAACACTCGTGCGGGCAGCGCTGCGGCGGACCCGAATGTTCGCCGGGTTGCGTGAACTGCCCAAGTACCACCTCGTGGAGGCGCTCGGCGCCGTCCGCCAGCAGCTTGCGGCCGTGGGGGCCGAACTCGCCGCTGCCGGGGCCATCGATGCGGCGGACGATATCTTCTTCGTCGACCTGGCCGAGGCGCACCGGGGGCTGGGCGGTGACGCCCTGCAGGGTGTCGTGGCGCAGCGCCGGGAGGCGTACGCGGCTGAACTGGGCCGCCGGCACATTCCCCGCGTGCTGCTCTCGGACGGCACCGAGCCCGAGGCAGTGCAGACCAACACATTGCAGACCAACACTGGCGGGCGGGGCCCGGCGGGCGCTGACGGCGGGGCGGGGCAGCTCTCCGGCGCGCCGGCCTCGGCGGGCACGGTCACGGCCCGGGCCCGCGTGATCCTGGACCCCCAGGGCGCGCACCTGGAACCGGGCGAGATCCTGGTGGCGCCGTCCACGGATCCCGGCTGGACGCCGTTGTTCCTGACGGCCGGCGGTCTCGTGATGGAAATGGGCGGGCCCAACTCCCACGGTGCCGTCGTCGCACGGGAATACGGGATCCCCGCGGTGGTGGGAGTCCCCGACGCGACGACGAGGATCGCCACAGGCGACACCCTTACGGTCGACGGCGCCGCCGGAACCGTTACGCCGGCCAAATAGCACCGGCCAATTAGCCCGGGCCGCAAACGGCGTCGGGCGCCACACGCCTGCGCGGGCGCCCGGCTCGCTACAGTGGGGCCATGAGCGAAGTTCGCGGTTCCGAGGGCCAGGAACCCGGGACCCCCGGAATGCCCGCGGGCACCCCGGCACCTGATACCCGGCCGCCCGAAAACCCCCGCTCCGAAACCCTCGAGGCCGGCGCTCCCGGGCCCGCAAACCCAGACGCGGACCCGGACGCGTGGCTGCCGACGTGGCTCGTGGAGCGTCCGCTCACGGCCGGCTGGGTGTGGGCCGGGTTCTGGGCGGTGCTGATCGTGGCCGATGAATTCTTCGATCTGGCCGGCTGGTCCTGGTATGTGCTGGTCGGCCTGGCCGCCCTGCCGACGCTGCTGGCAAGCGTCGCCCTTCTGCACGCCACTCCGCGCCGCTTCCTGAAGCCGCGCCGAGACTCGGTCCTGGGCCACTTCTTCGTCCGCTTCCTTGCCCTGATCGCCGCCTTCCTCGTGTGGGGCGTGTCCGTGGTCATGAGCGCGTCGATCTCAACCACCCTTCAGTCACTCGTCGGGGCGTCCGAACGCGAGGTCACGGCGGTGGGCTTCAACCTCCTGCTGGCCGCGATCCCGCTGGTGGTCTCCGTGCTGTGGCTGGCCTTCATCATCCGCTGCGCCTGGTTCCTGCGCCGGCTCCGGGGCTGGAAGCAAACGCCTGAACCGGGCACCGTGCCCAAGAAGTTCCTGCGGGACAGGCCGCGGATGAGGCGGGTGGTGGTGGGCCTCGCCCACCCCGGGCTGCTGCTCGTGGCGGGCCTGGGCACCTCCGTGCTCGCGTTCCTGCTGGGCGCCGTGGAACTGACCATCAATGTGCTGAAGTAGGGCGACCGGGCGGCCGGGGCCAGGCGTACTGTTGATCTATGAGCTGCACTGAAGCGCGCATTCCTCAGACACGGAAATTTGGATCATCTCTTCCGGGGACGCGGTCACGATGAACCGCAAGTGGCTGCGCTGGCTGCCCGCCGTCGCCGTTCCTGCCGTCATCGCCGCCGGCGCGCTGGCCGGATCCCTGCCCGCCAGCGCCGGGGATCCCCTTCCGCCCAAGACACCGGAGCAAGTGCTGCAGTTGATCGCCCAGCACCGCGAGCCTGCCCTCTCCGGAACCCTGGAACAGTCCTCCGAGCTCGGTCTTCCCGGGCTCCCCAAGTCCGCTGCCGGCTCGGACTCGTCAAGCAACGCTTGGCTCGAACTGCTGACAGGTCCGCACACCGCGCGGGTTTATCGTGACGGCCCGGACAACGCCCGCATCCAAGTGATGGACCGGCTGGCCGAACGCAACGCCATCCGCCACGGCAACGAGGTCTGGTTCTACAACTCCAAGGACAACACGGCCTCCCATGTCCAGCTCCCGACCGACGCCGCCGGCCGGCCCCAACACGACAGCGCCAGGGACGTCACGGCCACCCCGGACCAGCTCGCGGCGATGCTTTTGGCCAAGATCGAACCGGGAACGGAAGTGAAGGTGGGCGCCGACGTCCAAGTAGCCGGACGGGCCGCCTACAACCTGGTGCTCACGCCGAAATCCGATGCGACGCTGGTCGGGTCCATCGCTGTAGCCGTTGACGGCCAGACCGGGCTGCCGCTGGGCGTCGAGGTCACGGCGCGCGGGCAGTCGGATCCCGCCTTCCGCGTCGCCTATACGAGCCTGACACTCGGGGCACCCGACGCGTCGGTGTTCGCCTTCAGCCCGCCGCCGGGCGCCACCGTCGAGGAGCTCCCGGTACCGGAGCACAAGCACGCAAACGACGCCGGGAAGGCCACGGCGCCGGCAGCCAAGGACGGCGCCCGCAAGCCGGCCGTCACCGGCTCCGGCTGGGACTCGGTCGTTGAGTTCCCGGCGGGAACGACCGCACCGGCGTCGGACGCCACGGCCCTGCTCGAACAGGCCACCGTTCCGGTCCAGGGCGGCCGGCTCTTGTCCACTGCGCTGGTGAACGTCTTGGTGCTCGACGACGGTCGGGTCGTCGTCGGTTCCGTGCCTGTGGAGCGGCTCCAGGCCGCGGCCGCGCAGAAGTGATGACAGGCGCGGTATCCGGCGGCCATTCGGTGACGGCGGCGTGAGCGCCGCCGGGCCGGGGGCCGAGCCGAGCCTTGAGCTGAGCATTGCGACCAAAGGCCTGACCAAACGGTTCGGCCAACAGTTGGCTGTCGACGGCGTCGACCTGGCCGTGCCGAAAGGCGCGGTCTTTGGTTTCCTGGGCCCGAACGGATCGGGGAAGACCACCACCATCAGGCTCCTGCTCGGCCTGGCCACGGCCACCGGCGGCTCCATGCGCGTGCTGGGCGAGGAGATGCCCAGGAAATTGAATGACGTGCTTCCCCGGGTCGGGGCGCTTGTGGAGGGGCCGGCGTTCTATCCGTTCCTCTCCGGCGCCGCCAATCTGCGCCGCATGGACGCCGCGGACCCCTACGGTTCGGCCGCGACGCGGCGCGCCCGCGTCCAGTCAGCCCTGGAACGGGTCGGTTTGACGCACGCCGCTGACAAGCTGGTCCGGGCCTATTCGCTGGGTATGAAGCAGCGGCTGGGGATCGCCAACGCCCTGTTGGCTCCGCGGGAGCTCCTGGTGCTGGACGAGCCCACCAACGGTCTGGATCCCCAGGGCACGCGTGAAGTCCGGAGCCTGGTGCGGTCGCTCGCGGCGGACGGCGCTACGGTGTTCGTTTCCAGCCATCTGCTGGCCGAGGTCGAGCAGATCTGCACGCATGCGGCCATCATGAGTGCGGGCCGGCTTGTGGCGCAGGGGACCCTGGCGGAACTGCGCGGGGCGGGCCAGGCGAGGATCCGTGTGCTGACCCCGGACCCCGGCACAGCGGCGCAGGTCCTGGCCGGACTGGGCCTGACCGCCACCCTAAGCCCCGACGGCCACACTCCCGGAGGCACAGGTTTCGGTGGCTCCGGCTCCGGGACGGATGCGGCCCTGTTCGCGTCGCTGCCTGGGGCTCCGTCTGCGGCTCCGCCAGGTGCGGCAGCCCGCGAAGACGCAGGGTCGGCTCAGGCCGTGGCGCCGGAAGCCGTGGTGGCTGCCCTGGTGGCGGCGGGGGTCCGGGTCCGCGGCTTCGCGACCGAACAGGCCAGCCTCGAGGACCGCTTTGTGGCATTGACGGGGGAGGGGTTCGACGTTGTCCAGTAACAGCCCATCTTTGGGCAACCCATCAGGCGGCCCATCAGTTGCGGCCGCCGGCCGCAGCGGAGCGCCCGGTGGCCGCAGCGGACCGGCCGCAGGCGCAGGCGGCGACGCCAGGGCAGGCGGCCCGCCGGTCCGGCGCGGCTCCCTGACCGGCGGACTGCTGCGATCCGAGCTCGGCGTGATGTTCCGCCGCCGCAGGACGTGGGCCATGTTGTGCGCGCTCGCGGCCATCCCGGTCCTGATCTCCGTGGCGGTGCGGGTCTCCTCGGCCGTGCCGCCGGGCCGCGGGCCCGCCTTCCTGGACCGGATCGCCCAGAACGGCCTGTTCGTGGGCGTGACGGCCCTGGTGGTTTCCGTGCCGCTGTTCCTGCCGCTTACCGTCGGCGTCGTGGCCGGCGACACCATCGCCGGCGAGGCCGGGCAGGGAACCCTGCGCTACCTGCTCGTGGCCCCGGCCGGGCGGATCCGTCTGTTGATCGTCAAGTATGCCGGGACGGCTCTGTTCGTGGTCGTTGCCCCGCTCGTGGTGGCCCTGACCGGGGCCGGAATCGGCTCGGCGCTCTTCCCTGTGGGGCCGGTGACCCTGCTTTCCGGCGACACGATCGGCCCCGGCGAGGCAGTGGTCCGGCTGCTGCTGATCGCCGCCTATCTGGCGGTTTCACTGCTGGGGCTGTCGGCGATCGGCCTGTTCATCTCGACCCTGACGGACGTTCCGGTGGGGGCGATGGCGGCCACGGTGGTGCTCTCGGTCGTCGCCCAGGTCCTGGACGCGCTGCCGCAGCTGGAGTGGCTGCATCCCTGGCTGTTCAGCCACTACTGGCTGGACTTCGGCGATCTGCTCCGCCAGCCGGTGTCCTGGGACTCCTTTGCCGTCAACGCACTCCTGCAGGGCGGCTACATCGCCTTCTTCGGCGCGCTGGCCTACGGCAGGTTCATCACCAAGGACGTGCTCTCCTAGCCGCCGGACACGCCGCTGCGGAACCGGGCCTCGGGCGCGGCGTCTCACGACGGGGTTTCAGTAGCGGGCCACGTAGCCGTAGAGCTGCATCCCGGACATGGCGGCAACATCGGTCACAGTGATGCCGGCGTCGGGGTTGAGCGCCTGGACCACGCGGCCGCCGCCAAGGTAGATGGCCACGTGGTAGAAGCCCGGGGATGAACCCCAGACGAGCAAATCGCCAGGGCGCGCCTGGGAGAGCGGGACGTGGACGGGTGCCTGGGCGAACTGCTGGGAGGCAGTGCGGGGAAGGTACTTGCCGGCCGCGGCGAACGCATTCTGCACCAGGCCTGAGCAGTCAAACCCATAGGTCCCGGTTCCGCCGTACTGGTAGAAGAACGGCGATCCGGTCTTGCCTAGCGCAACTAAAATCGCGGTCTGGTTTGACCCGCCGGGAACCGGCGCAGGTACCGGCGCAGGAACGGGCGCCGGAACGGGAACCGGAATCGGTGCCGGATCAGGCGCCGGAACCGGAACGTGAATCGGCGCGGGATCAGGTGAAGGCGCCGGAACGTGAGCAGGTGCCTGTGCCGGTGCCGGAGCCGGTGCCGCCGGCACTTCGGTCGGAGCCGCCGGCTGCTGCGCGGCTGAATCGTCCCGTCCCGGTGACGCCGGGGCAGGCTGGGAGCCCGCGTCCGGCTGCGGCGCGGCGGCTGCGGCCGCAGACAGTGCCGCCAGCCGTTTCTCTTGGCGCTGGCGGTCGAGCGCGTCCACCCGGGCCGATTCCAGCGCCGCGGTGGTGTTTTTAAGAGTTGCCAGCTGGTCTACCAGCGCGCTGCGCTGTGCTTTGGCATCCGTCACGGCCTGGCGCTGGGCCGCGGTGGCACGGTCGGCGTCGACCTTGCGGTCCTCCGCGGTCGCGGCGGCCTCGTCGGCGGCGCGGTTGGCGTCCGCTGCGGCTTCGGTCAGCGACTGCGCGGCAGCGGCCGCGGTTTCCGCGGACTGAAATGCCCGCGCGCGTCCGGCCGTTACAGCCTCCAGCGTGGCCGCATCTTCGAGGGCCTGTCCGCTGCCGCTGACAAAGCTGCTGAGCGCAGGATTCAGTCCACCGTTGCGGTACAGATCTCCGGCCAACTGGCCGATCTGCTTACGGGACTTGGTCTGTTCCGCTTCGGCGGCAGCAGCCCTGGCGGCGGCCACAGCAGCCGCGTCACGGCGCGTGGCCAGCTCCACGAGGGCTTCGCCGTACGCGTTGTTTGGTTGCAGGGATGCGGCGAGGCTGGCTTCCTGGCCGGCCGACGCGTCCGCCAGAAGCCCGTCGATCCTGGTGACCTCCGCCGCCGTCGCGCTTTCACTGGACTTGGCGGCTGCAATCTCTTCCGGTGAGGGGATTTCCGGCGACGCCGGAACCTGGCCGGCCTCTGACAGCGGTATGCGCCCCGGCGCAGAACGCAGTGCAGGAGTCAGTGGTGCGGCCTGTGCCGGGAGCGCGAGCGTTCCAAGGAGGACGACGGCGGTGCAGAGCACAGCCGTCTTGCGACCGGATCCGGTCCAACTCATGGGCAAACCTCGCGAAGTCTCAGGCTGGAATGAGCGAGGTCGGATTTAGTGCGTGCAAGCCCCTCTGCGGATCATCCAGCAGGCATGAGGCTACGGGCCAAATGTCACTTTGGCAACACGAGTCACATGCCTAACATAAACAACACTGGTGTCATTTGGCCACACGCGCGAGGGGTGTGTCGTGCTGGCAGCCGGCCGCCGCCCCAAGCCAGCCGCCGCCCAATCTCGGACGCGGGGGATCGCCGCAGGACGTTGCCGCAGGCCGGTGCCGGGTCAGGCGTGCTGGTGGGCCTCGTGCTCCGAATGCGTGGCGGGCTCGAGCTGGAACGTGCAGTGTTCCGTGTCGAAATGGGAGCCCAGGCAGCTGGTGAGCTTGTCCAGGACCCGGTCGGCGCCCCGGGCACCGAGCGCCGCGTCCTCCACCACCACGTGGGCGGAGAAGACGGGAACGCCCGAGGTAATGGTCCAGATATGGATGTCGTGCACGGACACCACGCCGTCCACCGCGAGGATGTGCTCGCGGATCATCTGAACGTCTACGCCCTTGGGCGTGGCCTCGAGAAGCACGTCCACGACGTCGCGCAGCAGGTGCCAGGCCCGGGGCAGGATCATGAGGGCGATGAGGATCGACGCGATGGTGTCGGCCGCCTGGAACCCGGTGACCATGATGACCACCGCCGCCGCAATGACCGCAAAGGACCCCAGCAGATCCCCCAGGACCTCCAGATAGGCGCCGCGGACATTCAGGCTTTCCTTCTGGGCGCCGCGCAGGATCAGCAGGGAGACCAGGTTGGCGACGGCGCCGAGGACCGCCGCTGCGAGCATGATGTCGGTGTGGACCTCGGGGGTGGCGCCGAGCCTTCGGATGGCTTCGGTGAAGATGACCACCGAGATGACGATCAGGACCAGGGCGTTTGCCAGCGCCGCCAGGACCTCGGCGCGCTGGTAACCGTAGGTGCGCAGATCGCTGGCGGGCCGGGCGGCGATCCACGCGGCCAGCAGGGCGATGAAGACGCCGGCCGCGTCGGAGAGCATGTGCCCGGCGTCGGCGAGCAGGGCCAGGGACCCGGAGACCACCGCGCCAATCGTCTGCACGAGCACCACGGCGAGCGTGATGGCCAGGACGGCAACCAGGCGCTTGCGGTGCTTCCCAGTGCCCGTGATGCCGTGCGAGTGGCTGTGGTCGTGTCCCATGCCTACAAGGCTATCCCCAGCCGAGCTCGTGCAGGCGCGCGTCGCTGATGCCGAAGTGGTGGGCTATCTCATGCACCACAGTGACGGTGACTTCGTCGATCACGTCCTCCCGGGAGGCGCAGATGTCCAGGATGGGCTGGCGGAAGATGGTGATCCGGTCCGGCAGCGAGCCGGCGTCCCACCAGGAGTCCCGCTCGGTCAGGGGAACCCCCTCATAGAGCCCCAGCAGCACGGTGTCCGGATCCTCCCCGGGCTGCGGGGTGTAGTCGTCCTCGATGAAGATCGCCACATTGCTCATGGTCTTCGCCAGCTCCGGCGGGATCCGGTCCAGGGCGTCAGTCACCGCGGCTTCGAAATCGGCCTCGGACATCGGGAAGGGTCCGTCACCGCCGTCCCCGCCGTTCGGAACGATCGGCAGGCCGGGCGGGAGGGACGGGGGCATACGGAAACTCTAGCGGGACCGGCGCCGGGTCAGCCCCACGCCCACAAGGCAGATCACGCCGCCCACCAGGCCCCAGATGGTCGGAATCTCGCCCAGGACCAGCCAGGAGATCAGAATTGTGGTGCCAGGGACCAGGTAGGTGGTGGCGGCGAGGCGGCCCGCGTCAATCAGCGACAGCGCGTACGCCCACGTGGTGAACGCGATCGCAGTGGGGAAAATGCCGAGATAGACCAGGCCCAGCGTTGCCGGCAGGGGAGCGGCCTGCAGCTCGGTGATCAGCTGGCCGCTGAAGGGCAGGCAGCAGACCGCGCCCACCATGATGCCGAACCACGTGGCCTGGGCGGCCGGAAACTTGCGCAGCACCGGCTTTTGGACGATCACGCTCACCGCGGCCAGTGCGGCCGCGAGCAGGCAGAGCAGCACCCCGGTCACGTCCGCCGTCGACCGCTGGCCGGAACCAAGCGCGATCACGGCCACGCCGCCGAAGGCGATCAGGCTGCCGATGATCAGCCACCGCGGGAAGCCCTCTTTCAGGATCACGCCGGCCATCACGGCGACCAGGATGGGGTTGACGTTGATCAGCAGCGCGGCCGTGCCGGCGTCGAGCATGTGCTCGGCGGCGTTCAGCGCCACGTTGTAGCCTCCGAACCACATGACGCCGTAGGCCAGGATGGGCCACCATTCGCGGCCCCGGGGCAGCCCCCTGAGCTTCGGCACCACCAGGAGGCCCAGCACGACGGCGGCAACTGACAGCCGGCCGAGCGTCAGGGGACCGGGGGAGAAGCTCGGGCCCACGGCCCGGATGCCGACAAATGCCGAGGCCCACAGGACCACGGTCACGACGACGGCGGCGATGCCGAGCCTGCTGATCGGGGCCGGGTGTCCGGACGGGGTTGGAGCGGGTTGCGGGGCGGGTGCGGGGGCAGCGTGCGGAGACCCTTCGTGGGGGCGTGCGGACGGAGTGGGGCCGGATGCGGAGGTTGTAGCCATGCTGCCAATCTAGCCGCTACAGCACGGTCAGGACTGGCGGGAATCGGTCACGTCTAGCCGAGATCCTGCCAACCTGCCGGACGGCCTGCTTCCAGAATGCCGGACGGCGTCAGCGGAGGACCCTCGCCGCGGCCCTCACAGCGTCCGCGACGTCGGTCAGCGCCGCCGAGCCGCGCCGCCACTGCTGCCAGTAGAGGGTGACGTCCACGTCCGCGTTGGGGGAGAGCGTCTCGAGCCTGCCGGTTGCCAGGTCTTCGCCGATTTCGATCTCGGGCATCATGCCCCAGCCCATGCCCCAGCGGATGGCATCGCCAAACTCCTGGGCGGCCGGCACATAGTGGCGCGGCGGCTGAAGGGCTGCGCGGCTGAACCGGCGCAGCCAGCGGTCCTGCAGATCGTCCTTGCGGTCAAAGACCACAACGGGAGCAGCGGCCAGCGTCGCGGCGCTCACCCCGGTCCCAAACCAGCGGCGGGTGAAGTCCGGAGCGCACACCGGAAAATAGCGCATGATGCCCAGCTTGCTGGACGAGCAGCCGGGCACGGGCTTGGCTGTTGCCGTGATGGCGGCAGCGGCGGTGCCGGCGCGCAGCAGGTCCAACGAGTGCTCCTGGTCTTCGCGCAGGATCTCCAGCTGGACGTTGTCACTGGCCGGCGCGAGGCCGGCCAACGCCCAGGTGTGCAAGGAATCGCTGTTGATCACCAGGGTCAGGCGCGTTCCCCCGCGGGGTTGCTCCGGCTGCAGTTCCTCGATCAGGTCCGCGGCGAGCAAATCCAGCTGCCGGGCGAACCGCACCACGGCCTCGCCGGATTCTGTAAGCCCGGGCGGCCGCGCGCGGGTCAGGACGGGCCGGCCGACGGCCGCCTCAAGGGCCCGGACACGCTGACTGATGGCCGAGGGCGTCACGGACAGGTGGGCGGCTGCGGCGTCGAAGCTCCCGTACGTGAGGATTGCGGCCAGCGTCCGGGCCTGCTCGGGGGAAATTTCCATCATTAGCTCATCTTATGTATCAGCAGAAAGTTTAACTGGCTTCATCTTCTGGGGCACCCTACCGTGGAGTGGTGATCCTCCCCCTGTTCTCCGGCCTCTCCGCCGGACTGTCCCTCATCGTTGCCATCGGCGCGCAGAACGCCTTTGTCCTCCGCCAGGGCATCCAGCGCTCCCACGTCGTCATGGTGGTGGCAGTCTGCGCGGTTTCGGACCTCGTGCTGATCCTGCTGGGCGTCGCCGGCATCGGTGTCCTCCTGGACCGGGCGCCCGCCGCCATCGTGGTGATCCGGTGGGTCGGGGCCGCGTTCCTCCTCGTCTACGGAGCGCTCGCGGCCTGGCGTGCGGTCCGGGGGCAGCAGTTGGAGAATCCCGGCGACAAGCCGGCCGGTGGCCGGGCCGCCGTGCTGGGTACCTGCCTGGCCTTCACCTGGTTGAACCCGCACGTCTATTTGGACACTGTGTTGCTGCTCGGGTCCCTCGCCGCCGCCCAAGGCGAAGCCGGGCGCTGGTGGTTCGCCGCCGGGGCCGGCCTGGGAAGCATTGCCTGGTTCACCGCCCTGGGCGCGGGGGCGCGTTTCCTCACGTCCCTGTTCCGGCGCCGGGCTGCCTGGCGCGTGCTCGACGCCGGAATCGCCGTCGTGATGATCACCCTTGCCGTGCTGCTGCTTGCCTGAGGGCCGCGACGGGCCACCGCTGTGCCGACGCAGGGTGCAGGGAAAGCCCAAGCTGATCCAGACCTGCCCTTCCGTCGGGGGCCGGTAGGCCCTTGTCCGCTCAATGTGGCGAGTTCACGATTGTTGGTATGACGGCATCCCCAGCTTCAGCCCGCGAAAGAAAGCGTGCAGCCATCGGTACAGCCGCCTTCGCCGTTGCCCCCGCAACAGCCGCCGGCCTGGTGCCGTGGCTTCTGACCCGTTGGGAATTGGAGTCCCCGGTCCCCGGCGGGGTGCCTGCGCAGATCACCGGCGCCCTACTGATCGGTGCGGGCGCGGCGGTGATCGCGAACTCCTTTGTGCATTTCGCCGTGGAAGGCATCGGGACCCCCGCGCCATTTGCCCCTCCCAAGCGGCTGGTGGTTGGCGGGCTCTACCGGTACGTGCGGAATCCGATGTATGTGTCCATTGCGGCGGCCGTCGCAGGGCAGGGACTCCTGCTTGGCCAGCCGAAGCTCTTTTTGGCCCTGGGCATCGGCGCCGTTCCGGTGGTGGCGTTCGTCCGGCTGTACGAGGAGCCCGCACTGACCCGGAAGTTCGGTGCGGCCTACGAGGAGTACCGCCGTAACGTCCCCCGCTGGCTGCCCAGGCTTACGCCGTGGCGGCCCGAGAGGCCGGAACCGTCCCGGAGCTAGGACGCCGGTGGCGTAGGGCTGGGGCGCGGCCCCTACTTGCCGCGTGCAGACCACTCCAGCAGCCGATCCAGCGGCCAGGTGGTGACAATCTGCTCGGCGGGCACGCCGTTCGCGGCCGCGCGCTCGGCACCGTACTGCAGAAAATCCAGCTGGCCCGGCGCATGGGCGTCACTGTCGATGCTGAAGAGGCACCCGGCTTCGAGGGCCAGCCGGATCAGCTCGTCCGGCGGATCCTGCCGTTCGGGGCGGGAATTGATTTCGACTGCCACGTCATTCCCGGCGCACGCCGCAAACACGCGCTCGGCGTCGAACTCGGACTGCGGCCGGGTGCCCCGCGATCCCTGCAGCAGCCGGCCGGTGCAGTGGCCGAGGACGTTCATGTGCGGATCGTTGATGGCGCCCAGCATCCGCTCGGTCATGGTGCGTCGGTCGGAACGGAGTTTCGAGTGCACGCTCGCCACCACGATGTCCAGCTGCTCCAGCATCTCCGGGGACTGGTCCAGGGTGCCGTCCTCCAGGATGTCCACCTCGATCCCGGCCAGGAGGCGGAAGTCCCCGCCGTTCCCGTTGAGGTCCGCAACAACGTCCAGCTGTTCCCGAAGGCGTTCGGCGCTCAGGCCGTTGGCGATCTTGAGGTTAGGGGAGTGGTCGGTCAGGGCGAGGTAGTCCCGGCCCAGCGTCCGGGCGGCGTCGGCCATGAGTGCGATCGGGGACCCGCCGTCGGACCAATCGCTGTGGCTGTGCAGGTCCCCTCGGAGGGCGGAGTTCAGTTCTGCGCCGCCGGTCGCGAGTGGCTGCTGCCCGTGTTGGCGCAGGCCCTCAAGGTAGTCGGGTACGCCGCCGTCGACCGCCTGCCTGATGACTTCGAAAGTTCTGTCCCCGATCCCCTTCATGCTCTTCAGCCTGCCGCTGCGTGCCCGCGCCGCGACCTCGTCCGGGTCCAGGGCGCCGATAATCCCGGCTGCCTTCCGGAACGCCTGGATTTTGAACGTGGGGGCGAGCTCGCGTTCCAGCCAGAACGCAATCTCATTGAGGGCATCAACGGCATCCATCCGTCCATCTTGCACCCACCTGGCACACATCTTGCGCCCGCGCGAGGCCTTTTTTGGATAATCCGGGGGTCTGCCCTTATAGTTTTATAGTCCAGTTCGGAGGAACCCGAAAGGACAAAAACGACAGGCTTCGGCCCTTAATTTTTGCCCTGAGATGTTCAACCGGATGGCGTCCTGGCCCCCATCGTCTAGCGGCCTAGGACACCGCCCTTTCACGGCGGCGGCACGGGTTCGAATCCCGTTGGGGGTACGCAAGGAACTGGTCAAGCCGGATGAAAAAGTCTGGTAGGCTAAAGGCCTTGAAAATTTGCGGTAGCGATGCCGCAGACAGCAAGAAACACGCAGTAAACAAGCAAGGCCCTGTAGCGCAGTTGGTTAGCGCGCCGCCCTGTCACGGCGGAGGTCGCGGGTTCAAGTCCCGTCAGGGTCGCTCTGATTGCCGGAGAAGTTTCCGGTCGTCAAGGTGACGCGTCACCTAGGCTCTGTAGCTCAGTTGGTAGAGCGTTCGACTGAAAATCGAAAGGTCACCGGATCGACGCCGGTCGGAGCCACCAGCTAGAACCCCGCAGTTCCCAGTGTTCATACGGGATCCGCGGGGTTCTTTGTTTGTCCAGGACCGGCTGAGATTCAGTCTGGATCAGGCCGAATCAGCCAAATTCTGGGACAGACCTCGGGTATCCCCTAGGTAGACGGCGCACCCGGCGCGCGTTGATCGCCACCTCAAACAAACGCGACATCGTCGATGTCACGCGCCCGATCCGGGCTGACGCCGGCGACGTGTGGGTCTTTGGTCCGCAGGCTGTCGCCGAAAAAGAGCCCACCTGGTGATGGAATCCGCTCTCCTACGTGAAGAACGAAGCGACGGCCGGGAACCTGGTCCAGCACTTCGCCAACGGCTCCCGGGAACCCGGGACCAAACCCGATGCCTACTTCGACCCGGCAGGCCAGAAACTGCTCAAGGCCTTCCTGCTCGCCGCCTCCCTCGACTTCGCCCCGGTCACACAGGTCTACACCTGACTGACGCGCCCGCCCGACGAGGCCCTCGCAGAACTGCTCAGGACCGCCGGGTATGACCTGCTATCGGACATGGTGATGGGCCACATCCGCGAACCGGAAAAGCAGCGGGCAGGAGTCTACGGCACCGCCCGGCAAATGGTTTCCTGCCTGACCGACCGCGAGGTCATCGGTGGGAGGCCCCCACCGGGAGCCCAAGGAAACAGGCCGGGAACATCCAAGCGGCGATGGGCGCCCGAATACGGCAACAAACTCACTCGAGAGCGTAGGCTCCCGGTATGACCCAGATTGACCGCCGGGGCTTGCTCGCCGCAGCAACTGTCAGCCTCGCCGCCGCAGGAATCGCTGCCTGCTCGCCGTTCCAAGCACCGGTGCTCCGCGACTCGGCAAGCCCGGAAGCCGTACCGGCCACAACGGGGCCGGCCGCAACAACGGCGCCGGACTGGAAGGGGCTGGCGTCACGTGTGACAGGCCAGTTGGCGCTGCCGGGAGCGGGTAGTTACAACCAGGTGAAGTTGCTGCAGAACCCGCGTTTCGACACCTCTCAGCCTTTGGCGGTCCTTTCGGCCACCTCGTCCCATGACGTAGCGGTTGCGGTCCGTTTTGCTGCTGACACCGGAGTGCCCATTGTGGTTCGCGCCGGGGGCCACAGCTACTCCGGCTATTCGTCCGGGGACGCTCCAGCGGCGGGTCTCGCTCCCTCACTGGTCATCGACGTGCGGAACCTGTCGGGCATCACGGTGAACGACAACGGCACTGTCACGATGGGGCCGGGAGCCTCACTCATCCGTGCCTACGAAGCGGTGGGCCGGCGGGGCAGGGCCCTGGCCGGCGGGTCCTGTCCGACGGTGGGCATTGCCGGCCTGACGTTGGGCGGGGGAGTGGGTGTTCTCACGAGAGCGTACGGCTTGACGTCCGACGCTCTTCAGTCTGCCGAGATCGTCACCGCCAAGGGGGACGTCGTGACGGCCAATGCCCAAGAGAACGCAGACCTGCTCTGGGCGTGTCGCGGAGGTGGCGGTCAAGTCGGAGTGGTGACATCCCTGACTTTCCGAACGGTGCCGGCACCCACGATCAGCACGGCCTACCTTCAATGGTCCTTCGTTGACGCTGTACCGGTAATCCTGGCCTGGCAGAAGTGGGCCACGAACGCCGATCCCCGTCTATGGTCAACCCTCAAACTGCTTAGCGGCGCCCGCCACAAGAGTCCGACTATCCAGCTGACGGCGACTTGGACCGGGCCAGCACCGGATTTTGACGGGCAGCTTGCCGGTCTTCATGACGCCGCGGGCGTGCTTCCGCTGGTCACAAGTGTGAAGCCTGACCGTAGCTACCTCAGTGTCATGTTCGGCTACGCGGGGTGCGCCGATTATCCGGTAGGGAAATGCACTACCGGCACGGGCGGTTCCCTGCGGCGCGAAGCTCTCAGCGCAACGTCACATGTCCCTTACAAACTGCTGGACGCAACCGGCGCCTCCAGGCTCGTCGACCGATGTGTCCTGGGGCAGCAGTTGAAGGGTGCCCGCGAAACGGCCGTGTCCCTGGACGCCCTGGGCGGAGCGGTGGCGGACATCGAGGACACCGCCACCGGATTTGGCCACCGGAAGGCATTCGCCACAGTCCAGTACAGCGCCACTTTCGAGGACGGAGCGGACCCGGCTCCGTTCGATGCCTTCGTCAGGGGCTCGCGGGACGCAATGAAACCGTTTTGGGGGACCAGCGCGTACTCCAACTATTCCGATTCCAGCATCACTGACCCTGGCTCCGCGTATTTCGGCGGTAATGCACCCCGTCTCGCTGCCATACGATCGGCGGCGGATCCCACAGGGATCTTCGCCTTGCCACCGTTCCGCCCCTAGCACTCCGGAAGCGGAACACTCCTATCTGCCGCAATGAATAGACCCTGAGTCTCGAAGACGAGCAACCCAAGTCCCGGTTTCCGGTAAGAGGGCTCGCTCAGTCCGGCAGGTACCCCAGGCGAGCCCCGTCCTACGGGGCGAAGGGCTTGCCGCCGATGTGGAGAGTCCCCGCGGTCGGCTGGTAGATGCCCAGCAACGCCCGGAGCGTCGTGGTCTTCCCCGAGCCGTTGCTGCCCAGGAAACCGAACGTTTCACCGGCCCTGACGTCGAAGGACAAGTCCCTGATGACCGTCGTGTCCCCGAAATCCATCCGGAAGTCCTTGATGTGTACCAGCGGTTCGGCGGCCGCATCCCCCAGTGTCATGGCACCACTGTAACGGGCGTACCGCCAGCACGGGCGGCGGGCGATTCCGCTGGGGTTGGTGTAGGGCCGTATTCGGGCCCCACAATGTGCTGCCGGTCAGTTCCGGCTAACCGAGATTTATTCCTGTGAAGATACCCGCGTTTGGTGACGTCAGGTCTCCGTGAGGTTCGATGGTGACGTTGGCATTAACCAGGGCCACTCTGAGTCGTTCCCTGTTTTCCCATGAATCACCGAGATCAATCCAGTTGATTCCTTCGATATCGGAGATTTTTCGAGTCTGTCCGAGGCGCACCAAAAGGGTTCTTTCTGGCGCTGCCCCTAGTGCCATACCTGCCTCGAGAATGACATTTTGCCGCGCTTGGCCGGTCGGCTCGGTTTCGTGGGCTTCGTCATGATTTTCGATGAACGCAGATTTGAGTCGAGCTTCATCATCCGGTGTGAAGATGACGACGATCGCTTGGGCTTTGGCCATGCCAGCGTTAATGATTTACATCGTGGTTGGTGACGTCTTCGCTGTATGGGCGGCCGCCTGCGTCCACGTAATCGGTTTCGCGTCGAGGTGTCGAAGGAACTTTGCGAGCTCGTCTCTGGCTGCGGTGTTTCGACCGTGAACGATGAACACTGAGCGGCCGTCACCTATTTTTTCCACTGTTTTCCTACCTCTTGGGAGACTGCGGGGACGACCATTGGAGCCGACGGCCTGGGATTCTTGTCCGTCATGTTCAAATTGCTGGTTAGCGTTGCAGCGTCGGGCTTCTTGATTCCGTAAGCGTCGTCAATTATAAAATTTCTCTCCAGAAGAGCTACGAGCAGCGGCTTGAACGCCTCTGCATCTTGTCGCCTTCGGTTGCTTTCGCCAGAGAAGTAGTAGACGTCGTTGAGCATGTCCAAGAAGCGGGCATCAGGATTGAAGTCCTGTGCAATAGACCTAACCAACGCATTGGCCTTTGTCGGCTTATTGCCGTTGGGAGGATAGTCGCCAGAACCGAAACCCGTCCAGAGAATATCCAAGTCAGATTGCGTAATGAAGGCGCTGGAGCCCAAAGCCTTGGCTATCAAGCCTTGTAGGCGCGGCGGGAAGAGTGAGGAAACCATTTGCCAATCTTAGATGGGCCTGTAGTGATACGGCGGTCTCGTTAGTCTTCGGAATCAAAATTACGTTGAGGTCAAGGATGCGTTGGCGGTGGGGAAACAAACATCACGAACCACGAACCAAGGGCGCGCTGTTGGCCCGCAAAATTCATGCCGAGCTGATCGATGACATTTCGGCGAGGATGCACAGGAAACCGTCCCGGTTCGCCCTCGACGGCGCAGGCGACGAAATAGACATGTAGGCCGGGAACGCGGCCAAACTGCGGAGTACCGGGCACGGTACGTCTCCGGCGGCCGGCGCGGCCGGACCGTATCTACCGGCAGGGAAGAGAGTCAGACGATCCGGGAATGGGCCATGTCCAACGGCTACAGCCCCAGTACCCGGGGACGCATCAGCGAGGACATCAAAAACGCCAACTCCCTTGAGATAGGTTCGTCGGCCGCGGTCCGACAGCCAGGCGCCATCTGCTCTCGATATGCGGGCCGATAACAGCTAAAGAGCTGACCACTTAGAGGCGTTATGTGGGCATGAACAGAGACGGGGCGCCGAGAAGGCCGTCTCCTGATTAGGCGCGGGTAACGGTGAGGGTGACGTTGGGGCATGAGTCTGCGTAGCGGATCAGTGCCGCCTTCTCTTTGCTGTCGACGCGTAGGCCCCAGCGGATCTTCACCGCCACCCACTGGCCGATGTACGCGCAGCGGTTCTTCGGCGGCATCCACGTCTCCGGTCCGCTGGCCTGTTTTGCGGAGTTGAGCGCGGACGTCTGGGCACTCAGGGTGCGCGTGTCGCCGAGGTCGTTGTAGAAGGCCACGCGCCGGGCCTGGGACCAGTATCTGGCCCCGGATCCCCAGGCTTCATGGACCGGGACCGTGTGGTCGATCTGTACCTCCGACGCGTATGTGTCATCTTGCCACGGTGCCGGCTCGGAGCGGCCCACCGTTGGGGGCAATGTTCCGACGCCGACGGGTCCCGACACGGACACTGATCAGATTGTTCAGTATCCACCCCCGTCCGACAGGGACATCCAAACCAGTCATCGTCAATCAAAACCAGCACCGCCCTGAGGCGCTCCCTGTCCAACTTATACGGACTTCTAGGGGGTTATAGGGAAAACCCTAGAACCCCCTAGAAGTCCGTAGAACTGCGGGGTTGGACCCGGCGGATCCCCTATGGCCCAGGCCATGTGAATGTCGCAGTTTGATTCAGGACCGTTGTGACGGCTGGAACGACCGTTGCCACCCCTTCGTCTGGACCAAGACCCGGGAACGTGACACTAGATCCGAAGGACATCTACTGTAGGTCATCCGGGATGCCGAATCGCCTTCCAATGAGTACGCGAATGGCCGCGAGTAGAGGCTGATCTTCCAGCGCAACGCCCTCGCCCCCGTAATGCACGCCTGTTTCTTCGCCCACTGCTTCGATGTCGAAAAGGTTGATGACCTCGACCACACGATACTGATACTCGGTGGCGGTCATTTGGCGAGACGGACGAACTGGAATTGTGCTGAGTGTGCGCGCGACCTCAGCATCGGTGGGTTCATTCATGGGTGCACTCTCGCATGACGTTCCGCCGTTGCACAAGAGGGCCCTTCGGGTCAAATACGGGAGTATGAGGCGACGTTAGCTCGCTGGAGGTGAGCTCATCCTCCCGCGGCACCCGACGGCAAAGCCCTGTCGGCGCAGGCTCCGATACCGGCGGGTCGCGCGAACACCGACCAGGCCGCTGGCTGCTTCTTCGGCCGAGAGAGCGAAATAGCTCCACAACATAATGTCGGTTATCGTGTGGGCCATGACTGAGCAGCCGCCGGCAGGAGTAATCGAAGACCTAGACCGGCTGCGGGCGGCTTGGGAAAAGCGCCCAAGCCAGGGAACATCGTTCTAACTCCTTTGTTAGATTCGAATGAAAGCAGTGCGTGGGCGCAACCTGCCACGCCCTTTGTGAGCGTGCGCCGGAAGGTGCCGGAACCGGCGCCCATTCGATGATGTATGTTGCGCTGCATGCGTTAGCCGACGAAGTCGAGATCCGCAGGACTGGGGTTCTGCTCCGGGTATGCCGGGCGGCGGCGTCCGCCCCGCTGCGCCGCGGCGCCAGCGAGGACGACGAGCAGGATGCCCAGGGCCTGGATGGCCGAAGGCTGCTGGTGCAGGATGAGCAATCCGAGGAGGACCCCGAGGGCTGGCTCGAGGGCCATGAGGGTGCCGAACGCGGTGGGCGTCATCCTGCGCAGGGCGAGCATTTCCAGCGCGAAAGGCAGCACGGGCAACAGGACAGCGAGCCCGGCCCCGGCGGCCAGGATCCCGAAGGTGAGGTGGCCGGCGGCCTGCGGAATCCCGACGACGGCTGCAGTGGCTGCAGCGATCGGCACGGTCATCGAGAGCGCCCCGATTCCGGTGAAACGGTCTCCGATTCGCTGGGTGAGCAGGATGTAGGCGGCCCAGCCGATTGCTGCCAGCGCGGCGAAGGTGACGCCGGTCAGGTTGAAGTCGCCCTGCCACGGTTCAGTGAGCAGAACGACGCCGAGCAGCGCCACAGCCGGCCAGATGAGTGCCTTCCTGTTGTGGCTGCGTACCGCGGCCACCGTCAGGGGTCCCAGGAACTCGATCGCGACGGCGGTGCCGAGCGGTATGTGCTCGATTGCGGCGAGGAACCCGATCGTCACCAGCCCCGTGGTGATGCCCAGACCGAGTAGTGGCAGCACGTCGCCGCGGCGGACTGAGCGCAGCGGCGGGCGGGCAATCGCCAGGAGAATGATGGCTCCCATGCTGAGCCTGAGCCAGGCTGTTCCGGCCGGGCCCACGGTCTCAATCAGATCCACCGACAGGGCAGACCCCAACTGAACTGACAGGATTGCCGTTACGGCCAGTCCCCACGGCGGGACCGGGAGGTTCAAAGCGTTTCGCAGGGGCATGTTAGTTCCCCTCATGGATTGAAGGGGCCGCGGCGATCCGACGGCTGGCGGTCCTGACGTCCCGACCACGCCCCGCTAACCGAGCCGCCAGGGCGTCGGCGGCGCCGTCGAGTGCCTCATCGGTCATGGGCTGGAGGGCGTCGAGGATGAACAGCGCCGTGGTGGTGTCTTCGCGGGGTTGGGTTCTCCGGCCTTGGCGCCAGTTCCAGCGCCGGCAGGTAACGCCGGCGTCATCGCACCACACCACACCGCGGCGGGTGACAGTCACTGGCCTGGGGCGCGGGAGTTGAACCAACGCGGGCAGTCCAACCCAGAGCGTCACTGATTCTCAGGAGCGTCCCCACGCTGGGATTCGTGGCCCCCTGCTCGACGTTGACCGCCATGCGGCGGCTCACACTTGTGGCCTCCGCCAATTGATCAAGCGTCCACCCCCGCGACTGCCGCTCCTGCCGCACCCGGCTGCCGATTGCTGCCACGAGGGCAGATGTACTCCGGCAGGTGCCCGGCGTAACTGTCGCTGTCTGCTGTTCAGTCATCGTCTTAGTTGCCTTCCGCGACTTGAATGATGGTCTTGCCCTTGGTTCGCCCCGGAGAGTTGAATGCGGAAGGTGCCTCGGCGAGGGGGCGGACCGCGCCGAGGATGGTGCGCAGACGCCCGTCTCTTAGCCGAAGCGCGAGGTCTGTTAGCCGGTTCCGGTCGGCTTCCACGACGAAGAACACGGCCCGTCCGTTCTCGGGCTGCAGGGAAGGAGGACTAGCGATAGTTACCAGGGTGCCCCCTGCACGGACGAGCGCGGTCGAACGATCGCGGATGTCGCCGCCGATGACGTCGAAAACCAGATCCACTTCACCGGCGTCTTCTAGCTGATCAGCGTCCAGATCAAGGAATGTATCGGCGCCAAGATCAAGCACCGTCTCCCTATCCGCTGGCCGCCCAGTGCCGATGACGCGGGCGCCGGCTTCACGGGCCAGTTGCGTGGCGATTGATCCGACACCGCCGGCTGCGCCGTGGATGAGGACAGTCTGGCCCGTTTCAAGGCGGCCGTGCTCGAAGATCCCCTGCCAGGCGGTAAGCCCGGAGATCGGAAGCGTAGCAGCCACGGTGTGATCGATGTCCGCTGGAAGCGGGGCGAGATTTCGGGCCTCCACTGCGACGTACTCAGCTAATGCGCCGTTGCGGGACCAGTCGCACAGGCCGAACACTCGCTGACCTATGGTGAGGCCGGTCGTGCCGTACCCGAGTTCGGTGACGACGCCGGAGAGTTCGTGTCCAGGGATGCTTGGGGTGCGGTCCCTTCCCGACCTGTCTGACCAGGTTCCCGGCCAATCAAGTTCCCCCGGTGTGAATCCCGCTGCATGGACACGAACGATGACATCGTTTTCAGCTGCGTGCGGGTGGGGCTGTGTGGTCAGTGTGAGCCCGGCAAGACCGGCATGGGGGTCAGAGACGGTGATGGCGTGCATATCAGATCCTCTGTTTCAGATATTTAAGAATAGGGCGCGACGAGCGCGCCAAAGAACTGACGACGTAGCAGTTAATGATGTGAGGTCTGCGGACCGTGACCTGGCCAGAGACTAAGTTTCGCTGGGTTCCATTGGATCCAGACCCTGGTGACCCGATCACCGTCGACGAGCAGATTAAGTACGCCGGTCACCTGCCCGTCCCGCACCAGCGCCAAGGCCGGTCCGCCGCCAGTGATCTGGGGCTCGAGGCTGACCTTGGCTTGTTTGGCGAGGATGCCAACGATGAAACGGGCCACCTTCGATACTCCGTTGATCGGATTCAATGCTGCACGCACGAACCCACCGCCGTCGGAGCGAAGGGTTACGGCTGGATCGAGCAGTGACATCAAGGTGCTGATGTCACCCTCCCGGCAAGCGGCACCAAACGCCTGCACTACCCTGGCATGCTCGGCCTCGTCGACCGCGTGTGCGCGCTGGGAACGGACGCGCCGGCGAGCCGAGCTCGCCAGCTGACGGACCGCCGCCGGAGAACGCCCAACGATGCCAGCGATCTCCTGAAAGGGAACCGCAAAGACATCATGCAGAATGAACGTGACGCGTTCTGCCGGTGTCATCGCTTCGAGCACCACTAGCAGAGCGGTGCTCACCGACTCGTCCAGGGTCATCCGGTCCAGCGGGTCGCGCGATTCTGACGGCACGAGCGGCCTGCTGTTGTCTGTCGTCGCACCGGTGAAAACGTTCGCCGGTACTGGCTCGGGCAACCACTGGCCGACGTACCTTTCCCGGCGGACACGGGCACTACCGAGCATATCAAGGCATATGCGGCTGGTTACCCGAGTGAGCCAGCCCGCCGGGTTCGCGATACCAGCGCGCTTGGCGTCGTCGAGCCGGTACCAGCGCACGAACGATTCTTGCACGGCGTCCTCCGCCTCGCTGACAGTGCCGAGCATTCTGTAGGCAAGAGCGACCAGTCGCCGCGGCTCATACTTGAACAGCTCAGCTACCGGATCGCGCGGTTCCACTCCCATCAAGACCTCCACAAAGCCGGTTGCAGGCCTAGTCCCGAGATTCGTTCATGAATACACACGCTCGAGGTGTGTCCGATCGCAGGACCGTGTGCACGCTAGCATCGAGCAACTTCCGCTCGCCTAAGTCCGTGAGTACCCATGCGAACCCGCGTTCCGGGAACATTACATCAATCGACCCGTGCCAGCGTTCCCCGGTTTCGTGATCTCTCACAACGACGCTGTGGCCACGGGCCAGCGACAGAAAGCTTTCAACCTCGCACCTCGTTAGCGAGTCTTTCGATCCGTTTCTCCTCGGCGCCGTGTCAAGAGCTGCTGTCCGCAATGAGCACTTGACTCGTTGGGCGGGGGGACATGAACCTTCCAATACGCTGCTTGACGCGTCGTCGTTCGTCATGATTGTCCACCGTGCCGGTTGGTCCCGCTCGTGGCGGTGTGCGGGTTGCGTGCAGCGATCACAGTGAACAGGGTGCCGATTAACGCAAGTGAGCCGTATCCGAGGACGATCTGCGGCAGCGAGAAGGTGTTGGAGAGTTTGCCGGCGATGAGGGCGGGGATCGTGGCGCTGCTGTAGCACAGTAGGTAGATGACGCTGAAAATCGGTGCCCGATCTGCCGGGGCGCTGCCGTGCAGCAGTCCGCGGGTGGCGGCGCTGATGGCTATGCCTTGACTGGCGCCGGCGACGATGGTTGCGACGATGAACAACGCCAGTGCGCCAGTGGCGATCGCTGTGATGATGCCGATCATTCCGGCCAAGAAGGCGACCATGCCGAGGCGTTGGGCCACGGCCGGTGAGAATCGGCCTGCCAGGGGGGCGCCGAGAACGCTGGGACCCATGTAGGCGGCGAATACGAGTCCAAGGATGATCGGGCTGCTGGTGTGGAGTTGATCTTCGACTAGCGCGGGCACGAAGGCTTGGTAGAAGGCTCCCGTCGCCCAAGTGGCCAGGAACACCGACGCCGCGGCGGGGAGCAGGTGCCTGACCCGGGCTGGTACTCGGATTCGGGGTCGCAGTGATTGCCAAACACCCGGCGTCGGCATGGCGATTTCCGGGCTGACAGCGATGAGCGCAATTGACAGGAGGAGGAGGCCGATGACAACCAGATAGATGAGGTCGCGCGGCCAGGGGCCGAACTGGACCAGAGCGCCGGAGGTGATGGCGCCGACTGCGAGGCCGAGCATGACTGTCTGGCTGGAGGCGACGGAGGCCAGCCAGGTCGGCCTGGCCGGCGCGGCGTCGACGATGTAGGAGGTGAGGCTACTACTGGCCAGCCCGGCGCCGAGGCCCATCAGGAGCCGGCCGGCGATCAGGGTGCCGACGTCGTGCACGCTCAGCATCACCAGACAGCCGAGCAGGAGCAAGCCGAGGCTGGCGATCGATGTGGGCCGTCGGCCCACGTGATTGGACACTCGTCCCAGCACCAACAGTGTGGTGAGAGTAGCCGCGGAGTAGGCGACAACGGTCAGCGAGATGTCGGCGTTGGTGAACCCGTCCTCGGCCCGGTAGACATTGAAGAGAGGGACCGTCGACCCCACTGCGGCAAACACGGCCACTAGGGAGACCACCGCGGAAACGAACGCCAGGCGGAGCGTTCTGCCTCTGCGAGTCATATTGACCACTGGTGCCACGTTTTGCATCGAGTCGTGCCTTCCTATTGTTCTTAACCACCCCGGAGTTCTGCGGAGGGCGCCGACGCCGTCTTACCCTCCGATGCCATCCACCGGCGGCCCGGTCTAAACCGCTATGGCATCCGGGTGGTCCCTAGCCAAGGAAAGAAAGGACCACTTGGTCCAGTAACGATGGCTGTCGACGGGGATTTACGCAGTTTGGCGCGTTTCACGCGATAAAAATGGACTTAATAGTCCTAAATTGTGCCACAATAGGTGAATGGTGTCGACTGGCTGGGTGGATGGATGAGGACATACTTTACGGAGGTCCTGGCCCGCGAAAGGGCTTGTCTGGCTGAAGTCACTGACAGAACGATGCTTGCCGACTGGCGTCGTGGCGTCGTCAAGGAGCTCATGACCCCGCAGTCGCCTTACGTGCTGGCGTTGCGACAGACAGGGAGCGTGCGCGACCGCGCCGACTTCCTCGATGGGTGGCGCGGGCTCATCTCCGGGACGGTGGATCGTCTGCTGCAGTCCGGCGCCACGGGTGGCACACTCTGCTCTTCCGCGCAGAGCCCGAACTCCGACGTCGACGCTCAGAAGATTGCTGTGCTGATTCTTGCGGCGCTTCATGGAGGCAGCACCCTGAGCCGGCTTGCACGGGACCCTCGGCCTCTCAACGATGCTCTCGACCTCGCGCTCGCGTGGGCAGACCAGGACAACAGTCTCGCAAAGACGGGAACGAGCAGCTCGACAAGTAAAATAGTGTGATGACAACCCTTGACGCGCGCAACGGCAGGCGCCTGACGGCGCGCGGTGAAAAGACGCGGGCAAGGATCGTGGCCGCAGCGGCCGATCTGATAAATGTCCAGGGAGTCGGGGCTACTACGCTCGACGACGTGATATTGGCAAGTGGCGTGAGCAAGTCGCAGTTATACCACCACTTCGCAGGCAAGGATGCGCTCGTGCGGGCCGTCGTCGACCATGTAGGAGAACGCATCATCCAGCGTGAACGCGATGCCCTAGGTCATGTCTCGACGATCCAAGGCCTGCGACGCTGGCGCGATGCGTTGGTACAGAACAACGCCCTACGGCATGGCGCCTACGGCTGCGCGCTCGGCTCACTGGCCTCCGAGGTCTCCGATCAAGACGATGCTGCCCGCCGGGCCGCGTCTCAACTCTTCATCGAATGGCAGGAGCTCTTGGCGGGCGTGTTGCACAGGCTTCAGGACGGTGGTGCGCTTCCGCCCGAGGCGTCGATCGACCAGCTTGCGACAGGACTCATGGGCGCCCTCCAAGGCGGTTACATGCTGGCCCAAACTGCGCGCGATGTCACGCCGATGGCAACATCAATCGACATGGCGCTAGCGCATATCGAGAGCCTTCACAAGCACGAAGTCGGGCAGCGGCAGCGTCCCGCTGTCGAACAAGTCCAATGATACGTTGCGACTCATCCCGTTCGAGGAACGCGCTCTGCGAACGTCCGTGCGGATGCGCCGGGCCCGAATCAGTATCGTGCCTGGCGCTTCCGCGTCAGGTTCGGCGCAGGGCGTCGAGTGCCGCGATCATGTCTGACGGTTCGGTCCGTTTGGTGTAGTCACTGTTCACGAACGCCCACGAGACGACCCCGTCCTGTCCGACCACGTACGACGCCGGAATCACGAGCGTGCGATCATGTCCACCGTTCGTGCGGACGAGATCGTGGCCGCGGCTCTCGTAGATGGCGGCGAGCTCAGCCGGGATGTCGAAAGACAGGCCATAATCCTGGGCAACGGTCGTGCCGACATCGCTCAGGACATCGAAGGTGAGGTCGTGTTTCTCGGTGACCGACAGTGATTCGTCGGGTACCTGAGGCGAGATCGCCACGAGACGAGCGCCGCGGGCCTCGAACTCGCCGATGTTCGCCTGCAGGGTGCGCAGTTCGAGGTTGCAGTACGGGCACCAGCTGCCTCGATAGAAGCTCAAGACGACGGGTCCATCGCGAAGCAGATCGTTCAGGATCACCGTGTCTTCGGTCGCGTTCGGAAGCGAGAAGCCGGGAGCGATGTCGCCGACGTTCGTCGCCCGCTCAGCCTGGCCGGTGTTGAAGAGCTGCTGCGCCGCGCGATCCATCACCTCCGTCTCATTGGCCGGGCGTTTGGCTCGCCCCTCCTTGTAGATACGTTGAAGGTCGTCTCTCAGGTTCATGTCACTCCTTTGTACTGTGTTGGTATCCACGACCACCTGGCGTGGATGACGGGGTGCCACGGTCAGTCGTCATAATCCGAGTCTCAAATATGCAGATCATCGTCCCGCACAGCGGCCAATAGACCGTGCGCATCCTCTGCGCACGATCCGCACCCAGCAATATGCGACACCAATCCCGGACAGCAGTCGGCAGCATCGACTCCGGCCGCCAGTCGGCCGACATGGACATGAAGGACAGCCATCGCCTTATCACACCTCACGTCACGGGGGTCAGTGTCCAGGAATTGCTCGAGTCACTCCCATCATCCGGTCGTGACCTTCAACCTCTACCTGTTGATCATTACCCATGGGCAGTCGTCAGCTCCTCTTCCAGATATCCGTTAGCGGTCAGGTAGGCGCGGATCTTACGGCGTGCGTCGAAAACGGTCTTGTAGATTGCACCCCGATTCGATCCAGACTGAGACACCATGGCGTCCATCGGGACACCGTTGACCACGATCGCGATGAAGCAGTGCCGTTGGTGATCGGTCAATGCCTCCCTCATTGCCCGCTGCACGGCCGTGATCAGTTCCCGTTGCTGTGCCAGCGCGAGCGGGTCGGCAGCGAGCCGCGCAGGGAGCCGCTCCCAGTCCTCGACGTTCAGGGACACGGATGGCCTGCGCGAAAAGTGGCGGCCGAGTTTGTTGGAGACCTCCAGCGCGACAAAGCGGTAGGCCCAGGTCGTGAATCGGCTCTCCCCGCGAAAGGTATCGAGCTTCCCCAGCAAAGAAACCATCGCGTCGTTGGCGGCCTGATGTGCAAGGTCCTCGAGTTCGCGCCTGCCAATGCGAAAAGCGGGTCCACGTCGATACGTCTCATGGATGGCGACCTTCAGCAACATCTCGTGCAGGCGGGCCAACGCCGCGTCCCGTTTGGTGGCGGCGTCGTCGAGGTCGGACAGCCACGATGATGAGTCCATATCCATGTCGGTAAGTCCAAATTCGGTGAGTGCGCCGCATGTTTGTCGTCGGTGGGTTCAGCGCCGGCGCAGTCCGCTCTGCGGCTGATGGCTCCTGCGGACTCCGTATTCGAGTTGCGGCGCGGGGTTGGACCGACGAGTTCGGTCGATCTGTTGACCATGAGTCAATAGAACTATTTCGTCCAGTCTAGGGCGTCGTGACATCGCTCGGCAAGGATGCATACCGTCCCGAGCCTGCGACTCCCCTTCACTTAATTTCCCAGAAAAAGACGTTTTCTCGGCCCGACCTGCGAGAATGGGCGATCACACCCATCCCCAGCGGCACTTTCGAGCGGGATTTGTCTGGACTAAATGGTCCTATGCGCGGTAGAACTGTAAAAGTGTTTCGACAGCCGATTCGAGCACCAGCAGTCTGCCTCCGGCACGGCCGGAGCCACCGAACAGCACAGGAGTCACGATGTCTAAGAGCCGCTTTATCTGGCACGCCATCAAAGCCAGCGCGGAGACCGCAGAGGACCGCGCCAAGCTAACCGGCATGGTCGCCGAAGCTGGGATCGACGCGCCGCCGGCTACGACCGCCGAAGACGGGCCCAGCGATGCTTCGATCCTGAACTTTGCGCTCAACCTTGAGTACCTCGAAGCCGAGTTCTACCTTCGTGGCGCAACGGGGCAGGGACTTCCCGACGACATGGTGGGTGGGGTGGGGACGCCCGGCCAAGTGTCCGGCGGCCGGCAGGTCGATTTCCGGAGTCCCTTGGTCAAGAACATTGCCCGTGAGATCGCCATGGACGAGCGGGCCCATGTTGCGTTCCTCCGCGGCGCACTCGGTAACACAGCCGTTGCCCGCCCACGGATCTCTCTCGATCACAGCTTTACCGCGGCGGCGTTGGCTGCCGGTTTGATCAAGCCCGGAGAGATCTTCGACGTCTACGCGAACGACCGCAACTTCCTCTTCGCCGCCTTCCTCTTCGAAGACGTGGGAGTCACCGCTTTCAAGGGCGCGGCACCGTTTATCTCCAACAAGACCTACCTGGACGCCGCAGCGGGCATGCTGGCCACCGAGGCATACCACGCCGGGATCGTGCGGGCCACGCTGTTCAACGAAGGACTCATAGACGATTCCGTGTTCGACGTCGTGCACAAGATCTCCGCGGTTCGCAATGCAGTGAGCGGCCCAGCCGACGATGACCAGGACCTCGGCACCAAAGACGTGGCCAATCTCGTCCCCAACGACGAATATGGCCGGGTATTCGGCCGGAGCGCAGCGGAGATCCTCAACATCGTCTACCTCGACGCCCAAGGGGGAACCGCCGGAGGCTTTTACCCGGATGGGCTCAACGGAGACATCGTTCACGGCACCGGGCCGACCGCGGATTAATTGTGTGTCCCGTCGCCAATCAGCAGTTAAAGCGTGGAAGTTCATCGAGGCCGACGCAACTGTTGTGACCGCAATCTGAGTTGCCTGGACGCGTCCAGAGCGACACACAATTTGAAGGGAGCATGCCATCTCCAGAGCTGAGGGACCTGTGGTCAAGAACGGCGACCGTATTGACGCAGGCGACATAACGGAAGCCCTGACGAGAGCACCATTCACCTACACCGACGAGGCAACTCAGGTGTTCACCCGTGACGGTCGCACGACCTACACCGAGAATGGGAGCCCCACATCCGGGAAGTGGGGAGTTGACGATCAGGGACAGTTCTGGTCCTTCTGGCCACCGACCTATCGCGCTACCTATGACGTCTTTTGGATTGCAGATGCCGTTGGTGATGTCGTCGGCGTCCGGTTCACCGAACTCAACCGCGGAGCGACGTCCGAAGGACGATACGCACCACGCTCACCTCAACCCCGGGATGAGGGGCACCAGTAGCGCCCTTCACGCCAGAGACCAGACGCGTCTTTGACCCGTACCTGCGATCCCCGATCTAGTAACCACCCCAGAGAAAGAAGGCTTCACATGTCCGCCACCGAGTACCGCAAAGATCCCGAGAAGATTGCGAAACTCGCCCCCGATCAGTACAAGGTCACTCAGGAGGCCTCGACTGAACCGGCGTTCCGCAACGAGTATTGGGACAACCACGATGCTGGCCTGTATGTCGACATTGTCTCCGGAGAGCCGCTATTTGCGTCCATCAACAAGTTCGACAGCCGTACAGGATGGCCCAGCTTCACCGTGCCTATTGACTCCGGCAACGTTGTCCTCAAGGAGGACCACAGCTACGGCATGGTCCGAACCGAGGTGCGCTCCAAGCATGGTGACAGCCACCTAGGTCATCTGTTCAATGACGGTCCCGCCGTCGACGGAGGTCTGCGCTACTGCATCAACTCCGCCGCGTTGCGTTTCGTTCCTCTGGACCAGCTCGAGATCGCTGGCTACGGGCAATTTCGCAACCTCTTCACCACGGAGGCAGCATTTTGAGCCGCGACCGTGTGATCCTGGCCAGTGGCTGTTTCTGGGGTGCGCAGGAACTGCTCCGAAAGAAGCCTGGCATCGTCTCCACCCGCACCGGCTATTCCGGGGGCAACACGCCGAACGCCACCTACCGCAACCACGGCGACCATGCCGAAAGCGTGGAGATCGTGTTCGATCCCGACGGCATCTCCTTCCGGGATCTGCTCGAGTTCTTCTTCCAGATCCACGACCCCTCCACCCGGGACCGGCAGGGCAACGATGTCGGCCGCAGCTACCGGTCCGCGATCTTCTACACCAGTGACGAGCAGAAGCAGGTCGCGCTTGACACCATCAAGGATGTCGACGCATCCGGGCACTGGTCTGGGAATGTCGTTACCGAGGTGGAGCCGGCCGGAGAATTCTGGGAAGCCGAGGAAGAGCACCAGGACTACCTACAGAAGTACCCCACCGGCTACACCTGCCATTACGTGCGTCCCGGTTGGAAACTCCCGCACCGCGAGAGTCAGACCGCGGAAGCCCGGTAACCGGCCAAAGGGCTAGGAAATTTGCGCGTTGATCAATTGAAGGAGAAAGAATGGCCGTTTTCGGAGGTCGCCGCCGTGAAGACAACCCGGCTCTCCCACCTGGGCAACATTTGACGGAGTCTTTCCCCGTGCTGTCGGCAGGTCCGACCCCATCGATGGACACGGCGGACTGGGAATTCTTCATCCACACCGAAACAGGGAAGACCCACCGGTGGAATTGGGGCCAGTTCCTTGCACTCCCGTCCGCGGACATCACCGTCGACATCCATTGCGTGACTAGCTGGTCCAAGCTAGGCACTAGCTGGAGGGGCGTGTCATTAGACACCTTGTTCGCTGAGGTCGAGACAGGTTTCGATTTCGTGATGGCGCACTCGTACGGCGGTTACACCACAAACCTTCCACTTGAGGAGATTCTCGACGGGAAGGCCTGGATCGCCTACGAGTACGAGGGCGCCGAGCTCGACCCGGAACACGGCGGGCCGGCCCGCCTCCTGGTGCCTCATCTCTATTTCTGGAAGAGCGCCAAATGGGTACGGGGACTCACCATGCAAAGGGAGGACAATCCAGGCTTCTGGGAAGAATACGGCTACAACCTGCACGGCGATCCTTGGCGAGAAGAGCGCTACTCATGACCAGCCCGTCCGCCGGCTGGCTCACCGGCAGTCTCACGCGTGCACACCCGCTGACAACCTCTGCGCGGAGCATCACCTTCACGGTGCCCAGCTGGCCAGGTAACGATGCGGGGCAACACGTCGACGTGAGGCTCACGTCACCGGACGGATACCAGGCCGTACGCTCATACTCCATCGCCAGCGCCGGCCCCGGTGAGATGATCGAACTGGCCATCGACAGGCTGCCAGACGGTGAAGTCTCCCCGTTCCTCGTCAACGACCTCGAACTCGGGGACACGGTCGAGCTCCGCGGCCCACTCGGCGGATGGTTCGTGTGGCGGCCGGACCAGCCCCAGCCCGTCCAACTCATCGCCGGCGGCTCCGGTGTTGTGCCGTTCATTGCGATGACCCGTGCGCATGCCAGCGCCGGGAACTCAGTGCCCATGCAGCTGCTCTATTCACTGCGGACACCGGAGGACGCGTTCTTCCGCGACGAACTCTCCCAACTCGCAGCAACCGTTCGAACGACGTGGCATTACACCAGTATTGTGCCTCCGGGTTGGTCGCGCTCAGCCGGGCGGCTGACGGCTAAGGACTTGCAAAGGGAGACACTCCCGCCCGAAAAGACACCGCTCACCTATATTTGCGGATCCACAGGATTCGTCGAAACCGTCTCCCGTGCCCTAACCAGCCTCGGGCACGCACCCGACGCCATCCGCACCGAACGATTCGGAGGAACCTGATGGACCACCTTGACGGCAATGTCCTCGCTGGACCGATCACTGGTTTTTTCGACTTCGAACCGACAACGGCCCAGGGCCAATGCCAGTCCTGCGCCGACATCGCCGCCTTGGGGCAAGCGATGGTGTATGGCCAGCCAATGGGTTTCGTGGCCCGCTGCGGAAACTGCGACAACGTCCTCATCGTCATCGTCGAACGCGCCGGGCAGAAATCTCTCAACATGCGGGGGCTCCGCTGGCTGCGGGTCGCTGACCCCGTCGAGCAAAACCGCATCTAAACCCATCAGTCGAAGGAGTTCCAGGTGCGCCAGACCATCATCATCGGCTCGGGTCCCGCCGGGAACACTGGCCGCGCTTGCTTCAATCCGCTACTCATTGCAAGCTCAGTCGAAGCCGGCGGCGAGCTGGTCACGACCACAGAGGTCAAGAAGTTCCCGGGCTTCCGGACGGCGTCCTGGGCCCTGACCTCGTGGTCAAAATCCAGGCCCCAGCCGAAAGGTTTGACACCGAGGTCGTTCTGGACGACGTCGTGGACCTCCAACTCGCCGGCGGTGTGAAGCGGGTCACTCTCGGCAACGGTGACGCACACGAAGCTCTCTCGGTGATTTTGCGACCGGTTCTGCCTACCGTAAACTCGGCAGCCCCGACGAGGAGCGACTGAGCGGCCACGGAGTCTCATGGTCCGCCACGTGCGACGGCTTCTTCTTCCGCAACAAGACGATCGCTGTGGTCGGAGGTGGCGACTCGGCAATGGAGGAAGCCACCTTCCTGACCAGGTCGGGGACAGGTCTACGTGATTCACCGTGCCAGCACACTTCGTGCGTCCAAGACCATGCAGAACAGGGCCTTTGATAACCCGAAGATCGAGTTCGTGTTCAACAAGACTGTTGAACGCATCTATGGCCATGAGAAAATCGTCGGAGTCCGGCCCCACGGCACCCTGGACGGTTCCGAAACAAACCTTGACCTCGAAGGGCGTTTCATCGCAATCAGGATAGACCCGCGTACACACCTCGTCCACGGCAAGCTCGACTTCAACCCCGAGGGCACCACCGCGGTCCAGGGACGCAGCTCCCGCACCAGCGTCCCCGGCGTTTTCGCCGCCGGCGACGTGCCCAACCCCACTTACCGCCAGGCCGGCACCGCGGCAGGATCCGGGACCCTCTGACACTCATTCAGACCAAGTTCGTGTTCCGACCTGCGAGCGATCCAGATACGCGGATCACCCGGAGCACGTCACGCCTGGCGGGTCCCGCCGCATTCCAGGGTCTGCACATCCCAGTACAGGTACGCCACGAGCGTCCCGCTGGGCCGAACGGAGCCAGATCGGAATCAGTCGCCGAAACCACGCGCTCCGCGGGCCTTGGCGAGCAGGATCTGCCCGCAGCGCAGGCTACCCATATCTACCTCACCGCAGCAGCTCACTTGTCTACCTGTTGGGGATCGTGTTCCGCCCCCACCGGAAAGTCCTCGGCACAGGAATCGACTCGCTGCTCGTCCTCATCCTCTACGCGATCGGCGCGGCCGGACTCTTCGTAATCAGCAGAACTTAACCGCGTCAGCGACTCTCGAGCACCGCCCTTGACGACCTCACAGCCCCACATCTCTCCGAAAGTAGCTATCACATGCCTACCTACGAGCAGCCTGAGTCAACGCTCGAACCGCGCCAGCGACACTTCGACGCGATAACAGAAGAACGTTCAGTTCGCTCTGGCTACCAGATCTCCGTCGGAACGCGTGGGCACAACTCAGGTCTCCCAACTTCCACGAACACGTATCTCCTCCGGGTTTTCGGCGCGGATCCTCGTCAGAAAGGCAACGTCCTCAAGCTCAATCTTTGCTGCGAGCTGAAATGCTTCGTCAACAAGCCTGGATGGAATAATCACCGCCGCCGCGGCATCGGCATACACGAAATCGCCCGGGAAAACAGTCACACCACCAACAACCACGGGGACGTTCGCCGCGATGGGCATCAGATCAGCCGTACCCGCCTTCACGGTCTCGCCGCTGCAGTAGAAAACAGGCTCATACCGTTCGAGCTCACCAAAATCCCGAAGCCGTCCGTCTGTGAGAAGTCCCGCAAGTTTTCGATTCTGTAGCCGCGAAAACTTCGTTCCACCGCCCACGGAGATATCCGGCTGGCCGCCGCTGTCCAGCACCAACACTATCTCCTCAGGATCAGCGGGAACCGCCTCATAGAAGAGGCGCGCGAAACTGTTCACGTGTGCGTCGAAAACATCCTGCCGAAACGGGACAAACCGGATGGTGACAGCCCTCCCGCGCAAAACGCGCCCCGGCGTGGGCGACACCAAATCGAGGACATGCACCCGATGGGTCGAAAGGCGGCCGAGCGCATCCGTCAGCGATGCCGAGGATACGCCGCCCTTCCGCGGATCGTTAAGATCGGTCACCGTCCGCTCCGGCCCACGCCGTTCGGCGCTACTTCATCCGGCATCGGCACTCCCGTTGTGGAAGTTTCAACGTAGTCCAGTCATTTAGATTGATAGCCACAGCAGCGATTTCAGCGACAGACTTCTCATCAAAAAATCGGGCCAATCGCTCGTGATGTTCAGCGAAAGTGGACAGGTCGAATACCGTGAGAGCCTCCGTGTACGGGAGAGCCGCACCCTCGTCTTCAGCGAACATCGTGCTGCGTCGCCAGCTCACAAGGTGAGGGACCCTGGCCCGGATCAGACCCATATCCCGCGCGGCGGCGGTATGCAAGATCAAGAAGTACGAGCACTGCTGTTTCCCTTCCGGGCGACCGCCAGCACGGCTGCTTCCCGTTCGCTGAAGAGTGGAGAGTCCCGCCATGCCGGTAACAGATCGAGCTTCTGCTGCGTGATGTCGGCCTGCCGACTCTGCCGTGAATGTAGATCAAGGCAGAATAAGCATCCGTTGAGCTGTGAGACTCGCAGCCTGATGAGTTCGTTTTCGGTACGAGCCAGCCCCTGTCGGAGGGCTTCGTCCGAGACGGCGGTCCCGTAGACTGTCGCCGCCTCCCACGCTTCCGGAACGGTCTTGTCCAGATAAGGAAGTGCCTCCCTTGCCGGGTACATCAATTCTCCGGCGCGGACTTATCGTCCTGAGCGGCGATGTCTGTGCGCACCTCGCGCATGTCGAGGTTCTTGACGGTCTGTACGACCTGCGCGAGTGCCGCGGCCGGAAGGGCGCCCGCCTGGTTGAAGACGAGGACCCCCTCCCGGAATGCCATCAGAGTCGGAATGGCTGTTATGCCGGCGGCTGCCGCGATGCGCTGCGCGGCCTCAGTGTCGAGCTTGCCGTGGACGATGTCGGGATTATCTTTTGCGGATCGCTCGAAGATTGGGGCGAACTGCTTACAGGGGCCGCACCACGTGGCCCAAAAATCAACGAGGACGATGTCGTTGTCCTTGATGGTGGTCTCGAAATTGTCGTCCGTGAGTTCAATACTCGTCATGATGTTCCTCTCTTGGATGCGGTCGTCATACAAATGTTCTTTACGCGCGATGGTCGTGATCTCGGTCGTACGCTCAATGCCTGCGCATGGCGTTGGTGCTATTGCCCGGGACGGCCGAATCGAGAACGTCGGCATACTCGGGATGGGCGCTGACGAATTCTGCCGCGAACGGACAGGTCATAGTTGCGGTCTCTCCTTGCGCCCGAAGCTTCTCAAGGATGCCGCTGAGGAGCCTGGCAGGGATCCCCTTGCCCCGGAACGCTGGGAACACGGAGGTCGCCAGCAGTGTGACGCGGTTACCCGTTTTGCTGTAAATGACGCCAGCAACGGTCTCACCTCCCAATACGGCCTCGTAGATGCCGACCTCGCTGTTTCGGTGATGATGAGGTCTTCCGTATCCGGCGTGGTCGTTGCAGACAGATCCACGTCTGCGCCGTCTTGTTCGATGCCGGTCGGGCTGACCATGCCCTCGGCCTTTCCTGCCATGCTGCCTCCTAGTCGTTCGGCTTGTGGGTGTCCGGGAGCACCCGGCCAGCCGGATGAAGTGTTCTTCTACGTGGAAACGGTGTCGCCGAGGTCCCAGATAGCGCCTGTCCGATCGCCGTCCTCCCCGAGGAGATGGCTGAGCAGGGCATTGGCGGATTCCTGCGGGGTGATCAGACCACCAGAGTCGTACCTGCTCAGGAACCGGTGGTGCAGGCCGGCACCGATACGTTGGGGATCCTGACTGCGGATCCAGCCCTGCATAGCAGTGTCGACACCCCCTGGCCGGTAGACATTGACCGTCACGCCCGTGCCGTCGAGTTCGGCGGCGAGATTGCGACTATGGACTTCGAGAGCAGCTTTCGTCGCCGCGTAGGCATTGCCACCGATCATCGAGCCGGGGTGGCCCACGACGCTTGACGAGACGTTGACGATGCGACCCCAGCCGGCCTTGGCCATGCCCGGAGCGAGTGCGGCGGTCAGTGCGGCAGGAGCAATCACATTGATCTCAAATGCCTGCCGCAGCTGTTTGAGGCCGATCGTGGCGCTGGCGCCGAGGGGTTCGACCGTGGCCGCGTTATTGATCAGAACATCGATCGGGCCGCCGGACAGCAGGTCGTCGATGGCGGTGGCGCGTTGGGTGTCGTCGGTCAGGTCGACAGTCATGACGTGAACCTCAACACAGGACCCACTCGCCCTGATGGCGTTGGCGGTCTCGTCGAGTTGGTCGGCGGTACGGGCGAGAAGAATCACACCGGCTCCGGCCTTGGCAAGCCCGCTCGCGATCGCTGCGCCGATGCCCCGGCCAGCGCCGGTGATTAGTGCGGTCTTGCCAACAAGTCCAGCTGTCATGTTTGACGGTTCCTTTCACGCGATGTGCGGCACTCCCTCACTCAGGCCACATGGCGTCCCACGCGGTCCGATTAAGGAGAAGGGCAACAGATGTCACCTGCACCTACCTCATGAGCGTCGATCTTTCGCGCCGTCTTACCAAAAAACCTCTATCGCGTTCGTCCCCACCAAGCAGTTGTGCCACAACCCCGTCCGACCAGCGTTGTAAGACTCCGTGGTTTGGCGCCGCTAACTCTTCAAGAACTTGATGAGAGAGGCGATCGAATATGACCAACACCGACGACGGCAACGGCTTCGAGAATCCGGCCGAGGGCTTCGGCTTGCTTCCGCCCGACGAGAGCCTCGACACCGATGAACTCGGCGACGACATAGACGAAGCCGGATACTCCCCGTTGGATTGGCAGCCGGCCGAGCTCTCCTGGGGTTTCACACAGCGCGAGGCGCGGACCCACGAGCCTCTATCCGCCCGGCTTGCCCGTGAGATCCCCGACGAGGCAGAAGAAATTCGAGGAGATGGAATAGGAGACACCACTGACACTGACGGTGAGGTTATCGACGATCAGGTCGGTTCGGTCCGAGCCGGTCGTCTGGCCCGGGCCTTCCCGGAGAGCCTCGACCCGGCGGCGGACTACCTGGCGAACGACATCGGCATTGACGGGGGAGCTGCATCAGCGGAAGAAGCAGCGATGCACATCATCATCGATCAAGACGACCTTCGCTGACCAAGATGTCCACCTGCCTCCACGGACGTTCGCCTAGGGTCTGCCCTGGGCGTCCGAGCGTACTCTTAAGACGACTGGACCGCATCGAGTACAGAGTGATACGCCCTTCCTGCGTCTCGCATTTTGAACCGACTCCTCCGCGACGGCTGAGCAGTAGCGGAAGACATGCCAAACGCCCAGAACACGACGAGCTGCGTCGAGGTGTCGCTCCCGACCGGCTCTCGTGCCACAACTTTTATCGACATGCGTGGTAAGGCATCGAGATTTGGTGCCACTAACGTTACAGACCCAAAAAGGCCGTGTAAAAAAGCCGTGTAGGCGAAGAATGAATACAGGAGGTGCCTGATGAAGGCGATTGTGGTGACGGAACAGGTGGCTGGAACGGCCGGGATGAGGCTGATGGAGCGCCCGCAGCCGACGGCGGCGATAAACGACGTCATTGTCGAGATTCATGCGTCGGGGTTCGTCCCGACTGAGGTCGAGTGGTCCTCGACTTGGGTCGATCGCGCCGGCCGTGATCGGTCACCGTCGATCCTCGGGCACGAACTGGCCGGGGTGGTGACCGCGCTCGGCTATGGCACGACGGGGCTGTCGGTGGGACAGCGGGTATTCGGCCTCTCGGACTGGCATCGAGACGGCACCCTGGCGGAGTATGTGGCGATCGAGGCACGCAACCTGGCGCCGTTGCCGGGCGACGTCGACTTCACGACTGGTGCGAGTCTGCCGATCTCGGGCCTGACCGCGTGGCAGGGATTGTTCGTACACGGCCGTCTTCAGTCGGGGCAGAGCGTTCTCGTGCACGGCGCGGCCGGCGCAGTCGGGTCGATGGTGACTCAGCTGGCCCGCGAGGCCGGCGCCTACGTCATCGGCACCGGACGCGCCGCCGACCGGCAGAAAGCACTTGACTTCGGCGCGCACGAGTTCGTCGATCTCGCCAGCGACACCCTGCAAGACGTCGGTGGAGTCGATCTGGTATTCGACGTGATCGGTGGTGACATCCAGAAGCAGTCTGTGGCCCTGATCCGGCCCGGAGGAACACTGGTAGGCGTCACTGGGTCGGTCGAAGCGCGCCCTGCGGATGGCCTGGCAGTCGACTTCGTTGTCGAGTCCGATCGTGCACAACTTGGGGAGATCGTCCAGCGGGTGCGGGACGGACGGCTGCGGACGAACATCGGCAACATCGCCAACCTCGACGATGCCGTCGCCGCCCTCAACCCGACCGAGCGACGGGGCGGGAAGACGATCATCCGGGTTCGTCCGTAGTGGACAGGCACACCTCCGGACAAACCATCATGAAGGGACAGCCCATGACCGACGCAACCGAAGCAACTCGCTACGTCTTGGAGTTTCCCGCAAATAGGGGAATGCAAAAAGAGGGACGCCCCGGCTACGGCCCCTACAACCAACCCCTGATGATTCATTCCCTTAAAGACGTTTCCGTGCCGCTCGCGTGGTGCCGGTCAGGAGATACCGGCCGTGCGAGCGAACGGCATATGAGTGCTACCAGAACAGGAACGACCCATGATCACGGCCACCGCCGGTCCTATTTATCCCGTCACGGCAGACGAGCCCCAGTTGATTGCCGAACGCCTCGATGCCGCTGAGAAATTGGCTCGGGCGCAGGCTCTTAAGGAAGGCAGTCGCGGAATTCTCGTGACTCGCCATGGGCCGACCTCGTTCACCGTAACTTTGAGCGCAGACGTTCCCTACGGAATCACTCGGGAACGCGATCTCGCCTGAATCGGGACAGCGCCGGGAAGAATCTTGTTCTGCCAGCCTGATCCTGGGCACTCCCTGCTGCGTTCCGACGTGCCGTAGAGGACATCTGGCGATACTGGCCTCAACTGACCCATTACCGAATCGAGCCGGATGAAGAAGACTGGCATGTCATCAGAAGCGATGCATCACTAATGCTGTGGCACAGCGCGCACATGGAAAGATCGTTACGCGGACGCCCATCGTTCACGTCTCCTTCGTCGGGAGACAACGGCAGAGCTCGGACATCACCGGGCGGTCGATGGTTGCTTGCCGTTCTGTCCCTCGAGTCGGTATTGGCGTTGTCAATACTCCTGCCTGTCATGTTTGGTCTTGAGCCGTGGGGCGGCCGCGAGGTCCCCGCCAGGGTGTCCACCCTCGCCTCGATCCTGCTCCTTCCGGTCGTCCTTCATGCCGCCTGGCGCCTTATTCGGCAACAGCACCGTGATCGGATCGAGGCGTTCACTACCGCCAGCCTCATGGACACGGTCCTGAGCACGACCCGGGGATGGCTTTGGGCTGTAGGAGCAGACGGCCGGTTCACCTTCTCCAGCCTGGCAAGTCGGGAATTACTAGGCTATGAGCCCTCCGACCTGGTGGGACGCCCATGCAGTCTCATCATCGACCTTGCTGACCTCAAGACCGCGCGGAAACCAAATGCAGGCGCGGGCCGGGGAGGGCTTTTGCTGTCCGTCCGCCACCGGGGTGGGCGGCGTCTGAGCGTTGAGGTCGTCTGCCGGCGCCGATTCGACAGGGAAGGCCGGGGGTCAGGATTCGAGGGAATCGCGCGGCCGCTGGATATCTCCAGGGCAGGGAGCCCGGAGGACCAGGAAATCAGCGCGCGCCTCGATCGCCTGTTCGCGACCCGGACACTGATCACGGCGTTTCAGCCGATCTGTCATTTGGGAACCGGCGAGATTGTCGGTGCCGAAGCGCTCACTCGATTCGTCAGCTCTCCCTTCAGGTCTCCGGATCAATGGTTCGACGAGGCGGATTCAATCGGACGTGGCCTCGAACTCGAATTCCTTGCCCTGGAAACGGCGATGCTCGCCGCAGCGGATCTTCCTGCCCCTCTCTATATCGCCGTAAATCTCTCCCCGTCGGCGTGCCTTGACCCGAGGCTAAGTGACATCTTGAGGGATTCCGGTCTGAATCCCGGGCGAATCGTCGTGGAGCTGACTGAGCGCTCAGCCGTTGCTGACTATGCTCGTCTCGCAGCGGCACTGGCCCCGCTTAGAAGCGCTGGCCTACGCATAGCGGTCGACGACGTCGGCGCCGGGTTCTCGTCCATGCGCCACATCCTGAGGCTCAGCCCAGAACTGATCAAACTTGACCGGACCATCGTTGCGGGAATCGACAAGGACCCCAAGCAGAGAGCCCTATGCACGGCGATGGTCAGCTTCTCATCACAAATCGGGGCAAGCCTGGTCGCCGAGGGAATCGAAACCAATGCAGAACTAACCGCCGTTACCGAAATGGGAGTGAACACCGGGCAGGGCTACCTCTTGGGTCGGCCGTCTGTGCTTCCGTCGGACTGGTCCCATTGGAGGCCGTGGAACCGGTCGTCACCGAGTGGATGTGCCGAATCACGTGACACCTAACGGGTCGATCCCTCGAAGCCGGCCAGTCTCCCGACCAATGTTCCTGACGGGCGCGAGTTTGCGCGCTTTGCCCGGCTCGGAGAACCAACGCCACGACTATGTGGAAAGTATTCAGATGACGACAGCTTTTGAAACCGTTCTTTGGACGATGCTCACAGGTGTAGACGCCGCCCTGGACCATATTCGGGTTGCTGCGGTTGAATCAGGTTTCCGGCCCTCGTCCGGCGATGAGGAAAGTATCAATATCGACGTGCCATTTTCCCTCCGCAAGCGACGCAAAGCGGTGCGGTTTACTGGAGCGGCATCGCCGTCCCCACATGGGGCAGTCATCGCCTGGACAGCAGGTCCCGGTCCGCTGAACGATGAGCACCTGGCCCGTATGGAGGAAAAGCTGCCCGAGGGGGTCATGGATTACCACGGGCTTGAGGACGCCGCGTTAAGGGCAGGTCTCTCCTTGGGCGGGCGGACTGAGTTACGTGCCGTCGTCCGTGCGCTGGCTCGAGACGAAACCGTCCGGGCTATCGGGAAGGGGCACCTGAACGAGACCGCAGGGTACATCGTCCTTACGCCCAAGCGCCTCCTCGTCATCGAAGCATCCGGCCTCGGTTCAGAGACCCTCGTTGACGCCCCCTGCGAGTCCATCGAGGCACTTTCGCTGGGCAAGAGAACCACCGGAGAGACCCTTAGGATCGTCCTGCCTCAAGGCCCGATCGTGATTTCACGACTCGGCCACGGGGAAGGCCACGGCATCGTCAAGAGCTGTAGGGATGACCAGAAGGAACGGGCCCGCGTCGTCCCCTCTTCGGCGCCCCACCGATTGCAAGCAGGCCCAGGAATCCGAAAACCATGACAGCAGATGACATCCCGCCGAACTTGTGGCTTGTGCTGCAGGGGCCCGTGTTTGCATCCCCGCCGGATAAGGACGACAGAAAGCGAACCGCCCAAATGGCAGCCGGTGCCTTGATGGTACGAGAACTGCCGCGGAAGAGCGGGCAGACACGCTGAACCGGGACGTTGGCACAACATATCCGTCAGCTCACCGAAAACGGCCCACGATGGGCACTACTCCCGGTGTTTCGGGGGATTTGCCTAACACCGGTTCGAGCTAGCTCAGGATCCCCAGGTTCCGGCCCGGTTCATCAGCGCTTTGTGCTGTCGTGCCCGGCGACGGGAACTACCTCAACCTTGCTGCCCGTGGGTTGGGTGTTCATGCGTTGACCTCGTCCTTTGCGTCTGTTGCGGCTTCGACCGTTCCGTCGATCCGGCGGTTCAGGTGCCACGGGTTAGCGTCCTGAAGCGGTGCCGGCAACAGTTCCTGGGGGAGGTTCTGGTAGGCGACCGGCCGCAGGAAGCGGTTGATTGCCAGCGTACCCACGGAGGTGGTTTTCGTATCCGATGTTGCGGGGAACGGGCCGCCGTGGACCATGGCATAGCCAACTTCGACGCCGGTGGGCCAGCCGTTGACGATGATGCGCCCCACTTTCTGTTCGAGTGCGGGTAGCAGCTGGGCCGCCGTCGGGTAGTCCTCTTCGGTGAGCTGCAGGGAAGCGGTGAGCTGCCCTTCGAGCCGGTTGGTTGCCTCTAGGAGTTCGTCAATGGAGGAGTAGCGGATCACCAGGGAGGCGGCACCGAAGATTTCGGCGTGCAACACGTCGTTGCTGACAAAGTCGGCGATGCCGGTTCCGAAGATGGTGGGTGCGGGTGCGTTTTCCGTGGGCCCGGCGGTGCCCTGACCGACGACGGTCACGTTCCCGGCGGCGCAGAGCGCCGTGGCGCCGGCGTTCCAGGACCCGGCGATGCCTTCGGTCAGCATGGTCTGGCCGGCGCAGGCGGATACTGCGCGTCCGACGGCGGCAGAGAGTTTGTCGCCTGCCTCACCTGCGGGGGCGAACAGCAGGCCGGGGGAGGTGCAGAGCTGGCCGGAGCTGTCGGTGACGGCTGTGACGTACTGCCGGGCAAGCGCGCTGATTTCGTCGGCGTTGCCGGCGATGGCGCCGGGGAAGACGAAGACCGGGTTGAGCGAGGACATTTCCGCATAGACCGGGATGGGTTCCGGCCGGGCGGCGGCCGTGCGCATCAGGGCGATGCCGGCGGACTGCGAACCGGTGAAGCCGACGGCCTTGATGGCCGGATCAGCGACGAGAGCCTGGCCGATGCTGGCCCCGGGGCCGTAGATCAGCGAGAAGACACCGGGGTGCAGGCCCAGGTCCTTGACGGCCTTGGCGATGGCCTGGCCGACGAGTTCGCTGGTGCCCGGGTGGGCGTTGTGGGCTTTGAAGACCACGGGGCAGCCGGCGGCGAGGGCCGAGGCGGTGTCTCCTCCCGCCGTCGAGAAAGCCAGCGGGAAGTTGCTGGCGCCGAAGACGGCCACCGGGCCCAGCGGGATCTGGCGCTGTCGGATGTCAGCGCGGGGGAGCGGTGTGCGCTCCGGCAGGGCCGGATCGATGCGGGCGCCGCGGAAGTCGCCCTGGCGGACCACCGTGGCAAACAGCCGCAGCTGGCCGGTGGTGCGGGCGCATTCACCCTGCAGCCGGGCAGCGGGCAGGCCGGTCTCCTGGCCCGCGCGGATGATCAGTTCGTCGCCGATGGCTTCGATGTTGTCCGCGATGGCTTCCAGGAAGCTTGCGTGCGTCTCGGGGTCGAGCGTGCTGAAGGACGCGTACGCCCCGGCGGCAGCGGCGGTGGCTGCCTTGAGCTGCTCCTCGGTGAGCAGCGTATAGGCCGGTTGGAGCTGTTCGTTGCTGGCGGGGTTGAAGCCGAAGGCGGTCCTGCCTTCGCCTGCGACGGGCTGTCCGGCGATCAGGGAATGTCCGGTGAGTGTCACGGTTCTTACTCCTAGGCGTGAGTGGATCAGGAGAGAGTGGAACAGGCGGTGACGCGTCTGACTGAACCGGAGCTTTGGCCTCCGGGATTATCAGTCAGTATCACAGGCGGGATTCCGTCTCAGCAGTAGGCGAAGGATCCGTCAGGCCTTGTTGGCAGTTGACGTTCCCAATGGATGTAGTTGTCCTCTGGCAGAGCCGCCTCGTCAATGTCAACTCCCCAGCCGGGACGGTCCGGGGGCAGTTCAAGGTGGCCGTGCACGGGTAGGTAAGGGTCGGGGCAGAACTCACTTGACGATGTCAATTTCGAACAATGATCCTTTCGTTGCTGAGTCGTCAGGAGGGGAGAGGCGGAAGGCCACGGACATGATGATGGCCATCAGGCGTTCCGGCTTCTACATCGTCAATGAACACCCAGCTCGTGGGATCGGTCAGGTGGGGGAGCGCCGAGTAGATTCCGTCGATCGAGCGCCGCAATTGTCCAGATACCTCGCCACAATTGGGGCTGCGCTACGGCTCCAGCATGATGAATTCCTGCGGCGCCTTCGACTGGCTTCGATGCTTGGGGGCCGTCCGGGGATCAGGATCCCCGAACGGCCACGGGCTCGGCTTTGCTGTTCTCATTCAGGGGCAATTGTGTTGCAGCTTCTGTTATCGAGAGCACGGCCGCTTCCCGCTCGCTGACGAGAGGCGGGTCTCGCTACACCGGTAACAGCTCGAGCTTCTGCTGTGTGACGCCGGCAATGTAGATCAAGTCAGAAAGGCATCCGTTGAGTTGTGACACGCGCAGATTGATGAGTTCGCTTTCGGTGCAAACCGGCCCCTGCCGGAGGGCTTCCTTCGAGGCGACGGTCGCATCGGCCGTCGGGGCCTTCCCCGCTTCTGGAAGGGTCTTGTCCAGGTAGGGAAGCGTTTCCCCTCCCGAACACATCAATTCTCCGGCGCTGACTTATCGTTCTGAGCGGCGATGACTGCGCGAACCTCGCGCATGTCGAGGCTCTTGACGGACTCTACGGCCTGCGCGAGAGCGTCGGCCGGAAGAGCGCCCGCCTGGCTGAAGACGAGGACACCCTCACGAAACGCCATCAGAGTCGGAATCGAAGTGATCCCCGCGGCCGCCGCCGTGCGCTGCTCGGCCTCCATGTCGAGCTTGCCGTGAACAATGTCGGGATTATCTTTTGCGGATTGCTCAAAGACCGGGGCGAACTGCTTGCAAGGGCCGCACCACGTGGCCCAAAAATCAACGAGGACGATGTTGCTGTCCTTGATGGTGGTCTCGAAATTGTCGTCAGTGAGCTCGACGGTTGTCATAATGTTCCCTTCCTCGGTACATCTGTCGTATCAAGCGGTTTTCAGGTGAGTTGGACGTGAAATCGGGCGTAAACTCAGCCCTCGCCTCGCGGTGCTATTGCCCGGGATGGCCAAATCGAGAACATCGGCATACTCGGGATGCGCGCTAACGAATTCGGCCGCGAACGGACAAGTGATAGTGACGGTCGCTCCCTGCGCCCGAAGCTTGTGAAGGATGCCGTCGAGGAGCCTTGCAGGGATGCCCTTACCTCGGAACGCTGGGAACACGGAGGTCGCCAGCAGTGAGACTCGGTTGACTGCTTTGCTGTAAATGACGCCAGCGACGATTTCACCACCCAATACGGCTTCGTATATGCCGAGGCCACTGTTTTCGGTGATGATGAAATCTTCCGCACCGGGCGCGGTCGTTGCCGGCACCACGTTTGCACCCTCTTGCTCTGTGCCGGTCAGGGTGACCATACTCTCCGCGGTTCCCGCCATCCTGGCTCCTAGTCGTTCCGATTGTGGGCTGCACCTACCTATATGCGTCGATCCTTCGCGCCGTCTTACCAACAACCTCTATCGCGATCGGCTTTGCCGACCGAATGTGCCACAACTACATCCCTCCCGCGATGTAAGACGCTGTAGTTTGGCGCCGCGAACGCCTCAAGAATTTTGATGAGAGGCAATCGCATGACCAGCCCGATGCCGGCAGCGGCTTTGACACCCGGCCGAGGGCCTTGGACTACTTTCCAAATGAAAAGCCCAGGCAAACCTTGAAATAAGGGAGCACCAAAAACCATCCAGTCCAGACTCATGTGTCCTGGCCCCGTGATTGCTATGGGCGTTGTGGCGGCGGCGAGAACAAAGGTGTACTCCCATCCCCCGGAAGTCAGGAGGACGCCGTTCTTGCGATGGACGGTCCAGGCCGCAACAAGCATCAGGGCGACAACTGCCGCTGAGGCGAGTGGTGTCAGGAGGCCGGCGGCAAGGGCAATCCCTGCGGCAATTTCAGTGATCGCGACCAACCACGCATGGAAGGTAGCCTGGCGCACGCCCAGGCTTGTGAACCACTTGCTTGTCCCGGCTATCCTGCCGCCGAGGAAGAGTTTGTTGTAGCCGTGAATTGCCGTGGTGATGCCAATGCTGAGCCTAAGCACGAGACGAGCTATATCGAAACTGTTCATGACTGAACCCCGCCTGCGGAGGCGACCTCATTCGCGTGAGCCACGGCGATAGGGCAGAAGTTGCTCAGCCTGAGTGCCATATTGGCGGTCAAGGCGCAGCGGGATGCCGTAATCATTGTCCTTCTATCAGTGGATCGTCGGGTCTCGGGCAGGCCGGCAGGTTACGTTACAAGTATTGACTGTAACGTAAGTCTAGACTAATTTGATGTTGTCCGCATCACATGTGCTCCCTAGTGGGCAACATCCTGTCGGATCTGCCCATCGCAGATCCCCTCGGGCGGGCCCTCCGACTAGAAACCAACGAAAGGCATGCGATGTCCGTGAATGTCCCGCCCCCGATTGCGAAACTCCAAGCCCAAGAAGTTCGTCTGGCAGACGTAATCGATAACAGGCCGTTGGGCCGCTTCCATTACCTGATTCTCTTCTTGTCCGGCGCCGTCATGTTCTTGGACGGTTTCGATACCCAGTCCATAAGTTTTGCCGCTCCCGTGATTGCCAAGGAATGGGGCCTCCCGGTAGCGGCGCTAGGACCCATTCTTTCCGCCGCGATCGTCGGGCTAATGATTGGGTATCTGGTGCTCTCTCCACTGGCTACCAGGTTCGGCCATCGGCGGGTTGTTATTTCCTGCACCGCCTTGTTCGGCGCCCTTACTTTGGCCTCGGCCCTGGCGATGGAGCCGGCCCATCTCATAGCTTTGAGGTTCCTGACCGGCGCCGGCCTGGGGGCCGTGATCCCGAGCGTAGTCTCAGTGACCAGCGAGTTCGCCCCGAAACGGCACCGCTCAAGCTTCGTGATGTTTATCTACTGCTGGCTTGCCTTGGGCTTTGTTGCGGCCGGCATCTCATCCGGCTTCATCATTCCGCTTCTGGGATGGCGCATGATGTTTGTTGTCGGAGGCCTTTTGCCCTTGATACTGCTTGGGTTCCTCATCCGCTACCTCCCGGAGTCACCGTCCTTCGTCTTGAACAGGAAGAACGGACAAAAGCGGGTTCACATGACCCTGCAGCGACTCCAACCCAATCTTCAGGCCGCAGCCACCATCGTCAATGATGAGCAAACCTCCGCATCAATAAAGACCAGGGCGCTGGTTGTCGAGCTCTTCCGACGCAAGTGGCTGGCAAGCACAATCCTGTTGTGGCTGGCTTTTATTGCAAATCTTGCCGCGTTCTATTCGATCCAAAGCTGGCTGCCCACCATTGTGGGCTCCCTCGGCCGAGCTCCGGAGATCGTCATCGCTGCAACGGTTCTAACAACAATCGGTGGAATTGTTGCAGCCACGGCAATTGGCCCCGCAATGGACCGCATCAGCCCCTTCGGCACACTAGGAACCGTGTATCTTCTCGGTGCCGGGTTTGTCGTGGCGCTGGGCACCGTCTTAGGCGCGGGCACAGAGATACTCCTCGTAACTGCGTTCTTCACCGGAGCCTGCGTTACGGGAGGACAAATGAGTGTTATTGCGCTGGCAGCAGTGCTGTACCCACCCCACATGCGATCGACGGGGGTTGGATGGGCGTTAGGCGTGGGGCGCTTTGGAGGCGTCGCGGGGGCTGTGTTGGTGGGCGTTGCTTTGGGAGGTGGAATCTCGCCTCAGCAGGTTTTCCTGGTTATGGCGGGGGCCCTGGTGATCGCAGGAGCCAGTGTGCTGGTTCTGGGGCGCATGCACCGCCTAACGATGTGATCGATGGCCCGGGCTGGTTCTCTTCACGGGAGAACCAGCCCGGGCAAAACGTGGGCCCCGACGAGGATTTGATTCGAGCTGTTCGGGGGGAGCGTCGCGGGTTCTATCCGCGATTAGTGCCCTTGGTCTGCTCGACAGCGATGGCTGGCCAAATAGCCTGCACAACCTTTTCGGCGTGTCCCTCCCTGTCGGTGTCGGCGCGCAAAAATGCGGCGAAATAGCTGCCGAAGCACATGGTCGCGATGGTGCTTTTATCAATTCCCTGCCTGACGGCTCCCCGATCCTGAAGGTTTGTCAGAGTGCGTTCCAGGAGGTTCACCCGCGGTTCAACGGCATGCTCGGAGAGAATTGCCATCAGCTCGGGGGTCCTTATGGTCTCGCCCATGAAGTTCCCCATGAGAACCATGGCATCAGGATTGAAATAGGCGGGGTCCAGACGGCGAACGGCCTCTGTAAAGGCCTCCAGGGGCGGAAGTTCATCCAAATTCAGGTTCGGGTAAGTGTCCCGCTGCGCACGGAAACCATAATCCAGCGCGTCGACCACCAGTTCGAATTTCCCTGGCCACCGCCTGTACAGGGTGGGACGAGTAACGCCGGCATCTGCGGCGACGTCGCCAAGTGTCATCTTGGAGTACCCGTCCTCCACCAGCCGACGACGTGCGGCTTTGATGATGACCTCGTCAAGGGCGGGATCCCTGGGTCTCCCACCCTTGGAAACCTCAGTCTCGGGACTGGCGTCTAATGCCCGATCCGCCGGAATCGCGCTCACCTGCACCTCCAAAATAAGTTTCGTTACGAACTATCAACGTAACATAACCCTCGCTCTATTGCAGGAAATGACATGGGAGAGGTTAGGTTACAAAGCTTGACTGTAACCTAACCTCAGGTTAACGTTGCTTGTGTCACAGCACATGCTGTCCATCACGAACAGGAGACCAAATCATGAATGCAGTTCAGAAGCTCATCGAGCGGAGCATCCCCTTCCTTGAAGAAGTCAAGAACCGCACTGCCGGCGGCGAGCTCGAAGCCTGGCTGAACGAGAATTACGGTCCAGGCACCCCCCTGTTCGAGGATCTCTCCCGGATGATTACTGAGGGCGTCCGTGACGGGTGGGCGGCCAACATCGAAGTTGATGGTCCGAACTACAGGCGTAGCCGGCTCGCCGATCCCAGTGATGTGCTGAACTACTTCAGCATCACGGCCGTGTACATGAACAGTGCCGACCCCTACCGCGGCGAATACCACCAGCACCCTTACGGGGAGCTGAACCTCGTGGTCCCCCTCGATCCGGAAGCCAGACTCGCCGGACCCAACGGCTGGTCAGGACCAGGATGGACAGCTCCAGGGCCGGGCAGCCACCACTACCCTGAAGTCAAAGGCGGAGCTCTGATCGCACTTTTCTACCTGCCCGCCGGCCGCATCTCCTACGACATCACACCCAGCTACTAAGCGGTCGGAACGATGTGCCAATACAAGTGCGGCAACATCCGGTGCAAGGCGATCCCGCTCGCAGCGCACCGGATGAGTGTTGAACAGGCTCTACTTGGCAGACGCAGCGTACGCGCCTTTTTAACCAGGCCTGTTTCTCGAAGCGCGGTTGAAAGGATCCTGGAGCTGGCATCTCAGTCAGCCAGCAATTCCAATGGACAGCCCTGGCAAGTCCACGTTCTGACCGGTGCCGCAAAGGATCGCCTGACAGCAGCTCTTCTTAAAGCCCATGAGGGAGGGGGTCGCGTCCAGAAGTGTGAGTTCGACTATCAGCCACGGCCGGACGAATGGGTCGAACCGTTCCTCTCCCGGCGCAGCGAATTCGGCCAGGGACTCTACGGCAAAACGCTCGGAATCGAGTTCACAGACTTGGTCGGCAGGGACTCCCATCACAGACGCAACTACGAGTTCTTCGGAGCACCCGTCGGAATTATCCTCACAGTCAGCCGTCACCAGCTCGACAGTGCGCTCATTGACGCAGGGCTGTTCCTGCAAGCAGTCATGCTGACTGCGCGTGCAGCCGGGCTCGACACCTGCCCCCAGGCGTCATTCCTGGATTACTACCCAGTCCTAAGACGCCACTTGAACATTCCAGACGATCATCGGATCGTCTGCGGTATATCCCTGGGGTACGCAGACAAAACCCACCCGCTATACAGTTTCACCACCCCGCGGCAATGCGTGAAGGACTTTGCGACCTTCTACGAAGACAGGGCCGAGGACGCAATAGGAATGGACGGCTCCACCCCCGGCATTGGGTCGCTTCCCCAACGGCCGACGCAAGAGAACTCTGGCGGCAGTGAAATCGACATTGATCACGTGCCCTGGGCCGGCTGGATGCAGGACTTCCCGGAACAGCCCGGCTCGAGGAGACACTGATGCCGATGCTCACCCCCCGATTCCCGACCGGGCTCTCGTGCCACAACTTTTATCGACGTGCGTGGTAAGACACCGAGATTTGGTGCCGCTAACGTTACAGACCAAAAAGGCCGTGTAAAAAAAGCCGTGTAGGCGAAGAATGAATACAGGAGGTGCCTGATGAAGGCGATTGTGGTGACGGAACAGGTGGCTGGAACGGCCGGGATGAGGCTGGTGGAGCGCCCGCAGCCGACGGCGGCGATAAACGACGTCATTGTCGAGATTCATGCGTCGGGGTTCGTCCCGACTGAGGTCGAGTGGTCTTCGACTTGGGTCGATCGCGCCGGCCGTGATCGGTCACCGTCGATCCTCGGGCACGAGCTGGCCGGGGTGGTGACCGCGCTCGGCTATGGCACGACGGGGCTGTCGGTGGGACAGCGGGTATTCGGCCTCTCGGACTGGCATCGAGACGGCACCCTGGCCGAGTATGTGGCGATCGAGGCACGCAACCTGGCGCCGTTGCCGGGCGACGTCGATTTCACGACTGGCGCGAGTCTGCCGATCTCGGGCCTGACCGCGTGGCAGGGGTTGTTCGTACACGGCCGTCTTCAGTCGGGGCAGAGCCTCCTCGTGCACGGCGCGGCCGGCGCAGTCGGGTCGATGGTGACTCAGCTGGCCCGCGAGGCCGGTGCCTATGTCATCGGCACCGGACGCGCCGCCGACCGGCAGAAAGCACTTGACTTCGGCGCACACGAGTTCGTCGATCTCGCCAACGACACCCTGCAAGGCGTCGGTGGAGTCGATCTGGTATTCGACGTGATCGGTGGCGACATCCAGAAGCAGTCTGTGGCCCTGATCCGGCCCGGAGGAACACTGGTAGGCGTCACTGGGTCGATCGAAGCGCGCCCTGCGGATGGCCTGGCAGTCGACTTCGTTGTCGAGTCCGATCGTGCACAACTCGACGAGATCGTCCAGCGGGTGCGGGACGGACGTCTGCGGACGAACATCGGCAACATCGCCAACCTCGACGATGCCGTCGCCGCCCTCAACCCGACCGAGCGGCGGGGCGGAAAGACGATCATCCAGGTTCGTCCGTAGTGGACAGGCACACCTCCGGACGAACAATCACGAAGGGACAGCCCATGACCGACGCGACCCGCTACCACTTCGAGTATCCCGATGAGGCCGCGTATCCGGACGAAAAAGGCGCCCTCGGTCAGGATCAGACCGTCCTCATCGACGAGGTCACCGATGATCCCCGGGCCCCCGCATTCGACTTCGTCAACGACAAAAAAACCGGCATCTATGAGGCAATCGTCGGCGGCACCGAGATCGCCGGCCTGCCCTACAACATTGCCGGCGACGACCGAGTCGTGCTGCTGGCCACCTCCGTGTTCCCCGAGTTTCGTAAACAGGGCTTCGCCACTGAGCTGATCCGACGTGTCCTCAATGATGTTCGCGGGCAAGGAAAAACAGTCACCATCATGTGTCCGATCGTGCGCACGTTCATCGAGCATAATCCCGAGTATGCCGACCTCATCGACCCCAAACACCCAGGAGTCAGCAGAGGGTCGCGCCGATCCTAGACCCAACCCTCCGAGCTTCCCCAACAGAAAGTGTGAAAGTGATGACCAACATCGAGGCCGAGAAGACCAACCGTGAAGCGAGTAACGCGGCACTCATCGTTGCTCTGAAAGAGAAGGCTCTCAGCGAGGTGGAGTCCAGCTGGGAGCTCGATGTGATCAACGATCCGGAGCGGGGCCGATGGATCGCCGCCCTCGGCGCTGAGGCCATCGGGGAGCTCACGTATCGGTTCGTGGGCGGCCGGGTGGTGTTGCTTTCAGCATGGGTCAGTCGTGCCTACCGCAACCATCGGGTAGCGACAGAACTCGTCGCTCGCGTGCTGGATGAGATCCGCGAGAGCGGGAAGAAGATCACCATCATCTGCCCGGTCGTGGGTGAGTTCATTGCCCGCAACCAGAAATACCTCGATCTCATCGACAAGGTACATCCTGGCTCCGGCGCCTACCCCCAGCACGAACCCTCAGGCGGCCTGGACGACGACGAGCAATTCAGCGCGTTTGAGCGTGACGTGACGTAACCGTTCGAGACTCAGCCCCGTGTCGAGTTGTCCAACGAGTCCCCGGTTTGTCAGCCGCGGACGAACATAGGCACCATGGCGCCCCCGGCGAAGTCGTTAGCGCCTTGAACCGGAGAGAGAAGCATCCAGATGTTCCAATTGAGAGGTCGAATTGTGGCAATCCCACTTGGTTTTTTAAGGCGACATTTTCGTCCAGTGTGGTGGGCTTACATCCTTTTGGGTCCCGCCTCGCGGGGTGATTATCTTGCACCGATCGTGCATTCGCACGACCCCTTCGAGCAGGCATCTGAAATAGACCTTGCAGGATTCGAAGTGGAGACCGACGCGCAGGCGCACGCGTACCGCTATGCGGTACGGCGAGACGACCTTCCAAAAGAACACGCCTAAGACGCGGCGGGGCACGGAGCGGCAGGTGACGCTCTTTTGTTGTTTGTCAGCTCGTGGAGCCTCAGCGGCGACTTAGTCGCTGCTCCGCAAATAGGGGAATGCAAAGGTCTGCACCAACCCGTACGCCCCGGCTACGGACACCGTCCAACCAGCCCCTGATGATTCATTAGTGCCCGGGGCCGTGCCTTCACGCATGCGCGGCCTCACCAATAACATGCCGGCCGCGGCCGGCCCTAGGAAGGATCAAGCTGATGGCAAAAACCTACAAAATTGGCTACTTCGTCGGCAGCCTGGCCAGCGGCTCCATTAACCGCACGCTGTCCAAGGCCCTCATCAAGCTAGCGCCGAGCAACCTTGAATTCACCGAGATCCCCATCAAGGATCTCCCCCTTTACAGCTACGACTACGACGCCGACTTCCCCGCTGAAGGACGCGCACTGAAGGAAGCCATCGAGTCCTGCGATGGCATCCTCTTCGTCTCGCCCGAATACAACCGCTCCATCCCAGGGGCTTTGAAGAACGCCATCGACTGGGGTTCCCGCCCCTGGGGATCCAATTCGTTCGCCCGCAAACCAAGCGGCATCATCGGTGCCTCGCCCGGGGGCATCGGCACCGCCGTCATGCAATCCACGATGCGCGCGGTGCTGAGCTTCCTTGACGCCCCCCAGCTGAACGCTCCGGAAGCCTACGTGCAATTCAAACCGGAAATCTTCGGCGATGACGGAGCAGTAACGGACGAGTCCACCGCAGCGTTCCTGCGTCATTACATGGAAGAATACGGTGCCTTCGTGGAGCGGGTCCTGGCGGCAAACGCTCCCGGACATATCGGCGATGCGCACCCGGACCTCTCCCGATAGGCTCCTCGACAACCGGAGGTACGACGACTCGCGCCCAGGTTTGTGGCGGGAAGGCCGGCCGGTGCCCCAGTGTTAGCGGTTAGTGAGGCGTTTGCGCCCGGCCACACCGGGTCGGTTCAGCCCGGAATGGCGGTTACGCCTATTTACTTCAGTCCTACGGGCGGACGCTTTGGAGGACGCCTCCGAAATGGGAATTTTCATTGGGATGCCCGCCTCGCCGTCGAATTGGGCACGGCCGACCTGGACCACGGGTTCGTCGTCGACCGCTGCCAGCGAGCAAGCCACGCCGAACGCAGCTACCTGCAGGCGATGAGCCAAGAGGGTGAAGGCCCTTCAGCCACGGCAGACCTGAGCGGGCGGCGCCGAACTCCGTAGTCTCTGACGTGGGGGATTAGGGGCGAAGTCCTCCGAGGCCAGTATGGTCATCTCAAGCCGGCGAAGGGGACGTCACTGACGTCACAACAATGAAGACGTGGCAGGCAGTTCCCGCTGCTGCATTTAGGGTGGATGAGTTAGGTTACAGCTGTTGACTGTAACCTAACTCTGAACTAGTGTTGTTGTCATGACAGCGAGCCGCTGTCGGCCAGAGGAGACGATCACATTGAAAGCCACCAGGAGAGAGACCCCGAGGACGCGGGTTTCGGCTTGGGCGAAAAAGCCGGCTGGAGCCTCCAGTGAAAACGCCTGAGGCCACTGGCGGCAGGGAGAGCGGCCCCTTGCGTTACGTCGATTACTACTCGACCTTGTCCTTGGCGGACTTCATGGCCTTAATTGCGTCTGGATGGAATGGCGGCGTCCATGACATCAGTGAGGCCTGATCTTCGGCAGTGACGAAACATCCGTGTAGGTCGGGACTTGCCGCGGCCGAGGTGGCGTGCGGCCTTGTCCACCCGGGCCCGTTTGCCCTCGCCTGTGGCCCGGATGACGAGGATCAGGACGACGCCAACAACCAGCAGTGCCGCCATGACTGCCGCAACGACAGTGAACTGCACCCGCCACGGCACGCGGCCCCTTGACCGGCCCGGCGATCAGGTCGATCGGGCGGCCCGGGGGTGCAGCTATACCAGCCAGCCAGGATCCGAGGTGGGCCGCTGGGCAGCAGAACCCGCATACACCCGTCAGGCTGTAAGTTAGTTCCCCGCCCCGGTTTCGATACAGTGGGCTTCTCGAAAGGCGTCAGGCGGACGGGGCGATGGTTTTGATATGACTGCGAATCAGGTCGCCGATGACGGCAGCCTCAACCGAACGATCTGGACACGAAGTGTCGCATCCCAACTGACCAGATTTCTCCGCACCGAATCCGGAAGCTCCGGTGTGCTCCTCATCGGGATCGTTGGAGCGCTTGTCTGGGCGAATCTCGGTGCCGCTTCGTACGAATGGTTTTGGCAATTACCACTGGGCGTGAACCTTGGCGGCATAGGCATCTCGCTGGACCTGCGTGGCTGGGTCAGCAGCGGCCTGATGACATTGTTTTTTCTCGTTGTTGGACTTGAGGCGCGACGAGAATTCGATCTTGGTGCGCTCCGGGAGCGTCGGCAGTTTGTGATCCCTTTCGCGGCAGGCCTAGCGGGCATTGCCGTTCCGGTGGCGATCTTTCTTGCGATCAACGCGGGGCAACCCGGACAGCACGGTTGGGGGGTGGCGATGTCCACCGATACCGCGTTGGCCCTCGGTCTGATGACCTTAATCGGCCGGGGACTTCCCGAGCGCATCCGCGGGTTCGTGCTGACAGTTTTCATCGTCGATGACCTGGTCGCGTTGCTGGTGATCGCGATCGTTTATACGAGCGATGTGCAGCCGATCGCACTTCTTGTTGCGGCAGTCGCTTTTGCCCTGATCCTGGTTGGGCGCCGGGTTCGGTTTCTGCGCGGGGTGACCGTACTGCTCGCCCTGGTGTCATGGATTGCGTTGTTGTTCAGCGGCGTTGATCCGATCGTGCTCGGACTCGCGGTCGGTCTGGTCACGCCGGCGTATTCACCGGACCGGCGTCTGCTCGAGGAGGCAAGCGGCACGTTCAGACGGTTCCGGGAGCAGCCGACACCGGCGCTGGCACGGTCGGTGGCCGCCGGCCTTCGGTCGACTCTGTCTCCGAACGAGCGGATGCAGACGGTCTACCATCCGTGGACGAGCTACCTGATCGTGCCGGTGTTCGCTTTGGCGAACGCGGGCATCAGCCTTGACCCGCAATTCTTGGCAGCAGCGATCTTCGCACCCGTCACAGTGGGTGTGTTCCTCGGCTATGTCGTCGGCAAACCGGTGGCTGTCTTGGGCGTGACAGCGATCCTCACGTGGCTCACCGGCGGGCGGCTTCGACCACCCGTTGGTTGGGCTGCCGTCGCGGGCAGCGGCACCATCGCGGGTGTCGGATTCACGGTGGCCGTGCTGGTCGCGTCCCTCGCGTTCGCCGGCTCTGAGCTTCAGGAAGCAAAGCTCGGCATCCTCGCCGCCGCGACCGCGGCATCCCTCATCACCTGGCTGGTCTTCCGAATCACCGCTGTGCTGCCGCCGGCCGTGCGCACCCGGGCGCTATTGGGGGCAAGCACGTCCCTCCCCGATCTGGTCGCATCCGTGGATGAGAGCCGCGACCACGTTCGCGGTTCCCTCGATGCAGTTGTCACGATCGTCGAATACGGGGACTTCGAGTGTCCGTATTGCGGCAGAGCCGAACCCTCGGTGCGGGAGCTGCTCGACGATGAGGAGGTCCGCTTCGTATGGAGGCATCTGCCCATCTCGGATGTGCACCCGAATGCGCAGCTCGCTGCTGAAGCTGCAGAGGCCGCGGCAACGCAGGGCGCGTTCTGGCCCATGCACGACCTGCTGCTGACGAACCAGCACCACCTCGCGCCGGCGGAACTCGAGAGTTACGCCGAGCAACTCGGGCTAGACGTCCCGCGGTTCCGGCGACAGTTGGCTTCCCGGCAGTTCCAAAGCCGAGTTGAGGAGGATGTCCGTTCAGCGGATCTCAGCGGAGCAAGCGGCACACCGACGTTCTTCATCAACGGCCAGCGGCACTACGGAGCCTATGACGCGCAGTCCCTCCGGGAAGCAGTCCTGACTGCCCGGGACAAGGCACGTTAGCGGAGTGCTGGCGCTTCCAACAAGCGCAGGGGCCTTGTGGCAGTGCTCCTGAAGATTTCCCGGGGAAGGTGCGTTGAGGTGATAGTGCCGGGAGTGTTGAGTAAAGAATTTTCTGTGGTCATGCGGTATCTGAAGCAGGTGGCCCTTTCCTGTGATTCGACCCATGCTTCGTAGCCTCCTTGAGGCTTCACACCGTATTTGCTGACGCCCGCAACTGGGGATCCTGGAGCTCAACCTAACGGAGGACATTGCGCTGTTATCGGCGTTTGCGGCTTGGAACGTGCAACGCCTTCATTCCTGGCGGGCCCGCGTCAGTTGGAGTCGGCGTCATCGGGCGTCGCAGCAAACGTCCGCAGGTGGTCGACGGCGGCGTACAACGAGTCCCGTAGCGGCGCGATGTCGCGAGCGACCTGAGCGAGGAGCATGCCTCCCTGGTAGGCGGCGACGAACATGTGGGCAAGCCGCACCGGGTCGGCTGACGCGTCGATGCGGCCGAGTCGCTGCATTCGCTCGAGTCCTTCACGGAAGATGTCTCGCCACTGCTCGAAGGCGCGCGCGAGCTGTTCGTGAATGTCGAGATCGGTCTTTACGATCTCGCTCGCCAGGGCGCCGAGGCTGCAACCGTCCTCGAACGGGCGACCAGAGAGGATGTAGAAGTCCGCCCAGTCTTGAAAAGCGTCGACGCTGTCGAAGCCTGCGAACCGTTCGCTGCGGTGGAATCCGAGGATGCTGTCCGCCTGCCAGTCGATGACGGCAAGGACCAGGCTCTCCTTGGTCGGGAAGTAGTGGGTGAGTTGCGATCCGCTGACGCCGGCGGCACTTCGGAGCAGTTCGTTGTTCGTCGCGTGGACGCCCTTGGCGTAGATCAACTCCGCGGCATGCCGCAGGATGTGGGCGCGTGTCGCATGCCCCTTCACCGTGAGCTTCTGCGGCCTCCGAGAGCCGATGCTGACCTGCATGCCACCATTCTAGTACAGCATTGGGCTTGACAACCCACTTTCACATGGTGTCCACTCTAATAGTGGACGAAATAGTCCAATAATCAAATCTGAAGGATCAACTGCCATGTCCCGACTTACCGCTCCCAGCCTCGAAGACGTTCCTGCCGGGGCTCAGAGCATCCTCGACGGAATCCGCAAGCAGCTCGGCTTCGCGCCGGGCATGTTCAACACCCTCGCGGCGAACCCCGCCGTTCTCGAGATCGTGATGACCCTGCAAGGCGGCATCGGCCGTCTTCTCGACGCGAAGACGCGGCACACAATTGCGCTGGCCGTCTCACAGTCCAACGATTGCGCCTACTGCCAGGCTCTGCACACGTACGTGTCGTCGGGGCTCGGCGGCATGTCGACCGACGACATCGAGCTGGCGGGCGCAGGAAGCTCCACCGACCCTCGTCGAGCAGCCGTGGCTCGTTTCGTGCAGCGGGTGGTAGAGACACGTGGGCAGGTCGGCGACGCCGACATCGCTGCGGTGCGCGGGGCCGGATACAGCGACGCGGAGATCCTCGCGATCGTCACCGTCGCGGTGGTGTACCTTCTCACGAACTACCTCAACAACGTCAACCAGACAGTCGTTGACGTCCCCGTCGACGGTGGCCAGGCTAGCTGACGTGCCGGGCTCCGAGAGGTACGAGAGGTTCATGGCCCTGCATACCCGCGAGGGCGGTTTCGTTATGCCGAATGCGTGGGACGGCCTCTCGACGCAGGTCCTCGCCGATGCCGGCTTCGAGGCGATAGCGACGTCGTCCTATGCCCTCGCCGCGTCGCTGGGTCGGCTGGACGGACGACACCAGGTCACGCGCGACGAGCACCTCGCACATGCAGGGTTACTCTCTCGCCTGACTGACCTGCCTGTCAACGGCGACTTCGAGGACGGCTATGGAAATACGCCTGAAGACATCGCGGCGACAGTGAACGCCGCAGTCGAGCATGGGTTGGCAGGCATCGGCATCGAGGACACGTCCGGCGATCCTGACCGGCCGATCCGCGACTTCGACGAGGCGGTCGCTCGCGTGCGCGCTTCGGTCGCGGCGGCCAAGGGCCGCATCGTAGTTACCGGGCGCGCTGACAACTACCTGTATGGGCGGCCCGATCTCGACGATACGATCCGCCGCCTCACCGCCTTCGCTGAGGTCGGTGCTGACGTGGTCTACGCGCCGTACCCGTCTGACCTCGATGCGCTCGGTGCGATTGTCACTGCGGTCGCGCCGACGCCGGTCAACGTCCTCATCTCGCCGGCGGACGCGGTGCTGACCGTCGCTGAGCTGCGCGCGATAGGCGTCAAGCGGATCAGCCTCGGGCCAGCACTCTACGCCCATGCGATGGGCGCCCTCGACGAGGCGGTCGGCGCGCTCGTGCGCGGCGACCTCGCGACCGCGACGACAGGCATGGACTTCGGGCGGATGGATGCCCTGCTCGGCCGCGGCTCGCGCTGATCTTCCTCAGATCGGCCGTTGCCTTACACCTCTAGCTCCTCACTCCCATCAAGCATTCTGACGAAAGAAGACCAATCATGGATCTCGACAAGCTCATGAACAAGCACCTCACGCGCTACTTCGACGGCAGCAAGACCATCCCGGAGGAGACTCTCCAGCAGCTGCTGCGATTCCTGCGCTCGACGCCGTCGTCGGTGAACGTGCAGCCGAATCACTTCTACGTGCTCGCCACCGAGGCGGGGAAAAAACAGCTCGCGACCAACCTGGGTGAGCGCTTCCAGGACAACGCCGAGAAGGTCCTGAACGCGTCGCACGCCGTCATCCTCACCACGCGGACGGACGTGCCCGAGGAACACCTCGATGCGGTCTTCGCGAAGGAGCGGGCGGACAGCCGGTTCCCCGACCCCGCGAAGCAGGAGCTGTGGGAGTCGATGACCCGAGACTTCCTCAACATTCGCAACTCCACCTACAAGGATCTGGACCACTGGATGGAGAAGCAGACCTACATGGCGTTGGGCATGACGATGATGGCGGCCGCCGAGCTCGGCATCGACGCCACGCCGCTGGAGGGGTTCGATCGGGCCAGCGTCGACGAGGCGTTCGGCATCGGCGAGACCGGATACACGACAACGGTGCTCCTGGCACTCGGCTACCCCGATACGGCCAAGGCCTATGCCACGCCGATTTCCCGGTTCGACGCCGACCGGTTGTTCACCTTCGCCTGAACCGTGGACCCGGCGCCTCCAGGGCGCCGGGTCCATCCGATTCGGAGTGCGAGGGCGCGAGTGGCGCGTCCACCAACACGAACAGCCAGGAGGGCGAAATGCAACATGATATGACGCAGCAGGAACAGTCGGCCACGCGCGCCGAGGAACTCCCCGGCGCGGAGCGGACCCATCAGTCCACTGGGGACTGGGAGGTGTGGAAGGTCGGCGGCAAGGTGTTCATGCTGCAGACCGCGATGCCCGGGGAACCGGTCGTGATCCTCAAAGCAGATCCCTCCGATGCAGCATCGCTGCGCGAAGCTCACAGTGAGATCACCCCGGGCTACCACATGAACAAGACGCACTGGATCACGCTGCATCCAGGAGGCGGCATCGACGCGGGGCTCGTCGACGAGCTCGTGACCGAATCGTACCTGCTTGTCGTCGAGGGGCTTCCCAAGCAGCAGCGGCCGGTAGACCCCGAGACGTTCCGACTTGCTCAGCCGCGAAGCTGAACGAGGTCGACCAACTAACGGCCGGGTCACACGCACCGCTGATCCGGCTCGCAAGAGCGACGTCAGACGACACAATCGATTCGCCACGGAAGGATCCACTTTCCCATGACGCTCTTGAATCCACTATTGACCCAAGCCGGAACTGCGTGGCAAGATTCCTGTAATCGATTACTGTAATCGATTACAGACAGAGGATTCAATGACGAATATTCAGGAAGTCGCGAGGGTGGCCGGGGTGTCGACCGCGACGGTTTCGCGCTTTCTTTCGGGCCAGACGGTTCGATCCGGGGAAGCAATTCAGAACGCTGTTCGAACGCTTGGCTATTCGCCAAGCGTCGTCGCCCGCAGTCTTAAATCCGGGCGCCACGGAGCCATCGGCGTTATCGTTCCCGACATCACGAACCCGTTTTTTGCTGCCTTGGTGAAAGGGATCAACCACGAGGTCCGGGCTTCCGGATACCAGGTAATCCTTGGTAACAGTGATGAAGACGCCCCGCAGGAGGAAGCGCTGTTGGCTGCCCTGACTCAGCGGACGGACGGCATCATCATTGCCCCGCTGGTCGAGGGCGACCTTTCCTTGGTAAGGCTGGAAAAATCGAGGACCCCGGTGGTCCTTGTCGACCGGGACATCACCTTCGCTACAAGGTTCGACCGCGTGCTCGTGGACAACCTGTCCGGTTCGCGGCAAGCCGTTGAACACTTGGCTGCCCTCGGCCACCGGGCCATCGCCCATATTGGTGGGCCTCTCGGATCTACTCCCGGCCGTGCCCGCCACGAAGGCTTCGTTGCTGCTATGGAAAGGCTGGGTCTGCCGGTGCGGCAGGACCTCATCCGGATTTCAGATTTCCGGGAAGAGGGCGGCCGGGACAGCATGCGGGATCTATGGAACCAGCCGGACCGTCCGACCGCCGTCTTCATCGCCAACAACCTCATGACTATCGGCGCCCTGAATGCGCTTCACGTCTTGGGTGCGCGGATTCCGCACGATATTTCGGTTGTGGGATTCGATGATGTCGCCCTCGCCGAACTACTTGATCCGCCGCTGACCGTCATTCGTCGCCCCGATATAGAACAGGGAGCGGCCTCCGCCAGGCTGCTTCTGTCCAGGCTGGAACAGGATTTTGAGCCTGACGCGTCGCTTTCGCAGTCCCACCGGATCACATTGCCGGTCCAACTCGTGGTGCGCGGTTCGACTTCAGCGCCTGCACACAGAGAAAGAGAACAGGAATGAGCCAAAACCCAGCGCTGCGAGGTGAGCACGTCTCGGGAGGCGTCATTGTCGTCGGAAGCATCACGGCCGATGTGACCGCTTTTTCCGTCACGCTGCCGCGCCCTGGCGAGACAGTCCTCGGTGACGATTTCACCCTCGTGTTGGGCGGAAAAGGAGCTAACCAGGCCGTAGCCAGTGCCCTCGCCGGGGCCCGGTCATACCTGGTTGGCTGCGTCGGGGACGACCTCTTCAGGACGATGGTCTTCGACGGGTTGGTCAAAAGCGGTGTAAACGTCGAACACATCAGAGTCGTGGACGGGGCGACGGGCGTCGCCCATATCCGGGTCGACGCTTCCGGTGAGAACGATATCGTCATCACGCCTTTGGCCAACTCCCGGCTGACCCCGGAACACGTCGAAGCTGCGGTGGAGGATCTGTCGGGCCAGGCATCGGTGATGCTCACGCAGCTCGAAATTCCGATCGACACGTGCATCCGTGCCATCCGTGCCGGCAAAGCATCCGGGCTGACAGTCCTCCTCGACCCTGCCCCGGCCCAGCACCTGGACCAGGGCATCTGGACCTCTGTGGATATCGTCACACCGAACGAAACCGAGGCGTCGCTGATCACGGGCATCCCGGTGGTGGACGAGGTAAGCGCCATCGCAGCAGGACGCTGGTTCTGTGATCGGGGGGTCCGGCATGCGGTGATCACGCTGGCCTCTGCCGGCGCGGTGCTGGTTTCCGGGGAGGAAGTTACACGCTTCGCGGCGTTCTCAGTGGATGTCGTTGACACCACTGCCGCCGGTGATTCCTTCGCCGGTTACCTGGGGGCCGCATTGGCGGAGGGAATTGCCCTCGATGCAGCTATTGGACGGGCGATGGCCGCCGGCGCCCTGGCCGTGACAATGCGGGGGGCCTCCCCAAGCCTGCCGGGCAAAGAAGAAGTCGAACGGCTTCTGTCTGCGCAGTCCACCACCTCCTACCGGAATTAGAAAAGGAACATCTGTTGAGAAGCAATGGAGCAAGTCTCAATGCCCAGCTGTCGCGTGTCATTTCTGAGACGGGCCATACCGACCTGGTGGTCATCACCGATGCGGGTCTGCCGATTCCCCCCTCCGTCGAGCGCATCGATCTTGCCTACAGGCCAGGGGCACCGGCGTTCCTGGACCTCCTGGACACGGTCCTGAGCGAACTGGCAGTCGAAGGCGCCATCGTCGCCAACGAGATCGTTGAACAAAGCCCGGCGATGCTGACCGAACTGCGACGCCGCTTCGACCCGCTTGGCATCGAGTTGGAAATGATTCCGCATGCTGAGTTCAAGATCCGCACCGGCTCAGCCCGTGCGGCCGTGCGGTCCGGGGAGTTCACGGCCTTCGCGAACGTGATACTCCGCGCCGGCGTCGTGTACTGAGGCCCAGGATGATTATCGAACTCCGGGACATCCGCAAAAGTTTCAGCGGCACAGAAGTACTCTCCGGTATCAACCTTGCGGTCAAAGGCGGCGAAGTCGTCGCTCTGGTCGGAGAAAACGGGGCGGGTAAATCTACGCTGACCAGGATCATCTCCGGAGCCCACGCACCAGACAGCGGCTCCATCGTCATTGACGGGGCCGAAGCGGACCTCAAGCATCCCCAGGATGCGATGGATCTTGGCATCCACGTGATTTATCAGGAATTTCTGCACAACATTTTCCCGCAGCTCACAGTGGCGGAGAATCTTTTCACCCTGGATAAGTCAGCGGAATTCGGCCGGCTTTTCGTCAATAAAAAAAAGATGTCCCGGCAAGCCAGAACCGTCATGGAAACCATCGGTCTTCATGCCGATCCCAATGCCCTGGCCCAGACACTGAGCGTTGCTGAACTGCAGATGCTGGAGATCGTCAAATCTCTCGGGCACAACATCCGCATGCTCATCCTCGATGAGCCCACCGCGGCATTGGACGAGCAGGAGTCCGAACGTCTCTTCGAACAGGTAGCGTCGCTTCGCGGCGCTGGCATCTGCGTCGTGTACATCTCGCACCGTCTCGAAGAAGTGTTCCGTATCTCTGACCGCGTGGTGGTCCTTCGCAACGGGAAGGTCGCACTCGAAGGCAGGACCGAACAACTCACTGAACGTGACGTTGTCTCTGCCATGGTCGGCCGTGAGGTCGATGACTTCTACCCGAAAGAACGGCATACCCGCGACGAGGTCGTCCTTTCGGTGCGCGGTGCCGGATCCGGCGACCGGTTCAGCGACATCGATCTTGAGGTCCATGCCGGGGAGGTTCTGGGCATCGGAGGGGTCTTCGGCTGCGGGAAAGGCGATGTCCTCCGCGCACTCTTTGGTCTTCTACCCCTGACGGGCGGTGAAGTGTTCCTGGCCGGACAACGCCTGCCGGTCACGAACCCACAAGGGGCGATCGCGGCGGGAATTGCGTACATCACTCCGGACCGCCAAGCGGAGGGGCTGTGCCTACAGCAATCCGTCTCGGACAACATCTCCCTCGCCTCCCTCCACTCGTTCTCCCCGACCGGGCTGATGCAGCGCCGCCCGGAGATGACTTCAACAGAAGAGGTCATCTCGGGGCTGCGCATCCGTACACCCTCGCCGGGGACTGATGTCGGCCACCTGTCCGGTGGAAACCAGCAAAAAGTGCTCTTCGGACGCTGGGTCCTCACCAAACCGAAGCTGCTGCTGATGGAGGAACCGACGCGCGGGGTCGACATCGGAGCCAAAACCGAGATCTACCGGATCATCAACGAACAGGCCGCCCAGGGTGTCGCCGTGATTCTCGTTTCCTCTGACCTTCCCGAGCTGGTCGCCATGTCCGACCGGGTGGTGGTCATGCGCCAGGGAGGTCTCGTGGCAGAACTCCGCGGAGCAGACCTGAACCAACAAAAACTTCTCGAGCACGCATTGGAGAGCTCCGTATGAATGCCTCATTTCTCAAACTCAGCCGGGAACTCCGGGCAATTTGGATGCTGCTCCTGGTCTCTGTGATCCTTTTCATCGCCACGCCACTCTTCCTCACCGGACCTAATCTGCTGAACGTCTTGTTGGCCTCCTCGGTCACTGTTCTGCTGGCATCGGGCCAGACCTTCGTGATCCTTCTGGGCGAGATCGACCTGTCCGTGGGCGCGGTCCTCGCACTCTCCGGAACCACGACAGCGATCGTTCTGCAGTCCCAGCCGCTGGCGGTCGGTCTCGCCGCAGGACTCGGGGTCGGTGCACTCGGTGGACTGATCAACGGCCTCCTGGTGACGAAACTCCGGATGCCGTCCTTCATTGCCACTCTTGCCAGCACCTCAGCCTTCGCGGGCCTGGCGCTGTTCATTACGCAGGGAAACCCGGTAGGTGTCAAAAACGCCGGGTTCCTGGCCATCGGCCAGGGACGGCCGCTGACCGTCCCGATGCCTGTCTGGATCATCCTCATTGTTGTCGCGGCGTTCGGATTCCTCCTGGCCCGCACTCGCTTTGGCCGCTACATCTACGCGACCGGCGACAACCCCGAAGCGTCGCGGCTGTCGGGAATCAAAGTCCACCGGACCACAATCCTGGCGTTCGTCATCAGCGGAGTCCTTGCCTCCCTGGCCGGGTTCGTCCTGACGGCCCGGCTCGGCACCGCCCAGCCTACAGCCGGGAACGGCCTTGAACTCGCGGCCATCGCCGCCGTCATCATCGGCGGAACAAGCCTCGCCGGCGGCCGAGGGGCATTGATCGGAACATTCATCGGGGCCATCCTCCTCGGGGTCATCGACAACGGGTTGAACCTCCTGGATGTCTCGCCGTTTCTTCAGGGCGTCGTGAAAGGGCTCGTCATTCTCTTCGCTGTCTTCCTCGACCGTAATTCCGATCTGATCCGGGGCCTCTGGCAACTGGTGCGGCCGGCACGGAAACAGGCAACCCCCACACGCAACATTGACGACGGCCCGGCAAACGGGTCTCCCGATCCCCAGGTTCCCACCCCATCCATCATTATCCGCAAATAGCTCATTAACAGACAAGGACGTCAAAATGAATTGGAAAAACGCATCAGTGGCACTCATCGCCACCATCGCTCTCGGTGCCACACTCTCGGGGTGCAACCGCGGAGATGGCGCCGCGGCGACGAGCAAGCCGCTTTCATCAACCATGGTCATCAGCACGCTGAACAACCCGTTCTTTGTTTCCGTGGCAGACGGCGCCAAGGCACAGGCCGAGACGTCCGGAATGAAACTGGACGTCCAGAACGCGAACAACAAGGACCAGGGTCTGCTGGACCTGACGTCGACGGCCCTGACGAAGCAGCCCAGCGTCCTGATCGTGGACCCGGTGAGCAGCGATTCCGGCGCATCCGTGACGAACCAGGCGAACCAGGCCAAGGTCCCGGTCGTCGCCTTTGACCGGGAACCCAGCTCAGGGGATCTGGCAAGTTTCATCGGCTACGACGCTATCCAGGCAGGCCGGGCCGGCGCCAAGGCCCTCGGTGAGGCGGTCGGCGGGAAGGGCCAGGTAGCGGAAATCCAGGGAATCATGGGCACCAGCGTCGCGCAGGACCGCAGCAAGGGATTCAACGAGGGCATCAAGGCATTTCCCGGCATCCAGATCGTGGCCGTGCAGGCAGCGGAATTTGACCGGGGGAAGGCCCTGGACGTCATGACCAACGTGCTGCAGGCCCACCCGGATATCAACGGCGTATATGCGGCAAACGACGAGATGGCCATGGGTGTTGTCTCCGCGCTGAAGGCCCGCGGGCTCTCCGGAACGGTGAAGGTCGTCGGAAATGACGGAATAGCCGATGCACTCGCAGCCATCAAGGCCGGCACCATGTACGCGACGAACGCAGAATCACCCTTCGTGCTTGGCAAACAGGTCGTCACCATCGCCGCCAAGGTCGCCAAGGGCGAGCAGGTAGATAAGCACACTGTCCTGCAAGGCCGACTGGTCACCGCAAAAGACATTACGGACCTGTGCACCTTCCTGACAGGCGAGGGCGACACCAAAACCTGCGCCGGGCTCAGCTGAGCCCACAGCCGGCCCGCCCCCATTCGGGAACATTGACACACCGCCCGGCGACAGCACCCGGACGGCACCGTGGTCGCTGCGACACACGGTTCCAGACAGTGACGCCGTTGACTCCTTCGGACCAGTCAACGGCGTCACGGTAACTGACTGCGCCACGATTTACTGAGCGCAGACACGGGTTTGTGCCCTGATCCCCAAATGACGGACCCTACCCGGCTGTTGTCCCAAGCCGCGTTGACGTCATCAGTTGGTCCCGCGGCCCTTGAGCACCGGGTCTTGTTGGCCCGACCGGACCATGGTTGGCCACCCAGTAAGCCGTTCGCAGCGGCGTCGATTGTTCCCAACCATCCACCTCACCGAGAGGCACGTCTGAATGAGTAAGCCCGCGGCTGCCGCCACCACGCCCGCAGCGAAACAGCCCACGCCCGCAGCGAAACAGCCCGCGCCTGCAGCGGGGCCGCACGTCGCACCACAACCATTGCCCGTGCAACGGTCAAAACCCGGACTTCCGCCGGACGTTGCTGCCATCTCCGCCAGCAACTCCTCGCTGAAGGCGTTTCTGCACGCCCTGCCGGCCGTTGATCCGGTCGGACTGGAAGCCAGAGTCGCTGTGCTGGGGACACGGTCCATAAAAAAAGACAGCAAACTCCAGCTGATCGACCTGGCGATCTCCATGGTGGACCTGACCACGCTGGAAGGCGCCGACACTGAAGGAAAAGTCAGGAACCTGTGCCGCAAAGCGCTGCTGCCGGACCCGGACTATCCGGATACCCCGCGCACGGCGGCCATTTGCGTCTATCCGGACATGGTGAGAACCGCGGCGACGACGCTGGCGGGATCGGGAATCCGGGTGGCCTCGGTGGCAACTGCCTTCCCTGCGGGCCGGTCTTCGCTTGAGGTCAAACTAGCCGACATCGCTCTGGCCCTCGAAGCAGGAGCCGACGAGATCGATATGGTGATCGACCGGGGAGCGTTCCTGTCCGGAAACTACGCCAAGGTCTTTGAGGAGATCACGGCGGCCAAGAAGGCCTGCGGACAAACCGTCCTCAAGGTCATCCTCGAAACAGGGGAACTGGGAACCTACGACGGCGTACGGCGCGCGTCCTGGCTTGCATTGCTCGCCGGCGCCGACTTCATCAAAACATCCACCGGCAAAGTGTCCCCAGCCGCGACGCTTCCGGTCACGTATCTCATGTTGCAGGCCGTCCGGAACTGGCACGACATGACGGGCCAGCGACGATCGGTGAAGGCGGCCGGCGGCATACGGACCACGAAGGACGCCATCAAGTACCTGGTGATGGTCAACGAAGTCGCGGGAGCATCATGGCTGGACCCCGACTATTTCCGGTTTGGGGCCTCCGGCGTAGTCAATGACCTCATCATGCAGCGCCGCACCCAAAAAGAGGGCCATTACTCCGGCCCGGGCTACGTAACCGTCGACTGAACGAAAGACCGAGCACATCCATGGAACTCCATTACGCATCCGCGCCGGAAAACGCATCCATTGCACGCCTGGCGTCTCGCTATCAGATGTTTGTCGACGGAAAATTCATTGACGGTCAGGGACCGGACCTTGAGTCAACAAACCCGGCCACGGGCAAGCCGCTGGCTGCGGTGTCGTCCGCATCCGCCGCCGACGTCGACACCGCGGTGGCTGCTGCCCGCCGCGCCTACGAAAATGTGTGGTCCGCGATGCCGGGCGCAGAACGCGGCAAGTACCTCTTTCGGATAGCCCGCGGCATCGCCGAACGCGCCAGGGAACTGGCAGTCCTGGAAACGCTGGATAACGGCAAGCCTATCCGTGAAACACGCGACTTCGACGTTCCCAACGCGGCGCAGCACTTCTTCTACTACGCCGGCTGGGCCGACAAAATCCAACACGCAGGTTTCGGCAGCAGACCCGGAGCCCTCGGTGTTGCAGCGCAGGTCATTCCGTGGAATTTCCCGCTGCTGATGGCCGCCTGGAAGCTGGCGCCGGCACTGGCTGCAGGAAACACCGTCGTGATCAAGCCCGCCGAAACGACCTCGCTGTCCATCTTGATCTTGGCCGAAATCATTGCCGATGCCGGCCTCCCCGCCGGTGTGGTCAACATCCTGCCCGGGGCCGGGGACATCGGCGCAGCCTTGGTCGAGCACGACGGCGTGGACAAGGTCGCCTTCACCGGTTCCACCGCCGTGGGCAAAAAAATACAGCACAGCTTGGCCGGAACCCACAAAAAACTGACCCTCGAACTTGGAGGCAAGGGAGCCAACATCGTCTTCGCCGACGCCGCACAGGACCAGGCAGTTGAAGGGGTTGTCAACGGAATTTTCTTCAACCAGGGCCAGGTCTGCTGCGCCGGGTCGCGCCTGCTGGTCCAGGAATCCATCGCCGAGGAATTCCTGGACCGGCTCAAAACCCGGGCCGCCGCCCTGCGCGTGGGGGATCCGTTGGATAAAAACACGGACGTCGGGGCAATCAATTCCGCTGCCCAGTTAACCAAGATCACCGAGCTGTGCGCCGCGGGCTCCAACGAAGGCGCCGGACGGTGGACCAGCCCCGCCATGCTGCCCGAACAAGGATTCTTTGTGGCACCGACCATCTTCACCGACGCTACCGCGTCCATGCGCATCAGCCGCGAGGAAATCTTCGGACCAGTCCTGGCCGTATCCACCTTCCGTACCCCGGACGAGGCCGTAGCCAAGGCAAACAACACCCCCTACGGGCTCTCAGCCGGCGTCTGGACCGAGAAAGGCTCCCGCGCCATGGGCGTCGCCGCCGGGCTCAAAGCAGGAGTCGTGTGGGACAACACATTCAACAAATTTGATCCGACAGCAGCGTTCGGCGGATACGGAGAATCAGGCTTCGGACGCGAAGGCGGCCCTAGCGGACTGGCAGCATATTTGAATACAGATGACGAAGGAGTGCTCTAGTGGCCAGGGTTGCAGTGTCAAAAACGTACAAACTCTACATCGGCGGGGTCTTTCCCCGTTCCGAGTCGGGCCGCACCTATCAAGTCACAGACAGGACGGGGACCTTCATGGCAAACGCAGCTCTTGCCTCACGAAAGGACGGCCGGGAAGCTGTCAGCGCTGCCCGCAAAGGCCACGTCACCTGGGCCAAGGCCACACCATACAACCGCGGACAAGTAATCTACCGGATCGCGGAGATGCTGGAAGGACGCAGGACGGAATTCACCTCCGCTCTGGTGGACACACTCGATATGGACCCTGCCAAGGCGGCGGAGGAAGTCGACGCAGCCATAGACCGCCTTGTGCACTACGCCGGATGGACGGACAAAATCGCGGCCGTATTCGGCGGATCCAACCCGGTATCCGGACCGTATTTCTCCTATTCCGCCCCGGAACCGACCGGCGTCGTTGCAGCCGTCGCCCCGTCGGGCAATGCGTTGCTAGGACTCGTGGCCGTCATCGCACCGATCATCTGCAGCGGCAACTCCGTCGTGATCGTCGCCGACGCAGCGACTCCAAACGTTGCGATCGCCTTCGCGGAAGCCCTCGCCACCAGCGATCTTCCCGCAGGTGTCGTGAATATCCTCACCGGGCAGGCCGCGGAAATCATGCCCTACCTGGCCTCGCACGGCGACGTCAACGCCCTGGACCTCTCAGCGGCCGGCGCCGTGCTGCGCACAACACTTGCCCAGGCGGCATCGGAAACCGTCAAGCGGGTGTACGCGCCCAAGGGAAGCCCGGACTATGCGGCGATCCCCGGCACGGGCCGGCTAAGGGCCTTCCTGGAAATCAAAACACTCTGGCATCCGGTAGGAGCTGTGTCGCTCACCGGGGGCGGCAGCTATTGATCGCACACGCGCGGCCGTCGATGGCATAACGGGCCTTCGGTTGTAATGAGGACTTCGCGACTCCTTGGCCCACCGACTGAACCATCAAGCCAATTGATCGGGCGGAAGCCCAGCTATATGCCGCAGCCTGACACATGCGCTGTTATCGGAGTCAGTTGATCGCCAGAGAACTGGTACTCGTCAGCCGCGGAACCAGCCCTGACTATAAGCACAGACGCCTCGACGTAACCAGCAGCCGTTGACGGCCTCTGAGTAGGAAGGAATCAGGGAATATGATCTCGGCGGTGGTGTGGAGTCCTCCCTTATATAGGGAGACGAGGTGGGCTTCCTAGCTCTTGCTGAGTTTGGGTTGTTTGCCGCGGAGCCGGCCTTTGGCTTTGGCGACCTGCATGCCTTCGCGGGTGCGGGCGCGGATGAGGTCGGATTCGAATTCGGCGACCATGGCCAGGGCCTTGAAAAGGAGCCGGCCGACCGGGTCGGTGGGGTCGTGGACGGATCCGCTGATGCTGAGCTTCACGTTCCGTTTGGTGAGGTCTTCGATGATGTCCCTCGCGTCGGACAGCGACCGGGCGAGCCGGTCGAGTTTGGTGATGACGAGCGTGTCGACGGCACGGACGGCGGCGAGAGCTTCGCGCAGTCCCGGGCCCGATGATGTGGCCGGTCATGGGTGCAGCCCATGGATCCAGACCCACATGTCTACGACGCTTCTCAGCTCAGCGTCGGGCTTCCTGGTCAGCGGTTGTTCGCTCGTCCGGCGAAGGCCCAGTCGCGTCGATCGACCAGCTCGCGACCGGGCTCATGGGCGCCCTCCAGGGCGGGTACATGCTGGCCCAGACTGCGCGCGATGTCACGCCGATGGCACCATCTATCGACATGGCGCTTGCGCATATCGAGAGCCTTCTGCTACTTGAGTCCGCCGCAGACCAAGCAACAAACAGCGTCCCGCGACTCTAGCCAGGATTCAGTTTAGGATCACCAGTCGTCTAGCCCGTCTGGGTCATAAGAGTAGTCCAGGGAGATTCCTGGTCGGACGTTGTGGAGGTCGGCCCGGCGCATCCGCCGCACCTCGAGTCTTACGCCGTGATGTGCCCAGTCGAGGTCATCGACGGGGGTCATTCCGAGACGTTTGGCGACGGCGAGGCTGCCGGCGATTTGTGCCGGCGTCGCAACGAAGACGTCCTCGATGTCGCTGGCGAGAAATGCTTGGTGTGCCAGAGCATGACCGACCTGGCCTGCCAGACCGCGACCACGCGCTTCCGGCCGCAGATGCCACCCCATCACAAGCTGCGGATCGTGCGGACTGAAAGGAAGCAGGGTCGCGCCGCCGAGAAGCCGGCCGTCATCGGCCGCCTCCACTGCCCACAGGCCCTGTGGCACAGGGCTCTGTGATGACTGCAGGTCCCAGTCTCCCAACAGTTCCCGCATCTCCGCGAGGTCACGCACAGGCTGCGCCCTGCCGATCGCCTTGGCGGCTCTCGGGTCGCCGTAGATCTCGAACGCGCCCTGGGCATCTTCGGCAGACCAAGACCGCAAGATGAGGGTCGCAGTGACGATGCGCTCCGGCTCGATGGTGATGTGCAGGTCGTCCATGGCGTCAGCGCCGGCTGTTCGCATCTCGCGTGGTGCGAGTCGCGATGAGGGCCGAGCGGTTAATGTCGACCGCGACGTTGAACTCGGGGTGGCCTTGGACGTAGTCGGCAACGAACCCGCAGTAGATGCCAACCTTGGTCTGACTTTGGCTCAGGTCTTCCAGGGCATAGCGCGCCAGGGCCGACGCAATGCCCTGATGCCGTTCGTCTCGGTCCACGTAAGAGTGGGTGAGCGTAATCCGGCCGCCGGTCGTCTCGTAAGCCAGGGTACCGACGACCCGACCATCGGTCAGCGCCTCGTAGAGGCGGGTTGTCTCGTCCTTGCGCACTTTAATGGTGGCCGATGATTGCTCCATGGTTTCTTCTTGCCTCGTTCCTCTTCTGCAGCTCCCGATCACCCCACACTAGGAGTGTAATGGACTAGATAGTCCAACTTATCGCACCTCGTCGGTGCAATGCGAACAGAAAGGTGTCATAATTGGACTATATAGTTCTATTCCGAGCTACACGAATGCTCGGCTCACCCACACATTGGAGGGGACCCGATGAGCAGTGAACAACTCGTGTCGGTATCTGAGAAGCTGATCGATGACATTGATCAAGGCCGCTTTGAGCTCTACCGCGACGGCGAACTAGTCGGCTGGCTATACCGCAACCACCTGAAGCCCAACCGGTACGCCCTAGTTCACACCGAGGTGGCGCTGAGTCACCAACATCAGGGCGTGGCCGGCGCGATGGTGCGGCGAGTGCTCGACGAGATCCGCGCGCGTGAGGGCACGATCACCGTAATCTGCCCTTTTGTGGCCGACTACCTTTCTCGAACGACCGCATATGCCGATCTGATCGATGCACGGCATCCGGGTTACGCCGCGCGTGCTGCTGCCGAGTCAGCACGCGCGAAGGGCAATGACTGAGACCCCGATGCCCCGCGTGCCCAACTTCGATGTCCTCGTCCTCGGTGCAGGCCCCGGTGGCTACGTCGCCGCCATCCGCGCCGCGCAACTCGGCAAGTCGGTCGCCGTCGTGGAGGAAAAGTATTGGGGCGGCGTTTGCCTCAATATCGGCTGTATTCCGTCGAAGGCGCTGCTGCGCAATGCGGAAATCGCGCACATCATCACCCACGAGAAGAACACCTTCGGTATCACGGGTGATGCGACCATGGATTTCGGTGTGACCCACAAGCGCAGCCGCAGCGTCGCTGAGGCAAGCGCCAAGGGCGTGCATTATCTGATGAAGAAGAACAAGATCACGGAGATCGATGGTTGGGGCACGCTCGCCGGGCCCAAGTCGATCGACGTCTCCAAGGACTCTCAGACCTCGTCCTACACGTTCGACACCTTGATCCTCGCCGTAGGTGCCACGGTGCGGTTAGTTCCCGGTGTCACACTCTCGGAGAACGTCGTCACCTATGAAGAACAGATCCTCTCTGACCGGCTGCCGAAGTCGATCATTATCGGCGGTTCGGGGGCGATCGGGGTGGAGTTCGCATATGTGCTCAAGAACTTCGGAGTCGACGTCACCATCGTGGAGTTCCTTGACCGAATGGTGCCGACTGAGGACGTCGATGTTTCCAAAGAGCTGCTCCGCGCCTACAAGAAGCTCGGCGTCAACGTGCTGCTCTCCACGGCGGTCAAGGTTGTCGAGGACACCGGCTCTGGTGTTCGCGTGACAGTTGCCCGGGCTACCGGCGGCGACGAGCAGGTGATCGAGGCCGACAAATTCCTCGCAGCCTTTGGTTTTGCGCCGCGTACACAGGGCTTCGGCCTGGAGAGGGCCGGAATCGCGCTCAACGACCGTGGTGCGGTCGCGGTTGATGCCCGCGGTCGCACCAACGTCGAGGGCGTCTATGCAATCGGTGACTGCACCGGCAAGTTGATGCTCGCTCACACCGCTGAGGCGATGGGTGTAGTCGCCGCTGAGACAATCGCCGGCGCGGAGACGATAGAGATCAACTTCGACATGATCCCGCGTGCGACGTTCTGCCAGCCACAGATCGCGTCCTTCGGATATTCCGAGGCCCAGGCGAAGGAGAAGGGATACGACGTCAAGGTCGCGCAGTTCCCATTCTCTGCCAACGGCAAGGCGCGTGGCATGGCGGAAGGCGTTGGATTCGTCAAGGTCGTCGCGGACGCGACTCACAACGAGTTGCTCGGTGCGCACATGATCGGTCCGGAGGTCACCGAGCTTCTGCCGGCGTTCACACTAGCTCAGCAGTGGGACCTGACGGCGGACGAAATAAGCCGCAACATCTTCGCTCACCCGACGCTGTCGGAGGCGATGAAGGAAGCGGTCCACGGCATCGCCGGTCACATGATCAACTTCTAGCCGTCTACGCAACCAAGTCTGCTCGCAGGATCCGGGCGACTACTTTCGTGACGCTGTCATCGGAGCGGTGGGCGCGCATCAGCCCCGTGGTCCTCGAACCGGAACCAGGCCACGCGCATGCCAGTCTAGACTGCCCGGGCTTTTGCCCGTTTGGTCAGGGATTCTGCGCGGGTACGGGCGCCGGATCCCGCTGGAGGTGGTCCTGTGCGACGAGGGTGTCTTTGAGGTTTTGCGCGCGAGGACCGTTCATCCAGGGTTCGGTCCTGCCGCTGTTTCCGGACATCACGGCCTGGGTGGGCTGGTTCAAAACACGGTTACGCCGTCGCACCAGTCCAAGGCAAGAATATTTCTTGCATTCAGCGCCATTCCCATTTCTGCACGAGATCGTGGTGGAAAACGAACTCTTCCAGCGCTTTGGCATCGGGAAGGGCCAGAGGTGTCGGACCAGACTGCTGTGGAAGCGTTGAGCGGCGTGTTGATGCCATCTGCTCACAGCGCCAGGCGGGGGCCGGCACCATCGGCCGGTCGCATGCCCGGATCGACATCGAGCTCCTGGAAGCGGCGTTAAACAGAACCCGCCCAGGCCCGCCCGGCCCTCGCCAACCCTGGGGATCGCTCGACCCTCTGCCAAGTCCTGGGTCCCGTTGTGGTCGGACGCGTTGACTTCCGAGAATGCTGTTATTTCGCTGAACAGTTCCTCCGCGTCGGCATGCGGCAACAGGCCGGGAGGGTGGCCGCCGGTGTTGGAGGTGCGTTCGATTCCCAGGGGTTACAGGCGAGCGAGCGGGAGACTTTCGGTCGAGGGTCGAAGTCTGGGGTCCACCCGCCAGCGGTGCGCCTGCTGGACGCGATCCTCGAGGCCGTCAAGCGTCGAGTACATCCTTGGCGGCCTCAAGGATCGCGTCCAGGTGAATGCCCCGAAGGCGCATGATCTCGTCCCCTGAGCCGGACTCCCCGAATTCTTCGATCGATACGACGCGGCCGGCCGCTCCCACCCAGCGGTACCACGCATCTCCCCGGCCGGCCTCGATAGCGACCCGTGCGGTCAGTGATGCCGGGAGGACCTTTTCTCGGACGTTCTGGTCGAGTTCGCTGAACCATTCGACGCATGGCATCGAGACGACACGCGTGGCAATGCCTTCGCTCTCGAGGGCACGTGCGGCTTCGATGGCCAGGCCCACTTCGCTGCCGGTTGCGATGAGAGCGAGGTCGTTTCCTGCTCCGCTCTGCCACCGGACATACCCGCCGGACCTGGCATCGTGGTTAGTTGTGTTGTTGGAGGGCAGCACGGGTAGGTCTTGCCGGCTCAGCACCAGCGCCACGGGCCGGTCCGGTGTTGAAAGTAGGCGCTGCCAGACCGCCAGGACTTCCACTGAGTCCGCTGGGCGGACAACATCCAAACCGGGGACCGTCCGCAGCGATGCGATCTGCTCCACTGGTTGGTGTGTGGGTCCGTCTTCGCCCACTGCCACAGAGTCGTGGGTGAAGATGTAGATCACGCCGAGTCCCATGAGGGCCGCGAGTCGGATACTGGGACGCATGTAGTCGCTGAAGGCCAAATAGGTGGAGCCGAAGGGCCGCCAGGGTCCGTGCAGGGCGATACCGCTGAGTATTGCAGCCATTGCGTGTTCCCGGATGCCGAAGCGGATGTACCCGCCGCCGGGGTGTCGCGCGGAGAATGGTTCGCCCGGAACCGTGACGTTTGTGGAACCGCTGAGGTCGGCTGAACCACCCCAGAGTGCCACCTTCCCTTGGAGGGTGGCTATGACCGCGCCATTGGTCTTGCGGGTCGCGATCATGTCACCGGGTTCGCCCGTTGGAACTCCTGACAGCAGGTCGGGATTGGTTGTGCCTGAGCGGAAGGTCATCCATCGGTGAGCGGTTTCTGGGTGATCTGCAGCCCAGTCGTAGTACTGCCGGTCCCACTCTGTGTGCAGCGATGCTCCACGGGCGGAGGTTGCGCGTGTATGGTCCAGAAGTATTTCGTCGACGAGGTCTTCGAGACCGGCGTCTGCGCTGAACCCGAGTGCTTCTTTCACAAGCGCGAGCTCGTCCGGGCCAAATCCTCCGGAATGGGCTGCCGGAGTGCCGCCGAATTTTATTGAAGGGGACCCTATGACGGTCTTCACGGCAACGAGGGTGGGTTGCCCAGTCCGGTCGGTGGCTTTGCGGAGGACCGCCTCGATGCCGGCCAGGTCGGTGGCGTCGGTGACTTCGAGCACACGCCATCCGTAGGACGCATAGCGTGCGCGGACGTCTTCGGTAAATGTGCTGGCTGTGTCGGCGTCGATCGTGATGCCGTTGTCATCCCAGATCACCACCAGGTTATCCAGGCCGAGGGTGCCGGCAAGGCTCGAGGCCTCGGCCGAGACGCCCTCCTGAAGGCAGCCGTCTCCGGCTAAGGCCCAAATGGTGTGGTCCAGGATCGGGGAGCCTGGCGTGAACACGGCCTGCTCATGCAACGCGGCGATTGCCATGCCGACAGCGGAAGCTAGTCCCTGGCCTAACGGGCCGGTGCTCATCTCAACTCCGACTGTGTGATGCAGTTCCGGATGTCCCGGCGTCTTGGATCCCAGTGAACGGCTCCCGGCGAGGTCGGCCAAGGTGAGTCCGTAGCCTGTGAAGAAAAGCTGGGTGTAAAGCAGGAGGCTCGCATGCCCAGCCGACAGAACGAAGCGGTCGCGTGCCGGCCAGCCGGGGTGACTAGGGGAGTGGCGGAGGACCCGGGAGAAAAGGACATGGGACAATGGCGCCAGTGCCATGGCGGTACCTGCGTGACCGTGGCCTTTTGTTTCCACGAGATGTGCTGCGATAGCTTGCGCGGCGGCGACGGCCCGCGCGTCCAGTTGGGCAGGGGACAATGGGAGAGTCGAAAGCTGGGCTCTAGTCACGCAGGTAACTTTGGTATACAAATATACTTAAGTCAATGATTGCAGGGTGCCACCGTGGCAATTGGCCGGTGGCTGATGGAGAGGCAGTATGGCTCAGGGGCTTTCGACTGGATCCGGCGTAGTACTGAGCCTCATTCGGTCCGGCAAGGCAACCACGCGCAATGACCTGATCGAAGCGCTCGGGTGGTCCCGCATCACGCTCGCCCGGCGACTCGATGAATTGCTTTCTTCATCCATCATCATCAGTGTGGGTCAGCTTGATTCCCGCGGTGGTCGGCCGCCCGAGACCTTTGCCGTTAATCCGCATGCGGGCTTGCTCCTGGCGGTCGATATCGGCGGATCCCATACACGCCTTGCTATCACCGATCTCGTATCCACGATGGTGAGTGTTGATGAAGCGGATATCGGCTTGAGCGAAGGCCCTGCCGAAATTTTTGAGTGGGCCGGTCAGGTGTTCGACCACATGCTCCTGCGCCTTGGGAAGAGCCGACGTGACGTCGTGGGCATCGGCGTGGGAGTTCCCGGGCCTGTCGACGTCTCCTCCGGCCAGCTTGCCGGTCCGCAAATCGATCGCCAATGGGAGGGCATCCGCGTCCGCGAGTACTTCGCCGGACGCTACAATCATGCCGTCTTTGCCGTGGACCGTGACGTCAACATTATGGCTCTCGCCGAGGCGCGGCTGGGGTGGAGCGAATACAGGAATCTTGTCGTGGTCAAAGCCGGCATTGGTCTCGGTCTCGCGTTCGTACTTGATGGCTGTGTCCATCGGGGTGCGCGCGGCGGCGCCGGCGACCTCAGCAGGCCGCGGCTGGACGGCGGGAGGCTGCAGCGTCTCGAGGCTGTCGCAAGCGGTGCCGTCATCCGGGACGAGCTGGTCGGTCGTGGCTACAAGGTGCGAACGAGTGCCGACATCGTCGAGTATGCCCGCAAGGGGGATGCAGTCACCCTTGGCCTCCTGGAAAGAACCGGCTCCATCATCGGTCAGACCATGGCCGACGTTGTCGGGCTCCTCAACCCAGAAGCGGTAATAGTCGGAGGGAACCTCGCGGAGGCCGGAGAGCCTTTTCTTTCGCCGATCCGGGAGGCCATCTTTAGCGGTGCGAGGAGTTTTGCAACCCAGGATCTCGTCGTGGAGCCGAGCCGTCTTGGCCATGCCGCAGGGGTGACGGGTGCATCGCTGATTGCCCAGGATGCCCTCTTTGACCCAGACCGCATCAGCAGAATCACCCGGAGCGGCACTCAGGCCTGAAGCAAAAGGCCTCAGGGGCAGGGCGAATCGGTCGGCTGCGGCATGACTTTTGATCATTTGTAGACATAAGGTCCGCCGCGACTGTAGCGTGTGTCACGCACATCGACTTGTGCGTACTCCCGTGACTGAAGGATTTCCACTGTGGCGTTGAACCTTGCCGAAGAACTGTCGTCCATCACCACCCGGGCGACGGCTGCTGACTGGAGAGCCGCCGTCCGTCTCGCCGGGGACGGTCTCGTGGCAGGCGGCGTAACCACCGACGCCTACACGGACGAAATGATTGCAGCGGTCGAAGCGCATGGACCTTACATTGTCATCGCTCCCGGCATTGCCCTCGCCCACGCCCGGCCCGCCGAATCGGTGCTCAAGGGTGGTCTGAGCTGGGTCAGCCTGGAAACGCCTGTTGAATTCGGGCACTCCTCGAATGACCCGGTGTCCCTTGTCATTGGACTGGCGGCAATTGACCACACGGCGCACATCGAAGTACTCAAGGCCGTCGCAGGGGTCCTTTCCGACAAGGAAGCCCGCGCAAAGCTCGAAGCAGCAACCTCCGACGATGAAGTCCGGGCCATCCTCAGCAGCCTGGCCGTCAAGTAGTTTTCGTCATCATCCCTGGATTGAAAGGCACCCCATGAAGATTGTCGCCGTGTGCGGAATGGGCATTGGAACTTCAGTGCTCCTGAAAATGAATGCAGAAAAAGTTCTTACAGCCCTCGGCATCGATGCCGACGTCGAAGCTGCCGATATCGGCGTGGCGCGCGGAGCGGCGCAAACGGCGGACATTGTCCTCACGTCCGACGAGCTCGCTCCTGAGATCGGCGCAGTGCCGGCCCGTGTGATCATCATCGACAATTTCTTCGATCTTGATGAGATCACCAACAAGCTCACCGAAGCCATCCAGTAACCCCTTACGCACCACACCTACAGAAAAGGAGCACACACGATGGAGTGGCTCGTCGTCGTATTGAACTTTATTGGCCAGCACATACTCAACGTGCCGGCCTACTTGATCGGCATCATCACTGCTGTGGGGCTCGTAGCCCTGCGTCGAAACGCCGGCCAAGTTGTCGGCGGGGCGCTAAAGGCCGCTCTTGGATTCCTGATTCTCGGAGCCGGAGCTACGGTCGTCGTGGGCTCGCTCACCCCGCTTGGCACTCTAATTCTTGCTGTGACTGGCGCGCAGGGCGTAATTCCCACCAATGAAGTCATCACGGCCATTGCACAAAAGGACTTCGGAGCCCAGAGCGCCTACGTGCTGACCCTTGGCTTCCTCGTCATGCTCGCCCTTGCCAGGTTCACACCGCTCAAGTACGTGTTCCTGACCGGGCACCACATGGTCTTCATGGCCACCATGCTTACCGTTGTTCTATCCGTCGGGCTGGGCGAGAGCCTGAGCTGGCTTGTGGTGGTTATTGGTGCGGTCCTGCTCGGCGTCATCATGGTGGTCATGCCCGCTTTTGCGCATCCCTGGACCAAAAAAATCACCGGAAATGACACTATTGCCATCGGCCACTTCGGGACCCTCGGCTACATCGCCGCCGGCGCGGCCGGCCAGGCTGCTGGACGTCGGAGCAAGTCAACAGAGGAAATCAAGTTTCCGCAGGGGCTGAAGTTCCTGAGGGATTCCATGGTAGCCACCTCACTGTCCATGGTCCTCATTTACATGGTCTTCGCTATCTGGGGTCTGATCGCACTTCCGCTCGACAAGGCGCTGGCCATCTTCGATGTTGCCGACGGTGCCGCATTCATCATGGCCGGCTTCAGCCAGGCCTTGCAGTTCGGAGTGGGTGTGGCCATCATCCTCTACGGTGTCCGCACCGTCCTCGGTGAGCTGGTACCGGCATTCCAGGGCATCGCCGAAAAGGTGGTCCCCGGAGCGAAGCCGGCGCTGGACATCCCGATCGTCTTCCCCTTCGGGGCAAACGCCGCCCTGATCGGCTTCCTCAGCTCCTTTGCTGGCGGACTCATAGCCCTGGGTCTCCTGGCCGTGTGGCTCAACCCGGCCTTCGGCCTGGCCCTGATCCTGCCCGGCATGGTGCCCCACTTCTTCACCGGGGGAGGAGCAGGCGTTTACGGCAACGCCACCGGCGGCCGCCGTGGTGCAATGCTCGGCGGATTCGTGAACGGAGTTGTCATCACCCTTCTGCCCGCGATCCTGCTGCTGGTACTCGGTCAACTCGGTTTCTCCAACAGCACCTTCGGGGACGCGGACTTCGGCTGGTTCGGGACGCTCATCGGTGTCAGCCTTCGCACCGGGACCACTGCAGGTGTGGTTCTCACCATCCTTATCGCTGTAGTCCTTGTGTCAGCGGCGATCGTCTTCCAGCGCAAGGTAGTCGACACAGGCTGGGTGCCCGGTTCCAATCGCGACGGGTGGCTTGCTGGTATCAAAGCGGTGGAGAAGGCCAGGCTGGACTCCGAGAAGGCACAGCAGGCAAGAGTCAAGGCAGACCTGGCGCGGTAGTTTCGGCGACATCGAGACGGAGGAACGGCCGGGCTGGAACTTTTAGTCCCGCAAGCTGAGAGGTCACCGACCGTCAACCGGAGTTGGCCGCTGCGGCGGACCTGGAATTCCCGGCGGATTGCCGTCGTTGATGAGGCGGCGTAAAAGCCGCGTATCAACGTTCGGGGTCCACCACGAGTCTGGAGAGCCTGCGGCGCGCCTGCTCCGGGGCACGGCGCAGGCTCCGGCCAAGGAGGTTCTGTACCTGGCGGTGGCAGGTGGCCATCAAGCCAACGCGAAATGACGATGGCGGCAGGGGTGGTGGAGCTCGGAGGATCTCAACTGCAACGCTAGTGGGAGACGAGCGAACCAAATAGCGGCGCCAAAACCAAGGCGAATATCTCTCCTTGTCGGGCCGCCAACCTCAGGACCCTCTCCCGGTCGGCATGAGGCTGGTGCTCCGTTTAGGGGACCAGTTCCGGCTTAGGCACGCCGTCATCTTTGGTGTGTGTTGGCTGGTTTCGGCGGCCATTTCGTTGGGCGGCGGTACCAGCGTTCGTGGCCGGGAATTGGCCCTGGTGCCTACCCGGAGCAGAGATGGCCGGTTGGGCATTCACTGAACCACCGTCGACGATCGAGGGGCCTACAAATTCACCGGGCCAACCACAAACCGGTCGGTCTTATGGGATCTCCGGTCAACTTCGGAGCGCGGCTGCAGAGTAATCCCAGAGGCGGTGGGCGATCTCTGGATTCACGGCGTGGTCGGCAACAGCCCCATCTATGTCTTCGCCAGCCAACGATGCGTTCTGGTTGTCCTCGAAGTACCTCCCGGTGACTCCTTCGACCAGGGGCGATGCGGCGAGGAGCGCGCTGGTCGCCGCGCCCTGTGCTGTGGTCTTGAAGAAGGGTTGTTCGATCCTGTTTCCGTCCGCATCGGCGCCGCCCATCGCCTGGAGCGTTGGAAGGTCGACATGGCGTTGCAAGTTAGTGGTGATCCACCCGGGCATGAGCGAGTTTGCGACTATTCCGTCTTCGGCCCACCGTTGTGAGATGCCGACCGCGAGGAGGATGTCCGCGGTCTTTGACCGCCCGTAGGCGACCCACGGGTCGTAGGCAGTGTGGGTGAACTGAGGATCGTCGAGGTCGAATGGGTGGTTCCGGTGCGCACCAGAACTCACCACCACTACCCGGCCGGCTCCTGCGTCCCGGAGCGCTGGCTGAAGCCCGAGCGCGAGAGCGAAATGGCCGAGGTAGTTCGTCGCGAGCTGCATCTCCCAACCTTGACGGCTCCGCTGCAGCGTCGGCAGGGCCATGATCCCGGCGTTGGCGACGAGAGTGTCTACGGGGCCGTCCCAGGCTTGCGTGAACGCGCGGACGGAATCCAGGTCGGCGAGGTCCAGCCGGGCGGCGCGCACGCTGCCCGGCCAGTTCTCCTCGACTGACGCCTGAATAAGTGACGACGCAGCGGTGGGGTCGCGCACCGCCGCGGTGACCTCGGCACCAGCCCGCGCCAGGGCGCGCACCGTCTCTGCCCCGATGCCGGAGGCGCCTCCTGTGACGATCATCCGCGTGCCACGCAATCGGACACCGTTGAGGATCTCGTCAGCGGTTGCCCGGGGGCCGAATGGAGTCGTGAACCGATCAGACATTCGCGGCCTCCGTTTCGAGGTGAGCCATAATCTGGTGGAGTTCCGCTGGCAGGTCGCCCGGCTCCACGTCCTCGATCATGTCCGCGGTGAGGAGAGTGATGCGACCCCCGAATTCGCCGCCCGTCGGGACAGCAACCCGGTTGCCAGTGGGGCGTTTGATGATTGTGTCAGTCATATGTGATTCCTTCCTTTTTCAGGTTCTAGCCATAGGCTAGGCGCAGGAAGGTAGACTAACTATAATTATGAATATAGAAAAATACATAAATCGTCCACATGGGATGGATGACCCACTAGGAGAGGTGCTTGCGCTCGTCAGTGCCCGCGGGGAGCTGACATCGACACTGATCGGGCATGGCGACTGGGCGCTACGATTCTCGGCACCTGCCGGAGCTAAGTTCAACTCAGTGACCGTAGGGTCATGCATCGTGTACACGGAGGGGTTGGCGCAACCGGTCACGCTCCGCGTGGGCGACTCGTTCCTTCTCACAAGACCACAGGAATTCGTTCTCGCCACCTCGACTGAGGCGCGAGAACAACCGGCCTCTCCGTTCTTCCGCGCCGCGGAGGGGCGCACGGTCGAGTTCGGACCAACGGAGCAGCCAGTGAGCGCAGCGCTCATCGGAGGGAGTTTCACGTTTGATCGCCGGGCCCGCGAGCTACTACTCAACGCTCTGCCGCCGCTTATTTACCTTCCCGCGGACGCAAGCGGTGCCGCGACCGCTCAATACCTCCTTCGAAGGATCGACCAGGAGGGACGATACGGCCGGCTCGCTGCCGACGTCATCGTGCAACACCTCGCCGTCGTGCTCCTCGTCGACATGATCCGTTACCACGTCACGCAAAACTCGAACGGCATCGGATGGCTGCACGGCCTCACCGACCCTGTCGTCGCGGCCGCACTGGCGGCTATCCATACCACCCCGGCCGCGCGGTGGACAGTGCAACTGCTTGCCGACGAAGCCCACGTATCCCGTTCGACCTTCGCGGCGCGATTCAAATCCGTCGTTGGGCAAGGCCCACTCGAATACCTCACTCGCTGGCGGCTTGAGGTCGGCGCACACCGCCTCGCGACCACAAGTCTGACGATAGCCACCATCGCAGGCGACGTCGGCTACGGCTCCGAAGCAGCATTCGCACTCGCATTTAAACGCGAACTCGGAATGGCCCCCGGACGTTATCGCCGATCACTGCAAACGTCAGGGACGAAGCTGGTTCTCTAGGCAGAGGGAACGTTGCTGGCCCTGCAGTGTTTTGTTGATGGCGAAATCCGCCGCAACGCGAACCCGACCCGTTCCCGCCAGAGCCCGGGCCCGCTGCCCGTCTCTCCGGATCCGATGTTTCCTGGCGCGCGCGGTGTGGCCGAACACAATGGTGCCGCGATGTATCCATCTTGCCGGAGGCCGATGGCTCAAAGACTTCTAACGGCGTAGAGGCGGGCTGGCTCCCAAAGGTGACAGGTGGGCGCGAACGTGCGAGACATGTCGCGTACTAGTGCTTTGAGTGAATGGAGGAAGCCGGAATCAACCCCGTACGGTCCTCGTGATTCCCCGGTGCGTTGTGGCCGCTCAGCCCCGCGGCGGCTTCTTCGGGTTCCGTGTCTCGACGCTCTTCCAGGGACCGGGCGTCACTTTCGACGCTATGAAGTTCCCGAGGCCGTCATACTTGTCGAAGAGACCGCTCCGCTCGTTTTTCTGCTGATAACGGTCCTTCAGCTGACCAATCCGCTTGCCTTCGCCGGTGTTTTTTGCCACCAAGCATCCCCCAAATCGCGTCGCATTCTCGCGGGCAGTATATATGATCGGCGGGTGGCGCCAAATGCTTTTTGACGGAAACGACGGCGTGCAGGTTCTGTGTGGGTGGGGCAACGTATAGCCGCTTTGTTCCTCTAAAAGATCGATGAACGGCCGAGTACAGTTTTTATCCGCGCACTAGTTAACAAATGGCAGATCCGGACCGCCACCGAGTTCGAGGCGATCCCTACCCGCCGATGAGAGCCCGCTCGGCTGTGTTGATCTCGAACACGTGGTTATTGAAGGAACCCACGAACGTGGCAGTCGGTCGACTCACGGTCATCCCTGTTGCCTTTCAGATGAAAGCGGACAGTGCACGCGACCTTCGTCCAGCACGCGTGAGACTGCCGCCGAACCCCGCATCTATCCCGCAGATTCGATGACAACCGACGAAAGCGGATGACAGCAGAAAACAGGCCTGACCTGCGACGATCGAAGATGCTGATAGCCCGCAGAAACCCCCGAACGAGCCGTACTCTTACTCGAAAGGTCACCGGATCGACGCCGGTCGGAGCCACATGCACTGCGGTTCTTTGCCCGGCGCTTTGGATAACGCGGCTGCGTTGTAGCTGGCAACCCACAGCCCGGGTCAGGATCCCGTGCCAGCGCACCTGAGCTGTGTGTGGCGCGGGATCCCCCCTGTGCAGGCGGTGAAGCCTAGCGGCTGCTCACCTGACCGAACCGCTTCGCGATTGGCGCGAGCACCAGCGGGCGGGCGGCGTACCACCCGGCCGTCGTGATGGCGATGGCGGCCGCGAAGAGCCAGAACCCGACCCAGTTCACCTCGTCGGTGCCGCCGAACATGTGGTTCAGGTTGCGCAGCGCACCGGTCGCGAACACCAGGAACACGTGGATGAGGATGAACAGCACAAAAAACAGCATCGTCGGGAAGTGGATCGCGCGCGCAGCCTCCACCGGATAGATCTTGTTCAGCGTCTTCGCGTCCTTCGGCCAGAACTCGCTCATGCGCACACCCGTGATCGCCGCGAGCGGGGCCGCGATGAACACCACGATGAAGTACATGATCTGCTGCAGACTGTTGTAATTCACCCAGCCGCTCTCAACGGGCCAGTCGAGGGTCATGTACTGCAGGAGCGCGGAGAGCGCGTTCGGGAACGCCTCCCAGCTGGTCGGGACGATCCGCACCCAGCGGCCCGAGGCAAACAGCAGCACCACAAAGATGAGTCCGTTGGCCAGCCACAAAATGTCGAGCGACTGGTGCAGCCACAGGTTGATGCTGATCTTCTTGCCACCGCGCTTCGGCGTCCAGAACGCGGGCGGCTTCTGCTCTGTGCGCACCTGATAGCCGGAGCGAATGATCAGCACCATCAGGAAGATGTTAAAGAAGTGCGCCCACTGCGCCCACCACGGGAAGCCGGGCTCGGCCGTATCGGGCAGGTCATACGCGCCGGGGTACCTCTCGAGGAACTCCGGCACGCCCGGCAGCGTCGTCACACCGCGCGCGGCTAGCACAAGAATCCCTGCGGCGGCCACCGCGCCGACCGCGAGGAGCACGACGAGCTTGATCCACTGGCCCAGGGTGCGCGATCCGTAGAGCCTTGCTTCGGCCTCTGGCCTCACGGGCTTTTCGGCGGCGACGGACGGTGCTACCGGTGCTGGGGCGGCGGTGACCGCGAGTGTGACCGCGGCGGTGACCGCGGGTGCACTCGCGGCCGCCGGTGGCTCCGCCTCGGCAACGGCCTCCGCGACACTGGTAGCAGGGGCAGGGGCAATGTGTTCCGGAGCTGCCTGCACCGCAGGGGCGGCAGCGGCCGCCGGAGCTAGTCCAGCCGGCGGCCACGATTCACCACCGGGGACACGGGGAAGCCCGCGACGAAGCGAGGTGGTTCCCATCGCCAGTGTGGCGGGTGCGGTGGCCGGAACAGCTGCGGGCGACGCCGCTGCCGGCACTGCTTTCTCAGCATTATCGGCAGCGGCATCTGCCGCCAGCGCGGGCGTGGCGGCTGCGGTGGGAGCCCCGGACAGAGCCGCCGCTGATACCGAAACCTCGCCCGCTGGCGGCCACGGCTCGCCGCCCGGCACGCGCGGCAGGCCCCGGCGAAGCTGCCGCGCCACCGCGGCGCCCGCGTTCCCTGCAGGGACCGGAGCGGACAATGCCGCACCCGATGCCGTTTCCTGGGCAACAACAACAGCAGCAATGGGGGCGGAGGGCGCGGCGGCCGCTGGCCCGGCGGTGACCGATCCCGCCCCGGAAACAGACGCCGACCGGGCTGCCGCTCCCGCCATGACAATGCGCGCGGGCGCCTCGCCTGCTGCAGGCCAGGGCTCACCGCCTTCGACGCGCGGCAGGCCCCGCCGAATAGACCCAGACTGAGTTGCCATCACTACTTCTTCCGAGCCTCAAGTGCGCTAATCAGCTGGGGTACAACCTTGAAGACGTCGCCCACCACACCGAAGTCGGCGATCTCGAAGATCGGCGCGTCTGAATCCTTATTGACTGCGACGATCGTCTTCGCGGTCTGCATGCCAGCCCGGTGCTGAATCGCGCCGGAAATGCCCAGTGCGATGTACAACTGTGATGACACGGAAACCCCGGTCTGTCCGACCTGCTGCGACTGCGGGATGTAGCCTGCATCCACTGCGGCACGTGAAGCGCCAACGGCGGCACCAAGGGTATCGGCGAGCTGTCCAACGAGGGCGAACTGTTCCTCCGACCCGAGGCCGCGGCCACCCGCGACAACCTTCGCGGCACCACGCAGCTCCGGCCGCGAGGTGGCGGCAACTGCCTCCTCGAACGAGTCGATCCGCGCGGCCGGCTTCTCGGAGGGCGTCACTGCCAGGGTCTCCGACGCCGGCGGCTGGGCCGTGGCGCGCGCCTCGATGGAGCCCTGGCGAACCGTAATGACCGGCGCCCCAAACGTGGACGTTGACGTCACGTTGTAGGCACCGCCGTAGATGGAGTGGTGTGCCACGACGCCCTCGTCATCACGTGACACCCCGATCGCATCGGCAGAAATCGCTGCACGCGAACGGGCAGCGTAGCGGCCAGCAACGTCGCGGCCATTCAGGGAATGCGAAATCAGGATTGCGTCTGGCTGCACCTGCTCCGCGGCGGCGGCAAGCGCGTCAACGCTCGGCACGCCGAGCGCGGACGGATCCGAAGTCTCCGCGATCAGTACGCGCGCGGCACCTAGGGCCGCGGCTTCCTCGGCGGCGGCACTCCCGGTGCCGGGTGAGGCAAGCACCAACGCAATTGGCGTGCCGACTGCAGCGGCAGCGCCCAAGAGTCCGGGTGCAGCCTTCTCGAGTTCACCGGAAGGCCCGGTTTCCACGACGACGAGGATTGCGTCACGAGGGAATTCAGTCATGTCGTTACTCCTTACGCCAGTCGGTTTTCAATGAGGAAGGCAGCGAGCTTCTCGCCGGCATCACCCTCGTCGATGATCTTCACGCCCGCCGCACGCGGGGGCTTCTCTGCAACGGTCAGCATGATCGAACGCGCCGCGTCCGGGTTGTCGGCCGTGATCCCGAGGTCTGCGAGGGTGAGCATCTCAAGGGGCTTCTTCTTCGCGGCCATGATTCCTTTGAAGTTCGGAAAGCGCGGCCCGGGAAGCGCCTCCGTAATGGAAATTACCGCGGGCAGGTTCGCGGATACCTTCTGCACGCCGGATTCGACGGGCCTGGTGCCGGACACGGCGCCGTCGCTGATCTCTACGGAGCTGAGGCCGGTAGCGAGCGGCACGTCAAGCAATTCGGCAAGCATCGCGGGAATCATGCCGCCGGATCCATCGGTGGAGACGTTGCCAGTGATCACAAGGTCAAACTCAACGCGACGGAGCGCCGCTGCGAGGGTTTCAGCGGTCAGTCCAAGATCCGCACCCCGGAGCGCCTCGTCACAGACGTGGGTGGCGCTTCCCGCACCCATCGCCAGCCCCTTGCGTATCGTTGCAGTGGCACCCTCAGGAGCGAGGGACAAGATTGCGACCTCAGTGCCCGCGTTCGCGTCGGCGTATGTCAGTGCCAGCTCCAAGGCCCGCTCACCGATCTCATCAATGACTATCTCGCTGGCTTCTCGATCGGCGAGGCCTGTTTCAAGGTTCAGTTTTCGGTCCCCGTACGTGTCGGGGACCTCCTTTACTAGGACGATAATCTTCATCGATGGCTCTTCCTGTGGCGGGCTTGTCTCTAGAGGAGACACGTCGGATCTCCATTGAGTCTACAAAGTGGGGCCCTTCCTGGCGGACAGGGCCCGTGTCGTGAATTGCAGTGCCTATTAGCGTCGGGCCGTTTTCCGCGTTAGCGTCCCTGAGATGACGGTCACTTATCCTCGGAAACTCGTTCGCGGTGATTTGATCCGTGTTCTCGCGCCCGCCCGGAGCCGGGCCATGGTCACTGAACACGACCACAGCGCCCTGATCGAGGAACGGTTCGCCCGGATGGGGCTGCGCCTTTCGTATGGGGACCACGTCGACGAACGTGACAACCTTGACTCCTCGTCCATCTCCTCGCGGGTCGCGGACCTCCATGCGGCTTTCGCGGACCCGGAGGTGGCAGGCATCCTCACCGTCATTGGCGGATTCAACAGCAACGAACTCCTTCCCTATCTTGACTGGGACCTGATTGCGGCAAATCCCAAGATTCTGTGCGGCTATTCGGATATCACCGCCCTGCAGAACGCCATCCTTGCCCGCACGGGGCTGGTGACGTACTCCGGGCCGCACTGGTCCAGCTTCGGAATGAGGGACCACTTCGAACAAACCCGGAAGTGGTTCATCGAAGCCCTCTTCGATGACCGGCCCATCGATTTGAATCCCTCCGAATCGTGGACCGACGACGACTGGTTCCTGGATCAGGACGCCCGGAACCCTCTGGCCGGGGAGGATTGGTGGGCGCTGCAGCCGGGCACGGCGTCCGGCCGCGTCGTCGGCGGCAACCTCTGCACGCTCAATCTGCTTCAGGGAACGCCATACATGCCGGCCCTGAACGGTGCGCTGCTGTTCCTGGAAGATGACTTTGAAAGCCATCCGGCAACGTTCGCCCGCGACCTGACGTCCCTCTTGCATCTGCCGGACGCCAAGGGTATCCGGGGACTGGTCATAGGCCGATTCCAGAAGGCAAGCCGGATGTCCAGGGACGTTCTGCAGCACATCGTCTCGACCCAGTCGGGACTCACCGGGCTGCCTGTCCTGGCCAACACGGACTTCGGCCACACGCAGCCGCAAAGCACACTGCCCATCGGCGGCCGGGCCGAGCTGACCGTCGGGCCCATGAGCGCACTACGCATCATCGAGCACTAACCAACTCCATGAGCAGCATGTCGATGACCAGATCGGTTCGGGGACGGACTGCTGGCCGGGCTAGACTCGCACGCTGGGGAAAGAACACCAAGGCCGCCGGCAGCCCTGTTCGGGCAGGCGGCGCAATCTCAACCGAAAAGTGATTCTGCAACGTGACTTCGAAGAATATTGCCCGTCCTCTCGCCGCCGCCACCCTCCTCACCGGCCTCGCCCTCGCTGGTTGCTCGGCCCCCCAGGCCGGCAGCGCGCCGTCGTCCGCCGCGGGCACGTCCGCTGCTTCGGCCTCCAGCACGCCGAGCCCCAGCGAGACCTCTGGACCGTTCGGTGATTTCGCCAGCGCCGGCGAGGCCTGCACCACGATCAAGGAGCAGGCCGCCGGCGCCACGCTCCTTCCGCTGTCGGCCGCCCAAGGCAAGACCGCGGAGCTGGAACAGTTCAAAGCGGATCTGGCCGAGACGGCCGGGCGCGTCCCGGACAGCCTCAAGGCCGATTTCGCCAACCTCAAGGAAGTGGCCGTCGCGGGCGTCACCGACCAGACTGTCTTCTCCAGCGGCAAACTCCAAGCCGCCATGGCACCCGTAACAACCTGGATCACCAGCAACTGCAAATAGGGAGTTAGGGCGGGCCATCGCCGGCATCGGCTCCCGGCTGACATCGCGAAGCTGACAACCGTACGCCAGTCCTGCTCCCCGATGCACTTCGCTGGTTCCCACGGCCCCCACCTGCGCCGGCCGTGGGAACGGGCCCTGCAAGATTCCCCCGCGCGGCCCAAGTCAGGGACTAGGGTGGTGTCAAAGAGAAGGGGGAGTGCGTTATGGAATACCAGAATTCTCAACCCGTTGCCGGTCCTGCCGCCGGCCTGCCCGTTGCCGGCCAGCACGTTGCCGATCCCGCGACCGGGCTGCCCGTGGACGGTCTGCCCGTGCCGGCGGGCACCGGCCGCACGGTCATATCGGAAGCCGCCATCGCCAAGGTCGCCGGCATCGCCGCCCGATCGGTGCCCGGCGTCTACTCGTTGGGATCAGGCCCGTCACGCGCCCTGGGGGCCATCCGCGACGCCGTCGGCAGCGCCGATCACGCGGCGGGCGTCCGCGTGGAAGTCGGCGAATCTCAGGTCGCCGTGGACATCGACCTCGTCGCGGTGTACGGCACTCCTCTGCATGCCCTTGCGGACCAGATCCGCGCCGCCGTCTACTCCGCCGTCGAGGAACTGGTGGGGCTCGAGGTGATCGAGGTAAATGTCGAAATCAATGACGTCTATGTGCCCGGCCCGGCCAAACCGGCCACGTCCGCCGAGGCCCGCCCGGTCAGGGAGGCAATCCAATGAGTCTGACGGTAGTGGGAATCGCGATGGGGGCCTTCGTGGCTTTCATGTCCTTCCAGTTCGGTGTCTGGGGCTTCCTCGGTGCCCTGATCTTCATGGGCGTCGGCGCTCTCCTGGGCCGGGCCGCGGAGGGGAAGCTGGACCTGCGCAGCGTGTTTGACGCCCTCACGGGCCGGCGTTCCTCCTCATGAACGTGACGGCTGAAACGCCGATCCGCGGCGTCGCGATGGCCGGGCACAACCGCATCAGCACCCAGGCTCTGACGTCCGTGGCGCGGGCGGCCGCGGGTGAGGCCCTCGGTGTGTCGGCGCACGACGTGCGCGCCGACTGGTCGGACGATGACGGGCTGCTCGCGCTCTCGCTCGTCATGCCCGTCGCGGTCCCGAACCTCAAGGTGGTTGTCCAGGATCCCGGCCGAGTCGCTGGCTTCGGCGGTTCCATCTGGGAGCGTGCCGTCGCGGCCAAGGCCCAGATCCTGCGCCGCGTGACCGGGCTGACCGGAGCGAAGCTGAGCCGGGTGGACATCCGCATCAGCGGGGCCACCGTGCGCGGGGGAGGTCGGGTGCGTTGAGCCAGGACACGCAGAACCCCGGTATCGGCTCCGTCCCGTACGACGCCGATGCGGTGCGGGGGAGCGCACCGCTAGGTTCCGGCGCAGCGGGCATGGACCGTATTTTGAAAAGGGAGACGCACACATCGCGGGCTGTCGTCTCCGTGATGGCGGCCGCCCTGGTGATGGCGGTGTGCGGTTATGCGCTGCTTGAGACTGCGGTCCGGGCGATCGGGCAGCCGCCGTGGCTCGTGGATCCGCAGACCGCGGCCGAGCGGGTGGTCGCGCTCCCGGCCGGAATCGGGCCGCTCCTACTCGTCGCCATCGGCGCCGTGACCGCCATGGCCGGATTGTTTTTCTTCCTCAACGCCGTGCTGCCCGGACGGCGGGCGCGCCACCTGCTCCCGGACCGCCGGGCCGCCGTCGTGGTGGACGATGAGGTGATCGCCGCGGCCCTGGCGCGCCGGGCCCGGCTGGCCGCCAACGTGACTCAGGGGCAGGTGATGGTGGTCGTGTCGCGGAACCGGGTCATGGTCAGCGTCCGGCCGACCTCCGGTGTGCCGCTAAGCCCGGACGCCGTCCTGGAAGCCGTGCGGCATGAGCTGCAGGAAATGGGCCCGTGGCCAATGCCGGAAGTGCGGATCCAGGTAGCCACGGCCGGGGTGGTGGGGGCATGAACAACACTCCCCGGGTCCTGAACCGCATCCTGATCGGCATCCTTGGCATTATGCTCCTCGCCATTGGCGTCCTCCTGGTGCTGCTGGCGAGCGTCCCGGCCGTCGGCGTGTGGTGGCATGAATGGGCGGGCGGTGTCCTGAACTTCTGGCTTGATTTGTTCGAACGGACGCAGTTCCCCCGCCGCCAGGGGAGCTGGCTGTGGCTTGTCATCTGCTTTGTGCTGGTGGTGGTGCTTGGCCTGATGGTCGCCTGGATTGCCCAGCAGGGCAGGGGCCGGACCAGCCTGCTCGTGGCCGAGGAAGACCCGGGCGACGTGCCGGGGAACGTCGGAATCGGCGGCGGCGTGGCGGAGCAGACGATCCGAGCAGCCCTCGCGGATCGGCCCGACCTTGCCGGAGTCACGGTAGTCGCCTACGAAATCAAGGGTGAGCCGGCCCTCAAGATCCGGGTGGAGCCCCGCCAGGGTGTCGCCCCGCACGCGCTCGCCGCCGAAGTCTCTTCCCTGGTAGAGGCGCTCGACGCGGTGATCGGCAAGCGCACCCCCGTCCTGATCCACATCGGATCCGGGACACGGTCGCGGTTTGGCCGGGCCGAGCGGGTCCGCTGAGGCGGCTCCCCGACGGGGCCCGGCATCTCCTTTGCACAAAGGTTTCATGTAAACGCTTGCATTACGCACTGCCTGTTGATTACTGTGATGGTCGGCACACCACCGGTTCGGCCGTTTTTCACCGGTACTCAGCGAGGAGCACTACAGAATGAAAACCCGCAATCTCCTACTTCCCATCGCCACGGCAGGCGTTTTGGCCATGACGCTCTCGGCCTGTGGCGGCGGTGGTGGCGGCACTACCGGCGGCAACGACGCCGCCTCGCAGGGCCTGGACGGCCGCGGGCCCATCACCTACGTCCAGGGCAAGGACAACAGCAACGTGGTCCGTCCGCTGATCGACAAGTGGAATGCCGCCCACCCGAACGAGAAGGTCACGTTCAAGGAGCAGACCGACCAGGCCGACCAGCAGCACGACGACCTCGTCCAGCACTTCCAGGCCAAGGACCCCGGGTACGACGTTGCAAGCGTCGACGTCGTCTGGACCGCTGAATTTGCCGCCAAGGGCTGGCTGCAGCCGCTCAAGGACAAGATGGCGCTGGATACCTCGGCTATGATCAAGCCGACCGTCGATGCCGCCTCCTACAAGGGCACGTTGTACGCGGCGCCGGAATCATCCGACGGCGGCATCCTTTACTACCGCAAGGACCTCGTCCCCACGCCCCCGAAGACCTGGGACGAGATGATGAGCATGTGTTCCGTCGCCAAGTCCCACAACATGGGTTGCTACTCCGGCCAGTTCAAGAAATATGAGGGACTGACCGTCAACGCCTCCGAGGCGATCAACTCCGCCGGCGGAGCCGTGCTGGACGAGAACGGCAAGCCCAACCTGCTCACTGCGGAGGCGAAGGCCGGCATGGCGAACCTGGTCAAGGCCTACGCGGACGGGGAAATCCCGAAGGAAGCCATCACCTTCCAGGAAGAGGAAAGCCGCCAGGCCTTCCAGGACGGCAAGCTGTTGTTCCTGCGCAACTGGCCCTACGTCTACAACCTGGCCACCACCGAAGGTTCCTCGAAGGTCAAGGACGTCCTGGGCATGACCGCCCTTCCGGGTAAGGCCGGCCCGGGCGCCTCATCCCTCGGCGGCCACAGCGCTGCGGTCAGCGTCTACTCGAAGAACAAGGCCACGGCACTGGACTTCCTGAAGTTCCTCACCACGGAGGAGACCCAGAAGTTCTTCGCCACGAAGGGTTCGCTCGCCCCGGTCCTCGGCTCGCTTTACGACGACAAGGAGCTCGTCGCCAAGCTGCCGTACCTGCCGGTCCTGAAGACCTCGATCGAGAACGCAAAGCCGCGCCCGGTCACCCCGTTCTACCCGGCTGTCACCAAGGCCATCCAGGAAAACGCGTACTCCGCCATCAAGGGCGAGAAGACCGTAGACGCGGCCCTGTCCGACATGCAGAAGTCCATCGAGTCCGCTAGCGCGGGACAGTAGGTCCATCATGGCAACTGAAGTAGGCCCGACGTCGGTCAAGGCACCGGCGTCGGGCGGGGCACCGATCCATCACGCACCCAAGGGTGTTGGAGAGGACAACCGCATCGCGACGCAGGGGCGCTGGGCAGCCTGGCTCCTGGCGCCGACCATCATCGCATTGTCAGTAGTGATCGTGTACCCGATCATCACCGCCATTGTGATGTCGTTCCAAAAGGATGCTGGTCTGGACCCCGCCACGGGTCTCTTCACCGAAGGTGGCCCGGCCGGCTTCTCGAACTACACCAACTGGATTTTCCAGCAGTGCCCGGCTCCCGGCGGCGGAACCGTCGACTGCCCTCCGGGAACACTCGGTGCGCAGTTCTGGTCCGCCACCGGCACCACCTTCTTCTTCGCCGCCGTCACGGTGGCACTGGAGACGGTGCTCGGCTTCTGGATGGCCGTCATCATGGCCCGTGCCTTCAGGGGCCGCAGCCTGGTCCGGGCAGCTGTCCTGGTGCCGTGGGCCATCCCCACCGCAGTTACGGCCAAGTTGTGGCTGTTCATCTTCGCCTTCGAAGGCATCGGCAACAAACTCTTCAACACCGCAGTCCTGTGGACCGGCAGCGAATGGCCGGCCAGGTGGGCAGTGATCATCGCAGACGTCTGGAAGACCACTCCCTTCATGGCGCTGCTGATTCTCGCCGGCCTGCAGATGATTCCCGCGGAAGTGTACGAGGCAGCCAAGGTCGACGGCGCCTCAGCATGGCAGCGGTTCCGGATGATCACCCTGCCGCTGGTGAAGCCTGCGCTCATGGTGGCCATCTTGTTCCGCACCCTGGACGCACTGCGCATGTTCGACCTCCCGTACATCCTGACGGGCGGGGCCAACAACACCACCACGCTGTCCATCCTGGTGATCAACCAGATCAGGCAGGGCTTCAACGCGGCGGCGGCCTTGTCCACCATCACGTTCTTCATCATCTTTATAGTGGCCTTCATCTTCGTACGCTTCCTCGGAGCGAATGTGGTGGAGCAAACCGGCGCAGGTAAGGGGAAGAAATGACCGCCGCGACCGAACTACGCGCAGAGCAGGACCGGGGACGGAAGGCCGCGCAGAACCGCGAGAAGTGGGCCCACGGACGCACCTACATCAGCGCGGCCGTGATCCTCTTCTGGTGCCTGGCGCCCGCGTACTGGATGGTGGTGACGGCGTTCCGTGACGTCGGCTACACCTACGACACGTCGCTCTTGCCGACCCACGTGACGCTGGACAACTTCAAGACGGCATTCGACACGTCCTTCGGCAACCACTTCGGCCAGGCCCTGCTGAACAGCTTGTTCATCGGCACCGTCGTCACCCTGGTGTCGCTGGTGATCGGCGTGTTTGCCGCCTATGCGCTGGCCCGCTTGAACTTCAAGGGCAAGTATCTCGTGCTGGGCTTCATCCTGGGAGCCTCCATGTTCCCCGGCGTCGCCCTCATCACGCCGCTGTTCCAGCTCTTCACGAACATCGGGTGGATGGGGACGTACCAGGCCCTGATCATTCCGAACATCTCGTTCGTGCTGCCGCTGACCGTCTACACCATGACGTCCTTCTTCCGGGAGATGCCGTGGGAGCTGGAGGAATCGGCGCGGGTGGACGGCTGCACGCAGGGACAGGCCTTCCGGCGAGTCATCATGCCGCTGGCAGCCCCGGCCATCTTCACGACGGCGATCCTGGCCTTCATCTCCTCGTGGAATGAATTCCTGATCGCCAGCCAGCTCTCGTCCGACGCAACGCAGCCGGTCACGGTGGCCATTGCCAGCTTCGCCGGTGCGCAGCCCAACCAGATCCCATACACCGCGATCATGGCTGCGGGAACCATCGTGACCATTCCCTTGGTCATCCTGGTGCTGGTGTTCCAGCGAAAGATCGTCGCGGGCCTCACCGCCGGCGCGGTTAAGTGAGTGCGGCGTCATGACTGACGAGAACCTGGGCCACGTGCCGGCGACGCGTCGAAAGGTGCGCTCCGGCGAGGACTTCGACATCATCATCGGGTTCCTCGGCTTCTGGACCGTGGTTTTGCTGGCGGTCACCGTCTGGATGGAGGTGACCGCCCAGCCGGCCCTCTTCTGGGCCCTGGGACTGCTGGCCATGCTGGGTGCCCTCTACGGGATGATCCGGCTGCGCCGGCGTTTGCCGGACCGGACGGCCAGCCGGCGCGGCTAGGCAGCCAGGTGCCAGGACTATTCATCTGCCGCGGGGGAGGCGGGCACAGCACGTCTGCGGGCAGCCGACAGGTTTCCGCGGACCGTCAACAAGGGGACAAAGGTGGCACGGACAGAAAGGGCGCAGCGCGGCGGCCACTCCGGCGTCAGCATTGAGGATGTAGCCGCCGCTGCCGGCGTATCCACGGCCACCGTATCCCGGGCCGTCCGCGGACTGCCCCGCGTTTCCCCGGCGACGCGGGAGAAGATCCTCGGGATCGCCGAATCCTTGGGCTACGTCGCCTCCTCCTCGGCTTCCGGCCTGGCCACGGGCCGGACCAAAACCATCGGCGTTCTGGCCCCGTTCGTCAGCCGCTGGTTCTTCTCCAAAGCCATCGAGGGCGCAGACCGGGAACTGCACTCCCGTCAGTACAACCTTTCGCTCTTCAACCTCGGCGGCCATGGCAGCAACCGTGAGCGGCTTTTCAGCAAGACCATGGTCTATAAGCAGATTGATGCCCTGTTGGTCCTCTGTATGGCGCTCACCCACGAGGAAATCGAGCATCTCCAGAAGATCGATATCCCGCTGGTGGTGGTGGGCGGCCATGTCGAGGAGTGCCCCTATATCGGCATTGACGACTACGCCGCGGCCGCGACCGCGGTCCGCCACCTGATCGGACTAGGCCACACCGACATCGCGCTCCTGCACGGCGATGACGAAACCGACCTCAACTTCGACGTCCCCAGGGTCCGGATCCAGGCCTTCCACGACATCATGCGCGAGGCTCGGCTGCCCGCCCGGGCCGAGTGGGACGTGTGGGGGGACTTCACCGTTCGCAGCGGCCAGGAGGCGTTCCGGCGGCTCTGGGCCGCCGACGGGCCCAAGCCCACAGCAATCTTCTGCGCCTCGGATGAGATGGCCATGGGCGTCATCTTCGAGGCCAGCAAGGCCGGTGTGCGCGTCCCGGAGGATTTGTCGGTCATCGGCATCGACGACCACGACTTCGCCGAAGCGATGGGTCTCACCACGGTCGGACAGCGGCCGGACCTGCAAGCCGAACTCGGCACCAAGATGCTGCTGGACGAGCTCGACGGAATTGCCGGGGCCGTGCAGTCCGCCGTGGCGCCGCACCGGCTGATTGTGCGGACGACGACGGCGCCGCCGCTACGGAAGTCCGCGCGGCTCTCCGGCCTGGTCTAGGAAGCGCGGGCCAGCTGGCGGATGGGCACCCAGCGCGAGGCCAGCCGTCGGTAGGCCGCGGCGGCGCCGGTCATGTCGCCCTCCGCCAGGCACTCAATACCGAGGCGCACGTCCAGCGGCGAATCGTCCGGATAGACCTTGTCTGCCACGCCGCCGTAATCGAGTTCCACTGCCGAATCCGGGTGGAAGAGTTCAAGCCATTCCGTGAGCTGGGTCAGGTCCTCGAGCATGTCGAGATCGGGCGCGGCGAGGGCCAGGTGCGCCACCGCGTAGCTCACGCGCTCCAGTGCCTTGCCGATGCCCGCACGGATGCGGACCGTCACGATGTGGCCCTCGGCTTCGACGACGTCGGTGGGATCCGATTCCTGGAAGAGGCAGAACCAGCTGAAGGGGATGCCCCATGTGGACGCCCGGGTGTGGACCCGGCTCAGGCCATCGTGGGCCCGCACCTCATCAATGCGTTCCTGGTGCTTGTCCCGCTGTTCTTCCGGGATCAGGAGCTGGGCCAGGGGCCCGTGGATGCCTTCCATCAGGGCATTGGCGGCCAGCCCGGCGCGGAGGACCATCTGGCTGGGGCAGTACAGCAGCCGGCCGGCCTGCGGTGCGGCGGCAGTCCCGGGGCCGGGCTCGGCGCCGTCGTGCGCTGCGGCAGAGGGCGCCCGCCGTGCCGGGGCCGGGACAACGCGTACGAGGTCGGTCCGGCCGGTGGGAAATGGGTCCCCGTCGGACCGGGTGATGCGGCCCAGGGACGCCAGGAGCTCGGCGTTCTCCACGGCAGCCCGGGACGCCAGACCGGCGCCGGCGGCTCGCAGGGTTTCCTGCTGCTTCTCGGGGAACGCCTCGAGGGGCTCGTAGATCCGGAGCGCGGAAGAGAACGGCAGCCCGGACTGTCCGTGGTAAATGTTCCCCGTCATTGGATCACGACGCTTCCCTGGGCGGCAGCCATTAGTCCGCCAGTTCCGCAATCACCGGAGCGTGGTCTGAGGCGCCCTTGCCCTTGCGCTCCTCGCGGTCGATCATCGCACCGGTGACCCGTGCCGCCAGGGCCGGGGATCCGAGAATGAAGTCGATCCGCATTCCTTCTTTTTTCGGGAAGCGCAGTTGCGTGTAATCCCAATAGGTATAGACGCCAGGTCCCGGGGTGTGCGGGCGGACCACATCCTGGAAGCCAGCCTCCTCAAAGGCGTGGAAGGCGGCCCGCTCGGGTTCACTGACGTGGGTGAGGCCTTCGGAGCGGAAGTAGTCGATGTCCCAGACGTCGTCGTCCAGGGGCGCGATGTTGAAGTCCCCCATCAGCGCGATCTGCGCCTGGGGGTCCTCCTTGACCCAGGTGCCGGCGTGGGTTTTCAGGATGTCCAGCCAGTTGAGCTTGTAGGGCATGTGTTCGTCGTCGAGGGCGCGGCCGTTGGGGACGTAGAGGCTCCAGACCCGGATGCCGCCGCACGTGGCCCCGATGGCGCGGGCCTCCTGCACAGCGTCCTTGCCGTTCTTGCCGAACACGGGCTGGTCCAGGAAGGTGCGTTCGACGTTGTCGAGTCCCACGCGGGAGGCGATCGCGACGCCGTTCCACTGGCTCAGGCCGAAGTGCGCCACCTCGTAGCCCATGCTCTCGAAGAGATCCCAGGGGAAGTTCTCGTCCTTGCATTTGGTTTCCTGGATGGCCAGGACGTCACAGTCCGTGCGCTGAAGCCAGGCCTCCACACGGTCGGCGCGGGCGCGGAGCGAGTTCACATTCCAGGTAGCTATCTTCACAGTCCCTAACTTACCGAACTTGGCCCCCGGACGAAGCAGCCAGCAGGTTCCGGCCTCTGGAAATTAGTAGGAAGTCCGAGTATATTCGGCTGCAGAGATGATCTAGGTCACATGCAAAGGAGCATTCGGTCATGGTTCGAGAACTATCCCATTACATTGACGGGCAGCGCGTGGACGGCACCTCAGGCCGGTTCAGCGATGTCTATGATCCCTGCACCGGCGAGGTCCAGTCCCGGCTGCCGCTGGCCAGCGCAGAGGAAGTGCGCAATGTGATTGCCAGCGCGGAAAAGGGGCAGGTGGAATGGGCCGCGATGAATCCGCAGCGCCGCGGCCGGGTCCTGCTCAAGTTCGTGGACCTGGTCAACGAGCACATGGACGAGCTCGCCACCCTGCTGTCCTCCGAGCACGGCAAGACCTTCCCCGATGCCAAGGGTGACATCCAGCGCGGCATCGAAGTTGTGGAATTTGCCGCCGGTGCCCCGCATCTGCTCAAGGGCGAGTTCTCGGACAACGCCGGCACCGGCGTCGACGTGCACTCGATGCGGCAGCCCCTCGGCGTCGTTGCCGGCATCACGCCATTCAACTTCCCGGCCATGATCCCGCTCTGGAAGTCCGGGCCGGCGCTCGCCGCCGGCAATGCCTTCATCCTCAAGCCCTCCGAGCGGGACCCCTCCGTGCCGCTGCGCCTGGCCGAGCTCTTCACCGAGGCGGGCCTCCCCGACGGCGTCTTCAACGTAGTCAACGGGGACAAGGAGGCTGTGGATGCGCTGCTGGAGGATCCCCGGGTCCAGGCCATCGGGTTCGTCGGTTCCACGCCCATTGCCCAGTACATCTATGCCACCGCCGCAGCGAACGGCAAGCGCGCCCAGTGCTTCGGCGGCGCCAAGAACCACATGGTGATCATGCCCGACGCAGACCTGGACATGGCTGCGGACGCCCTCATCGGGGCAGGCTTCGGCTCCGCGGGCGAGCGCTGCATGGCGATTTCGGTGGCCGTTCCGGTCGGCCGGAAGACCGCGGATGCACTCGTGGAGAAGCTGCAGGCGCGGATCGCCGGCCTCAAGGTCGGCCACAGCCTTGCCAAGGATTCCGACTTCGGCCCGGTCGTGGCGGCCTCCGCGAAGGAGCGGATCGAAGGCTACATCGCCTCCGGCGTCGAAGAAGGCGCCAGCCTCGTGACCGACGGCCGCGGCCTGAAGGTGGAAGGCTATGACGGCGGCTTCTGGGTCGGTCCCACGCTGTTCGACAACGTCACGAAGGACATGAAGATCTACAAAGAGGAGATCTTCGGCCCGGTCCTGAGCGTGCTCCGCGCCGAAGACTACGACGAGGCCCTCCGGCTCTGCAGCGAACACGAGTTCGGCAATGGCGTGGCCATCTTCACCCGCGACGGCGACTCCGCCCGCGACTTCGCCAGCCGCGTCCAGGTAGGCATGGTGGGCATCAACGTTCCTATCCCCGTGCCGATCGCGTACTACACCTTCGGCGGCTGGAAGGCCTCCGGCTTCGGCGACCTCAACCAGCACGGGGCCGACGCCTTCCGCTTCTACACGAAGACCAAGACGGTCACGAGCCGCTGGCCTTCCGGCATCCGCCAGGGCGCCAGCTTCGTCATGCCGGAAGGCAGCTGATGGGGGCGGACGTTGCGCGGGTAGCGGACAGTGGAGCAGCGGCCGGCGAATGCTTGCCCGGGGAAGCAGAGGAAGTCCTGTTTGAACGGCGCAGCCGGCTCGGCGTCGTGACCCTCAACCGGCCCGCGGCCGTCAACGCCCTGACGGCCGGGATGGCCTCCGCCATGCTCGAACAGCTGACGCTCTGGGCCGACGACGACGCCATCGCCGCGGTGCTGGTCCGCGGCGCCGGCGACCGGGGCCTCTGCGCCGGCGGCGACATCGTCGCCATCTACCGGGACATGCTCGACGGCGGGGACGCCACCGCGGACTTCTGGGCAGACGAGTACCGGCTGAACCTGCTCATCTCTGAATACCCCAAACCGTACGTGGCGTTCATGGACGGGCTGGTCCTGGGCGGCGGCGTGGGGATCTCGGCGCACGGCTCTGTGCGGATCGTCACCGAACGCACCCGCACGGGCATGCCCGAAACGACGATCGGGTTCGTGCCCGACGTCGGCGGTACCCTCCTGCTCTCCGGCTCGCCGGGGGAGACCGGCACGCACGCGGCCCTGACGGGCGCCCATCTGAGCGGCGCGGACGCGCTGTTCCTGGGCCTCGCCGACCGCTTCGTGCCCTCCGCCAGCCTGGCTGAACTGGCGGTGGCGCTCGAGACCGAGGCGGTGGAATCCGCCGTCGCCCGTTTCGCCGAAACGGCTCCACAGTCAGTCCTCGCCGCACAGCAGGAATGGATTGACGCCTGCTACTCCAGCGACGACGCCGAGGAGATCCTGCGCCGGCTGCGCACGGCGGGCGGGGAGGCCGCCAGCGCCGCGGACACCATCGAGGCCAAGTCGCCGACGGCGGTGAAGGTGGCCCTGGAGTCCCTGCGCCGCGTCCGCGGACTGAGCCTGGCGCAGGCGCTCGAGCAGGAATACCGCGTGGGCCTGCGCTTCCTCGCCGGACCGGACTTCCGCGAAGGAATCCGCGCCCAGGTGGTGGACAAGGACCGCAACCCCCGCTGGAAGCCAGCCACCCTCGCAGAGGTCACCCGAGCGGACGTCGCGGCTTACTTCGCCCCGCTGGGCGGGCGCGAACTGAAGCTCTCTCCAAAGGAGAAGAACAAGGAGAAGAACAATGTCTGAAGCAGGAGCCTCTCTTACCGGGACCATCGCCTTCCTGGGCCTGGGGCACATGGGCGGCCCGATGGCCGTCAACCTGGTCAAGGCCGGCTACCGGGTGACCGGCTTCGACGTCGTGCCGGCGGCCCTGGACGCCGCCCGGGAGCACGGCATTCCAACCGCAGGGACGGCAGCAGAGACGGCGGCGGGAGCCGCCGTCGTGCTGACCATGCTGCCCAGCGGCAAACACCTCCTCGACGCCTACCGCGGCACCGGCGGCCGGCCCGGCCTGCTTGAACTGGCCGCCCCGGGCACCATGTTCCTGGACTGTTCCACGATCAACGTGGACGAGGCCCGCGAGGCCGCGGAACTCGCGGTCGCGGCCGGTCACCGGGCCGTCGACGCCCCCGTGTCCGGAGGAGTGGTGGGGGCCGAGGCCGGCACGCTCACCTTCATGGTCGGTGCCCTCCCGGAGGACTTCGAGGCCGTCAAGCCGCTGCTGGAAGTCATGGGCAAGCGCGTGGTCCACTGCGGCGCGCACGGTGCCGGCCAGGCGGCCAAGATCTGCAACAACATGATCCTGGGGATTTCGATGATCGCCGTCAGTGAGGCGTTTGTGCTGGGCGAGAAGCTCGGACTGACCCACCAGGCACTGTTCGATGTCGCCTCCGCCGCCTCGGGACAGTGCTGGGCGCTGACCACCAATTGCCCCGTGCCCGGGCCGGTCCCGACGAGCCCAGCCAACCGGGACTACCAGCCCGGCTTCGCCGGAGCGCTCATGGCCAAGGATCTCAACCTGGCCCTCAACGCGCTCCAGAGCACCGGCGTCGCGGCCCGGCTGGGCCCGCTCGCCGCCGAAATTTACGATAGCTTTGCCGCGGAAGGCGGTGCCGGCCGGGACTTCTCCGGCATCATTACCGACATCCGTGAAAAGTCGGAAGCAGGCAAATCAGAAGCCGGCGCGGCCGGGCACTAGTCCCGGACCGAAGCTGCACGCACAACCAGAACCAGAACCAGAAGCAGAACCAGACGAGAACCACCTAAGGGGACCACACATGACGGAACAGTATGCGAACATCCTGGTGGAGCGCCGCGGCCGCGTGGGCATCGTGACGCTCAATCGGCCCGAAGCCCTGAATGCCTTGAACAAGGCCACGATGGACGAGCTGGTGCGGGCCGTCACCGGGATGGACGCGGACCCGGAGGTCGGTGCCGTGGTGGTGACCGGTTCCGCGAAGGCCTTCGCCGCTGGCGCGGATATCAAGGAAATGCAGTCCAAGGGCTACATGGACATGTACGCGGCGGACTGGTTCCGCGGCTGGGAGGACTTCACCCGGCTCCGCATCCCCGTCGTGGCAGCCGTGTCCGGCTTCGCGCTGGGCGGCGGCTGCGAGCTGGCGATGATGTGCGATTTCATCATCGCCGGGGACAACGCCAAGTTCGGCCAGCCGGAGATCAACCTCGGCGTGCTCCCCGGCATGGGCGGCTCGCAGCGACTGACCCGCGCGGTGGGCAAGTCCAAGGCGATGGACATGATCCTGACCGGCCGTTTCATGGACGCCGAGGAGGCCGAACGCGCGGGCCTGGTGTCCCGTGTGGTCCCGGCCGCGGACGTCGTCGAAGAGGCGCTGAAGGCTGCCGAGGTGATCGCCTCCAAATCCAAGCCGGTGGCGATGGTGGCCAAGGAGGCGGTGAACGCGGCGTTCGAGACCGGGCTTGCCCAGGGCGTGCTGTTTGAACGGCGCGTGTTCCACTCGCTGTTCGCCACCGAGGACCAGAAGGAAGGCATGGCCGCGTTCACCGAGAAGCGGCAGCCGGAGTTCAACCACCGCTAGGCGAAACCGGCCGGGGCGCGGCGGCGTCAATCGCCGGTCCGTGGCATTACGTGAAGATGTCGGCCACGTACCTGCCGTGGGTGCGTTCTACTTCATCCATCCACGCCTCGGCCTCCGCCTTGGAGGCGTGCGTCGCCTCCTGGTAGATGAGGACGCACGTGTCCCGGACCTGCGGCGCCATGTGCTTGCCGTCGCCGCAGACGTAGACCGTGGCGCCCTGCTGGACCAGCTCGACGACGTCGGCCCGGTCTGCCCAAAGCCGATCCTGGACATACTTCAGGCCGTCTTCGGGGGCGGTGGAAAAGGCCGGCCGCAGATCGAGGTTGGCCTGGTCCGCCCACGATGCAAGTTCCGCGCGGTAGAGGAAATCGGTGTCCGGGGCCCGGCAGCCGAAGAACAGCAGGGCAGGCGCCGGCGTCGTATCCTCGGCCTCGGCCCGCAGCGCCCGGTCCTGGACGAATCCGCGGAAGGGTGCCAGCCCGGTCCCTGCACAGACCATGATGAGCGGGACGTCCAGGGACGGAGGCGGGTGGAAAGCCGCGTTCGAGGGACGGACAGTAACCGCGACCCTTGACCCGGGCCTGGCCTGGGCGAGGTAGGTGGAAGAGGCGCCTTCGAAGACGCCGCGGCCCGACCACGCCGGAGCCTGGATGACGGCGAAGGTCAGGGTCGCGTGGTCGGGGCTCCAGAGCGGGGACGAGGAGATGGAGTACCGCCGCGGGGTCAGCTGTGTCAACAGTTGCAGGAACGAAGTGAACGACAGCTGGCATGACGGATACGTCTCCAGCAGATCCAGGAGGGAGACCCGCTTGTCGAGGATCTCGGCCGAGTGGCGCCCGCGGTCCTCCGCCAGCGCCTCAAGTTCCCGGCGATGTTCAGGATCCGCCGCGACATCAGCCAGGTCCTCGAGTTGGGTACGGGTGGCGGGGACCGCGAGTTCCACGTAACTGCTCAGCAGTTCGCCCACGGCTACGGGCGCACCCGTGGGCAGGAAGGTGTCTCCCCGCTCCATACTCAGCTGGACGTGCGAGTCGTAGTCGAGGTTGAAACGGACCAGGGCCCGCTGCACGAGTTCGCTGGGATTCAGCGGCAGCACGGCCAGATAGTCCCCTGTCCGGTAGCTCATCCCCTCGGGTAGGGCGATCTCGACATGCCGCTTGGACCGGGCGCCGGGCTTGGCCAGATCGACCAGTTCCCGGTTCGCGACGACGGTGCCGAGTGCCAGCCCGTTCTGGCGCAGCAGCGGGTCCCGGACGTTGCCGACGAACTGGAGTTCAAGCTGGGGCTGCGCGGTCGGCGGGCTGGTCCTCTGCCCGAGGGCGGCGTCCACCGCGGGCCAGAATCCCGCGTACCACTCGTCAAAATCGCCGAAGAAGTCGCCGCGGGCGTTGGCTTCGCCCCGGGCGTAGATCCGCGTGGCGCCGGCAACCTCGAGCCGGGCGTCGATGGCCTTCGGCACCTCCTGGTACGTTCGCGCCCAGTCCTTGTTGCCGTTGCCGAAGACCGTGTACCGCATTCCGGCGAGGCTGCCCGGCGGCAGGCCCTCGGTCCAGGCCACGAATTTCCGGGCGTTGTCCGGCGGCTGCCCCTCGTAGGAGGACGTGACGATTGTGACGAGCCCCTCCGTCGGCAGCCCGCCGGCCGCTTCGTCGAGCGGGCCGATGGTGGGGCTGTAGCCGCGCCGACCGGCGTCGTTGGCGATGCGCTGGGCGAAGTCCTTGGACGTGCCTGCATTGGAACCGTAGAGCACACGGATCGGGACGCCGTTGGGTGCGGCGGCCGCCGCTGCCGCTTCGGCCTGCCAGGCATGTTCGACGGGGGCCTGCGGGCCGGCCGCGATCGCGACGTCCCGCCTGCGCACGTGGATGAACAGCCCCTCTGGCTTCATCGTCAGCGTGTGCTTGATCTGCAGTTCATAGCCCGGGTCCGCCGCCGTGACCTCGAAGCGCTGCAGGAGCTTGGCCAGGAAGAGCATGGCCTCCTGCAGGGCAAATCCCCGGCCGATGCAGGAGCGCTGCCCGTTGCCGAAGGGCTTCCAGGCATTGGCAGGGATTTCCGCGGCCCGAACAGGTGAGAACCGGTCCGGATCGAAGGTCCCGGCGTCCTCGCCCCAGGCCGCCTTGTCCCGGTGCAGCTGCGGGATCAGGACCATGATGGGCTGGCCTGCCGGGACCTCGTATTGGCCGCCAAGCGTCGTGTCCTCGTGCGGGGCGACGTTGAACGCCGGGGCGGTGGGCCACAGCCGGAGCGTCTCCTTGAGGATCTGGTCCAGGTACCCCAGCCGGGGCAGGTGCTCGAACCGGGCGCTCTCGGTGCCGAGGACCTCGTCCACTTGGGCGCGAGCCTTGGCCAGGACAGCCGGATGGCGCAGCAGTTCGTAGAGCGCAAAGGACAGCAGGCCGCTGGTGGTCTCATGCCCGGCCACCAGAAACGTGACCATCTGGTATCGGACGTTTTCCTCGCTCAACCGCTCGCCGGTCACCGGGTCCGCGGCGTTGAGCATGGTGTCCAGGATGTCCTCGCTGCCAGCCGGGCTGGGTTTGCGCCGACGGTCGCTGATCATCTGGTCGGCGACCTCGAACATCAGGGCATGGTCTTCCTCGAGCTGGTGGCGCTTGCGCAGCATGATCTTGTTCTGGACCGGGAGCCTGCGCGCCCGGTCCCCGGACTCGACCAGACCACGGACCATGGCCCCGACGAAGGGATGCATCTCCTCCCGGTAGAGGCTGTTGAAACGGTAGCTGAACGAGCACAGGGCAATGGTGTCCAGGGTCAGCCTGGTGGTGTTGTCCGGGACGTCGATCCGGGCCGTCGGGCCGAGCCGTTCCCATTTCAGGAGCAACTGCTCGGCGATGTCGTCCATGCCGCTGAACATCCGCGTCAGCGCCGCTGGCCCGAACGCCGGCATCAGGATCCGGTGCGCCTTCTGCCAGTTAAGTTCTTCTGTTCTTGCAGTGAACAATCCGTCGCCGATGAATTCCCGCACCTGCCGAAGGGAAACGCCCAGCACCTTGCCGAAACGGGACTCGTCGCAGACTTCGTTGACGAGCTGCTGGGAAGAGATGGCGATGATGCTGCGGTTGAAGAACTGGATGCGGACAATGGGGCCGTACCGCTCTGCCACCTCGACTATTCCCAGGATTCCCTTGCTGGAGTCGATGTCGGGCAAGTTGCCGACCACCGGCTTCGGGGGAGGCTGCGGTATGGGGACGCTGGGCGAAGTCATGGCCCCTCCTAGGCGATCGCCAATTGACGCTCTGTGAGCACTAATTGCTGCCTGGCCGGACGGCAATGTCCGGCTCCGAACCACGATACTCCGGTCAGATTCCGGGCAAAATAGCCGCCCATCAGGGCGGGACGGGTGATTCTCATGTGACAAGAGGTGCCAATGGTTCGCTGGTAGCATCTGACCGGTGGGCAAAGGGCAACTTCACCGGACAGTAGGGCTGGTTATCGCAGCGATCGCCGGCACCGCGGCGGCGATCTTGTGGGCCGCCGTCGCCTCGGACGGCCCCGCACAAGCTGACGGGCCGCCGCACGGCTTCATCCTGGGAGTGTGGAACGTGCTCTACAGTACGAACGCTCCGGGTGCCCGGATCCTGGGCGCGGCGGTCGCGCTCGCCGTGCTGCTGGCCGCCGGCGTCGCCCTGCTGGAGCGCCGGATCACCACCCGGTCGCGGCGGTCTGCGAACGTGCGGATCGCTCCGCTGGCACCGAAGATCGTGATGGCAGCGACGCGCGGAGTCTATGCCGGGCCCGTCACCGTCACCGTGCTCATCCCGGCCCACAACGAGGAAGTCTCGCTGCCCTCTACGATCGCCTCGCTGCGGGCGCAGTCCCACAGCCCCGATCGAATCATCGTAGTGGCGGACAATTGCACCGACAGCACCGTGGACCTCGCCCGCGACGCCGGCGTCGAGGTCTATGAGTCGGTCGACAACACGAAAAAGAAGGCTGGCGCCCTCAACCAGGTGCTCAAGCGAGTCCTCCCCACGCTCGGTGCCAACGACATAGTGATGGTCATGGACGCCGACACCCAGCTCGATGACGGCTTCCTCGATGCGGCCGTGAACCGCTTCGTGGACGACCGCGCCCTGATGGCGGTGGGCGGCCTGTTCTACGGGGAGGAAGGCCACGGTGTCCTCGGCCAGTTCCAGCGCAACGAGTACCTCCGTTACGGCCGGGAAATCAAGCGCCGGCGGGGGAGGGTTTTCGTGCTGACCGGCACCGCGTCGCTCTTCCGTCCCGTCGCCCTGCGCACCATCGCGGAGCAGCGGGGCAAGTCGATTCCCGGCACGCGGGGCGACGTCTATGACACCGCGGCGCTGACCGAGGACAACGAACTCACCATCGCACTCAAGTCGCTTGGCGCCCTCATGATTTCCCCGACGGCGTGCACCGTGGTCACCGAACTCATGCCCACCTGGTCCACGCTGTGGGCGCAGCGGTTGCGGTGGCAGCGGGGAGCGCTGGAGAACATTGGCGCGTACGGGGTCACGTCCCAGACGACGCGCTACTGGGTGCAGCAGCTCGGAATCGGCTACGGCGTGATTGCCCTCAGCGCCTACCTGCTGTTGATCTTCCTCATGGTGTTCTCACTGGACGTGTGGATCTGGTTCCCGTTCTGGCTCGGACTTGGCGGGGTGTTCATGATCGAGCGCGTCAGCACAGTCTGGAAGGGCGGCTGGCGGGCCAGGATCCTGGCCCTCACCCTCTTCCCCGAACTCTTCTTCGACATGTTCCTGAACATCGTCTACATCAAGGGCATCATCGACATTTCGCTGGGCCGGACCGCGAACTGGAAACACGTCACCCACACCAACGCCGCCCAGGCCGTCAAGGAGTCCGCATGAGTCTCACCGGCGTGCCCGTCCCCACGGGCATTCTCTTCCCGCAGCAAGTCCTGGACTCGGAGTGGTTCGCCATCCTCGCGACGTTTGTTGCCATCAATACCGTCATGTACGCTGCCCTGGCGGTCGCGAAGGTGCTGCCAAAGGTCCACCGCCCCGGCTGGCTCCGGCCCCCGCATGAACGCGGCGAAACCCGGAGCATCCACCCCGACGCGCCCCGCTGAGGATCACTTCCCCAACTGACTCGCAGTTGTGGCCGTTTTCAGCGCCCATAACGGCCCCAAGTGCGAGTCAGTTGGGCTTAGCTGAAATCTCCGGCGTTCTGGCGGAACGTGCCCAGGATCCGGATCAGCTGGTCCACGTCCTGGTCCCCGAAGCCCGACTGGCCGAAGACCTCGGAGTTCAGTACGGCCGTGGCCCGTTTGGCCAGGGCCCGCCCGTCGGGGGTGAGCTCGATCAAGGTGGTGCGGCCGTCCGTGGGGTGCGGCGAGCGGATCACCAGCCCGGCGTCCTGGAGCCGGTCCACGGCGTTGGTGACCGAGGTGGGGTGGACCTGCAGCAGCGCGCTCGCCTTATTCATAGGCAGCGCCCCGCTGCGGGCGAAGCTGAGCAACGCCAGCAGCTCGTACCGGGCAAACGTGAGTCCGAACGGCCTAAGGACGGCCTCGATCCGGCCCAGCAGAATCTGCTGGGTCCGCATGATGGCGGTGATCGCAGCCATCGGGGCGGCGACGTCGGACCAGCCGTGGCGCTCCCAGTTCAGCCGGGCGTCGGCGATCGGATCTCGCGGCAGCGGTGTTCCCACGTTCAGCCCTGACCCTTGAGCCCGGGGAAATCGGAGTCGGAGTACTCGACGCCGAAGCCGTCGGGAACGGGTCCGCCGCCGTGGCGCAGTTCCTCGCTCTGCCGCAGCTCCACCCGCCGGATCTTGCCGGAGATCGTTTTGGGGAGCTCGGCAAACTCCAGCCGTCGGATCCGCTTGAACGGGGCCAGGTGCTCCCGGCAGTACCGCAGGATGTCCTCGGCCAGCTCCGGGCCCGGCTGGTGGCCGGCCGCAAGAACCACAAAGGCCTTCGGCACCGACAGCTTGAGCGGGTCGGGGGAGGGGACGACGGCCGCCTCCGCCACCGCCGGGTGCTCAATCAGCACGCTCTCCAGTTCGAACGGGGACAGCCGGTAGTCGGAGGACTTGAAGACGTCGTCGCCGCGGCCCACATACGTGATGATGCCGCGCTCGTCCCGGCTCGCCATGTCCCCCGTGTGGTAGTAACCGTCGCGGAAAGCCTCCGCCGTCTTATCCGGGTCGCCGTAGTACGCCTTCATGAGCCCCGCGGGGCGGGGGTCGAGGCGCAGGCAGAGCTCGCCGTCGTCGGCCTCCTCACCAGTAGCGGGGTCCACGAGCACGACGTCGTAGCCAGGCAGCGGCTTGCCCATGGCGCCGATCTTGATCGGCTGGCCCGGGGTGTTCGCGATCTGAACGGTCGATTCGGTCTGGCCGAAGCCGTCCCGGATGGTCTGGCCCCAGGCGCGGTGGACCTGGTCGATCACCTCGGCGTTGAGCGGCTCGCCGGCGGACACCACTTTCGTGGGCGGGTTCTTCAACAGGGTGAGGTCGGCCTGGATCAGCATCCGCCAGACCGTGGGCGGGGCGCAGAAGCTGGTCACGGATTCGCGGTCCATCTGTTCCATGAGGGCCCTGGCGTCGAAGCGTTCGTAGTTGTAGATGAACACGCACGCCTCGGCGATCCAAGGTGTGAACACATTGGACCAGGCGTGCTTGGCCCAGCCCGGCGAGGCCACGTTGAGGTGCACGTCGCCCGGTTCCATCCCGATCCAGAACATCGTGGACAGGTGACCCACCGGGTAGGAGGTGTGCGTGTGCTCCACGAGTTTGGCCTTGGACGTGGTGCCGGAGGTGAAGTAGAGCAGGAGGGTCTCGTCGGCCAGGGTGGGGGCGTCCGGGGTGAAGTCCACGCCGGCTGCTGAAGCGTTTGCGTACTGCCGGGCAGTTTCCAGGGCCGCGGGATTGGCGGGACCCCCACCGATTTCGATCAGCGTGTAGTCACCGGCGACGTCGGCGAACTTGGCGATGTTGGCACTTCCGACGGCGGCCCATGACGCGCCGCCGCGCTCCACCCGGTCCTGGAGGTCGGCGGGCCCCATGAGGGTGGTGGTGGGGATCATGACGATGCCCAGCTTGATGCCGGCCAACATGAGTTCCCAGAGCTCCACCTGATTGCCGAGCATGATGATCATCCGGTCCCCGCGCCGCACGCCCTGCCCGCGCAGCCAGTTGGCCACCTGGGACGAGCGCCGGGAAAGGTCCGCGAAGCTGCGCCGAGTCGCGGACCCGTCCTGTTCGACGATCACCAGCGCCGGCTTGTCCGCCTTGGCCGGGTCTGCCGCGAGCTGGTCGAACCAGTCCAGTGCGAAGTTGAATTCCTCGAAGCGCGGCCATTGGAATTCGCTGCGGGCGCCTTCGTAGTCCCCGCGCAGGGCCAGCAGCCGGTCCCGTGCGGCCCGGAATTCCTCAGTCACGGTCATGGTGCACCTTTCGAAGTACTCTGGCGCTGCCGTTCCAGGCGGTCCGTGGCACAGCGCCGTTGCCTGGGATCCCCCCGGCCCGGCGCGGTGCCTGCCTAGTGATCCCCGTCACTGTGCAATATACTAGGACATCCAAGGGTTTGGAAGAGCGGCGCTGCTCTGCAGGTGGCGCATGACGAAGGGATACGTGCCCGTGCAGCCACAAGGACGTGCCAGCGGACAGCCGGCGCCAGCCGTAAACACAAGGGAATCAAACACAGCCGTTGCTGCGGCGCCGTCGCCGCCGTTTCCCGACGCCGACCTCATGTACATCGTGGACCTGCTGCCGCCGGACGAACAGCTCCGCTACCAGGAGGTCCGGGAATTCCTGCAGTCCCGGATCAGGGCCGCCTCAATCGACTACTGGAACCGCGAGGAGTTTCCCTTCGACCTGCTCGCGGAACTCGGCAAATACGGTCTGGGCGGGTTGCAAACCGACGGCACATCCAAGCTCTTCAAGGGGCTCATGTACGTCGAGGTGGCCCGCGCCGATGTCTCCCTCTCGGCGCTCGTAGGCATCCACAACGAGCTGATCGTCGGCATGATCGATGAGCTTGGCTCGGAGGAGCAGAAGGCACGCTGGCTCCCTGGCCTCACCGCGTTCACCCAGCTCGGAGCGTTCGCCCTGACCGAGCCGGACCACGGCTCGGACATCGCCGGTGGCCTGGAAACCACCGCGCGGCTGGACGGCGACGAGTGGGTCCTCAATGGCGCCAAGCGATGGATCGGCGCCGGCACCATCGCGGACTTCGCCCTCGTTTGGGCCCGGGACGTAGCCGACCAGCACATTAAGGGCTTCATCGTGGAGACGGACCGTGCCGGCTACACCGCCACGAAGATCGCCAACAAGATCGGCCTGCGCATCATGCAGAACGCCGACATTGTCCTCGACGAGGTCCGTATCCCGGCGGCCAACCTGCTGCCCGGCGCCACCGACTTTTCCAAGGCCAATGAGCTGCTGCGGGACTCACGGGCCTGGGTGGGCTGGCAGGGCGCCGGCATCCAGCTGGCCGCGTTCGACGTCGCACGGGCCTATTCGCTGCAGCGTCGCCAGTTCGGCAAGGAACTGGCCCGCTTTCAGCTCATCCAGCAGCAGCTCGCCGAGATCCTGGGCAACGCGACCGCCTCCCTGGCCCTGATGGCCCAGCTGGCGCGAATCCAGGAAGACGGCAAGCTCGAGATGGTCCAGGCCGCCATGGCCAAAGCGACCACCACGCGGCTGGCGCGTGCCTCGGTGGCGATGGGCCGGTCCCTCATGGGCGGCAACGGCATCAGCAGCGACTATGAGATGGGCAAGCTCTTTGGCGACGCCGAAATCCTCTATACCTATGAGGGCAGCTACGAAATTAACTCGCTGATCGTGGCCCGGGCCGTGACGGGGAAGTCCGCCTTCGTCTAGGCTCCGCGCGTGATCTAGGCTCCGCGCGTGTCCGAGCCGGCCCGCGCCTGGCCGTTCCGTGCCTGGCCGGCCGAGGCGGACTGGCCGGCCGGGCTCGCGTGGCCGTACCGGGACGTGCGGTTGCGGCCGCCGTTCTTGGCCTCGTACAGGGCCCGGTCCGCGCAGTCCAGGAGGGAACCGGCCGCGGCGTCGCCCTGCTCGCAGACTCCGGCGGAGACCGTCAGGAATCCGACTTCCCCGAACGGTTCGGACGCGATGGCCTCGCGGGCACGTTCGGCCGCGCGCAGGGCCTCGGCGCCGTCGGTCTCCGGGAGCAGCCACACGAACTCCTCGCCGCCGAACCGGGCCACGATCTCCTTGGCGCGGGCAACCGTCCGGAGCCTCGCTGCGACCTCCGCCAGGACGACGTCGCCCATCAAGTGACCATGGGTGTCGTTGACCCTCTTGAAGTGATCGATATCCAGGACGACGGCACTCAGGCTCGTCCCGCGGCTCCTGGCCAGCGCGACCTGTTCGGCGAGGTGCCGTTCCAGGGCCCGCCGGTTGGGCAAGCCGCTCAGGGCATCGGTCGTGGCCTGCTGCTCCAGATCGGTCCATGCCTCCGTGTTGCCGATGGCGATCTCGACGAGCTCCGCGAACTGGGCCAGCCGCTCCATCATCGCTTCCGTGACCCCTGTGCGCGATTTCGAGGTCAGGCTCACCGCACCCCACAGGCTGCCGCGGACCCGGATCGGCGCCGCTGCCGCGGACTGGAAGCCGCCGGCGCGCATCTCCTCTGCGGCCTGTCCACCCTCCGGCCGATAGACCACGAGGGCCGGCTTGCCGGTCACTGCCACCCGGATGGTGGCGGACTCGTCAGTCGGGGCGAAGATCTGCCGCCGGCTCAGCGTCGGCGGGAGCGTCGGGGCCATGGCGACGATTTCCGCCGAGGACGCGCCCGTGAAACGGACGACGGCGGCGGAATCCACGTTGAACAGATCGCGGACAATCGCGGCGACCCGCTCTGAAATGTCTGCGGGGGCCGCGTTGCGCGCGACTTCGGTCGCTATTTCGTGCAGGGCCTGCCAAACCTTTTGTTGATGCAGGCGCTCGGTGATGTCAACCGCCACCACCATGCCGGCCGCGCTCTCATCGTCGGAATGAACCGGCCCGGCATTCAGCCGGTAGGTGCGGTCCCCGATCTGCCGGCTCCAGGAGACCTCGCGGCCAGCCAGGGCCGCACGGTAGCGCGGCTCGAGCTCGCTGGCGAGATTTCCCTTGAGCACGTCCTGGATGCGCTGGCCCTCGAGCTCTTCCCTGCGGTAGCCGAAGGTCTCCAGCTCCTGGCCTTCGGCGATCAGGTAGCGCAGTTCGGCGTCGAAGAGGAGCACAAAGACTCCGGGGACGCTACGCGCCAGGGCACGGTACCGGTCCATGTCCCGTTGCCGGCGCCGGTCGGCCAGCACCCGCTCGGTGATGTCCGTGGCCACGACGAAGAAGCCCTGCACCGCACCGTCCCGTTTATCGGGAGTGTAGGTGACGTCGGTGAAGCGAGACTGGCCCGCGGTATCAACCAGGGTGCGGTCAAACTGTTGCAGCTCTCCGGCGAGCGCCCCCTCGATGTGCGGCCGGTTGGCCTCGAAGACGGCATCGCCGAGCACATCCCGGGCATGCATGCCGTGAAGCTGCTGGGGCCCGAACCCGAACCATTCGCAGTAGGCGTCATTGGCCAAGCGGTTGCGCAGTCCCGTGTCCCAATAGCCCACAAGGGCCGGGATCCCGTTGAGGACGGCCCGCAGTTGCGCTGGGATCTCAGGCAGCGGGGACGGGTCGGCATCGTCCCTGTTGAGCGGGCTGCGATTAGTCATTGCCCCAGTATCCATGTCCGGCCGCGGCATCGGAAACCGTCGAGAAAAACCATCAGGGCATGAACCGGTAGCCGATGCCGGCCTCGGTGAGCAGGTGGCGGGGGTTGGCGGTGTCCGGCTCCAGTTTGCGCCGCAGCTGGGCCATGTAGACCCGGAGGTAGTTGGTCTCCTTGGCGTAGGCCGGACCCCAGACCTCAGAGAGCAACTGCTGCTGCGTGATGAGCTTTTCCGGATTCCGGACCAGCACCTGAAGCATGTTCCACTCGGTGGGGGTCAGCCGGACATCCTGTCCATCCCGGATGACCCTGCGCTTGCCCAGGTCCACAGTGAAGTTCTCCGTGCGGACTACCGCTTCGTGGTCCGGTTCGATGCTGCGGCGCAGCAGGGCGCGGAGCCGGGCCAGGAGCTCGTCCAGGCCGAACGGTTTGGTGATGTAGTCGTCCGCGCCGGCGTCGAGCGCCTGGACTTTGTCCTCGGAGCCGTGGCGGGCGGACAGCACCAGGACCGGGACGCTGCTCCAGCCGCGCAGTTCGCGGATCACCTCCGTGCCGTCCAGATCCGGCAGCCCGAGATCCAGGATCACCACCGACGGCGGCTCCTGCCTGGCCCTCAGCAGCGCCGACCGGCCGTCCGCGGCTGTGGAGACCTCGTAGCCGTGGGCCTGCAGGGTGATGCGCAGTGCCCGCAGCAGGTGCGGATCGTCGTCGACTACCAAGACGGCGGTCATGGCGTGTCCTGCCTGGAATTCGACGGCGACGGCCCGGGCAGGTGGCGGCGGCCGGTCAGCGCCGATTGCGGCTCCGGCGGGGCTCCGCCCGGGCGGGCTTCGAAGGGCTCTCCGGTGGAGAGCGGGAGCGTGATCACCATGGTCAGGCCGCCGCCCGGCGTCGGCTCCGCCGCGAGCCGTCCGCCCATCGCCTCGGTGAATCCCTTCGCCACGGCCAAGCCCAGCCCGATGCCGGTTGTGTGGGTGGCGTCGTCGAGGCGCTGGAACGGGCGGAACATGTCAAGGACCCGCTCTGCCGGGATGCCCCGGCCATGGTCGATGATGCGCAGCTCGCCCGCGGGCCGCCCTGCGAGCGCGGCCGGACTGAGCCCGCCAGCGGCGCCCGCCACCACAATGTCTGAATCCGGGGCGTACTTGACCGCGTTCTCGACGATGTTCGCGACGACGCGCTCCAGCATGCCCTGGTCGGCATCGATCTCGGGCATGTTGGCCGGAAGCTCCACCCGCACCCGGCCCGGCGGGACGCCGTGAAGTGCGCCGGGGATGACCTCGTACCAACGGAGGGGATGGAGCCGGGGGCTGACCGAGTCGGAGGTGAGGCGGGACATGTCCAGCAGGTTGCCGACCAGCACGTCGAGCCGGTCGGAGCATTCCTCGATCGTGGCCAGCAGCTCCTGCTCTTCCTGGGGGGTGTAGGGGACACCGGTCTGCCGGAGGCCGCCGACGGCGAGCTTGATCCCGGCCAGCGGCGTCCGGAGATCGTGCGAGACCGCGCGGAGGATGGAGGTGCGCATGGTGTTGCTCTCGGCAAGGCGCATCATTTCGCGCCGGCTGGCCGCGAGCTGCTGGCGCTCCAGCTGGGCGGCCAGATGCACGCCGAATGCCGCGAGGAGCCGCCGGTCACTGGCCGGCAGGATCCGTCCGTAGAGGACCAGCCGGGTGGTGGAGTCGATCTCCTCGATGTTCTCGCCCTCGGTGCCTTCGCCGGTTGTCGTGCCCTGCGGGACCGTGCCCTTCGGGACGGTGCCCTGGTGGCCAGGGCCGGCTGGGACCTCGCCGGCGGACGCCAGGAGCTGCCAGGTTCCGTCGTCGAAGAGATCCGCCTCGCGGATTTGGCTGAGGAGGGCCGCCCCGCGGACCTGGAAGACCGTCCTGGCCTGCTCGAGCAGCGACTGGACGGTGTCCTCGGAGCCGGCCGCCCCGCGGGTGAGATCACTGAGGGTGGTGGCCTCGGCCCTGGCCCGGGCGGCCTCCTTCGAACGGCGGGCGGACAGGTCCACCACCACGGCTACCGCCGACGACACCCCCAGGAATACGAAGAGCGCCAGGAAGTTCTGCGGATCGCTGATGATCAGGTTGCCGGTCGGCGGCGTGGAGAAGTAGTTCACCAGCAGGCTGCTCCACAGGGCCGCCAGGACCGCGGGCCACAGCCCGCCCACCAGGGCGACCGCCACGGAGCCGCTGAGCTGGACGAGCATGGCCGTGGCAACGCTGTGCTCCGGATTCACGAAGACGAGCAGCAGTTGCAGGAGCGCAGGCAAGAGCGCCGCCAGGATCAGGCCCACCGCAACCCGGGCCCGGCCAAGGTCGCCGGGACGGGGCCGCCCCGCGCCCCGGCCGCCGAGCGGGTGCGAGACCATGTGGACATCGATGTCCCCGGAGTCACGGACCACCCGGGTGCCGACGCCGCCTCCCAGGAGACCGCCCAGCAGGCCCGCGAGGTTCTTGTGCCGCGAGATGCCGACCACGATTTGGGTGGCGTTGACACTGCGGGCAAAGTCCAGCAGGGCGGCCGCCGGGTCTTCTCCTGCCACGATGTGGTAGCTGCCGCCCAGGTCCTGAGTCAGTCGCCGCTGATATTCGAGCGCCTGCGGTGATTCCGAGGCGACCCGATCGGCGGCGCGCACATGGACGGCCAGGAGATCTCCGCCGCTGACGCGGGTCAGGATGCGTGCCCCACGCCGGATGAGCGCCTCGCCCTCGGGCCCCCCGGTTAGGCCCACTACGATGCGCTCGCGGGCAGGCCAGCTGTCCTGGATCCCGTTCTCGGCCCGGTATTTCGCCAGCCCTTCGTCCACCCGGTCGGCCAGCCACAGCAGGGTGAGCTCGCGGAGCGCGCCAAGGTTGCCCAGCCGGAAATAGTTCGACAGGGCAGCATCGATCCTGTCCGCGGCATAGATCTTGCCCTCGCTCAACCGCTGCCGCAACAGATCAGGCGGAATATCGACCAGGTCGATCTGGTCGGCACGGCGCACGATGTCATCGGGTACGGTCTCTGCCTGCCGGACGTCGGTGACGGCGCTGACGACGTCGCCGAGGGACGCCAGATCCTGGATGTTGACCGTGGACAGGACATTGATCCCGGCGCTGAGGAGTTCGTCGACGTCCTGCCAGCGCTTCTGGTTGCGGCTGTCCGGGACGTTGGAGTGGGCGTATTCGTCCACCACCGCAGTCGCGGGGGCCCGGGCCAGGACCGCGTCCAGGTCCATTTCCTCGTACTCGGCACCCCCGTACCTCAGGCGGCGGGGCGGGATGACCTCCAGGCCCTCCACGAGAGCACGTGTTCCGGCGCGGCCGTGGTCCGTCGCGAGCGCCACGGCAACGTCCTCGCCGCCCTGACCGAGGCGGTGGGCTTCCTCCAGCATTTCGTAGGTCTTGCCCACTCCGGGCGCGGCCCCCAGGAAGATCCGCAGCGTTCCACGTGCCATGTCGTCATTCTGTCACCTGGAGGCGATGGCGGCGACGCGACGGCAACTTGGACGGGCGCCCCAAGAGCCGAGTTAAGAGGCCGCGTTAAGGAACCATCAGGATTGTTCGCCGAACGGTTGCAGCGGCTGCGGGGGCTGGTACCGTCTCGGACGGAAGCGGCGCGGTGCGTCGTGTGAAAGGACATAATGACCACGCTCAGCCGGCCCCCGGCAGACCCCTCCGCGCCGCGGCCCGGCGCCGGGGAGAACTTCAGGAACTGGCTGCTGTTCGGCCTCCAAGACGCCAAGGGAATCCACCAGGGGCCCGGGGCCGTGAGCGACAGCCACCTGAAAAAGCACACGTGGTGGCAAGTGATGTGCCTGACCGGCGTGGACTACTTCTCCACGCTGGGCTACCAGCCCGCCATTGCCGCGCTCGCCGCCGGCGTGATTTCGCCGCTGGCCACCCTGGTCCTGGTTGCCGTGACCTTGCTCGGCGCACTGCCGGTGTACCGCCGTGTGGCCGGCGAAAGCCCGCGCGGTGAAGGATCCATCGCCATGCTTGAGCGGCTGCTCCCACGCTGGGGCGGGAAACTTCTGGTCCTGGTGCTGCTGGGGTTCGCGGCCACCGACTTCATGATCACCATGACGCTCTCCGCCGCCGACGCAACAGCCCACGCCCTCGAGAACCCCTTCGCCCCCGCCTGGATGCAGGGCCAGAACGTCGCGGTGACGCTGGTCCTGCTGGCCATGCTCTCCGCAGTGTTTCTGCGCGGCTTCAAGGAGGCGATCGGCGTCGCGGTGGTCCTCGTGGGCATTTACCTCGGACTGAACGTCATCGTGGTCATCACAACGATCATCGAGGTCCTGCAGCACCCTGTGGCGGTCGACAACTGGTGGCTGGCCCTGACCACCCAGCACGGGAGCCCGCTGATGGTGGTGGGCATCGCGCTGCTCGTCTTCCCGAAGCTGGCCCTGGGCCTGTCGGGCTTCGAGACGGGCGTCGCCGTCATGCCGCAGATCCGCGGTCACGCCACGGACACCGAGGAGAACCCTGAGGGCCGGATCAAGGGTGCGCGCCGCCTACTGACGACGGCGGCCCTCATCATGAGTGCCTTCCTCGTCACCACGAGCTTCACCACGGTGGTGCTGATCCCGGCACAGGAGTTCCAGCCGGGCGGCCAGGCGAACGGGCGTGCCTTGGCTTACCTCGCGCACGAATACCTGGGAAATGGTTTCGGTACTGTCTACGACCTGAGCACCATTGCCATCCTGTGGTTTGCCGGCGCCTCCGCCATGGCCGGGCTCCTGAACCTCGTGCCCCGTTATCTGCCCCGCTACGGCATGGCTCCCGAGTGGGCACGAGCGGTCAGGCCGCTGGTGCTCGTGTTCACGCTCGTGGGGTTCCTGATCACCTGGCTCTTCGACGCCGACGTCGACGCCCAGGGTGGCGCCTACGCCACCGGCGTCTTGGTCCTGATGACGTCGGCGGCGATTGCCGTGACGTTTTCCGCGCGTGTCCGGCAGCAGCGCAAGCGCACCATCGGGTTCGGCATCATCGCCGTCGTGTTCATTTACACCACGGTGGCCAACATCTTCGAGCGGCCTGAAGGCATCCGGATCGCCGCGTTCTTTATCCTCGGGATCATCGTCATTTCCCTGCTCTCACGGGTCCGGCGCTCCTTCGAGCTGCATGCCACGCATGTGCGCATGGACACCCCGGCCCTGGAATTCCTGGCCGCCAATGAATCCGGGCCGATCGCGATCATCGCCCACGAACCGATGCGGCTAACTGCCCAGGCGTACCGGGACAAACTCACGTCCGCGATCGAAGTCAGCCACCTGCCCTTGGACTACCAGGCACTGTTCCTCGAAGTCGTGGTGGACGACTCCTCGGACTTCGAGACCGCGCTCGAGGTCCGCGGGGTGGTCCGGCACGGGTACCAGATCCTGGAGGTCCACGGGCCCGTTATTCCGAACACGATCGCCTCTGTGCTGCTGCACATCCGCGACGTCACGGGTCTGATGCCGCACATCTACTTCCGCTGGACGGAGGGAAACCCGTTCACCAACCTCATGCGGTTCCTGGCTTTCGGCGAAGGCGAGATCGCCCCGGTCACACGCGAAGTGTTGCGCGAGGCCGAACCGGACGTCACGCGGCGTCCGTGGGTCCACGTCGGCTGACACCAAGGGCCCGGCAGCAGGCCCGGCCCCCGGCAACAGGGGGCAGCGAACACAAACGCCCCTCCGGAGGAATCCTCCGGAGGGGCGTTGTGGTCTTCGGGGAAGTGTCCCGGCCAGGCGGCCGGGGCCTTTCCGGAGTACTTAGAGCGGGCGGATGTTCTCAGCCTGCGGGCCCTTCGGGCCCTGCGTGACGTCGAATTCAACCTTCTGGTTCTCGTCCAGCGAGCGGTAGCCGCTGGTGGCGATTGCCGAGTAGTGGGCGAAAACGTCGGCCGACCCGTCATCCGGGGCAATGAAGCCAAAACCCTTTTCGGCGTTGAACCATTTAACTGTGCCTGTAGCCATGCCATTATCCTTCTGAAATGCTGCTGATCTCCGGCGGCCATAAGGCCAACGGCTGCGGAGACATTCGTCCGCTGTCCCCAACGTACGGTGCGACGGGCCGCGGTGCAAGGGTTTATTGGGGTCTCTTCGTCTCGCCCGGTTGCTTCCGTCATGCCGAGACGGTGGCGTCGAAGAGCGCAATCAGGTCCCGGCTGATCTGGTAGGGCGAGGTCTCGCTGGGGCTGTGGCCGCCGCGGTAGACCGCAATCCGTGCCCCGATCGACTGCGCGAAGTCGCGGTGCAACGCCAGCGGCCAGAGGTCGTGTTCGCCGACCGCGACAAGCTTCGGCAGCGTCGAGGCGGCCAGGACCCGCCGCAGATCCGGTGTGCGTTTCATGAGGCTGATGATGTCAATGACCGAGGCGCGGCGCGTGAACGCGAACCGGCTCTTCACGAACCGCAACCGTTTGGGCGCCACACGGGCAACATTCCTGCGGATCCCCCAAATCATCAATGCGGTGCCGACCCTGCTGTTGACCCAGCGACTGAACCAGCCGGCCAGGCGCAGGCCGCGGAAACTCTGCCCAGGCTCGGGCGGGCAACTGATCAAGGTCAGGCTGCGGAACTTCTCTGGCCGTTGGGCGAAGGCCAGTTGGACGACGATCGCAGCGAAGGAGTACCCCACGACGTGCACCGCGCCTTCTTCGGCGTCCAGCATGGCGAGGAGGTCGTCGCGGAAGAGCTCGTAATCGTAGCGGCGCCGGGGCGGAACGAGGTTCTCGGGCCCGGCCCGGGCGGATTCATACTGCCCGGCGATGTCGCAGCTGAGGACGAAATAGCCGGCCGCCGCGAGCTCGGGCAGCATGAGGATGAAGTCTTCCTTGGAGCCGGTTGCGCCCGGGATGAGCACGACGCGCGGTTTCCCGGGATCTCCGGCGGAGATGGTCGCCAGGGTGCCGCTGGGCACCGCGAACTCACCGCTCACCACGCCTTCCGGAAGGACGGCCCAGTCGAAGTCGGGCAGCGCGGCGTCCCGGCGGGCGGCATCGTCCACCAGCCCCGAACCGAAGCCCTCAGGCTCGGGGAACGGGGTGCCTTGTGCGTTGCGGCCGACAGACACCATGAACTTAACATAGCCCCTTGATCTGCTCAGCCGGCCAGGCTGCCGGCGGCCGTCGCGGGGGAGAGCGGGGCATCCACTTGCCGCACCGTTCCGGCGGATCCGTCTACGGTCACCCTCTGGCCGGTCCGCAGCCGGGTGGTCGCGTCCGGCACGCCCACCACGGCCGGAATCCCGTATTCGCGGGCCACGACTGCCCCGTGCGAGATCACCCCGCCCATCTCCATGACCAGGGCGCCGGCGGTCATGAACAGCGGCGTCCAGCCGGGGTCGGTGGAGGGTGCCACGAGGATCTCCCCGGGCTCGAGGTGGGCGCCCACTGGGTCCAGGATGACCCGGACCGTTCCGGTGGCGGTACCCGCCGACGCCGGAGTCCCGGTCAGGGCATCGGAAGCGGGGGACTTGGCCATTACCGCGGCCTCCACATCCGTGCCGTCGGAGAGCAGGAGCCGCGGGATCCGGCGCCGGCGCAATTCGACGTCGTAGAGCCGGCGGCGGTCCGCCACGAGGCCTTTGAGGTCCGCACCCCGCAGACCCACACGCACCTCGTCGAATTCCAGGAAATACACGTCCTCGGCGACGGCGATCGAACCGGACCGGGCCAGTTCGGCACCGACCTCTTTGAGCTGGCGGCGCATCTCCGCGAGCGCGAGGATGATGTAGAACTTCGGCAGTTCGCGCAGCCCGGACAATTGCCGGGTCCGGCGCAGGCAGAACTCCACCTGCCGGGCCCGGAGCCGGCTGCGGGCCCCGGTCCGTTCCACCAGGCTGCGGATCCTGGCCTCGGCGTGTTCTTCCGCGCGGGCGAATTGCCGGTCCGGGGCCTGCTCGGGGTCCTCCACGTGGAGGTAGTTCGAGATCATGCCGAAGATATGGTCCGGCTTTTCCGACCACCGCGGCATGCCAAGGTCTATCTCCGCCACGGCGCGGTGGCCGTAGCGGTTCAGGAAGCCGTGCAGGCCGGTCTGCGCGACCGCGGGAAGCGCGCCGGCCGCGTATGTGGCGGCCAGTTCCCGCGGTCCGTGGGCCTCGAACACCTCGCGGGACGCGGCATTCGCGCCGATGGTGACGGCCAGTTGCCAGAGCTCAAGGTCCATCTCGGTGGTGACGTTGTTGGGCAGTCCCCGCAACACGGCCTCGAGTTCCCGGGGCTCCGCGATGCCGCGCAGCAGCCTCCGGGCACCGGCCAGCATGAGGTAGCCAACGGACGGTCCGGGCAGCGTCGCCTGGATCAGCCCGTCCACGGTGTTCTCCAGGATGCGTTGGGCGTGATCGAGCCTGCCAAAGGTGGTTGCCGGCTCCGGCAGGACGAGTTCGGCTTCGAGGCGATTTCCGTAGTCGAAGGCGCGGCGCAGTTCGGCGCCCGGCCGTACCGCGGCCCGCAGCATTGGCGGGATCAGCCGGACCATCAAAGCCAGGTTGGCCATGCTATCCGCAGTGCGCGCGGCAGAGCCTCCGGTCCCCGGCGTCCGCGGGGCCGGCGCTCCCGGCTCGGCTGGACGGGCTCTCCGGGGCGGCCGTTCGCGCACGCCAAACCTCGGATCATCCAGGAGCGCCGGAATGACCGCGCCTGTCCTTCCGTCCGCCAGCGGGAGCATCCGCAGCAGGTAGCGGCGGCCGTACTTATTCCGGATCAGGGACGTCAGGTCCACATACATGCGCAGGCCCGGGTTTACGTACAGCCACGGTCCTTTTCGGTTCCTCATGGAGCCGAGCACTGAGAGCCCCATCGGGGTGAGCGGCCGGGTCAGGCCCTGGAGCAGGGAGCCGCACAGGTACACCCGGGTTTCAGCCGAGGGCCCCGACTCCGTGCCAAGGGGTTCGGCGGCGGCAGGGTCCGGCAACGGATACAACGTGGTGATGGGCCTCGACTGGGTGACCCAGATCTTGCCCGCGGCGTCGACCACCCATTCCATATCCTGGGGTGCGCCGAAAAGCTGCTGGACGGTATCGCCCAGCGCCGTGAGTTCGCGGATCCGGGCGTCCGTCAGGCTCCGGTGCCGCCCTGCTGTGGCGGCCCCCGGAGAGCGCATCAGGATGCGTCCCGTGGCGGTCTCCACGACGAAGTGGTCCGGGTTTACACTGCCGGAGGCCACCAGGTGGCCCGGTCCGGCGCTCGCATTGATGACCGTTTCAGTGCGGGTGCCAGTAACGGGGTTGGCGGTGAACAGCACGCCGGCGCTGGTGGCGGTGATGAGGTCCTGGACGACGACGGCGAGCCCCGCCTCGCGGTGGTTGATCCCGTTGGCGGCGCGGTAGGCCACGGCACGTTCCGTCCAGAGGGAGGCCCAGCAGCGGCGGACCGACTCGACCACGGCATCGGCTCCGGAGATGTTGAGGAAGGAATCCTGCTGCCCGGCGAAGCTCGCGAACGGCAGGTCCTCGGCGGTGGCGGAGGACCTGACGGCCACCATGTCCCTGCTGCCGAGCGCCGCATACGCGGTGCGGACGGCGGCATCGACGTCGGCGGGAATCGGAGCGGTCACGATCATTTCCCGCGCCTGCCGCGCCAGTTCGCCCAAATCGAGGTCGGCGGAGCCCCCTTCTGATTCTGCGACGTCCAGGCCGGACGCCAAGGCGTCCAGTGCCGCAGGGGCAGCCTTTCGGTAGGCGACGGTGGTGAGGCAGAATCCGCGGGGTACGGGGAAACCGGCCGCCGTGAGCTTGCCGAGGTTCAGGGCCTTTCCGCCCACAAGCGGCACGGGAGCGGAACCCAGTTCGCCGAGATCCACGACGAGACTGTCTGGTGCCCTGCCATCTGCAGAACCCATTCCCTGCTCCCACGTCCTGTCCGCGTCTTCAAGCCACGGCCGGTCGCCGGCGCTGAGTCCGGCGGAGCGGCCGTCCGGCCGAGCGAGGCTGCAGACCTACTGGTCGGCCTCGCCGGTGTCTTCCCACATGACATCCAGGTTGCGGAAGACCGGCGGGCCGTCGCACAGGGCGGCCATCTTCGCGGCGAATTCGGAGGTCTCGGGCCGGTTGGAGTTCTCCATGGCCGACTCGTAGGAGTCGAATTCCACGATCGTGAGGTAGGTGCCGGGCCGGTCGCGGTCTCCGGTGGCCATGATGCGGCGGAAAGTCGGGGCAGTGGTTCCCTCCGTCCTCGAGGGCCGGCCGAGTTCTTCAATTTCCTCGATGCGGGACGTCTGAAATTCGATGATCTGCACAAACCTGGCCATGACGGCTCCTCGACGGCGGCGGATGCTGATGCGCTTCACGCTAGACCCTCGTCCTTGCCCGTGCAAGGGCGGGCGCGAGGGGCGTGCGGCGGCGGCCACGCGAACCAGCGCGGTCGCCGCCGAAACGCCCCCGGACGGTACGTCTAGGGGGCCAGGATGCGGGCTTCCGGGGCAGCGGACGGTGTCCAGCGCAAGTGCACGGGCGCGCCGTCGATCTCCGGTTCCTTGAGCAGGGACAGGCGCGGGCGAACGGCGTCGGTCCGGGCGCTCGGCGGTTTCCGGCTGCCGGCCCGGAACGGCAACGCCCACGCGGCGGAGTCGCCCACGAAGCCCTGTTCGGCGGCGGCGTGCAGCGTCCAGTGGGGGTCGTACAGGTGCGAACGGCCCACAGCGCACAGGTCCGCGCGGCCTGCCAGCAGGATCGAGTTGACGTCGTCGTAGGAGGAGATGGCGCCAACGGCTATCACAGCCACCCCGGCGGGGGCGGCCACCTCCTGGCGGATCCTGTCCGCGAACGGGGTCTGGTAGCTGCGCCCGTAGGCAGGCTTCTCCTCCTTGGCGACCTGGCCGCTGGAAACGTCAATGCCCGCGGCGCCGTGATTCACGAAGGCGCGGGCGATCTCCACGGCGTCATCCACCGTGTTGCCGCCGTCGCACCAGTCCGTGGCGGAGATGCGCACTGTCAGCGGCTTGTGGGCGGGCCAGACGGCGCGGACGGCGTCGAACACCTCCAGCGGATACCGCAGCCGGTTCTCCAGGCTGCCGCCGTATTCGTCGGCGCGCTTGTTGGCCAGCGGCGAAAGGAACGCGGAGAGCAGGTAGCCGTGGGCGGCGTGCACTTCAAGGAGGTCGAAGCCGGCCGCGTCGGCGCGGCGGGCGGCCGCGACGAAGTGTTCGCAGACGTCGTCCATTTCGGCCCGGGTGATTTCCCGCGGGACCTGATTGCGGTGGCCGTACGGGACGGCGGACGGGCTGGTGACGTCCCAGTTGCCTTCGGCCAGAGGTTCGTCGATGCCCTCCCACATGAGCTTGGTGGAGCCCTTGCGCCCGGAGTGGCCAATCTGGGCGCCGATCTTCGCGGTGGACTGGGTGTGGACGAAGTCCACGATTTCCGTCCAGCTTTCACGCTGGGCGTCGGTGTACAAACCGCTGCAGCCGGGGGTGATGCGGCCCTCGGCGGAGACGCACACCATTTCCGTCATGACCAGCCCGGCCCCGCCCATGGCCTTGCTGCCTAGGTGGACGAGGTGGAAGTTCCCTGGGACGCCGTCGACCGCCGAATACATGTCCATCGGTGAGACGACAATCCTGTTTTTCAGCTCCAGCGCGCCGATCCGGTACGGCTGGAACATGGCCGGAGCCACCTGGGCCAGGCCCTGGGAGGCGGCGAAGTTCGCGTCCACGTGCCCGGCAAATCCGGGGTCGCGCAGCTTGAGGTTGTCATAGGTGATGCGACGGCTGCGGGTGAGCAGATTAAAGCAGAACTGAACCGGGTCCTGGTCGTTGTAGTGGCCGATGTTCTCAAACCATTCCAGCGAGGCCTGGGCGGCGCGTTGGGTGGATTCGACCACCGGACGCCGCTCGGCCTCGTACGCTGCCAGCGCCTGAACCACACTGGCGTGCTCATGCAGGGCGGCGGCCAGCGCCAAGGCGTCCTCCATTGCCAGCTTGGTACCTGAACCGATTGAGAAGTGGGCCGTGTGGGCCGCGTCGCCGAGCAGTACGACGTTGCCGGCGCGCCAGTTTTCGTTGCGCACGGTTGTGAAGTTCAGCCACTTTGAATTGTTGGTCAGCACCTGGTGGCCGCCGAGCTCATCCGCAAAGATGGCGCTGATTTTCGACACCGCCTTTTCATCGGACACACCGGGAGCGAAGACTTCGTTGGCGGTCTCGTCGAAGCCGGCCGCGCGCCAGACGTCCTCAGACATTTCGGCGATGAACGTGGAGCCTTCGTCGGAGTACGGGTAGCCGTGGATCTGCATGACGCCCCACTCGGTCTCCTTGACGAAGAACTTGAACGCCTCAAACACCTTGTCGGTGCCCAGCCACATGTACTTGTTGCCGCGCACGTCCAAGGTCGGCTTGAACGTGTCGGCGTAGTTGGCGCGGATCTGGGAGTTGACGCCGTCTGCGGCCAGCACAAGATCGTAGTTGGCTTCCAGCACCTCCACGCGCGGTGCCATGGTGCTGAAGCGGACGTCCACGCCCAGTTCCAGGGTGCGGCGCTGCAGCAGTTCCAGCAGTTCCTTGCGTCCCATTGCGGCGAAGCCCTGCCCGCCGATCGTGTTCATCTGGTCCTTGAAGTGGATGTCGATGTCGCTCCAGCGCGCGAAGCGTTGGCTCATGTAGTCGGCCACAACGGGGTCGGCATTGCCGATGCCGCCAAGGGTCTCGTCGGAGAAGACGACACCGAAGCCGAACGTGTCGCTGGCGGCGTTGCGCTCCCACAGCGTGATTTGGTGGGAGGGGTCCAGCTGCTTCATCAATGCGGCGAAGTACAAGCCGCCGGGGCCGCCGCCAACAATTGCGATCTTCATGGTTTTTGGTCCTATCGGGAGTTCGTGGTGGCGTTGATGCGGGCGGGCATCGCATCATCCGCCGCGGGGGCGCCGCAGGCATGCTCGCGGGCGATGGCTTCGCGGAGCCGGTAATGCTGGAGTTTGCCGCTGGGATTGCGCGGAAGATCGGTCACGAACCGCACGTCGCGGGGGTACTTGTGGGGCGCAATTCTCGCCTTGACGAAGTCCTGGATTTCCTTGCGCTTGGCCGCGTCGCCGGCGACGCCGTCAGTCAGGACGACGAACGCGCAGACCACTGAACCGCGTTCCTCATCCGGGCGGGCTACGACGGCGTTCTCCACCACATCGGGGTGTTCGTTGATGGCGGCTTCCACTTCCGGGGCGCCAATGTTGTAGCCGGAGGACACGATCATGTTGTCGGAGCGTGCCTGGTAGACGAAGTAGCCCTCGTCGTCCCGCAGGAACGTGTCGCCGGTGACGTTCCAGCCGTCGTGGACGTAGTTGGCCTGGCGCGGGTCGTCGAGGTAGCGGCAGCCGGTCGGGCCGATTACGGCCAGCCTGCCGGCTTCGTTGGGCGCCGCTTCGGCGCCGTCGGCATCCAGGATGATGGCACGGTAGCCGGGCACCGCCACGCCGGTAGCGCCGGGGCGGATGTCGTCGCCCGCCGCCGAAATGAACACGTGCAGCATTTCTGTGGCGCCGATGCCGTTGACTAGTTTGATCCCGGTTTCGTCGTAAATGTGCTGCCAGGTCTCCTTCGGCAGGTGTTCCCCCGCGGAGACCGCGATGCGCAGCCGGCTGAGCAGGTCGCCGCGCCCCGCCTTCAGGATCACCCGGTAGGCGGTGGGTGCGGTGAACAGGATGGAGGCGTTCGCGGCGGCGGCTGCCTCTGCGAGCTCCAGCGGCGTGCCCCGTTCCGTGAGCAGCGCGGAGGCGCCAAACCGCAGCGGGAACACGACCAGACCGCCGAGCCCGAACGTGAACGCCAGCGGCGGTGAGCCGGCAAAGACATCGTCCGGGGTGGGCTTCAGGAGGTGCCGGGCGAAGGTGTCAGCGTTGGCCAGGATGTCTCGGTGGAAGTGCATGGTCACTTTGGGCGTGCCGGTGGTACCGGACGTCGGTCCCAAAAGGGCGACGTCGTCGGCGGCCGTCGCAACGTTGGCGAAGGATCCGCTTTTGGCGGCACAGCGTGCGGTAAGGTCCGCGCCGTCGTCCGCGCCGTATGTCATGACCGGCAGCGTTTCTCCGGCGGCGGTGCGCATGTCCTCGACAAAACGGTGGTCCGAGATGGCGACGGTCGGCTTGGTGAGGCCGATCAGCGTGGAGATCTCGGCGGGGCGCAGCATCGGCATGGTGGTGACGACGACGGCGCCGGCCTTCAGCACGCCCAGCCAGGCCGCGACAATCCAGGGGTTGTTGGGGCCGCGGAGCAGAACCCGGTTCCCGGGAACCACGCCGAAGTCATCGGTCAACACCTGGGCCACCTGGTTGGCGTGCCGGAGCAGGTCACCGTACGTCCAGATGTCCCCATCGGGCGTGTGCAGGGCGGGCCGGCCGGCACCGAACTGGGCGACGGCGTCGTCGATCAACACGGTGGCAGCGTTCAACCGGTCTGGGTACTGCAGTTCCGGCAGGGTGAATTCGATTGTGGGCCAGGACTCGGCCGGCGGAAGATGGTCGCGGGTAAAGGTGTCCGCATGGGCCGATGTCGTCAATGTCATGGCCGTTCCTTTCGGTTGCGATGCGATTGGACAGGGAAAACTGGTGCGCCGGTTCAGGCGCGGACCATGCCTTCCTGGGCGACGGTGGCCAACAGCAGTCCATCGCGGGAGAAGAACCTGCCCATGGCCAGGCCGCGGTTGTGCTGGCCGGAAATTGCTTCTTGTGCGTAGAGCATCCACTCGTCGGCGCGGACATCGCGGTGGAACCAGATCGAGTGATCCAGGCTGGCCGTGGAGAGTCCGGGTGAGGACCAGCTAAGCCCGTTCACACGCAGCAGCGGTTCCAGAATCGTGTAGTCGCATACGTACGCCAGGGCCGTTCGGTGCACGTCCGCGTCCTCGGGCAGGCGGTCGAAGTCCTTGACCCAGATCGCCTGCGCCGGGGCGGCCTCACCTTCCACATGAAGGTAGAGAGGACTCGGGATGTGGCGCATGTCGAAGCTGCGTCCGTGCGACCAGTACTCGGCGGCCGGGCCGGGGACGCCGTCGAGCACCTGCGCGGCGCTGCGCAGCGACTCGGGGTCCACGGTGGCCGGCATGGCCGACTGGAAGTCGGGCCCGGTTTCCGGCACGTGGAAGGAGCCCATCGCGGCAAAAACTGTCTTGCCGTTCTGGTGGCCGCGGACGCTGCGGGTGGAGTAGCCGCGCCCGTCGCGCAGGATCTCCACTTCGTAGCGCACGGCGGCGCCGATATCTACTGGCCGCATGAAGTAGCTGTGCATGGAATGCAGCGTTCGGTCCGAGTCCACCGAACGCATCATGGCGGCCGCGGACTGGGCCACCATGTCGCCGCCGTAGGACTTGGGCCACGGGACGTATCCAGTCACTGCCTCGAAGGCCAGGTCATGGACCTGCGCTTCCACGGGAGTCAGCTCGATGGCTTTAAGGAACGTCTCCGATGTGCCGGCTTCGAAGATGGCGGATTCCCTGTTCATGGAACTCATGCGCGCCGGTAGTCTGCGAGGATTTCGTCCTTGACGTCAGGGAGGTTGATCACCAGGTTTTCCGGAGTGCGGGCCGTCAGCCACACCAGGTCCTCGGTGACGGACATGTTTGCCTCGACGTGGGGCATGTACGGCGGCACGAACACCCAGTCGCCGGTCTTCATGTCCAGGAATTCGGAGTAGTTCTCGCCAAAGTAGATGCGGCCGTGGCCGCGGAGCACATAGCCGCCGGTCTCCGCCTCGCCGTGATGGTGCGGCAGTGAGCGGTAGCCGGGCGTGTTGGACACTTGGCCGAACCAGATCTTCGTTGCGGGCGTGTGCTGGATGGACACACCGGAGACGCGGATGCAGTCACCCGACTGGGCGGTGTTCGTGTCCTCTTCACCAGCGCGGGTAACGACGGGCACAACAGCGCCGGCGGCGTTCGCGTAGATGGAGTTCCCGGCCTCGGCGAGGTTGGTGGTGGTTTCGCTCATGATGCTCACTCCTGGCTGTTTCGTGGTGCTTGCGGGTGCTTGCGGCGTGCTTAGTGGCTGGCGGTGGCGCCCGGGCGGATCCGGACCAGGTTTTCCAGCTGGCCGATCCCGTCAATTTCGGTGCGGAGGACGTCTCCGTCCTTGAGGAAGCGCGGCGGTTCCATGCCCATTCCGACGCCCCCGGGCGTGCCGGTCAGGACCACGTCACCGGGCCGCAGGGTGGTGAATTGGGAGATATAGGACAGCAGCCGCGCCGGGCCAAACACGAGCGTGCTGGAGTTTCCGTGCTGGACGAGCTCGCCGTTGACGTGGCCACGCACATCGAAGCCGTGCCCGGCCGGGAATTCGTCCGCCGTGACCAGGACCGGGCCCAGCGGTGTGGTGGCGTCGAACGCCTTGCCCTGGAACCACTGAAGCGTGCGGCTTTGCCAGTCGCGCATCGAGACGTCGTTGGCCACGGTGTAGCCGGCAATGGCCGCTGCCGCCTCCTCTTCACCGGCCCGGGTCAGCGTTGCTCCGACAACGACGGCGAGCTCGGCTTCCCAGTCGACGCGCTCGCTGCCGTACACCTCAATGGCGTCTGCGGCGCCAATCAAGGTGTCCGCGTATTTGGCGAAGAGCGTGGGGTAGTCGGGCCGTTCCCGGCCCAACTCCTGGATGTGGTCGGCGTAGTTCAGGCCGCAGCAGATGACCTTCCCGGCCGTGGGCAGCAGCGCCGCCAGTTCCGCTTCATTGGCAGGGACGACGGCGGACTTCTCACCCTTGGCCACGGCTGCGACCAGCGCCTGCCAGTCCGGGAGGGCCAACAGCTCCCCAACATCGCGGGCCGGCAGTGGAAGGTAACCGTCCGCGCCGAGCGCTAGGGCCGCCGTCGTGCCGGTTTCACCGGTGCGCAGGGTGGCAAGTTTCATGGGTGCTGTTCCCTTCGAGTGTGTGTCGACTTTTTTACGACCGTCACATATGCTCAACGTAGCATGAAGGTGACTCCTGTCACAGCATTTTCGACAAATTCTTGCCACATACCCTGAAGGAAACTCGATGCCCCACAAGACGATCAACCCGGCGTCCCTGCCCAAGCCGTCCGGCTACGCCCACGGGATCCTGGCGGGAAACACCGTCTATCTCGGCGGTCAAACGGCGCTGGATCAGGACATGCAAATTGTCCCCGGCGGCATTGTGGCGCAGTTCAAGCAGGCGTTCAGCAATGTACTGGCCACGCTTGCCGAAGCCGGCGGCGCGCCGGAAGATCTGGTCAGCGTCACGATCTACCTCACCGACGTGGACGACTACATGGCGAACGGGCGCGAAATTGGCCGGCTCTGGCGGGAAATGGCCGGCTCTGAATACCCGGCGATGGCAGGAATCGGCGTCAGTCGGCTATGGCAGAAGGAGGCCTTGATCGAAATTCAGGGCGTTGCGGTGATCCAATAACGGCCGCGAAGGACAATCGGCAGCGCCCGGCTAGGACGTCAAGTGACGGGCGTGGGCTGCTGCCATCGGCGCAATAAGCCGGTGTACTTCCAGAAAAGCGTCCCGGGCGGCCATGCCCTTCCAGTCATCGGGCAAGTATTCCGGCGGAAGGTTGGGGTCCTTGTAGGGGAACCGCCGCCAGATGGTGAGCATGGGAATGTAGTAGCGGAACGCAGCATGCCGCATCTCCGGCGTTGATTCGGCGAGTGCTCGTTCCGGGTCATCGCCGAGCAGGGATGTCCATTGTTCGACCCCATCGCCGTACAGGCCGAGAAACTCGCCAAATTGCTCATCGAGGTCGGCCAGGTCCCACCATTGGGCGACCTTGGCTCGGATGGTGTGGTCGGCAACGTAGTCGCCTTGAAAAAAGTCCACGAACTGGCTCAGTCCCAGCACGTCGAGCCGTTTCTTCGTTCGCTCCAGTGCCGACAACGGCGCGATCCACACACCTGATGCCATGAAACCAAAACCGAAACCCGCGAGCACTGTGCGCAGCTGATGGCGGCGGCTGCGCATCGACTCGGGGACAGAGAAGATGGCCAGTATCCAGCCGTCATCGTCTTTGGCGGACGTCGGCGCGAAGATCCGCTCGTCTCCTTCGCGAAACACCTCTGCCACATTCTCTGCAAGCTCATACTTGGCCACATTCCCGGCCTTGACGCTCTTCAGCACTCCCTTGGCTTTTAGCCTGGACACCGAGGACCGCACGCCTGGTGCGTCGTAGCCAAGATCGCCGAGCATTTCGATCAACGCGGAGACCGCCAGGGCATCCCCGGATTCCCGGCTATAGAGACCGTAGAGGGTAATGATCAGTTGCTGGTGCCGAACATGGGGTTCCGGAATAGGAATCATGCCGCGGCCTTGATGGCCGCGCGGAAGCGCTCCGGCCAGGGTGCCGAAGCGTCCGCGCCGACGGGGACGTAGGCGGTGACAAACGTGCCATCGGCGGCGAGGCCGCCGTCGTGCTCCCCCATGGGGTGGGCGACGACCTCGAAGCCGAACGTCATGGACTTGCCACCCATTGCCTGAACCCAGAGCGTAGTTGTGACGCGCTGGCCGAACCACAGCTTGGCCCGGAAATTGATCGCCTGGTGCACGCGGGGAGCCGATGGAAAGTACTCGGGCAGGTCCAGTTGGCGGAACAGTTCGGCCTCGGCGGATTCGGCCCAGCGCATGATGGCCGAGTTGTGTTGGTGGCCCGCTGCGTCGGTGTCCACCCATTCGACAGTGCGCTCAATGCTCGCGCTCGAAACACCCGCCTGCGGCGGCCGAGTGCTGGTTTGCGCATCGAGTTCACTCATGCGTTTATTCTATGGCGATCCCCTGACGAACGTTCACAACACGTCATCTCAAGGGAGGCTCCAGCCGCTGCACCCGGCCAACTCCCTACGGGGTCAGGAGAACCTTGATGGCGCGCCTTTCGTCCATGGCGCGGTAGGCCTCGGGTGCCTCCTCAAGCGGCATGACCGAGTCGAACACCCGGCCCGGATTGATGGTGCCGTCCAGCACGTCGGCCAGCAGTTCCGGGATGTAGGTCCGGGCCGGGGCCATGCCGCCGCCGATCGTGATGTTGGTGTCGAACAGGAAGCGCAGCGGGGCCTCGGCCCCGCCGGTGGGGACGCCCACAAAGCCGAGTGCGCCGCCTGGGCGGACGCTGTGCAGCGCCTGCTCCATGGATTCCTTGGTTCCCACGCATTCCAGCACGGAGTCGGCCAGCACTCCGCCGAGCAGTTCGCGGACCTTGGCGACGCCTTCGTCCCCGCGTTCGGCGACGATGTCCGTGGCTCCGAACTCACGGGCGATCGCCTGGCGGTCGGCGTGCCGGGACATGGCGATGATCCGCTCCGCGCCGAGGCGCTTGGCGGCCAGCACTCCGCAGAGGCCGACGGCGCCGTCGCCTACCACGACGACCGTCCGGCCGGGGCCGGCCTTGGCGGCGAGGGCCGCGTGGTGGCCGGTGGCCATGACGTCGGAGAGCGTGAGCAGGCTGGCGCGGAGGGCGTCGTCGGGCTCGGTGACACCCGGAACCTTGACCAGCGTGGACTCGGCGAGCGGCACGCGGACAGCCTGGCCCTGGCCGCCGTCGATCCCGTGACCGGTGTCATCCTTGCCACCCCAGCCGGCGAGGTGGTCGCAGGCGACCGTGACGCCGTTGAGGCACTGGGGGCACTCGCCGCAGCTGACCAGGAAGGGCGCGATCACAAAGTCGCCCACGGCAAGGTCCTTGACGTCCTCGCCGATGCTTTCCACCGTCCCGATGAACTCGTGTCCGATTGCGGACGGCTTGTGGGTGGGCTTGACGCCGCGGTAGGGCCACAGATCCGAGCCGCAGACGCAGGAGGCGGTGACCTTCACGACGACGTCGGTGGGCAGCTGGAGTGTGGGGTAGTCGCGGTCTTCGACTCGGATGTCGCCGGGACCGTGGATGATGGTGGCGCGCATGGGGGCTCCTCGCATTTGTGGTGGATGGGCTGGGAACGAGTTTAGTCGCGCAGAACGCCGGCCACGTAGACGAGGACAAGCAACGCGGGGTCAGATACGGCCCATTTGCCGCCCGGCATGGGCTGTATCCGACCCCGCGTTGCCTTCTAGACGGCTTCGAGCACGCTGACGTAGTTGGCGATGCCCACGCCGCCCATGTTCTGCACCGCGGCCCGGCGCGGGCTGGCCAGCTGCATGGCTCCGGCCGTCCCGGTAAGCTGCATGGCGGCGATGACGTGCTGGGAGACGCCGGTGGCGCCGACGGGGTGGCCCTTGGCCTTGAGTCCGCCGGAGACGTTGACCGGCAGCTTGCCGTCCTTGAAGACCCAGCCTTCCTCGAGCGCCCGGGCCCCCTGGCCGCGTTCGGTCAGTCCCATGGCTTCGTACATGAGCAGTTCGGCGATGGTGAAGCAGTCGTGGACTTCCGCGAAGTCGAGCTCCTCCAACCCGACGCCGGCCATCCCCAGGGCGCGCTGCCAGGAGGCCCGGGTGGCGGCGAATTCGGTCGGGTCCCGGCGCTCGGCCGGGAAGAAGTCGTTCGCCTGGCCGAAGCCGGCGAGCCGCACCGGTGCGGTGGCGCCGCCGGTGGGGGCGACGCTGAGGACGACGGCGGCGGCGCCGTCGGACACGGGGGAGCAGTCGGTGCGGCGCAGCGGATCTGCCACCATCGGGTTCTTGTCCGAGACGGTGCGGCAGAACTCCTCGCCGAGATCCTTGCGGAGCTGGGCGTAGGGGTTGTCGACGCCGTTGCGGTGGTTCTTCGCCGCGATGGTGCCCAGGACGTCGCCGAGGTTTCCGTTGCCGTCCCCGTAGCGCTTCCCGTAGTGCTTCGCGACCTCGGCAAAGAGCCCGGTGAACCCCGTGGTGGAGGCCTTGCCGGCCATGTCGTAGTCCGCACCGAGCAGGGCCGCACCCACGACGTCGGCCCCGGCCTGCGTCATCTTCTCGGCCCCGATCACCAGGACGGTCTTCGCGGTACCGGCCAAAAGGGACTTGGTGCCCTGCTGGAACGCGGCCGAGCCGGAGGCGCAGGCGTTCTCGACCCGCGTGGACGGCACGTTGGCCAGCTGGTCCGAGACCTGGAGCGCGAGGGAGGACGGGAAGGCTAGCGGCATCATGCCGGAGTTGAACTGGCCGAGGTAGATTTCGTCGATCTGGCCGGGCTCGATCCCGGCGTTGCCGATCGCCTCGGTGGCGACCTGCACGATCAGGGACTCCAGCGTGTCGTCCGTCAGCTTGCCGAAGCGGCTGTGGCCCCAGCCGGTGAGCAGGACGTCCTTGCCGAACTGTTCCTTCAGGCTCATGCCCCTGCCACCTCCACGGTGTCTTCGATCGCAAGGGTTCCTTCGAGCTCAGGGGCGACGTCGAACTCTGCCTCGGTCTTGTCGCGGATCTCCTCCACGGTGACGCCGGGCGCCAGCCGGGTCAGCGTCAGCTGCCGGCCTGCGCCTGTTTCTTGTTCATGCTTCACCAGGTCGAAGACCGCGAGGTCGCTGATGATGCGGTCCACGCAGCTGAGCCCGGTGAGCGGCAGCGTGCATTCCTTGACGATCTTGGCGGTGCCGTCCTTGGCGTTGTGCTCCGTCAGGACCACGACGCGCGGCGTGCCCGCCACGAGGTCCATGGCGCCTCCCATGCCCTTGACCATCTTGCCGGGGATGGTCCAGTTGGCGAGGTCGCCGGCGCCGGAGACCTGCATGGCGCCGAGGATCGCGACCTTCACGTGGCCGCCGCGGATCATGCCGAAGGAGGTCGCGGAGTCGAAGATGCTGCCGCCGGGCAGGACCGTGACGGTCTGCTTGCCGGCGTTGATGAGGTCGGCGTCTTCCTCGCCCTCGTAGGGGAAAGGGCCCATGCCGAGCAGGCCGTTCTCGCTCTGGAGGACAACGCGGACGCCGTCGGGCAGGTTGTTGGCCACCAGCGTGGGGATGCCGATGCCAAGGTTGACGTAGTCGCCGTCGTTCAGTTCTTCGGCCGCGATTGCGGCCATTTCATCTCGGGTCCAAGCCATGGTGATTCTCCTGAAAACGTGTGGGTGGGCGGCGCGCAGGCCGGATTAGACGGTTGCGGTGTGCGCCGCTTCTGCTTCCACTTCGAGCCGGGGGCGGACGGTGCGCTGTTCGATGTCCTTCACGCGGCCGCTGGCCTGGACCAGGCGCTGGACGAACACGCCGGGGGTGATGATGTGGTTCGGGTCCAGCTGGCCGGGCTCGACGATCACCTCGGCTTCGGCGACCGTCACAGCTCCGGCCGTAGCCACCACCGGATTGAAGTTCTGCGCGGTGTACCGGTAGATCAGGTTGCCGTCGGTGTCGGCGGTGTGCGCGTGGACCAGTGCGACGTCGGCCTTGATGGCGCGTTCCAGGACGAAAGTCTCGCCGTCGAACTCCGCGAGCGGTTTGCCTTCGGCGACGAGGGTGCCCACGCCGGTCTTCGTGTAGAAGGCCGGGATTCCGGCGCCGCCGGCGCGCAGCCGCTCGGCAAGGGTGCCCTGCGGGGTGAACTCCACCTCCAGCTGGCCGGCGAGGTACTGCTCGGCGAAGAGCTTGTTTTCCCCGACGTAGGACGCGATGACTTTGCGGACCTGGCCGCCTTCGATCAGTATGCCGAGGCCCTTGCCGTCCACGCCCATGTTGTTGGACACGACCGTCAGGTTCTTCACCCCGGAGTCCCGCACTGCCTCGATCAGGTCAGCGGGGATTCCGCTGAGACCGAACCCGCCGACGGCGAGCGTCATGCCGTCCCGCAGTACGTCCTGCAGGGCCGCCGCTGCCCCGGATTTCACCTTTGACATTGCATCTCCTCATTGAGCCGTTGAGTCACCGGCCGCCGGGCCGCGAAGCCCGCGCCGTGATCCACGTTGTGGACTATTCGCCTGAGGAAGGAGCCTATGGTGTGGCGTGGAGCACTGTCAACGCCGAATTTGCGCCAAGGCCAGTGCATTTTTACAGTGTGGACGGTAGGCTGATCGGTGTCCACAATGTGGATCATTCTGAGGAATCGCGAGGAAAATGATGAACTCCGTCCCCGTGCAGGGCGCCCAGGTGGTGAGCCGGGCCGCGGCCCTGCTCAGGATCGTGGGCCAGAAGCCGGAAGGCTCCCCGCTGGTGGAGCTGGTGCGCGAATCGGGACTGACGCGCCCCACGGTGCACCGGCTGCTCAGCTCTCTGGCGGCCGAGGGCCTGCTGGACCAGGATCCGGGCACCGGCAACTGGGTGCTGGGCCCGGAGATCCTGCTGCTGGGGTCCGTGGCCTCGGCGCGTTTCCCACTGGAGGACATCGCGAGGCCGAGCCTCCGGCGCCTCGCCGAAGAGACCGGCGAGAGCGCGTTCTTCTCCATCCGCCGCGGCAACGAAACGGTGTGCCTGCTCCGCGAGGAAGGCAGCTTCCCGGTCCGTTCCTTCGTGCTGCACGAGGGCGTGCGGTTTCCGCTCGGTGTCGCCTCAGCCGGCACCGCAATCATGGCCTTCCTGCCGGCAGAAGAACAGGAAGAGCTGCTCGCAAACTGGGCAGCGCACGCCGGCAGCTTTGCGGCCGCGCACACTGAAGCGCGTGTCAGGGAAAACCTCGAAGCGACGCGGCAGGCCGGTTATTCGGTCAACCCGGGGCTGGTCCTGGAAGGCAGCTGGGGGATGGGCGCGGCGGTCTTCGACCAGCGGGGCCGCCCCGCCTGGGCGCTGTCCCTGACCGGCATCGAGCCGCGCTTCCGGGAAGACCGGCGTCCGCAGCTGGGGCGGCTGCTCATGGATGAGGCCCACCGCATCTCGACGCTGCTGCAGGGCTAGAGGTAGTAGTCGCGAGGCTCTTGCGCAGGCGCCGCTTGCGTCAGAAGCTGGCAGCAAAGGCCGCAATCGCGTCGAGCCGAAGGAGCGCAGCCTCATGAAAAACATCAAGATCTCTTTCGATCACTATGGCAGCCCGGACCTCGTCACTGTTGGCGATGAGGAACTGCCGGTTCCGGGGGAGAACGAGGTCCAGGTGGGAATCCGCGCCATCGCCGTCAACCCGATGGACTGGAAAGTCGTTGCCGGCTACCTGGAGCGGCACCTTCCGCTGGACTTCCCTGCAGTTCCCGGCTGTGAGGCGGCAGGAATGGTGACCGCCGTCGGCCCCGGCGTGACCGGGTACGAGGTGGGCGACGAGGTCATCTGGAATGGCATTACCGGAGGCTACCGCGCCGTCGCCAATTTTCCGCCCAGCCAGCTGACGCCAAAGCCCGCGGGCATCGATTTTGAGCAGGCGGCGTGCGTCGCGATAGCTGGCGGCACAGCGTATTCGGCGCTGGTCCAGCTTGGCATTGGCATGGGGGACACGGTCCTCATCCACGGCGCAGCGGGCGGGGTCGGCTCGGCGGTGGTCCAGATCGCGCGGCACCTCGGCGCCCAGGTCATCGGCACCGCTTCAGAGCAGAATCATGACTATTTGCGCGGCCTCGGCGCCGAGCCTGTGGCCTATGGCGAAGGGCTCGTGGAACGCGTCCGCTCGCTGGGCACCATCACCGCCGTCGTGGACACCTTTGGCGGGGAGGAGACGACGACGGCGACGGTCCATTTGCTCGGCGGCCACGGCGCCGCGGTGACCACTATGCCTGGAAAAGAGGCCAACGCCGCCGGAATTGCACCGGTCAGGCTGCTGGACGGACGGGTAGCGGAGGCGGCCCGGCTGTCGGCCGATGGAAAGCTCCGCTTCAGCATCCAGGAGCGGATTCCCCTTACCGATGCGGCCCGGGCGCTGGGCATCAGCCGCGCAGGCCATGTCCGGGGCAAGCTCGTGCTGATCCCGTAAAAAGTACTGTCGTGGGGCACTTTGACACGGACGCGCCGACCGTTGAGGTCAAAAAGGCCCAGCCACGGTTCAAAGTGCCCCGTTTCGGCCTGCAGCCCGGCCCCGGGATCCTCGGCTCAGGCTATTTCCACCACGTATCGAAAATCGTCACCGGGACCGTGCGCTTGTGCCGGGTCCGCAGGTACATCGACTCGATCCGCTCGGCCGCGGCATCCGGGACGTCGCGGCCCTCGAGGTAGTCATCGATCACGTCGTAGCCCAGGCCGAGCTCGTCCTCGTCGGTGCGGCCGGGCTTGCCGTCCAGGAGATCCGCCGTCGGGATCTTTTCCCAGATCCGGGCCGGGGCGCCGAGTTCGGCCAGCAGCGCGCGGTTCTGGCGCTTGTTGAGGCCGAACAGCGGCAGGATGTCCGCGCCGCCGTCGCCGAACTTGGTGAAGAAGCCGGTGACGGATTCGGCACCGTGGTCCGTGCCGATCACCAAGTAGTTGTGCTCGCCGGCCAGAGCATATTGGGCGATCATCCGGGTCCGGGCCTTGGTGTTGCCCTTATGGAAATCGGAGATCTCCGTGCCGACCGTCTTCTCGAACTCGTCCTCGAAGCCGTCCACCGCCGCTGAGATATTGAACGTCCACTCGGTCTTTGCACGCACGAAGTCCAGCGCCGCCTGGGCGTCGTCCTCGTCATGCTGGACGCCGTAGGGGAGCCGGACGGCCACGAAGTTTGCCTCGGTGCCCTCGGCCTCGAGCTCCTCGACCGCCAGTTGGGCCAGCCGCCCGGCCAGGGACGAGTCCAGGCCGCCCGAGATGCCCAGCACGAAGCCCTTGGTGTGGGTGGCCGTCAGGTACTCCTTGAGGAACGTCACGCGTTTGCGCACCTCCCCCGCGGGGTCGATCCGGGGCTGCACGCCCATTTCCTCGATGATCTTCGCCTGGAGTTCACGCATGCCTCACAGCCTAGCCAGCGCTGTCAACAACGCTCAACTGCTGCAGCCGGGCTGGTCCGAAACGCGCGCGAATACCCCCTCCCGCGGCGCCGCGCGCAGGCGTAGCGTGGGGCCATGGAGAAGACCGGATGCGCGGTGGTGGGCGGTGGACCTGCGGGGATGATGCTGGGCTTGCTCCTGGCACGGGCCGGGGTGCGGGTGACGGTGTTGGAGAAGCACGCGGACTTCCTGCGCGACTTCCGCGGCGACACAGTGCACCCGTCCACCATCCGGCTCATTGACGAACTCGGACTCGGCCAGGAATTCCGAAGGCTGCCGCAGAGCCGCCTGAAGAATGTCGTTTTCCCGGTCCCGGGCGGGCCGCCGGTGACTATGGGCGACTTTGACGCCCTGCCGCCGCCGTACAACTACATCGCCATGATGCCGCAATGGGATTTCCTGAGCTTCCTCGCCGACGCCGCAGCACAGGAACCGGGATTCACGCTGCTCATGAGCCACACCGCCACCAGTTTGGTCCGCAACGGGGGCCGCGTCCGTGGAGTCCGCTTCCGGACCCCCGACGGCACGCAGGACGAACTCCTGGCGGACCTGGTGGTTGCCACCGACGGCCGCCATTCCGCGCTGCGCGCCGCGGCCGGGCTGGCGCCAAAGGAGTTCCCGGTGCCCTTCGACACCTGGTGGTTCCGGCTGCCCCGTTATCCGTCCGAAACGGGTGAGGTGGCCGGGCTCGTGCCGGCGTTCGGCCCCGGCGAGGCGCTTATTGCCCTGTTCCGCAACGACTACTACCAAATGGGCTACCTCGCCGCCAAGGGCGCCGGCGCCCGGATCCGTGCGGAAGGCGTGGAGGGCTTCCGACGGCGGGTCGCGGCGCTCCGCCCGGACCTTGCGGACCGCGTTGACGCCATCGCGTCCCTCGATGACCTCCATTGGCTGGACGTGCGCCTGAACAGGCTGCGCTCGTGGCATATCAACGGGCTGCTGTGCATCGGGGACGCCGCGCATGCGATGTCCCCGGCCGGCGGCGTGGGAATCAACCTCGCCATCCAGGACGCGGCGGCCGCCGCCGAGTACCTGGCCCCCGCCCTGCTCCGGGGCCGTGTGACCACGGCAGACCTGGAGAAAGTAGAACGACGGCGGCGGCTGCCCACCGTCATTGTGCAGACCGTCCAACGGATCATGCAACGCGCGATCTTCGTCCCGATCATGACCGGGAAGCGGACAAAGTTTCCGGCCGCGGCACTCTTCTTCGCCCGGCACGTTCCGGCGTTCCGCACCATCATTCCCCGCTTCATTGCCTTTGGTCCGCGCCCCGAGCACGCCCCGGCCTTCGCACGGCGCGCCCCGCAACACAGCTAGCAGAACCGAGGAACCGATCATGGGCCAACTGGTAGTCCAGGAATTCGTCACGGCCGACGGGTTCGCGACCAACACCAACAATGAGTTCACGGCCTACGAACTGATCGAAGGCGGCACCGCCGAGCTCGACCAGAGCCAGCTCGCGTGGCTCGAGACAGTCGAGGCGATGGTCCTCGGGGCAACCACCTACCGGATGTTCGTTGAATTCTGGCCGACTCCCGCATCCGAGGGAGAGATCATTGCGCCGGCGATCAACGCACTGCGCTGCTACGTGTTTTCCCGGCAGCTCCAGAACGCGCCGTGGGGCGCATTCCCCGCGGCGACCATTGAATCGGGCGATGCGGTCGTGGCGATCCGCCGCATCAAAAGCGAGGTCGCCGGCACGATTGTGCTCTGGGGCAGCCTGACCCTGAGCGAGGCGTTCTTCGCGGCCGGCGAAGTGGACGCCGTGCGCCTCGTTGTCATACCGATTGCGACCGGCGCGGGGCGTGGCGTGTTTCCGGCCGGCCAGGACCCGACCCTGTTGAGGCTGCTGAGCGCGAAGACGTACGACGCCGGGCTGGTCGAGCTCGAATACGCCCTAAGTGCGGGCCGGTAGGTCTCGCGCGAAGGAGATAGAGGCCACCGCTGACATCTGGCCCGCCGACATACAGGACTCCGGCTGGGAATCCGCGGCGGACCAGCCACTAAACTGGGACCCATGACTGCCACCCGTGACTTCGCAGCCGACGCTGCCGCTGCCCGTGCCCGACTCCTGGAACTGATCAAGGAACTGGCCGTCGTCCGCGGCAAGGTCACCCTCTCCAGCGGCGCGGAAGCCGACTACTACATCGACCTGCGCCGCATCACCCTGCACCACGAGGCGTCCAAGCTGGTGGGAACGGTCATGCTCTCCCTGATGGAGGACGCCGGGATCGATTTCGAGTGCGCCGGCGGGCTCACCATGGGGGCAGACCCGGTGGGCACCGCCGTCATGCATGCCGCCGTCGACGCCGGCCGCCCGGTGGACGCGTTCGTCGTCCGCAAGGCGCAGAAGTCCTACGGTATGGGCCGCCAGGTGGAAGGCCCCTCGGTCGAGGGCCGCAAGGTCCTGGTCCTGGAGGACACCTCAACCACCGGCGGGTCCGCGCTGACCGCCGTCGAAGGCGTCCGCAAGGCCGGCGGCAACGTGGTGGCCGTCGCCGTGATCGTGGACCGCGACACCGGAGCCAAGGAAAAGATCGAGGCCGAAGCCGGCGTTCCGTACCTCTTCGCCTTCGGCAAGGACGAACTGGGCCTCAGCTAGGAGTTCCCCTCTGACCTGCGCCGGTGGACGGGGTATGGGCCGTGACCTATCATTTGTCCCATACCCGTCCCTTATTTCCATCTGGAGAACACGCGCCATGCTCCCGTCCGAACAGTCCCTGAACAGCGGGGTGAATCCTGGTCCGGAAGTCCAGGGCGCCGACATCTCGGTGGGCACGGTCGACCAGATCCAGAACCTGATCCTGGACAGCGCGGACTTCGAAGCGTTCCTGAACGAACTCGCGCGATTTTCCGCGCACCAGGTGGCGGGCTCCGGCGACGACGCGCTGTGCGGAATTACCTTGCTCCGGGACCGCAAGGCCGCCACGATCGGGTGGAGCAGTGACTCCGCCCGCGAAGTGGACGAGATCCAGTACTCGCTGTCCCAGGGCCCCTGCCTGACCGCTGCCAAGGAGGAACGGGAAGTCTACGTCCCGGACCTCTTCGACGAGGACCGCTGGGGCCCTGATTACGCCTCCGCCGTCGCCTCGCACGGCCTGCGCTCGGTGTTGTCGGTGCCTTTCCACCTCCAGGGCGAAGCCCAGGCGGCACTGAACCTCTACTCCGATGTCCCGCACAAGTTCGACGGCGACGTCGCGGTCCGGGCCCGCGGCTACACCCGCGAAATCTCCCAGGCGCTGCGGCTGGCAGTCCGGTTCTCGCTGCACACTGACAGTGCCACGAACCTGCGCGCCACGCTTGAATCCCGGACCGTGATCGACATGGCCATCGGGATCGTCATGGCGCAGAACCGTTGCGACCAGGAAACCGCGGTCCGGATCCTCACCGACGCCTCCAGCAACGGCAACGTCAAGCTGCGCGACATCGCCAAATCCCTGGTGCATTCTGTCGGCGGAACGGCAACCCGGACGCATTACGAGGAGCCGGAAAGGCAACAGGCAGGCTAAACCGGCAGCCGCCTATGACTTGTGTGCAACCACAAGCGCGGATACGCTGAATGAGGTTGAGCCGTCGGCCATAGATGCCTTCTTTGGAGTACCTATGGACCAAACACTGCAAGCCCACGTCAAACTCGATGTCGTTTCCGACGTCGTCCGGATTACTGTCCGGGGGAGCCTCACGCAAGCCTCCCGCCCCTCCCTGGTGCAGATTATCCAGCGCGTTCGCCGCATGGGAATCATCTCGCACATCCGCGTCGACCTCGGCCTGGCCGCATTCGTGGAATCATCGGCGCTGGCCGGCCTGCGCCACGACCTCAACGCGATCGACGGCGTCAGCGCCGGCTCGGAGACCGCCGGCATGCCAGCCCCCGGCGGCGTCTCCCTGGAACTGACCCCGCACCGCGACGATTCCGCCGCAATGCCCACACTGGACATGGTCGGGGAATTCGTGGCCTCCGTCGATCCCTCGGGCACCCGTCAGCTGACCCGGTTCTCCGACGACGAACTCTTCGCCGCGTCCGACTCGGTGTTCGGCCTGCTCGACGACCCCACTGACATGGCCCGCTCGGAACTGCTGGCGACCTATGACGAGATCGGCATGGAGATCAGCCGTCGCGAAGACGGCCGCGAGCCCGAGCCTGTCTAGCCGGCCAGCGGCGCCAGCGGCGCCAACGGCGCTCCAGACTGGCCTTCTCTTTTCCGGATGGGTCCGGTTTCTCATCCCCGCCGGACCGTGGATACGGTAGTGATGTGCCGGCCGAGATGGAACCGAACCATCCGCGAGGCCCCGGAGCTGCCGAGGCCCGCATGCTCCGCCGCGCCGTCGAGCTTAAACGGGTTTCCCGGCGCACGTTCCTGATCGGCGCCGGGTCCGCGTCGGTGCTGGCCGCGGACATGCTGTTCACGCAGCGCGTGCAGGCCGAGCGGCGCGTCACCCGGATCCTCGAAGTGCCCGATGACGTCGCCGAACGGTATTTTCCCCACGCCAGCTGGATCTTCTTCCCCGGCTACAAGACAAGCTGGGAAGAAGCACTGTGGATCCTGAACGCCCTGCGCGGATCCCTGAACAAGAGGGGCCAGCTCGCCGCCGTCGGCTATTCCAACGAGGGGCTGGACATCGACGAGGTGGTCATTGCCGTGATCGAGCACGTCCGCGCCCACAATCTCACCACCCTCTACTTCTACGGCCACAGTTTCGGCGGCATGGTGGCAACCCAGGTGGCCGCCCGGCTGCGCGAGCTGCACGGCGTCGAAGTGGCATTCATCCTCCTCGACTCCAGCCCCGCGAGCCGGCACGACGTGCTGGACCAGAGCTGGTTTGAGGGCGTGGTGCTGCTCTACGAAAGCGGGTTCCGCTTCCCCTCAGTGCTGCGCGGCGGCTACGAGCTCGGCGAGAGGATGCTGCACAAGAATGAGCGCAGTTGGGGCCAGATCGTGGACCAGACCCTGGAACAGCTCTCGCCGATCGCGCCGTCCAGTGTGCTGATCCAGTCCGAATCCGCCTACATCTACCACTTTGAGGTCAGCCGTTTCGTCGGGAAGATCGGCGAAACAAAGATGGCGTTCATCGGCAACCCCCGGGACAAGTCCGTGGACTACGAGACCGCCCGGGATACGTGGTCACTGACCTTCAAGGCCAACATGGCCTCGGATGACCTGCGCACGGACGGGGCGAGGCCGGAGCACGCGAGCCCGGGCTGGAGCCCGTTCGTCTACCGGCCCATCATCGACAAGCTCCAGGACGACCTCTTCCCGCTGCCGGGCGGCGGCGGGAAGATGACCGCGTTCTGAGCGTTGTCCTCAGATCTGGTTCTTGAGGTCCGCCACGGAATTCAAGATCTGGTTCGGCCGGAACGGGTACGCGGCGATGTCGTCCCGGTGGGTGATGCCGCTGAGCACCAGCACCGTGTGCAGGCCCGCTTCCATGCCGGCGATGATGTCGGTGTCCATGCGGTCGCCGATCATGGCCGTGGTTTCCGAGTGCGCGTCGATCTGGTTCATCGCCGACCGGAACATCATCGGGTTGGGCTTGCCCACAATGTACGGTTCGCGGCCCGTGGCTTTGGTGATGAGGGCGGCGATGGCCCCGGTGGCAGGCATGGGGCCGTCTTTGGAGGGCCCGGTGGCGTCCGGGTTGGTGGCGATGAAACGCGCGCCGGCCAGGATCAGACGGATGGCCATGGTGATGGCTTCAAACGAGTAGGTGCGGGTCTCGCCGAGCACCACGAAGTCGGGGTTCTGGTCGGTGAGGATGAAGCCTGCCTCGTGGAGCGCCGTCGTGAGCCCTGCTTCGCCGATCGTGTAGGCACGGTTCCCCGATTCCGAGCCGCGGACCTGGTCCTTGAGGAATTGGGCAGTGGCCAGGGCCGAGGTCCAGATGTTCTCCTCCGGGATTTCCAGTCCGGAAGAACTCAGCCTGGCCGCGAGGTCCCGGGGCGTGAAGATCGAGTTGTTGGTGAGCACGAGGAAGCGCTTGGAGGTGTCCACCCAGCGCTGGATCAGCTCCGATGCGCCCGGGATGGGCTGGTTCTCATGGACCAGCACGCCGTCCATGTCCGTGAGCCAGCACTCGATTTCCTGGCCGCTGCGGTACATCGAGGCATACGAACGTGCCCCGTCTGAATCGGTCCCCTGCTCGTCGCGCTGATCTGCCATGGTGTCCTCCGCCGTAAGTGTGCCGCTACCTCTCTCCCAGTCTAATGTTGAGGCGTGACTGAACCCGAGATTCCCGGCGACGCCGGCGTAGAGCCTGTGCCAGAGACTGCACCGAAGACGGAGGTCGGCGTCGGCCCCTGGGAAGGCGAACTTCCACAGGGCGAGCACTGGGATCCGGACCTCCTGGCGGACGGCGACCGGCGCAACGTGGTGGACAAATACCGCTACTGGAAGCACGAGGCGATCGTGGCGGACCTGGACTCCAAGCGCCACAGTTTCCACATCGCGATCGAGAACTGGCAGCACGACCTCAACATCGGCACCGTGGTCCGGACCGCCAACGCGTTCCTCGCCAAGGAAGTCCACATCATCGGACGCCGCCGGTGGAACCGCCGCGGGGCCATGGTCACCGACCGCTACCAGCACGTCCGCCACCACCCCACCGTTGAGGACTTCGTGGCCTGGGCGCAGGGGGAGGGTCTGGCGATCATCGGGATCGACATTTTCCCGGACTCCGTCCCGCTGGAGACCTACGAACTGCCCAAGGACTGCGTGCTGGTCTTCGGCCAGGAGGGCCCGGGCCTGACCCCTGAGGTCCACGACGCCGCCCTTGACACCTTGTCCATTGAGCAGTTCGGCTCCACCCGGTCCATCAACGCCGCCTCAGCCGCGGCGATCGCGATGCACGCCTGGATCCGCCGGCACGTGTTTGGCCAGATAGTTTCCTGAGGCACCTATAGTCAGATCGGCTTTTCCCGTTTAGGCTCTGGCGTGTGTGGGCGCAAAGGGCGCCCGCTTAGGGGAAGACATCTCATGAAGACGGTCTCAACTTTGCATTCCCGGCGCGCCAAACGCTATTTGGCGCTTGGAACATCGCTCGCCTTTGCCATCGGCCTGACCGCAACGGCCGCGGTCGCCGCCCCGCCGACGCCGCCCCCGTCGAACAACTCTCCGGGTTCAGTGCCCCCTTGGGCAGGTTCCCGCGCCAAGACCGGCACCCCTCTGAGCAATACAACGGTCGAGGGCGAGATCTACCTGAACCTGCCCGACGCCGGAGCGGCCAAGGCGTTCGCCACGGCCGTGTCCACTCCGGGAAATCCGCGGTATCAGCAGTACCTTTCGCCCTCTGACTGGATCGCCAAGTACGGGCCGGCCAAGGCTGACGTCGCCGCGCTCGTGGATTACCTCAAGTCCCAGGGCATGGTGGTCACTTCGGTCCCAGCGAGTGGCCTCTACGTGGTTTTCCGCGGCACTGTCTCCCAGATCAATGCCGCTTTCAGCACAATCGAGCAGACCTATTCCTTCCAGGGCCAGAGCCTGATCGGCCCGTCCACCGCCCCCTCCCTGCCGGCGAACCTCGCCGCCAAGGTCCAGGCGATCTCCATCGACCAGGGGCGGCTGCTTACCCGCCCGTCGCTGGCGACTCCCGACGGGTCCTCGGACGCGGCCCAGCCGTCCGGCAAGGCCGTCGGCCCTGCGCCGGTTGATGCGCCCTGCTCGAACTACTGGGAGCAGAACAAGGCCACCGTCCCGGCGGCGTACGGATCAACGAGCTTCGGCACCGGCATTTGCGGCTACACCCCGTCCCAGCTGCAAGGCGCCTACGGGGTGACGTCCCCGTCGACAGCCGGCGCGGGCCAGACCGTGGCGATCATCGACGCCTACGCCTCGCCGAGCATCGAATCCGACACGAACACCTACTCGCAGAAGAACGGTCTCCCGGTCCTCAAAGCCGGGCAGTACCAGCAAATCGTGCCCGACTCCCGATTGTTCATGGACCAGGCCCTGTGCGGGCAGCCCAGCGGCTGGCAGGGTGAGCAGACGCTCGACGTCGAGGCCGTCCACGGACTCGCCCCCGCCGCGAATATTCTCTACGTCGGAGGGAACAACTGCGGCGCGGGCATCGACATCGCGATGTCCACCATCCTGGACAAGAAGCTCAGCACCATCGTCAGCAACAGCTACGGCTACGTGGGCGAGGCGGTCTCGCCGAACGCGCTGCTGGGCATGCAGAACATTCACCTTCAGGCGGCAGGCGAGGGCGTCGGGCTCTACTTCTCCAGCGGCGACAACGGCGACGAGAAGGCGGCCCTGGGCTACGCGTCGCCGGACTTCCCGGCCAGCTCGCCGTTCGTTACGGCCGTCGGCGGAACCAGCCTGGCCGTAGGCAAGAACAACGACTACCTGTTCGAAACCGGCTGGGGAACCACCCGCAACCGGATCGTCCCGAATCCCGACGGCAGCCTCAGCTACGCCGGGCCCCAGCCGGGTGCGTTCCGCTTCGGCGCCGGCGGCGGAATCAGCGCGGTGTTCGCCCAGCCCGCCTACCAGCAGGGCACGGTCCCGGCCGCGCTGGCCAACGGCTATCGGGTCTCCCCGGATGTCGCCTCCCTTGCCGATCCCTACACCGGCTACCAGGTGGGGATCAGCCCGATCACCAACGACCACGTCCTCAAGACCGGTTCCTATGAGACGACGGGGTACGGCGGAACCTCGCTGGCCTGCCCGCTGACGGCGGCACAGATGGCGATCGCACAGTCCGCGACCGGGAAAACCGTCGGGTTCGCCAACCCGGCCATCTACGCCGCAGCGAAGACGGCCAACTCGGCAGCGCGGGACGTGGTGCCGCAGTCCAGCCCCCAGGCCATGGTCTTCTCCAGTGCGGTCAGTGGCGCCAGCTACCTGGTCGGCACTGACAGTGACACATCGCTGGCGACCGCGCCGGGCTATGACGACGTCACCGGCGTCGGCAGCATGACCGTCCGGTTCGCGACGAGCATCGCGGGACAGTAGCCGCACGGCCAACGGCAGCCGTAACACGTCTGCCGACGTTTGCTGCCGGGTCCCGGGAACATTTCCGGGACCCGGCTTCACGTATTCGGCTCCGGGACGCACGTGGCTAGGATGTAGATAGCCATGTAGCTACCACTGCTTTCGACGAGGAGTCAGCATGCCCATTGCAACCCCAGAGATCTACTCCGAGATGATCGACCGTGCAAAGTCGGGCGGCTTCGCCTTCCCGGCCGTCAACGTCACGTCCTCCCAGACCCTGAACGCCGCGCTGCGCGGTTTCGCCGAGGCCGAGTCCGACGGCATCGTCCAGGTCTCCACGGGCGGTGCGGCATACTGGTCCGGCGCGTCCACCAAGGACATGGTTGCCGGCTCCCTGGGCTTTGCCGCCTTTGCCCGCGAGGTCGCCAAGAACTACGGCGTCAACATCGCGCTGCACACGGACCACTGCCCCAAGGACAAGCTGGACGGCTTCGTGCTCCCGCTGCTCGCCGCCTCCGAGGCAGAGGTCAAGGCCGGCCGCAACCCCCTCTTCAACTCGCACATGTGGGACGGCTCCGCCGAGACCCTGCAGGAAAACCTGCGGATCGCCCGTGAACTGCTCGAGCGGACCGCGGCGGCCAAGATGATCCTCGAAGTTGAGATCGGCACTGTTGGCGGCGAGGAAGACGGCGTCGAGAACGCCATCAACGACAAGCTCTACACCACCGTCGAGGACGCCCTGGCCACCATCGACGCGCTCGGCTCCGGCGAAAACGGCCGCTACATCACGGCGCTGACCTTCGGCAACGTGCACGGCGTCTACAAGCCGGGCGGCGTCAAGCTCCGCCCGGAGATCCTCAAGGACATCCAGGAGCAGGTCGGCGCCAAGATCGGCAAGACCAACCCGTTCGACCTCGTCTTCCACGGCGGCTCCGGATCCTCCGAGCAGGAAATCGCGGACGCCGTCTCCTACGGCGTCATCAAGATGAACATCGACACCGACACCCAGTACGCCTACACCCGCCCGGTGGTGGACCACATGTTCCGCAATTACTCCGGCGTGCTGAAAGTCGACGGCGAGGTCGGCAACAAGAAGCTCTACGATCCCCGCGTCTGGGGCGCCTCGGCCGAGGCCGGCCTGGCCGCCCGTGTGGTCGAGGCCGCCCAGCAGCTCGGCTCCACCGGCAAGACCTTCTAGCCATGTCCGACGAGTTCCGCAAGAACCTGATGGGTCCCGAGCCCACGCTCCTGCCAGCCGAGACTGAGATCTACCAGCACCTCGCGCTCGGACAGGAAGCCGTGGACCTCGTGGCGAAGCACCCCACTTCCTCGCTCCTGTGGGCCGTCCTGGCCGAGGAGGCGTGGGACGAGGGTCGGACCATCGATTCCTACGCGTACGCGCGGGTGGGCTACCACCGCGGCCTGGATTCGCTGCGCCGCAACGGCTGGCGCGGCGTCGGGCCGATCCCGTGGGAGCACGAACCCAACCGCGGCTTCCTGCGCTCGCTCTACTCGCTGGGCCGTGCGTCCGCGGCGATCGGCGAGGCCGAAGAGCCGGAGCGGATCGAAAAGTTCCTCAAGGATTCCGATCCCGGCGCGAAAGCGGCCATCGAGTCCGAGGGCTAACCAAGGGTTAAACCAACGACGGCGGGCTCCCACCTCAAGGTGGGAGCCCGCCGTCGTTAAGTGTTCAGCTGGCCTTGGCCAGGCCCGTGCGGGCCATGGCATCCGCGTACGCGGTGTGCATCTCGGCCAGGTACTCTTCCTGCCGGGCCGGGGTTCCGGCGAACGCCCGGCCGCTGAGGGAGCGGACCTTGTACGTCTTCAGGCCGCGGCGCCAGATCATGGGCACTTCGGTCTTGAGCAGCAGGTTGGCCAGGCGGTTGGCCTCGGTGCCGTGGGCCACGATCACGGAGGCGCGGGGCACGAGGGCCAGGAACTTCAGCAGCGGCTTGAGGCCTGCGGAAATCTGGTCCGGGGTGAATTTGCCATTGGGCTCGCCGGGGACGTACCACGGGTGGACGTTCCACGGCATGACGAATTCGGGGCGCAGGCCCAGCTTCCACTGGACGCCCAGCATGCGGGTGGCCGCCTCTTCATCGCCGGCGGTGATGAAGCCCGACGCATCCGCGGTGCCGATGTTGGAGTACAGGCTGATGATGCGGCACTCATCGACCTCGTGCATGGGGTCCACGTAGGGGACAGCGGTGCCAGCCTTGGTTGCCTGGAGGGCGTCAAGGAGCTCGTTGACGGGGGCGACGCTAGGTTCGTACCGGCGGCTCAGAAGCTCTTCGCGGAAATTTTCGGGGGCCAGGGCTGTCATATGTTGCTGGGTCTCCTGCGGGATTGGCAAAGCTGCCACACCGGATGCGAACACGCCCAATATTGGGCGCGCGAAGCAATGGTGTGGTTTGAAAATGTGGTGTGGACCGATTCCTGGTCGATCCTTCTAAGTCTATCAAGCCCCGCGAAATGCAGCGCCCGCCCCGGCTCTGCCGTCCGTTGCCGTTACCAGAGCCGCTTGGTGGCGCGGCGGGCCCCTTCGCCGAGGGCCTCCAGTTTGGCGTACGCAATTTGCGGGTGCACCCTGCCGCCCAGCCCGCAATCTGTGGAAGCAATCACATTTTGACGCCCCACGAGGTCCGCGAAGCGCACGATCCGGTCGGCCACGAGGTCCGGGTGCTCCACGACGTTGGTGGCGTGCGAGACGACGCCGGGGATGATGACCTTCCCCTCGGGAAGCCTGGTGTCTTCCCAGACGCGCCATTCGTGCTCGTGCCGGACGTTGGCCGCCTCGAACGAGTAGCCGCCGGCATTGATCTGCAGGACGGAGCCGACGATGTCCGCGAAGGGGATGTCCGTGGTGTGCGGGCCGTGCCAGGAACCCCAGCAGACATGCAGCCGGATCTGCTCCTGGGGAAGATCGCGCAGCGCCCAGTTCGTCGCTTCCACCCGGAGCTGGATGAACTTCAGGTAGTCCGCCAGGCTCGGCTCGGGGTTGATCTGGTCCCAGCTCTCGGCCAGGGAAGGATCGTCGAGCTGGACCGTCAGGCCGGCGTCGATGATGGCCTTGTATTCTTCCCGCATCGCGTCGGCGCAGGCATAGAGGAGTTCCTCATCGCTCCGGTAGTACTCGTTGGCCACGCGGGCGCACGACCCGGGGGAGAGGGAGGCGACGAATCCCTCGGTCAGCCCGGCCGCGGCAAGGCCGGTCTTGAGGTTGGCAATGTCCGAGGCCACGAGCTCCTGGCCGGTGTACGTCAGCGGCCCCGCGATCTTCGGCTGGGTGACGGCCTTGCGGTGGGCCAGGATCCCGGAGGAGGGGTCGTTGTAGGCTTCATCGAACTTCAGCCGGTCCCGGCGGTCGGGGAAGGAGGTCAGGACGATGTGGCCCGGCGAGGAACGGTGCACCTTGGCGTCGGCCCAGCGGTCCACATCGGTCGGCTCCAGGCCGCCGAGCCGGGAAAAGGAGTAATTCCACCAAGCGCCGTAGTCCACGGAGCTGGACATCGTGTGCCCGTACTCGCCGTCATTGGGGATGTCGATGCCCAGCTCCTTCTGGCGCTGCACGACGTCGGCCACCGAGGTTGCGAGCAGGTCCAGGAACTCGGGCGTGATGCCGTCGGTTTCCTTGGCCTCGTTCGCGGCGATCAGCTCGGGCGTGCGGGGCAACGAGCCGGCATGGGTCACGCGGATGTGGTCGCTGTTCTGGGACATGGACTTGTGGGACATGGCGCGGTTTCCTTTCACTCCCACTCAATTCCACTCCGGGTGCTCCCGCAAGTGGTGCCCGCTATGTGTCGGGCCTGACCTGGTGGATGATGCAGCTATGACGAACGCTATGAAGAAGAAAGAATCGTCCGCTGCCGCCGTCGACGCCTTCGAGGGTGTGGCCGCAGATCTCGCCGGCGCGGGCGTCGCGCTGGGCCAGACCTTTGGCGCCCGGGCCCTGATGGTCAACCGCAAGGCGATGGCCTGCCTCAACGGTGAGGCGATGGCATTCAAACTGGGCAGGGATTCGTCCGACCACTCCCGCGCACTCGAACTCCCCGGCGCGCAGCTCTTTGATCCGTCCGGGATGGGGCGCCCGTTCAAGGACTGGGTGGAAGTGCCCGCGGCTTCGGCAGAGGCGTGGCCCTCGCTCGCGGAAGCGGCCCTGGCGTTCACCACGGGCTAGACGCCACGTCCAAGCAAGGACCCAAAGCCATGCCGGTCACCGTTTTCGGCTAAACTTGGGTGGTAAGAGCCCCGGAACTCTGGCGTTGGGTAAGAGCACAGCGGTAGATTCGGGGCATTCTCATGAACGGCGCTGAGCTGCGGCGACCACCTGGTGGAACACGGAGCTCGGCCCGAACGAATGGGGGAGGATCCCATGCCAGCAATCGTGATCGTCGGAGCCCAATGGGGCGACGAAGGCAAAGGTAAGGCCACTGACCTGCTTGGCGGCCGCGTCGACTACGTCGTCAAGCCCAACGGCGGCAACAACGCCGGGCACACCGTCGTCGTAGGCGGTGAGAAGTATGAGCTCAAGCTCCTTCCGGCCGGCATCCTGAGCCCGAACGCGATTCCGATCATCGGCAACGGCTGCGTGGTGAACCTGGAAGCCCTGTTCCAGGAGATCGATGGACTGGAGGCCCGCGGCGCGGACACCTCCAAGTTGCGTGTCTCCGCCAACGCGCACCTCGTGGCGCCCTACCACCAGGTGCTGGACAAGGTCACCGAGCGGTTCCTCGGCAGCCGCGCCATCGGCACCACGGGCCGCGGCATCGGCCCGGCTTACATGGACAAGGTGGCCCGTCTGGGCATCCGCGTCCAGGACGTCTTTGACGCCTCGATCCTGCGCCAGAAGGTGGAGGGCTCGCTGCGCCAGAAGAACGAGCTCCTGGTCAAGGTCTATAACCGCCGCGACATCGAGGTGGACGAGATCGTGGAGTACTTCCTGTCCTTCGCCGAGCGTCTGCGCCCGCTGGTCATCGACAGCACCTATGTCCTGAACACCGCCCTGGACGAGGGCAAGGTGGTCCTCATGGAGGGCGGCCAGGCCACCTTCCTGGACGTTGACCACGGCACGTACCCGTTCGTGACGTCCTCGAACCCGACCGCGGGCGGCGCCTCTGTGGGCTCGGGCATCGGCCCCACCCGGATCTCGCGTTCCATCGGCATCATCAAGGCCTACACCACACGCGTTGGCGCAGGCCCGTTCCCCACTGAACTGTTCGATGAGATGGGCATGTACCTGCAGAAGACCGGCGGCGAGTTCGGCGTCAACACCGGCCGTCCCCGCCGCTGCGGCTGGTACGACGCCGTGCTGGCGCGCCACGCCTCCCGCGTCAACGGCTTCACTGACTACTTCGTCACCAAGCTGGATGTCCTGACGGGCATCGAGCAGATCCCGGTCTGCGTGGCCTACGACGTCGACGGCGTGCGGCACGACGAAATGCCCATGACCCAGACCGAGTTCCACCACGCCAAGCCGATCTTCGAATACTTCGAAGGCTGGACCGAGGACATCACCGGCGCCCGCACCCTGGAGGACCTGCCGGAAAACGCCCGGAACTACGTCCTCGCCCTGGAAAAGCTCTCCGGCACGCGGTTCTCCGCGATCGGCGTCGGCCCGGACCGCGACCAGACGATCGTGGTCAACGACCTCATCAACGATTAGCCCCGGCTGACGCTTCACCAGCTGGCGCACGACGGCGGCGGGCCACCCTGGAAAGGGCGGCCCGCCGCCGTCGTTAAGCCCCGGCAGCGCTATGCGTCCCGGCGCCGGTGTCCGACAATGCAATGTATTGCATGTTTGTTGTCCACCCAGCCGTTTCCCACCGCGAGCGAAGGACCGACGATGGCCATCACCGATTTCGAGCGCTACCCCCTGATGTTTGGACCGAGCCCCATCCACCCGCTGCCGCGGCTCAGCGCGCATCTGGGCGGGGCACAGATCTGGGCGAAACGCGAGGACGTCAACAGCGGCCTCGCGTTTGGCGGGAACAAGACACGCAAGCTGGAATACTTCGTCCCGGATGCCCTGGCGCAGGGCGCGGACACCCTCGTCTCGATTGGCGGCTACCAGTCCAACCACACCCGTCAGGTCGCGGCGGTGGCCGCAAAACTCGGCCTCAAGGCCCGCCTGGTTCAGGAAAACTGGGTCGACTGGCCGGACCCGCTGTCCGACCGGGTGGGCAACATCCTGCTCTCGCGGATCATGGGCGCCGATGTCCGGCTGGAGAGTGCGGGCTTTGACATCGGCATCCGCAGCAGCTGGGAGAACGCGATCGAAGAGGTCAAGGCCGCCGGCGGCAAGCCGTACGCGATCCCGGCCGGAGGATCCGACCACAGGCTGGGCGGGCTGGGCTTCGCCAACTGGGCCTACGAGGTGGAAGAGCAGGAGCGGGAGCTCGGCATCTTCTTCGACACGATCATCGTCTGCACCGTCACGGGCTCCACCCACGCCGGGATGATCGCGGGTTTCGCCGGCCAGGACAAGCCGCGCCGCGTGATCGGCATCGATGCGTCGGCGACCCTGACGAAGACCCGCGACCAGGTTGAACGCATTGCCCGGAACACCGCGGAGCTGATCGGGCTGGGCCGGGAACTCCGTGACGACGAAATCAATGTCATGGAGGGCTGGGCCGGGGACCTCTATGGCATTCCCGTCGATTCCACCCTGGACGCCATCCGACTGGGCGCCTCGCTCGAGGCCATGATCACCGACCCCGTCTACGAGGGCAAGTCCCTGGCCGGGCTAATCGACCTCGTGAAAAGCCGGGAGATTCCGGCCGGTAGCAAAGTCCTTTACGCCCACCTGGGTGGCCAGATCGCCCTCAATGCCTACAGCGGACTCTTCCGGTCCTGACGCGGCGCACGACGGCGGCGATCCACCCTGGAAAGGGCGGCACGCCGCTGTCGTTAAGCCCCGGCAGCACCGGCCCAAAAAAGAAATCAAGAAATTTTCGATTGGTGCGTAACCTTTCCGGCCCGCCCAGCGATTACCTCTTATGTAAGCGCCGCCGGAGTGTTGGACCCCCCACCAGACACCGGCTGGCCTTCCACCGTAAGTGCCGACCGGCGCCTTCCCCCCATCTGGTCTCTGGTCGGCCCTTTACCGTAAGCGCCGGCCGGCGCCTGCCCCCATGGGCGCCGGCTAGCCTTCCCTGGCGAGAGTGGGCTGTCGAGCGCCCCATGAGGCCTCAGCCCGCCTTCCACCAAAAAAACAAAGGATGTATGTCTGTAATGAAGAGTGTTAGCAAGACCACCAAGATTGCTGTCGGCGCCGCCATCCTGGCAGTCGGAGGTTTCTCCGGCATCGGACTGGCCAACGCGGCCCAGATGTCCAGCACCGAGCACGCTGCAGTGAACCACGCTACGCCCGCCAACCCGGCTGTCCCGGCCGTCCCGGCCACGCCTACGCTCCCGGCAAAGCCGGCCGTTCCCGCAGTTCCGGCGGCACCGTCGACCGATGGCTCCGCCAAGGGCGACGCCGACGTTGACGGCACCGAAGGCGCCGTCGAAGGCTCCGTCGACGCTGACCAGGACGGCGCCACCGTCAAGGGCGACGCCAACGTCAAGGGTGCTGCCGCCGAGGCACACGCCAACGCCAACGTCAACGCCGCAGTCCCGGCTGTGCCTGCTGTCCCCGGCGTACCGGCAACCCCGGCTGTGCCCGCCGTTCCGGCCCAGCCGTCCGTCGAGCTGCCCCAGCACGACAAGTAATTTCCGGCTGTTTAGCCTGGACCCGGCACGGGTCTGAATGCAAGGAAAGAGCCCTCACTTTGGAGGGCTCCGGGGTGCGGCCGCTAGACTTGCGGGGGCCGCACCCCAGCAGTAACGGAAGGACAGCCTCTTTGGCACAGCAGCTAAGCGACGACGAATTGTCAGCCGCCTTAGCTGGTGACCCATCAGGCTTCAGCGCGGTGTACGCGGTCATTTCCCCGGCCGTACTTGGCTACTTCCGGGCCCGGGGCGTGGACGACGCCGAGGCCCTGACCCAAGACGTGTTCGTGGACGTACTGCCGAAACTGGCTGGCGTCAGGGGCGGGCACACGGGTCTGCGGACCTTCATTTTCTCCGTCGCCCACGCCCGGCTGGTCGACTACAGGCGGCGCGCAGCACGCACGCCGCATCTGGCCGAATACGACCCCCTGAACGACGCGCGGTACTCGGCATCGGCCGAGGACGAGGCGCTCGGATCCCTGGGCGGTATCTCAGCCACTCTCGCGAGGCTCAATGAGGAGCAGCGGGAAGTTCTGGTCCTGCGGATCGTCGCGGACCTTTCCATCGAACAGGTGGCCGGCATCATGGACAAGACACCGGGTGCCATCAAGCAGCTTCAGCGTCGCGGGCTCAGTGCCCTGCGCGAACTCGTAACCGAAAAGGACCACGCAGCATCATGACCGGCACCCGCGACCCCCAGCAGGATGGCAGCATCCAGGCGATGCTGAGCGACTCCGGCCTCGAAACCGCGGCCGAACTCCGGAGCGCACTGGAACAGCTCCGCGCCGTGGTCCCGGATGCGGCTCCCGCGCCCAGCGCCGACCTCGCGGCACTGCTCGCCACCGGCGCAGCCGTTTCCGCGGCCCCTGTCTCAGCCACGACGACGGCGCTGCCCACGGTCGCGTCCGCGAATGACGCCGACGATGAATCGCTCCCCGCCGGGGTCACGAGCCTCGCTGAGCGCCGCGGCCGGAAGCGTCGGCTGGCAATCGTCGGCGGCGCCGTCGTGGGAGCCATGACCCTTGGTGCCGGCGCAGTGGCGGCATCCAGCGAAGATTTCCGGCACAGCATCAGCCAGAGCGTCGACGTAGTCTTCCAGCCCGCGGGGCACGGTACACCGGCCCCGGAACATGTCCAGCCGTCGCCATCCTCGGTCCCGGCCCTCCCTGCGCCTGCCGCGACGGGCCCCTCAGGAACTCCTGGGACCGCACCGTCTGCACCCACTGGCTCGGCACCGGCCAAGCAGACCCGACACACGCCGCCGGCCACACCGCCCGCCGTCGGCCGCGACGGTATCCTGCCGACACCACCACATCGTCCGGTCACGCCGGGAGTGCCCGCGCTCCCCGGCCGGGGTGGGGAACGGGGCCTTCCCTCGGATCCGCTGCCCGCGCCGACACTTCCCGGTGTGCTTCCCACGGTTCCGGGCCAGCCCTAGGCCGCCCGCTAGACCTGTTGCGCTATCACCTAGGGCGGTTCTGAACGCTGAGAACCGCCCTAGGTGATAGCGCAACGGGCGATCCGGCCCGGCCAGCATTGCATCCGCGTGGGAATCATTCATTTATTCGATAATTGCCCGGAAAGGTTGCAGGAGTAAGGTTGATGCATGGCCCACGTTAACGATCCGGCAGTAATTGACCGCCTCATGCGAACCAAAGGCACGTGGGCGGTGGTCGGCCTGACCACCAACGAATGGCGCTCGGCCTATGAAGTCTCCCTGTTTGTCCGTGACCGGATGGGCATGGAAATCATTCCGGTCAACTTGCCCGGCGACGACGTGCACGGGGAGAAGGGGTACCGCTCCCTGGCGGAGATTCCCGCGGAGAAGCACCCGATCGACGTCGTGGACTGCTTCGTCAACTCCCACAAGGTGGGGGCCGTCATTGACGAGGCCATCGCCATAGGCGCCAAGGCCGTCTGGCTGCAGCTGGACGTCTTCGACGACGCCGCGGTGGACCGCGCCAAGGCCGCCGGGCTGGACGTCGTCGTGAACGAGTGCCCAGCCCGCGAAGGGTGGCGCGTGGGCCTCTAGCGGCCCAGGATCCACGATCAACACATTGGGTGCCCGCACGGTAGGCGACTACGAAGTTAACGGCACCACCGTCGAAGGGCTGCACAGCATTGGATGCCCGCGCTGCCGGGCAGGCCGCAGCCGGATAGGCTCGTGCCATGGACGTTGCCACCCTCCGCGAGATCTGCCTGAGCTTCCCCGGCACCTTTGAGGACTTTCCCTTCGGCCCGGAGACATCCGTCTTCAAGGTGCGGGCCGCGGTGGCAGGCAACGCGCGGCAGGACGCCAAGATGTTCGCGGCGTCCGCCATGGACCCGGCGGACTGGTCCGTGAGCCTCAAGTGCGAGCCGGCCCTGGCCGAACAGCTGCGGGCCATCCATCCGGAAATTACCGGCGCGTGGCATATGAACAAGACGCACTGGAACGGGGTCCGGCTGGACGGGTCGCTGCCGGACGACATGATCCGGGACATGGTGGAGGATTCCTATGACCTGGTGGTCGCATCGGTCAGCCGAAAGCAGCGGGAGCAGCTGGGCTGGGCAGGACTCGCCAGGGGCGAAGGCACATGAGCGGCGACCCTGACGCCGGCCGCAGCGCGCCCCGCGCCCGGGCCGCGCTGAACTATCCGGGCATCGGCTCCACCGAGCGCGGCCAGCCTCCGGACGGCTTTCCGTGTCTGGTATCCCAGGCTTACCTCGGCGACGGCCTGGCGCTGTACCGGAGGGTGGCGCAGGGGATTCTGACCTGGCAGCTGCAGAAACACTCCGGGCTGCGCGTCCGCACCGACTCCGACGCCGTCGTGCCCGGCGCGCGCCTGGTGAGCGGATTCGGCGTCGGCCCCTTCCGGATCAACGCGCCCTGCGAGGTCGTGTGGGTGCGGCGGCCGGTGCCCGGCGACGGGCCGCAACGCGCCGGGTTCGGGTACGGCACACTGCCGGGTCATCCCGTGCGGGGCGAGGAAGCCTTCGAAGTGGAGATCGACGCCGCGGGGCGGGTGTTCCTCAAAATCACGGCCTTCAGCAGGCCGTCCAACTGGTTCTACGCGGCCGGCAGCGCCCTGGCGGGACGTGCACAAAGGCACGTCACTTCCCGATACATTGGGAGTGCACACGAACTGGCCGCAGGTGAAAGCTGAGCAGGAGCAGGTGGATGCTGGAACAGAAAACCCTTGACCAATTGTGGAACTTCGACGACCCCGCCGGATCGGAAGCCCGTTTCCGGGCGGCCGCCGCGGATGAAAGCTACGACGCCGACGAACGCGCCGAACTCACCACCCAGCTGGGGCGGGCCATCGGGCTGCAGGGCCGCTACGAGGAAGCCGACGCCCTGCTGGATTCGGTCGATGCCGACGAGCCCACCGTCGCCGTCCGCGTGCTGCTGGAACGCGGCCGGGTGCTCAATTCCAGCGGCCACCCCGAGATGGCCGTGCCGCTCTTTGAACAGGCCGCCGAACTCGCGGACCACTTGGGCGAGGAATTCCTGGCCGTGGACGCGCTGCACATGCTCGCCATTGCCGACTCCGCCCACGCCGAGACCTGGACCCGGAGCGCCCTGGAGTATGCCTCCACGGTCCACGATGAGCGGACCAAACGGTGGATAGTCTCGCTGCACAACAACCTCGGCTGGACGCTGCACGACGCCGGCCGCTGCACCGAGGCCATGGTGGAGTTCCAGCTCGCCGAACAATGGGCCGACCGGATCGGCACCCCGCGGCAGCAGGAACTGGCCCGCGAGGCCATCCAGGCCTGCTGACCCCGCTTTGTCATCCTGGAAGTACAGAACCCCCGGAAATCCGAATGAAAGGCAACAGCTCCGTGATCTTCATCGTCGTCAAATTCAAGGTCAAGCCGGACTGGTCCGAGCGCTGGCTGGGACTCGTGCAGGACTTCACCCAGGCCACCCGCCAGGAGCCCGGGAACCTGTGGTTCGACTGGTCCCGCAGCGTTGAGGACCCCAACGAATTCGTCCTCGTCGAGGCCTTCAAGGACGACGCCGCCGGCGACCACGTCAACAGCGCCCACTTCAAACAGGCCATGGCGGACATGCCGCAGGCACTGGCCGAAACTCCCCGGATCATCAGCCGCCAGCTCGACGGCGAAGGCTGGGACCGGATGGGCGAACTCACCATCTAACCCCGTCGATTGCTCCCCACCGGCCCCCTCGCCTCGCAAGCTCGGCCAGGGAACCCTGCCGGCGTGGGCCCAGGCGCCCTTTTGAGGCCTCTAAGGGGGCCGGTGGGGAGCAATGGATAGGCTTAGGGCATGTGGATCGGATGGATCGAATTCGACATCCTTCTGGGTGACGTTCACAGCCTCAAGGAGAAGCGCTCCGTGGTGCGGCCGCTGCTGGCGGAGCTGAAGCGGCGCTTTGATGTCTCCGTGGCAGAGGTCGGGGACCACGAACAGCACCGGCGTACGCAGTTAGGCGCCGGCCTGGTCGGAGCAGACCGGGCACACGTCGTGGAGGTGCTCACCGCCGTCGAACGCTTCGTCGCAGCCCGGCCCGAACTCGAACTCCTCAGCGCACGGCAACGGGAGCTCCGCAGCGACGACTAACCCCGCAGATTGCCCCCTAACCCCCGTCGATTGCTCCGTAAGCGCCCTTTTGAGGCTTCATAACGGCACTTATGGAGCATTCGATGGCCGTTGTGGATAACTTCTGCAGTGTTGACGCCGTTCTGGTCTGATGAAGCCATGAAGACCGCGCGCCCGCTGCCCGACGATTTCCGGCGGCGCCCATTTACCGTCGTCGAAGCGGCAGAGGCTGGGGTGTCGCCAAAACGGCTCCGCCACCACTCCCTCGCGGCGCTGGGTCGGGGAATTCGTTGCCTGGGCCCGACGCCGGAGCTTCCCTTGGGCGTGCGAGTGCGGCCTTTCATTGAGGTCAATGAGCGATGCGCCGCGTCGCACCTCACCGCGGCGGAGCTTGGTTCGCTTCCGGTGCGGCAACAGAAGGAGGGACCGCCGATGTACCACGTGATCAGGCCCGAGGGCGCCGCCCATCTCAATCGGCCACATGTAATCGTTCACCGGATGAAGCTTTACGACGACGAGATCACGCTCCTGGACGGTATTCCCATCACCACCCCGGAGCGGACCTGGCTGGATCTGGCCGAAATGCTGACCGTAGACGAACTCGTTGTGGCGGGCGACAGCTGCGTCCGGGTGCCTCGGCTCGAGTTCGAGGGCAGGGATGTGCCGCTGTGTAGCCTCCAGGATCTGCAGCGGATGATCGACCGCCACAAGGGAAAGCGCGGACTCCGCAAGGCGAAGGAAGCCATCACCCTCATTCGGGTGGGCTCGGATTCGCCGCAGGAGTCCTTACTGAGGCTTGCCATGGTCCGGGCAGGCCTTCCGGAACCGGAGCTGAACGTGCCGATCATCGACGATGCAGGGACACGGCACCACGAACCCGACTTGTCCTATCGGAAATACAGAATCGGCATCGAGTACGAAGGCGAACAACACGGTGACGAGGGTCAAATCGTCCGGGACATCGCCCGTTCAGAGAAGTACACGGCCCTCGGTTGGACCGAGGTCCGGATCTCCAAGCGGCACATGCACGATGACGCCAAGGCCGCGGTGGCCAAGGTCCGCGCCGCGCTCCTGCAGGCGGGCTGGCGGCCCGGGCGTTAACGAACGATTGCTCCGCAACTGCCGTTCTGGGTGTTCAAAAGGGCAGCTACGGAGCAATCGATGGAACTCGGGGTGCGGTGGGGATTAGCCGAAGTACTTCGGCAGGGTCGCCTCGTGGGCCTCGCGGAGGGCGTCGAGGCTCATGGTCTCGACCCCGTTGATCTCCAGCGTGCCGCCCTCGGCGTCCACCACACCGATCCGGACGTGCGCGAACCCGCGGGCGGTGCACATGTCCGTGAAGCGGATTTCCTCCGAGCGGGGCACCGCGACGACGGCGCGGCCCTGGGTTTCGGAGAACAGCGCCGTGAACAGATCCACACCGTCGCGGTCCAGGACGTCCTGCAGCGCGATCCGGGCGCCCACGCCGTAGCGCAGGGACGACTCCACGAGGGCCGCGGCGAGGCCGCCTTCGGAGAGGTCGTGGGCGGAATCCACCATGCCGTCGCGGGAGGCGTTGATCAGGATCTGCCCCAGTTCGCGCTCGGCCTCGAGGTCAACCTTGGGCGGCAGGCCGCCGAGGTGTCCGCGCATGTTGGACCATTCCGAACCGTCCAGCTCCGCCGCCGTCGTGCCCAGCAGGTAGATGGCCAGGCCGTCTTCCTTCCAGCCCGATGGCGTGCGGCGGGCGACGTCGTCGAACTTGCCCAGCACAGCCACCACGGGGGAGGGGTGGATGGGGGTGGTCCCGGTCTGGTTGTACAGCGAGACGTTGCCGCCGGTGACCGGGATGCCCAGCACCATGCAGGCGTCGGACAGGCCCCGGATGGCTTCGGCCAGCTGCCACATGACGTCGGGATCCTCGGGGGAGCCGAAGTTCAGGCAGTCGCTGACGGCCATCGGGACGGCGCCGGAGGTGGCGACGTTGCGGTAGGCCTCGGCCAGCGCCAGCTGCGCGCCGTGGTACGGGTCGAGGTAGGTGTAGCGGCCGTTGGCGTCGGTGGCCAGGGCGACGCCCAGGCCGGTTTCCTCGTCCACCCGGACCACGCCGGCGTCGTCCGGGAACGCCATGGCCGTGTTGCCGCCGACGTAGCGGTCGTACTGCTTGGTGATCCAGGACTTGTCGCACATGTTCGGCGACGCGACGAGTTCGGTGATCGCGGCGGCCAGGTCCGCGGGGGCGGAGGGGCGGCCGGTGTCCTGCACGGACCCGGTGAAGGAGTCGGCCTGGACGGAGTCCTGCCATTCGGGGCGGGCGTACGGGCGGTCGTAGACCGGACCGTCGTGGGCCACGGTGCGCGGGTCGACGTCGACGATCACATCGCCTTCCCACGTGATAATGAGGCGGCCGGTGTCGGTCACCTCGCCCAGCCAGGAGTACTCCACCGCCCACTTGTCCATGACCGCTTCAAACGCGGCGATGTTCTCCGGGGTGACCACGGCCATCATGCGTTCCTGCGACTCGGACATCAGGATTTCGCCGGGGGTCAGGGTGGGGTCGCGGAGCAGGACGGAAGTCAGCTCGACCTCCATGCCGCCGTCGCCGTTGGAGGCGAGCTCGGACGTGGCGCAGGAAATGCCTGCGGCGCCCAGGTCCTGGATGCCTTCAACCAGGGAACCCTTGAACAGCTCCAGGCAGCACTCGATCAGGACCTTCTCGGCGAACGGGTCGCCCACCTGGACCGCGGGGCGCTTGGACGGCTTGGTGTCATCGAAGGACTCCGAGGCCAGCACGGAGGCCCCGCCGATGCCGTCGCCGCCGGTGCGGGCACCGAACAGCACCACCTTGTTGCCCTTGCCGGAGGCGTTGGCGAGGCGGATATCCTCGTGGCGCATCACGCCGACGGCCAGCGCGTTGACCAGCGGGTTGCCCTGGTACACGGAGTCGAAGACCATCTCGCCGCCGATGTTGGGCAGGCCCAGCGAGTTGCCGTAGCCGCCGATCCCCGCCACGGCGCCGTGCATGACGCGGGCGGTGTCCGGGTGGTCGATGGCGCCGAAGCGCAGCGGATCCATCACCGCTACCGGGCGGGCGCCCATGGAGATGATGTCGCGGACAATCCCGCCGATACCGGTTGCGGCGCCCTGGTAGGGCTCCACGAACGACGGCGAGTTGTGGGACTCGATCTTGAAGGTCACGGCCCAGCCATCGCCCAGGTTGGTGACACCGGCGTTTTCGCCGATGCCAACGAGCATGTCCTTCTTCATTTCCTCGGTCACCTTGTCGCCGAACTGGCGCAGGTGGTTCTTCGAGGACTTGTAGGAGCAGTGCTCGCTCCACATCACCGAGTACATGGCGAGTTCCGCGCCGGTGGGGCGGCGGCCCAGGACCTTCACCACCTCGTCGAACTCGTTCTGCTTCAGGCCCAGTTCGGCCCAGGGGAGTTCGGTGTCCGGGGTCTTGGCCGCGTTCTCGACGGTGTCGATGTTGAACTTCCGGGCGGTCTCCGCGGGCGCCGCCACTGCGGGTGTCTCCGTCATTTGTTGTCTCCCACGATTTTGTTCAGGACAGAGGTGAAGAACCCGAGGCCCTCGGTGCCGGAGCCGATCTCGGGGCCGAAGCCGGCCTCCACGGCGTGCTCGGGGTGCGGCATGAGGCCCACCACGTTGCCCGGGGCGTTGGAGATGCCGGCGATGTCGCGGCGGGAGCCGTTCGGGTTGAAACCGACGTAGCGGAACACGACGCGGCCTTCCGCCTCGAGCGCGTCCAGGGTCTTCTCGTCGGCGATGTACTGGCCGTCCTGGTTCTTCAGCGGCACGGTGATTTCCTGGCCGGCGGCGTAGTCCCCGGTCCAGGCCGTCGTGTTGTTCTCCACGCGCAGGACCTGGTCGCGGCACATGAACTTCAGGTGGTCATTCTTGATCATGGAGCCGGGCAGCAGGTGCGACTCGGTCAGGATCTGGAAGCCGTTGCAGATGCCCAGCACGGGCAGCTTGGCATCGGAGTTGGCGGCGTCGATGATCTTGGACATCAGCGGCGCGAAGCGGGCGATGGCACCGGCGCGGAGGTAATCGCCGTAAGAGAAACCGCCGGGAATCACGACGGCGTCAACGTCGCCCAAGGTGGTGCCGGCGTGCCAGAGCTCCACCGGGGTGGCGCCGGCCAGCCGGACGGCACGGGCGGCGTCGCGGTCGTCCAGGGTGCCGGGGAAGGTGACGACGCCGATCTTCGCACCCGCGAGCCGGGGGTGCGCGGCGACGGCAACGGCCTCGCCGATCAGGGGGAGTTCAGTCATCTCAGGCCTCAACGACCTCGACGTTGACGACGTCCTCGATGACCGGGTTGGACAGCAGTGTCTCGGCGGCGTTGCGGGCCTGGGCCAGGATCTCCTCGGTCACCTCGCCGTCGACCGTGAGTTCAAAGCGCTTGCCCTGGCGGACAGAGCTGAAAGCGGTAAAGCCCAGCCGGGGCAGAGCACCGACGATGGCCTTCCCCTGCGGGTCCAGAATCTCGGGCTTGGGCATGACGTCGACAACGATCCGGGGCATCCGGCAACTCCTGTGCGTGAGCGTTGGGTAAGGGCGCAGCGGAGTGGTGCCGTCTCACGCCGATCCGCTGTGTGTTGAGGACTGCTTAGTGAATACAGCGTGAAAGGGCGCTCCGCGAGCTTGCATGCCCATTCTACCGGCCTCGGTGCGTCCGGCCGTATTCGTGCTGGGAGTGTGAACGCGGCCTCAAGGGCAGGTCCTTGAACTGGAGAAATGGCGTGGCCGGGGCGGCTGCGCGCTATGGTCCGGGCTGCCGCGGGTCAGTAGGATGTGCGCATGGCTGAGAAACCGAAATCCGTGGTGTTGACTGTCGTGGCCGCTGCAGTGTTCGCCGGGCTGGGCCGGATGGTCCTGCAGAAGGTCAAGGCCGACCGCGCGGCGAGGGCGTCCAAGGTGGCCGGTCCCCTGGATGAGAAGACCCGTGCCTGGATCAGCGACGTCGTCAGGACTCCCCGAAGGTAGGCCACCGCTAGGCCGCCGGTAGGACGCCGGTAGGCCAGTGGTGTGCCCGCGGACCGTCACGCCCACTTCCCCCGCGGACCATCACGGCCGCGTCCACCGCGCTGAGGCGCCGCAGGGGTGCGCGCCCGTGCGGGCCGGAGGTTCCCATTGACGCAGTTCAGCAGCCTCGCCATCGCATCAAGTCGTGTTGCGTGACAAATTTTAGATACCTCCTTGTGGTCTATGTCATATCTCGCTCTCAGTCTGTACTGTATGAATCGGCTGGTATCCGTCGGGGCAGGCCGGGCGATCGCCCGGTAAGGTCCCGCCAGTCCGTTGGGCCCGGCAATGAAGCCGGGCCGTTCCTTTACGAAAGGTTCGAACACTCGTGACATCACCAGGAAAGAGCTTCCTTCGAAGCGGGGGACTCCGGAGGGCCGCGGCACTGACCCTGGGCTTGCCGGTTCTTCTGTCCAGCATCGCGATCGCCCCCGCCAACGCGGCCCCGGGGCAAGCGCCGGCCGTAGCCGGCGTCGCACAGAAGAACGTTGATCCGAACAACTACAAGGACGGCCGCTACATCGTTGTCCTGACCGAGAAAGCGGCAGCCACGTATGACGGCGGGACTGCCGGCATGCCGGCCACCAAGCCTGCGCCCGGCAAGAAGTTGGATGCCAACAAGGCTGAAGTGAAGAAGTACCAGGCGCACCTGGAGCAGAAGCAGGCCCAGGTGGCCGGCAAGCAGGGCGTCAAGATCAATCGGCAGTTCACCGCTGCCCTCAACGGATTCAGCGCACACCTCACCGCGGATCAGGCCATCAAACTGGCCAAGGACCCCAGCGTGCTGACGGTTGCCCCTGACACGGAAAACGCTCCGGACTACTCCAGCACCGATTTCCTGAAGCTCAGCGGGGCCAACGGAACCTGGAACACGAAGTTCGGCGGCCAGAACGGCGCCGGCAAGGGCGTCGTCGTCGGCGTCATCGACACCGGCTACACCCCGTCCAGTGCGTTTTTCGCCGGGGAAGAGGTCAAGCCCCTCGTCGGCCAGCCTGTGGTCGGTGTGCCGTACAGGATGGCGGACGGCAAGATCGCAATGCTGAAGTCCGACGGCGACACTTTTATCGGTGACTGCCAGAAGGGCCAGGACTTCGACGGTTCTGCCTGCAACTCCAAGGTCCTGAGCGCGCACTACTTCGCCGAGGACTTCCTGCAGTTCGTGCCCCCGGCCGAGCGTGCTCCGGAAGAACTGCTGTCCCCGGTCGATGTCGCCAGCCACGGCACCCACACGGCAAGCACGTCGGCGGGCAACGCCAACGTCGAGACCTTCGTCGACGGGCGCAGCTTCGGCCTGACCAGCGGCATCGCGCCGGCCGCCAAGCTCTCCGTTTACAAGGTCTGCTGGGAAGACACCGACCCCGACACGGGCGGCTGCTACAGCTCCTCGTCCGTTGCCGCCGTCGAACAGGCCATCAAAGACGGCGTCGACGTGCTGAACTACTCGATCTCCGGTTCTGCGACGTCAGTTATCGACCCGGTCTCGATTGCCTTCCTGAACGCTGCCTCTGCAGGCATCTTCGTCGCAGCATCGGCCGGAAACTCCGGCCCGACGGCCAGCACTGTCAACCACGGCGGCCCCTGGGTCACCACTGTGGCGGCCAGCAGCTTCTCCCAGGAGCTGCAGGGCACCGTTGAATTCGCTGACGGCACCAAGTTCCGCGGCGCCAGCATCATGAACAAAGCAGTCAAGGACGCCGGCGTCGTGCTGGCTGCCAACGCGGCCGTAGCGGCCCCGCCGTCGTCCCCCGCACTGTGTGGTCCCGGCACCCTGGACCCGGCGAAGGTCGCCGGCAAGGTCGTCGTCTGTGACCGTGGCGTTGTCGACCGCGTCGCCAAGAGCGCCGAGGTTGCCCGTGGCGGCGGCGTCGGCATGATCCTGGTGAACCTGAGCAATTCCTCGCTGGACACTGATCAGCACGCTGTCCCGACCGTCCACGTGAACCCGCCGGCCACCGAGGCCATCAAGGCCAAGGTGACCGCCAACCCGGCCATCAAGGTCTCCCTGGTCAACAAGGACACCACCGGACTGCCGCCGGAGGCGCAGCCGCAGATTGCCGGTTTCTCCTCCCGAGGCCCGCTGCTGGCCACCGATTCGGATCTGCTGAAGCCTGACGTCACTGCGCCGGGTGTTGCAGTCCTGGCCGGTGTGTCGCCGATTGGCGCCGACGGTGCAAAATTCGGCTTCCTGTCCGGCACCTCCATGGCGGCACCGCACGTCGCCGGTTTCGGCGCGCTGCTCCTGGGCAAGAACCCGAACTGGTCCCCGGCAGCGGTCAAGTCCGCCATGATGACCACGGCAGGCAATGTCGTGAACGCCGACGGCTCCAAGAACACCGACGTCCACGCCACCGGCGCCGGCCAGGTGGATCCGGCACGCATGGTCGCTCCGGGTCTTGTCTACGACGCTAACGAAGAGGACTACTGGAAATTCATCCAGGGTACGGGGATCAACCTCGGCCTGCCGTCCAGCACCCTGCCGCGGGACATGAACGTCCCGTCCTTCTCGCTGGGCAACCTCACCGGCAAGATCACCGTGACCCGGACCCTGACCGCCCTGACTCCGGGCGTCTACAAGGTCGAAGCCGATGTGCCCGGAATTCAGGTCAATGTTGCTCCGGCAGCCCTGAACTTCAAGGCCGCTGGCGAGAAGAAGACCTTCAAGGTCAGCTTTGAGAACAAGAGCGCTGCCCTGGGCAAGTTCGCCATGGGTTCACTGAGCTGGGCGGGTGCAGGCAAGACCGTCACCTCGCCGATCGCAGTCCGGCCGCAGTCTGTCGTCGCCGCGAAGGATGTCTTCCTGAGCACCGATTCCGGCACCGGCTCGGGCGACATCAGCGTTGTGTCCGGCACCAACTCGCCCGTCAACATGACGCTGGACGGCCTGTCCAAGGCGGATTCTTCTGCAGTGGAGCTGGTCCCCGGGCCGTTCGCGGGCCGCGCCGATGCCTCGACCTTCGTCAAGACTGTGAAGGTCCCGGCCGGTGCTCCGCTGGCCAAGTTCTCGGTCATCTCCTCTGACCCGGCCTCGGACTTCGACATGTGGGTCGTCACGCCAAAGGGCGTCGAGCAGGTGGCGACGTCGTCGTCCAGCGAGACGCTCTCGATTGCGAATCCGGCTGCCGGCTCGTACACGATCTACGCGAACCTGTACTCCAGCCCGGGCGGCAAGGCCACGAAGGCAAGCGTCGATGCCGCGGTTCTCGGTGCCAACGAGAACAATGCGACCATCACGCCGAACCCTCTGGTGCTGCCGAACGGTGAAACAGGCAAGATCACGCTGAACTGGACCGGTCTTAAGCCCGGCTCCTACATCGGACGGATCACCTTTGCCGGTGCCAGCGAGCCGACGTTCGTCAGCGTCGTCGTGAACGCTGCAGGCGGTGCCTCGGTGGCGCCGACCTCGGAAGGCTCGGCCGCGCAGTCCAAGTTCCAGAACCAGGAGCTTGAGCGCCCCAACAACACCATCTAGGCGGAAACTCAACCCGAAGTGACGGCGATGGCCGGCGGTTCCTACCGCCGGCCATCGCTATTTAAGGTCAGTCCCGCCGGCCGGCCGGTCCGGCCCGGCCGGTAGCCCGGCAGTTCGGCGGGCCCGGCGCCTAGATTGCGCCGGTTGAGCCCGCGACTCCGCCCAGCAGCGGCGCCATGGCGCGCCATCGGGCGATCTCGCAGCCGTCGGTGCGGCTGAACACGCTGTGTACTTCGCGGCCCAGGAACCAGCCCGTGACCACGGCCACTTGGGGTCCGCCGTACTGCTGCGTGCACATTTTTGGCGGTCCCGGCTTGGGAAAGAAGATGTTCTCCCCGAACCGCTGCACGGCCGCCAGGGCCGCGGCCGCGTCCGGCAGCGTGGACGCCGGGGCGACGCTGCCGCCGTCGGCCGCCAGATGGAAGGTGTACTCCGGCGCTTCCGGTGCCTCCGTCAGGCGGATCGTGAGGTCGATGTCGTGCCGGCTGGGCCGGTCATGGGGGTCGGTCATTGCCGTCCTTCCGTGCTTTCTTGGGATGCAGTGGCCCGGAGCAGTGGGGTGAGTTCGTGCAGCAGCCGCTGGCGCAATTCCTGCGCCTCGGCGGCGAAGGCCCGCTGGTATTCAACGTACTCGGCCTTGCCGTCCGGTGTCTCGATCCGGATGGCCGGGTAGCCCCATTCGGCGAGGTCGTAGGGCGAGGCCTGCATGTCCATGGCGCGGATCCGCCACGAAAGCTCAAAGCAGTCCATGACCAGTTCGCTCGGCAGCACGGGCGCCAGCTTGTAGGCCCACTTGTAGAGATCCATATTGGCGTGCAGGCAGCCGGGCTGTTCCATGGACCGCTGGTTCTCCCGGCTCGGCGCCAGGCCGTTCAGTGGCACGGCATCGGGCGTATAGAAGCGGAAAGCGTCGAAGTGCGAACAGCGGATCCGGTTCTCCTCGACCACCTCGTCCGTGCGCTCGGGCCCCAGCCGCAACTGCAGGTACTCGTGCCGGAGCTCGAATTTGTCCTGCCGGTAGACCATGGCCCACTCGTGCAGCCCGAAGCAGCCGAACTGGGCCGGCCGCGCGGCGGTCCCGGCGAGGATGATCCCGGCGAACCGCAGTGCCTCCCGTCGGTCCCTTAGGAAGGCATCGACGTCGACAGTCACCGCCGGCGACTCTGCCGGCAGGCCGGCGGCCGCGAGTTCGGCGTCGTCGGCCGCGCGGTAATACTTCCAGCCCGTCCGCGCCGCAGCCTCGGGGCCGTAGAGCACGACGCCGGCGCCCGGGTGCCAGCGCAGCAGCTGTCCGGGTTTCTGGGTGTAGTAGGTGAAGAGGAAGTCCTCCACCGGGTGCTTCCGGCCGGCGGAACGCCGCTCGAGGTAGGGATCCGCATAGCGGCGGACGCGTTGGACGTGGGCGGCCTGGCGTGGGAGCCACTCTTCCTGCTGGAGGTGCAAGGGCTTAGCTCGCCCCGCCGGATGAGCCCAGGACGTCCTTGGCGGCGTTCCAAGCGGCGATTTCACAGCCGTCCGTTTGGCTGTAGGTCGCCTGGACCTGGTGTCCGTCCACGACGCCGGTGACGGTCGCCACCTCCGGGCCACCGTAAATGGCGGGCTGCCCCGTCGCCTGCTGTACGGTCGCCTGCTGGGTGCAGACCCGGTCCTTGCCGGCCGGAGCCGGGCTGAGGATGGCCGGGTTCTTCTTGATGGCGATGCACGCTGCGGCGGCGTTGGGGTGCTGGCTTTCGGCCGCAGGCACCCCGTTGTGGCAGACGAGCGTGAAGTTGGCCGCGGTGCCGGTTTCGGACGGTTTGATCATGATGGCGAGTTCGGCGTTGCCCTGTCCCGGGCCGGACGGCAGCGGGACGGCGGAGGGTGGCGGTGCGGGGGACGTCGTCTCTGTGTCCGGCGAAGGGGAGCCGGACGGCGCTGTGGGCGCCGGGCTGGAGGGGGTTCCCGGCGTCGTGCTGGTGGAGGGAGAAGGTGTGGGCCCGCCGTTCGGCGTGCAGGCGGCCAATCCGGCCACGGCCATCAGGACGGCCGCCAGGACAAGTGCCGGGCGGCCCGATTGCGTGCGCATCAGCAGTCCTCCTCTGTTGTGCACAGTCTACCGCCGGGGCGCGTCGTCCGGGCCCGGCCGTGTGGCGGCGATCAGGTCCATCATGGACGCGTGCAGCTGGCCGACCTGTTCACGCGTCAGCCTCAGCCGGGCCATCATGATGCCCGGGACTTCGGTGGCTTGCTCTCGAAGGGCGGCTCCGCGCGGCGTCAGCCGGACATCAAGGGTGCGCTCGTTGCCTTCCATCCGCTGGCGGGTGATGAAGCCGGCAGTCTCGAGACGGCGCAGCAGCGGTGAGATGGTTGCCGGCTCCTGGGCCAGGGCCTCGCTGATGTCGCGGACCGACCGCGGGCTCGCTTCCCAAAGGCACAACATGACGAGGTACTGCGGGTGCGTCAGGCCGAGCTTGTCCAGGACGGGTTTGTAGGCGCCCACGACGCTTCGGGAGGCCACCGTCAGGGCGAAGCAGAGCTGTTGTTCCAGCAGGAGGTCGTCCTGCGCTGCCCGGGCGTCCTGCACTCCCTGCGTGACGTGCCCGCCCTGGATTGCTGGGGTTCCTTCGGTCACACCGACTCCTTCGAATGATTAGTGCACTAATGATTAGCGTACACTGGGAGCATTGTCTTGTTCCCAGGAAAGGATGGCCATGGCCAAGGAAAATGCCGCCGAGAGGTTCATGCGGGCCACCGGGAAGCTCCGGGCCGTGTTCGGGCCAGCCAACCGCAGTGCACTCGGCCACGAGATGACCGATCAGAACAGGCGGCTGCTGGCGATGCGGCAGGCCGAAACTGATCAGTGGGAAACCTTGCACCGGCCCGATGGCAGCACCTATGTGGTGCCCCGAAACCCTGATGACCAATCCCTGCGCTAGGTCCTTTTAGCGGCACCCCACCCGGGCCATTTCCCGCTGCCGGGCGTAAAATGAGGGCACTGACACACCGCAGTGCAGCATCCTGAACCACCCGGGACGAGGAAAGGGGGTGGGACTAGTGACACGTGCTGTCAGAGCTTTCATGGAAAAGACCGACAAGCTGAGGCTCCTGTTCGGGCCCGCAAATCGGGGCGATACGGCGGCGCCTGTAGTGCACCGGCATGACGACTTCGAGCACGCCTCGGAAGACGACCTGTCAGGCTTCGAGGTCGAGACGGACACACAGGGACATCACTACGCTGTCCGTAAAACGGACCTCTGGAAAGAAGAGGTCTGACCTGGCCTGGCCGCAGGCCAGCAGAGATGGGGAAGGGAGCGGCAGGCGCCGCTCCCTTCCCCATTCCTATGCGGTCCGGGCTCCCGCCCAGGCGCGCAGTCGGGTTCTCTGTGCCGATCGGCGGCCGTCCGGCTCCGGAATAACGGCCGGCTAGCGGCCGGTGCCGCCGTAGACCGTGGCCTCGTCCTCGCTGTCGAGGTCAAACGCCCTGTGGATGGCGCGGACAGCGTCGTCGAGCAGGTCTGCGTGGGTGACCACGGAGATGCGGATCTCCGAAGTGGAGATCATGTTGATGTTGATTCCTGCCTCGGAGAGGGCCGCGAAGAAGCGCGCGGACACCCCCGGGTGGGAGCGCATGCCGGCGCCGATCAGCGACAGTTTGCCGATCTTCTCGTTGTATTCGATGCTCTCGAAGCCGATCCGTTCCTGCGCGGCGTGCAGGGCGGCCAGGGCTTCCGCGCCCTCGACGATCGGGAGGGTGAAGGAGATGTCGGTCCGGCCCGTGCCATGCGTGGAAACGTTCTGAACGATCATGTCGATGTTCGAGTGGGCGTCCGCGATGACCTGGAAGATCGCCGCAGCCTTGCCGGGGATGTCCGGTACGCCGACCACCGTGACTTTGGCTTCGGAACGATCGTGTGCAACGCCGGAGATGATTGGCTGCTCCAAGGCAACTCCCTCTTGAGTCGTGATCTTGTCGTCGGCACCTGGCAGGACCCAGGTGCCTTCGTTCTGGCTGAATGAGGATCGGACGTGCAACGGTACACCGAAGCGGCGGGCATATTCGACGCAACGCAGGTGCAGAATCTTAGCGCCGGATGCGGCCAGTTCCAGCATTTCCTCGCTGGAGATGCGGTCGATCTTCTTGGCGGACGGGACGACGCGCGGGTCGGCCGTGTAGACGCCGTCGACGTCGGTGAAGATCTCGCACACATCGGCGTCGAGCGCCGCGGCGAGGGCCACCGCCGTCGTGTCCGAACCGCCGCGGCCGAGCGTCGTGATCTCGTTCGTGGTGTGGCTCATGCCCTGGAATCCGGCCACGATCGCGATGTGCCCCTTGTCCAGGGCGGTGCGGATGCGGTGGGGATCGACGTCGATGATCCGGGCCTTGCCGTGGATGCCGTCGGTGATCATGCCGGCCTGGGATCCGGTGAAGGACTGGGCCGAGGCGCCGAACTTGTTGATGGCCATGGCCAGCAGCGCCATGGAGATGCGTTCCCCGGCGGAAAGGAGCATGTCCATTTCGCGGGCCGGGGCGGAATCGGTCACCTGGCCGGCGAGGTCAAGGAGTTCATCAGTGGTGTCACCCATGGCGGAGACCACCACCACCACCTCGTCGCCGGCGTTCTGGGCGTCCACGACCCTCCGGGCGACGCGCTTGATGCCCTCCGCGTCCGCCACCGAGGAACCGCCAAACTTCTTCACGACAAGGTGCTTGGTGGCGGCGGCCGAGACGGGCAGCGTTTGCGGCTGCGATCCGGGCTGGACTTCGGTAGTGGGCAAACTCATTCGCGCACCCTCACTGGATCATCGGGGTTCTGGGCCAGGCAACCAAACGGCGCGACGGCGTAACTTCTCACCCCAGTTTATCGCCGTGCCGCCCGCGCCGTTGAATTGTGACCGAATGGCAGACACGCGGGGCCTGTCTCCACCGGACATGCCCCTTGCTGGCGGCCAGGAATGGACATGCTCACCCGTTCCCGTGGGACATGCTCACCCGTTCCGCGGGACATGCTCATTCTTGGCGGGCAGGGGTGGGCATTAGGGCATTGTGTCCATTCCCGGGCGTGGGCGCGGGGCATGTCCTCCGGGCTTGGGACTGGGCGCTGGACATGTCCGCTGGTCCGGTGGGGGGAGCGCGGGTGGGGACCGGGCATGCTCGCCCGGTTCCGCGGGACATGCTCTTTCTTGGCGCCCGGGCGTGGGCATAAGGGCATTGTGTCCATTTTTGGACGTGGGGCCTGGACATGTCGTCTGGGCTTGGGACTGGGCGCTGGACATGTCCGCTGGTCCGGCTGGGGGACCGCGGGTGGGGAGTGGACGTGCTCACCGGTTCCGCGGGACATGCTCCACGCTGCTCGCCAGGACCGGGCATGCTCGCCGGGTTCCGCGGGACATGCTCATTCTTGGCGGGCAGGGGTGGGCATAAGGGCATTATGTCCATTTTTGGACGTGGGGCCTGGGCATGTCCTCCGGGCTTGGGACCGGGCGCTGGACATGTCCGTTGGTGGGCAGCCGGCGGGCGGCAGGGGGCAGGTGCTAGCCGCGGTCCAGCCGGTAGCGCCAGGATGGCAGCTGCTTTCCCGCTGTGTCCTCGGCAACCGGGAAGAAGCGGTCCTTCCGGAAGCCCAAGCCCTCCAGCAGCCTGCGCGAGGGGAGATTGGGCTCGTAGACCCCCGCATAAATGGTCTCGCTGTCGCGGGCGCTGAAAAGCCAGTCGACCAGGGCGCCAGCGGCCTCCCGTCCGAGGCCGAGCCCATGGTGATCCGGGTGCAGAACGTAGCCCAGGCTGGCTGACTCTGAGGGAATACGGCCGGGCGCCGGGGGCTCCGCCGTGTTCCAGGTACGGCCGTCCCCAACGACTTCACCGGTGGCCCGGAGTTCGATAGCCCAGCCGAAGTGAAACCACTCGGCAGTGGAGGCTGCCGCCGCGGACAGCGCCTGCTCGAGCCGGGCGCGGTTCTGCTCCGGGGTGAGCGGACCGTGGGACAGGTACCGCGTGGCTGCCGGATGGGCGCGGAATCGGAGCAGGGCGCCGGCGTCGTCGGCTGTCAACGGACGCAGTAGCAGGCGCTCGGTGAGGAGCGGGGCCGGGGTTTCGCTGCCGGTGGCTGCCACCAGTCCGTCAGCTCAGCGCGTTGCGGCGGCCCTCGAAGGCCCGGCCGAGCGTGACTTCGTCGGCGTATTCCAGATCCCCGCCCACCGGCAGGCCGGAAGCGAGTCGGGTGACGGCGATGCCGATCGATTTGAGCATCCTGGCAAGATAAGTCGCGGTGGCCTCGCCCTCCAGGTTGGGGTCGGTGGCGATGATGATTTCCTGGATGGCGCCGTCGTTGAGCCGGGTCAGCAGCTCGCGGATCCGGAGCTGTTCCGGGCCGATGCCGGCGATTGGATTAATCGCGCCGCCCAGCACGTGGTACCGGCCGCGGAACGACCGCGTGCGCTCGACCGCCAGGACGTCCTTGGATTCTTCGACGACGCAGATCACGGAGGGATCCCGGCGCGGGTCACGGCAGATGTTGCACAGTTCCTGCTCCGTGACGTTCCCGCACACCGTGCAGAACTTGACCCGTTCCTTCACGGTGGTGATGGCATCGACGAGCCGTTTCATGTCCTGGGGGTCCGCCTCGAGGATGTGGAAGGCCAGCCGCTGGGCTGACTTGGGCCCCACGCCGGGAAGGCGTCCGAGCTCGTCGATCAGCTCTTGAACTGCGCCTTCGTACACAATGTCCTCGTTCGTTTGGGGTGGGGCCGGGGCCAGCCGGCAGGAGATCTGCTAGAAGCGGGGCGGCAGCGGGCTTCCATCCAGGGAGCGCTCCTCCACCAGTTTCCCGCCCAGAATACGCTCGACGGCGGCCCGGCCGAAGACGCCCGATTCCTCGATCGTTTCGTCGTCGGCGCTGGGGATGTCCTGTACGTACACGGTGGTTGCGGCAGCAGCGCGGGTGGGGGCTTTCGCCCGCCCGGCCTCGGCCTCGGGACTGTTCGACAGCCGCTGGTACAGGCTTTGCCGGCCTGCCGGGGCGGCGGCCTCGGGAACGGCGGCCACCGCAACAGCCTCCGCGACGGCAGCAACGGCAGCGGCGGCCACACGCGGCGCAACAGACTCCGCGACGGCCGGCGCCGGAGCCGCTTCGGCACGGGCGGGGTGGTCCGAGGCCAGTCCGGACGCCGCGGACACGACACCCGCGTACTCCGGGATCTGTGCCGCCGCCGGCTCGTAGTGCACTGGCGCCGGCACCGGCTCGGGTGCCGCGGGCTCGACATCCGGACTCGTGTACCGGCCGAGGTTCGAATCGGTGCCGACCGTCCAGACGCCGGGTGACTGCTCGACGGCGCGGGCCCACGCGTCGGCCGACCCGTCCTGGACTGCGTCCGGCGTCCCGGCCGGGGAACCGGCGGCCTTGGATGCCGGCGCGTCCGGGGACTTGCGGCCCGAAGCCGCTGCCGCTGGCTCGGGGCGGCGCGGGGTGGCGGCGGGTGAAGGATTCCAATCCAGGGGTGGTTCTTCGTCCAGCGGCGGGGCGTCCTCGTCCCGGGGCGGTCCCCAGTCGTCATCGGGGTCGGCATAGGATCCGGAAGCGTCCGAAGGCCGGTCCGATTCGACGGCCGGCTCGGCCGGGGCCTGGGTCTGGGTCTGGGCTGCAGGGGCGGTCGCCTGGGGTTCCGCTGCCGGCGCGGCGGTGGGAGCCTCGGCCTTGGGAACCGGCGCGCCGGTGGGGGCCGGGGTGGATTGGGTCACCGGCACGGCGGCGGCGGGAACGTGCGCCTGGGCCGCTGCCCCCGCGGGGATGGCTTCAGCGGTTTCGTTCGCCGGAGATGCGGGCGGCTGGGGAGCCGGGCTCAGGCCCCAGGCGACGTCGGCCGACGTTGCAGACGTTGCCGGGGTCTCCGGGCTAGCCGGCGCTTTTGGGTTTGGCTCAGAGCTCGCTGGGCTGTTGCTGCCGCCGGCCACGGCCACGATCTGGCAATCGATGCCGATCGTCTTGTGGATCGCCTGCCGGAGGTTTTCGGCGTGGTCGGCCCGGCCGAAGGCCCCCGCCAGCCCCGTGGTGGTGAACGCGAGGGTCAGGACGTGGTCTTCGAAATGGCCGACCTGGGCATTGGGTTCCACCAGTGCCCAAGTGCTGCGCTTGATCTTGGTGAGCGTCTGCAGGATTTCGGGCCATGCACGGCGCAAAACCTCCACGTCGGCTCCAGGTCCGGCGGCAGGACCGGGAACAGGGCTCGAAACCGCGGCAGGCGCCCGACCGGCGTCGGCGCCCGCCGGAGCGGACGGCGCCGGAGCGGACGGTGCAGGGGCGGACGGCGAAGGGGCGGACGCTGCTGGGGCGGCCGGGGCAGCCTCCGGCGCGGCCGCCCGGGCGGGCTCGACTGACTGGGCAGTTGGCGGAGTAGTCTCTGCCGGGGACAGTGCAGACGGCTGCGCGGCGGAGGGAACTGGCGCGGGCCGGCCGGCCGCCGCGGGTTCGTCCACCGGCCAGTCGCTGGTGGTGACCCGCGGTGCGGTCAGCGGTTCCCGGACCGGATCGTCCCGCCGGGCCGGAGCGGGGGCTGAGGCCGGCGGCTGCTCGGCCTGGGGCGGGATGGATGCGGCGTTGGCGGTTGCGGCAGCCGGGGCCGCTGGCGAAGGCGCAGCGGGCGCCTGTGCAGCAGGCGGCTGCGGAGAAGCCATCGGTTCACTGCGACCAGACGAAAGGGCGGCAGGTGCGGGGGTGCCGGCGAGGGGAGCCCCGACGTCGTTCCCGGCGTAGTTCAACCGCCGCTCGACGCGGTCGATCCGGGCCGCGATGCCGCGCTCGGTCTGTTCGGAGCTGGGCAGCAGGATGCGGGCGCACAGCAGTTCCAGATGCAGGCGCGGCGAGGTGGCCCCGGTCATGTCCGTGAGCGCGGTGTTGGTGACGTCCGCGGCGCGGGAGAGCTCGGCCGCCCCGAGGTTGTGCGCTTGGTTCTGCAGGCGGGCGATCTGGTCCGCCGGCATGCCGCGGAGGATGGACTGGGCGCTTTCGGGCATTGCCTGGACGATGATGAGGTCGCGGAACCGCTCCAGCAGGTCTTCGACGAAGCGCCGCGGATCGTGCCCGGTCTGGATGACCCGGTCCACAGCGCGGAATACCGTGGCGGAATCCGACGCGGCGACGGCCTCGACGACGTCGTCCAGGAGGGAGGCGTGCGTGTAGCCCAGCAGGGCGACCGCGAGTTCGTAGTCCAGGCCGTTGGGTCCGGCGCCGGCCATGAGCTGGTCCAGCACGGAGAGGGAGTCGCGCACCGAACCCCCGCCCGCGCGGATGACGAGCGAGAGCACGCCGGGCGCCACGGGGACGTTCTCCTGGGTGCAGAGCAGCTCCAGATACGCCATGAGGGGCTCCGGCGGCACCAACCGGAAGGGGTAGTGGTGCGTGCGGGAGCGGATGGTGCCGATGACCTTGTCCGGCTCCGTGGTGGCGAAGATGAACTTGATGTGTTCCGGCGGTTCTTCGACGATCTTGAGCAGGGCGTTGAATCCGGCCGACGTGACCATGTGGGCTTCGTCGATGATGAAGATTTTGTAGCGGTCCCGGACCGGGGCGTAGGTGGCCCGTTCGCGAAGGTCGCGGGCGTCGTCCACACCGCCGTGGCTGGCTGCATCGATCTCGATGACATCCAGGGAACCGGAGCCGCCGCGGGCGAGCTCGACGCAGCTGGGGCATTTGCCGCAGGGGGTGTCCGTGGGGCCCTCGGCGCAGTTCAGGCAGCGGGCCAGGATTCGGGCCGAGGTGGTTTTGCCGCAGCCGCGGGGGCCGGAAAAGAGGTAGGCGTGGTTCACGCGGTTCTTGCGCAGGGCCGTCATCAGGGGCTCGGTGACATGCTCTTGCCCGATAACGTCCGCGAACGAATCGGGGCGGTATCGACGGTAGAGGGCGGTAGTAACAGTCACAGATAAACCCTACCAATCGGCACAGACATAAAAGACCCCCCATGCACCCGCCAGAGCCCGCTTACCCTTGCTACCTTCCGGTCCTGGGGGAGTTCAACAGGATGACGCCACATGAGGGGCCGTCAGCAAGTTTACCTGACGATTGGGTGTGCCTCGAATTGGCCCGGTTTCGCCCCTCGTCCCCGGCGGGACATGCCCATTTTTCGCGGGCAGGACTGGGCGCATTGGTGCAGGGCGGGGTGTGCATGCTTCATGGGGCATGTCCCCTGTTCGGGGTTGACCGCGCGGGGCATGCCCATTCTTTGTGCACACTGGGCGCATTGGGACCATGTCCAGCCTTCGCGCGGGCTGCGGGGCATGTCCCCTGTTCGGCGTGGGCAACGTGGGGCATGCCCATTTTTCGCGGGCAGGGCTGGGCTGTTTGGGCCTATGTCCAGGCTTCGAGCGGACCGCGGGGCATGTCCCGTGGAAAAGCCCCAGGCCGGGGCGGGGAGGGCTCAATTGGGCGAAGCCGGAAAGTTCAGGTATTCTAGTATCTGCTTTTGATTCAGAAGCTACTGGAGAATTCGCCTAGCGGCCTATGGCGCACGCCTGGAACGCGTGTTGGGTTAACGCCCTCGGGGGTTCAAATCCCCCATTCTCCGCGGTTGGCCCCGGTCCTCGGACCGGGGCCTTTTTGCGTCCCCATGTCGTGCCGTCGCTGCGAGACTATGGCCAGAAAGTGCGCCCGCGCCGTGGCCCAGCCGCCTGCACCCGTGGCACCCGCGGCAGGCTCCTTCGGCCCTGACCCCGAGCGCTGCCTCCGTCCCCGGCCGGCCCGGCACCCAACGCCTGCACCCAACCGCCCAGCGCCAGGCTCAGGCCCTGTAGCCCAGCCGGCGCAGGCGGGCCCGGGCAGCCTGCTCGCTTGGACCCACCCGGCCCAGGGCAAGATGCACCACCGCGAGCGTGACCCGGGTGGCCAGGGTTACCGGCAGCGGAATCGGGCCCAGCCGAGCGGTCCGCAGGCCCAGGAGCTCGCGGTACTTAGGTTCAAGACTGGCGACTGCGGCCGCGAACAGCACCCGGTAGCCAGGCCTGAGCGCGGGGTGGAGGGGCGGGTCGCGAATGAATGCCACCGTCTCGGTGACCCGTTCGTCGCAGCGGAGCTCGCCGTCGTCGTACCAGCGGTCGAGTTGCTGCCGCATTTCCGCTTCGCTTAGGGGAGGGGCGTCCACGCCCATCAGCCGGCCGGCTTGGGCCCACTCGCGGACATAGGCATCGGGTCCGCCAGGAATCGGCCGTCCCCAGAGCTTGTGGGCGGAAAGGAAGGCGTCGGTGAAGGCAATGTGAACCCAGCGGAGCAGTTCGGGATCGTTGGCTGCGTAACTGCGCCGGATGCCGTGGCCGTCCACGAACTCTCCCCGCACCGTCCGGTGAAGGCGAAGCACCCAGTCCGATGCCGCCTTGGCCGTATCCGTGGAGCCATAGGAAACGGTGAAGATCCAGCGGATCGTGCCCGCCAACCGGCCCAGGGGGTCTTCGCGGAAACGTGAGTGATCGTGGACGCCGGCCAACGCGCCGGGGTGGAGCGCCTGCATCAGCAGTGCCCGGATACCCGCCACGATGGTTGGCATGTCCCCGTGCACGGCCCAGACTGCCGAGCCGGGCAAGTGGTAACCGGCGTCGTCGCCCTCGGCAAGGCGCGGCACCCACTCGGGCACGGAATCGCGCGTCCCGGTGAACGTCTGCTTGAGTTCGGCCTGCCATTCCCTCAGGACATTGCGCATCCTTTATTCTTACCCGGCTCAGCGGCGCCCGGCACCTGCAAGTCCGCGGAGGACTACTGGGCCGCCACCTGCCAGCTACTGGGGATATCCGTGGTTCTCCGATTGGTACTGCAATAGGAACGCGCTGACGGTTCACAGGCCGGGCCGTATGTGGTCACATAGGGAGGTAAGTCCGTGAAGATTGGGGTCTGGCGGACATATATTGCGGGAGTCACATCGTGGGAAAACACTGGGGAAACTCATCGAGTGAGCAGTCAGCCAGGGCACGGACCATTGCCGTGCGCTGCGCATCCGGAGGCCTGTGCCTGTCCCTTGCCGTTCTGGCATTCGGTGGCTTTCAGGGGCTGAGCGCCTTCGCGTCCTACGGGCCGCCCGCCGCCATCCCGACCGCCGCCATGCCGCCCGCCGGCGCCGTGGGGCCCGAAACTTTGGACCCGCTGCCCCCCTCCGCCGCGACCGCTGGCCCGGGGACTCCAGGCACTGTCACTGCCGACGCCCGGGCGCTCCTGGCCTTCAGCCGCAGCACGGTGGGCACGATCACCCGGGAAGGAGTGCGTGGCGAGCTCAATGTGACCTCGGCGGCCCTGAGCCGGCCCGCGGCCGGTTTCCTCATGGCCCCGCTGGAATCGCTGGTGCCTTCGTCCCCGTTCGGGCTGCGCACCAGCCCACTGACGGGAGTGGCGGGCGAATTCCACTGGGGCCAGGACTTCGCGGCACCCTGCGGCACCCGGGTCTACTCCGCCGACGCCGGTGTTGTGAGGGCCGTGGGGTGGCACCCGTGGGGCGGCGGCAACCGGGTGGAAATCGACCACGGCAACGGTCTCATCACCACCTACAACCATCTGGAGGCGATCGCGGTCAAGAAGGGCGACTCCGTGCGGGTGGGGGAGGTCATTGGCCGAGTGGGGACCACAGGATCCTCCACCGGCTGCCACCTTCATTTCGAAACGATCCTCAACGGCTCGCACACCGATCCGCGGGACTGGACGTTGCTCCCCATCAAACAGGTGGATCAACTCGGCCCGATAGAGATGACCAGCTACGCACCCGACGCCGGCAAGCCATCCAATACGGGGATTGGCTGGGCGATTCCAGTCCGGGAGGACCTGACCCACGTGGTGGCCGGCGGCGTTCAGGAACAGCCTGCCGCGGTGGCTGCTAAGCCGTCAGGGAGCGCCTCAGCTGCAGCTACCGAAGCCGCCGCCGACAAACCGACGCCGACCGGGACCCGGACGCCGACGCCGACGCCGACAGGAACCCGGACGCCGACGCCGACGCCGGCCGGAACCCGGACGCCGACACCGACGCCGACCGGAACCCGGACGCCGACACCGACGCCGGCCGGCACTGGCTCTGTGACGCCGACACCGACGCCGACCGGCACTGCTGCGACAACCTCACCTGCTGCCCCGACGGGAACGGCCTCCGCGACGCCGACGCCCACCCCCACGGGAACAGCCTCCGCGACGCCGTCAACTCCGGTGCCGGTCGCGCCGTCGGTGAAACCGACGGCCTCCGTGACCGCGACGGCCTCCGCGACCGCGACAGAGGCTGCGGACATGAAGGCGCCCACAGCGCCGCCAAGCTCACCCCTGACGCTGGCCCCGATCACTGTGCCGCCGGCCCCGGTCACCGCGCCGGCCGATAATCCGAAGCCAACGGCGGCCACGCAGTCGGCCACCACAGCTGTGACAACAAAGCCCACGGCAACGCCGACGCCGAGCCGCTAGCGCCCGCGGCGGGGTCCAGGGCACCGGCCAGCGTCGTGTCCGGGATGCGCACCCATACCCGCACGCCTCGGTGCCGGATAATGGGGGGAACAGTTCCGAACCCCTGCCCCGGACCACCGACATCGCGAGGACGCGCACCATGACTGCTCTGCACTCCATTCCCCTGACCCTCATCGACGGGACCGAGACCGATTTTGGCCGTTTCAAGGGAGAGGTGGTCCTGGTGGTCAACGTGGCGTCCGAATGCGGTTTTACGCCGCAGTACGCCGGACTCGAGGCACTGCACAACAAGTTCCGCGGCCAGGGCTTCCAGGTCCTCGGCGTCCCGTGCAACCAGTTCGGCGGACAGGAGCCCGGCGGCGACACCGAGATCGTCGAGTTCTGCCAGCGCAATTTCGGCGTGACCTTCCCGCTGACGGCCAAGGCCAAGGTCCGGGGAAAGAACCAGCACCCGCTCTACGGCGAGCTCACCAAGTTCAAGAACGGAATCCTGCCCGGCCTGGTGAAGTGGAACTTCGAGAAGTTCCTGGTGAACCGCGACGGCGACGTCATCGCCCGCTTTGCGCCCACCGTGGAGCCGGACGCACCGGAGATCATCGAAGCTGTTCAGTCCGCACTGGCCTGAACCGGCCCCGCCCGGCCTAAACCTGCCCGCGCGGCTTTCCGAATCCGCAGCCTCTATCCCAAAGCATCCTTCCCGCCTAGACTGGCCGAACCCTCCAACATTCCGGGCTCATCCACGGCGCAGTCATCCCTGACAGCCGTCCTTCGGCAGTGCGGCCGAGGTGTCCCTGCGGAGGGCGCATCAAACAACTTCGTCAATCACAGCAGGGCCCCGTGTGGGTCCGTGAACGCAGGAGGAACGAGATGACAGGGAACAAAGCCGTTGCCTACAAGGGGCCGGGAAAAGTCGAACTGATAGACATTGACTACCCCACCTTTGAACTCAAGGACGGTCCGGGGGTCAACCCCGCCAACGTGGGCCGGCAGGTGCGCCACGGCGCCATCATCAAGACCGTTGCCACGAACATCTGCGGCTCGGACCAGCACATGGTCCGCGGGCGCACCACGGCCCCTACTGACCTGGTGCTTGGGCACGAGATAACCGGCGAAGTGGTGGAAGTGGGGCCGGACGTTGAATTTATCAAAGTTGGGGACATCTGTTCCGTCCCGTTCAACATCGCCTGCGGGCGCTGCCGGAACTGCAAGGAACGCAAGACGGGCATCTGCCTGAACGTCAACCCCGACCGGCCAGGCAGCGCCTACGGCTATGTGGACATGGGCGGCTGGGTCGGCGGCCAGGCCAACTACGTCCTGGTTCCGTACGCCGATTGGAACCTGTTGAAGTTCCCGGACAAGGACCGGGCCCTTGAAAAAATCATGGACCTGGCCATGCTCTCGGACATCTTCCCGACCGGATTCCATGGCGCGGTCACCGCGGGCGTCGGCCCCGGCTCCACCGTCTACATCGCCGGGGCGGGCCCCGTGGGCCTGGCCGCGGCGACCAGCGCCCAACTGCTGGGTGCCGCCGTCGTGATCGTCGGAGACCTGAACGCGGACCGGTTGGCCCAAGCGCGCAGCTTTGGCTGTGAGACCGTCGACTTGAGCAAGGGCGGCCCGGCGGAGCAGATCGAGCAGCTCCTCGGCGTCCCGGAAGTCGATTGCGGCGTTGATGCGGTGGGCTTCGAGGCCAAGGGCCACGGTGTCGGAGCCCAGGAAGCCCCGGCAACCGTCCTGAACTCCCTCATGGAAGTGACCGCCGCCGGCGGCGCCTTGGGCATTCCCGGGCTCTACGTCACCGGTGATCCGGGCGGCGTGGACGAGGCAGCACAGAAAGGATCGCTGTCGCTCAGCCTCGGAACGGGCTGGGCGAAGTCGCTCAGCTTCACCACGGGACAGTGTCCGGTCATGAAGTACAACCGGCAGCTGATGATGGCAATCCTGCACGACAAGGTACACATCGCCAAGAACGTCAACGCGAAGGCCATTGCCCTGGAGGACGCGCCGAAGGGGTACGCCGAATTCGACGCCGGCGCGGCGACGAAGTTCGTGCTCAACCCGAACGGCTACCTGAGCTAGCGGAAACCCTGAACCCGGCGGCACTGCCCGTCCCGCCCCGCTGAACCGGGGATTCGGGAGTGCTGCCGGGCGGCCGCGCCCCGTATATGCCTGCAGGAGCATATGAGGGTACGCCACCTGTTAACGCGCGATTTTCCAATATGCCTGTCCCAGTTTTTACATTGTTTGCCTAATGTCTGGTTGGATAGTTCTTACTGAGAGGGACACTGGAGGCACCGCTTCCACCCAACCAAGAAGGCAGCAATGGAGCGCATCGAGGCCGAGCACCCCCGGCCACGTCATTTCTTACTTCACCTGAGCGACCCCCATTTGCTGGGGGGTCCGCAACCCCTGCACGGCGTCGTGGACAGCGAAGCCCTGCTCAGGCAACTCTTCGAGGAGGTCCACGCCTCGGGTGCCCGCCCCGAAGCCGTGATCTTCACGGGAGACCTGGCTGATCTCGGCGAACCGGAAGCCTACGCCAAGCTCCGCGCAATCGTGGACCCGGCGTGCAAGGCCTTGGGGGCAAAGGTCATTTGGGCGATGGGCAACCACGACGACCGTGCCAATTTCCGGGCCGGGCTCCTGGACCAGGCCGACAATGACGCGCCGGTGGACCACAGCTACTTCGTCAACGGGCTGCGCATCATCACCCTGGACACCTCCGTTCCCGGCTTCCACCACGGCGAATTGAGCAACGACCAGCTGGATTGGCTCGCCGCTGAACTGGCCACCCCGGCACCGGACGGGACCATCCTTGCCCTGCACCACCCGCCGGTGCCGTCCGTGCTGGATCTTGCCGTGCTCGTGGAGCTCCGGGGCCAGTCGGCGCTTGCCGGTGTCCTGCGCAACTCCGATGTCCGCGCCATCCTGGGCGGCCACCTGCACTACTCGACCACGGCAACATTCGCGGGCATCCCCGTGTCCGTGGCCTCAGCCACCTGCTACACCCAGGACCTGAACGTTCCTGTGGGCGGCACCCGGGGCCGCGACGGCGGGCAGGCGTTCAACCTCGTCCACGTCTACGAACACACGATCGTGCACTCCGTGGCGCTGCTCGGCGACACTCCGGCAGTCGGTGAGCTTGTCTCTCCTGCGGAAGCCCAGCGCCGGATCGCCGCCGCAGGGATTTTCATCCCGGAGCAGGCCAAGCGCGAGGCCCCGGCCCAGACGCCGGCGCAGCGCAGGTTCACCACCCTGAACTGATCCGCTCCCCGACTGGCGCGGCGCCCGCTTTGGTCACGGAACGTTACTTCTCCCAGGGCGCCTTGATGGGGTAGTACTTCTCCAGGAAATCCGTGACCAGCTCGGCCCGCTCTTCCGCCGGGACCTCCGGGAAGCTGCCGTCGTTGAGGCAGAAGAAGTCCATATTCCGCTTGGCCAGGAGCTTGGGCAGGTAGTTCAGGCCCGCCCGGGCCGTGGTGTCCACATATCTCACCCTGGCAGCCGTCTGGGTCACGGCCCGGCCCGTGAGCAGCGCGTAGTAGTGGTAGAACGAGTTGGTCACGGAGATGTTGTCCGCGGCCCGGAACGTGCTCGCGGCCGTCTTGGCAAACTCGGCCGGGAACTCCTGTTCCATCTGCTCGACCACGCTGCGGCGCAGCGGGGCCGCCGTGTGCTCCAGGTGCCGGGTGGTGATGCGGCCGAAGCGGTTCCAGAGCAGCTTGCGGTTTACCCGGGCGGCGTTCTCAAAGCCGCTGCGTTCGGCGTCGTTGTCGCCCAGCCCGATCCGGGTCTCGGCCTCGATGAACTTCGTGATGCCGCCGGGGGTGAAGAACATGTCCGGCCCGACGGCGCGGCCGAAGAACATGTCGTCGTTCGAATACAGGAAGTGCTCGGAGAGCCCCTCGATGTGGTGCAGCTGGCACTCCACGGCCTGCGAATTGTGCGTGGGCAGAACCGAAGTGTCGGCGAAAAACTCCTCGCTGCGGACGATCGTGACGCTGGGGTGGTCCGCCAGCCATGACGGCGCGGGGGAGTCCGTGGCGATGAAGATCCGGCGGATCCACGGCGCAAACATGTAGACCGAGCGCAGGGCGTACTTGAGCTCATCGATCTGGCGGAAGCGGGCCTCGTGGTCATCTCCCTCTCCCACCACCACCCCGGCCATGCGCGCGCGGCGGGCCGCGATGTACTCGGGGGAGCTGCCGTCAACCCATGAGAACACCAGGTCGACGTCGAAGCTGATGTCGCTGGCATGGTCCGCGAACATGTTCTCGATGGTGGGCCACGTGTGGCCATAGCGTTCCACCGTGCCGCGCACCGCGTCCTGGGCCAGCATGGTGCGGCGCGTCAGGGAGTTCTCGATCGGCAGGATCAGCTGGTCGCCCTCGAAGCTCCAGAGCTCCAGCTGGACGCCGGCGGAGGCACCGAATTCCAAGCCGCCCTCCGGCTCCACCCGGGGCCGGTACAGCCGGAAGATCCGGGCCTGGCGGTTCGGCGAAAGCTCGCCGTCGGCCACCAGCACGGAGGACTTCTTCTTGGCGTCCACGCTCATGGAATAGAACGGCTCGTCGCGGCACGCCTCCACGAGCGCGTCGCGGAGTTCCTTGCGGTCCTTCCAGTCGACTGCTACGACCGGGCGGTGGTTGTTGCCGCGGACCAGCAGGTAGCTGATGCCGGCGTCGGCCAGGACGGAACGCAGGAACATCAGGTCCTCGACCATGGCCTGGAACGGCGTGCGGTTCTCGTTGATCAGCGCATAGCGGCCGCGGTGGCGGACAACATCGGAGCGGGTCCGGAATCTGGCGACGGCGGCCGCCGACGTGATCTCGGCGTGGGCGTCCGCGGATGCCTGGCTGCCATAGTAAATCTCGTCTTGGATCGCTGCTTCGGTAATGTCTGATCTCCCGTTTCTTTAAGTACGTTGGTGTCTACTTGCATGATAACGCGGGCCTCAAAATTGCCGCGGGAAACCGGCCGGCACCGGGCGTGCATGACGGCGGAACGTGAACGCGGATTGTGACGGCGGAACGGGCCTCAGCCGGTGACGACGGCCAGCCAGTGGTGCAGGAAGGCGGCACCGGCGTCGTCGTGGATCACGTCCTCGCCGAGCCCCAGATCGGCAGCGGTGAGAACCTCGTAGGGCTTGACCGGGATGCCGTCCGCAGGCCGGACGTCCACGTGCTTCACGGGGTGGTCGTTGTGGTGCAGCCAGTCGGCCATGGCGTAATCCGTGCGGGAATCGCCCACCGTGCGCCAGGCCTGCGGCGTGATGCCCTGCGCGGCCAGGAACTCCACTGCCCGGCTCGCGCCCAGGTCCTTGCCCAGCCGGACCGATTCGATATCGGTGGAGATGATGGTCGGATAGACGCGGAAGTCGATCTGGTCATCCGAATCGGGGACGTGGTGGTCCAGCCGCACCACGCCGAGTCCGTGCCGGGCCATGAGGTCCATGGCGTCGGCGTCGAAGAGTTCCTGCTCGGCCCGGTAATCGGTGTTGGCGACGGCGATGTGCTGCTCCACGGAGACCATGGCCCGCTTGGTTTCGTCGTAGAACATGTGGGCGGAGTAGTCCTCGGCAACCAGGCGGCGGACGTCGTCGCCGAAGGACTGCGGGATGGCGAGCTCACGGTCCACGTGGACAGGCCCGGGGCCTTCCGCCGTGTAGCTGAACCAGACGGCGCCCTTCTCGCAAATGGCGTGGATGAGAGTGCCGGCGGGCATGCCGGCAGCGATCATCGGTTCCATGACCTGCTCGCGGATGAACGCGTCCGACCGGCCCGTGTTGAAGATGACCGGCACGCCCGCGGCGGCCAGGGCTACCAGATCCGCGATGATTCCCGGCTGGACAACGCGGGTCACCGGACTCGCGACCGGACCGTCGACGTCGAGCAGCAGCGCCAGAAGGGGGGCCGACGGCGACGGAACAGGGGCAGTCTCGGGTGAAGTCATACGGCCATTCTGTCAGCCGCGAGAAACGTTTGCGTGAACTGTGCAGAAGATCGACGCCACCCGCGCTGGATGTGACTGGCGGCAGTGCGTCGTGTGACAGATGGTTACTGTTTGGCCACAACCTCACGCCGCCCGCGGACTTTGATTCCTTCGGGCGTCCAAGTTCCATAGGCTGGCATGGTGATATTCAAAGCTGTGGGCGAGGGACGCCCGTACCCCGACCATGGTTACACCACGCCCAAGGACTGGGCGGCCCTGCCGCCGCGTCCGGTTCGGCTTGATGAGCTGGTGACCACGAAGCGCACCTTGGACCTTGAAGCCCTGCTGGCCGAGGACTCCACGTTTTTCGGTGACCTCTTTCCGCACGTCGTGGAATACCGCGGCGTCCTCTACCTTGAAGACGGCCTGCACCGGGCAGTCCGCACCGCGTTGCACCAGCGCACCGCAATCCACGCGCGGGTCCTCGTGATAAATGGCTAGGAAGCCGCCAGACGTCAGAGTCCTGCACGGGCACCGCGTCATCAGTGGCTCCGAGCTGCGGGCCACGTTCGTGGAGCAGGAAGATACGGCAGACAACCCCACCCGGCTGCGGCGCAGAATCCTTCACGGCGTGGTCCTGGTGATGCTTGTCGGCCTGATCGCGACGGCGATCGTGGTGGCCCTCGCCATCATGAACGGCCAGATCAAGCTTCCCGCGGCGGAGCGGAGCAAGGCCGCAGTGTCGGTGTGTCCGAAGGCCACCTACGACTACACGCCACCGGGTAAGGTCCACGTCAACGTCTACAACTCCACGAGCCGCCCGGGCCTGGCCCGGACCGTGGCCAATCAGTTCGCCGCCCGGAAGTTCCTCGTGGGTGCCGTGGGGAACACGACTTCGACCTACCGCGGCGTGGCGCTGATCGTCTCCGGTGCCGCCGGCCAGTCGGCCGCCTTCAGCGTCCAGCGGAACCTGCCCGGCACGGACTATGTCCAGGACGACCGCACGGACCCGAGCGTGGACGTCATCATTACCGGCGACTTCAAGAAACTGGCCAAACCGGAGCTCGTGGACCAGACGCCGGGCCGGCTCAGCTGCCCTCGCGAGGACCGGCGCATCGTGGATGACTCCAGGCTGCCCATCCGGCCGACGGCCAAGCCGACGGCGGGCGTGGCACCGTAGCTGGGGCGCCGCAGTTCGGGGACGCAGTCTCGGGCGCCGCAGCCTAGCTGCTGGCGCTGACCGGCCGGCCGGCGTCGTCGAACCTGGCCCCTGCCCCCAGCTGGATGAACCGCACCGTCCGGGCCAGCCGCGCCTCGGCCTCGGCGTCCTGGCCCGCCCCGTCGCCCCGGGCCGCGCTCGAGGACAGCGTGCCGTGGATGAGCTGGGCGAGCTGGGCGATGTCCGACTCGGGCAGGTAGCCCTGGGCCATGCCGTCGCGCAGGATCCCCCGCAGGAGCACGCTGAGCTCACCAACGTGATCCGCGAGCTTGGCGAACGACGACGGCGAGAGCACGGCCGCCATGGCCGGCCCCGGCGGCAGGTGGCGCCGGCTCAGATCCTCCACCTGGGCCCGGACGTAGACGGCCAGCCGCTCCACCGGGTTCTCCAGCGCATCGAGTGATTCGCGCAGGTCGAGCAGGAACCGCTCCGTCTCATCCAGGGCGTAGGCGATCAAGAGCTCTTCGATGTCCGCGTAGTAGTTATAGACGGCGGTCCGGCCGATCTGGGCGTGGCGCGCGACGTCCGTCATGGTCAGGCCGGGCAGCCCGTGGGTGAAGAGGAGCTCCCCGAACGCGGTCAGGATGCGGCGCTGGGTCTCGGCACGTTGGGCGGCGTTGCTCGCGGCCGAAATCCTGGGCATACGGACACTTTAGCGCGATCTGTCACCAAAGCAGCCGGGTGGCGGACTGTGACACGGCCGGCGCGGAAACTTAGGAGTCGGTGAGTCCGTCATACGTGGACCAGAAGTCGGCCATGGAGCGGGGCTGACCCAGGAGTAGCGCTTCAAGGTAAAGAAGGTGGGTGTGCCAACCAGGCAGGTAGTTGACGGCCTCGTTTCCGAGCCCGTCGTGGTGCAGCGCCAAGTCTGTTGACTCACCGGCTGGAGTGAGCACAATCCTCACATACGAGGGTGGTTCGTCTGGGAACTCCCATGTCATGCTAAGAATTCGCTCCGGTTCACACTCCTGAATACGGCTGGTGCAGAAATAGCCTTCGGCATGCTGAATGGTCACGGAATTGCCGACGACGAATTTCCCAGAAGTCAGTTTCCCCAGCCAGCGTGGCAACGCCTCAGGGTCGGTGAGACCCCACCAGATGTGGTCCGCAGGCACGGCCATCGACCAGCTGTGAGACACCCGTTCATTCGCAGCATGAAGCGAACGACTTATGAGGGGACTGCCCCCGGTTTTGTTGACTCCTTGACCTAGCGAGCGGGTGCTCGTGGAAGGATGTTGACCATGCCTACGGCTTATGGGGCGGAGTTCCGCCAGGATGTTATTGATGTGGCCCGCAAGGGCGGGGCGCCGCTGGCACAGATTGCGAAGGATTTCGGGCTTTCGGTCACGACGTTGAAGCGCTGGATTGCCATTGCCGAGCGTAAGGAATCCGGGGCCGGCCCGGCAGCGGCGGAGTCGGTCGAGATGCGGGAGTTGAGGAAGCGTAACCGCTTGTTGGAGCAGGAGAATGAGATTCTGCGCCGGGCTGCTGCCTATTTGGCGAGGGACATAAACCCAAAATGATCTACCCGCTGGTCACGGATCTTGCCGCCCAGGGAATTCCCGTGGCGGTGACCTGCAGGGTGTTGAAGTTCAGCAAGCAAGGGTACTACCGGTGGAGATCCAGCCCGGTGACGGAACGGGACTGGGCGGATGCCCACCTGGTCAACGCGGCGCTGGACATCCATGACGACGATCCCGCCTTCGGGTACCGGTTCATCGCCGATGAACTCCCGGAGAAAGGCATCACCGCGGGCGAGAACAGGGTGCAGCGTCTGTGCCGGGACCATGGCATCTGGTCGGTGTTTTCGAAGAAGCGTGGCCTGAACCGGAAGCCGGGACCGCCGGTCCACGATGACCTGGTGGAGCGGGACTTCACCGCGGCGGCGCCGAACGAGCTGTGGCTGACCGACATCACTGAGCACCCCACCGGTGAAGGGAAGCTCTACCTCTGCGCGGTGAAGGACGTCTATTCCGGCAGGATCGTCGGATACTCGATGGACTCGCGGATGAAATCCTCGCTGGCCGTGGCCGCACTGGAGAACGCGGTGCGGGCACGCCGCCCGGCAGGAACGGTGGTGCATTCGGATCGGGGATCCCAGTTCCGGTCCCGCCGGTTCGTCGAATCGCTTCGGCACCACGGGCTCACCGGATCGATGGGCCGGGTCGGTGCGTGCGCGGACAACGCCGCGATGGAATCGTTCTTCTCCCTGCTGCAAAAGAACGTCCTGGACCGTCAGCGGTGGCTCACACGGCAGGAACTCCGGCTGGCAATCACAATCTGGATCGAGCGGACCTACCACCGCCGGCGACGGCAACGACGGCTGGGAAAACTAACGCCAATCGAATATGAAACAATCAACCGGACCGCGCTCACAGCGGCCTAAGACCCCGAGTCAACAAAAGCCGGGGCAGTCCC
>NZ_FNGD01000004.1 GCF_900102895.1 Arthrobacter sp. ov407
GGTCAGCGGCAGCGCCGTGGTCAGTGCCAGGGATTCGGACAGGAGGGCCCCGGCGGTGCGTTCGCTGACGGTCAGGACACAGGCGACCTCGGCGATCACGGCAAGCTCCTGGGCGGTGTGTTCCTGCGGGGAGGCCGCCGGCGGCGCCAGAGCCTTGGTGGCCTGCACGTAGTCGGCGGCCAGCCTCACCTTCAGCGCGGCGGTGCGGGCTTCCAGCCGGGCGACTTCGGCGAACCCGTCCAGGCAATCGTCCGCCAGCTTTCGCAGCGGATCGGCGTCCCGGAGTGGGTCGGCGACTTGCAACGGATCGGCGGAAGGCGGATCAGCATGGTCCGCACCGGTGCCGGTGATGGCAGCAAGCGCAGCAACGGACGCGGCAACGGCCTCCACGGCCGCCCTGCTTTCCGCGCTCCAAGCTGCTCTGCTTTCCATACCCAAATCATCGCAGGAGGCACCGACAGTATTTGATGAGCATGGCTGTCTTGCGGCGTGACTCTCGGCCCCCGGCATGCCCCGAATGAAGGACAAAGGACCATGCGCCAATTTGGCGCCCGCTTTCATGCGGCGGCCGCTGTTCGAGGCCCCCAGATGTCCGGATGGACTTCAGGCTCGAGGGGACGCGGACGTTCGGCAACGGCGTGGTTCTGCTCCACTACTCGAACGACGGCGCCTAAGGGGCCCACCCGTTGGGATCCGAGTTTCAGGCCTGAAGTGGCATCGTTTCAGCAGCCGGTCAAGTGCCGCTTCGGCCTCTCCTGCCGGTAGAGGTACCGGCTGGCTTCGCGGAAACCGGCGTGGGCGTACACGCTCCTGGCACCGGCGTTGGATGCCATCACCAAGAGCCAGTACCCGGCCACGCCACGGGCCCCGCCCTCACGCAGCAGCGCCCGGACAATCCGGCCGCCATAGCCCTGCCGCCGCGCATCCGGACGCGTAGCCATGCAGTACAGGCCACCCCACGGGCGCCCGGTTGGCCCTGTGGGTCCGGTGCCGGGCAACGCGAGCCGTCCGACGGCGGCAGGCACGCCGCAGTCGTCCCGCACCAGCGCGTACAGGGCCGGGCACCCTGCCAGGATGCCGCGGGCTACGGCGAGCTCGTCCGCTCCCCCGCGGCCGTCAACGCTCCACCACAGGTCCAGCCACTCCGCCGACGGCTCGGCCGAGATTTCCACGGCGGGGTCCGGGTCGCCGGAATCCGCGCCGGGCCCCGCCCCGGGCTGCGCCCCAGGTCGCCGGACCAGGACCAGGGTTTCGGACTGCCGGGTGAATCCTTCGTCGTCGAGCACCGCGTGCAGTGCCGCATAGCGCGGACCGTCAAAGATCTGGAAGATCACCGGAAGCCGGCGCTTCCGGTACCAAAGCCGTGCCTCCCGGACTGCGGCGAGCTGCCGGTGCGGGTCATCAACGCCAGGATCCCGCGTCCACACTGAGTTGGCCCTCTGCGTCACCCCGGACGCCGCCCGCAGCACCCAATCGCCGGACTCCTGCCGTTCGGCGGCTGGCCACGCGGCATCCATCAGTGCCTCCAGCCCCGGAATGGCTTTGGCGATGGCTTCGGCGTTGCCTTCCGGGATAGCTTCGGCGGTCGCTGCGGGGTGCGGGATCAGGTCCATCGAGGTTCTCTCCGTCCGGAACGAATGCGGCCGATTATGACAGCAGCAGGGGCTCTCCGGTTGCCCGGGGAGCCCCTGCTGCTCATGCTGATGCCGCTCTCTTAGTTCTTGCCGTCCTCGGGCTTCTTCTTGGCCTCGGGCTTGAAATCGACGCCGGCTTCCTTGCGCTGCTGCGCCGTGATGGGAGCGGGAGCCTGGGTCAGGGGGTCGAAGCCGCCACCGGACTTCGGGAACGCGATGACGTCGCGGATGGACTCCACACCAGCCAGCAGGGCAACCACCCGGTCCCAGCCGAATGCGATGCCGCCGTGCGGAGGGGCACCGAACTTGAAGCCCTCCAGGAGGAAGCCGAACTTGGTCTGCGCGTCTGCCTTGTCAAGGCCCATGAGCTCGAAGACCCGTTCCTGGACGTCGCGCTCGTGGATACGGATCGAGCCGCCGCCGATTTCGTTGCCGTTGCAGACGATGTCGTAGGCGTAGGACAGCGCCGACTCGGGATCCGCGTCGAAGGAGTCCATGAACTCGGGCTTGGGCGAGGTGAACGCGTGGTGCACAGCGGTCCACTGGCCGGCGCCGACGGCGACGTCGCCGGAGGCGACTGCGGCGGCGGCGGGCTCGAACATCGGCGCGTCCACGACCCAGCAGAAGGCCCAGTCAGCGGGGTTGATGAGTCCGGTGCGGTGGCCGATCTCCACGCGGGCAGCCCCGAGGAGCGCCCGGGACGGGGTCTTCTCTCCGGCTGCGAAGAAGATGCAGTCACCGGGCTTGGCGCCGACGGCGTCGGCGAGGCCCGCACGCTCGGTGTCGGTGAGGTTCTTGGCGACGGGACCGGCGAGTTCGCCGTCCTCCTTGTACAGGACGTACGCCAAGCCCTTGGCGCCGCGCTGCTTGGCCCATTCCTGCCAGGCGTCGAGGGCACGGCGGGCCTGGGAGGCGCCGCCGGGCATGACGACGGCACCGACGTAGGGCGCCTTGAAGACGCCGAAGTTGGTGTCCTTGAAGAATTCGGTCAGCTCGCTGAGCTCCTGGCCGAAGCGCAGGTCCGGCTTGTCCGAGCCGTAGCGGGCCATGGCGTCGTGGTACGTGATGCGCTGGATCGGCGTCGGGATCTCGACGTCGATCAGCTTCCACAGCGCTTTGACGATGTTCTCGCCGAGACGGATGATGTCGTCCTGCTCCACGAAGCTGGCCTCGATGTCGAGCTGCGTGAATTCCGGCTGGCGGTCCGCACGGAAGTCTTCATCGCGGTAGCAGCGGGCGATCTGGTAGTACTTTTCGAAGCCGCCCACCTGCAGGAGCTGCTTGAACAGCTGCGGGGACTGCGGCAGCGCGTACCAGGAACCCGGCGCGAGGCGTGCCGGGACCACAAAGTCGCGGGCACCTTCCGGCGTCGAACGGGTCAGCGTGGGGGTCTCGATCTCCACGTAGCCGTCCTGGTGGAGCAGTTCGCGGGCCACACGGTTGGCTTCCGACCGCAGGCGCAGGTTGCGGGCGGGGCCCGGGCGGCGCAGGTCCAGGTAGCGGTGCTTCAGGCGCGCTTCCTCGCCCACCTCAACGTGCTCGTCGATCTGGAACGGCAGCGGATCGGAGGTGTTGAGGATGGTGACCTTCTCGGCCATGACCTCGATCTCACCTGTGGGCAGCGCCGGATTCTCGTTGCCCTCGGGACGCTGGGACACCGTGCCGACAATCTGCAGCACATACTCGTTGCGCAGACCGTGGAAGACCTCTTCTTCGCGGACCACAACCTGGGCGACGCCGGACGCGTCGCGCAGGTCAACGAATGCGACACCACCGTGGTCACGACGCCGGCCGACCCAGCCGGCGAGAGTTACGGTTTGTCCAATGTGCTCGGAGCGAAGCGATCCGAGGTCATGTGTGCGCAGCACAGCATTCCTTTCAGCGGAAAATCAAAAGTGACGTTGAAAACGATGTTCAAGAAACCGTGTTCAATAAAACGATGTTCAGTAAAAGAACTTCAATAGGATCGCCTCAGGAACGATCCCGTTCGAGTTTACCCGTTGGAAAGGCCCCTCCCGCCATGGCAACCCGGCACAACGGAACCGAGCCCGGTGATGCGCCCAGTGAGCAGCCCGATGATCAGCCCGGTGACCGCCCCGGCCAGCAGCGGCCGCAGCAGCGGCTGCAGCGCCGGCTCGGCGTGTTCGATTCCACGGCAATCGGCCTGGGTTCCATGCTGGGCGCTGGCGTGTTCGTCGTGTTCGCCCCCGCCGCCGCCCTGGCCGGGCCGCTGCTGACACTCGCCGTGGCCGTGGCCGGCGTCATCGCCTACTGCAACGCTGTCGCGTCGGCGCAACTGGCGGCCAGATACCCCGCCAGCGGGGGATCTTATGTATATGGACGCCGGCAGCTCGGCGAGTGGCCCGGCTTCATTGCGGGCTGGGGTTTCGTTACGGGCAAGACGGCGTCCTGCGCGGCGATGGCCCTGACGTTCGGGCACTATGTGGCGCCGGCTTACGCCACGCCGCTGGCGGTCGCCGGCGTCGTGGTCCTCACAGGCGTCAACCTGCTCGGCATCACACGGACCGCGCTGCTGACCAGGATCCTGCTGGCCGTAGTGCTGGCCACGCTTGTCTTTGTCGCCGTGGCGTCGCTGCTGGGCCCGCACCCGGAGGGCGCCCCCGCGGTGTCGGCGGCGCCGGCCTACCCTGCGGCGCCCTCCGGCGGCTGGGGCGTCCTTCCCGCGGCGGGCTTGATGTTCTTCGCCTTCGCGGGCTATGCGCGGATCGCCACCCTGGGCGAGGAGGTCAAGGACCCCGCGCGCACCATCCCTCGGGCCATCCTGGCCGCGCTGGCCGGCGCCTTCGTGATCTATCTGGGCCTGGCCGCGCTGCTGCAGTGGCACCTGCCGCCGCAGCAGCTGGCGGGTTCGACGGCGCCGCTGCTTGACGCGGTGGCGGTCTCGCAGCTCAGCGCCGGCGTTCCCTTCGTCCAGGCCGGGGCGGCGGCCGCCTGCCTGGGCGCGCTGCTGGCCCTGATCACCGGGGTAGGCAGGACCACCCTGGCGATGGCACGGGAGCGGGACCTGCCCGCCCCGCTGGCACAGGTGGGCCGCGCCCACACAGTCCCGTTCGTAGCGGAACTGGCCGTTGCCGCCGTCGTGATCATCCTGTTGCTGAGCACCGACGTGATGACCGTGGTCGGATTTTCCAGCTTCGGCGTGCTGATCTATTACGCCGTGACCAACGCCTCGGCCTTCACGCTGGCCGGCCGGTCTTGGCACGCGCCGCGCTGGCTCAATGTGCTGGGCTTCCTCGGCTGCCTGGTCCTGGCGATCACCCTGCCGCCGGCCTCGATGCTGGTCATGGCGGCGGTGTTGGCCGCCGGGGTGGCCGGGCGGTTCCTAGTCGTGCGGATGCGCAGGGCACCCCACAAGAACTAGCCCCGCAAGAACTAGGCCCGAACGAACTAGCGCCCGGCGGTTACGCGCACGTGCAGATCCTCCTCGGCGGGCATCCACGCGTCCGGGTCGGCGTCGTACTGCTCGCCCGTGCGGATGTCCTTGACCTGGTGCTTGCCGTCGTCGTCGGTGAACCAGACAAACGGGATGCCGCGACGGTCGGCGAATTTGATCTGCTTGCCGAACTTCTCGGCCTTCGCGGCGACCTCCGTGGCGATGCCGCGGCTGCGCAGCTGCGCAGCGACATCCTGCGCCGCGGCCCAGCTGTCGTCGTTGTTAAGCGTCACCAGCACGGCGGTCGGCACCGAGCGCGTGGCCTTGGCCAAGTCCTGGCTCAAGATCCGCGACACCAGGCGGGTCACGCCGATTGAGAGGCCGACGCCGGGGAATTTGCGGTTGCCCTTGCTGGCCAGTGCATCGTAGCGGCCGCCTGAGCAGATCGAGCCCAGCTGCTCGTGCCCCACCAGGACGGTTTCCACCACGGTGCCCGTGTAATAGTCCAGGCCGCGGGCGATGCTGAGATCCGCTACGACTCGTCCCGGGGCGTGCTGGACGGCAGCCGCGATGACTTGCTCCAGCTCGTTCAGGCCTTCCTCCAGCAGCTCGTTGGTGACGCCCAGCGCCCGGACCTGCTCCACGAAAGACGTGTCCGTTGTACGGATGCCGGCGAGCTTCAGGGCGGCCTGCGCCTGATCGTCAGTGGCGCCGAGTTCCTCCTTGAGCAACTCGGCCACCTTCGCGGGCCCGACCTTCTCGAGTTTGTCGATGCTGCGGAGAACGCCCGCGGTGTCCGTGAGCCCGATCCCGGTGTAGAAGCCCTCGGCCAGCTTGCGGTTGTTGATCCGCAGCAGGAAATCGGGGATGGGCAGCGCATTGAGCGCCTCGGCGATCACGAGCGCGATTTCAACGTCGTAGCGGAACGGCAGGTCGCCGTCGCCGACGACGTCGATGTCCGCCTGGGTGAATTCGCGGGCACGTCCCTCCTGGGGGCGTTCGCCGCGCCAGACCTTCTGGATCTGGTAACGGCGGAACGGGAAGGCAAGGTAGCCGGCGTTTTCCACGACGTACCGGGCGAAGGGCACGGTGAGGTCGAAGTGAAGGGCAAGAGCATGTGGGTCGGTCCGGGCCATCGTGTCCGCCTCCTCATCCTGGAGCCGGCTCAGCCCGTAGACCTCTTTGTCGATCTCTCCCTTGCGCAGCAACTGGCCCACCGTTTCGACGGCGCGGGTCTCGATCGAGGAGAAACCATGGAGCTCGAACGTCCGGCGCAGCGTGTCCAGGACATGGAGTTCCACCAGCCGCTCCTCGGGAAGCCACTCGGGGAATCCTGACAGGGAGGCTGTGCGTGCCATGGTGAAATTTTCTCCTCTGGTTACCACTGCGGTATCTCGTTGCTACTGCAGTATCTTCGGGCGCGGGCATCACGCGGCATTCATCTGTCGAAACGTAACGAAGATAAGCGGCAGACCGGCCAGTCGTGCATAAACTGTGTGCGGCAGTCAGTTTATGCGTTCGGCGCCCGCTTCTTCCAACGGAGCCAGCCCCGGCGGGACTGCCGGCAGCTTGCTGCTGCTACCGCGACGGCGCCTAGGGCCCGTCACGGTAGCGGCCATACAACCAGGAGGACCTTTGGCGGCCAGTTCACGCAGCGCACGCGAGGCGAAGCGGCGCGTCCAGCAGATGGAGGCCAGGCGCGGCCTGCGCATGGACCAGGACAAGCGCCGCAAGCGCGACAACGTCCTGGCCATCAGCGCCGGCACAGCGGCGATCGGCCTGGCCCTGGTCCTGCAGCTCACGGTCTTCGCGTCGAACCCGACCGAAGAGGAGTTCGCGGCCGTGCAGGAGGGGCTCCAGAGCCCGTCGGCGTCCGCCACGCCGACAGCTGCCACCACGAATGCTGCGAACATCCCCAAGCCGGAAACCGCGGCGGGCAAGACGTTCACGGGCGAGCTCAAGCTCAACCGCGGCGCGCTCGGCGTCAAGCTTGACGGCACGAAGGCCCCGCAGGCCGCGGCCGTCTTCAAATCCCTCGCCGACCAAAACTTCTACAAGGGCCTCAGCTGCCACCGGCTGACTACGGCCGAGACCTTCGGCGTCCTGCAGTGCGGTTCCAAGGCCGGCAACGGCAGCAGCGACGCGAGCTACACCTGGGGCCCGCTGGAAAACACCCCGCAGGACAACAAATACCCCGCTGGAACGATCGCCGTGGCCCGGACCAGCGGGAACGCCAACAGCAACGGCACCCAGTTCTTCATTGTGTACAAGGACACCGTCATTCCGGCGGATAGCGCCGGCGGCTATACGGTGGTGGGCAAGGTTACCTCGGGGCTCGACGTGGTGAGCGGGATTGCCGCGGCCGGACTGAAGCCCGGCGGCAACGCCACCGACGGCGCACCTGTGGAACCAGTCACGATAGACTCGTTCTCACTGAAGTAACCAGCCTCGGCCCTGAAGGCCGTGGTCCCGGTATTTCCCTCCAAGCGAAAGACTTCTAGCGGTGACAGACAGTCAGAAATCCGACGAAACATTGGCAACAGCAGCTGCCAACGAAACCGAAGCCGAGGCAACCCCTGCCGAGACTGCAGGCGCTGCCGTAGAGGCCGCCGGCGAGACTGCGGCAACCGCAGACGCGGCAACCGCAGACCCGGCAACCGCAGGCGCAGCAGCCGCCGCAGCCGAGGCCTCAGCAGAGGTGCCCGCGGCAGAGTCGGCGGAGCTCACCGAGCCCGTTGAGCCCACGGAGTCCACCGTGGCACCGTCGGCGGAGACGGCGGAGACGGCGGCCGAACCGGCAGCCGAGCCTGTCGCTGAAGCCGCGGCCACTGCTGCCCCGGCCCCCACGCCGGCCGCGCGTCCCGCGCCGAGCCCGGCAGCGTTTGCTGCCCGGCCGAAGGCCAAGCCGTCTCCGGCCGCACCAGCTCCCGCGCCGGTGGCCGTGTCCTCCGCAGCCTCACTGGCGGAAGCAGCCCGCTGGGGCCGTGTTGAAGGCGACGGCCACGTTTTCCTGACCGTTGACGGCACGGAATATCCCGTCGGCCAGTACCCGGGAGTCAGCGCCGACGAGGCCCTGGGCTACTTTGCCCGGAAGTTCGACGACGTCGTAGCCCAGATCGTCCTGCTGGAACAGCGCGTGAGCTCCAAGGCGCCCACAACGGACATGCAGAAGACCGTCACGCACCTGCGCGAGCAGCTCGCCGAGCGCAACATGGTGGGCGACTTCCGCTCCGCCGAGGCACGGCTGGATGCACTCGTGACGCAGATCGGCGAGCTTGAAAAGGCCGAGAAAGCCGAACACGACGCCGTCCGCGCCGCCGAGCTTGCCGCCCGCGAGGCCATCGTGGCAGAGGCCGAGGAAATCGCCGGCCACGATCCCGCGCAGATCCAGTGGAAGACCTCCAGCGCGCGGATGAACGAACTCTTCGAGAGCTGGAAGACCGCGCAGAAGAGCGGTGTCCGGCTCGGCCGCAGCAACGAGGACGCACTGTGGAAGCGGTTCCGCGCCGCCCGCACGGTGTTTGACCGGCACCGCCGCGCCTACTTCTCCCAGCTGGACAGCACCAATTCGGCTGCCAAGGCAGCAAAAGAGAAGCTGATCACCGAAGCCGAGGCCCTTTCCTCCTCAACCGACTGGGGTTTTGCCGCCGGCGAGTACCGCCGCCTGATGGATGAGTGGAAAGCCTCCCCCCGCGCCAGCCGCAAGGACGACGACGCCCTGTGGGCCCGCTTCCGCGCGGCCCAGGACGTCTTCTTCACCAACCGGCAGGCAGCCAACGACGAGATCGACCAGGAATACGGTGCGAACCTGGTGGTGAAGGAAGCGCTCCTGGTGGAGGCCAACGAGCTGCTGCCGATCAAGGACCTCCCGGCGGCCAAGAAGGCGCTGCAGTCCATCCGGGACCGCTGGGAAGAAGCCGGCAAGGTTCCCCGCGCCGACATGGGCCGCGTCGAGGCCGGCCTGCGGAAGGTCGAAGACGCCGTCCGCCACGCCGAGGACGAAAACTGGAAGCGCTCCAACCCCGAGACGAAGGCGCGCACCAACAGCGCCCTGACCCAGCTCGAAGCCGCCATTGCCGGTCTTAAGGAAGACCTGGCCAAGGCAGAGAAGGCCGGCGACGAGCGGAAGATCAAGGCAGCCCGGGAAGCCCTCGAGGCGCGCCAGGCGTGGCTGGAGCAGCTCGAGCGTTCAGCGAGCGAGCTCTCCTAGGCACGCGACACACCACCAAGCCAGACCAGGCCCCGTTTCGGTTATCCACATGACCGGAACGGGGCCTGTCCTATGTCCGGGGAACCGGGAACGATGGCGGAATGGAACACATGCCCCGCGCTCCCGCCGCACCTTCCGGCCGGCCCGTTCCGGGGCCGTCTGTTCCGGGGCCGTCTGTTCCGGGGCCGTCTGTTCCAGGGCCGTCTGTTCCGGGGCAGCGCGCTCCCCGGGCGGGGCCGGAGCACTGCGAGCTCTACTCCCCCGGCGCCCTGTTCTCCTGGCCGGAGCTGCAGGCCATGGCGGCCGACGGCGTGCTGACGCAGCTGTATCAGCGCGGCTACCTGCCGCCCGGCGCCCACGCCAGTCCGCAGCTTCGCGCCCGTGCCGCGTCCCTGGCCGTGGCGCCGGCGATCCGGCAGCGGGTAGTGGCGGGGCGGATGACAGCGGCATGGATCTACGGTTGCGCCGCTGAGCCGGACCGCCTCGCGCTGCTGGTTGACGCCAACCGGCGGATCTCTAGCCTGAGGTCTCTGCGCGGCTGCACCTTCCACGAAGTTCGGCTGGGGCCGTTCGACGTCGTGAGCATGGGAGGCCTCATGGTGTCCAGCCCGTTGCGCACGGCCGTGGACGTTGCATTGCACGTGGATGCGGAACGTGCCGTGCCGGCCCTGAAGGCGCTACTGTCCCGTCCCGAGCTGGGCGTGCGTCTCCGGCTCCTCAGGCTTGCCGTCGACGCCAGCCCGCGCGTCCCCCACAAACGGGCGGCGCTGGCGAAGCTCGCCGCCCTCGTGGCGCCGCCGGCGGCGCCCGATGCAGCCAGCTAGTGTGGCTGGGTGCCGTGAGGCTATCTGGGCGGGGCTACCTGGGCCGGGTCAGCTGCGGCGACGGTTTCCGGTGGTGCGGTACACGTCGAAGACGCCGTCGATCCTGCGGACTGCGCTGAGCACGTGGCTGAGGTACTTGGGATCGCCCATCTCGAACGCAAACTTCGAGATTGCCACGCGGTCCGTGGAGGTGTGGACGCTCGCCGCAAGGATGTTGACGTGGTTTTCCGAGAGCACCCGGGTGACGTCGGAGAGGAGCGATTTGCGGTCCAGCGCTTCGACCTGGATCTCCACGAGGAACACGCTGGACTGGGTGGGCGCCCAGTCCACGTCCACGATCCTGTCCGGTTGATCCATCAGTCCGCTCACGTTCGTGCAGTCGGTCCGGTGCACAGAGACGCCGGAGCCGCGCGTAACGAAGCCAAGGATCGGGTCCGGCGGGACCGGCGTGCAGCACCGGGCGAGCTTCACCCAGACGTCGTCCACGCCGCGGACAACAACACCGGAATCGGAAAAGCGGGCCTTGCTGACCTGGGTGGGGATGGAGACCTCGGCGAGGGCGTCGTCGGGGTGCTCGTTTCCGCCGAGGCTCTCCACCAGGCGTTCCATAACGGACTGTGCGGAGGTGTGTCCGTCGCCCACGCCGGCGTAGAGCCCGGAGATGTCGGCGTACTTGAAGTCCTCCGCGATCGCGGCGAGGGCGTCGTGGGTCATGAGGCGCTGCAGCGGGAGGTTTTGCTTCCGCATCGCCTTGGTGAGCAGCTCCTTGCCGCGGTCAATCGCTTCCTCGCGGCGTTCCTTGCTGAACCATTGCCTGATCTTGTTCCGGGCCCGGGCGCTCTTGACGAAGTGCTGCCAGTCCTGGCTGGGGCCGGCGCCTTCAGCCTTGGAGGTGAAGATCTCCACCCAGTCACCGTGGTTCAGTTCGCTGTTGAGCGGAACGAGCTTGCCGTTGACGCGTGCGCCGATGGTCCGGTGGCCCACTTCGGTGTGTACGGCGTAGGCGAAGTCAACGGGCGTGGACCCGGCAGGCAGGGCCATGACCTCGCCCTTGGGGGTGAAGACGAACACTTCGCGGGCATTGATTTCAAAGCGCAGGGAGTCGAGGAACTCGCCGGGGTCCGACGTTTCCTGCTGCCAGTCCACGAGGGAGCGCAGCCAGCCCATGTCGCCGTCGCGCGGGCTGCCTGGGCCGGCAGCCGTCCGGTTGGGCTGGTCCTTGTACTTCCAGTGCGCGGCGACGCCGTACTCGGCGCGCCGGTGCATTTCATGGGTGCGGATCTGGATTTCCACCGGCTTGCCGCCAGGACCGATCACCGTGGTGTGCAGCGACTGGTACATGTTGAACTTGGGCATCGCGATGTAGTCCTTGAACCGCCCGGGCAGGGGATTCCAGCGCGAGTGCATCGCGCCCAGGGCCGCATAACAGTCCCGGACTGAATCGACCAGGACCCGGACGCCCATGAGGTCGTTGATGTCGTCAAAGTCTTTGTCGCGGACGATCATCTTTTGGTAGATCGAGTAGTAGTGCTTTGGCCGGCCGGTGATCGTCGCCTTGATCTTGGCTGCCCGGAGGTCCTCGGTGATCTGGTTGCGGATGACCCCCAGGTTCTTTTCGCGCTCCGGGGTCCGGTCCCCCACCATCCGCACAATTTCCTCGTACACCTTGGGATACAGAGCGGCGAAGGACAGATCCTCCAGTTCCCACTTGATGGTGTTCATGCCGAGCCGGTGGGCCAGCGGCGCGAAGATTTCCAGGGTTTCGCGCGCCTTGCGGGCCGAAGACTCAGCCGAGACGAAGCGCCACGTGCGGGCATTGTGGAGCCGGTCGGCGAGTTTGATCATCAGGACGCGGATGTCCTTGGCCATGGCGACGACCATCTTGCGCACGGTCTCGGACTGGGCCGCCTCACCGAAGCTGACCTTGTCCAGCTTGGTGACGCCGTCCACCAGCATGGCCACTTCGGGGCCGAACTCGGCCTTCAGATCGGCCAGTGTGTATGAGGTGTCTTCGACGGTGTCGTGCAGCAAGGCCGCGGCCAGCGTGGTGCCGCTGAGGCCGAGTTCGGCAAGGATGGTGGCCACCGCGACCGGGTGGGTAATGTACGGATCGCCGCTCTTACGCTTTTGGCCCCGGTGGCAGCGCTCGGCAACCACGAAGGCGCGCTGGATGAGGTCGAAATCCTCTTTGGGGTTGTTGGCACGGACCGTGCGCAGCAACGGCTCCAGGATCGGGGAATACGCCGGAGCACCGCGGCCCGTCAGCCGGGCAAGACGTGACCTCGTGCGTTCGCGCCGGCCAGGAAACGTCGGCCGGGCATGCGAATTGTCAACCGCCACGGGAACATCTGGACGTCCGGGAACCACCAGGTCAGTCTGAGAACCCTGACCTTGGGCCTTGTCCGCAGGTGCCTCCGGCACCGGCGTCGAACGTTCTTCCAATGGAGCACCTCTCGCGACCGGTTAATTATTCAAGTGTATTCCCGCAGCAGGATACTTCGATAACCGGCCGGGAAACGGCGACGGGCCGGAGGCCGTCCCAATGGACGCTCTCCGGCCCGCCTGCTGTCCGTTCAGGACGGCTCAGGCCTTGGCCCCTGCCTCATCGAGGCAAAGGGACCGTGGCCTGCTCGTCTGTGCGTGGCTGGGTTCAGGCCGTAGCGGGCGACGCCGGCGCTGCGGTCTTGGCTGCCGCTTCGGCGCGCCTCTGTTCCACGCGCTTGGCCTGCTTGACCAGATCGGGTTCGCCCTGCCGCAGCGCGGCGTAGAGCGGAGCCGCGATAAAGATGGTGGCCGCAGTGCCAACCAGGATGCCGACGAACAGCGCCAGGGACAGGTCCCGCAGGGTTCCGGCACCGAGCAGCCCGGCACCGATGAAGAGGATCGCTCCGACGGGCAGGATGGCCACCACCATGGTGTTGATAGACCGGACGAGGGTCTGGTTGATGGCGAGGTTGACCTCTTCGGCGAAGGTCCGCCGGGTGGAGGCCTGCATATCCGAGGTGTTCTCCCGGATCTTGTCGAACACCACCACCGTGTCGTACAGCGAATAGCTGAGCACCGTCAGGAAGCCGATGATGGCCGACGGCGTCACTTCGAAGTCACTGAGGCCGTAGATACCGGCGGTCATGAACATTGTGACGGCCATGCCGACCAGTGCCGAGAGCGACATCTTCCAGGTCCGGAAGTAGAGCGCCATCAGAACGGCGGCCAGACCCACAAAGATTGCCAGGCCCATGAGTGCCTGCTTCGTGACGTCCGCACCCCAGGTGGGGCCGACGAAGGTTGAGGTGACTTCGTTATCCGTCACGCCGTAGGCCTTGGTGAGGCCATCCTTGATCTGCAGTGTCTCGTCGTCGGTGAGCTTGTCCGTCTGGATGCGCATGGTGGTGCCGGCGACGTTGGCCACGCGCGGCACGGACCCCGACACGACGTCCTGGACGGCTTTCTCGCCGCGGGAAGCATCGGTGGTCTTGACGTTGGAGACCGTGAACTCAGAGCCGCCGCGGAACTCGATGCCGAGGTTGAAGCCACCCTTGGCGATCGGGATCAGGATTGAGAGCGCGACGGCGATCCCGGCGATCAGGAACCAGAGCTTCCTGTAACCGACGAAGTCGTACGAGCGCTTGCCCGTGTACAGCTCATTGCCGAATGTTGAGAAGTTGACCATTTACTTGCCCTCCTTGGACGCGCTCTTGGAGGTACCGGCGAGCTGTGCCTGTTGTGCCTGATCCTGCTTTTCGGCGAGGCGGCGTTCTGCAATGGTCATCCGGCGTTCTGCCTCGGCGGCTGCACCTGTGTTCTTCGCGCGCACCACAGCCACGGGCTTGTCCTCCGGAGTACGAACCCGTCCGGCACCGCGGTACAGCGGGACGGCGCCGAGGCGCTTCGGGTCCAGACCCGAGAACCTGTGGCCTTCGCCGAAGAACTTGGTCCGGGCCAGCAACTGCAGGGTGGGGTGGGTGAACATGAAGACGACGATGAGGTCGGCGATCGCCGTGAGACCGAGGGTGAACGCGAAGCCGCGGACGTTGCCCACTGCGACGAAGAACAGCACCACTGCGGCGAGGAGGTTCACGGCCTTGGAGGCGAGGATGGTGCGCTTGGCCCGCTTCCAGCCGTTCTCCACGGCCGAGACCAGGCCGCGGCCTTCGCGGAGCTCATCGCGGATGCGTTCGAAGTAGACGATGAACGAGTCGGCCGTCTGGCCGATCGCCACGATCAGGCCGGCGACGCCAGCGAGGGAAAGCCGGTAGTTTTCGGTCCAGCCGAGGATGGCGATGGCCAGGAACGTCAGTACCCCGGCGATCACGAGGGAGGCCACGGTCACGAGGCCAAGGGCCCGGTACTGGAACAGCGAGTAGACAAACACCAGCAGGAGGCCGATCACGCCGGCGAGCATACCCATGCGGAGTTGCTCCCCGCCGAGGGTTGCCGAGATCTGCTGTTCGCTCTGGATTTCGAAGCTGATGGGCAGGGCACCGAAACGAAGCTGGTCCGAAAGGGCCTTAGCCGATTCCTCGGTAAACCCGCCGGTGATCTGCGGCCGGCCGTCGGTGATGACGGCGAGGGAACGCGGGGCGGAGATGACCTGGTCGTCCAGGACGATTGCGAACTGGGCCTTCGGATCCGAGCCGGTCTGGCCGCCGCCGGCGGCATAGAACTGGTACAGGCGCTCGGTAACTTCCTTGAACTTGGCGGTGCCCGCGTCATCGAACTGGATGTTGACGGCCCATTCATTGGTCACGGCACCCTGGGCGCCGCGCTGCAGCTGGAATGAGGAGGACTTGATGTTCGAGCCCTTCACCTCAACCGGACCGAGGATGTACTTGATGGCCGGTGACTTGGCCGAGGCCGGTTCACACGTCACGAGCGGCTTGGTCGGGTCGGAGCGCTGCTGCTTGTCCTGGGAGGGGTGGTCGCAGTCAAGAGCCTCAAACTGCTTGTAGATCTGAGGGGTAACCCAGTTCTCATCGCTGCTGTTGGCGGGTTTGGCAGTCGGCTTCGGCAGCTGGGCTTCCGGGGTCCGGGACGCAGCGGGGACCGCAGCGCCGGGGCCCGCCTGGATGACCGGACGGAAGTTCATGTCGGCGGAGGCCTGAATCAGCGCACGGGTTTCCTTGGCAGGCGTTCCCGGAAGGCTGACGACGACGTTGCGGCCGGACTGCGTGCTGATTTCAGCTTCCGCGACACCCGAGCCGTCCACGCGCTGGCGAATGATCGCCACGGCCTGGTTGAGCTGGTCTTCGGTGATACCCGAACCGCCCTCAACCTTGGGCGCCAGGATCATCTGGGTGCCGCCTTCAAGGTCCAGGGCGAGCTTTGGAGCCCAGCCCGCCTGGCCGGCAATCGTGCCGCCTGCCAGGACAGCCGTCATGGCGGCGATGAGTACGCCAAGCCAGACCAGCATCCTGATGGCTGAGTTTTTGGGGCCAGTTCGTGCCATTGTCGATCTTTCTATTATTTACGAGGGATCCGTCGGCGCGGGCACTGGGCCCCGCCGACGGATGCCCGCAACCGTTGCTTCGCGGGATAACTCAGGTAGGCAGACTAGCTGTCTTTTTTGCCTTCGTCGTTGAGGCGGCGCAGGGTTTCCTCGGGAGTTTCGTTGATGGGCGCTTCGTTGACAGCGGCGGCGCTGTCCGTGTTCTCAGCGTTCACCTTTTCAGTGGTCAGCGAGGACGCGTCGTCGGGGACAACGGTGGGTTCCTCGGCCGCAACAACCGGCTCCACAATCTTGGTGACGGCCTGGCGGTGCACGGTGGCCGTGTTGCCCGGGGAGAGTTCCAGCGTGACCTTGTTCTCCGCCTCATCGATGTTGACGATCCGGCCGAACAGCCCGAAACTCGTCATGACCTCGACGCCGGGCTCGAACTCGGACTGGAGCTTGGCCTGCTGCTGCTGGGTCTTCTTGTTGCGGCGGAACATCATGAAGACAAAGAGTCCGAGCAAGACGAACAAGAGAATCGTCATGATGTCGATACCGCCGCCGGCCTGCGGCTGGTTCTGGGCAGAAATAAGTCCGAACACAGGGATTGTTCCGTTCTGTACTTGCATAGCTGTTTTTCAGCAACGTCCGTTTGCTCCGGGCGGCGTGGGCAGAGGCCTGCACAGCAAGCTGGCAGCGAAACCATCCCCCAACCGCCGGCGGCTACCTGCTCTCCGCCCACGGAAACAACCCGAACGTGCCGAGCGTCATACCAGTCTAAAGGGAAAAGCTGAACGTATGGTGCTAGCGGCTGTTTCGGATCCGTTGCGGACCGGTTTCTTCACCGAGATCCCCGCCGGATCCACCCTGCGGGCCCCCGCCCAGCTCATCCCCCAGATCATCGGCCTGGAACAGCTCCAGCGGGTCTTGGCCGAAGACGCCGGCAGGAACGGCGAAGCCCAAGTGCGTCCACGCCGGCGCCAGGGCAATACGGCCGCGCGGCGTCCGGCCCAACAGTCCCTCCCGCACCAGGTAAGGCTCGGCGACCGTTTCCACGGTCTCCGTTTCCTCTCCGACGGCGATCGCGAGGGTGGACAGGCCCACCGGCCCACCGCCGAATTTGGTTATGAGGGCCTCGAGAACGGCACGGTCCAGCCGATCCAGGCCACGCTTGTCTACCTCGTACATGTCCAAGGCCGCAGACGCCGCCCGGGCATCAATTTGATCGATGCCGTGCACCAGCGCCCAGTCCCTGACCCGGCGCAGGAGCCGGTTGGCGATGCGCGGCGTTCCCCGTGACCGGCCGGCGATCTCGCTAAATCCGGCCGAATTGACCTTCAGGTCCAGCAGGCCCGCGGACCGGCGCAGGACCAATTCCAACTCTTCGACGGAGTAGAACTCAAGGTGGCCAGTGAATCCGAAGCGGTCCCGCAGCGGCCCGGGAAGCAGGCCGGCCCGCGTAGTGGCGCCGACCAGCGTGAAGGGCGGCAGTTCAAGCGGGATGGCCGTGGCGCCGGCACCCTTGCCGACGACGATATCGACGCGGAAGTCCTCCATCGCCATGTACAGCATTTCCTCGGCCGGCCGGGACATCCGGTGGATTTCGTCCAGGAACAGGACCTCGCCTTCAGAAAGCGAAGACAGGATGGCCGCGAGGTCGCCCGCGTGCTGGATGGCCGGGCCGCTGCTGATCCGCAGCGGGACGTTCATTTCGGCGGCGATGATCATCGACAGCGTGGTCTTACCGAGGCCCGGAGGGCCGGAGAGCAACACGTGGTCCGCGCTGCGGCCGCGCATGCGCGAGGCCTCCAAGACGAGGGAGAGTTGCTTGCGGACCCGGTGCTGGCCCACGAAGTCGTGCAGGTTCTTGGGCCGCAGGGCGGCTTCGATGACGCGCTCCTCCGGTTCCTCTCCCCCGGCGACAATCGACGCTTCAGCCACGCGCGCCTACCCGGTTTCCGGCGCGGGCGCCGTCCTGCCCCAGCCAGCGCAGCGTGGCGCGCAGGATCTCCGCCACATTGCCGTTGGCGGCCAAGTCCGGGGAATCGGCCAGGGATTTGTCGATGCTGGCCGTGGCATCCTTTTCGGACCAGCCAAGGCTTGTCATCGCGGCGACGACCTGCGGCTTCCAGACGGATTCCGCGGAAACCGCCGCGGCCGGCGCGCCAGCGGTGCCGTGCGGCACGAGCTTGCCGGCGAGTTCCAGCACGATCCGGCCGGCCACCTTCGGTCCAATTCCGGGGACCTTCGTGAATGCCTTGCCGTCGCCGGAGTGGGCGGCCACCCGGATGGCTTCCGGCTCGTGGACGGCCAGCACGGCCAGGGCCAGACGGGGTCCGACGCCGCTGACGCTGAGCAGGACATCGAACACAACACGTTCATCGTCGCTGGCGAAACCGAACAGGGTCAGCGAGTCCTCCCGCACGATCAGGGACGTGAACAGCTTCCCCTCCTCCCCCAACCGCAGGCCGCTGAGGGTCTGCGGCGTCGCGTTGACGCTCATGCCGGCGCCGTTGAGGTCGATCACGGCGGAGGACAGGCCAACATGCGCAACGGTTCCGCGAAGAAAACTGATCAAGGCCGGGCTCCTGGGTCTACAGCGAAAATAACAGCGAATACACAGACAGCGAATATAAGGGCACGAAACGCCCGCTATCCGAACATATCTACGAATACCCTAGCAAGCGGGACGGACATTCAGCGCGCACGGCGCGCTTTTGCCTCCGCGTCCGCCCATGCCCGCTGGGCAGGCGTGAGGGACTGGCTGCCCGGGCCGGTGGTCGCCACGGCGGCGCCGCTGCCGGCCCGCCAGGCGTGGGTAATGGCCAGTGCGAGGGCGTCGGCGGCGTCGGCCGGGCGCGGGGGCGCGTCCAGCCGGAGGATCTTGGTCACCAGCTTCGTGACGGCGTCCTTGTTCGAGGTCCCACTTCCCGTCACGGCGGCCTTGACCTCTGACGGGGTGTGCAGCGCCACCGGGATGCCACGGCGTGCGGCAGCCGCAATGACCACTCCGGATGCCTGCGCCACCCCCATGACCGTGCTGACGTTGAGCTGGGAAAAGACCCGCTCCACGGCGAGGACGTGCGGTTCGTACTTGTCCAGCCACTCGTCGATCGACGTGGCGATGACGAGCAGCCGCTGGTCCAGGCTCTCCTCGGGGGAAGTTCCCACCACACCGAAGGCCACCATGGTGGCCCGCCGGTTCCTTTCGACGTCGACGACGCCGATCCCGCACCGGGTGAGGCCTGGGTCAACCCCCAACACGCGCAGCGTCAAGGTTGGGCCGTCAAGACCGGGCCTCAAAATCACGGCTGGGTGAGCGTGTCACTCGGCTTCCAGTGCGGCCTGCACTTCGTCACTGAGGTCGGCGTTGCTGTAAACGTTCTGGACGTCGTCGAGTTCTTCCAGCGCGTCCACGAGCTTCATGAACTTCTTGGCGGCGTCGAGGTCCAGCGGCACCTGCATGGACGGCACAAACTCGGCCTCATCGGTGTCGTACTCGATTCCGGCCTCTTTGAGGGCATCGCGGATGGCCTGGAGATCAGTCGGCTCGGAGTGGATCTCGAAGCTGTCGCCGTTGTCCTTGACTTCCTCGGCCCCGGCGTCAAGGACGGCCATCAGGACGTCGTCCTCGCTCAGGGAGTTCTTGGGCAGCGAGACGACGCCCTTGCGGCTGAAGAGGTAGCTGACCGAACCGGGATCGGCAATCGTGCCGCCGTTGCGGGAGATGGCGAGCCGGACCTCGGAGGCGGCGCGGTTCTTGTTGTCCGTGAGGCACTCGATCAGCAGGGCGGAACCCTGCGGGCCGCGGCACTCGTACATGATTTCGGTGTAGTCCACGACCTCGCCGGTGAGCCCGGCGCCGCGCTTGATGGCGCGGTCGATGTTGTCAGCGGGCACCGAGGTCTTCTTGGCCTTGGTGACGGCGAGTTCCAGGCCCGGGTTGCCGGACAGGTCAGGGCCGCCCATCCGTGCAGCAACTTCGATGTTCTTGATCAGCTTGGCGAACGACTTGGCCCGGCGGCTATCAAGGATGGCCTTCTTATGCTTGGTCGTCGCCCATTTGGAGTGGCCTGACATGCTTTACGCTTCTCCTCTGATCATTCGAATAAACAGTTCATGCACGCGCCTTTCCCCCGTCACTTCCGGGTGGAAGGAGGTGGCCAGCAGCTTGCCGGAACGCACTGCAACAATTCTAGCCGTCCCGTCCAGTGATTCGGGGTGGCCGGCTTTGGACGGTTCCACCTGGGCAAGGACTTCCACGCCGTCGCCGACGCGCTCCACCCAGGGCCCGCGGATGAAGACAGCGTGGACCGGGGCCACGGCTCCGCCGGCGGCACTGAACTCCAGCCCCCGGAAGTCGAGATCCGTCTCGAAGGACTCGCGCTGCCGGCCAAAGGCGTTGCGGCGCACGGTGATGTCGAGTCCGCCGAATGTCTGCTGCGGGTTTCCTGCCAGGTCCGTCGCCGGGTCCGCAATTTCGTCGGCCAGCAGGATCATCCCGGCGCACGAGCCGTACACGGGCAGGCCGCCCTGGATGCATTCGCGCAGCGGATCCCGGAGCCCGAAAATCCTGGAGAGCTTGTCAATCGTGGTCGATTCGCCGCCGGGGATGATGAGCCCGTCCAGGCCGTCAAGTTCGGCGGGGCGGCGGATCCCGACGCCGGCGGCACCGGCGGTTTCCACGGCGTGCAGATGCTCCCGGAAATCGCCCTGGAGCGCCAGGACGCCAATCCGGAGACCCGAACCCGCGCGGGATTCAGGGGAAAAAGAGGGGGTGGTCATCCCCACAGCATAATGCTCTGCACCTGCGCGGTACGCATGGAGATCGCATGTCCGAGCCCCCGGCGTCCGGGGTCCATGCCTCTACTGGGATATATTACAGAGCATGCTTTACTTCAGCGTTCCGCTCGGCAAGCTCGTCCGCCGGGTCTCCCGGCTCAGGGGCGGAGGCTCGGCCCTTCCCGGGCTTGTGGTCGAAAAAATCGATCCCGGTTTCATGCGGCGGACACTTTCCACGCTGCCGCTGGGGGTCGCCGTCGTCAGTGGCACGAACGGGAAAACCACCACCACGAAGATGGTGGTGGAACTGCTGGAGAGCCAGGGGCTGAAGGTCTTCACGAACCGCACCGGCAGCAACTTCACCCGCGGCGTGGCCGCGGCGCTCCTGGGCGAGGTGGACTGGCGGGGCCGGCTCGATGCCGACGTCGCGGTCCTGGAACTGGACGAGGCGCATGCCGTGCACTTCGTCAACAAGGTCCCGCCGCGGTACAGCCTCCTGCTCAATGTCCTCCGCGACCAGCTGGACCGTTTCGGCGAGATCGACAAGACCGCCGAGCTGCTCCAGCACATCGCGTCCAAGACCACCGGAACCGTGGTCCTGAACCGGGAAGACCCCCGTGTGGCCCGGATCGCCCAGACCCTGGCCGGGCCGGAGGTGCTCTACTTCGGGCTGGACGATTCCCTGCTGAGCACCTTCCCCAACGACGATGACATGCGCGCCGCCCCGGGGAGCCCGGTGCCTCCCGCCCCCGCCCGGCCGGCCGCCGACGTCGTGCTGCGCCGAGTGGGCGCCGACGACGCCGATTTCGAATACGACGGCGCGACTGTCACCACGGCAATGAAGCTGCGCGGCGTCTACAACATCTTCAATGCCGCCGCCGCGCTGACCCTGGCCCGCGGCGTCTCCGGCGCCCGCGGCACCGGTACCGACCAGGCCGGCCTACTCACGGCGCTGTCCAAGGTGGCGCCGGCATTCGGCCGCGGCGAAAGCCTCGTGGTCGACGGCCTGCCTCTGGAGCTGGTGCTGGTCAAGAACCCCAGCGGTTTCCGGCTCGGCCTGAAATCATTCCCGGCCGCCGGGTACGCCACGATGATCGCGATCAATGACAATTACGCTGACGGCCGGGACATGTCCTGGCTGTGGGACGTCGAATTCGATACGCTCCGCAACGGCGGCGTTGACCAGCTCACGGGCTCCCGCGCATACGATATGGCGCTGCGGCTGCAGTACGACGACGTCGCCATCGGCGCCGTCGATCCGGAGATCGCGCCGGCACTGGCAGCGTTCATCCGCGGCGGCCAGGGCAAGCCGAAGAGGATCTTCTGCACTTACACGGCCATGCTGGCCATCCGCCGCGAGCTGTCCAAAATCACCACAGTGGAGGTGGTCTCATGACCCCGCGGTCCCCCGAAACCCCGCACGAGCTCTCCTTTGGGCACGAACTTCCGCCCGAAGATTCCGCGGCCCCCAGCAAGGGAACCATCCGGGTCCTGCAGCTATACCCGCGGGACATGAACATCTACGGCGACTGGGGCAATGCCCTGGTCATCGCCCAGCGCCTGCGCTGGCACGGCTACACGCCGGAACTGCTCGAATACAACGTCGGTGACCCGTTCCCTGAAGACGTGGACCTGATTGTCGGTGGCGGCGGACAGGACAGCGGACAGCTCGTCATCCAGGACGATCTCCTCTCGCGCGAGTCCACCCTGAAACAACTGGCCGACGACGGCACCCCGATGCTCGTGATCTGCGGGCTGTACCAGCTTTTCGGGAAATTCTTCAAGACCCGGCTCGGCTCGGTCCTCCCCGGCATCGGCATCCTGGACGTGGAGACCCACGGCACCGACGAACGCCTGATCGGGAACGTCACCGTCTCCTCGCCCGAGTTCGGCAGCATCCTGGGCTATGAGAACCACAGCGGCCAGACCACACTGGGACCCGGCGTCGAACCGCTCGGAACCACCGCCAAGGGCACCGGCAACAACAGCGCCGACGGCCAGGAAGGCGCCCGCTACCGCAACGTCGTGGCGAGCTACCTGCACGGGTCGCTGCTGCCCAAGAACCCGGCCCTCGCGGACTTCCTGATCCGTACCGCCGTCGAACGCAAATATGGCAGCTTCACGCCGGGCACCCCGGACGACTCCTACGCGGTGCTGGCGCGTGAACACGCCGCCCGCCGGCCCCGCTGACCAGATGGCAGGCACGCCTGGCGGCACGATCCTGATTGGGCGCGACACCCCGGAACGGGAGGACGTCCAACAGCTTCTGGGCGAGCACCTCGCCGACATGTACGCGACCTCGCCGCCGGAAAGCGTCCACGCCCTTGATCCCGCCGCCTTGGCCGGACCGGGCATCAGCTTCTGGACCGCCCGGGAGGGCTCACGACTGTTGGGCTGCGCGGCGCTGAAACACCTGGCTCCGGGCGAGGCTGAGATCAAGTCGATGCGCACCGCGGCAGCAGCGCGCGGGCGCGGCGTTGCCTCGGCGCTGCTCCGTCACCTCCTGGCGGAGGCCCGGCACAGCGGCTACCGGCGGTTGTTCCTGGCGACGGGGAGCCAGGAGTTTTTCGCTCCCGCGCGGCGGCTGTACGAGCGGCACGGCTTCGCGGACTGCCCGCCGTTCGCCGGTTACGAGCTCGATCCCAACAGCGTCTTCATGTCCTTGCTCCTCGACGCCGCCTAGCTGCGCGGGAGCTGGCCGCCAATGGCCGCCTAACGGCCGGTTACGGACCGAATTTCCAGGCCCTCGTCGGGCCCTGGAGGTTCGAAGATGCCGGCCAGATGCCGCACACCGCCCTCCTCCAGCCGGTGGGACCAAGGATCCCCATCCGCGGCTCTTCTGCCAACACGCTCAATGGCGGCGTCCAAAGGTGTACGGACGTGGTGCAGCACAGCGGGGAATCCCGCGGCTCTTGCCTTGTCCCTCCAGACTGCGCGTCTAGCGCGGCTCCACTGGTTCCAGTCCAGAACTACGTCCGTGCCGGAATGCAGTACTTGCCGCGCGGTATCCCAGATCAGGAGTTTGCAGGACTCGGCAAGGTCACCGTATTCCGCGGCTGCGAAGTGGACTCCGGGATAGAGCCGCAGCATCCATTCGTCCAGGCTGAAGCGCGCTGCCGGAAGTTCCGTCTGAAGTTCCCTGGCCAGTGCCGTCTTGCCTGCACCGTTGAGGCCACAGAGCAGATGGATAGTGGGGGGCAGACGGACCGTGGGGAGCAGATGCATCGCCAGCTTACGGTGTTGTCTGCGGCTGCCGCAGCAGTGCCGCGAATTCGGCCGGCCGGGTCACGGGCCACCAATGGCCGCCGTCGACCCTCGTCACGGTCACGTCGTCCACCCACGTTTCGAGCCCCTCCACGAGGGCCGGCCCGAGGAACTGATCCTTCAGCGGCACCACCACGTGGACGGGCATCGTCACGCGGCCGCCTGCCGGCCAGTTCGCGGCCGAGAAGAAGTTGGCGCGATAGAGCGCCAGCCCCCGGATGGGATCATCGCCGACGTCGCGCTTCGCCGTCCGCTCGTAGCGTTTGGTGAGGAACAGGCGCCAGGCGGCCTCCGGCAGCTGGGGCACGAGGAACGCTGCGATGTACCAGCTCCGGGCCAGTTGCCCAGCCAGCTGCGGCCACGCGCGGGGACGCGCATACCGGCTTCGCACCCAGCGGGCAAAGTGCCGCAGGTCCGGGCCCGAGATGCTCGTGTACCGGCCGATCAGGCCGGCTGCCCTGCGGTCCTGGACGGCGGCCCAGCCCTGGATCGATCCCCAGTCATGGCCCACGAGATGGATGTCCGTGGCGCCGACAGCAGCAAGCACTGCGAGCGTGTCATCCACGAGCGTCTTCAGGGTGAAGTCCCTGGGGAAGCCGATGACGGCGGAGGCGCCCGCGTTCCGGGTGTCATAGGCCACCACGTGATGCGTCCGTGCGAGCTCGCGGATGGCCGGGAGGAACACCCGGTGGTCATCGGGGTAGCCGTGCACGAGGAGCAGCGTGGGCACCTCGGGTCCCGGCTCCGGGCCGTACTCAAACACAGCCAGCTCAGCCCCGTGCGACGCGACGGTACGCCGCCGTTCGTTGATCATCTCCATGCTGCCCAAGCTTAGGGCTTCCGGGAAAGAATCAGCTCGTGGGCGCCCGCCGCCGGGGCGCCCATCGACTCCACCACGGCCGTTGTGCGCCGGCGCGTGGCGGCGTCCGCCGCCGTACCTGCGCAGCGGCCCTGCGGCGCGTCGGCAGCCACCGAACACCAGCGGTAGGGTCCGCGGACCACCACCGACGGCGCCCAGGCCAGGTCCGAGGCAGCCCAGGCCCCGGCCGCATCCTGGCTGAACTGCACCCGGACCAACAGGCCCTCGTTGTTTACCACGAACGACGGCGAGAGTTCGGTGATGCCGTTGCCGAGCCCGTACACAATCCACGTTCCCTTGTACTTCTCGATCGGCAGCACCGAATGGCTGTGGTGACCGTAGATCATGCTGAACTGGCCGCTGTCCACGAGCGTATGGGCGACCTCCCGCTGCTGGACGTTCGGCTCACTGGAGTACTCATCGCCGGCGTGCATGACCCCCAGCACGATGTCCGCGCCCAATGCCCGGGCCCTGCGCGCCTTGGAAATCATTGCGGCCGGATCGAGCAGGTCGACCTGCCAGGACTGCTCGGCACGCAGCCCATTGAGGCCGTACGCGGCATCGACGACGGCGATTTTGGCCGCTGCGGTCTGCAGGATCAGCACTCCCTTCGACTCCGCCTCGGTCCGGTATGAGCCCGTGTGCCGCAGCCCGGCGGCGTCGAGGGCGTCCAGGGTGCGGACGAGGCCCGCGCTGCCACGGTCAACGGTGTGGTTGCTGGCCGTCGTGCAGGCCTGATAGCCCACACCCCGGACGGCCGTGACGATCTGCGGCGGAACGTTGAAGGAGGGGTACCCGGAGAACGGTCCGTCCGGGCCCGCCACCGGGGTTTCAAGATGGCAGATCGCCACGTCGCTCTGCTCGATGTAGCGCCGCTGGCCCTCCAGCAACGGCCCGAAGTCCAGCCCCGCCGCACCGGCAGCGCGGGCGTCCTCGCGTGCCTGCTGCCAGAGCTGGGGGTGAACCAGCATGTCCCCGGTGACCAGGACGGAGGTGCACCGGACGGCCGCACAGCCGGGACCCTTACCCGGCGTCGGCGTCGGGGTACGAGTCGGAGTCGGCGTCGGCGTGCCCGACGGCGGCCGGGCGCCGTCTGCCGCTCCCCCAGTGCTTCCGGTTGCCGACGAGGGACTTAGTCCGCCCGGCCCGGCGAGGAGTCCGCAAGATGTCAGCAGCGACGCGAGGACAACGCCCGTGGCAGCGGCAACGATCCGGCCACGCAGACCGGCACTGATTTTCCCCATGCCGGCCATCCTACGGTGAGCGGAACCACAACACACGGAGGCGATCGTTGAGAACACGGGCCGTGCATGAAAGAGTCACTTCATGACCAATCCCCTCCTGAGCCCCAGCACCCTGCCCTACGGCCTGCCACCCTTCGCGGACATCGAAGACGCGCACTACGCCGAGGCCGTTGAGGCAGGCCTGGCCGAGCATCTTGCCGAAATTCAGGCCATCGTGGCCGACCCGGCCGCCCCGAACTTCGAAAACACGGCCTTGGCGATGGAACGCTCCGGCCGGCTGCTGGAACGGGCCGCCGCGTCCCTTTTCACCTTGGTTTCCGCGGACGCCTCGGATTCCATCCGGGATCTCGAGACCCGCCTGTCCCCGCTCTTTGCCGCCCACGAGGACGCCGTCTACCTCAACCGCGGGCTCTACGAACGCTTCGCTGCGCTGGACACAGCCGTCCTGGACGCGGAGTCCGCCCGGCTCGTGGAGGAGTACCTCAAGGAGTTCCGGGCCTCCGGCATCCAGCTGGACGACGCCGGCCAGGAGCGCCTCAAGGACGTCAACGCAGAGCTTTCCCGGCTCGGCACCGAGTTCGGCCAGCGCGTCAAGGAAGGCATGAAGTCCGCTGCCCTGCTGCTTGACGACGCCGCCGACCTCGCCGGCCTGCCCGCCGACGACGTCGCCAGCGCCGCCGAGGCCGCCCGGACCGCCGGGCACGAGGGCAAGTTCCTGCTGACCCTGATCCAGCCAAGCAACCAGCCCGCCATGGCCGCGCTGGCGAACCGGGACGTCCGCCGGCGGCTCTACGAGGCCTCGATCGGCCGCGGCAGCGACGGCGGCAGCTTCGATGTGCTCGATCTGGTCAAGGACATGGTCCGGCTCCGCGCCGAGAAGGCCGGCCTGCTGGGGTTCGCGAACTTCGCCGAACTCAGTGTGGACCGGCAGACGGCACCGGACTTCCAGGCCGTTCAGGCCATGATGAGCCGGCTGGCCCCGGCCGCCGTCCGCAACGCCGACGCCGAGGCCGAGGCGCTGGCCGAGGCCGCCGGCCACCCCCTCGAGGCCTGGGACTGGGCGTACTACTCGGCCAAGGTCAAGCGCGAGCGGTATGCCGTGGATGAGCAGGCCCTGCGCCCCTACTTTGAGCTGGACCGGGTGTTGAACGACGGTGTGTTCTTCGCGGCGACCGCCCTGTACGGCGTCACCTTCCACGAACGCGCCGATCTCGCCGGCTACCACCCGGACGTGCGCGTCTGGGAGGTGAGGAATTCCGACGGCACGGACCTGGGCTTGTTCCTCGGCGACTACTACACGCGGGAGACGAAGCGCGGGGGCGCGTGGATGAATTCCCTCGTGGAGCAGTCCGGGCTGCTGAACACCCGTCCGGTGGTGATCAACAACCTCAACATCTCCAAGCCGCCGGCCGGCGAGCCCACCCTGCTGACGCTGGATGAACTCCGCACCACGTTCCACGAGTTCGGCCATGCCCTGCACGGCTTGTTTTCCGCCGTCACATATCCGCGGTTCTCCGGCACCAACGTGCCGCGGGACTTCGTGGAATACCCTTCGCAGGTCAACGAAATGTGGATTATGTGGCCCGAGGTCCTGGCCAACTATGCGCGGCACCATGCGACCGGCGAACCCCTGCCGCAGGAAACCGTGGACAAGCTCAACGCCGCACAGCTCTGGGGCGAAGGCTTCGGCACCACGGAATACCTCGGCGCGGCCCTGCTGGACCTGGCGTGGCATGTCCTGGACGGCTCCGATGTCCCGGACGACGTCCTCGAGTTCGAAGCGAAGGCACTGGCCGCGGCCGGCGTGGCGCACAGCCTTATCCCGCCGCGCTACCGGACAGGCTACTTCCAGCACATCTTCGCCGGCGGCTGGTACGCCGCCGGCTACTACTCCTACATCTGGAGCGAAGTCCTGGACGCCGACACCGTGGAATGGTTCAAGGAAAACGGCGGCATCAGCCGCGCCAACGGCGATTTCTTCCGGGCCGAACTGCTTTCCCGCGGCAACAGCCGGGACCCGCTGGAGTCATTCCGCGCCTTCCGGGGCCGGGACGCGGATCTCGGGCCGCTGCTGAAGCGCCGCGGCCTCGACTAACCCACGCAGAACGCAAACGACGCCGGCCCGTCACCTGGAAAGGTGACGGGCCGGACTCGTACTAATACTTCGGCGACAATCGCGCCCGACTCTCTTGGCTTAATAAGAGAGACTGCAGAGGCTCCATGGATGAGGCGCCTTGGCGCCGAGTCTGTGGAGAAGCAGTCGAACGTTACCAGCCGCGCTCGGCGAGGCGGTGCGGCTGCGGGATTTCGTCGACGTTGATCCCGACCATGGCCTCGCCCAGGCCGCGGGAGGCCTTTGCGATCTCGTCCGGGTCATCGAAGAAGGTGGTGGCCTTCACGACGGCGGCGGCACGCTGGGCCGGGTTGCCGGACTTGAAGATGCCGGAGCCGACGAACACGCCGTCGGCGCCGAGCTGCATCATCATCGCGGCGTCGGCCGGGGTGGCGATACCGCCGGCGGTGAACAGCACCACGGGGAGCTTGCCGGTCGCGGCAACTTCCTTGACCAGTTCGTACGGTGCCTGCAGCTCCTTGGCCGCGACGTAGAGCTCGTCCTCGGCCATGCCGGCAAGCTTCTTGATCTCGGCGCGGATCTGGCGCATGTGCGTGGTGGCGTTGGAGACGTCTCCGGTGCCGGCCTCACCCTTGGACCGGATCATCGCCGCGCCCTCGTTGATGCGGCGCAGGGCCTCACCGAGGTTGGTCGCACCGCAGACGAACGGAACGGTGAAGTTCCACTTGTCGATGTGGTTGGTGTAGTCGGCCGGGGTCAGGACCTCGGACTCGTCGATGTAGTCCACGCCGAGGGACTGCAGGACCTGCGCCTCGACGAAGTGCCCGATCCGGGCCTTGGCCATGACGGGCACGGACACGGACGCGATGATCTTGTCGATCATGTCGGGATCGGACATGCGGGACACGCCGCCCTGGGCGCGGATATCGGCCGGAACGCGTTCCAGCGCCATCACGGCCACGGCACCGGCGTCTTCGGCGATGCGGGCCTGCTCGGCGTTGACGACGTCCATGATGACGCCGCCTTTGAGCATCTCAGCCATGCCGCGCTTGACGCGGCTGCTGCCCGTGACGTTCTTCGCGGACGCGCCGGCTTCGCTGCTTACCTCAGGTGTAGACACAAAAACCCCTATGGGTAGATAGATGACCTCGCCGGGGCGCGGACGGCAGGTAAATGCCGTGTCTCGCACACACCGGATTACCGGATCCATTGGCCGGTAAAGCTAATACTATCCCCCGGCCGGGGCACGGCAGAACTCAAGTTACAGCAGTCGAATCTCGCGCGGGACCGGGGATTCGGCGAGCCCGCCGCGGGGCCGTGTGGCGCGTCAGGCGGACCGTTCCGTGGCGGTACCTTCGGGTTCTTCCAGCGACTGGCGGTGGACTGTCACGATGCGCTGGATTACTGTCACCAGGCTCGCCGTCGCCAGGAGGCACAGCGTCACGAACAGCACCACGACGGGCAGGCCCAGGCCCGTGAGACCCGTGACCACCAGCACGGACACGAGGCGCTCGGCGCGCTCGGCGATGCCGACGTTGGCGTGAAACCCCAGGGCTTCCGCCTTGGCCCGCGCGTATGACACCACCATGCCGAGTACGAGGCAGACGATGGCGGCGACGGCGATCGGCGGGTTGGCGCCGCCGGTGAAGAACCAGACGGCGAGGCCGGCGAAGAGGGCGCCGTCGGCCACGCGGTCCAGGGTGGAGTCCAGGAAATTGCCCCACCGGCCGCCGCGCTGCTGCATCCGGGCCATAATGCCGTCAATGACGTCGGAGAAAATGAACGCCGTGATGAACACGGTCCCCCACAGGAGCTGCCCGAGCGGGTAGAAGACGAGGGCGCCGATCACCACACCGAGCGTGCCGACCACAGTCACGGCGTCGGGCGACACCCCGATCCGCAGCAGCCAGCGGGCAACCGGAGAGAACAGTGCGGTGAAGAAACCACGGGCGTGCCTGTTAAGCATCCTTCTCCCCGGTTGTTTCCCGCTCCGCGGGCATATTCTGCCCCGCTGGCGTTTCCTGCGGCCACGCGTCAGCCACCTGCTGGCGAACCTCGCCGAGGGTCTGCGTGATCGCCTTGGTCTGGGCAATGATGGGGAAGAAATTTCCGTCCCCGCCCCAGCGCGGCACCACGTGCTGGTGCAGGTGGCCGGCGATGCCCGCCCCGCCGGTGACGCCCTGGTTCATGCCCAGATTGAAACCGGAGGGGTTGGCGACCTTGCGCAGCACCCGCATGGCGGTCTGGGTCAGCTCGGCGAATTCCGCCGTTTCCTCGACCGTCAGATCCGTGTAGTCAGGGATGTGCCGGTAGGGGCAGACCAGCAGGTGGCCCGGGTTGTACGGAAAGAGGTTCAGCACCACGTAGCTGGTCCTGCCCCGGTACACGATCAGGGAGTCCTCGTCCCCCCGCTCGGGTGCTGCGCAGAACGGGCAGTCGTCCGGGTTCTTGAACTGCTGCTGGCCGCCCTTGATGTACGCCATCCGGTGCGGGGTCCACAGGCGCTGGAAAGCGTCAGGGACCCCGGCCAGGCCGAAGTCGTCCGTCACGTCGTGGTCGCCCGGATACTCCGGCCCGGCCCCTGGGGTTTCCTGCACGCGCTGCCTTCCGTCTGCCTAGCTGGTCCGGTTTCGGACAGCGTCGACGATCCGCTGGACGGCCTCGGCCACGGGCACGCCGTTGTCCTGGCTGCCGTCGCGGAAGCGGAAGGACACGGCTCCTGCCTCGGCGTCGTCTCCGCCGGCGATCAGCACGAACGGGATCTTGTCCTTGCTTGCCGTGCGGATCTTCTTCGGGAAACGGTCCGAGGAGATGTCGACCTCGGCGCGGATGCCGGCCGCCTTGAGCTGGTCCACGACGTCGAACATGTAGTCGTTGAAGGCCTCAGCCACCGGGATGCCCACCACCTGCACGGGCGCCAGCCAGGCGGGGAAGGCACCGGCGTAGTGTTCGGTCAGCACGCCCATGAAGCGCTCCACCGAGCCGAACAAGGCACGGTGGATCATCACGGGCCGCTGCCGGGTGCCGTCGGCGGCCTGGAACTCGAGCTCGAAGCGCTCGGGCAGGTTGAAGTCCAGCTGGATCGTTGACATCTGCCAGGTGCGGCCGAGCGCGTCCTTGGTCTGGACGGAAATCTTGGGGCCGTAGAACGCGGCTCCGCCCGGATCCGGGATGAGCTCAAGCCCGGAGGCTTCGGCCACCTCGGCAAGGGTGCGGGTGGCTTCATCCCAGGTGGCGTCGTCGCCCACGAACTTGTCTTCGTTCTTGGTGGAGAGCTCGAGGTAGAAGTCGTCCAGGCCGTAGTCCTTGAGCAGGCCGAGGACGAAGTTCAGCGTGGTGGTCAGCTCGTCCTTCATCTGCTCGCGGGTGCAGTAAATGTGGGCGTCGTCCTGGGTCATGCCCCGGACGCGGGTCAGGCCGTGTACCACGCCGGACTTCTCATAACGGTAAACCGAACCGAACTCGAAGAGCCGCAGCGGCAGTTCGCGGTACGAGCGTCCGCGGGACCGGAAGATCAGGTTGTGCATGGGGCAGTTCATCGGCTTGAGGTAGTAGTCCTGGCCGGGCTTGCGGACCGTGCCGTCCTCGTTCAGCTCCGCGTCGATGTGCATCGCCGGGAACATGCCTTCCTTGTACCAGTCCAGGTGGCCTGAGACTTCGTAGAGGTGGCCCTTGGTGATGTGCGGGGTGTAGACGAAATCGTAGCCGGCATCCACGTGGCGCTGGCGGGAATAGTCCTCCATGGCCTTGCGGATGATGCCGCCCTTGGGGTGGAAGACCGGCAGGCCTGAGCCGAGCTCGTCCGGGAAGGAGAACAGGTCCAGCTCCGCGCCGAGCTTGCGGTGGTCGCGGCGCTCGGCCTCGGCGATGCGCTCCTGGTAGGCCTTGAGTGCGTCCTTGGTGGGCCAGGCGGTGCCGTAGATGCGCTGCAGCTGCTGGTTGTTCTGGTTGCCCAGCCAGTAGGCGGCCGAGGACCGGGTCAGTGCGAAGGCGTTGGAGATCAGCTTGGTGTTCGGCAGGTGCGGACCGCGGCACAGATCGCACCAGATGCTGTCCCCGCTCTTGCGGTCCACGTTGTCGTAGATGGTGATGTCGCCAGCGCCGACCTCGACGTTGACGCCCTCTCCGGCCTCCGCGGCGTTGTTCTTCTTGCCCAGGAGTTCGAGCTTGTAGGGCTCGTCCTTCATCGCTTCGCGGGCCTCGTCCTCGGACACCACGCGGCGCACGAACTTCTGGTTCTGGTTGATGATCTTCTGCATCATCTTTTCGAGCTGGCGGAGGTCTTCCGGGGTGAACGGTTCCGCGACGTCGAAGTCGAAGTAGAAGCCGTCGGTGATGTAGGGGCCGATGCCGAGTTTCGCGTCGGGGCGCAGCTGCTGCACGGCCTGGGCCATGACGTGGGCCGTGGAGTGGCGCAGGACGTTGAGCCCGTCCGGGGAATCAATCGTGACGGCCTCAACGGCGGCGTCCTCGGGAAGGGGCTGGTCCAGGTCCTTCAACTCGCCGTTAACGCGGGCCACAACGACGTCGCGGCGCTCAAAGAAGAGTTCCGCGCCGGTGGTCCCGGTAGTCACCTTGGTCTCTTCGCCGTCGACGAGAAGGGTGATCTGCTGGGCATCTGACACGGGTGTCTCCTATTCAAAGTTAAGGCTTCGTAGCTTGTGGCGTACGGGGACCACAGCCAGCCTCGTCCATGCTATCGGTTTCTCCAGAGGCCAACCAACGCGTCTGCGCAGTTCACACTGAGCAGTAGAGCCCCGGCCGCAACCCAGCCCCAGCCCGGCTGGGCCCCAGGGCGCCCGCTCCGACGGGCGGTCAGCCGCCCAGCCCGGTGATGGCAAGGTTCCTGCTGATCCCGTCAAGGGGACCGGGCAGGGCAGGTGCGTGCTGGACGGTGGCGCCGGCAACGTATTCCGGGAACGGCAGAGTCTCCGGGCGGCTGAGGTCCCAGGCCATGCTGGCGCTGATGCTGATCCCCCGCGGCCCGGTCCGGCGGGTGGTGCCGCGGATCAGCAGCAGGCGGGTGCCGAACAGCAAGGATCCGGACTGCTCCTGCGCTTCGTGGAAGAAGACCGAATCCACGCAACCCGTGCCGTCGTCAATGCTGATGAACACCACCCGCCGACCGCCCCGCATGGGCGGGGTCTGGGTGGCCACCCGGACCCCGGCAACCAGCACCTCCGTGCCGTTGCGCAGTCCCAGCAGCTTGTCCGCGGTGGTGACGCCGAGCCGGTCCAGCAGCGGGCGATGGCTGGTCATGAGGTGCTCGCTGACGTCCACAGCCATCAGGTCCAGTTCCGCCCGGACGTTGTCCACCATGCTGGGCGCGGGCAGCACCGCCTTTAGGTTCTTCAGTTCCACGTCCCCCAGCGGCAACGCCAGCTGGCCCTCAATGACCTCCATGCCCTTGCGCAAGGGGCGGGTTTGGAGTTTCTGCAGGTGCTGGACCAGGTCCGCCCGGTTGGCTGCTCCCCCGGACGCCCGGTGCAGCGAATCGAAGGCGCCCAGCTGGGCCAGGCGCTGGATGCTGGGCCTGCTCAGCCGCGACCGGGCGCGCAGGTCCGCCAGGGAGTCGTAGGGCTGGCCGGCCACTATCCGTTTCAGCTCGGCGCCGGAAAGTCCGAAGATGCCGTTCAGGCTCAGCCGGATGCCCAGCCTGCCCCGGTCCGACCCGGATTCCACACGTTCCACCCGGTACTCGGCCTGGCTCCGGTTGATGTCGAGGGGAAGGATGGGGATCCCCAGGCGGCGGGCCTCGGCGACGAGCAGGCGTTTGGGGTACATGCCGGGGTCGTGTTCCCAGAGCCCGGCGAGGAAGGCCTCCGGGTGGTGCGCCTTGAGCCAGGCCGACTGGTAGGTGGGCACGGCGAAGGCGGCTCCGTGGGCCTTGCAGAACCCGAAGCTGCCAAAGGCCTTCAGCGTGCCCCAGACCTTGTCCACCACTTCGGGACTGTAGTTCCGGGCCCGCGCCTCCTTCCGGAAGAACTCCTCCACCCTGGCTTCCAGCACCTCGTTGCCCAGCGCGCGGCGGAACTCGTCGGCGCGCGCCAGACCGCACCCGGTCATGACATCGAAGGTCTTGAGGATTTGTTCGTGGAAAACCGTGACCCCGTGGGTTTCCTGGAGGACCGGTTTGAGGTCGGGATGCGGGTAGACCTCGGGGGCGAACCCGTGCCGGTGCTCCAGGAAGGGCCGGACCATGTCGGATTTCATCGGGCCGGGGCGGAACAGCGAGATGTCAATGATGAGATCGTTGAATTCCCGGGGCGCCATCTTGCCGATCAGTTCACGCTGGCCCGGGGATTCGATCTGGAAGCAGCCCAGGGTGTGGGTGCTGCGGATCAGTTCAAAGGTTGGCTCGTCATCGAGCGGGACCGCATTGAGGTCGATGTGCCCGTCCTCGGCGATGTAATCCGGGCCGGTCCCGTCCGGGCCGGCCGGATGCGCGCCGGCGGCCACCACCTCGGCCTTGGAGGGGTGGAGCCGGATGACTTCCCGGACGGCGAAGGCCATGGCGCTCTGCATCCGGACGCCCAGGACATCGAGTTTGAGCATGCCCATGGGGTCCATGTCGTGCTTGTCGAACTGGCTCATGGGCAGGCCCAGTCCGCTGGGCTGGACGGGGGTGCGGTCCAACAGGGTGGCATCGCCGAGGATGACGCCGCAGGGGTGCATGGAGATGTGCCGGGGCAGCCGGTCCAGCCGTTCCGTGAGGTCCACCAGCAGGTCCAGTTGCTGGTTTTCAGTGAAGTCGCGTTGCTCCACCCGGTCCGCGAATTCCTTCAGCTCGGGTTTCTCCACGAGGGCTTCGCGGAAGTGCCGGGCCGAGAACCGCCACAGCTGCTTGGCGATTTCACCGACCTCGCCGTCGTCCATGCCCAGGGCCAGGCCGGCGTCGCGAACGGCACCGCGAGCGCGGTAGCCGTTCTGCATGCTCATCAGCGTGACGCGTTCGGCTCCGAAGCGCTCAAAGATCTTCCGGTAGACGTTGTGCCGTTCGGCGCTTTCGACGTCGATGTCAATGTCGGGCAGCGTGGCGCGGTCGCGGGAAAGGAAGCGTTCAAAGATGAGGTCGTGCTGGAGCGGGTTCACCTGGCTGATGTCGATCAGGTAGTTGACCAGGCTGGAGGCACCCGAACCGCGCGCGGCCGCCCGGACGCCCAGGGCCAGGATCATCCGTGAGACCTCGGCGACGGTCAGGAAGTAGGAGGCGAAGCCCAGCGAGTCGGTGATCCGGAGCTCGTGCTCCAACCGGGTCCGCAGCTGCTGTTCCCGCTGCCCGGAGATTCCCGGGAAGCGGCGGCCGATGCCGGCCTCACAGCGCAGGGTCAGCTCGGCGAGCGCGTCGCCGGCGATCCCGATCACGGATGCCTCCGGGACCACGGGCTGTTTCCAGCCCATGTCGGCAACAGGATCCATACGGCAGCGGTCCGCGAGCGCCTCGGTCTGGGCCAGGAGCCGTTTGAGGTCCGCCGTGCCGTAGCCGGCGGCGTGGATGATCTCCTTGCCCAGCTGCAGCATCTGGGCCGCCGATTTGAGCCAGCCCTGCCCGTTGGGCTGCAGCAGCGGGGCGGCGGAGAGCTCGGGGAGGGATTTCAGCGTCCGGGCCGAGTCCAGCACATCGGCGGTGGCCGCGCCGTCCTCTGCCACGTACCGCACGGCGTTGCTCAGCACGGCGGGCACCCCGTGCTCTGCGGCGAGCTTGAGCATGCGCACCGCGTGGGCGGTGCTCAGCGGTTCCCCTGGCGGGCTGAGCTGGGACACAACCTCCGCCGCCACCGTCCCGGGGGGCATGGCGTCCAGCCAGCGTTTGAACAGGGTGCGGGGCCGCAGGTAGCGCCGGCCTCCCATGGCTCGGCCGACGTCGGAGTCCGGGCCGATCAGCACTGTCAGAACCGGCTGCAGGGTTTCCGGGTGCAGGGTGCGGGAGGCCAGTTCCGCCCGGGTGACGGCCACCGGCACCGCTCCCCCGGCCTTGCCCGTAGTGCGGGCATGGGCGTCGGAGATCAGCCGGCACAACGCCCGGTACCCGGCGCCGTTGTTGTGTCCGTGCGCCAACACGACGACGCGTCCCCCGAGCTGGGTGCGGAGGTCGCCGTCGTCGTCAAAGACCGCAAGGTCCACCCCGACGATCGCATCGAGCCCGGCGGCCATGCACGCCTTCAGGTGCTTGACGGTGCCGTACAGCCCGTCACGGTCTGTGCAGGCCAGCGCGGTGGCGCCGTCTGCGGCGGCCGCGGCGGCCAGTTCATCCGGCCAGGAGACGCCGTAGTGGGCGCTGAAGGCGGTGGAGACGTGCAGGTGGGTGAAGTTCATGCTGTTTTGGGCTTCCGGAGGGGCTGCAGGGCGTCGTGGATCCTCAGGAGCCGCCACCGGCCGCTGCCGACATGCCGGGTCAGGTCAAGGGTGAGGGTGGAGTCCGCGGCATGGTCCCCGGCGGCACGCACCTGGACCCGCCAGATCTCGTGATCCACCAGGCCCGGACCGCTCCCGAGCGGCGCCCGGCTCTCCTCCGTCCACCACTGGCGGCGCTCATACCAGCGGACGGGTTCCGCGCAGACCGTGTAGCGCCGGCCGGCCCAGTCGAGGCGCAGGGGCTGGCCGGCGGGCGTGCAGACAACATCCACAGACTCGCTGAACATGCCCACGTTGCCTCCCGACCCAGTCCGGGCTGGAGCCGGCCCAGTCCCCGCTTCTTCTAGCGCTTCTGCTTGCAGAAGCACTAGCACTACCACTTATATTCGAACATATCTTCGAATAGAACCAGTCTACGACGGAGGAGCGACAAAACCCAGATCGGGGGTGGACGGACGCAGATGCAGGTAGCAGGATTGAGCCATGAGCTCCCATAACGCACTACTGAAGCACGTAAGCATCGCCGCCAAGGATTCAATCTTGGTGGCGACTTTTGCTATAGACGGAAACATCCCCGGCCAGGGCGCCTATGTGGTGGGCCTCGTGGCGGCAACCCCGGACTATTCCCATCAGCGAAGAATGGGGATCGAGTTCATGAACGGCGAGGCCGTGTCCTTCTATTGCTTCAGCCATGACGGCACTGAGGAAAATTTCGACCTCAAGGGGGTCGAACACTCGGGCAACACCATCACCGGCAATTTCCCGCTCACCACGGTGCTGGGCCTGCCCAAGGGCCACCTCATGACGGCCTTCAGTGATTGTGACGGCCGGGAATACCAAGCCAACGTGCCTGTCGAAGAGGCCCTCTAGGCGGCAGGAACCGACCCCGGCCGTGCGGAAGTGTCTAGTCGAAGCCGGGTCGCGATGTGCTCGGCGACCATTATCGTGGGGATGTTGATGTTAGCCGACGGCGGTTCAGGAAGGATCGAGGCGTCGACTACCGAGAGGCCCGGCACTCCGTACACCCGTCCCGAGGTGTCGACCACGGCGCCGTCCCGAGGGTCCGTTCCCATCGCACAGGTGCCCACGGGATGGTGGTAAGTCGTGGCCGTGGCCTTGATCCAGGCGCGAACGGCGACTGCGTCAGCGACCAGGTCCTGCTGGGGCGCGACCCGGGAACCGCGAGTGATCCGGGTCAGGTGAGGGTGGGCCACGGCAGCGTCCGCGAGCTGCAGGCCCTCCACCATTCGATCGATGTCCACCGGATTACGGAAGTACCCGAGGTTGATGGCCGGTGCGGCGATCGGGTCGAGTGTGAGCAGCCGCACCTCACCGCGCGACGCCGGCTTCAACAACGCTGCGGCGAGCAAGCAGCGGTACCCGTCCCCGAGCTGGTACGGTCCGCACACCATGAGCTGGAGATCCGGGGGATCCGCCGCGGAACTCCGGCTGCTCCGGGCTGTCGCCAGCACCTGGAAGAGCGGAGGGTCTCCCAGCGGTTGGAGACAGGGCAGGTCGATTGCCACCCAGGGGTGGTCGGCGAGATTCGTCCCCACACCGGGCAGGTCCATCGTGACGGGTCTGCCCAATGCGGCTACGTCCGCGGCGGGGCCGATTCCAGACCGGATGAGCAGCGCGGGCGAGTGGTAGGCGCCAGCGCAGACAATCACCTCATCGGCCGCGATGATCTCGCCGTCGGAGGATCGCACACCTATCGCACGCCCGCGACGTAACACGACCTCGGCGATCGGACAGGTCGCGCGGATCGTCAGGTTGGGCCGGGAGCGGATGGGATCCAGATAGGCCCGCGCGGTGCTGACCCGGACGCCTCGCACACAGTTGACTGGTAGCGCCGACAGACCGACGGCCCCCGGGGCGTTGTGGTCTGGAATTCGCGGGATCCCCACCTCCGCGATGGCGTCCTCCATCGCGAGCGTGAGCTCGGACCGTTCGTCCCCCCGATAGCGGCGGATCGGCACCGGGCCGTCCGTCCCGTGATAGGGCGACGAACCGAAGTCCAGGTCATGCTCGAGGCGCAGGAAAGACGGCAGCACGTCCGCGAAAGTCCATCCCGGCAATGCCCAGCCGTCGTAATCGGCCGGATGCCCCCGCAGGGCGAAGGTGGCATTGACGGCCGACGAGCCCCCGGTCACCCGCCCCTGTGGAAGGTCCAACGGAGGACCGCCGGCGACGCCCGTCCCATGAAGCCCCCAGTCGTGCGAGGCCGTGCTGGTGCCATGGATGCCGTCCGCGAGGTCGGCCGGAAGCCTCGCCGACGGGTAGTCCGGCCCCGCTTCGAACAGCACCACCTCGCGGTCGGCGTCCTCGCTAAGCCGCGAAGCCAACACACAGCCTGCACTGCCCGCACCCACCACGGCCACGTCATACCGGCTCTTCATCCCTGCCCTCGCCTCCGAGTCCAGTCTCGGCCGGCGGTCGGGATTTTACTAGTTCGAATTCGAACCAGCCCTGGTTGGTCGAGAGCCTACAACTCCCCCGATCCAGACCCAATCACCGCAAGGATTAGCTGCCGGCTTTGTACACTTCCAGCTCGAGTGTGATGAAGGCGTCGATCATCGCCCGGTAGGTCTTCTCGACGAGTTCGACGTCGATGTCCTTATGTTCCGCCGTGGCGCGGACGTGTTCGATGACCCGCTCCACGCGCCCGGGCGCACGGACCTCGGCGCTGTCCGCCTTGAGGGTTCCGGCGATCCGGATCAGCCGTTCGCGGCGCCCGATCAAAGACACGATCTGCTCGTCCACCTCGTCAACAGCCACCCGCACGGCGGCAAGCTGTTCCCGGTCGGCCTGGGCGGCCTTGTCGTCTGCGTGATTTGAGGGCATGTGCATGACAGTATCGAAAGATGCAGCCACGAGTCGACTTAATTTCGCTGGGTGTCCGTAGTGTTGACGCCTCACGCCGCTTCTACGTTGATGGCCTCGGATGGCCGGTGCACCGGGAAGTCCCCGGCGAGGTGCTCTTCATCCAGGCCAACCACGGCCTCATCCTTTCGCTCTGGGACGCGGGCCAAATGCAGTCCGAAGCGGCCACCGATCCCCCTGCCGGCATTGCGTGCATCACGCTCAGCCACAACCTGGCCAGCACGGCGGAAGTCGACTGGGTGATGGCCGAAGCCGAGACCGCGGGAGCCCTCATCGTCGCGGCACCGAAGACCCAGCCCTGGGGCGGCTACACCGGCTACTTTGCCGATCCCGACGGCTACCGCTGGGAGGTCGCCTTCAACCCCGGCTGGGCGGTCGACGGCGGCGGCAAAGTGACGCTCTAACCAAATACACCGGACCTGCGCCGCTCCCCTAGAACAGGCTCCCCACCGGCTGGATGAGTTCCGGTGAGTCATTCTTGACGTTCCCGACCGCGGTGCCGACAGCGTCGATCATCCAGCCTTCCGCGACGTCGTGCGCCCCGGCCCGGACCAGGTCCACCAGCCCGGCAGCGTCATCGGCCTGCGGGTCCAGCCACGTCTGCATGGTCTCGCGGTTCATGGGCAGCGGAACCCTGTCATGCAGCGCGGTCAGCTCGGCCAGCATTCCCCCGGCGTAGCCCTCCGGCGGGGAGTCGGTGGTCATGATCGAGGTCGAGAGCATCCAGCGCTCCGGGTCGTCCTCCGCCTTGGACGGATCCCTCCACCATTCATAGAGTCCGGCGAAGACAATGGGGCGCCCGTCCTTGGGATGGACGTAGTAGGGCTGCTTGCTGCGGCCCTCGCCCTTCCACTCGTAGTAGCCGTCCGCGGGGACGGCACAGCGACGGGAGCGGGTCGCTTTCCGGAAGGCGGGCTTCTCCAGCACCGTCTCGCTGCGGGCATTGATCATCTTGGACCCAATTCCCGGATCCTTGGCCCAGGAGGGCACCAGACCCCAGCGCGCAATGTGCAGCTGGCGGACCGGCCCTCCTTCCGCCAGCCGTTCGAGCAGGATCGGCACATCCGCTGTCGGGGCCACATTCCACGACGGCGGAATCGCGATCTCATCCTCCAGCCCGGCATCGAATTCGGCCAGCAGGTCTCCGACGGCCCGGGCCATCACGTAGCGTCCACACATGGCACCAGCATGCCACCGCACCCAGTCCATGTCATCCGCCCCCATGCCGGGCCACGCGCCTGCGGGAATAGCGGGCTCCGGGGTACGGTTGTTGGCAATGACGTATGACTTTAGTGGGAGCCCGGCCCTACACGCCGGCCCCAACCACAAGCTTGAGGAGAACTTCGTGGACTTCACCCCCGAATCGGGCACCATCACCATGTTTTCGACCACGTGGTGCGGCTACTGCAACCGGTTGAAGAAGCAGCTGGACGCGCAGGGCATCGGGTACACCGAGATCAACATCGAGGAAGTCGAAGGCACCGCGGATCTCGTCGAGCAGCTCAACGGAGGCAACCGCACCGTCCCCACGGTGCTGTTCCCGGACGGCACCGCCGCCACCAATCCCTCCGCAGCAGAAGTCAAGAGCCGGCTCGCCGCCTAGTCCTGTCCTGTCCCTTCCTGTATCCAAGGACACACCAAACCACGACGGCGCGGCCTCCCAAGGGCCGCGCCGCCGCCCGTTGTGCCAGTAAGTTGTGCGAGAAATCCGCGTTCAGAGCAGAGGAGCTTGTTTCATGGTCCATAAAGTCAAGGCCGCAGTAGTCCGTTCCAAGAATGCCGACGTCACCCTGGAGACGATCCTGGTGCCGGACCCCGGCCCCGGCGAGGCCCTGGTGGACATCCTCACTTGCGGCGTCTGCCACACCGACCTGCACTACAAGCAGGGCGCCATCAACGACGACTTCCCCTTCCTGCTCGGCCACGAGGCCACCGGCGTTGTCAGCGCCGTCGGGCCGGACGTCACCGAGGTTGCCCCCGGTGACCGCGTGGTGCTGAACTGGCGGGCCGTCTGCGGCGAGTGCCGTGCCTGCCGGCGGGGTCAGCCCCAGTACTGCTTCAACACCCACAACGCCACCCAGAAGATGACGCTGGAGGACGGCACGGAGCTGACGGCCGCGCTGGGCATCGGCGCCTTCGCCGAAAAGACCCTCGTTGCCGCCGGCCAGTGCACCAAGGTGGACCCCGACGCCGACCCCGCTGCGGTCGGCCTGCTCGGCTGCGGCGTCATGGCAGGCATCGGCGCGGCGATCAACACCGGAAACGTCCAGCGCGGCGATTCGGTCGCCGTGATCGGCTGCGGCGGAGTGGGCGTGGCGGCGGTGGCCGGCGCGGCTCTTGCCGGCGCCACCACCGTGATCGCCGTCGACATCGACGGCAAAAAGCTCCAGCGCGCCAAGGAGCTAGGCGCCACCCACACGGTGGACTCCTCCGCCGCCGACCCCGTGGAGGCCATCCGCGAACTGACCGGAGGTTTCGGCGCCGATGTGGTGATCGACGCCGTCGGCCGCCCGGAAACGTACAAGCAGGCCTTCTACGCCCGGGACCTCGCCGGCACGGTGGTCCTTGTGGGCGTGCCAAGCCCCGAGATGACGCTGGAACTGCCACTGCTGGACGTGTTCGGCCGCGGCGGCTCGCTGAAGTCCTCCTGGTACGGCGACTGCCTGCCCTCGCGCGACTTCCCCACGCTGATCAGCCTCTACCGGCAGGGCAAGCTGGACCTGGACGCCTTCGTGACGGAGCGGATCACGATCGACCAGATCGAGGAAGCCTTCGCAAAGATGCACGCCGGCGCGGTGCTGCGCTCGGTGGTGGAGCTGTGAGCGTCCGGATCGACCGGCTGGTCACCTCCGGGACGTTTTCGCTCGACGGCGGGACCTGGGACGTTGAAAACAACGTTTGGATCCTCGGGGATGACGCCGAATGCGTCATCATCGACCCGGCGCACGATCCCGCCGCCGTCGCCGCCGCCGTCGCGGGCCGGAAGGTCACGGCGATCCTGCTCACGCACGGCCACGATGACCACATCGGCGCCGTCGGCGCCCTCCGGATGCTCGTGAATGCGCCCGTGTACCTGAACCGGGGCGACTGGATGCTGTGGGAGCGGGTGTTCCCCGGCACCGAACCGGACCACGCCATTGCCGACGGCGACACGTTCGACGTCGCAGGGGCGAGTCTGGTGGCGCTGCACACCCCCGGCCACTCGCCGGGGTCCGTGTGCTTCCTCCTCGAAAGCGAAAGCACAGTGTTTAGCGGGGACACGCTGTTCAGGGGCGGCCCGGGAGCGACCGGACGTTCCTTCAGCGACTTCCCGACCATCATCGAGTCCATCCGGAACCGGCTCCTGCCGCTCCCCGCGGACACGGTCGTCCGGACCGGGCATGGGGATCCGACCACGATCGGTGCCGAAGCTCCGCACCTTGAGGAATGGATCGCGCGGGGGCACTGACCGGTGTCCGCATCCAGCCATTGACACCCGCGGGGGCCCGGTCCGGCCAGGATTTCCGGACCGGGCCCCCGCGCCATAGGATGTGGGGCCATGAGCCCATCCCCCAGCATGGATCCAACAACCTTCACCGCAGACATGCGGACCCAGTTCGATACCTTCCTCGATGAGCACCGGGCGGCGCTGAACAGCTGCCTGGACGGGCTCTCAGAGCAGGAGGCCCGGACGTCTCTTGTGCCATCGCGGACCACCCTCCTGGGGCTGGTCAAGCACGCCACGTTCGTGGAAAAGGTCTGGTTTGACGAGGCCATCACGTGCAGGACCCGGCAGGAGATCGGAATCCCGGCCAGCCCGGATGAATCGTTCATCCTGGCGGAGGCCGACACGATCCCGGGCGTCCAGGCGGCTTACAGCCGGGCCTGTGCAGATTCCCGCCGCCGGACCGCTCCCCTCGACCTTGACGACGTCGTCAGGGGCAACCGGCGCGGTCCCCTGCCCCTGCGGTGGGTCTACCTGCACCTGCTCAGGGAACTCGCCCAGCATTGCGGTCACGCGGACATTCTGCGCGAGCAGGTCCTCGCTGCCCGTGCCTGACGGCGCCGGCCGCCCAGGCGCCTCCTACAAGTCGAAGCGCGAAGGGATATCCGTGGTGCCGGCGATTGCGGCGACGACCGATGCCGCGACATCACGCAGCTTGGTGTTGCGGGCGTTGGAGGCTTTGCGGAGCAATGTGAATGCCTCGTCCGGGGGGCATCTGTTCTGGGCCATGACCACGCCGATAGCCATGTCGATGACCGTACGCGATTTCATTGCGGACGCGAGGTCGTCGCGGGCGTCCTGGAGGCGGCCGATTCGCAAGGCCAGGCGCAGTGGCCTAGAGACCTGCCGGGCAACGTTTTCTGCGGTGAGGATCTCGCCGTCAGTAGACCCGCAACGGTGCGTGGCGTAGAAGCTCAGGGCGGCCCGGCATTCGTCGTCCAAATCGATGGGGACCACCAGGACGGCAACGTATCCCCGCTCCGCAGCCGCTTGGCCGAATTCCGGCCACCGGCTCTCGCGCGTCACGTCCGTGACAGATACAGTGTGTGCTCCGCTCATGGCGGTGATGCAGGGCCCCTCGCCGGCCTCGACCTGTTGCTCTTCAAGTTCAAATGCCCTCTGGCTGCCGGCACCGGTCGCGGCGGGTTTCTTAGGCCTCGCGACAGTTACGGCGCAAATGACTTCTCGCTCTGCGTGGGATAACGCAATGGCTGCATGCTGGGCCAGTCCGCCCAAAAACTCTTCCAGATCCTCGCTTGAGAGCACGAGGTCCTGAAGCTGCTCCGCGGCCCTGCCAACAAAACGCTGCCCTGCAAGATCCACTCCGGCTCCTTCCAGCCACGCCCCCAAAACATGCTACATCGCGAACACCGGGGCGGGACGGGTCATAGTGCCTGGAATCAGCGTCGGCCGAGTACACGTATTCTTTGCACTATGGGTGCCGGTAAGCGCGGATGCGGCCACCCCCGATATGTTTCACAGGGCCGCATCCGCGCTGGTCTAGGGGAGGCCTGGATCAGGGTTCTGGTCCTTTTTGCCGGACCGTCTGCCCGCGTGCCGGCGGCGTGATCGCGCCCCGACCACGTGCAGGCGCCACTCGCGGCGCCGGCCGCGCGCGCGCAATTCCGCGTTGAGGATCCGAAGGAGTTCGGACGCTGCATCTTCGTCTGCCGGTTCCTGCCACTGCGCCAGGGCCTGCCGGAGTTGCAGGAGGTCGCCAGTCGGCACCTGCGGCCAGTGCCGGAATGTGTAAAAGATCCTGTTGCCCGGGCGCCGCTGTGACCCTGGGCCGATCATGCTGCACCGCCCCAACCGGACAAGGTGACCCCGCCGTGGCCCGTCACGTTGGCCGGTGCCTTCAGGGCGACCGTCAGCGAGTCCGCGTCGGAGACAGTGACATCGAGTCCGGTGGTCATGAGTCAGGAACTCCCCGCAACGAAGTGAGCGGCCTCTTCCTGACCACGATCAGAATATCAATTGCATTTGCCGCGCAAAAGGAAACGACAGTAACAATTCGCAATTCATATGCAATTTTTCCGCCGACATCGGCGAGTGATTCCCCACTGACCCCTTTGAGTAATCTAGATCTCTGTTAACGCCATTATGGTCTTGCTTGAATGCGCGTGCAGGGGAAACAATGTTCCCGCCGAACCTGCCCCCGGACGAAAGGATTTCTTCAATGACAGCGCGAGATACCTCCTCAGTCGGTGCTCCGTGCTGGGTCGACACTCTGCAGCCAGATCCCCGGGCAGCCCAAGACTTTTACGGTCCGCTCTTCGGCTGGAGTTTCGACGACCCAACTCCGATGCCGTCCGGTCTCGACGGCGACTATTACGCCGCCCGCCTGGGCGGACGGCTGGTGGCCGGCATCGGACAGGCGCCGCCGCAATCGCCTCCGGGGTGGATCACCCACGTGCGAGTCGACGACGTTGGGGAAACCTTGGCTCGAGCCGAGCGGGCGGGAGGCAAACCGCTGGGGCCTTTTGATGCCGGCTCAGGGGACCGCGTTGCGGTGCTGACCGACCCCACCGGCGTTCCATTCTGCCTGCGGCAGGCTGGCGAGAACGACGGCGCCGAGCTGGTCAATGAGCCCAATTCCTGGGCCATGAGCTCGCTGCACACCACAGATGTCGGGCGGGCCCGAACGTTCTACGGCGCATTGTTCGACTGGGAGCTCCAAACGGTGCCGGACGCCCCATTCTCGCTGTGGCTCCGGTCGGGCCAAGTCGTGGCGGTCGTGACGGCCACGGACGGCGTCGCTGTCCCGCCGCACTGGAGCGTCAATTTTGCTGTCCGCGACGCGGACGCCATCGCCCAGCACGCCGTAGCACTGGGTGGTGGCATTTTGATGGCGCCCATGGACACCCCGGGATTCCGCAGCGCCGTGATAAGAGACCCCCAGGGCGGCACCATCGCAGTCAGCGCAACCGCCGGCTGACATTTTCCTGGAGCGAATAAGCGTCAATACCAGTTTGCGGCGCTGGTAGGGTCGGCGCATGGATGAAAATTTGGGGAAGTTCATCGACAATTTCGCGCGGCTGGTGGAGCTTGCTCAGTCCGGGCAGCATCGGGCGCAACCTGGAACCCAGCTGCTGACTACGCTCACCGACCATTTGGCGGTCGAGGCAGAATCAGTGGCTGTGGTGGTTGAGGAGATTCCGCCGCACCGATTCGTGGACGCAGACATCCTTATGGAAGAGCTCGCCGCAGAGGACCCCGAATTCCGACTCGTGGGCATCGGCGGAGGAGACCAACGGCACCATAATTCGCTGAGCGACATGCTGCAGCGGTCCCAACTATTTCCGCAATTTCCCTTGTCTCAGCCGGACTATGCCAACCTCGCTGTCGGTCCTGACGAACAGCGGCAGGCCGTGGCACTGGGACTGTGGCTCTTCAGCCATGAAGGCAGTCCAATCGCGGTGTTGCAGAGGGACGCCAACCCCCGGTATGGCCGTCAGTCAGCGTCCCTTGAAGTTTTGGCGGACGCTACAGACAAGGCCGCGCGCTTCCTCTCTGAGTTTCGCCGGCGGATGCAGCACCGCAGCGTGCTGAAGGGGCAGGTCATTTCCTTGGTGATGGGCGAGTATGGTCCTAGCTCTGCCGGGGTGACGTTTCACCCCCGGCCGGCCGTTGCCGCGTCCGATGTCATCCTGCCGGATGACCTGCTGGGGAAGGTGTCGGACCACGCCTTGGGTATCGCCGAACACCGGGACTCTCTGAACAGGTACGGCCAGCACCTCAAACGCGGCGTCCTGCTCTATGGCAGTCCGGGGACCGGCAAGACCCACACGGTGCGGTATTTGTTGAGCCGGAGTGAAGGTGTCACAGCAATCCTGCTTTCGGGGGGATCACTCGCCAGGATCTCGGAAGCCGCCACTATGGCCAGGGCCCTGCAGCCCTCCATCGTCGTTCTTGAGGACTGTGATCTCATCGCCGAGGACCGCAGCTTCGGACACGGACCTCAGCCGCTGCTATTCGAGGTGCTGGACGCCATGGACGGTTTGGCCAGCGACGCCGACGTGGCGTTCGTCCTCACCACCAACCGCGTGGACATGCTCGAACGCGCCCTGGCACAGCGTCCAGGACGCGTGGACCTGGCCGTGGAAATCCCCCTCCCTGCCCAGGCGGAGCGGGTCTCGCTGATCAAACTGTATGCCCGCGGTATCCCCTTCAGCCCGAACTCGATTGAAGATGCCGCAGCCCGCACCGAAGGCACCACCGCCTCGTTCGCACGCGAGCTCGTCCGCCGGGCAGTCGTTGCCAGCGCATTGGACGGCGTGCCGGTCGCGGACAATCATCTGGGGAAGGCTGTGGATGACCTGATGGCCGACAGCGCGGCCCTCACCCGAAGCCTCCTCGGCAGCGGGGGCGATTCCGACGGCAGTGGAGCACCGTTCCCCGGAGCGCCGGCAGCCTTTCATCCCGGGGGCTAGGAAAGAGACGCTGGCGGCGATTCCCGGCTTGGGTCGTCAGCGCCGCCAGCGGTATGGAGTTGTTGTTGACACCCGGTGCAGACCATAGCGTTCCAGAATCGGTCGCGAATATTCTGTTGAGTCGCTGTGGATGAGTGTCTTTCCGAGCGTTAGCGCGGCTCGTGCCCGGGCCGCGGTGAGCGCCCGATAAATACCGCGACCGCGCCATTCTTCACGCGTTGCCCCGCCCCAGATACCCGCGAATTCCGTGTCCGGTACCGGCTCGAGGCGGCCCGCACTCACAATCGCCCTTTCGTGTTCGGCAACCCACAATTCCATGCCATCGTCGAGAGCCACGCGACGCAGGATTGCGTCGGCATTGCCCTCGGAGACGTCAGTGCCGAAAACCTCGTCCTGCATTGCGCTCATGGCGCGAATGTCCCGTTCTTCGGTCACCCGCCGCAGGCTGATGCCGGGCGGGAGCTGCACATCCACATTCAATGCGCTGGCCGGCCCGATCATGACCGACTCGGTCTCATCGGGCTCAAACCCGTTGTCGAGCAGTGCCTTATGGAGGCCAGGCGCATGATCGTGGCCACGGGTTTTCCACTCAACCCGCACGATTGCGGGATCACTGCGGTAAAACGCGAGCGCTTCGACCACCCAATGCGCGATCGTCCGGGCGCTGGCCCCATCGAGGTCCTGATAAGTCACGAAACCTCTGCCGCCTGCGAAGCTCACCAGACGTAACGGGCCGAGCCGTTCAACGGCGATGGCACTGGGTGTCTCGGCATCTGTCCGGAGTTGCTGGTCGTACGCCATAAGAAGTTCTTCAGAAAGAGTCATCGGCCTCCACGGTACAGTGTGCGGATTCGGACCTGGAAGGATCGCACCCCAGGAACCTCAGCGCCTCGACCCTCAGTAGCCGTAGCGTTCAACCACGATCTGGATCGTGTAACTGTCGGACGCCGGGCCATAGTCGTCAATGGTGATCCGTACGTCCCAGCCGTCGATCCTCCCGACTCCCCGACACATCAGGCCTCCTGAGTTATACCTTTGTTCCCTGAGGCACGGCTCGTACTCGTCGGGAGTCAGTCCAACCTGATCGATGTAGCGCTCCAGGTCACCGGCGCGGTACGGCCTGTGGGTGTCCCACCTGTTGTCATAGATTGCGCACGGTCCGTCAAGGGGGATGCAAAACGCTCCACCCAGCGGTGCTTGTGTCGGTCCGATGGGTTCCCACCCGGGTGAAGTCTGCAGCCGATCCGCGATTGCCTTCATCTGTCTAATGTTGGCTTCATTCTGAAAATGGACATTTGTGAAAAAGCCGGCAACGCCTACGACCATAACCACCGCGGCCAGCACCGCGATCATGGATGTCTTGTGATGCCTCATTGCGCTGTCCCCTTCAGCCTTTTGATGACGGCGAGCCTACACCCCGCTCCGCACGTTCGTGCTGGCGGGTCGAATAGTTCTGGGGCCAGCGCTTTAGCGGGAGGCGGTCGCTCAGTGGGTGATGGTCAGGGGCTTCACAGGCACCGCACACGACACCCGCACGAAAGGTACGTCTCGTGCTCGCGCCACGCGGTTATTCCTGCCGGTGTCATCGCACCAATCAATGTTGTACGGCATTGCGGTTACGGCCGCTTCCCCTACGGCTGTCCCGGCGGGTACGACAAACGTGTAGGTGAACCCACCGGCGTCGTTCATGGCGGAAGTAGTGTTGACGACTTCCACCCCTGTGGCGTCGGTGACGCTCACCTGGATGCGCGCATTCTTGCCGTAACGGGGGTTGCAGTCAGCGTCCGGCGCGGCCACTGTCACGCTTAGCCCCGGTTTGGCTTCTGTCGGGGTCAGCGAATAGGCGGGCGGGAGGCACGGCGGCTCCCCGCCCGTGGTGGACGAGCAACCCGATATCGAGGCAGCCAGCACCAGTGCGCCAACCGAGGCAAAGATCGCGGGGCGCCGATCACGGTCCTTCAGGCGGAAAGCCATGCCGTCAGTGTCGCTGGTACAGCACTCGACGCCTACTGTTGCCCCGAATTCGTACCCGAATTGTTGCCGGCGCGTACCGAGGCCAAATTCAGCGTCGCCCGCATGGCAACGACTCCCGCACCGCTACGTCGGGCCTATGATCGTGGCCATGGGAGTACCCGGAATTTCTCGACGCAGCCTGCTGGGGCTCGGAGCAGGCGCCGTGGCGGCGGCGTCGGTCGCGGGGTGCGCCGGCCCAGGCACGTCCAGCCAGGCAGCACCACCGGCCCCACCAATCGCCATGCGCAGCGGCAGCTTCACCTCGCAGTTCCGGCCGGAGGAACCCACGGGCTGGTCACTGGCCGTGCCCGGATCCACCGACGGCGGCCCTTCCGGTCCGTTGCCTGTTGCACTGTTCCTGCATGGCACGGGCGCCGACCACCGCATGGTCTTCGACGAGCTCGACGCGGGCGGCGAGCTGGCACGGCATGTGGCCCGCGGAGGGACGCCTTTCGCGATCGCTGCCATCGACGGAGGCGAAACGTGGTGGCATCGCCGGGAATCCGGTACAGACACGCAGTCCATGCTGGTGCAGGAATTCCTTCCCCTGCTGGCCGGCCAGGGAGTCGACACCGGCAGGATCGCCGTGTTCGGCCTGTCGATGGGCGGCTTCGGCGCGCTGCTCCTGGCCTCCCAGCACCGCGTCCCCGGTCTCCGAGCCGTCGCCGCGATGAGCCCCGCAGTCTGGAGCCTGTACGACGCCGGCCGGTCCGACAACTTCGACAGCGCCGCGGACTTTGCGGCCAACGACATCTTTGCCCTGCGGCCGGAGCTGGAGTCACTGCCGAAGCGAATTGACTGCGGCACGGCGGACAACCTGCTCTTCAGTGTGAAGGACTACGTGAAGGACCTGCCAGGGGCACACGAGGGAGGCTTCCGGTCTGGCGGCCACGACAGCGGCTACTGGCGCTCCATCCTCCCGGACGTCGTCGCGTTCCTGGGCAAGAGCCTGGCTTGACGCTGGCCGCGAGCGCGCGACCCGGCAGCGCGAGCCCGCCGCCGGTTGACTGAACCCATCACCCGCGCACAGAGCGTCCAGTAGGCTACTCCCGCGGCGAGCGAGACTGCCACGGCTAGCACTGGGCTTATCCCGGCCAGCGGTGGATAGACCAGCCAGTGGACCAGGTACGCGTAGAGCGAAGCGCTCGCCAGCACCACCGTGAGGCGGCGGAGGCCCCTGGGCACCGGAATGCTGGGCAGCCAGATGAGCAGCAGGATTCCGACGAGGAGCGTGCACTCCCGGCCCGGGTTCTCGAAGAATCCCGGAACGGTCAGTGCCGCAATGACCGAGACAATGCAACGCTGGGCTATGGTCCGGGTCCGTGCGATAGCCCAACCCAGGGCGAAGAGCCAGAGCGCAGGCGCCGTGTGCGGCACCCCGGGGTTTACCAACTCATAGCGGGTCAGGAGCCCCGCGCCGGTCAGCGCCAGGGGAAACAGTAAGGGGAAGCGCCGCTCGGCTCGGTCCGCCCACGGAATGGCCAGCAGCGCCGTCGCCCCCACAAGCAGGTAGACAAGAATTTCGATGAACCAGAAGTGCCACTGGGTGGTCACCGCTTCCGGCCCGAGGATGGCGTTGAGCAGCAGGATGTTAGCGGGAGCGTAGTTGTCGGTGACCAGGTAGGCCACCGCGATGAATGCCATGCTCGGCACCACGATTCTGGCCACGCTGGCGAGCTGCCGCCGCAGCCGCGGGACCCGTGCTCCGGAGAGCTGGAAGCGGGCGAAGTTGTAGCCGGCCACAGCCATGAGCACGTGGGCCGCACCCTGCCAACTGAACAGACCAACGTGTGTGCCGACGATCAGGACGATCCCCACGGCCCGCAGCACGATGCTCGTCTCGACCGGCGCAAAGAACCGTCGACGCTTCCCGACCGGTACGGTGCGGGGCCGCGGCTCCAGGTCTCGGACCCGGGTGACGTGCCAGTCCGGCGGGAGATGGTCCAGGGCTTGTTCCAGTCGGACTGACGCGGCCACATACGAGAGCGAGTCGCCGCCCAGGGAGACGAAGGTGTCGTCGTCGCCGATCTCGGCGCACTCCAGTGCGTCCTCGAAGATCTTCCGGACGCTGTCCGGCGCGCCGCTTTGCGCCGCGGGCTCAGGTTGCGGCCGGGACAGCGCCTGGACAGCTTTGTAGTCCAGTTTGCCCGTGGCTAGGCGCGGGAGATGCTCGACGGCGTGTACTTCGAGGGCCGCGCGCGGCAGTCCCATGCCCTGGGCGAGCACCTTGGCCAGCAGCTGCGGGTCGTGATCGCCCTCAACGGCGACAACGACGCCGTCGTCTGTTCCCGCGCTGGCCGCCTGCACCCCGAGGTCCGCCAGGAGCCGCTCCACCTGTCCCAGGTCAACGCGCAGTCCCACGATCTTGACGAAACGGCTGCGCCGTCCCACCACCTCGTAGACGCCTGCAGGGTGTTGGCGGGCGAGGTCGCCGGTACGGAGCTCGGTGACGGTCCGGCCTGCGGCAAGGTCCGCCTGGCTCTCGGCATAGCCGAGCATGACGTTGGGGCCGGTGTAGACGAGTTCGCCGTGCTCCAGGCCCGGCACTGGGTCGATGCGGAACGATCCGCCGGGCACCGGGATGCCCACCGCACCTGGGACCTCGGCCGCCAGACCCGGCGGGAGGTACGCCATCCGGGCCGTCGCCTCGGTCTGGCCGTACATCACGAAAAATTCCCAGCCGTTTCGGTGGCCCAGTTCCGCGTATTTCCTCACCGATTCCGGCGCCAGCCGCCCCCCGGCCTGGGTGATGTAGCGCAGGCTGGGCAGGTCCATTTCCGCGAACCCGACCCGTTCCAGCAGTTCAAAGGTGTACGGAACGGCCGCCAGCGAAGTGGCCCCACGGCGTCGGAAGAGCTCCCAAAAGCATGGATCAACCACGGAAAGGTCGGTCAGGACCAGACCGGCACCGCGGAGCAGGTAGCTGTTGATCACCGACGAGCCGTAGCAGTAGGACATGGGCAGCGTCGTCGCTGCGCGGTCATCCGGGCCGATCTTCAGGTACTCGGAAATCGACTCGGCGTTGGACTGCAGGTTCGCGTGCGAGAGGCGCACGAGTTTGGGTGAGCCCGTAGATCCGGACGTGCTGAGCAGGAGCGCCAGGTCCGGATGCAGCTCGTGCCGGGTGCCGGGCCGGCGTTCCTCCAGCACGGTCCGCCCGTTCCCGGACCGCATCACGACGTCGGGGTCGTAGGCCGTAACCAGAGATTCCAAGGCGGCCGGTTTGTCCTCGGGCAAGAGGATCAGGGGGTGCCCGCCCACCAGCGCCGCGAGGTAGGCGACTATCGAGTCGAGGTCGTTCGTTGCGGCCAACGCGACGAGCCGCCGCTCGGTGCCGAGCCGGACGGCCAGGTCATCGACGCGCTCCGCCAGCTCCCGGTAGGTCAGTGCGAAGGTATCCGTGAGGATGGCAGGTCTGTCCCCGTAGCTCGCAAGATCGGCGGCAAAGGGCACCCGCATGAAATCAAGCTGCTGCGTGGTCACCCGGACAATGTTATTAGATTAGGCTTACCTAAAACAAATTAGGGTACGAAAGGTTTGCGTAATCGCCCGGAGTGGGTATTCTCCTTATTTAGGTTCCCCTAAGTAAGAGTTCCTCAGCGGCGTCGCTGGAGGGAATCCGTACGCCCAACGGCCCCCACGCTCCACACCTCAACCCCTAGCCGTTCCGCCCCACCGACCCAAGGAAATCCCCCATGCCCAGTATTCCCCTGCCCAAAACCGCTCCACGGTTCCGGAAGACGCTTGCCCTGGTTGCGGCGGCCATCGCCGCTCCGCTGGCCCTGGCCGGCTGCATGGACAACTCAAAAACCTCGGGCGCAGCCGACGGGCCGATCCAGGTCACAGAGTCCGGCACGAACGCCGCCGTCGACGCCGGACTCCAGGGGCTCCTGAACACCGGGACCCGGCAGTACTCCGCTTATGTGAAGGATCAGACCGCTCAGCTCGTGGACGGCACGAAGGCGTTTGCGGAGGCCTACGCCGCAGGAGATGCGGCTAAGGCCCGCGGGCTCTATGCCGCCACCCGCATGCACTGGGAACGCATTGAACCGGTCGCCGAGTCCTTCGGGGACCTTGACCCCAAGCTCGATGCCCGCGAAGCCGACCTCGAACCGGGCCAGAAATGGACAGGCTGGCACCGGGCCGAAAAGGACCTGTTCCCGCCCACCGCTTACACCGCCCTCACGGTGGCGGAGCGCGCTGACCTGGCCAGGCAACTCGTTGCCGACACCGAGGACTTGGCCGGTCGGACCCGCACGGTGGAACTCTCCGCGGACAAGATCGGCAACGGCGCCAAGGAACTCCTGGACGAAGTAGCCACCGGAAAAGTCACCGGAGAGGAAGAAATCTGGTCCCACACCGATCTCTGGGACTTCCAGGCCAACGTGGACGGGGCCCGGATCGCCTTCGAAAGCCTGAAACCTGCGCTCCAGCGCAAGGACCCGGCCCTGGCCGAGGCGTTTGACGCAAAGTTCGCCGCGTTGCAGGCCGGGCTCAAGCAGCACTCCACTGGCCAAGGGTTCGCCTACTACAACGATCTCAGCCAGGCCCAGGTCCAGCAGCTCGCTTCCCTGGTTGATGCCCTGGGCGAGCCGCTCGCCAAGCTCACGTCGGCAGTCGTCCTGTGAGCGGTTGCCCCTTCGGCGGCAGCCCCGGCCAGACGCCCGACGGCGGGAACAGTAGTTTGTCCCGCCGCGGACTCTTGTCCCTCGCAGGTGCCGGCGGCGCTGGCGCCGTCGCCGGGCTGGCGGCGGGTTTCCTCAGCCACGATGCCGTCGAGGCAGCGGCCGCTCCACTGGCGGCGTCCGGCGACATCATCTCCTTCCACGGTGACCGCCAGGCCGGCATCGTCACGCCGGCCCAGGACCGCCTTCACATTGCAGCGTTCGACGTCGTCACGGAGGACCGTGCAGAACTCATCCGGCTCCTGAAGGACTGGACCGCCGCCGCCGCGGCCATGACCGCGGGGCGCAGCACGGGCACCAGCGGCGCCGTCGACGGCCCCTACGACGCGCCCCCGGAGGACACGGGCGAGGCCCTGGACCTTGGGGCCGGAAAGCTCACCCTCACGTTCGGGTTCGGCGCAGGCCTGTTCGAGAAGGCCGGCAAGGCCCGCTTCGGCCTGGACGGACGCCGCCCGGACGCCCTCATCGACCTGCCGCACTTCCCCGGCGATGATCTCCAGTCCGGACGCACCGGCGGCGACATCGTGGTGCAGGCCTGCGCCGACGACCCCCAAGTGGCCGTCCATGCCATCCGGAACGTGGCCCGCATCGGATTCGGGCAGACGCGCGTCCGCTGGTCACAGCTGGGGTTCGGCCGGACCTCCTCCACGTCACGGTCCCAGGCCACCCCGCGGAACCTCTTCGGGTTCAAGGACGGCACCAGCAACCTCAAAGCCGAGGACACCGCCCTGCTGGACGAGCACGTGTGGGCCGGCCCGGGAACCCGCCCGGGCGAGGCCTGGATGGCCGGCGGCACCTACCTCGTGGCGCGCCGGATCCGGATGCATATCGAGATCTGGGATCGGACCTCACTGCGCGAACAGGAAGGCCTGATCGGCCGCACCAAGGGCACAGGATCCCCGCTTTCCGGCGGCGGGGAATTCACCGCCCCCGACTTCGACAACACGGGGCACGGCGGCGAACCACTGATTCCGCTGGACGCCCACGTGCGGCTTGCGCACTCGAGCCGGAACGACGGCGTCAAGATGCTCCGGCGCGGCTACAACTACACCGACGGTTCGGACGGCCTGGGCCACCTTGACGCCGGACTGTTCTTCATCGCCTTCGTAACAGACCCCCGGACGCACTATGTGCCCATGCAGCTGGCCATGGCGAAGGAGGACACGCTGGCCCTGGAATACCTCAAGCACACCGGCTCGGGCCTGTTCGCGGTTCCCCCGGGAACCAGGGCGGGAGGCTTCATCGGCGAAGGTCTCTTCGCATGACGGCGGCAGTCACCGATGCCGGCAGTCCGCCCGGAACGGAGGCACCGGACCCACCCAACGGCACGGAACTTCCGGAACCCAGCATCAGCGGGCCCGGCAGGCCGACGGGCAACGCCGCCCTGAAACTCGTGCTGCTGGGAGTGGTGTGCTCGGCGGCGTGGCTGGCGTCCGTGCTGATCGGCGGGTTCCTCGACCCGGGGCCGGAGATCCACCGGGTCGCTCTCGCCGCCCACATCCTGGCCCTCGTGCTGGCCTTCGGAGCCATACTGGTGCTCGACTGGGTCGGTTTGTTGTGGCTCCTGGGCCGCCGCGACGTCCACGACACCCGGCGGCTCGATTCCGCCGCGCAACCGCTGATCTGGGGTGGGCTGGCCATCCTGCTCATCTCCGGCGCGCTGCTGCACCCCGAGCTGTCCAGCCCTCCGACCCAAATCAAACTCGTGAGCATCCTGGTCCTCATGCTGAACGGACTGGTCCTGACCCAAACCATGAAGCAACTGCATCAGCTACCGCCGGGAACCTTGTTCACGGCAATGGCAGCCGGGCTGCGGGCGCGCTTGCTCGTGGCTTTATGCCTCTCACAAACCTGCTGGTGGACGTCCGTGCTGGTCGGACTGCTCAACAGCACGCTGCGGCGCTGGACGGGCGCATGAGGCCGGTGAGTCGTTCGGTTACCGCGCGGGCGAGAAGATCCGACTGTGGCGGTTCTCAGCCACAGGCGGATTGAATCTGGTGTCCTCCAGGGTCGCCCCGTCGTCGAGCCAGCGGCGGTGGCTGTAAAAGCTGATGGCCCGATTGTTGCCTCTCTCCACCCAGAGAAAGGCGCGGCGGTAGCCGAGCTCGATGAACTTTTGTTCGGCAGCCGCAAACAGGACGGAGCCTGCGCCCTGCGCCCAGTTGTCCGGATGCACATTGATCGCGTGGAGCTGACCGCTTCCCGGGTCAGAGTCGCCGGCAGCAGGACCGAGGATGGCGAAACCCACAACCTCATTGCCGCTTTGGACGACGAGGTGGTGCGTCCCTTCCTGGGGCTCGAGGATGTTTCGGCGCCACGCAGACGCTGCGCGCCCGACGTCGAGACCGTCAAGATACTCATCGGTCATGACTCCACGGTAGGTGGCTCGCCAGGCTGCAATATGGACCTCGGCCAGCCGTGCGGCGTCGTCTTCGGTCGCGGCCCTGACTCGGATATCCGGAGTGGTCATGGTGCCGAATCTATCAACTGAGGTCACCGGTCCCGTGCGGCGCGCACGAAGCGGCGGGCGAAATAGCTGATGACGACGATGCTGACTGCTACAAGGAGCCACGTGCCTTCCGACCCAAGCGCCGGGCCGCTCGTGCAGGTGCTGACGGCGCCCGACTCGGCTGTGTAGTCGATGCACTCACCTGTCCGAAAGCCGAGAAGTATGGCGTCGACCGCGATCACCAGCCCAATGGCCACCGCCCAGGGCCACCTCGGACGCCGGCGCAACTGAGGCGCTTCATCCACGACCTTCCTCCGCATCTTCGCAAATGAGCTAGCCCTTAGAACTCCTGGCAGACATCACAACACGAATCGGCGCCTGCGGCGAGAGCCGATTCATTGTTCTCTGACGGGCGGACCGGGCGCAGGGATTTCGAGGAGCTCCAACTCCTTCCCTGTAACACCCGGAATGCGTTGGAGAGTCGGAAAGAATTGTGGGTCGGTGATGTGTCCGTCAAACAGGACTGGGGTACCGCCGGCGTTCACCAGCACCTCTGCCATGCATGCGGCGACGTCGGCGCGCGCCAAGCGGTTTGCCGGGTCCAGGGATTCGCATATTGCCTCCACGTCCGGATCCCCGTCAGTACCGAAGACAAAGCACGCCGCAGCTACCCGGTCGTTCCTGACGACGAAGACGCTTCGGGACGGGTCCAGTTCTGTCTGGATCATGGGTCCAAATTCGGCGAGAAGGCCACTGCGCGTCCCAGTGGGTGACCATGGCGCGTGCACGATTTCATACAATTCCGTCCATGCTTCAGTCAGTTGCTCCAGCGATAGTCGATCTCCGCTGCGGATGTCCTCGCGGCGGTTTTCGAGTGCCCATCGGCGCACCTCAACACTCGAGGTGTCAATCCGCTCAGGCGGGCACACTTGGTAGCGCACGGCGCCGAGCGATTTGTAGAACTCGTGGGTAAGCGTGCCCGGATGGGCTTTGACCGACAGCGGCATCGAACGACGGGTTTGGATGGATTTCACCAGAGCCGACCCGATGCCCCGCCGCCGGAATGGCTCGGCGACGAACACGAACGCCGGGTCCCGAGTCGGGTGGACGCGGTTGGTGGCCGAAACAACGATTCCCGCTGGCTCTCCCTTGATCTTTGCCACCAATGATGATCCCGCGGGACGCCATTCGTCGGCCCGGGCCCACGGCGCGTCGGCCGCGAAGCGATCCGCGTCAGCGACCGTCGCTGGTTCGATCACCAGATAGTTTCCTTGTCCGGTCAGCATCTTGGCAGTCTAAGCGAGTCTTCCGGCCGTTCCCTTCAGCGCGGTAGCCTGCACTAGAAGAGTCCAGCAGAACCGTTTTCTTGGAAGGCCCACGCAATGTCGGATTATGATCTTTCAGCACTCCGGGAGCGGGCTGCCCGTGGTGACAACGACGCCATCGGAGAGCTCATCGAGCTGGCCGCGGAGCGGGAAGACTTCGAGGAGCTGCGGCGCCTCGCCGACGGCGGCAGTCGCGACGCTGAGGATCAGCTGGTTGAACTCGCAGTTGAGAAGGAAGATCTAGAAGAGCTTCGGCGTCTGGCATCTGCAGGGAACACGGACGCGGCCGAAGTGCTGGCCGAACTCACTGAGTAGACCCTCCGCGCAACGGCAGGATCTCCGCAGCTGAAATTGACTATGTCAATATTCACTGGAGCATCTATGCTGCGCTGAGTCGCGAACGCGGCATCAACACTGGTATCCGTGAATGCTCAGGGAAGGAGCGGCCCGTGACACCTGAGGGGCTGGTGGTGCGCGCAGCCAGGCGGGAGGACGCGGCCGAGGTGCGTCGGTTGTCCATGTCATTCACCCCAGCCGCCCAGGAAGTTCCGCCGGAGGTCTTCCATAGCCGTTTCGCCCAGTTCCTGGCCGACGCCTCCTGGTGCCTTCCTGTGGCACAGGCTCGCGGCAGGCTGATCGGCTATGGCCTGGCCCAGGACTTCGGGCCAGGCCTGCGGGCTACCTTCACCACAGGCCGGGTCCACGACGTCTTTGTCGATCCCGACACGCGACTGGGCGGCACCGGCCGGGCCCTTATGAACTTCATCTTCGACTGGTCGCGGGCCCGGCCGCAGCCGATGATCCTGGACTGGCAGGCAAGTCCCTCCGCCATCGGCTTTTACGAGGCTCTTGGCTTCACGGCCGATCGTGTTGGCGACTTTCCCGAGTATCCGGGTTTCACCCTTGACCATCGAATCGGACACTCTTTGCGATACATTGCTCCCATCCCGACGACGGCTCGGGCGATGGAGGGGGACCATTGAAAGCGTCAAAAGAGAAGCAGCACCCGCGGCAGGCGGACTACTCAGCGTCCATTCAGCGGTCCGCCCGTCGAGCCAGAACGCACCGCTCGGCGACGGGCCGCCCCGTGGCTGCAACCGTATGGGCCGCTGCCATCGGCACAATGTGCTGGCTGGCGGCCAGCGGAGAAACCAAGGCAGTGATGGACGCCGCACCCTGGCTGGTTCTGGTGTCCTGGTTCGTCTACGTAGCCCAGTGGCGGCCATGCCTGCGCGTTGATGACGACGGATTTACGCTGGTCAACGGACTGCGCGACCACCGGATACCCTTCGATACGGTCGAGGACATCGAGGTCCGTTATGCCGTAGCGGTCAGGGCCGCCGGCAAGAAGTATGTGAGCTGGGGCGCTCCGACCCCGCCGGGCTCGTTCGAATCCGGCTTTCAGCATGTCAGCGATCTGAAGAGCCGGCCGTACAGCGTCCTCCCAAGCAATGAACGGTTCAGCCAGCCCACGGTGACCACCGGCCGTGACGAGATCGCCCAGGCGTGGCAGGACGCCCGCGTCGCCGGGCTCCGCTCCTCCGACGGCACGGTAACCACTACATGGAACGGCCCGATGATCGTCGTCGGCGTCGTGGTGCTCCTCTGGGTGATCGTTGCTGCGCTGATCTAGGTCAGACCGAGCGGTACCGGAGTGAGCCGGGAATCTCTCCCCGGGGCCCCAGGCCTTCCCCGTAGGCGAACCGCGCCCAGAGCGCCCGCATCGCCCGGCCGTGGGCGTTGATGTCCTCCCAAGTGGCGCCCGCCAGCAGTCCGGCGCCCTCCCACGTTTGTTGGTGGCCGAACAGCAGCGGCAGATCAACCGTGTGCGCGGCGCCGTAGAGATTTCCCGGTGCGCGCCAGGACAGCACGTAGCTGTGGGCCCGCCCGCCCGCGCGCACATGCCGCCTGGCAAACTGCCTGGCCGCTTTGCTGTACACCATTTCCGTGACCACCCAGGTGACTGCCTTGAGCACTGCGCTGCCAACCACGGGAATCCTCGCCACCCGGCTCAGGTGCGGGCTTCGCGGCAGAAACAGCCGGGCCTCCTCCGCTGTGTGGCCGATCAGGATGTCGATCCCTGGAGCGGCCGCATTCCAGGCACCGTCAAGCTTGGATTCCTCGGGCAGCGGTGAATGCCCGTACTGGATCCCGAACGGCATGGCAGCCATCAGCCCGAACTTCCTCGCGGCCCGCGCAACGCCGTCTTCGAGGGCGACGACGTCCATCGCCGGAGTGCCGGCGGTGACCGCTTCCGCGGCGACGCCCATGGCGGCGTTCATCTTTTCCCGCCCCCGGGTAATACCCAGCGGGGCACTTTGAATGATGGCCCGCTGGAAGAGCGACGCTGCGTCCGGCGTCGCCATGAGATGCGCGACGGCGTCGCCCCCTGCGGACTGCCCGAACGCGGTGACCCTGCCCGGATCGCCGCCGAACGATGCGATGTTGCGCTGCACCCACCGGAACGCCTCGATCTGGTCCAGCAGGCCCAGATTGGCGGGCCGGCCGGTGCTGGTGGACAAATATCCGAAGAGGCCCAGCCGGTAGGTTACCGAGACCACGATCACGCGGGTTTCGGCAACCAGCGCTGCCGGGTCGAATATCGCCAGATCCCCCGATCCGGACGTGTAGGACCCGCCGTGCAGCCACACCATCACCGGCAGCCGCTCACCGTCGTCGAGATCCGCAGGCATGGCGATGGACAACCGCTGGCAATCCTCGCTGCCTGGAAGTTCGCCGTAGCGGGTGCCAAGCACATCGTCCAGGAAGGGCACCGGGGCCTGCGGGCACGCCGGAGACAGAGATGTCGCCTCGAGCACCTCCGACCAGTCGGTGGCCGGCGCCGGCGGCTGAAACCGCTCCGCGGTGGCGTAGGGAATGCCGGTGGCACGCACGACGGCGCCGTCGTGCCATCCGCGGATCGGGCCACACGGCGGCTCGAAGGCAAGGTCTACATTCATACTGCCAGCCTTCCACAAATACAGGACCCGTATCTCCGGCCCGGTTAACGGGCGCGCTTAGAGCAGGCTCGGGAACTCCGCGTAGCTGAGCGGGGCGTAGCGCCCGTAGGCGGCGATCACCGCGGCCTCGACAGTGTCGACGTCGAGGCCCGGCACGAGGTCATCGGCCGCGCCCGCCGTCGCCGGGTCCCACTCGAGGCCGAGGGCGGCGTAACTGGCCTCCAAAACCGCGCGGATCGGGGCGGAGTCCGCCACCACGATCACGGAGCTGAAAAGCCAGCCGCCGGCGACCACCCGCTGGGCGGTGCCGACCAGTTTGATCCGGCGCTCCGAGAACTCCGGGTTGCTGCCGTGCACGCTGAACTCGCCGGGGCAATATTCCCCCGGGATCTCACCGACGCCGGCATCCACGCCGGCGTCGCGCAGCGCCCGGGCGAGCAGTTCGCCAAAGCGCGAAAACCGCCCCTTGGCCCCGGCTATGGCATCCGCATCGGGCTCCAGGTGATCGATGACGAGCGTGCGCTCGTGGTACGCCGCCGCGCGGCCCCCGGCCTTCCGGACCAGCGGCTCGAAGCCGAGCTGCCTGCAGGCTGCCGCGGCGGCTTCGAAGCCGGGCAGGTGCGTGTCGCGCTGCCCGAAAGCGACCGTCGGAACCGGCCGGTACAGCCGCAGGGTGGGGCCCAACGAACCGGTCTTGACCTTCTGGAGGAGCCCGAGCGCGAAGTCGAGGTCGGCGGCGGCACCGAATGATTCCTGCTGCCGCACCACCGTCAGCGTCCGGGGCCCGGCTGGCGCCTGCGGCATGTTGTTATGCTCCCTTATGGTCATTCTGCAATTCCTCGTCGTAGCCGCCGCGTTCGCCATCATCGACGCCATCTGGCTCAAGACGATGAACCCGTTCTACCGCCGCCAGATTGGTGAGCTGATGGCCGACAGGCCCAATCTAGGGTACGCGGTGGTCTTCTACGTGATCTACATTGCCGGGATCGTGTTCTTTGCCCTCAGGCCAGCGCTCGACGGCGGCAGCTGGCTGGGCGCCGTGGGCTACGGTGCCGCCCTGGGCGCGTTTGCCTACGCCACCTACGACCTCACCAATGCCGCCACGCTCAAGACCTGGCCGTGGCAGCTGGTTGTTGTCGACATCCTCTGGGGCGCCGCACTGACGGCACTGGCCACATTGGCCGGCTGGCTCGTCTTCCACACCAACTAGGGCCTTCCACACCCTAGGACTTGCACACCAACTAGGACTTGCGCAGCGTCAGGATCTGCTCGGCGCGGCCGAACGGGCCCGTGAGGTCATGCAGCACCGTGGAGGTCAGCCCGATCCCGTCCGTTCCGAACGAGACCTCGTTGTCCAGCCCCAGCCACTCCCCCTCCGGCTGCCGGTACATGTGGATCTGCAGGTCCAGGTTGGGGAAGGCGTAACTGCCGTTGCCCGGCGGGACCCGGGCGGCGATTCCGTTGGCCGTGTCCACCAGGCCGATCAGCCGGGCGAGGTCGCCGCTGTCTGCCCGGTCGGTCAGCGGATAGTCGGTGCGGAGCCAGACGGTTCCCGAGCCCGCCCGGTGGCCCTCGGCGATCCGCATGTGCAGTGAGGCGATGTAGCCGCCGGGCCAGATGCTTGCGGCGTCGTACGGGTCGCAGTCCTCCGGCGCGGGGATCCGGGGATCCTCGAAAGCCGCGATGGCGGACGTGTCCGAGGTGATCATCCGCCAGGCCGTGGCGCGGATGGCCGTGCGGCCGCCGGCCACGAGTTCGGCCTGCACCAGCTCGATGGTCCGGCCGGGGCGGAGGGTGGAGGTCACGACCTCGAACTCGCCGCCGGGGATCAGCCCGAGGATTTCATAGCTGAGCCGCGCCATGCGCATGTCCTCGCGGGGCTCATGCCTGGCCAGGGCGTCGGCCATGATCCCGGACGCAGGGGCCATGTGCTGCTCGTGTTCGTTCCACGCGCCCTGGGCGTGAATAGTCGAGCGGAACCGCCCTTCCCCCAGAACCTCATAGTAGAAATCGCCTTTGGCCAAAACAGGGAGTTCAGCAGTCAACGTCGACCTTTCGCAGCTTCCATCGGAGAACTCCACCACCCTATCGCCTCAAGCGCCCACCGCCCGTGCTGCGGCTACCGGTGCTGCAGTCACCGGGGCCCAAACGCGCGGCAGACCCCAACGCCGGAGACGGCGGCCGTGTCAATGGTCAGTGTTCGGCCAGCCTGACTGGGTAGACTCGGTCACAGCGTCCGCAACTATCATCCGAAGAGGTGCTCCCCCTGATTAGAGTCATCAGCTACAACCTCCGCAAGCACAATGCCAGCGGCGAGCTGGTCGATCTGGCCCGCGATTTCGAGATTGACGCTTTGTGCCTCCAGGAGTGCGACACGGACGATCTGCCGGAAACCATCGGGGATCTGCACCTGGCCGATTCCACCAAGGGCAACCGGCTGGGCCTGGCGATCTACTACCGAAAGGACCGCTTCACCGCCTACGACACCCAGACGTTCGCCTTGAAGAAGTCCCTCCACGACCGCGTCCTCTCCCCAGCACACGAGCGGCTCATCGGCACGCGCGTGACCGACAACAAGACCGACCACGAACTCGTCATCGCGTCCTTCCACGCGGCACCGCTGACGGCGTCGAACTCCCTGCGGCGGAACCAGATCCGTGCCGCCCACGCCGAGCTGCTCAGCATGGGCGGCGGCCTGATGTCCCTTATGGTGGGTGACTTCAACTATCCGTTCTTCACCAAGTCCCTGACAGCGAAGATGAAGGACGCCGGCTACGACCTCACGATGAGTGACCGCCGGACCTACACGCGGTACAAGGTCTTCAAGGGCCATTTCGACTTTGCCACCTCCCAGGGGCTGGAGATCGAAAGCGTCGAGACGCTGCCCCGCGGCGCCTCGGACCACCTCCCCATCCTGATCTCCGCCGAATACGGTCAGGACAGCAACGGCAACGGGTCGGCACCTGAAGCCAGCTAGCGGATGTTGCCAGCAGCCGCACTCGGGGAGAAATCCAGAAGTCCGGGCGCCGCTAGGAGCCCGCGTTGAAGACGTCCCCGCCGAAGCTGTTCAGGCCCGGCGCCCCGGCGTACCCGAGGCGCGGGAGCGAGAACGCGTCTTCGATGCTCGCCAGGAGGCTGAAGTGGTTGTAGGCCCGGTCCGACGTCGTGCCGCCCATGGTCAACGGCGAGAGCACCAAAGCACCAATCCTGCCGCCGGCCGTGCCTCCGGGCAGCAGTCCTGACGGCCCCTCGGTCTTGCCCTCGGATTCATCGAAGGTGATGACCAGCATTCCGTCCTGCCGGAAGGCCGGGGAGTCCAGGATTGCCGGGACCTGCCGGCTCAACCAACTGTCGGCGGCGGCCAGCCCGCCTGCACTGCCATCGACGCAGGGGTGGTCGTGGCCGTCGTTGCAAAGATTGGGCGAGATGTAGGCCAGGTTCGGCGTCGTGGACACGGACTGGAGGTCGCCGCGGAGTTCACCAAAGTCCACCACATTGCTCTGGCATTCCGGTGACGAGGTGATGGCCTGGAAGTACACGAACGGATTGTGCCGCGTTGCATACTGGTCGCCCACCTTGGCGCCCTGGCTGGTGTCCTTCGCGCCAAGCTCGGGATGACGGCACGGGGTGCCCATGTCTTCCATATAGCCCTTCCAGGTCTTGCCGGCGGCGCTGAGCTGCCCGGCGACCGTGGGGACCGAATCCGGATAGACGCAGCCGGTGCCCTCCGCCTCCCCGAGCGAGGCCGTCCCCGTCAGCTGAAACGCGGCGTAAGTAGGGCAGTCGTCGCGGGTCATGGCGTTGGACGGCTGCCCGGATATCTGGGCAAGGTAGTTCGGGTTCGAGTTGTGGGCGATCCCGTAGTACTCGGAAAGCAGGACGCCCTGGCTGCGAAGCGTCTGCGAGAGGTAGGGGGCCTCAGAGCCGGAACCCCACACTTCGTTGTAGCCCTTGTTCTCAAGATTGATCACGAACACGTGCCCCGGCTTCGACCCCGCCCGCGCGGTGGCCGTGCCTCCGGCAGTGGGACCCGGACTGCCGCCCGGCGGACCAGGCTCGCACGCTGCGGCCGACACCACGAGGACTGCTGCAACAAGCAGCCGCACGGCGATTCGTCGATGAGTCTTCGTGGCATTCAGGCTCATGGATTCCGGCTTTCCGATTGATCGATCAGCATGGCATTGGCGGCTCCAGTGGTTGCACTCTTTCACACCACGGTCAAGAAAACCCGCGAGGACCCTGCACAGTGGCTGGGAACGATGGCTGGGAAGCAGTAGCCAGGAACGCCGGAGGCCGTCTCCGATGCAGGCGTCTCCAGACCCGGGGCTTACCTCACTGATGATCCGGACAATCCGATGCTCGCGTCGTACGGCGCCAACGTACTCAAAGGCTGGCTGCGGGCGGAGTCCCGGCTCAGGCTTGTCGCTGTGCGACTGCGCCGGCGAGTGAGGCCAGGCCCTTTTCGAAGTCCGCGCCGACCATCTTGTCCATATTCATGAACAGCGCGAAGACCTTGCCGATGCCTTCGTTCTCCCCGGTCATGGTCCAGGTGACCTGAGTGCCGTCGCCTGAGGGCGTGAACGTGAATGAGGTGGGGTTGATCGCCTTGAAGGGTTTGGTGAATTCCAAGCGGATCTTGATGTTGCGCGGCTCGGCGGTATCGACAATTTCCATGGTGCCGGAGCCGGCCTTGCGGTTCCCGCTCCAGGCGTACTTGGCGCCGACGCCGGATTCGCTGCCGGAGTAGCTCCGTTCCATGGCGGGATCTACGGCCTCCCAGGGGGACCACTTGGTCCATTCGTGGAAGCTGTTGACCAACGGAAAGATGTCCTGGGCCGCTGCGGGAATGACTGCGCTGCGGGTAACTTCAAAGGTAGACATGCCGTAATCCTAGGCGGTGGCCTGCCCAACTGGACACCTGACCTGCGGTTTCATCCCTTCGCGGCGGCGGCCTCCGTCAGATCGACCACCGGCGAGGGCCCTCCTTTAACGGACGCGACGCCGCCCATCGCGCTCGCCCCGCAGCGCGTGCGTCGACGCCGCTGGAGCCAGCCAGTACGCTCGGAAAATGGGAATCGCTCGCAAAGCCCTCGCCGCTATGGTTGTGCTGATGGCCGCCCTTCTCGGCGGCGCCCCCGCGGCGCTCGCCGTGACGCCGACCGCCGTCGTGGTTGAAGACCGCGCCGGGGTTTTGGACAAAAAGACGCTGCTGCCGGCAGTACAGTCCACCGACTTTTACGAGCCCACCAAAGTTGCGATCTACACGTACGACGGCACAGCCGCGGACAACCTGAATGCGGAAGTCCTGCGGTTCGCCCGCGCCGAACACCCCGAATGGATCAGCGCCGACGGGCAGAAGTGGACGGACGGGCTGTTCATCTTCGCCCTCGATCCGGTGGGCCGGCATGTCGGGACGTACATGGGTGAGGACCGGAAGGTATCGCCCGATCAGCGCGAGGACATCCAGAACGCATCCAAGGAACTGCTCCGGGATGCGCAGTGGACCGACGGCACCGTTGCCGGGATCCGCCGCGGCGCCGAACTCATCAATCAGCCGTGGTACCGTTCCACGGCTTTCCTCGTCACGGCCTGGACGGCGGTGGCCGCCGCCGTCTGCGGAGCTGCAGCGTGGCTGATCGTGCGGTGGCGGACCCGGGTGTCCAGCCGGAAGGAACTGGCCCGGGGCGACGCCAGCTACGCCAACGTCAGCATGGACCTGCAGGTCACCGAGCTCAACGCCAGCACCATTCCCGAATCGTCCCGGTACGGGAGCACGGTCCTGGAGAAACACCGCACGTTCGTGAACCGTTACAACACAGCCACCGAAGTTTCCAACCAGGTACATGCCCTCAGCAGACGGGACCTGGGCCGCCGGCACAACCTTAACCTGGTCCGGAGCTACGCCGACGCCGCTGCCGAACTCGACGCGCTGGACGATGTGATCGCCGATACCAATGCCTTGCTCAACCGAGGCTCAACGTGGCCCGCCGCCTGGGACCGCCAGCTCGCGCCGTTCGGCAGTGACCTGGACGGCCTGGAAAACCTGCTCAGCGAGCGCCGCGCCGAGGGAACCTCAGCGACGGCGGCGGCACTGCGGTCCTTCCGCGATGAAAGCCGGCATGATGTGGAGCGCTGGTCGGCGGAACTGGCGGACGGCTCGATCACGCCTGAGACGGCGCTGGACCGGCTGCGTGACGCCCGGACTCACCTCTCGGAGCTCCTGAAGAACCACGCCGACACCCTGATCGACGCCTATGCCCGCAATGACAAGGAAGCCGGCCTCATGCGCCAGGAAATGGACAGTGCGCAGGCGGGAAGCAAGGCCAGGTACGGTCGCTCGTACGAGCCGAGCATCCTCGGAACGGTGTACCCGTCCTACTACTTCTTCTCGGTCCCGAGCTTCAACTCCGGTTTCAACACCGGCGTCAGCAGCGTCAGCAGCGCGCGCGGCGGTGCCACCACCGGGTACGGGGCCAGCGGCGGCAGCTTCTCCGGGTCAGGGAGCTCGTCGAGTTTCTAGGGCCAAGTTTCCAGGGCTGTGCTTTTAGGGCCCGCCCCCGGGCCGTTCGACGACGAAATCACCGCCGGGAAACATGATCGTTTCGTGGCCGTCGTCGAACCTGACGAGGTACGGCGGCGCACCATCGACCCCTCTCACCTCAAGGATCTGGCCGTGCCGGTCCGTGGACTCAACAGTGTGCCCCCGGATGATGATGCGGTCCCCTGCGACTGCCTTCATGGCGATCACCTGTATCTCTATTGACGCCTGTGTGCCGGAAGATCATTATTGCTCTTGTCGGCTGGGGGGCGCTATGGCTTTAGGTTGAGGAGCCGCGCCGTGAAAAGAATATGTGCAGTTGGCCAAACAGGAAAAGCAGACAGCACCCTGTTCCCAGAAACCGCTTCCGCGGCAGGGCCGCTGTACGGCCCGCCCACTCCCCCGGCCCACCACGGCGGCCCAGGCTACCGACGACGCCGAAGCGTCGACTGTAATTCCCCTGGTCCGGGCAGCACTGCGGGGCATGCGGGGTACCGGCCATGATGAGTGCAATCGTACGCTGGACTCTGCAGTTCAGGCTCTTGGTCCTGGCTGCTGCCGCAGGAATCCTTGCCCTCGGGCTCACCAACCTGCCGAGTATGTCCGTGGACGCCTTTCCGGAATTCGCCCCGCCGCAGGTAGAGATCCAGACTGAAGCCCTGGGGCTCTCTGCCGCCGAGGTGGAGCAACTCATCACCTCCCCCATGGAGGCCGACCTGCTGAACGGGGTGGCCTGGGTCGAGGCGATCCGGTCCAAATCTGTGCCCGGCCTTTCGTCGATCCAGATGGTCTTCAAGCCGGGGACCGACATTTTGCGCGCACGCCAGCTCGTCTCGGAACGGCTGACCCAGGCGCGCGCACTGCCCAATGTTTCGGCGGCTCCAGTGCTTATGCAGCCGCTGTCCTCGACAAGTCGGGTCATGATGGTCCGGCTAACGTCCAAAAACATGTCCGCCATCGACATGTCCGTCCTGGCCCGCTGGACCATGAAGCCCGGGCTCTTAGCCGTTCCCGGCGTCGCGAACGTGGCAATCTGGGGCCAGCGCGACCAGCAGCTTCAAGTCCTGGTGGATCCGGCGCAGCTCCAGGCCAAGGGCGTCACCCTTGACGAAATCATTAAGACGACCGGCAACTCCGTGTGGGTCTCGCCACTGAGCTACTTGGAAGCATCCACACCGGGCACCGGCGGTTTCTTCGAGACGGGCCATCAGCGGATCGGCATCCAGCATGTCCTGCCGATCACCACGCCGGAAGACCTGGGCCAGGTGCCTGTTCAGGGGGCGGCCGGCAAGCTCCTGCTCAAGGACGTGGCCAAGGTGTCAACCGACCACCAACCCCTGATCGGCGACGCCCTGCTCAGCAACGAAGCCGAGTTGTTGCTGGTGATCGAGAAGTTCCCAGAGACCAACACGATGGATGTGACCCGAGGCGTTGACGAGGTCCTCCACGAGCTTCAGCCCGGCTTGCCCGGAGTCACGATCGATACCAGCGTCTACCGGCAGGCGTCCTTTATCGACGAAGAGGTCGGGACGCTCGGCGTCGCTGCACTGAGCGCGCTGCTGCTGATCGTTGCCCTGTTTGGGGCTTTCTTCCGTTCCTGGCGCACGGCCCTGATCAGCTTGATCACGATTCCCGTGTCGCTGACCGCGGCAGCGCTGGTGCTCGACCTGCGCGGCACCGGGATGAACACGATGGTCCTAGCCGGCATGGTGCTTGCCCTGGCCGTCATCGTAGGCGACGTTGCGGAAGACCTGAACGGCATCGCGCGGGCACGAAGCGCCGCCGCGAGGGCAGCCGCCGGGGCACACTCAGCGTCCGGCGACGGCGGGCCTGACACCGGCCAGAACCAGGCAACGGACCGACGCGACTCAGTGATCCCCGGCGCCCTGCGGGCCGCCCGCACGCCGGTCCTCTATTCGCTGCTGATCATGGCGCTGGCCGTCACGCCTGCGCTCTATATCTCCGGTGAGAACGGTGCCCTGTTCGGCCCCCTGGTGCAGAGTTACCTGCTTGCGCTGGTTGTCTCGATGATTGTCGCGCTTACGGTCACGGCGGCACTGGCGTTCGTCCTTCCTGTAGGTTCCAAGGCGCCAAAACGCCGTTCCCTGGCACGGCTGCAAGGAGCATACGGCCGTACGGTGAGGCGCCTAACGCGAAAGACGCGCTGGGTATTCGCCGCCGCGGCGGTGGTAGCGGTGACCGGACTGGCGCTCGCACCCCAGTTGGCCGGGACCCGTCCCGTGGTTCCGGTGCTGGCGGACAAGACCCTGGTGGTGCACTGGAGCGCGATAGCTGGCACCTCGGACCAGGAAATGAGCCGGATCACGGAAGCGGCCGCCGGAGAACTGCGCACCGTGGCGGGGGTGGCCAATGTCGGAGGCCACATCGGGCGTGCGATCACCTCGGATCAGGTCGGCGACGTCAGCTCCGGCGAGCTGTGGGTGACCGTGGCCCCCGACGCCTCCTACACGGACACGGCCGCCGCCGTCGACCGAGTGATCGCGGGCTATCCGGGCCTGACCAGCAAAGTCTCCACCTACCCGCAGGAACGCATCGACCAGATCAGGGAAGAGGCGGACAGCGGCTTTGCCGTCCGGGTCTTCGGACTGGACCCGACGATTCTGCGGCAGAAGGCCGCGGAAGTGCAACAGATTCTTGAGCACACGGCCGGCGTGGTCAACCCCCACGTCGATCTGCCCGCCGAACAGCCGATCGCCGAGGTCAAAGTGAACCTGGCCGCGGCCCAAAAGGCCGGCGTCGTCCCAGGGGACGTACGGCGCGCCGCTGCCGCGTTGCTGCAAGGCATCGAAGTTGGCAACCTCTACGAACAGCAGAAGGTCTTCTCCGTCATCGTGAAGGGGAATGCGGCCACCCGCAACAGCCTTGACAGCGTCCGCAACCTGATCATTGACACCCCCAACGGCGGGCACGCCCGCCTCGGCGACGTCGCCCAGGTGACCATGGTCGGGAACGAGTCCGTGATCCTGCACGATGACACCTCGCGGCGCATCGATGTCAAGGCCGAGATCCAGGGCCGTCCGCTGGGCGACATCCAGGGAGACATCAACACGGCCCTGCAGCAGATGCAGTTCCCGATTTCCTACCATGCCGAGATCCTCACCCAGTACGCCCAGCAGCAAAACAATTACCAGTGGCTCTGGCTGCTCGCGGCCGTTGCCGCGGCCGGCATCCTGGTGCTGCTGCAGACGGCGACGGGGAGCTGGCGGCTCGCCGGCCCGCTCTTCCTTGGCCTGATCCTGGCACTGAGCGGCGGGGTGCTGGCCGCCCAGGCCACGGGTGGCATCAACTCGCTGGTGGCCCTTGTCGCCTTCGCCGCGGTGCTGGGCATAGCCGTCCGCGGCGCTCTGTTGCTGACGGGCCAGGTCCGGAGCCTGCGGGCAACAGATGCTTCGGCGCCCTGGCCTGAGCTGGTGGTCCGCGGAACCAAGGACAGGCTGGGGCCGGTCCTGATGTCGACCGTGATATCGGCGCTGGCGCTGCTGCCCCTGGTCCTCCTGGGCGGTGTCGTCGGAACGGAAATTATCCTGCCGCTAGCCGTGATCGTCTGGGGCGGCCTGCTGACAACAACCTTCTTCACCCTGTTTGTTGTGCCCGCTGTGCTGCTTAGGTTCGAGCCGAAGCAAGCACCCAGCGCGCGGACCGGCCAGGGCCCCGCTGCACCAACTGAAAGCCAGGATGCGTCATGAACTCCCCACTTTCGCCGCGGGGCAACAAGGTCGCCGTATTCATCATTGCGGTGTTCGTGACGTTGTTCACGGCGCTCTCCTCCACAAGTTGCGCCCAGGCGCCGGAGGGCGCACCGTCCGACGGCGAGCCGGCGGCGATCGCTGAAGTCCCCGGCACGGACCTTCACCGGCTCACCCTCACCGAGCGCGCCGTCGAACGGGTCGGGATCGAGACAGCTGTGATTGCCGTGGATCCTCACACCGGGAAGCTCACTGTCCCCTACGGGGCCATACTGTACGACAGCTCGGGCAAGGCGTGGGTCTACACCAACCCTGAGCCTCGGGTCTACGTCCGCCAAGCCATCACGGTCCAGCGCATCAACGGCGACGTTGCCGTCCTGACGGACGGGCCGCCGGCTGGGACCGTGGTGGTCACGACAGGTGCGGAGGAACTTCTCGGCACCGAATTCGATACGGCCGAGTGACATGCGGTGGCTTATCGGGATCAGCCTCCGTTTCAAGACGGTTGTTGTCGCCCTCGCGTGCGCCGTGATGCTGCTCGGTTCCCTGCAGTTGAGTTCCGCGTCCGTGGATGTCTTCCCGGAATTCGCCCCGCCACGGGTGGAAATCCAGACCGCCTGCCTCGGGTTGACCGCCCAGGAAGTCGAAGAGCTCGTCAGTGTGCCGATCGAGGCCGCCGTGAGCGGCATGCCGGGCCTGGACGAGATACGGTCCAAGTCCGTACCCCAACTGTCGTCGATCGTGCTGCTTTTCCATCAGGGCACTGACCTGCTCAACGCCCGTCAGCTCGTATCGGAACGGATGGCTTCGGTGACCGCGGCGCTGCCTACCTGGGCGGCCCCGCCGGTGATGCTTCAGCCGCTGTCTGCGACCAGCCGCGTCATGAAGATCGGTATGACGTCCTCTGAACATTCGCTGATCGAAATGTCCATGCTGTCCTACTGGACCATCCGCGCCCGGCTCCTGCGGGTCCCCGGGGTGGCAAATGTGGCGATCTGGGGCGAGCGGCTCCAGATGCTTCAGGTCCAGGTGGAACCTGACAAGCTCAAGGCCCAGAACGTCTCCCTCAACCAAGTCATGGAAGTCACCGCCGGCGCCCTCGATGCAGGGTTGCTGAAATACTCGCCCGGACGCTTTATCGGAACGGGTGGATTCATTGACAGCCCGACCCAGAGAATGGGGATCCGCCACGTCCAGCCGATCCAGACTCCCGCCGATCTGGCCAAGGTGACCATCCGGGAAAAGAACGGCGTGGCGCTGCATCTAGGCGATGTTGCCCAGGTTGTTGAGGACCATCAGCCGCTGATTGGTGATGCCGTGATCAACAACGGGCACGGGCTCATGCTGATCGTCGAGAAGCTGCCGTGGGGAAACACACTGGAAGTGACCAAAGGCGTGGAGGAGGCCCTCCACGAGCTGCAGCCGGGCCTGAGTGGCATCAGCTTCGACACAACCATCTTCCGGCCCGCCAGCTTCGTTGAGGAGGCGATCTCCAACCTCAGCATCGCGCTGCTGCTCGGCTGCTTGCTCGTCGTCATGATCCTGGTCGCGTTCCTCTTCCAGTGGCGCACGGCACTGATCAGCATCGTCGCCATCCCGTTGTCCCTGCTCACGGCCGCACTGGTGCTCTACTTCACGTCCAGTGCAATCAACACGATGGTGCTCGCGGGTCTGGTCATCGCCGTGGGAGTCGTGGTGGATGACGCGATCATCGACGTCGAGAACATCATGCGCCGGCTCCGGCAGCAACGCGCCCAGGGTCGTGACGAATCTGCGGCATCGGTGGTTTTGAAAGCCTCGCTGGAGATGCGGAGCCCGATCGTCTACGCGACCCTGATCATTGTGGTCGCCGCCGTACCGATCTTCTTCCTGGACGGGCTGACCGGGGTCTTCTTCCGGCCGCTGGCCGTCTCCTACACCCTGGCGATCCTTGCCTCCATGCTTGTGGCGCTGACAGTGACGCCGGCCCTTGCCCTGATTTTGCTGGGCAACGCCAAACTTGAAGAACGCGACGCGCCGCTGGTCCGTGTGCTGAAACGCGGCTATCACGCTGCCCTGTCCAAGACCATGAACCGGCCCCGGTTCGGCTACGCAGGCTTTGGCGTGCTGGCGGTAGTAGGACTGGTGCTCGCTCCCCTGATGGGCTCGTCCCTGTTCCCCACGTTCAAGGAAAGGGACTTCCTGATGCACTGGATCTCGGAACCTGGAACCTCTGCCGCGGAAGAGTTCAGGATCTCCCAGCGAGGCTGTGAGGAATTCCTCCAGGTCCCGGGCGTCCTGAACTGCGGCACGCACATCGGGCAGGCGTTCGCCGCGGACGAGATCGTCGGTGTCAACGCCGGCGAGCACTGGATTAGCATCGACCGCCACGCCGACTACGACAAGACGGTGGCCGCCGTCGAGGAAGTGGTCAACGGCTACCCGGGGCTGCACCGTGACGTCCAGACCTATCTGAAGGAGCGGATTGAAGAAGTCATCACCGGCGCCAGCGAGCCCATCCTGGTCCGGGTCTACGGAGACGATCTCAACGTGCTCCGGGAACAGGCGCAACGGGTCAAAACAGTCATGGACTCGATCGAGGGCACCGAGGACCCGCACGTCTCCCTAGAGGTGGAAGTCCCCCAGATCGCCGTGACGGTTGACCTGGAGGCGGCGCAGAAGTACGGCCTCAAGCCGGGCGACGTCCGGCGCGCGGCCGCGACACTCGTGGCAGGCGAGGAAGTCGGCGACGTCTTCCGAGACGGCCGGGCCTACGATGTCCAGGTATGGAGCACCCCGGCCACCCGCTCCAGCGTCACCAGCATTGAGGATCTGCCCATCGATACCCCAAGTGGAACGCGGGTTCGCCTTGCCGACGTCGCCGACGTGAGCCTGCAGGCGACGCCGAACCAGATCGACCGCACCAACGGATCCCGCCGCGTGGAGGTGGGATCCTTCCTGGCCCAGGGAGCGGACATGGGCACCGTGGTCGGCGAGTTGAAGACGCGTCTGGAGAACCTGGATCTGCCGACCGGCTACAGCGTGCAACTGCTCGGCGAATACACCGAACGCGAGGCGGCGACGAACCGCCTGATGATTTACTCCGCAGCGGCACTTGCCGTGATCCTCCTGCTGTTGCAGGCGTCCTTCAAGAGCTGGCGGCTGGCAGTCCTGTCGCTGCTGACTCTTCCCGTAGCCCTCGTGGGCGGGGTCATAGCCGCTTATATGACCGGCGGAGTCCTGTCTCTCGGGTCCCTCGTCGGCTTCCTCACGGTCATGGGGATCGCTGCGCGCAACGGCATCCTGCTGATCAACCACTGCCAGCATCTGGAAACCTATGAAGGCGAGACCTTCGGCCGCGCCCTGGTGATGCGCGGGGCGGCCGAGCGGCTTTCGCCTATTCTTATGACGACCCTGGCCACTGGGCTGGCCCTGGTGCCCCTGGTTGTCATGGGCAATATCCCGGGCCATGAAATTGAACACCCGATGGCGGTGGTGATTCTGGGCGGTCTGGTCACCTCCACCCTGCTCAACCTGTTCATCGTGCCCTCGCTCTATCTCCGGTTCGCCAAATCCAAGAAGACACTCCAGCGGGAGCGGGCCGCCGCCGGGCCGGTGACCGTCTGACCCCAACCACGGGCCGCATTGCACACCCGAAAAATTTGTCAGAACAAGGCGGAGGTCACGGTCCGGGTGAGCTGCTGAATAATCCGGGTCCGGGGACCCATGTCCGAGTAGTTCAGGCCGCGGGTGTATACGACGAACACGAATGCCCGACCGTCCTTGTTCAGGACGCTGGCATCATGCAGGTTTCCGAACAGCAGCCCGTACTTGTGGTGAATCCCTATCCCGGGCGGAACCCCGGGCGGGATCAGCGTCTCGAAGTTGGTGTTCTGCATGTAGGACAACAGCTGGGCGGTGTTGCGCGCATTGAGCAGCTGTCCCTTATAGAGCAACTGGAGAGTCCGGGCCATTTCTGCCGGGGTCAGCAGGTTCAGCGTGCGGTCGTACGTGATCCCGATCGAGGCGGCGTAGTCCGTCATGCCCCGCTGACCGACCGCCCGCAGGATCAGCGCCCACGAATCGTTGTTGCTTTGCTGGACCATCTGGCGGATCTGGGCCCCGGCCGTTGAGACTCCCATGGGGGCTGTCAGTGAGGCGCGTCCGGTCTCCACGAGGTGGTAATACGCGGACGCGGCGAGGATCTTGGCCGTACTGGCGGCGACAAACTTGTCCTGGGCTCCGTAGCCATGGACCACGCCGTCGGATAGATCGATCAACGACACCCCAAGGGCGTACTCGCTGTTGGCCTTGATGATGGCGTTGATCTGGCCGTCCAGTTTGGGGCCGATGCCCGGGACCGCGGCGGCGGCCGCGGTGGGGGCCTTCGTGGGCAGGCTGGATGCCGGAGGTGTCCGGCTGGCGTCGCTGACCGGCGCGGACGCGGCGGCGGTCCCTGGCGAGGTGGCACCAGCGGTCGCCGCAGCGGCCGGCGGGAGTGCCGGTGTCCCTGCCTGGACGCCTGCGTAGACGCCACCGGCGGCTACAAGGGCAAGTGCAACGCCTGCCGCAGTCAGATACTGCCGGGTCTTCCCGACACGCCTGACGAGGGACCGCGGCCCGGACTGGGACCCGACGCCTGCACGGTGCCCGCCGGAGCGGTAGTGGCGCGGCGTCGGCTCAGTCATCCGGACCGGCCCCGGCTTGTTGTTCGAAATCGTGCGCAGGCATCATCTTTCCCCCAGAAGGTGACTGACCGCGGGGGCCATAGACTCCCTGCATTCTTCCTGCTGACGGCTCCCCGCGCAAGGTCACGTCCTCGAGAAGACTCGGTCAGCGACGCAAAGCCGCGGCGTACTCTGGAGAAACGTGAGGAGCGGAGATGCGAAAAATCATCCTGACTGCGCTACGCCGCGTAGCCGGCGCTGCGGCAGTCCCCTGCGGCACTTCTTAAGCGTTTCTTAAACGCCTGGCGGGAGAGTGGGAGGTGGCGTCTCTCCGGGCGCCCCTAGTCCCGAACCGGAGGATCCCATGACTGGACCCGCCCCTGTTAGACGCGATGCAGTTAGACCCGATGCTGTTAGACGCGATGCAGCACCAGGCCCCGATGGAGCACAGCCTCGTCCCGGCGGCGTCCATCCTGCCGCCGTCCATCCTGCCGCGGCATCGCGGTTGTGGGCCCTCCCCCAGGTCCGGCACTGGTTATTGCTGGGCGTCCTGTTGTCCGCTGCCGTTGTGGCGGTGGGCCTGGCGGCGCAGCTGACGCCGGGCTATAGCGCCACCGAACTCGGGGTGGATCAGGATCTCAGCCAGCATCACATCGCCGCCCTGACCGCCGTCGCGATGGCCCTGAATGTCGTCTTTGGCCCGGTGGCAGGTCTCGCGCTTATCGGCGCCGCTGCCCTCTACATCTGGCTGGTCCGTGGCGGCCTGGTCAAGGCGGTCGCTTTCGGCCTCGTGGCAACTTCCGGCTGGGTGGCCAGTGAGTTCTTCAAGATCATCGTTGCCCGCCAGCGGCCCAACCCCGCGCTGCTGTTCGATCCTCTGGCCCCGGAAACCGGCTCCGACAGTTTCCCGAGCGGCCATGTGTCCTTTGCGGTGGCACTCGGCTTCTCGCTGTACTTCCTGGCCCGTGGAACCCGCTGGGCCAAGATCACCGCCTTCGGGGCGGCGGCGCTGGCACTCGTCGTGGGCTGGTCGCGGCTGTATATCGGCGTCCATTACCCCACCGATGTCGCGGCTTCGTTCCTGGCCGCGACCGCCGCGGTGGTCCTGCTTACGGGACTCTGGAACGTGGTCGCGCCCCGGATTGCCGACCGGCTTCGTGCCCCGTCCGCCGTCCGGTCGCTGGACCCTGAGAGGAAATGAGAATGCACGCTTTGGACGTTTATTCCTTACTTCCGGCCGCCCAGGCCGCCGGCACACCCTCGCTGCTGGACCCGGCAAGCCTGCTCGCCGGGCTCGGTCCGGCCGCGTTGGGCGTCATCGCGCTCATGGTTTTCGTCGAATCGGGCGTGCTCTTTCCCTTCCTGCCCGGGGATTCGCTGCTGTTCACAGCAGGCCTTTTGCACCAACAGCTGCAACTGACGCTGCCGGTGCTGATCGGCGTCGTCACCGCGGCTGCCGTCGCCGGGGACCAGGTCGGCTACATGCTCGGACGGAAATTTGGCCGGCGCTGGTTCAAGGACGATGCCCGGGTCCTGAAAACAGCGCACCTGAGCACCACGGAGGACTTCTTCCGCCGCCACGGCGGGGCCGCCGTCGTGCTGGCCCGCTTCGTCCCCATGGTCAGGACGTTCGCTCCGCTTACCGCTGGGATCGCGCGCTATGACTACAAGTCCTTCGCCCTCTGGAATATCATCGGCGCGGCGGCGTGGGCCGTCTCAGTCACAATGCTTGGCACCTGGTTGGGACACTTTGACATCGTCGCCAAGAATATTGACGTCATCGCCGTCGCCATGGTCCTCATTTCGGTCGTGCCGTGGGTGGTGCAGCTCCTCACGCGCCGGCGCAACACCCGCGGCGCAGCCGCAGTCGCAGCGGCCGGCGACACGGCCGCGGGAACCGAGGCCGGACTGCGGACTGAGGAAATGGCCACGGGAGAATAGCTGACATGACTACCGCTGACCGCCCGTCCCTGCTGCTCGTCGAGGACGACGCCGCCTTGGGACCGCTCATCGCCGAGCTCCTGGACCCGGACTACCGGGTCGAGTTGGTCACAAACGGCCGTGATGGCCTCCACCACGGCCTGACCGGGGGCTGGGACGTCATGGTGATCGACCGCGGGCTGCCTGTGATGGACGGCATCGCCCTCATCGCGGCTTTGCGGTCGAAAGGCATTGCCACGCCCATCCTGATTCTGACTGCGCTGGGCGATGCCGACGAAAAAGTCAGGGGCCTGGACGCCGGCGCCAACGATTACGTGACCAAGCCGTTCGACGCCGGCGAGCTGGCAGCACGCCTGCGCGCACTGACGCGCACCTTCCCTTCTCCGACCCCGGCACCGGTGACGATCGGGGACTGGGAACTGGATCCGACGCAGCGCTCGGTCCGGTCCGTCTACGGGCACACGGTGTCGCTGACCGCGAAAGAGGGCCAACTGCTCGCAGCGCTGGCCGCGGAACCCGACCGCGTCTTCACCCGGGACGAGCTTCTCGCGGCGTACTTCCACGCCTCGGACCAGCCCGGCGTGATTGATACCTATGTTCATCACCTGCGCCGGAAGATCTCCAAGGCCGTCATCCGCACGGTGCACGGCCTCGGGTACCAGATTGGCGATGCTCATGAGTAACGGCGGGACTGCCGGAAATCCGGACCACTCCATCCTGCGCAAGGCCTCGCTCAAGGTCGCGCTGCGGATCAGCGCCGCGTGCGCGGTCATGGTGCTCGGGCTGCTCGCCGCCACGGCGCTATACCTCGTGAATCAACTCGCCCATCCCGAAGTGCCTTCATCGGCGGTGGCCGGCGCAGCCTACGCGTACTTGGACTTCAAAGATGTCCTCGAAGCCATGGTCATCGCCGGGGTGGCGGGAATCTTGCTGGCCGGCATCGTCGGGTGGCTCAGCGCGCGCAGCGCCATCCGCCCCCTCGGTGATGCCCTGGCCAGGCAGCGGCGCTTCGTCCAGGACGCGAGCCACGAATTGCGCACGCCCTTGACCATCCTGGACACCAGGATCCAGCTTGCCCAACGCAACACCGTGCCCGGCTCCAGACAAAGCCAAGACCTCGCCCGGATCCGGGAGGACGCAGCAACGCTGACCGGGATTGTCAACGAACTGCTTCTCGCGGCAACGGCGGAAGCCCCGGACCGCTCCGCGCCGCCTGCCGACCTTGCCGATGCCGCCGCCAGCGTCGCCGGGAGCCTGCAGCTGGTCGCTGACCAGCGTAAGGTGCGCCTGGAATTCGTGGCCGACACCCGGCCGCTGGCCCGGATCGAGAAGAATGCACTGCGCCGTGCCGTGCTGGCCCTGGCGGATAACGCCCTCGCCCACACGCCTCCAGGCGGCCGCGTGAGCATCACAACCTCGATCGAGCAGAACCGCGCCGTCATTACGGTGGCGGACACGGGTGCCGGAATCACCGGCGTCGACCAGGCCAGGATCTTTGACCGCTTCGTGCGGACCGCCAGCACCGGAAGTGCACAGGGACAGCGGAGCTTTGGCATCGGCCTGGCTTTGGTCCGGGAGATCGCCGTCGCTGCCGGCGGCACCGTCGAAGTGGCCGCGACCGGTGCCGAGGGAACGGTCATGAAGTTGACGCTTCCGCTGGCCGGGCGCGGGAATCCCTGAGGATACTCGTCCCGGAAAAGACCGGTCACCGGGATCCCGGACGCAGGAAGGCCGGACACCCGGATGCGGACACCGAAAGACCGGCGATCGATTGCCCCCAAGGGAAATCGATCGCCGGTCTCTCCGGACTGTCCGGCCCCGGAAGAGGCCGTGCGGCTTAGGCGCGGACGAAGGTCACGCCGCCGGTCGCCGTGAGCCAGGACAGCGGGTGGACCATCGTCTGGTTGGAGCCGTTCATCCCGCCACTGACCACCTGGCCGTTGCCGGCATAGATGCCAACGTGACCGGACTGGACCACCATGTCGCCAGGCTTCGGGGCCGCCACGACTGTTCCGAGGCCAAGGAATGCCCGGGGACCAATGTCACCAACCGGCTTGCCCGCGGCGCCAAGGGCCTTTTCCACCATGGCAGTGCAGTCCTGGGTGATGCCCAACTGGCTGTACGCGGCCGAGAGCATGATGGCGTTGCGTCCGCCAGCGGGCGCCGCGGCCGGCGCTGCTGCCGGAGCGGCCTGGACCTGCACGGTTGCCTTGGGTGCTACGGCTACCTTGGGTGCTGCTGCAGGCGCTGCGGCCGGCGCTGCTGCGGGAGCCGGGGCCGCGGCAACGGGCTTTTCGATCACTGGCGCCGCGACGGTAGCTACCGCGGGGCGCTCATAGCTGATCTTGACACTTGTTGCGGCGCTGACGGGAGCGCTGACCAGTCCCTTGACGTCCACGTTGGACGCCGGAGCGGAGTCGCGCTGCGCAGGTGCTGCGGCTGCGTTGGCTGCCATTCCGCTGGTGAGGACCAGGCCGGATGCGGCGGCGAGGACGGCGGCATGGCGCGCAAAAGTATTGATTGAAGACATGAATGTAGCCTCTCCCAATGCCTGCGAGGTGAGCTGTCGGATTCGGATGGGAGTCACCCGGCCGCACTCCAGGGCCCGTCGTTGCGGGCACCGTGCGGCTTCACCCCAAGACCTGCGTAATCAGCAGGCCAAAAGTGGTTTCCCCGTCTCTGCCGGTCGTTGATGCGAGTTACCCCCGGGCCGCGGCAGAGTTAGGCAATCGGCTGGGGAGCGCCCGTATCGGAGACAACAGGCACTTATCCACCGTAACGCGAACCGCACGCGAATGTCACATTCAGGTAACGGCGGCCACAGTGCGGTCCGGAAATTGCCCATGGGGCGGCGCCATATCCGAACGTAGGATGATGCCATCAGCATCACGCCGAAGTGGAGACCCGAAATGAACAGCCACTGTGTCGCCATCTGCCAGTTGAGCAATCAGCCCCAGGAGGACTTCGACGTAAACACCGAGCTGCTGGTCCTGGACGGCGGGGACGTCCACGTAACCACGTGGGACGCGGAACCGCGCGACGGAGGCTTCGACGAGCACGTCCTCAACGATCGGGTGGACGCGCTCGGGTACATGGTTGTCAATGACTGGGCGTTCCTGGACGGGAAGGCCTACGCGGTGGTGGAGCGGCGGTCTGGCCCGGTGCCGGCCCGCCGCGGCGAGCCGTGACGTTTCTGTCCCTGGCGCTGATCGCCGTCGTCGCCCTGGCCGGCCCCCTGCTGGCGCTCCCGGCGCGCTGGCGGTTGCCGGTGGTGCTGGGCGAACTGCTGGCCGGCATCGCGATCGGACGCTCAGGCCTGGCCCTGGTGGACCCTTCGGACCCGACGTTTAGCCTGTTGGCCAACATCGGGTTCGCGCTGATGATGTTTGTGGCCGGAACCCACGTTCCGGTGAGGGATCCGCAGATCCGCTCCGCTCTCGGCAATGGCTCCCGCCGGGCTATTGCGGCCGCAGCGGCGGCGGTGGCCGTCGGAACCGGCATTGGCCTGCTCTTCGGGACTGGACATGCTCCCCTCTACGCAGTGCTGCTGGCGTCCTCGTCGGCCGCCCTGGTCCTTCCGATCATCGATTCGCTGCGCCTCGGCGGACCCGATGTCGTCGCCATGACGGCACAGGTGGCCATCGCCGACATCGCCTGCATTGTGGCGTTGCCGCTCCTCGTGGATCCGCCCCACGCAGGCCGCGCGGCGCTGGGCGTGCTCACGGTGACGGGCTGCGCGGTGGTGCTCTATTTCGTCTTGCGCTGGCTGGACCGCAGGGGAACCAGCGGGCGCATGCACCGGCTCTCGGAAAGCCGCAAGTTTGCCCTGGAGCTCAGGATCCAGCTGGCCATCCTCTTCGCCCTCGCCGCAGTCGCGACGTGGAGCAATGTGTCCGTGATGATGGCAGGCTTTTCCTTCGGCCTGGTGGTGGCTGCCGTCGGCGAACCGCGGCGGCTGGCCCGGCAACTGTTCGCCCTCAGCGACGGTTTCCTTGGTCCGGTGTTCTTCGTCTGGCTGGGTGCATCACTGACGCTCAAGGATCTGGCCGGGCACCCGGACATGATTGCCCTCGGCGTGGCCCTGGGAGTAGGGGCCCTGCTGACGCACGCCGGCCTGGCGTTCCTGGGTCTCCCGCTGCCCCTCGGGGTGCTGTCGGCGGCCCAACTTGGCGTGCCGGTGGCGGCGGCGAGCATCGGCACGCAGCTTCAGGTCCTGCTTCCTGGCGAGGCCGCGGCCCTCCTGGTGGGCGCACTGGTCACCATAGCCGCGAGCGCCGTCGCCGGGTCACGGGCGGCGAGGACTTTCGCGCTGCCCGCAAATGCTGGCGGCAGGTCCGGCGATGCCGGCAGCGCCGTCGGACAGGGCGATCCGGGCGGTCCGGGAGATCCGAAAGTGTGAAAGGCGGAAGTCCGAACGAGGGCCGGGCCGGCGGAGCCTGCTCGGATGGTTCGGTTCGTCACTCACCAACGGATGTGAATTGCAGCTCAGGCCTCCTCTTTGCCATCTCGGCCACGACCCGGGAAACCGCGTCCCGAACGTCAGCGCCGTCAGCGGCGTCGTCGTCGTCGAGCGGCCCCCGAGGCCCGCCGAGCACCGCATTGGCGTGCCGGACAAATCTGTCCCAGTCCCCCGCGCCCGCGCGCAGCGCCAGCAGTGGCGAGAGCAGCGCAGCCCGGCGCAGCCAGGCATCAGGCTCTTGCATCCACCGGTCCAGCACGCTGTCAGCCCGCACCCTGGCGAGAACGTCGAGCCCACCCACCAAAGGTCCGACGACGTCGACGGCGAGCGGATCCACGAGGTCCCGGACCTTCGCGTCCCGGATGAAGCCCTCCAGCCGGGTGAGGTCGGAGTTGGTCAGCAGCTTTACATTGGCCTGCAGCAGGACCACCGCGGCCAACCGGCGCTCGAAAACCGGCGCCGTCCGCAGTTCGGAGCCCCGCGGTTCGGAACCCCACAGTTCGGAACCCCACAGTTCGGAACTCAGCGCGGTGACCTCATCGTGGGACAGTCCCGGATAGCGGCGGCCGGCATCACGGACGGTCCCGCGTACGGCACCCACGGATGTGCCGTAGAACCGGAGGCCCCTGCCTCCTGGCGCCAATTCCAGCCGCGACCGCAGCTCGTCCGCACGGCGCCAAGAACCTTCCCGCTGCAGCGAGAGGTCGATAAAGTCGCCGGCATCACTCACACGTCCATTCTTTCCCCTCGCGGCTGGCGGTGGAAACGCGGTGCCGATCCGTCCTGAGCGGCCAGCGTGGCCCATCTGCCTAGACTGATATGGCAAGTCTCCGATCGAAAGCGGTTCACGTAACCATGCATACCAAGCTGACACTCGCCGTCGCACTTTCCGCCCTGACGCTGGGGGTGGCAGGGTGCGCCGCCCCTGCGCCGTCTACAGCGCCGTCTACTGCACCGTCTACTGAGTCTCCCGCCGCGTCCTCGGCGGACGCCGATTTTGCCCTGGACATCGCGGGGGCGCCCGGCCGGATCGCCCAGGCCGGTCTCACGGTGCTGGCCGCGGAGGGCAACGTGGACCACTATCACGCGCATCTGGACGTGCTGAAGGACGGCAAGCCCGTCGCGGTGCCGGCCGATATCGGCATCACGGCCGGACCGGACCACCGCGCCAACGGCATCTCAGCGCTGCACACCCACGACACCACAGGCGTGGTCCACATCGAGTCCCCCACCGCGGGCCAGGTCTTCACCCTCGGGCAGCTCCTGACGGAATGGGGTGTCCTCGGCGGCAGCGGCGCGCCAGGCACCGGGACAGGTCCGCTGGACGGCTGGACCCTTTACGTGAACGGCCACAAGTACGACGCCGGGATCCGGAACCTCCCATTGAAGGCGCACGATGAGATCGTCCTGTCCTACGGCGCCGCCCCGGCAAAAATCGCTGCCGCCTACGATTTCCCGCCCGGAGAATGAGCCGACCGGAGGCGACCGCGGGCGGCAGGCCCATCAAGCCCCAAGACTGCACAATTTTGCAGAAGCAGAGCGTTCAACCCCGGCTGGGAGGACTCTCGCGATAAAGGTCTGCACAAACGTGCATGGTGACGAGATCGGCGGAGCGTCTTTCCTAGGCTGAAGTGATAGAAGTGAGCCGGATCACAGCGTTGGAGCTGATCCCCTACCTCACTTCCAATCACACAGACCGTCACAGATGACGCGTCCAACCGAAGAGGTAATCCGTGCCCTACCCCAGAACGCCCGCAGCACTCGCAACCTTGGCATCCGCCACCCTGGCATTGCTTGGCGCATCCCTGATGGACGTGCCGGCAGCCCAGGCCGATACCGTTGACGTCTCTCCACCCGGCGCGAATGACTGGTCTTGCAAGCCCTCGGCAGCCCACCCCTACCCGGTAATCCTGGTGCCGGGAACATTCGAGAACATGGCGAAGAACTGGGCGACTCTGTCGCCGGCGCTGAAGAGCCAAGGCTACTGCGTTTACGCGCTGAACTACGGTGCGACCAACGGCGTTGACGCCACGGGCCCGGTGGCTGACTCAGCCCGTCAGCTTGCCCCGTTTGTCGATAAAGTGCTGGCCTCGACGGGTTCCAGGAAAGTTGATCTCGTGGGCCACAGCCAGGGCGGCATGATGCCGCGTTACTACCTCGGGTTCCTTGGCGGCGCGAACAAGGTGAATCACCTCGTGGGCATTGCGCCGTCCAACCACGGCACCCGCGGGCTGATCGCCCCCTCACCGGACAGCGTTCCGCCGGCGACCTCCGTGGGAGGGTCCAATTGCCAAGCCTGCGCCGACCAGCAGGCCGGTTCACCATTCCTCGCCAAGCTCAACTCCATTGGCGATACGGTTTCTGGTCCTGCATACACTGTGATCTCCACGACGCACGACGAGGTGGTGACGCCCTACCCCAGCCAGTTCCTCGCCGGCGCTGCCCGGCAGGTCACGAACATCACCATCCCGGAGGGGTCCGTTGTTTAAGCAAACACCGTTCAAAAAAGCACAATTCACGCCAGCAGGGTTCAAGCCAACACAGCTTCACAAAGTAGCGATTGCGCTGAGCCTGGGCGCACTGTCCCTGACCGGGTGCAGCGTCGCTCCCACAGCCGGTACCGCAGCCCCATCCCCGGCAACTCAGGCCTCACAACCTGCCGCGGACTCCACGGCATCGGCGGCCACCAAGGCCTCGCGTCCTGCCGCGGCTTCCACGTCGTCGGCGGCCAAGGCAACTAAGTCGGCGGCGCCGTCTGCCCCCAAGCCCGTCGGCGGGACCACCGCTGCAACGGCGGAACCCGGAGTCGAAGCGGCAGCGACGGCCGCCGTCGCACCCGCCGGCGCACCGGCAGCCGCGCCGATCACTGCGGCTGCGGCCGGCGGCGCACACGCGGCAGCCGCTGCGGGTTCGACGTCGGTGGCACCGGGAGCGGCGCCGGCCGCCGCGCCCGTTGCGGCCCAGGCCGCCGTCGCCGCGACCGGCAGCGATTCGCAAGCCGCCATTGCCCGGGGCTGGGGTGGGGTTGTTGCTGGCGACGAGTTCTCCAACACCGGCGCCCCTGACGCCACCAAGTGGAGCGTCTTTAAGGGGACCGGACATGCCGGTAAGGGCGTGCGGAGCCCGCAGGCGTGGTCGGTCGCCAGTGGCGTGGCCACGGTCAGCGGCAACTCGGCCGGCACCACGGGCGGCATGTCCGCCAAATTTGCGCAGCAGAAATACGGCAAATGGGAGACGCGCATGCGGACCAGCGCCCGGGACCCGAAGTACCACCCCGTGCTGATCCTGTGGCCCAATAACAACACCTCTCCCAACTGCGCCGAGATTGACTACGCCGAGGGCACCACCAACACCAGCCAGATCAAGTTCTTCCTGCACTACGCCTGCGGCGGCTCGAACTTCCAGACCACGGCGGCCAAGACGATCGACACCACCCAGTGGCACAACTACGCAGTGGAATGGACTCCGGCAGGCGTCACCGGATACATCGACGGCGTGAAGACCTTCTCCGACACGAACCCCGCGCACCTGCCCTCCGTGGGCATGCATCAGACGTTGCAGCTGGACTGGTTCCCTGACGGATCAGCCACCAAGCCTTCACAGATGCAGGTCGACTGGGTCCGCGTCTACAAGTAGGACCGGCTCAGGTAAGCCAGCCCCGCGCCCTCAGGGGTGCGGGGCTGTCTTGTCGTCGGCCGGCATCCGGGGGTACGGGTGCGGGGCTGGCTTGTCGTCGGCCGGCATCCGAGGGTACGGGTGCGCCGCCACCGGCGGCGGGACTCAAACTTCTTGAAGTTCCCGGGCGACCACCGCTGAGACGAGCATGGAGCCGGCTGCCGTCACGGCGTCGACGACGGGAACCCCGAGCCGGCGGCGGAGTACGTCTGCCATGCCGATGCTGCTCAGGCCCGCGCTGGCCTGGACGATCACGTCGGCGCCGGCGTCAACCAGCATGTGGGCCGCGGCGAGGGCGTCGAAGATTCCGGCAGGCATGAGGAACGCGTCGGGCGTTTCGACGCGCCCCTCCCCGTCAATGAGCAGCATGCGTTCCCCCAGTGCGTCCGAGATCGGGCCCGGTACGTGGGCGCCGAGTCCCAGGACGCCAATTCGTCCGCCAAAGGTCAGTGCGGCGGCCGCGGCTGCGGAGCCCGCCCCGATGACCGGGATGTCCACGGCTGCCCGGGTGGCGGCCAGCCCGGGGTCGGACGCGCAGCTGATAATCAGGGCGTCTGCGTCCCCTGCCATTTCCCGGGCCAGCTGAACTACTTTGGGTGCCGCAGAATCGAGCGACGCCTGGTTATAGACGCCGGACGGCTGGTCCGGAATACAGCGGGAGGTGACGGTAAATCCGAATGCTTCCTGCAGGAGTTTCCCGTGGGCGTGGAGCAGGCGTCGGTCCGACGTCGTCATCACCCGGATCAGTCCAACACGCATGACGCACTACCTTTCGAACGGAATCCTTGGTGCGAGGCTACTCCGCGAGTATTTCCGTGTGTTTACGGGGAGGTGACCAACACAAGCGCCGCCAGCATCTATGGCGCGACGCCGTCGGGGGTATTCACCTCGACACCGTAACTTGCGCAGCACCTTGGCAAAAACTTCGCTTCCGTTATGTCTGCGGGCCCGGCAGCGTTATATGGTTTGTCACGGTGGGCCGCCTTTGGGTCCGGGTCCCCGACCCGGGATGGGGGGAAGGCGGCAGACCGGTTCCGGGCTCAGCCGGAACGATGAACAAAGGAATAGCCATGTCGGTGGAGACGTCGTCCACTCCAGGACGCCCCGAAGAACAGGTTCCCTATGACCTGGAATCCGGTGCGAAACAAGCCGCATCTGCCGATGGAATCCGACATCAGGCCGCCAGAATCATCGACGCTGTCCTCGCCGACGACGCGCCCGAGCACGCCCGCGCCCAGGAGCTGCTTCGCCAGCAGATTGCCGCGCATCCCGGATCCCCGGAACGTGCCCTGATGGAACACCTCGCGGCGTTGAAGGCTTTGGGCGGGCCCTATGACGGGACCTCGGACGCTGGCGGCCCGGTCCAGCCAGACTTTGCCTCGGGCGAGTAAGCGCAACGCTCACCTGTAGACGCGGATCCAGTCGACCTGCATCTGGCTGGGTTTGGTGCGGGTCCCGTTGGGAAACCAGTCAAGCTGCACCGTTTGATGCATCCCCACGGTTGGCTGATGCGCCGGGTTCATGTCCCTAAACCACAACGCCCCATCGAGGTATCCGGTGATCCCGACGGGGGTCCACTCCACTGCATAGTTGTGCCACTTCGTCGTGTCGATCCGCCGTGCCGCCCGGCTCTGGAAGCTTGATCCGCTGCAGGCGTAGTGCAGGAAGAACGCAATGCGGGTGGTGTCCGAAGTTCCCTCCGCGTAATCAACCTCGGCGCAGGTGGGCGATTTGTTGCGGTTTGGCCACAGGAGCAGCACGGGGTGGTACTTCGGGTCCCGGGCGCTGGCCCGCATGCGCGTCTCCCATTTGCCGTATTTCTGCTGCGCAAATTTGGCGGACATGCCGCCCGTGGTGCCGGCCGCGTTGCCGCTGACGGTCACGACGCCGCCGCCTACAGCAAACGCATTCGGACTTCGGATCCCCTTGCCCGCATGCCCCCGCCCCTTGTACAGCTTCCATTTCGCCGGGTTAGGAGGTCCTCTGTAGTTGAACTCATCCCCTGCCACCACCCGTCCCCAACCACGGACGACGGCGGCTTGGGTCCCGACGGTCACGGTGGAGTCGGCAGCCACGCCGGTCACGGCCGCCGGCCCGTCCATGGCGCGTGCGGTGCCACACCCGGCAAGGGCCAACACTCCTGCCGCGGTCAAGGCAGCAGCCGTGCGCTTTGCAAACATCGCCTCCATCCGATCCGCACGTGTCCCGCGCGAGCACGCCCCTCACACATACTTGCCGAACCAGGCCAGGGTGTCGTTCCAGGCGGCGGTGGCCTGATCCTGGTTGTAGCGCGGCCCCGTGTCGTTGTGGAAGGCGTGGTCCACGCCGGGATAGATCTTGAGCTCGTGCCGTACCTCGGTCTTGTCCAAGGCATCCCGGAGTGCCGGCATGGCGCCGGTGATCCGCTGGTCGAGTTCGGCGTAGACGCCAAAGACGGCCGCCTTGATGGCCGTGACCTTGTCAAGGTCAGGTGCGGGTCCATAAAACGCTGAGGTCGCTTTCAGCCCCGCGATCGCCGTCGCCGCCTGCCACGTGATGCCGCCGCCGAAACAGAAACCGTTCATGGCAATCCGCCCCTGGTCAACGAAGTCCTGGGCGTTCAGATAGTCGAAGCCGGCGGCGAAGTCGGAGACGTGACGATGGGCCCCGGCCTGGGTCAGCGCGCCTGGGACAGCGTCTGGGTCCATCCCCGCGGTACCGCCTTCCCGGCTCAGCAGGTCCAGGGCCAGTGCCGCGTACCCGGCTTTGGCGAAGCGGCGTGCCACATCCTGGATATGCGGGGTCAGCCCGCGGTTCTCGTGGCAGATCAGCACGGCCGGCCCTGCGGCCCCGTGTTCCGGGCGGGCGAGATAGCCACTGATATCGGTGCCGCCCGCGGCGAACTGCACGGTCGCCGTCGTGAGTCCGGCTGCCCCCTCCGGGACGGACAACGGGCTCTTGGCCCCCGGTACCGCGCCCGCCGACGCGGTGCCCGTCCCCGGCGAGGACGATCCCGGCGTCGGCATAGGGTCCGTGCTGCGGGGAAGCTCGTCGGGGGTGCAGCCAACCAGCAGCATCGCTGCCGAGGCCGCAGTCATGCTGCCCATGATGAACGCCACCCGGCGCGTGAACGTGCGCTGGCTCATGGCGCCGGAGCGATAATCGTCGAAGAACTCCTCAATCAGATACTTCTCAAATTTGCCAAGCTGGCTCATGACGGGCCTCTTCCAGTCTGCCGACAATCCTCCTCCGAGCTCAGATTTCAGGCAAGGTCTTGCAGGCAGACCCGCCCGGCGGCACCGCGACAACCTCCCAAACCACGACGACGTCCTGACGCTGCGCTGGCTCGCTAGCCCGCTGGCGGCAGCGTGCAAACCGTCGGTTGGTCCGCACCTTGCCGAACCAGACTCGGCGTCTTTCTGGACGCGGCGAGCGACCTCGATTCAGCTACCTCCGTCCTTGTCGTCCGACCAGCCGACCTATTTTGTCGTAGGTCGCAGGGAGACTTGATTCATGGACGGCAATCAGGGGCCCGAAATGGTTCCGGCAGGACACCGCGAGGCTGGCCTCACGCGTGCCGGCCGCGGTGCGGCCACCGGCCACGGCACCGCGGAGACGGCCGTCACGGACGCCGCGGGCCTGCTGGCCGCCGTCCCCCCGGCAACGGACAGTGCCGGGATCATTGACCGGATCCGGGAACTGGAAGACCGGAAATCCGCTCTGGCCGCGGAGCAGGCCCGCCTCACCGTTACCTTCGACCTGCTCCAGCGCCACGAGCAGCGTGCCGCAGGGGTCCCGGCCGAGAAGCTCGGCGCCGGGATCGGCGCGCAGATCGCCCTGGCCCGGCGCGAATCCCCGGCCAAGGGCGGCCGGCTCCTGGGCCTGGCCAAGGCGCTCGTGACCGAAATGCCGCACACCCTCGCCGCCCTGCAGACCGGACAGCTGAACGAATGGCGCGCCACCCTGCTCGTGCGCGAAACCGCCTGCCTGACCGCCGCGGACCGGTGCGCGGTCGATGAGGAACTCGCCGCCGACACCGGGACGTTCGCCGGAGTGGGTGACCGGCGCCTGGTGGCCGCCGCCCGGGCCGCCGCGTACCGGAGGGACCCGCGCACCGTCACGGAACGTGCCGCGCACGCCGCCAGCGAGCGGCACGTCAGCCTCCGCCCGGCCCCGGACACCATGTGCTACCTCACCGCGCTGCTCCCGATGAGCGCCGGCGTGGGCGTCTACACCGCGCTGAGCCGGCACGCCGACACCCTCCGCAACACCGGAGACCCCCGCTCCCGGGGCCAGGTCATGGCGGACACCCTGGTCGAACGCAGCACCGGCACCCCGGACGGGATCACCGGGGTCGAAATCCAGCTCATCATGACCGACCGCACGCTCTTCCAGGCCGACTCCGAACCCGCCCGGCTCCCCGGCTACGGCACGGTCCCCGCCGGCTGGGGCCGCGCCCTCATCAACAGGGCAAAGGCCAAAGACGGCACTTTCGGCGTTGGTTCGCCCGGACAAAGTGGTTCACAGGAACCCGGCGAGTCAACCGGCGGTCCCCCGAAACCCGGCAGTCCGCCAACACCCGGCGGCGCTGCAGGAAGCGCCGACCACTCTGCATTCGGCGTGTTTCTCCGCCGGCTCTACACCCACCCGGGCACCGGTGAGCTCATCGGCATGGATTCCCGCGCCCGGATCTTCCCGCCCGGGCACCGCCGCTTCATCCAGACCCGGGACGACACCTGCCGCACCCCCTACTGCGACGCTCCGATCCGGCACCTGGACCACATCATCCCCTGGCACCACGGAGGAGAAACCATCCAGGCCAACGGCGCCGGACTCTGCGAAGCCTGCAACCACACCAAAGAAACCCCCGGCTGGAGCGCCCGCCCCGCACCCGCAGAACAGTCAGGCCTTGCTCCCGCAACTGACCCCGCCTCCGGCAGCGGCGACAGGCACACCATCGCCCTCACCACCCCCACCGGCCACACCTACCACTCCACAGCACCACCCCTGCCCGGAACGCCGCATCGCCAATCAGCCACGGACCAAACGGGCTCCCAGCCCGGCTCCCGCCAACGGCGCCAGCTCCGGCACAAGGCCAAAACGCTTCGACGCGCGCGCAGCCTTCCTCCAGCTGCCTGAGGCCAGCCAACTCAGTCCGCGGGGCCTGTGGGCTGGTCCGGCCGACGGCCCGTCAGCGTCTGGACTGCCTCTGTGATGCCCACGTCCTCTCGTTCAAACTCTTCCATGTAGAGCCTTCCGCCCGTTATGAGGCCGTCCTCGATCTCGAAGATCGTCACACCGCGCATGTCGAAGGGCTGCTCGTCAATGCGGGTGCCTACCCACGTCCATTCGCTCCACGTGGCGTTACCGTCATCCACGGAGCGGAGCAATTCTGCGTGAAAATCGGGAATGCCAGCGAATATCGCCGCCCAGTTCGCGTGCATCTGCGCACGTCCCACAAATGCCCTGGCCGGGTGGACCGGTTGCACGCTGTTGTACGACTTATGGAACAACGCGGCGGCCGCCTCGAGGTCGTGGGCATTGAAAGCAGCAAGCAGGCGTTGGATAACTTGGCTCATCGGATTACTCCTCGGCGCAGCGGGGCTTGTGCGCGGTCTTATCCACCGGCGCGTTTGCGGACCGCACGGCGGCCTGCAATCGGCCCGCCATCATCAATCTACGCCGCCGCCCTCGCGCGGTTCCAGACAGCGCGGTTCCAGACAGCGCAGTTCGAGACAGCGCAGCTCCAGACCGTGCCCTTCAAACCAATTAGGTCCGGCCGGACTGGTCTGGGAGCTCCGGAACTGACGCCGGGAAGCCCTATCCAATAACCTTCCGGGTGGTCGAGTTCCAGGTCAGGCGGCCGCGCTGAAAGTCCGATGCCCGGCCGCCGGCAACCGAGTACTCGTCCCTGGTCGGATAACCCAGCCGTCCACTTTCCCTGCCCAGTGCCGACCACCTGCCACGGATGGCGCCGAGGACAAAATGCGCCCCGGTCTTCGCCGTCCAGTAGATTGACGAGCCGCTCGAGCCCGCGAAGTGGTTGTAGCGTCCCAATCCGTCGGGGGTGCGGGTCTCGTCCTGCGTCGGATAGCCCAGCGGCCCCCGTTCCCGGTTCAGTGCCGACCACTTGGAGCGGATCGTCCCCAGCACATAATGGGCTCCGGTCTTGGGCGACCAGTAGATCGAGGCCCCGCCCGAGCCGGCGAAGTGGCCATATCGCCCCACAGTGTCAGGGGTGGTCAGCTGGTCAGTGGTGGGGAACCCAAGGACGCCGGCAGCGCCGCCCGCTGCCTTGTAGCGGGCGTAGATGGCACCTGCGACCCAGTGGGCCCCAGTCGCCCTGGACCAGCAGATCACACCCTTGGTGTAGTCCTGGCACTTGCCTGCCGCCACGGGGTACTCCAGGGTGAGCGACCTGCCCAGCACCGATCTCGGATCCCCGGCCCCGGTCTGGTAGGCCTTGAGGCCGATGGGGTCGTCGACGCCGTTACCGGTGAGCATCACTTTCAGGGCACCCTGGCCGTCGTCCGCGGTGAGAAGGTAGTAGGTGTCCGCGGTTCCGGCCTGCCCCGCTGCTGTCGGTTTGAATGTCACGGTCTGATATGCGGATTCACCCGGCGGGATCACCAGTCCTTCGGAGATCGGTGCGGTGGTTGAGAAGAACCCCAGCGGCGCCTTCGCCTTGGTGATCGTCATGGGGATGTTTCCGGTGTTCGTTATCGTGAAGTCCCGGGTGGCCGACGCCCCGATGGGTACATCGCCAAAGTCCAGCGCCGTCGGCAGTTGCAGGTGCGCCGCTCCTGAGACGGCCGTCGCCGTCACCGGAACCGCCAGCGACCCGCGGTCGCTCGTGACGAGCAGTTGGTCGGCGACCGGAGTCACAGTCGTCGGGCTGAAGGTGATGGACACCGGAACCGACGTAAGGGGCTGGATTTGTTGTCCCACGGCCGGCACCGTTTCCGGGTCGACTTTCAGTGCCGGGTCGGCGGGCAGGGTGACGGCCGTGACCGTGGCGACACTCGTGCCGGTGTTGACGACGTTGACCGTCTGGCGGCTGCTGGTCTGGGTGGGCACGCTGGTGAATGCGACCGTGGCCGGAGTCGCCCCCAGGCCGTCCTTCGTGCCAACGCCATGGACCCCCAGGAGGTCCGTTTCACCGTCGGACGTTTGGACGGTCAGCGCGCCGTCAGCTTGTCCCGGAACCGTCGGCGAGAAGGTCACCGGGATGCTCATGCTCTCGCCTTTGGCCAGGGTCCGGGGAAGGGCGAGGGGTTCAATCCCAAACGGCGCGGGTGCCGTGACGGTGCTGACCGTCACGGCACGCGTCGCCGTGACCGTCAGGGTGCCTTTCCCTGTGGTGCCCACCTCGGCCGTGCCCAGGTCAGTGTTTGTCGCCCCGACGGCGGAGGTTGTCGGTGCGCCGAAGGCAAGTACTTGTCCGTCCCGCGTTCCCACATAGACGCGGCCGTTGTCAGTGGCCGCTGTGGAGAACTTGGCGGCCGTACCCAGCGGGGCGCTGAACACCTGCTGCAACTTCCCTGTGGCGTCCGGGAGGGCCCGGTAGGCGCGCAGTTCCGCGCCGGCCCCGGTGGGTCCAGTGACGTAGACAACCCAGACCAGCGCCGAGGACGCGTCCGTACCGTTGGAGGTCACCGTGGGCGCCCCCGAGGTATACCCGAAGGTGCCGACGGACGTCCCGACGGCGGCGAGCTGAACGCCGCCTGCGTTGGTGGGAACGAGCTTGTGCGCGCGGAGGTATCCCTTGTTCTCGACGGTGTAGACGTAACCGCCGCTGCTGGTCCCCAGGAACGCTGGACGTCCCCAGACGCCGCTGTACGGACCGGCTTCGTCGAGGACGGCGTCGGTGCCGCCGGCCCCCTGGCCCATGCCGCCCAGGTTGTCCCGGTCCAGCAGGTAGACGCGCCCATCCTTGCCGACCTGGACCAAGAGGTGCGGGTGGGCCACGGTTCCATAGCCGTCCGGGATGGCGATCGGGGCGCCGGAACCGAGATCGGCGTCGTTCTGGTCCAACTTGGCGTTGTTGGCGGGACTGAAGAAATCAGTGGGCTTAAGGTTGCCGTCGGTTCCGACCGTGAGCCGGACCACTGACTCGGCGAGGGTCGCGGGAGGGGTTTTCCCCGGGCCGGCCTTCGGGGAAATGCCGTTGCCGGTGGCAAACAGGATTTGGCCGGTGCCGTCGGAGACCAGTCCGCCGCCGGATTGCCAGATCCCGCCCTCCGCACTGCTGTTCCCGGACTCGGTGGCCCACATCGTTGTCTGCCGGCCGGCGGTGGATACGCCGACAACGTAGCCGACAAAGGGCGCCCAGTCGCAGTGGCTGGCGAAACCGGCATAGACAACGCCGTCCATGAGGAGCAGCCCGGGCCGCTGCATCGCGGTCATGGCGTTGAAGGGACGCGTCGGGTCGTTGGTCGGTGCGCCGTTGATAAGGACCGGGAATCCGGCCCGTTCGGCTCCTGTTACCCGGTCCAGGGAGTGCATGTACCAGTGCGGGAGCTGCGGCGTCGCTCCGTCGTTCGTCTTCGCCAGCAGGAAGACGCTGTTGGTCGCGGCGTCGAAGACCGGAGTGGACGTGACTCCGATGTTGGGCGCGAGGTCACCGCAGCTTACGGTCGCTGCCGGCCAGGCCGGCCCGAGGTTGCGCTGCCACCTCACGGCTCCCGTGCCGCCATCCAGGCCGTACACGTTGTTGTTCTCGGTCGCGGCGATGACGGTGCCGCCCACCACCAGCGGCTGGGCGTAGACCTGCCCGTCCACGGGCGCGGAGAACAGTTTGCCGAAATTCGAGGAGGCCACCGACGACGGCGAAAGCCCGGGCTCGTCCTTGTCCCAGCCCGACCGCAGTGAGTCGTGGGCGATGGTCCCCACGTCCGCGACGGCGGCCACCCCGAGTGTCAGCCCAGCAAGTGCGAGCGATGCTGACAACAGGGACGCCCAGACGCCTCGCAGACGGCCATGAAAATGGCCGGACGACACCCAAAGCTCTGCTTGATCATGCATGGCTGAGACCCGATTCTGACCACTACTTTGACTTTCTTAACCCAGTACTCTGGAGCCTAGAAGCGGGGCCCGAGGAGCGCGCGAGTGGTTGCTACTCGACTTCTTGGGGGCGATTCCCCTTTTCTCCCGATCGCTACTTGCCCGCTGCTTGGCCGAACGCAATGGCCTACTTGCTTTGCCGGAAACGCGACAGAGACGCGCCTCGTTCTGGCGCCGCAACGCATCATTTTCAGGCGACAGGTCAGCGGCCGCACGTGGCCGGGGCATGGGGAATTGCCAGGGTGATCGGTCTGTTCCCACACGGGATCAGGCGGGCGTGCGGGAACGTCTCAGCGTCCCCGGGCCCGAGCATTTTCGCGACGGCGGCGCGCGCCTCTCGCTGGCGGGTCTCCCCTACCGGTTCATCAATGCGCTCAGGATTGCCGCCAGCGGACCTGCCGTGGCCAACGCCAAAAAGCCGACGGCGGGAACACCAAGCACCCACGCCGCCCGGCGCCGTCGTGCCTGATCAACCAACCGCCGGAGGGCGGCGAAGTTCGTTTTGAGCTCATCCGGTTTGCCTGGCAACGCGGGTTTCGTGTGCCAGGTCCGGGCATTCACGGCAGCGGCAGCGACGCGTTGGACCTGTTCCGCGTCCAGCACATCTTTGCGCCGCTGCAGAAAGCCCAGGAGCTGCCGATCGCTCAGCACCATTACCTGGCGCGGATTCTCCTTAATCGTCAGCCGCCGGGGTTCCACGATCACCACGACCGCCGTGACGTCGACGGCGGCACCCACTGCCGTGCTGAGCAATTTCGAGGCCCGGGCGGCCTCACGCGCGGAGTTGTAGAGATGGCGGAGTTTCTTTCCCGACACCATCAGGGTTTGCCCTGCCACCCAGATTGATTGACCCGCATGGTTCTTCGTGTTGAGGGTAAAGACGCCGGCAGGACCGACCAGCACATGATCGATATCCGCCCAGCCAGAGCCCACTGGGACGGCATGCAGAACCAGCCATTCGGGCCCGAGCCCTGCCAGAACCCGGCCCACGGCGATCTCGCCCAGCGCACCCCTGTACCAGGGCCAGCTGGCGTCGCTCAACGGACTGGCACCGAACATCCGCCTGAGACGCGAACGGGGCGGGACGAGCGCCTGGACAGCCAGCAGCTCCTCGATCACGGACTGGGCGGCAAACCGCTCGGTCAGCGGCGCCGTAGCCGGGTATCCGCTCATTGCCGCGACTGTCGTGGGGGACGCATGCGTGGCAGTTTAGACGCACAAGCCCGGCCCGCGCGGCTCGGATGTCGGCGCGCCGGAATCTTTGCCGCGTCGCGTTAGGCTCAACTCATGTCGCCCGATCGATACCTGGCCGAGTTGGCCGACTCCCTGGACCATCTCGGCATGCTCGCCCGGCAGCCGGAGGACAGGCTTGCCCGTGCCGTTCCGGCATGCCCTGGCTGGACGCTTGAGCAACTATTCGGACACCTCGGTTCAATCGAGCGGTGGGCCGCCACAGTGGTTCGTGCGGGCACCTTCGTCAAGGAACCGGTACCGCCGGCCGAGGGCGCCGCGGCCTGGTTCCTCGAGGGCACGGCACCCTTCTTCGAGGCGATGACGGCGCTTGACCCCTCGAAACCGTGTTGGGACTTCGGCCCGCCGCCGCACAAGGCCAGGTTCTGGCTTCGGCGCCAGGCCCACGAACACGCCATCCACCTCATCGACGCCTGCCAGGCGCTTGGCATGGAGATCCCCGCGCTGGAGGTCGACTTCATGCTCGACGGTGTAGACGAGGTCCTGGCGATGTTCGCGCCGCGCCAGCTGCGATTGGAGCGAATGCCGCACCCGGACAAGGCCGTGACCTTCCAGGTGCCCGGGGCCGCCGGCTGGACACTGGGCCCAGGTTCGGCCGTGGCGTCGATTTCCGCCCCATTGTCCGCGATGTATCTGGGCTTGTGGGGCCGATCCAGCCTGGAAGATGACGCCCTCATTGAAGGTGATGCCACCGTTGCCCTGCGCGTGCTTCGGGGCCCGCTCACACCGTGAGTCCCGGATTTCGGGCTTAGGATACGAACACGTCCTGGGAAGTTGCCGCCGCAACAAGAGTCGCCCGATGCTTTCGTGACCACCCGCCCGAAGGGAACCCAACGCATGCCAGAGAACGCCACAACCGGTACCGCAGATCTCGCCACGCCCGTTCCGAGGTGGGGAATTCTCGGCACAGGGTTCATCGCCGGGCTGCAAACGCCGGACCTGATCGACAACGGCTCGTTGGTCCAGGCTGTGGGCTCCCGGAACCTGGCATCGGCGAGGGAGTTCGCGACTCGGTTTCAGATCCCTTCGGCCCATGGAAGCTACGAGGACCTCGTGGCTGACCCGGACGTGGATATTGTCTACATTTCGACGCCGCACCCGTTCCACCATGAAAATGCGCTGTTGGCCCTGGACGCCGGCAAACACGTGTTGGTTGAAAAGCCGTTCGCCATGAACGCCTGGCAGGCCCGGGAGATTGTGGAGCTCGCCGAGTCGAAGGGACTGATCGCCCTTGAGGCCATGTGGACCCGGTATCTTCCGCACATGGTCCGTATCCGTGAGCTGATCCGATCCGGCGCGCTGGGCGACGTCCGGACAGTAATCGCGGACCACAACCAGAATCTGCCCAAGGATCCGCTGCACCGCCTCAACGACCCGGCGCTGGGCGGCGGAGCGCTCCTGGACCTCGGCATCTACCCCGTGTCCTTCGCTTTCGACGTCTTCGGAGCGCCGGTCAGTATCCGGGCAGCGGCCAGCATGACTGAAACCGGTGTTGACCGGCAGACCGCCATGATTTTCGAGTACGGGGACGGGCAGCAGGCCGTGCTGCACTGCGCGCTGGACACGGCAGGACCAAACCAGGCCTCGATCATCGGAACTGAAGGGCGAATCGAGATCCCGTCGGTCTGGTACACGCCGTCGGCCTTCATCAGGTACGACGGCGACGGTAACGTCGTCGAGCGCTTCGATGAGCCCGTCACCGGCCGCGGAATGCAATACCAGGCTCGGGAAATGGAGCGGCTCATTGCGGCGCACGCCACCGCCAACGACATCCTGCCGCCCCGGCAGAGCGTTCAGGTCATGGCGGCTTTGGACGAAGTCAGGCGCCAGATCGGCCTCGCCTACAGCAGCGACGACAAGGAAGACAGGCGCGCCTAAAGCGACCCAGGGCCACGAGAGGCGCTGCCCGCCGCCGCTTAGCCCCGTCCGATCAACGCGGCCACGAGATCGAGCTCTTCTTCCACATTGTAGAAATGTACGGCCAGCCGGATCCTGCCCTCGCGGACCGACGCCACCACATTGGCCTTGCGGAACCGCGCCATGACCGCTTCGGCATCGTTCACCGGCACGGAGACGATGGTTGAGCGGTGCTGCTCGGTGAAAGGCCGGAAGGCGGATCCCTCCGCGGCCAGGGCTTCCTGCAGGCGAAGGGCGAGCCGGGCATTACGATCGAGCAAGGCGGTGATCCCGAACCCGCGGAAGATGCCGAGCGCCGCCTGCTCGGCCAGGGCGGGAAACCACGCCAACGAGGCATCGAGCTTCGAGGCCGTGGGTGACAGGTCCATCGCGGGGCCATAGAAGCTCTCGGCCGGGTTGCGGGCGGCCTTCCAGCCCGGACCGATGGGCTGGAGACGGTCAAGCAGCCCGCGGCGAACATAGAGGTAGCCCATGCCCCTGGACCCGAGCAGGAACTTGTGGCTCGCGGCGGCCAGGAAGTCCACGCCGTCCCGCACCACGTCCAGCGGCACCGCGCCGGCTGCCTGGCAGGCGTCGACGAAGAACCAGGCGCCGGAGCGGGCAGCGACCCGACTGAGCGCGGCCAGGTCTGCCCGGTACCCGTTGGCCGAATGAACGGCGCTCACGGCGATCAGGCGCGTGCCGCCGTCGGCCGCCTGTCCAAACGCCTCGGCTGTCATGCCGTCGACACCCGGTGCCACGGCGCGGACATCATAGCCGCGCTCCCGGAGCAGGAGCCAGGGATAGTAGTTCGAGGCGAATTCGTTCTCGGCGACGACGACGTTCTCGCCGTGCTTCGCGGGTGGCAGGTTGGCGGCCACTATCCCGGCCGCCGAGCTCACTGCCGGAACTATGGCGATCTCCCCGGCCGTGGCGCCGACGATCTCCGCGAACATTGCGCGGGCGTCCTCCCCCGCCCGCTCGGCTTCCATCCAGTCGAACCGGCCCGCAGACCAGCGCTCGGCCGCCAGGTCGTACGCCTCCCGGGCCGGTGCGGAGCCGACGTTCATGGTGGCGGTGTTGAGATAGATGGTGTCCTTGAGCCCGGGGAAGAGCTGGCGGATGTCGGCGACGTCCATGGCTGGGACCGCCCTAACCGTGCCCGTGCGCGGGGTTCAGGCCCTTCGCGTAGGCCGCCTGCCCTACGTGCTGGAGGCAATCCGCAATCGTGCTGACCAGCCGTACCCCGAGCGTGACGGGCGGGTCCCAGCGGGTATCTACGATGCGGTCGAAGTCGGCGTCGCCGAGGGTCTTCAGAAATTCCACGGTCTGCCGGTGGACAGCGTCGTAGTATTCGAGCAACAGCTCCGGCGGTGCCTGCAACGCGTCGACCTGGCCGCTCGTATGGCCGTAGCCGGTGTCCCGCTTGGAAAGCGGCAGGCCGAAGCGGGCCGCAAACCCCTGCGAGGTCCAGACCTGGTCCAGGCCTGCGGCGGAGGCCAGTTGCGCGTCCTCGACCCTGCTCAGGTGCCAGATGAGCCAGGCCATGGAGTTCCCGTTGCCGGCGGGCCGTCGGAGCAGGGTGGCATCGTCGACCCCTGCCAGGGCGGCGGCCACCGTCTCACGGATCCGGCCGAAGGCGTCCAGCAGGAGTTCATTGGATTTCATCGAGTCCCCTCGCTGTGCATGATCGGTGAGGCCCATGCTTGCATGGAGGCCGCACCGGCGGATAGGGCCGAGCGTTTCGGCCTCCACGGGGCACGCGAAAGCACAGCCGGCGGCATGCCCCGTCGAGCACAGTCCGCGAGGTCTTGGCGGCGCGACCCCTCGCGCCTACCCTTACGAACTATGAGCAACTTGTTGCCTGTGGCGCAGCCGGAGCGACTAACGAGCAGTCGCTGGGAACGCCGGGACAAGTTCCATCTCGCGGGCATCACCGGCTTCGTCATCCTGCTCAATGTGGTCGGCTGGAGTGTGCTGACGCTGGCCGTGGCTCCGCAGAACTTCGCCCTGGGCCGCTCCGGCGTGTACGGGGTCGGGCTGGGCGTTACCGCCTTTCTGTTGGGAGTGCGGCACGCGTTCGACGCCGACCACATCGCCGTAATCGACAACACCACCCGCAAGCTGGTCGGCGAGGGAAAGACCGCGCTGGGGGTGGGCTTTTGGTTCTCGCTGGGTCACTCGACCGTCGTCTTCGGCGCGGCGCTGCTCCTGGCCCTCGGCGTGAGGGCGATGGCCAGCGGCGTGCAGAACGGGGACTCGGCCCTTATACAGACACTGGGGCTGGTGGGAAGCGCCGTCGCCGGAACGTTTCTTATCCTGATCGGGCTAATGAACCTGGTTTCGGTCATTGGCATCGTCCGGGTCTTCCGCGGGATGCGGACCGGCGAACTGAATGAGGCCGAGCTTGAGCAGCAGCTCAACAACCGGGGCTTCCTGGCTCGACTGCTCGGCGGAGCAATCCGGCGGATCGCCAAGCCATGGCACGCCTATCCGGTCGGTCTGCTGATGGGCCTGGGATTCGACACCGCGTCCCAGATAGCCCTGCTCATACTCGCAGCTGGTTCGGCGGCCCTCTCCTTGCCCTGGTACGCCATCCTGGTCCTGCCGGTGCTGTTCGCCGCCGGAATGAGCATCTTTGATACCGCCGACGGCGTGTTCATGTCCAGGGCTTACGGGTGGGCCTTCCTCAAGCCGGTCCGCAAAGTGTTCTACAACCTCACCGTCACGGTGCTCTCGGTGGTGGTGGCACTGGTGGTCGGTGGCAACATGCTGCTCGGGCTGGTGGCGGACAAGCTGGGAATCGAATCAGGACCGGCGGCCACAATCCGCTCGCTGGAGCTGGAAAACGTCGGGTACATCATTGCCGGACTCTTCGTGGTCATCTGGCTGAGCGCGCTCGCCGTTTGGAAATTTGGCCGGATCGAGCAGCGCTGGAGCCAATCCGGCACCACTTGAGGCCCCGGACCATCCGGTTCGGGTGAGGCGCCGTCCGGCGAAGCGGACCTATGGTCAGGGCATGGGACTAATACGGCACCGGCGTGACGAACACATCGGCCAGCGCTTTCAGATGCGCGAGAAACTGCTGTCGATTGGGGATGACTTCTGGATCGAAGACGACCAGGGCAGACGCGCCTACAAGGTCAATGGGAAGGCGGTCCGGATCCGGGACACGTTCGTTTTGGAGGACGCCTCGGGAAACGAGGTGGCGAGCATCCAGGAGCGCAAGCTCTCGATTCGGGACAAGATCGAAGTCGAGCGCGGCGGCGACACCGCCGCGACGGTTCATAAGGCGCTGATCGGGCTCCGGGATCGCTTCGCCATCGACGTGAAGGGTGGCGCCGACATGAAGGCGCACGGCAACATCGTCGACCACGAGTACGAGATCGAGCGCGACGGTCACACGGTCGCCACGATCTCCAAAAAATGGTTCCGCGTGCGTGAGTCCTACGGCGTCGATGTTGCTGAAGGCGAGGACATCCCGCTCGTCCTTGCGATCACCGTCGCCATCGACTCGCTGACCTAGCCTGTTCCGGGACCATGGCGCCCAGGAAAAGCACCGGATCCCTATTGGCCGGGACCCTTTGGCGGCTGTTCTGGTTCTTGACCGCGAGCGCGGTCTGCGGCGTCCTGGCCGCCAGCCTCTTGGTCCCCACCGTGGCCGCGACCGGCGTCGCCGTCAGCGACTCGATCAAATTGTTCAACAACCTCCCCTCGGACCTGACCGTGGATCCGCCGTCGGAGTCAACCAGGGTGCTCAGCGCCGACGGCAAACCGATCGCCACCTTCTACGCCGAAAACCGCGTGAAGGTCAGGCTCGACCAGATGTCCCCGTATATCAAGGACGCCATCGTCGCGATCGAGGACCGCCGCTTCTACGAACACGCCGGCATCGACCCCCAGGGGATTCTCCGGGCGCTGGTGTCCAACCTGACCGGCGGCGGCAGGCAGGGCGCGTCCACACTCACCCAGCAGTACGTCACCAACGTTCTCAATGAATCCCTCGTCTCTGCGGACAGGGGCGATCAAATTGTCCTCAACGGGCAGAAGGACATGGCCGACAAGATTCGCGAGATGAAGCTCGCTGTCGAATTGGAGAAAAGGTTCACCAAGGACCAAATCCTTGAGGGGTACCTGAACATCGTGTTCTTCGCCCGGGACGCCTACGGCATTGAAGCCGCGTCCCGCTACTTCTTCAACACCACTGCCAAGGACCTCACCCTGCCGCAGGCTGCCCTGCTGGCTGGCCTCGTGAACAGCCCCAGCCTCTACAATCCTGACGTCCATCCGAAAAACGCCGTCCAGCGACGCAACCAGGTTCTCGGCAAGATGCTCAGCCACGGCGATATCTCGCAAGCGCAACATAAAGCCGCCGTCGCGGCCCCGGTGGGTCTTAAGATCACCCCCGGGAGGCAGGGATGCGCCGGCGCAGCAATGGCACCGTACTTCTGCGATTACGTTTCCCACCTCATCCTCAACAACCTGGCCTACGGCGCGGATGTTGCCGAGCGCGAGCGGAAGCTGTTCCGCGGCGGCCTGACGATCAGCACCACCCTGGACAGCCGGCTCCAACTGGCCGCGCAGGCGCAGGTCGATGCCACAGCCGGCGCCAACCCGGACAAATGGGGGGCCGCGATGGTCTCGATCGCGCCCGGAACCGGCAAGATCCTGGCGATGGCGCAAAACACCGTCTTTCTCCCAGCGCCCGGAAAATTCGATACCCAGTTGAACTTCAACGTCGATTCCAAGGATGCCCACGGCAACGATCTCAACGGCGCCGGCGGGTTTCAGCCAGGCTCCACTATGAAACCGTTCACGTTCGCCGAATGGCTCAACGAGGGCAAATCCCTCGCCGCTATGGTGGATGCCTCACGGCGGTCCTATCCCCTAGGGTTTCGGTGGAGGTCAAGCTGCGGCCGGGTGCTCGGTGCCTACAGCACGAGCCAGAAGTCCCTCGGCGCAGCAGACGATCTGAAGAACAACGACGCCGGATACTACCGCCGCATGCGCGTGGACTACGGTCTGTACAACTCCATCAACACCGCCACGTTCGCCGAGGCCGCCCAACTCGACTTCTGCGGCATCCAGAAAATGGTGGACGCCGCGGGAATCCACAGCGGCGTGGACAACGCCCAGGTGAACATGCACCAGCTCGGCAATCTGCTAGGCGCCATCGGCGTGGCCCCGCTCCATCTGGCCAATGCGTTTGCCACCTTCGCCAACGACGGCAAATACTGCACACCCATTGCCATTACGGCAGTAACCGACGCGGCTGGAAAGAAACTGCCGGCCGAGACCAGCGCCTGTCGTGATGCGATCAAGCCCGAGGTCGCTCGCGGTGTGAACGCCGTGCTGCAGGACGTACTGAAGCGCGGGTCCGGCGTTTACATCAAGCCCAAGGTCCAAACCCGGTTTCCGACCGCGGCCAAGACGGGCACCTCCAACACCAACGGCGCCACCTGGGTAGTGGGCTACACCTCCGGCCTCGCCACGGCTTCCTTCTTCGGCGATGCCTTGGAAGGCCAGAAGCGGCCCGGCCAGAACATCACCGTCAACGGCAAGTTCTACAAGGCCATTGACGGCTATATGCTCGCCGGCCCGCAGTGGGCGAACTACATGCTGCAGGTCGCCGGTTACTACCCGGCCGCCGCCTTCCCGAAGCCGCCGGAATCGATGACCCGGACGAAGTCCACGCCCCGCGCGCCCTTCACACGCTTCACACCCCGGACGCGGTGCTTCCCCGGTGTTTATAGGGCGTGGTGTCGCTGACACTGACCAGAATTGCCTCGGATCCAATGCCGCACCCTATGCCATTGGGCCCGGAGCCTCTATCCTCTTGCCATGAGAGTCGGGGGCAAATTCCGGCGAGGGGGTTCGCGACACCGCACGCGAGTGGCTCGTGAATACTGATAGCGCCCAGCCGCATGACAATTACGACGCTTTCCTGTCGAGGCTGGACGCCGCCACAACCAGCCTGAGCACGCGGGCCGGCTCGCTGGACAAGGCGATGGCAGCGGTCTCGTTGCTGGTGGGACCCTATGAATCCGCCGTCCGGAAATGGGCACGACGGCGCCATTACGTCAGTGAGCAGCTCGCCGCGCACTCCGGGTCCCCGCAGTCCTACACCGCGCTGTGCGAGCTCCACATCGTGGCGGGAAAGATGGAATCGATGCTGCGCGGCCGTGTCGAGCGCGTCACCGAAAAGCTGGCGGTCATGCAAGGGCGGCGCGAGGCCATCGACAAGGCACTGCTGGAGCTTGAGCTGAGCAGAATTAAGCTGACTACGTCCCGGATGCTGTCACAGGACCGCGAAGAGTTGAGCGGCATCTTTTCTGAACTCGCCGGCTCCACCGTTGCCACCGGAGCCATTCCCGATATGGGTCTGCTGAGCGATCTCAAGGAAGCACGCGAGGCAATCATCCTGGCCGAAGCGCTCATGGAAGTGAAGGGATACTAATCATGGAAATTTCACGGCGCGATCACCCCCGCAAGGACACCGTCGCCCTCGTTCGTTGGTCAAGGAAACCAGGCGAAAACCCCGTATTCAAGTTCATCATGTCCAGCATTTTTGGATTGATCCTGTGCCTGTTCCTGATGATCTTCCTGCCCATGCTCAGGAGTTTCGGTGCCATGGTTTTGTTTACATTCCTCTTCGCCGCGCTTCTCACGGTGCGCACGGTCTCGGCCCAGAGACGCTTCACGCGGGGGCTAACCAAAAGGATCAACGACACCCTCGCCGAGGTCACGAATAACCCGGGCGACCAACTGTCAGTCAATCAGTTCCGGCACATGACCAAGAGCGGCGAGCAGCTTCCGCTCGTTGTCGGCGGCGTGCCCGGGTTGAACCTGCATGTGGCCCGGGCGTCAACGCTGGAGAAACATGCCCAGGAGAAATGGGTTGCGGTCTTCACGGTGGTCCCCCCGGAGAACGGGACCGCCAGCTTCGACCGCCTGGTGGCGGCGGCAATCCATGCCGGCCCCGGTACCACCAGCAGTGGCGCCCCCTAGTCCACCGCGGTAGGGCCGTTGCGGGAGAGCCGGCCGCCGTCGTCAATCCCAGCCCAAGGCGGGGCGGAGGTCGCGGGATATCGACTCGAGCAGCCGGACGTTGAAGTCCACGCCGAGCTGGTTGGGGACGGTGACGAGCAACGTGTCCGCCGCGACCACGGCCGCGTCCCTGGCGAGCTCCACCACGAGGCGGTCGGGTTCACCGATGTAGCTGCGCCCGAAGCGGGCCAGTCCGCCGTCGAGGTAGCCCACCTGGTCCCGGGCGTCGGCCTGCGCGCGCAGCCCGAAATATCGTCGCGATTCGTCATCGATCAGCGGAATGATGCTTCGCGATACGGACACCCGCGGCGTGCGCCGGTGGCCGGCCGCTGCCCAGGCCTCCCGGAATCCCTCGATCTGCTCGGCCTGCAGTTGGTCGAAGGGAACTCCGGTATCCTCCGTCAGCAGGGTCGAGGACATGAGGTTCATGCCCTGCTGTCCCGCCCACCGGGCGCTGGCGCGGTTTCCCGCACCCCACCAGATCCGCTCGGGGAGCGTCGGAGACAGGGGCTGAATCGGGACCAGCCCGCTGTGCCCGCTGACCTGCGGATTGCCTCTGGCCATGCCCGCGCCCGAGATGGCGTCCCGAAACCGCTCCGTGTGCCGGCGCGCCATGTCGGCGTTGGACTCGCCCTCCGCCGGGTGGTACCCGAAAGCCTCGAAGCCGGCCAGGACTGTCTCGGGCGAACCGCGGCTGACCCCCAGCTGCAGCCGCCCGCCGCTGATGAGGTCGACGGCGGCGGCCTCCTCGGCCATGTAGAGCGGGTTCTCGTAACGCATGTCTATGACTCCGGTGCCCATCTCGATTCGAGAGGTGCGCGCGGCAATCGCGGCGAGCAGCGGGAACGGCGAGGCCTGCTGCTCGGCAAAGTGATGGACCCGGAAGAACGCGCCGTCGACGCCGGCTTCCTCCGCGGCCACGGCCAATTCAATCGCCTGAAGGAGCGCGTCCCGGGCGGAACGCACACGCGAACCGGGGACGTCGCCCCAGTGGCCGAAGGACAGAAACCCGATCTTTTTCATAAGGACTCACACCCTTTCATGGGAAGCCGGACTTTGGAATGGGGGCGGGGCTGGGCGACCGCGCTCCGCCAGAGTGCTGGCACCTTCCAGGGCGGGATCTGTCGCGCGGAAGCGAACGGGCCGGACCCGCGTAGGGGGTCCGACCCGTCCACTCCTGGTTTGAGCCGCTGGCAACAGCCGGCTAGGAGAGGGCTCCGTCCGCCTTCACGGCAAGGACGGGCCGGTCCGCCTGCATGAGGATGCGCTGGGCGTGGCTGCCCAGGATGAATTTGCCGACCTGTGAGCGGTGCCGCAGGCCAATGACAATCAGGGATGCGTTGACCTCGCGGGCGACGTCAAGGAATTCATCGGCGAGGTCGTCACGGTACGGCGGCTGGACCACGGTTGCCCGGATGCCAGCCTCCGTAGCCCGGCGGCCGGCCTGCTCCAGGACGTCGGCGGCTGCAACGGACTTATCTACCAGGGCGCCTTCGCGTGCTGAGTTGACGATAACCAAGTCTTCATTCCTGAGCATGGCTTCGGCAATGCCGGCGGTCAGGGCGGCCTCCCCTGCCGGTGTGGGGACGAAACCGACGATGATGCTCATACCTTCTCCTTGATTTTCGTGGTGATGGGCTGTTCGCTTGGCGCTGTCGTCCCCTTCGCAAGCATGGACCGGATGCCCGGGAGTACCGCTACCAGGACGAACACGATCAGAAGCGTCGCGGAGATGGGGCGGGTGAAGAAGCCCGTGGGATCGCCGCCGAACACGAGAAGCGAACGACGCAGCGAGCTCTCCAGCAGGGATCCGAGGACGAAGGCCAGGACCAGTGGACCGGGTTCAAAGCCGAATTTCTTCATCAGGTATCCGACGATCCCGAACACCACGACGAGCGTTACATCGAACATGCTGTTGTTGATGGTGTAGGCGCCGAGCAGTGTGATGAGAGCGGTGACCGGGGCCAGGATCGCGGCCCGAACGCGGAGGATTTTTACGAAGATTCCGACGAGGGGCAGGCTCATGATCAGCAGCAGGATGTTGCCGATGTACATGGAGTTGACGACGCCCCAGAACAGCTCGGGGTCCTGCTCCACCAGCTGCGGGCCCGGCGTCACTCCCTGGATCAGCAAGGCACCGAACATCAGGGCCATGGTGGCGTTAGCCGGGATTCCTAGGGTCAGCAGCGGGATGAATGACGACGTTGCTGCGGCGTTGTTGGCGGTTTCCGGTCCAGCGACGCCCTCGGGCGCCCCTTTGCCGAATCGTTCCGGCTGCTTGGCGCGCTTCTTCTCCATGGCATAGGAGGCCATCGATGCGATGGTGGCGCCGCCGCCGGGCAGGATGCCGAGGAAGAACCCGAGGACCGAACCGCGGGCGATCGCGCCGGAGGCCTGCTTGAGATCCGTCCGGGATGGCCAGACGTTCGTGACCTTGGATGGTGCCTTGGCGGCGCGGTGCCGCTCTTCGAGGTTGTAGAGGATTTCGCCCAGGCCGAAGATGCCCATGGCGATCGGTACGAAGTCGATTCCGTCGGCCAGCTCCAGGTTGCCGAAGGTGAAGCGGCTTTCGCCGGTGAAGATGTCCCGGCCGACTGTTGCCAGCAGCAGGCCGACGGCGGCGGCGATGAGTGCCTTGGTCTTGGCGCCGTTGCTGATGGTGGCCACCAACAGGATCCCGAGCAGTGCGAGTGCCGAGTATTCTGCCGGGCCGAAGTCGAGGGCAAAGCTCGCCACGACGGGGGCGAGGAAGGTCAGGCCGATGATTGAGGCGGTTCCGCCGATGAACGAGCCGATGGACGCCAGGCCGAGTGCGGTGCCGGCCTTCCCCTGTTTGGCCATCTGGTAGCCGTCGAAGACGGTCACCACAGACGAGGCTTCGCCGGGAAGCCGGAGGAGCACCGAGGTGATGGTGCCGCCGTACTGTGCGCCGTAGAAGATGCCCGCGAGCATGATGATGGCGGTGACGGGTTCGACGTTGTAGGTCAGCGGCAGCAGGATGGCGATGGTTGCCGCGGGCCCCAGACCGGGCAGGACACCGATTAACATGCCGATGACGACGCCGATCAGGCAGTACAGGAGGTTGCTCGGCTCCAGGACAACGGCGAATCCGTTGATCACGGGATTTAGAAAATCCACGGGGTTCTCCTAGAAGAGGTGGGGAATGGAGGTGTTGAGCGCAAGGACGAAGATTCCGTAGAACGCCGCCACGACGATCGCGCTCACCAGCACGGTGGTGAGCCACGTTTCGCCGCCGAGGAAGCGCATCCAGATGACGCACAGGGCGAGGGCGGGCAGTTCAAAACCGATGGCCGGCATCAGCGCGACCATGGCGGCGAGGGTGACGAGCCCTGTGAGGGGTGCGGAGGACATGCGGGTGAACTTCTCCGCGTCCCGGTTGTGCCGCCCGATGATCAACTGGAAGAGTCCCAGGACCACCATGACGCAGCTGATCATGAACGGCCACAGCCCAGGCTCCGGCGCCGCCGGAGTGCCGAGGCCCATCGCAACGGACAGGACCAGTGCGCCGGTGCCGACGCCGAGTACCACCAAGGAGGATGCCGCATTTGCCAGCGCTCCGGCGGCAGGAGGCTTCTCGTCCTCCCACTGCGCGGCGAGTTGCTCCGGCGTGAGGTCCTCTAGAAGGTCTTCGTCAGGAGCTTCGGGGGCGTCCCCGCCGGAGGGGGCGGCCGGGCGGCTTCCCCCTCCGGCGGGCACTGCAGGTGAAGACGACACTGGGATCACTTCGTTCCGCTGAGGCTGATGTCGTACTTCTCCACCAGCGCCTTGTACTTAGCGGCGTAGTCCTTCCACTGGGTGACGACTTCCTCGCCGGAGATTTCCTTCGGGGTCAGCATGTTCTTCTTGTTGAATTCCTTGTAGGAATCGGACTTGAAGGTCTCCTGGATGGCAGCGAGCAGCTTGTCCTTCACGTCCTTGGGGGTTCCTTTGGGAGCGGCGACGGCGCGGTACTGCGCCACGGGAACGTCGTAACCGGATTCCTTGGCTGTGGGCACGTCCGGGAGGAAGGAGTTCCGCTCCTCCGAGAAGACGAGCAGCGGTGCGACCTTTCCGGCCTTGATCTGCGGCATGGCTTCGCCGAGCTGGATGGTGGAGACTTCGACCTGGTTGCCGAGGACCGCGGTGAGGGCGGGTTTGCCGCTGTCGAACGGGACATCGGTGCCCTTGACGCCGGCCTGCTTGAAGAGGACGGTCTGTGCCAGCTGGCTGCCGGTGCCCACGCCGGTGGTGCCGAAGGTGATATTGCGCCCGGCTCCGGTCAGGTCCTTGATGCTGTTGAAGCCGGAGGCCTTGCTGGCCACCAGCACGTAGTCGTCCTGGGACAGGCCGGCGATGATGTCCAGGTCGTCGATGTTGACGGCTTCATCCGCGGTAACCGCCAACGGGGTGATCGTGATCAGGGACGCGGTGACTAGCAGGAGGTTCTGGCCGTCGGCGGGCTTGCCGGCAACTTCCTTCGTGGCCAGGGCGCCGTTCGCGCCCGGCTTGTTCACCACAGGCATCGGGGCGCCGAGGGTTTTGGACGCACCTTCGGAGATGGCGCGGGCGATCAAGTCGGTGCTGCCGCCGGCGGCCTGGCCCACGGTGAGGCTTATGGGCCCGTTCGGATATTTGGAAGAATCGCTACTGCCGCCGGCAACATTGCCGCAAGCCGTCAGCGCCAAGAGCGTGACGGCGGATGCCGCTCCAATTACGGTGCGGCGCGAAGGGAAGTGCATCATTGAAACTCCTCATGGATGGTCAGGGCCCAGTGCCCCGGAAGCATGTGAACCGCGTCACTGCCGGTTCGCTGTGTCGAGTGTAGGGAGCGGCTATGATGCATGTCTAAGCCCAAATATGCATCGAGTGATACCGGAAAGGCATCATGTTCACTTTTGACCAGCTGGCCGGATTCATCGCGGTGGCAGAAGAGCTTCACTTCGGCCGCGCCGCGGAACGCCTGAATATGACCCAGCCTCCGCTGAGCCGGCAGATCCAAAAGCTGGAGAAGGCCGTTGGCGCCGAGCTGCTGGAACGGGACAACCGAAAGGTCCAGCTCACCCCGGCCGGAACCGCCTTCCTGGAGGAAGCCAGGCGGTTGTTGGCCCTCGCGGAACGCGCCCCTGTCACCGCCCGCCGCATCGCGTCGGGCCGCTCCGGCCTTCTGCGAATCGGTTTCACCGCCGCCAGCGGGTTCAGTATCTTGGGGCCGCTCCTCGAAGAGATTTCGGCGATCCTCCCCGACGTCGACGTCGACCTGCAGGAACTGGTGACCGGCGAACAGATCCAGGCCCTTGAAACGGGAGAACTGGACCTGGGGCTGGCACGCCCGCCCTTCGATAAGGAAGTCTTCGACTCGCGGCTCCTGTACCGCGAATCCATGATGGTGGCGGTTCCGGCCGGCCACCCCCTGGCCCGCCGCGGCGGCGTTGTAGGGAACGACGACCTCAAGGATGAGGCCCTCATCATGCATTCGCCTCTGCAGGCCCGGTACTTCTACGACCTCGTGATCCGCATGCTGCCGGTGCAGCACGGCAACGTGGTCCACACCGTAAGCCAGATCCTCACCATGGTCTCGCTGGTGGCGGCCAAACGCGGCGTCGCCTTTGTGCCCCGGTCCGCCACAGCGCTGGGCATCCAGGGGGTCGAATTCCTCCCGCTGGCCAGCAGCCACGGCGAACCCGTGGAGCTCCATGCCATCTGGAGCCGGAAAGTGAGCAATCCCGCCCTGTCACGGCTTCTCGGCAGCCTGGACTTCCAGCTGGACTAGCAGCATGGCAATGCACTCAAGGTATCAATGCATTCAATAATGCACTTGGACAGGCATGAGGCACCAAACCTAGTCTGAAGGGGAACCGCACTTCCCCGCCGACTTGGCGCATACCCGGAGGACCACACCGTGGCAAAATACACACCCCAGGAACTGGCGAACGTCCTCAAGGACGGGCTGCTCTCCTTCCCCGTCACCTCGTTCGACGCACAGCTGCAGTTCGACGAGGAGAACTACCGCAAGCACCTCGCCTGGCAGGCCAGCTTCCCCGTGGCCGGACTCTTCGCGGCCGGCGGAACCGGTGAGGGCTTCTCGCTGACCCCGTCCGAGTCCGAGCGCGTTGTCCGTGCCGCCGTCGAGGAAGTCGGCGGCATCGTCCCCGTCCTGGCCTCCGCCGGCGGCTCCACCGCCCAGGCCGTCGAGAACGCGCGCGCCGCGGAAGCCGCCGGCGCCGAAGGCATCCTGCTGCTGCCGCCCTACCTCACCGAAGCAGACCAGGGCGGCCTGATCGAACACGTCAGCGCCATCTGCCGGTCCACCTCCCTCGGCGTCATCATCTACAACCGTGCGAACGCGATCTACAAGGACACCACGGTCGCCACCCTGGCCGAGCGTCACGAGAACCTGATCGGCTTCAAGGACGGCGTCGGCGACCTCGAGCACGATGCCCGCGTGTACGCCAAGCTGGGCGATCGCCTGTTCTACCTCGGCGGCCTCCCGACGGCGGAGACCTTCGCCCTCCCGCTGCTGCAGCTGGGCATGAGCACCTACTCCAGCGCCATGTACAACTTCGTGCCCCAGTTTGCCCTGGACTTCTACCAGGACGTCCGCAATCAAGACCGGGTTGCCGTCAACAAGAAGCTCAACGAGTTCGTGATCCCGTACCTCGACATCCGCGACCGGGTAAAGGGCTACTCTGTCTCGATCGTCAAAGGTGGCCTCGACGCGATCGGCCGCTCCGCCGGCGGAGTCCGTCCGCCGCTGCAGAACCTGGCGCCCCAGGACCTCGCAGACCTCAAGTCCCTCATCGCCACCGTTTCCTAGGAGGATGCACCGTGACACTCACCGGACGCTCACTCATTGCCGGCCAGGCCGTCGCCGGTGACGGCAAGACGGCATACGCCTTCAATCCTGCCACCAACTCCCAGCTCGAGCCCGGCTACACGCTGCTCACCGAGGACCAGCTGAAGGACGCCACCGCTGCGGCCGCCGCGGCCTACCCCTCCTTCAGTACGCTCGACCCGGAAACCCACGCCCGGTTCCTGGAGGCCATTGCCGAGAACATCGAGGCGATCGGCGAGGAACTCGTCACCCGCGCGGGCCTCGAGACCGGGCTGCCGGCCGCGAGGCTGCAGGGCGAGCGAGCGCGCACCACCGGCCAGCTCCGGCTTTTCGCCGGCGTCGTCCGCCAAGGTGACTTCCGCGGCGTCCGGATCGACCCGGCGTTGCCGGACCGCGCCCCCCTGCCGCGCGCCGACATCCGCCAGCGGCAGATCCCGCTCGGTCCCGTCGCCGTGTTTGGTGCCAGCAACTTCCCGCTGGCGTTCTCGACGGCGGGCGGCGACACCGCCTCCGCCCTCGCCGCCGGCTGCCCCGTGGTGTTCAAGGCCCACAATGCGCACCCCGGCACCGGCGAACTCGTCGGTCAGGCCATCGCCACGGCCGTCCGCGACACCGGGCTGCACCCCGGCGTGTTCTCGCTGATCTACGGCCCGGGCAGCAGCATCGGCCAGGCCCTCGTCGCCGATCCGGCCATCAAGGCAGTCGGCTTCACGGGCTCGCAGTCCGCCGGCATCGCCCTGATGCGCACCGCAGCTGCCCGGCCGGAGCCCATTCCGGTCTATGCGGAAATGTCTTCGCTCAACCCGGTCTTCGTCTTCCCCGGCGCCCTCGAAGGCGACGTGGATGCCCTGGCGCGGCAGTACGTCACCGCCGTCACCGGCAGCTCCGGGCAGCTGTGCACCTCCCCCGGTCTCCTGTTCGCCCCTGCCGGTGCGGCCGGCGACGCCTTTGCCGCCGCGGTCGGCCGGGCCGTGTCCTCCTGCGCCGGGCAGACCATGCTGACCGCAGGCATCGCCGGGTCCTGGAACGCCGGCGCCGAAGCGCTGGGCTCCGCCGAGAACGTCAGCGTCGTCGGGCAAGGCGCCGAAGGGGCGACGAAGAACGCCCCCGCCCCCGCAATCTTCGGCACCAGCGTCGCCGAGTTCGTGTCCAACCCCGTGCTCCACCAGGAAATCTTCGGCGCCGCCAGCCTGGTGATCCGTTACTCCACCACCGAGGAACTCGTTGACGCCGCCACCCGGCTCGAAGGCCAGCTCACGGCATCCCTGCAGCTGACCGAGGCGGACTACCCGGCAGCGGCTCCGCTCATCCCCGCACTGGAGCAGAAGGTCGGCCGGATTATTGTCAACGGCTGGCCGACCGGCGTCGAAGTAGGCCACGCCATGGTGCACGGCGGCCCGTTCCCCGCCACATCGGACACTCGAACCACCTCCGTGGGCACGCTGGCGATCAACCGGTTCCTGCGGCCCGTCGCCTACCAGAACCTGCCCCAGGAACTGCTCCCGGCGCCGCTGCAGGATCCGAACCCCTGGCGGCTGAACCGCCGGATCGACGGCGTCGTTCATATCGCCGGAGCAGAAGAGGCAGCAACAGAGAAAGCAGAGGTCAACGCGTGAGCACGCAGCCCACCATCGCCCACGTTGAAGTGGTCCCGGTCGCCGGGCACGACAGCATGCTGATGAACCTCAGCGGCGCGCACGGCCCATTCTTCACCCGCAACATCGTGCTCATCACCGATTCGGACGGGCGCACCGGCCTCGGCGAAGTGCCGGGCGGGGAGAAGATCCGCGCCACCATCGAGGAGGCCGGCGCCTTCCTGGCCGGACAGCCGGTGGCCCGCTACCGCTCCCTGCTGCGGGACGTCGCGGCGAAGTTCGCCGACCGCGACGCCGGCGGCCGCGGCCTGCAGACCTTTGACCTGCGCACCACCGTCCATGCCGTCACCGCCGTCGAATCCGCCCTCCTTGACCTGCACGGACAGTTCCTCGAAGTTCCGGTCGCGGAATTGCTCGGCGACGGCCAGCAGCGCAGCTCGGTGCCCATGCTTGGCTATCTGTTCTTCATCGGCGACCCCGGTCGGACGGATTTGCCATACCTGGTGGAGGACGCACCGGCAGACCGGTGGGAAAAGCTCCGCCGACACGAAGCCATGACGCCCGAGGCCGTGGTGGCCCTGGCCGAAGCAGCCCAGGAACGGTACGGCTTCAGCGACTTCAAGCTCAAGGGCGGCGTGCTCTCCGGCGACGCCGAGGTGGATGTGGTGACCGCCCTGGCCAAGCGCTTCCCGGAGGCCCGGATCACCCTTGATCCCAACGGCGCCTGGCTCCTTGACGAAGCCATCCGCCTGGGCAAACGCATGCAGGGCGTGGTGGCGTACGCCGAAGACCCCTGCGGCGCGGAAGGCCGCTTCTCCGGACGCGAGGTCATGGCTGAATTCCGCCGTGCCACCGGGCTGAAGACCGCCACGAACATGATCGCCACGGACTGGCGCGAAATGTCCCACGCCATCCGCAGCAACGCCGTCGACATTCCGTTGGCGGACCCGCATTTCTGGACCATGCACGGCTCCGTCCGGGTGGCGCAGATGTGCGCCGAATTCGGCCTGACCTGGGGATCGCACTCGAACAACCACTTCGACATCTCGCTCGCAATGTTCACCCACACCGGGGCAGCCGCCCCAGGCGAGATCACGGCGCTGGACACCCACTGGATCTGGCAGGACGGCCAGGGGCTCACCAAGGACCCGCTGCAGATCAAGGACGGTGCGATCAAGGTTCCTGACGCTCCCGGCCTCGGCATCGAGCTGGACCGCGACGCCCTGGACAAGGCACACCAGCTGTATCTGGAACACGGCCTCGACGCCCGCGACGACAGCATCGGCATGCAGTACTACATTGACGGCTGGTCCTTTGACCCCAAGCGGCCCTGCCTCGTTCGATAGGGATTGTTCGCTAGGGATAACCCCACCTCCGGCTCCCTTGGCGGCAGGCACATGACACGAAGGACCACACTTGGGCGGCGTTCTCACCGGCATACTGATTGTCGCCTCCGTCATCGCCGTCGGATATCTCGCGGCCCGGCTGCGGATCCTCGGACCGGAAGTCCAGGGCGCCCTGACCCGCACCGCCTACTACGTCACCAACCCGGCGCTGTTGTTCACGGTGGTGGCCGGAAGCGATATCCGCGCCGCGCTCGGAACTGATGCCCCGCTGGCGCTGCTCTCCGCGGCGGCAGTGGGGCTGCTCTATTCGCTGCTGAGTTTCCTGTTCTTCCGCCGGCCGGTGGCGGAGACAGCCGTCGGCGCGATGGCCAGCAGCTACGCGAACGCCAACAACATCGGGATTCCCGTCTCCCTCTACGCTGTGGGAACGGCCCAGCACGTGGCTCCCGTCCTGTTGGCGCAGATCCTCGTCCTCGCACCGGTCTATTTGACCGTACTGGGCCTCGCCTCGGGGTCGAAGATCTCCTGGCAGAGACTGCTGCTCCAGCCGTTCGCCAACCCCATGATCATCGCCTCCGGCCTGGGCGCAGTCATCGCAGTGACCGGCTGGACAGTTCCAGAACTGCTGCTGAAACCCGTCGACATGCTCGCCGGCGGCGCCGTCCCCATGGTGCTGCTGGCCTTCGGACTATCCCTGGCAGGCAGGGCCCCGCTGCAAAAGGGCGACGGGCGCACCGAATCGCTCGTCGCCACCTCCCTGAAGATCGCCGGCATGCCCGTGATCGTCTGGGCCCTGGGCCGCTTCGTCTTCGGCCTCGAGGGGCAGCATCTGCTGGCCATCGTGATCATGGGGGCGCTGCCCACAGCCCAGAATGTCTTCCTCTTCGCATCCCCGTACCGCCGCGGCGTGATCGTGGCCCGGGACGTCATCCTGTGCACGACTCTGCTCTGCGCAGGCTCCTTGCTGGTCATCGCCTGGCTGCTTGGCTGATTGCGGCGAACCACGGAAACCGACACTTGTTATACAAGTAAGTTACTTGTAACCTAAGTTGAGCGGGGCGGAGTTGCCTCGCAGGAACTTCAGGGAGAACCATGACCAGCGTTGATCTCATCCGCCACGTAAAGCTGTCCACGGCGAGGCTTCCGCTCGCCGTTCCGATCAGCGACGCGAAAGTGTTCACCGGACGCCAGAAGCCCATGACCGAGGTCGTGTTCCTATTCGCCGAAATCACCACTGAACAGGGACACAGCGGAATCGGCTTCAGCTACTCCAAGCGCGCAGGCGGCCCGGCCCAGTACGCGCACGCCAAGGAAGTCGCCGAAGGCATCATCGGTGAAGACCCCAACGACATCGGCAAGCTCTACACCAAGCTGCTGTGGGCCGGGGCCTCCGTCGGCCGCTCCGGCGTGGCCACCCAGGCGTTGGCCGCAATCGACATCGCGCTTTACGATCTCAAGGCCAAGCGCGCCGGCCTGCCGCTGGCCAAGTTCCTGGGCTCCTACCGGGACTCAGTCCAGACCTACAACACCTCGGGCGGCTTCCTGAACGCCACCCTGGACGAGGTCAAGGCCCGCGCCACCGTCCTCCTGGACGAAGGCATCGGCGGCATCAAGATCAAGGTCGGCCTGCCGGACACCGCCGAGGACCTGCGCCGCGTCGCCGGCATCCGCGAGCACATCGGCTGGGACGTTCCCCTTATGGTCGACGCCAACCAGCAGTGGGACCGCGCAACCGCCCTGCGGATGGGCCGCCGGCTGGAGGAATTCAACCTCGTCTGGATCGAGGAACCGCTCGACGCCTACGACTTCGAAGGCCACGCGGACCTCGCCCGCGCCCTGGACACCCCTATCGCCACGGGCGAAATGCTGGCCTCGGTCGCGGAGCACAAGGGACTGATCAACGCCAACGGCTGCGACATCATCCAGCCCGATGCGCCGCGCGTCGGAGGCATCACCCAGTTCCTGCGCCTCGCCGCCCTGGCCGACGAGCGCGGGCTCGGCCTCGCCCCGCACTTCGCCATGGAAATCCACCTCCACCTCGCCGCCGCCTACCCGCGCGAACCGTGGGTAGAGCACTTCGACTGGCTCGATCCGCTCTTCAACGAGCGCCTCGAAACCAAGAACGGCCGCATGCTGGTCCCGGACCGCCCCGGGCTCGGCATCTCCCTCAGCGAGCAGGCCCGCGCCTGGACCACAGAGTCAGTGGAATTCGGCAAGTAACCTTGAAGCCATGACCCGAAACCTGACCGCGGACCTCGCAAGCGATCTTCGCCGCCGCATCGTCGACGGCGATATTCAGCCGGGCGCGAAGCTGCCCAGCGAAAACACCCTGATCAGCGAATTCGGCGTCAGCCGGACCGTCGTCCGCTCTGCCCTGACCCGGCTGCAGGCTGAGGGACTAGTGGAAACCGAACGAGGGCGGGGCAGCTTCGCGCTGACCCCGCCACCGGACGGACAGCAGCAATCCGCCGGGAGCCGCCCCGTGGCCAGCCTGGAAGACCGCCTGTGGCAGATAGAGTTCCGCATCGCAGTGGAGTCCGAGGCCGCCGCCCTCGCCGCCCGAAACCACACAGACCGGCAGTTGAAGGCTGTGCAGAAGGCCTTTGCCGAGTTCACGGACAGCGCCGCGCACCCCGCACACGCCATGAAAGCTGACTACGAGTTCCACCGGGCCATTGCCGCAGCCTCAGGAAATCCCTTCTACTCCGACTGCCTCGCATCCCTGGGGCAGACCATGATCGCGATGCCCCGCGCCCGCCTAGTGGGCGGGGGCGAGCACGATGCGCGCGAGCACTTCGATCAGGTGGTGCAGGAGCACCAATCAATCGTCGCCGCCATCGCGGAGGGCGACGGCCCGTCGTCGTCGGCGGCAATGCGCAGCCATTTGGCAAACTCCCGACGCCGGCTGCGTGCAGCCGCTCCCGGCAGCGGCTGACCCTGGCCTCTGGCCCCAGCGGAGACATCCAGTCCCTCAAGGTATCCAGCGATGCAAATTATGTGTTGGACGGGCATTACCGCCGCCGAATAAGGTGAAGAATCGCTGTGGTGAGGGCCACATCAACTGCCCGCCCCGGCCGACCAGCTTCGCCAATTCAAAGGAAATCTCCATGCAGTCTGTAGACAACGCTGTCACGGACGTGGTCTTTGCCACGAAAAAGTTCTTCAAGCGGGTGCTGCCCATCATGCTCGTCATGTTGGTCTGCAACCAGCTCAACCGGTCCAACATCGGCTACGCCCAGGAGCACCTGCAGGCCGACGTCGGCATCGGCGCTGCCGCCTACGGTTTCGGGGCCGGGCTGTTCTTCATCGCGTACGCAATCTTCGAACTGCCCAGCAATGTGATGATGGAGAAGTACGGTGCCAAGGTCTGGCTGGCCCGGATCATGGTCAGCTGGGGCATCGTCTCCTTCCTGATGGTATTTGTGCAGAACGAGACCATGTTCTACGCCTTGCGGTTCCTGCTGGGCGCCGCGGAAGCCGGGTTCTTCCCCGCCGTCATCTTCTACTTCGCCCGCTGGGTGCCCGCCGGGCAGCGGGGCAAGGCAACGGCGATCTTCATCGCCGGCTCCTCGGTTGCCGCCGCGCTCTCCGGCCCGATCGCCGGAATGCTGCTCAGCCTCCACGACGTCCTGGGGCTCCGCGGCTGGCAGTGGCTCTTCGGCTTCGAAGGATTGATGTCCGTGGTTGTCGGCATCGCCGTGTTCTTCGTCCTTGACGCCAAAATCGAGGACGCCAAATGGCTGACGGCGGGCGAAAAGTTTGCTCTCACCGCGGCCATTTCGGAGGAGGACGCCCAGCACGCCACCGCCACGACCGGGAATATCAACCGCTGGAAGATGCTCTTGAACCCGCAGATTCTCCTTCTCTGCGGCATCTACTTCGCCGTGCAGCTCTCCATCTACGCCAACACGTTCTGGCTGCCCAGCATCGTCAAGCAGATCCCCGGGACCACGGACCTGAGCGTTGGATTCCTCTCCGCCATCCCCTGGGTCTGCGCCGTGATCGCCATGTATTTCGCCGCCAAGTGGCAGGACAAAGCCAAATCCAAGCGGCCCCTGCTCGTGGCTGCGCTCCTGGTCGCCGCCGTCGGCACCCTCGCGGCCGCCGTCGCCACCCCCGTACTGGCTCTGGTGTTCCTGGCCATCGCTGCCATGGGATTCAAGAGCGCGTCACCGCTGTTCTGGACCATCCCCCAGTCAGGCCTGCACCCCGTCATCCTGGCGCCGGCCATCGCCATCATCAACTCCCTGGGCAACCTCGGCGGCTTCGTGGCCCCGTTCGGATTCGGCATCATCAAGGAACAGACCGGCAGCGTCATCCCGGGGCTCTTCGCCCTCGCCGCGGCATCAACAATCGCCGCCGCGCTGGTCTACTTCCTCAAGGAGCGCAAGACCGAAACCGCAGCGGCGCCCGTGGCTGCGCCTGAGGAGGCGTCGCCGTACGTCGTGACCGCCAAATAGTTCCGGACGCTAAAAAGCAAGGCAGGCACCCTAAGGGGCGCCTGCCTTTCCGTCGCCCCATCCCGCCCTCAGTCTCTCTTGCGTGCTTCCTGCAGGTGCCGGTCGAGCTTTTCTTCCGCTTCGCGGCGGCGCTGACCGACAATGCGAAGCTGCTGAGTGATCGGATTTCCGTAGCCATCAACGTCGCGGTGGTGCGTGCCCTTCACACGCTCGGGGCCGGAGGGCAAGGTCACCCGCGATTCAGTATTTTCGCCCATACCGGGATGATCCCACAGTGCCCGCCGGCTGAAAAGGACTGGGGTTCCCCCGAGAAATATTCCGTGCAGACGACTTCGGAAACTGACACAGAAGGGAGTGTTCCCGTGCGCTGCAATCGGGCAGACAATACCCATAGGAGGAAGAATGCCAGGCAATATCGGAGACGACCAACGGGCCGCGGACCTCGTCATTGTCCCCGACGTTGTGGGGGCACCCTTCCTCCACGCGCGGGAAATAGCGCAAGCCGCCGGCTTGACTCTGGCGAATCCTGACCCGGATGGGCCACCCATCGGCGCGATCGCATGGCCCAAGAACCCAACCGTTCAGAGACAGTCTCCCCCGCCAGGTAGCGTCTTGTACCAGTTCGACTCCCTCCGAATATGGCTGCGCTCGGATCTCGAGCCGGACATGGCTCGGAAACTCGAGAATCCGCCACCTTCGATTGACTGGGATCACGCCACCCCGGAACGCCCGGCCCAATCCGTCGAGCTCAGCAGCGACAGCCCGCCGGAAGAAACGTCCCCTTGAAAGTTGGCGCTCAACTCACAGCCCGGTCAGTCTCCGTGTGGCCTTTACTCCAGGGTCGTGTCCCGATGAACGTCCGCGTCGAGAGCGTGGGCGCGGGCCAACGTGGCCAGCAGGCTCCCCAACTGCGCAGCCTGTTCACCGGTGAGCGGGGCCAGGAGCTCGGCTTCATGCCGTTCGGCTATCCCACGCAGTTGTCCCAGCACCTTCATGCCCTCGGCCGTCAGCCGAAGCTCGTAGTTCCGCCGGTCGGTAAGGCTGCGCACGCGAGCGACCAGGCCGCGCGCTTCCAGCGAGTCGATGAGTGGAACAACCCGGCTCGGCACCGCGCCCAGGCGGTCGGCCAGGGACCGCTGGCTCAGCCCGGGGGTGCGGCCCAGCAGGCGGAGGACGCCCGCATCGCTCGGTGTCAGCCCGAGCTCGCGGGTGCGCTCGGCGAAGCGTGCCGATGCCAGCGCTCCGAGCTGGGAGAGCAGGAAAGCTGTTCGCTTAGACCGCGACGGATCCGGTGAGTCCATGCCCCAATATTACGCTATTGACAGAATCATTCAATGCGTGAATCATTTTAGTTGTGACGTAATTATCGGAAAGAAGCGATCATGACTGACCTATCCCCCCACCACACCTTTCCAACGACACGTTCCGGCGGCCCCAACCCGGGCATCCTGGCGGCCGTGAGCCTGGGACTCACGGTCGGCGGCCTGCTCAGCAGCGCTGTCCTCACCGGCGGCCAGACCTTCGTCTCGCCGTTTGCTCCTGCCGGCCAGGTCGCCGCCTATTTCCACGGAAACCCCGATGCCGTCCGGCTCGCCAGCTTGTTCCAATTCGCTTCAGCGGTCCCGCTGGGCATCTTCGCGGCCACGGTTTACGCCCGGCAGCTCCGACTCGGCGTGCGCGTCCCCGGGCCCGCCATCGGTTTCTTTGGCGGCATCACCGCCTCGGTGGTCCTCATGCTCTCGGCCTCCGTAGGGTGGGTCCTGAGCCGCCCGGAAATCACCACCGACGTGACGCTGACCCACGCGCTGTCGTTTCTCGCGTTCATCACCGGCGGCGTCGCCTACGTGGTCGGCCTGGGGCTCCTCGTAGCCGGAATCGCCGTCCCGGCCCTCATCCTGCGCTTCGTGCCGCGCTGGCTGGCGTGGGCCGGCCTCGTCATCGCTGCCTTGGCCGAGCTGAGCTTCTTCTCCATGGTGATCGAACCGCTCCAGTTCCTGCTGCCCATCGGGCGGTTCGGCGGACTCCTCTGGCTTGTCGCGGTCGGATTCCTGTTGCCGCGCAGCCGTGCCGCAGCGAATCGACAGGAACCCTGAGCGTCCGCCTGATCCTCAGAAAAGCTTTATGCCCGTAAGTTCGGCGAGTTTCTCGGTGAGCCTGTCCTGAAAGTTCGTATCGGTGACCTCCGGTGCCGGCGTCCGCATCCTTCGGTGGTACCAGTAGTTGCCGGAGACCAGGGCGGTTGGATTATTGCTGACGGCGAGCCAGCTCTGGGTGTCATGGCCCATGGCCAGGTCGTCAGGGGCCCCGGCGCCGCCCATCTTGGTGGGTACCCATCCGGGATCAACGGCGTTGCTGAGCACGTGTGGCCAGTGACGGGCGATGGAGGCGGAGAGCGCGGTCACGTGGAGCTTGCTCTCGGAGTAGGCCTCGCTGGCATTCCAGCGCCGTTCGGTCCAATCGATGTCCTGGAGGTTGCCGCTGGCCCCGCGGTGCATGCCGCTGCTGACGTAGATCAGGCGGCCGGGCCGTTCGATCAGCGAGGTGAGCAGGTAGGGTGCGAGAACATTGACGGCCAGGGTGCGGGAGTGCCCCTCCGGAGTCGCGACGCGCCCCGGAGCGAGGTAGACGCCGGCGTTATGGATGATGGCGTCCATCCGCCCGTGCGCGTTGACCTGTTCGGCGAGGTCCCGGGTCTCGGAAGCGCTGCTGAGGTCACCAACGACGACGCCGGCCGCTTGCGGAGCGAAGTCATCCAGGGCCGCCGCGCGTGCCCTGGTGCGGGCGTGCAGCAGAACCTCGTGGCCCTCGTTCAACAGCGTCCGGGCGGTGGCCAGGCCAAGTCCGTCGGTCGAGCCAGTGATGAAAATGCGGGCCATGGTGATGGTCCCCTTCGTGGTTTTGGGCGCCTCCCGGCTACCTCACACCACGTGCCCAAATCGACACGCGGATTCCTGAAAGGTTTCGCTAATTTCCCTCCCCGGCGATGCCGCCGGGCCGTGCCTGATCCGCGCGGCCATAGTGCACTCTCTCAGTGGGGCGATGATGCAGGAGGGGTTGGCGGGCACCTGGGCGGCCCGCGGGAGCGCGCCCAGCACCTGGCTTCGAAGGCTGCGTGGGCGCTTCGACTCCCGCCGCTTCCTCTTGGACGAGTATCAGATCGGGTCGGCGGCCCCGGGCAGCTTCCTCCCGGAGAGCGATCAGGAGTTCCGCCAGCGCAACTTCCGGCCGGCCCGGGTTGGCCTGCAGCAAGCGACACAGCCGATCCCGGGCGCCGGCCTGTCCCGGCGAAGAATCGGACATTACGGCGGCGATGATCTCGGCGGCCTGCAGGCGTATCCCCCGTACCTTGCTGTCCTCCGGCGTGCCTCCGCACGGGTCCGCGGGCGGATCCTCCTGTGAGTGTTTCAGACGGGACGACAACTCAATAAACATTGGCCATTCCTTTGTTCCCGTTCCGGCAGGGCCCGGAACCGGCCACGATCCCTAAGCCCTGCATACAAATCCTGGAACAAATGGGGCGAAAGACCGTCCAGCCACTTTACGACGGGCAAGACCGGCCTGTCTCGGATCGAGCGCGAATCCTTCCCAAATCTTGCCCTTCCTAGTCGCGGCTCCTGATGACTTCCTTCAGCCATGTAATTGCGGCGGTCCTGGAGGTAAAGAACTCGTGCGGGTATTTGGTCTCCCGGCTCGTGGCGGAAGCAATGACCCTGTCGACCGTGCTGGACCCGAGGACCGCGATGGCCACCACGCCGGCACTTTGTGCGAACTGGTATCGGGCCGCCGCGCTGAACACGACGTCGGTCATTTCAGATAGCATCGGCATCGGCGACCCGCCGCTGATACGTTCCACAGCAAGCATGGCGTCCCGGGCGTCGTCGGCGTCCACAAATGAACCGGGCCGCCAGACGCTCTCCAGTATCCCGGCGTTGACGCTGAGAGCGTTCTTCCCGTCAGCGGCGTCGATTCGTCCCGGCATCATGCCGTTGATCCTAGGCCTGAACTGCGGTGGCGCCCTGCACCGCGCCCACGGCGTGACCCACCAACCCGCGCCGGCGTTCATCCAGCCCACGGCTGCGGAACAACCGCGGGGTGCTATACGTTGCACTGAGCCTAGTCAACCCTCGAGAAATGAGAACAAGCCACGTGGCAACCGACTACGACGAAGTCCGTTCCGACGTCAAGGAAACCCAGGACAAATCCCTGGAGGCGCTGCAGTCCGCGAACGCACCGGACGCCCGCAGCGTTGTCCAGGAACTCGACGAGGCCGACGGGCTGGACGGGGCCGGTGTCCCGGGCGGCGAGTTCATCGCCGAAGAGCTGACCGTTCAGGTCATCCCGCAGGCCGGTGACGAGTTCACCTGCTTCTCATGCTTCCTGGTCCGGCACCGCTCCCAGATCGCCCGGCAGAGTGGCGGCCATGCCTACTGCACGGACTGCGAAGGCTAAACCCGGAGGTTAAAAGCAGACGGACAGCAGAAGCACTCGCCAGTATCTTCCGCGCCCTGCGCAAGATCGACAACCTGACTTCCGCCACCTGAATCGCCTTCTGGTCTCGTCGACCTGAAAGCTTCTGAACGACTCGAGAAGCCGGCGGCGGACAAGAACCAGTTTGGGTGCCAAGGTTTTCCAAAGTTGCTGTGGGGATTATGGGCAGCATTCCACAACTGTGTTGGGGGCGTGGTCATGATTTCCCAGACCGAGGTCGTTTTTGTTCGGGCATCGAGTCGACGCCATTTCAGGCGAGCGAGACGGTCACCGCCCCATGGGCTCCGATCGCCGCGCCGGTCCCATGGGTGCGAACTCCACGGACCACCTTCCTATCAGCTGCCTGCTCCGACATGATTTCGGATATGGCGGTGGAGTACTCGTGTGAGCCGACGGGCCGGATTTCCCGGCCTGCCCTGTCACCCCCTTTCGGCCCGGGAGCATCGGCCATGGGCCTCTTGGGGGTTGACGCTCATGACCATGAAAGGCCCCATGATGATCGGATACCAAAATCTCGGCCAACGAAACGAGGATCGGCTTCGAACGGACGGCGGGAGGAAGCCAACGATTGGGCAGCAGTTTCACTGGGCACTGCGTCGTACAACGATTGCCGTCGTGCTGGTGCTGGTCGCCAGTGTCGGCGCAATCAGCGGGACGGCGCAGGCCGCCCCCGCCAACGACGGGCCCCGCTACTCAGCGGGCGCTCCCGGCAGCGGCGACGAGTACTTCCCGTTCGCCGGCAACGGCGGGTATGACGTACTGCACTACGACCTCGCCCTCCGCTACACGCCGCCGACCAATCCCGCGGTGCTCGCAGGCCGCCTCAGCGGCGTCGCGACCATCACCGTCCGTGCAAAGCAGAACCTGCAGTCGCTCAACTTCGACCTGCGCGGCCTCGGCGTCACGTCGGTCCAAGTAGACGGCAAGGACGCCAAATGGTCCCAGGTGCAAGACGACGCGAACCGCATCTGGGAACTCACGATCGGACTGCGGCCAAAGCTCAAGACGGGGCAGACGACGACGATCGTCGTCGAGTACGGCGGGATCACCGGCCAGCCGCTCGACACCACCGGGGCCCTCTACGGGTGGGTCACCACCGCTGACGGCGCGATGGTGGTCAACGAGCCCGAGGGTGCTGCGACCTGGTACCCGGTGAACGACGACCCCGAAGACAAGGCAACCTACACGTTCCGCATCACGGTGCCGGCCGGCAAGACGGCGGTGGCGAACGGGCTGCCCGTCGGCCGCCCGGCGACCAAGGCCGGGTGGACGACATGGAAGTGGAAGGCCTCTGACCCGATGGCCAGCTACCTGTCGACGGCGACCGTCGGCGACTTTGCCTTGTCCCACGACGTGGGTCCGCACGGGCTGCCGATCATCAACGCGATCGATTCGGGCGTGACGGGCGCGGCCCTGGCGCAGACGAAGGCATCACTAGCGCTGCAGCCGGAGATGATCACGTTCTTGGAGGGCCTGTTTCGGCGGTACCCCTTCGAGGCGTTCGGCGCGATTGTCGACGACGACTCGGTCGACTACGCACTGGAGACGCAGACGCGGCCGGTCTACTCGCAGGTCGCGGACGAATACACGGTGGTGCACGAACTCGGGCACCAGTGGTTCGGCGACGCGGTGAGCCCGTCCGATTGGAAGGACGTCTGGCTGAACGAGGGCTGGGCGACGTACATCGAGTGGCTGTGGGCTGAGCACCAAGGCGTGGCGACGATGCCGCAGCAATTCGCAGATGCCGTGGCGTACCTCGATGCGAACAACCGCTGGGCGCTCAACATCGCTGACCCGGGCCGCGACAACCTGTTCGTGGGCCAGGTCTATGTCCGTGGTGCGGCTGCACTCCACGCGCTGCGCGCAAAGATTGGCGACGCGGCGTTCTTCGCGGGCTCCCGGTTGTGGCTGACCCGATACAACGACTCGACGGCGACGACGGAAGACTTCGAGGCCGTCATGGAAAGAGCCTCGGGTCAGCAGCTCGACGCCTTCTTCGACGACTGGCTGCGCGAGGGCGACCGCCCGGCGATGCCGGAGCTCTCAGCAGCGAAAGATTCCGTGACTCAGGGAACGGCCCGGCCTTCGGTTTCCCAGGAGGCGGCGGGGAGGAGATAGCTCCGCGCCCTACCGCGGCGACGGCTTGAGGGCCATCGCGGATCCGCCGCCGCGTCTCACGGGCTCGGCGGCGGCGACCATGCCGCCGTCGGGCAGGAATTCGATGGCGGTCGCGGCGCCGATCTCCGCTGCCGAGGTGAAGGCATCCCCCGACGGCGTGAACTGATGGCCAAAGGGTGTCAACTGGCTGCCGTACGCGGCGATGAACTCCGGCTCGGCCGTGACCTTGGCCGTGTTGCGTTGCGAGGCACGCGGTGCAGCGATCGCCTCGGAGATGGTCATGCCCAGATCCACCCGGTTCAGGATCGTCTGCAGGACGGTGGTGATGATGGTCGATCCGCCGGGCGAGCCGAGAGCGAGGAACGGCTCGCCGTCCTTGAGGATGATGGTCGGCGACATGGACGAGCGCGGGCGCTTCCCCGGCTCGATCCTGTTCGGGTCGGTCTCGTTATATACGGTCGAGAAGTCGGTCAACTCGTTGTTCAGCAGGAACCCGCGGCCGGGGACCACCATGCCGGATCCGCCGGTCTGTTCGATCGTGAGCGTGTAGTCGACCACGTTTCCCCACTTGTCCGCGACCGTCAGGTTGGTCGTCGAGATGTTCTCGGTGTCCTTCTCGTCGGCGGGCGCCACTGCGGCAGCCGGGCACGCGCCGTCGTACGAGGACACGTTCCCCGGCGCAACGGGCTTCGCTGCCGCGTGCAGCGGGTCGATCTGGCAGGCGCGCTCCTTACCGAACAGCGGGTCAGTGAGCGCGGCGGTGGGGACGCCGACAAAAGCGGGGTCGCCCACGTACTTGCCACGGTCCGCGAAAGCCAGCGCGCTCGCCTCTAGGTAGTGATGCAGGGCGCCGGGTTTGGACATCCCGGACAGGTTGGACGGCTCCAGGATGTTCAGCGCCTCGCCGACCGTGGTGCCGCCGCTGCTGGACGGCGCCATGCCGTAGACGTCCAGGTCGCGGTAGTCCACGTGTGTGGGCGCCTGATCCAGGGCGCGGTAGGCGGCGAGATCCGCCGTCGTCAGGTGGCCTGCCGGAACAGGCAGCTTTGTGCGGGCAGTTTTGGGCGGAGCCTGCACGGTGGCCGCGATCTCGGCCGCGAGCGGACCGCTGTAGAAGCCGCCCGTGCCCTCCTTGGCGAGGAGCCGGTAAGTCTCGGCGAGGTCGTGGTTTTGGAAGACACTGCCGACGGCGGGGGCGTCACCGCCCGGGAGATAAAGGTTGCTCGTTGAGGTGAACGCCTCGAACCGGAGCTTGTTGTCCAGGGTCTGCTGGCGGAACGTCTTATCGACCACGAACCCACGGGTCGCCACGTTAATGGCGGGCTTGAGGGCATCGCCGAGGCTCAACGTGCCCCACCGGTCAAGGGCACGCTCCCAGGTGGCCGGGGTGCCGGGAACGCCGACGGAGACGCCGCTCGTGACGAGTTCGGGCGTGAAATTGTAGGGCTTGCCGGTCACCGGGTCGATGAACGCGTCGTGCGGCATCGCTGCCGGTGCCGTCTCGCGGCCATCGATCGTGCCCACCTTGCCGGTCTTGGCATCGTAGAACACGAAGTATCCCCCACCGCCAATCCCGGCGCTGTAGGGCTCGGTCACCCCGAGGGTTGCGGCTGCGGCGACGGCTGCGTCCGCTGCGTTGCCGCCCTTGCGGAGTACCTCGATCGCCGCAGCCGACGCTTCGGGATCCACGGTGCTCACCGCGCCGCCGTACCCGGTGGCGGTCGAGGTCTTTCCCGTCTCCCGCGGATCGGCGAACGCTGGGCCGGCGACGGCGCCACCCGTCACGTTCAATGCCAGAGCCGCAGTGACGGCCACCAGCCCACGTGTCATATATGCCATGATCGCTCCCGAGTCCGTGTGATGCGTGTTGACAGTGATTGTCACGCTACTACGCCGGCCTGTGACACTCAACACCTGCGCCAACGGTCGTGGATGCCATTTCGGCACCCCTCAGTAGAGGTTCTGCCAGGTGCTCGTGGACGTCGTCCAGATCGAAAGCCTTTGAGTCCAGCGCGTCGCCCGGCAGCATTCCCAGCCACTCCCGGTACTCCTTGTGGTCCTGTGGTTGGGGTCGTTGACGGCCTGAACGATGTTTGCCCAGCCCCACGTGCCGCCGCCCTCCTCCGCCGGTGCCGCCCCGCGCGGCCCGCGCTGCCGCGCGGGAGCTGCGCGCCGTCGTCGTCCGCCAGAATTTTCTCCACCCTGATGCCGTGGACCCAGTTGTCGTCGAAATCGTAGGTGTAGGCCATGGTGCTGCCCACGGCCGGGAGCAGTTCGCCGACCGTCGCAGTCGCTTCGTCGCGGGATGCATCGCCGTAGATTTCGTCTTCGCCGGCAGGGTTCATCGGCGTGTACGCTGGGCCACGGAATCCCCCCGGTCTGGAACTCGTGCAGATGGTAGTCCAGCCAGCCGAACAGCGCCTGGATCACCTTGTGAAACTGTGGGAGCGGCAAGACGGCAGGCACGAGAACCCGCCGCCAGATGGGCGGCTTTGAGCCGTTGAGCATGATTTTCAGCTGCAGGATCGGCGAATCAGCCAGCGGCGCCGTCAGCGCGGTCCCTGTAGCTGCCGATGTCGCGCCAGTGCCCGAAGGACAGAATCCCGATCCGCTTCATAAGAACTCGCACCTTCTCATGAGCAGTCTGGCTTGGCGCCAGCCGGGCCGCCCGGGCGTTAGTTGTAGACGCGGATCCAGTCGACCTGCATCTGGCTTGGCAGGGTCGCGGTTCCGTCCGGGAACCAGTCCAGCTGGATTGTTTGGTGCATCCCGACCGTGGGCTGGTGCGCCGGATCTGTGTCGGTGAACCACTGCACGCCGTCGATGTATCCGGTGATCCCAGACGGGGTCCACTGAACCGCGTAGTTGTGCCACTGGGTCGTATCGATCGGCTGTGCCGTCTGTGTCTGGAAGTTCGAGCCGCTGCACGCGTAGTGCAGGAAGAACTTGATCCTGGACGTATCGGAAGTGCCTTCGGCGTAGTCAATCTCCGCACAGTTGGGAGACGTGTTGTTGTTCGGCCAGAGAATCAGGACTGGGTGGTATTTCGGATCCCGGGCACTGGTTCTCATCCGGACTTCCCAGCGTCCGTATTTCTGCTGGGCAAACTTGGCTGACATGCCGCCGGTGGTGCCGGCCGAGTCACCGCTGACGGTCACAACGCTGCCGTCCACAGACCAGGCGTTCGGACTCCGGATCCCGTTGCCCGCATGCCCGGGACTGTTGTAGACGCCCCACTTCAACGGATTCGGCGCGCCCGTGTAGGAAAACTCGTCCCCGGTAACTATCGGACCCCAGCCGAAAACGACGGCGGCCTGGGTACCGTCAGGCGACTGGGCGGAGTTCACCGTGATCGTGATCGAGGGCGTGACCGCGTCGGGGCTGACCCCGTTGGTCGCGGCGACCGTGAAGGTCGCCGTCCCCACCGTCGTCGGGGCGCCGGAGAGGACGCCGGTGGTGGTGTTCAGGCTCAGCCCGGCAGGCAGGGCACCGGAAGACACCCCGAAGGTCGGCGCCGGATTGCCCGTCGCGGCAAAGGTGTAGCTGTAAGCGGTGCCGACCGTGGCCGTCGTCGGAGGCGAGGACGCCGTGAACGCCGGTGCTGCCTGGGCCGCCTGGGCGGGCCGAATCTCGATCAGAGACAAATTCCACTTGTCTGTAGTGGGAGCGGTGTCATAGATTCTCACGGAAGATGGCGCTGTCGCTGTGCCGGGCACAGTTTGGCGTTGCGTCCAGAACGTATCACCGCTGCTGGCAAGGTACTCATCCACCTTGGTTTGTCCGATTCCGACGGTGCGGGGGGTGGCCCTACTCCAGTCATTTCCCACACCCCAGACCCAGGAGCCTGTGCGGGTTGTTGTGAGCGAAGCGGTGGGCGCTCCCGTGGGCCCGTTGGCTCCCCCGACCGCTCCGTCGCTGGCCGTGTCCGCGCCCGTGAAGGTGGCGACCGTGATGGAAGCCCGGTATGAACCTTTGTGTGTCGCCGTCACCCTTGCGTTCGTGAGGATGCCGCTGGACACGGCCTGCCAGACTTCGGCCGTCCCGAACTGAACGTTGGTCCGCTTACGCAGGCGCCAGGTGAGCCCGCCACCGGTGACTGATGTGAATTGCTGGGACCCGGTGGCTGCCGGACCATCAGCGGTCACAAATGCTACTAACAGTTCGTTGGGTTGGCTGGTTGTGAAGGCTGGCGAAACGACAATCCGAGAAGACGAGGACTGGTGCGTACTAACCACCTTGTCTGTCGCCAATCCGCCAGCAGCTTTGGCGGGAAGGGGGACCAAACTGAGACCGACAACTGTGGCGATAAGGACTAAGCGTGGAAATATCGGTCGCCGCATGGATTCCTCGCAAAGTCTTCATTGAAGTGAAATATGCCGTGACGGCCAAAAGTGACTGACTCGCAATGACCCAGAGGAGATGACCGCGCGGAGTTGTCGGCTAAGGCTGTCACAACCATGGTCGGCAAGTATGGCCCAGATTCTCGTACCAGTTCTTGCGATTTGGTGTGTGCCAGACAGAATCGGTGAATGCCGTTTTCGGTGACGGCGCCTTGAACTGGACTCAGTTAGCGCTGGTAGCGCACTGCTGGAATCTGAGGGCGGCCATTCGTCTGAAGCATTCGGGACAAAAGCCCTGACTGCGGCGTGATTGAGTTGTGCCGCCAAATTCATCCGGCCGGAATCACCGGCCCGGGATGCCCCATCGTAACGAGTCCGAAGCCGCAACAACCTGAGTGGCGGCTACCTGTTAAAGTCCGGTTCATACTCGTTAGAGCCCTCGCCTTACTCGCCGCGCATGTACTGAGCCATTTATTGAGGTCAACCTGTGTCCGAGCCAAGCGAAAGCTTTCACACTGCCACTACTTTCCCATCAGTCCGTGCCAGGGCCTCTCCGCAAGACAGACAACTTCATCAAATACTGTCGGTGCCTCCTGCGATGATTTGGGCATGGACAGCAGAGCAGCGTGGAGCGGGGACAGGGGTGCGGACAGCCGGGAGGCCGTGGAGGCCGTCGCCGCGTCCGTTGCTGTGCTTGCTGCCCTCACCGGCACCGGCGCGGATTCTGCTGCTCCGCCTTCCGCCGATCCTTTGCCTGACGCTGATCCGCTGCGGCGACAGGCGGACGATGCCCTGGACGGCCTCGCCGAGGTGGCCCGGCTGGAGGCCCGGACCGCCGCGCTGAAGGTGAAGCTCGCCGCCGACTACATGCACGCAACCAGCGCCCTGGCCGCGCCGGCCGCGTCCCCGCGGGACCGCGCCGCCCAGGCGACGGCTTTGGTCGCCGAGGTCGCCTGCGTCCTGACCGTCAGCGAACGCACCGCCGGGGCCCTGCTGTCCGAATCCCTGGCCCTGACCACGGCGCTGCCGCTGACCCTGGCCGCCCTGCAGGAGGCCTGCCGCAGATCCGGGACACCATCCGGACCCGGCGCTCACGGGGCACCCCGGCCAGGACCCCGGACCCGAACTGCCCCCGGACCCCTTCCCGGACTGGCACCAATTCACGGCCGCAGACTCGGACGATCCCGGCTGGCTAGAGCCCCTCGACGCCCCTTGCCCGGAATGCCTCCTGCTCCAATGTGCCTGATCGACTCGTTGCGGATGGACCTGCCCCTCCCGGACCTGATCACCTGCGCGCCGCGATCTCCACTCAGACTTTGCCACGAGTGAAAACCGGTGTCGTCATCATGCTGGCTGTTGCATGGCACCGATGGCGGCTCCCCTGGCCCAGTGTGTGTCGTCGACCTGGATTACCTCCAGAGGAGCCGCGCCCACATGCTTTTCCCTGTCATGCCTGCGACCTGCCTCGACAGCTTCCCGGGCTACTTCCACCAGCCCTACACCTTCACCGCTGAGGATGATTTTCTCCGGCATGGCCAAGGCGGAGGCTATGGTCAATAGCCTCCCCAATGCGAACCCGGCTTCGTCAACCAAGGTCTTGGCCGTGCCACCCATGGACGCGAGTTCTAGAAGTTGTGAATAGGTCACATGTTGATCCAGCGAGACAAATGCTCGCTTCTCCAAGCTGTGGTTGCTCAGCATGACATTGGCGCAACCACGGTGACCGATGTCGCACAGAGGTCCGAAGGGGTCCAGTGGAATGTGGCCCACAGGACCGAGCCCCGCGTTGGCGTCACTGATGAGCTGGTGGTTGACGACCAACCCGTAGCCGACGCCGACCCCGATCGTGAGGATGATCAGATTCGCTATTCCTTGGCCTGCTCCGAGCCAGTGCTCCACCAAGGTAAGGGCGTTGAGGTCGTTGCTGACGGTGACCGGCAGATTGGTGCGTTCGGCGAGCAGATCGCCGAATGGCACGTTTTCCCACTCCAGGAACGGGGCCCAGCCGACGACGCCGCCAGCCAACGCCTGGCCACCCAAACACACTCCAACGGCTGCAACTGGCTTCGGGGCGGAGGCCTCCAGCTTGCGTACTAGCTCGGCCACGAGATCGGCGACAGCATGGGGCTCCCGGACGTCGATCGATGTCTCGACCGCTGCAATGATGTCGGCTCGAAGGTTGACCAGCACAGCGTATGCGTTAGTGCCGGTGAGCTTGACTCCCACGAAGAAATGCCGGTCTGGAACGATTTCCAGCGGTTGAGTGGGGCGTCCGGTTGGTCCCATATGCCGCCCGGGACTTTCGATCAGTTCGCCGCCAACGAGCATCGGCTTGGTAACTCGGGTCAGGCTACCCGCCGAGAGTCCGAGCTTTTCGGCAAGAGCACTCCTGGAAAGAGGTCCGTCAACTAGCAACTGGTAGAGCACATCCCTGGCCGAACCGGGTTCTCCCAGCCAACTGGGGTGTACGGGGGTGGGCTGCACGCGATCGTCACCTCCTCGGGTCGTCTAGGTGCCTACTCAAGAATCTTTGCACGTTTTAGAGATTCTACCCCGGAAGTCTGAAAGGCCAAGGCGTTGTCACAATCGTTACTTGGGCCACATTAGAGCGGGGTATTGACAACTCGAACTTCTGTGACGAAACTTTCAGTGTCTTTCGCGCCAGCGCCGGCCAGCTTCACAGAGCACCGGGGACTCGCGCCTCCGACTTCGTTTTCGCCCAGCGCCGAGTGACAGCGCGAGACCTTGAGGATTCCCTGCATGACCGTCGAACACATAGAGCTCGCTCCCGCAATCACTGTTCCGAAGGATTGGTTTGCGTCTCAAGTGGTTTACCAGGTGTATCCGCGAAGTTTCGCCGACTCCAACGGGGACGGTGTCGGGGACCTCCGCGGCATCCTCAGCAAGCTGGACTACCTCCAGCGGCTGGGGGTCGACGTCGTCTGGCTCTCCCCGATCTACACCTCACCGCAGGACGACAACGGCTATGACATCAGCGACTACCGCAACGTGGACCCGATCTTCGGCACGCTGGCGGACCTTCAGGAGCTCACGGACGGGCTGCACGCCCGCGGCATGAAACTCGTCATGGACCTCGTGGTCAACCACACTTCCGACGAACACCCCTGGTTCATCGAGTCCCGGTCCTCCAAGGACAACCCGAAGCGCGACTGGTACTGGTGGCGGCAGCCGCGGCGCGGCGCCGAGCCGAACAACTGGGGCTCGGCGTTCTCCGGGCCCGCGTGGGAGTTCGACCAGGCCACCGGCGAGTACTACCTCCACCTCTTCTCCAAGAAGCAGCCGGACCTGAACTGGGAAAACCCTGAGGTCCGCGCGGCGGTCTACGAGATGATGAACTGGTGGCTGGACCGGGGCGTGGACGGCTTCCGGATGGATGTCATCAACTTCATCTCCAAGGACACGTCCCTCCCGGACGGGCCGGTCGCGGACGGCAAGCTCTTTGGCGACGGCGGCCCGCACTTCCTGTCCGGGCCCAGGATCCACGAGTTCCTGCACGAAATGAATCTGGAGGTTTTCGCCGGCCGGGACAATCCGCTGCTGACCGTCGGTGAGATGCCCGGCGTGACGGTGGAGGACGCCGTGCTGTTCACCGACCCCGCCCGGGCCGAGGTGGACATGGTGTTCCAGTTCGAGCACGTGGCGCTGGACCAGGAGGACGGCGACAAATGGCGGCCCAAAAAGCTGCAGCTTACCGATCTGAAGAAGTCCCTGGGACGCTGGCAGGAAGGGCTGGCCGAGACCGGCTGGAACAGCCTGTACTGGGGCAACCACGACCAGGCCCGCGCCGTGTCCCGCTTCGGTGACGACAGCCCGCAGTACCGCGAGCTCTCCGCCAAGATGCTCGCCGGGGTCCTGCACCTGCACCGGGGCACGCCCTACGTCTACCAGGGTGAGGAACTGGGCATGACCAACATGAGCTTCGGGGCCATCAGCGATTACCGCGACATCGAGGTCCTCAACCACCACCGCGAAGCCACCACGCACCTCGGCCACACCGACGCAGAGGTCCTCGCCGCCCTCGCGCCGCTGAACCGGGACAACGCACGCACCCCCGTGCAGTGGGAGGCCAGTCTTCATGGAGGCTTCACCACCGGCTCCCCGTGGATCGCCGTCAACCCCAACAGCAGCCACATCAACGCCGCTGCCCAGATCGACGATCCGGACTCGGTGTTCAGCTTCTACCGCAAGGTGATCGCGCTGCGGCATGCGGAACCGGTGGTCTCGCACGGGAACTTCACCATGCTGCTGCCCGACGACGCGAACGTCTACGCCTTCACAAGGTCAATCCCCGGCTCAACTCTGCTCGTGCTCGGCAACTTTTCCGGCGCTCAGCAGCACGTGACGCTCGACGAAGACTGGACGGGGGCCGAGCTGATCTTGGGCAACTATCCAAGCGACCCTTCACTCCGGCTCCGGCCCTGGGAACTCAAAGTCTTCCGCGCCGTCGATTAGCCCCAAACCGCCCACAGTCCAGCAATACCGTCATCGGATCACTCGCTTAACCGGGCACTGCCGCCCGAACCATGAAAGGTAAACACCATGAAACGAACCTTTGCGCTGCCGGTCGTCGCCCTTGCCGCGATCACCGGCCTGGCCGCCTGCGATACCGGCGGCGGCGGGGCGCAGTCCGCCCCGGTCCAGAAACTTTCCACCGGTGCGGCGGTGTCGGGAGAGATTACGTTCTGGCACGCCTACAGCGCCGCGGGCAGCGAGATCAAGGCCTTGGAAAAGACAATCATCCCCAACTTTGAGAAGCTCCACCCGGGCGTCAAGATCAAGCCCGTTCAGGTCCCCGACGCCGATATGCACCAGAAGCTCGTGACGGCCTCCGCGGCCGGCAGCCTGCCGGACGTGATCCGCGTCGACATCGTGACCGTTCCGGAGCTGGCCAAGATCGGCGTCCTGACGCCGCTCGACGAGGCGATGCCGGACTTCCAGGACTGGGCAAAGAAGATGTACCCCGGGCCCCTGGCGACCAACAAGTACAAGGACAAGTACTGGGGGTTGCCCTTGGACACCAACACAAAGGTTGTCCTGTACAACCAGGATGCGCTGAAGTCGGCGGGAATCTCCTCTGTCCCGAAGACGCTCGAGGAGCTCAAGGCTAATGCGGGCAAGGCTGGCGGCGGCAAGTTCATCCTGGCCGAAGGCGGCTCCGCAGCCTGGCAGATGCTTCCGTACATCTGGTCCAACGGCGGCGACATGACTGACCCCGGCGTGACGAAAGCCTCCGGCTACCTCAACGGCCCCAAGTCCGTGGCGGCCCTGCAAATGCTGGTTGACATGTATGGCCAAAAGACCATCCCGGGTAACGTCCTCGGCGGCAGCGGTGGTACTCCGACAGCCGACGGACTGGCGAAGGGAACCTACGCGAGCATCGTCGATGGTCCTTGGACCTTCCCCAACCTGGCCACCTCGTACCCGAAGTTCCAGGCCCAGACCTCACCGATGTACTCCGGTGAGGGTGGCAGCGTCAGCGTGGTCGGAGGCGAGGACATCGTGATGACCCAGCAGTCCAAGAACAAGGAACTGGCCGCCGAATTCATCCGCTACATGCTCTCCCCGGACGCACAAAAGGCCATGGGGCACGCGGGCCAGCTTTCGGCCGAGGCCGACATGGCTTCGGAGATGTCCGCCGTCGAGCCCTACTACGCCGCGTACCTTGAGCAATTGAAGACCGCCAAGCCGCGCCCGGCGACGCCGCAGTGGGCGAAGATCGACGACATCTTCACCAAGCAGGCCCAGCTGGCGTTCCAGGGCAAGCAGACCGTGCAGCAGGCCATGGACGCGGCGGCCGCCCAGATCGACCCGCTGCTGGCTCAGGGCTAACACGTGGCCATAGATTCCGTATCCGCAACGCCGGCGGTTGCGGCGCCCGCCCCGTCCCGGCCCTGCAAGCCGGGACGGGGCGGTGCGAGCCGCCGCCCCTCGCATTGGTGGGTGCCGTGGGCCTTCGCCGCCCCGGGCCTTATCCTCTTCGCAATGACCACCGGCTACCCGCTGATCAGGTCCCTGCAGATCAGTTTCTATAAATGGAGCGTCCTGCCCACGCAGGCCAGTACTTTCATCGGCGCGGACAACTATTTGCGGGCACTCGGCGATGCCCAATTCTGGACCAGTCTCGCCAACGCCGGGGTCTACCTGCTCATGACGGTGCCCGCCACGGTGGCGATCGGCTTGTTCTTCGCAATCCTGCTGCATGCGAAAATACCCGGACGCACAACGTTCCGCGTCTTGTTCTACATTCCCGTCGTGACCAGCTGGGTGGTGGTCTCGCTCCTCTTCAAGTTCCTGTTCACCACCGACGACGGGGCGATCAACTGGTTCCTCACGGACTTCCTCCATGTCACGCAGCAGGGGGTTCCCTGGCTTGAGCAGCGTTGGACGGCGCTGATCGCTGTGTCAGTGCTGGGCGTCTGGAAGAACCTCGGCTGGTGCCTGGTGGTTTTCCTCGCCGCGCTCGGGGGCGTCGGGGAGGAGCTGTACGAGGCGGCGTCGCTGGACGGAGCCAACGCCTGGCACAAGTTCGTCAACGTGACCCTGCCGGGCATCCGGGGCACATTGCTGTTCGTCACTGTCCTGCAAGTGATCGGGGCATTCAACGTTTTCCCATCGGTCCTCCTGATGACAAACGGCGGCCCAGCGGGAAGCACGGAAGTACCGCTGACCTATATGTACAAGCAGGCGTTCTCGTTCCTGGACTTCGGCTACGGCTCGGCGATGTCCTTCATCCTGGCGATCTTCATCTTTGTCGTCTCGTACCTCCAGTTCAAATTCCTCGGTGAGAAAAAGGAGATGGTGAAATGACCCGCACTGAGCTCATGACCCGCCGGGCCGACGCGAGCCAGCTTCAGCCGAGGGACGCGCCGGCGAGGCGACTGAATGTCTGGGCAATCCTCCGACTGGCCGCCGTCGTGGGCGGCGCGTTGATGATGATTGCGCCGTTCCTGATTATGGTTTCCACGTCCTTGGAACCAAACACGGCCACGCTTCCCAATCCGCCACATTTCCTGCCGCAAGGCGTGACCACGTCAAACTACGAGGAAGCCTGGAACGGGAACGATTTCGCCGGCTACTTCTTCAACTCCACCTACGTGTCGGTGCTAACCACGGTGGCCGTGGTCGTAATCTCTTCGCTGACCGCCTTTGCGTTCGCCCGCTTCGACTTTCCCGGTAAGAACTTCGTTTTCGCCGTGCTGCTCGCCGGCCTGATGATCCCGGGGATTGTGGTGATCGTTCCCCAGTTCGTGCTGGCCAAGAGCCTGGGCATGTTGGATTCCCTGGACGGGCTTGTGTTTTTCTACACGGCGGGCCAGATCGCCTTCACTACGTTCCTCCTGCGGGCATTCTTTGAACGCGTGCCCCGCGAGTTGGACGAAGCGATGACGGTCGACGGCGCGGGCATCATGCGGAAGTTCCTGGTTCTCTACGTGCCCCTCGCCCGCCCGGCGCTGGCAACTGCCGCAGTCTTTTCCTTTCTGGGGTCGTGGGACGAATACGTGTGGGCCCTGACCGTCATCAGCGACGCCAGCAAGCGCACGCTGCCGCTCGGCATTGCCGCCTTCCAGGGCGAACACGGAACGGCGTGGGGCCTGGTGTTCGCAGCCTCCACCATGGCCGTCCTGCCAGTCATCGCAGTCTACGTCGCGGGCCAGAAGCACCTCATCTCTGGCATCACGGCGGGCGCGGTGAAGTAGACCGTGAGCCAACCGCCATCTCCCCTGCGCATCCTCCACACGGGACTCGGAGGATGGGGCCGCTCCTGGGCGGCCGAGCTAAAGAAGCGCCCGGATCTCCTGACCACAGTCGGGTACGTGGATGTGGTGCCCGACATGCTCGAGTTGCTGCGCGCCGACCTCGGAGTCCACCCTTCCCTCTGCTTCGCCTCGCTCGCCGAAGCCATAGCGGCCACCGATGCCGATGCCGTCCTAGTAACGACGGCGTTGCCCGGCCACGCGGCAGTCGCCATCGAGGCATTGAACGCGGGAAAGCACGTCCTGGTCGAGAAGCCCATCGCTGCCACTCTTAGCGACGCCCGGCAGATGGTGAAGGCCGCCGGGGACGCAGGGCGCGTGCTGATGGTCAGCCAGAACTATCGCTTCTATCCGGCGGCCCAAACTGTCTCCCGGATCATCGCCGGGAAGGCCCTCGGGGAAGTTGGGGCAGTGACCGTGAAGTTCCGGAAGTATGCCAACGAAGCTGCGGCCGGAACAAACCGTCACTACCTCCTCCCCGACCCGCTACTCCTGGACATGTCCATCCATCACTTCGACCTCATGCGGTACGTTCTCGGCCAGGAACCGCTGGAAGTGAATTGCCGCGCGTGGAATCCGGCCTGGAGCAAGTTCATGGACCCGGCAGCCGCCATCGCGACTGTGCTCTTCGACGGAGGAGCAGTCGTCAACTACCAGGGAAGCTGGGTCAGCACCCAGGAAGAGACGCTGTGGGCCGGAGAGTGGCTGATCGAATGCGCCCGAGGATCCATCGAATGGACCGGACGGGCGGATCAGCACACGGCCGCTGATTCCGTGACGATCCGTCCTCTTAGCGGTGTCGCTCAAGTCATCAACCTTCCACGAGATGACACCTACGACCGTGTCGGATCCTTTGCCGAGTTCCGCTCGGCAATCCACGAACGGCGAGCGCCGCTGACGAGCGGACAAGCCAACCTAGCCACACTCGCGCTCACCTTGGGCGCCATCGAATCGTCCAAAACTAATACGCCGCAAGACGTCCCGGCACTTCTGAGAATGAGCGGCTCCTTGGCCATGAAAGGTGGAAACTGATGCCACGCGTGACTGTATGGAATGAATACCGCCATGAGAAAACCGATCCCGCAGTAGCGGCGATCTACCCGGACGGCATCCACACCACCATCGCCTCAGCCTTGGGTGAGCATGGAATCGAGGCATCCACCGCCACCATGGATGAGCCGGAACACGGCCTAAGCCCAGATGTACTGGGCTCTACTGACGTTTTGATCTGGTGGGGCCACCTTGCCCACGACGAAGTCGGCGACGCCGTCGTCGACCGCGTCCAGCAGCGGGTCTTGGACGGCATGGGACTCATCGTGCTGCATTCGGGCCACGGATCGAAGATTTTTCGTCGCCTCATGGGCACCAGCTGCAACCTCAAATGGAGGGAAAGCACCGACAGTGAGGTGCTCTGGAACGTCGCCCCGGGCCACCCGATCACCGAAGGCGTGGAGGAGAACCTCATCCTGGACCAGGAAGAGATGTACGGCGAGTTCTTCGACATACCGACACCCGAGACCCTGGTGTTCATCAGCTGGTTCACCGGCGGTGAAGTCTTCCGCAGCGGAGCCGTTTATCAGCGCGGCGCAGGAAGGATCTTCTACTTCCGCCCCGGCCATGAGACGTACCCGACGTACCACAACAAGGAAATCCAGCGCGTCATTGCCAACGCCGCCCGCTGGGCATCGCGCAACCACGACGTGACCCAAAAATTCGGAAACCCGGCGCCGCTGATGCCACCTGGGTCCTGAGCACGCCCGCCAATAACAATGCCGCTCACGGAACAACAGAAGCGACACCCGAATCAAGCAGACAACGGCTCATTACACAGGAGTAACCATGGTCTTGTTAGCCGGCAGCAGACGCCGCCTGCAAAACTCCACACCCACACTGGTGATCGCGGCGGTCGCCGCGGCTGCCATGCTCGCCCCCGCGGTCCCGGCCATCGCTGGACCCCGGGCCGCTACCGACACACCGGGCTCCCCCGGCGGTGCCGCAACTTGGACCTCGGGTGACAAAGACGGGGTCGGCACGTCAGCCACTACAGCGTCCAAGGTTTGGTTCACGCTGACCGGCGGCACAATGAGCGAGGTGTATTACCCCAGCGGGGACACCCCCAACGTGCGCGAATTGCAGTTCGCCGTGACGGACGGAAGCAGCTTCACCCAACTCGAAACTGACTCCACAACCACCAGAACAGTGCAGATGAGCGATCCGACGTCGCTGACCTACACACAGACCACAGCGGACAAGGCCGACCGGTGGAAGCTAACCAAGACCTATGTCACCGACCCCGCCCGTTCCAGCGTGCTCGTCGACGCCACGTTCGAGTCCCTCAAGGGCGGTCCCTACCAGCTTTACACGCTCTACGACCCGTCCCTGGCAGGCGACTCAGGCAATGATTCCGGGCAATCCTCCGGCTCGTCCCTAGTAGCGAGCGATACACACAACACTTCCAGGCCCGTCTCCAGCGCACTCGTTGCATCCCCGGGATTCGCCAACACGTCAACCGGCTACGTGGGAAGCGCCAGCGATGGCAAAGCCGACCTGATTGCGCACCACAAGCTCACCTCCTCCTACCCGAACGCGGGAGCGGGCAACATCGCGCAGGTCGGTCAAATCCCCCTCAAGGACCAGAAGACAAAGTTCACCCTCGCGCTTGGGTTTGCCGCAAACACCGGCGATGCTCTGAGCACGGCGCACGACAGTCTCCGTGCGGATTTCGCCGCCACGAAAAACGAGTACCAACACGGCTGGCAGAATTACCTCAACGGTCTCAAGCCGGTCCCGGCAGGGCTGAGCGACCAGCTCGCAACCCAGTACAGGGCGTCGGTGATGACCGTCAAAGCGCATGAGGACAAGACCTACCCAGGTGCGTTCATCGCATCACTGACAATCCCCTGGGGCACAGCGGTCGACGCGAACGGTTCGACCGATGGCGGAAAGGGTTACCACTTCGTCTGGGCACGGGATGAATACCAGCAGGTCAGCTCTTTGTTGGCGGCAGGAGACACGCAGGCCGCGAAGGACGCCGTCAGCTGGCTCTTCACCCGCCAGCAACTGCCCGACGGCCACTTTCCCCAAACCTCGAATGTCGACGGCACACAGCAGCAGACCAACGTCCAACTCGACGAAACCGCGTTCCCGATCGTGCTCGCCTGGCAGACTGGACAGTTCGACAAGGCCTTTTACCAGCAGCACATCACCAAGGCCGCCGACTACTTGGTGGCCAACGGGCCGAAGACACAACAGGAACGGTGGGAGGAGACCGGTGGCTACTCCGTCTCCACCATCCCCGACCAAATCGCGGCCCTCACGGGAGCTGCGGATATCGCCAGAAGGACGGGCGACACCGCCGGCGCCGCCGTCTACCAATCCACCGCCGATGACTGGCAGCGCAACATTGAACGGTGGCTCTACACCACCACAGGAAGCCTTTCCGACGGCAAGTACTACGAGCGGATCAACAGCAGCGGAAACCCCGACGACGGCTCCAGCCGTGACTCCGCCAACGGTTCCGGCGTGCACAAAGAAAACAGCGTCGTCGACGCAGGGTTCCTCGAACTGACCCGCCTCGGGGTCAAGGCGCCCAACGATCCCTATGTGGCCCACTCCCTGCTGGCCGTCGACCAGTCCATAAAGGTCACCACACCCGCCGGGGACATGTGGAAGCGCTACACCTACGACGGCTACGGCGAGAAGGCCGACGGGTCCCCCTGGGACGGGACGGGGATTGGCCGTCCGTGGCCGCTGCTCTCCGGAGAACGCGGGGAATACGTCCTGGCCAACGGTGGGAACGCGCTGCCTTATCTGCAGACTATGGCCAACGCCGCCAACGACGGGCACATGATTCCCGAACAGGTGTGGGACCAGACCGACCCCACCAGTTACGGCCACGTTTTCGGCAAGGGAACCGGGTCCGCCGCACCGCTGGCCTGGGCAACCGCGCAATACGTGCGTCTGGCCCAAGGCATCGGTGCCGGGAAACCGGTTGAAACCCCCGCCGTCGTCGCGGACCGCTACGCAACAGGGAAGACTCTGACGGTACCGGACCTCAATGTGACCAGTCCAACCAACGCATCCACCTCGGAAAGCCGCGAGGTCCACGTCAGTGGCACCACCAACGCAGCAAGCCTCTACGTGTCCGTGGACGGTGCCAAACGGCAGGTCCCCCTCAACGGCGGCGCGTTCGACGTCGTAGTCACCCTGCCGTCGCTCAACAACCAGATCGTCGTGGCCGCAGTGGCGGCGGATGGCGGAACTCGACAGGTGGTACGCAACGTACAGGCCTTTGGCGACCGTCTCGGCGGGATCAGCGATCCGTCCGGGGACGACAACGGCCCGGGCAGCTATGTCTACCCCACCGACGGTGCTTTCAACCCCGGCTCGTTCGATCTCACCGGCTTCGGCGTCTACCGTGACGGCGACAATCTGAACCTCGTGACCGACGTCGCCGGGGCCATCAACAATCCCTGGGGTGGCAACGGGATGAGCACCCAGCGCGTTAACGTCTACGTTCACGACCCGGCGCAGACTTCGACGGCACCGACTCCACTGCTGCCTGGAACCAACACCAATGCCGCCGGTCCGTGGATGCGGGCCATCGTGGCGGACGGACGGTACCAGTCGAGTCGGTTCGGCGGAGGCGTCTACGGTCCAGACCTGGCCAGGGCCGGGGACGCCCGGTTGCAGGTCATTCCCGCGACCAGCCAGATTGTGGTCACGGTTCCGGCGTCGACCTTCGGCGCCGTCGACCCTGCAAAGGCGGGCTACCAAGTGTCCATGTACAGCGACGCCGAGGACGGCGAAGGTATCGGCAATGTACGGCCGGTGTATAGCAAAACCTGCTGGGACGGCGGGGACGGCTGCCCCTGGTTCGTCAAGCCGTACCGCTTCGGCGGCGGCGCCGGGACGTGGGACGGCGGTCTGGCGGCTCACGATACTGATGTCTCTGATTCCAACGCCATCGACATCATCAGTGGTAGCGCCGCGCAATCAACAGTTATGGATTGGACCAAGGGCTCGCCGGTAACAGTGCCCTACGTCCGGCTCACTCAATAGCGGAGCCAACCACCGGCCTGGTCCCAGCCAGGGCCGGTGGCGCCAAGGCCCAGTCCGGCCAACCGGGGCCAGCCAGCCCCCTGTCCGTCGCATCGCCGCAGGACTACGATTTTGCCTGTTGACCAGCACAGGCGGGGGCAGATGCAGAGTGAGGAAAACGTTGTGACCGGAGGAATCAGGCTGAGTGGCCCGCACTGGCGGCGAGTGATGGCAGCCCTCGCCAGCAACGACGCGCGGACCGCGTACGCGCAAATAGTGCTCGGCGCCAAGCTCCCTGACGTGGTTGCTGATCTGAATGACCAACGGCGAAACCGGGCCATCGCCGCGCTGCTTGAGTCAGGGCTCGTCGAACGGAATGCTGCCAAGGAACTGGAGGCGTATGAGGCGATCTTCCGCGACCTGCTCACGCAGCAGCCCCGGCGCCAGGCGCAGACCGGATTGGCTCGGTTCATGCGCCTGGGCAGGATCGAGAGGTATCCAGCCAACATGGCGGAACGGCGGGAGCTCCTGGCCTGGATTGTCAGCGAAGCCATCGAGCCGGGCGAACTCCTAACGGAAAGGCAGGTAAATGAACGGCTCCTCAGTTATACCGATGACGTCGTGATGCTGCGCCGCTACATGATCGACTTCGAACTATTGGAACGGACGCCCTCCGGCTCCTCCTACTCGCGGCCGGACGAAACATAGGCCTGGAACGTGGCGCCTGAGCTCCAACTCAGCGCTGGACGGAACGCAGTCATTTCTAGTGCCAGTGTGCGAGATAAAAGCAGGCGCACCACACTTGAAATCCCGATCCTAAGCATGCTTAGGATGGAGTTATGGCCGTAGCGAACGGCTGCCAACCAGAGGAGGAAACACCATGGGACTAGGCGACAAGATCGAGAACGCTGCCGAGAAGGCTGGCGGTAAGGGTAAGGAAGCGGCCGGGAAGGCCACGGGCGACAAAAGCCTGCAGGCTGAAGGCCAGGCTGACCAGACCAAAAGCGATTTGAAGCAGGCCGGCGAGAAGGTCAAGGACGCCTTCAAAAAGGATTGACCTGGATGCACGCGACGGGCGCAACTCAGACACAGGGGTGCGCCCGTCACCGTGTCCGGAGGATCACGTCCCCGCAACCTGTAGTTAACACAATTCCCCGGCTAGAAGACGGATGATGGTCTCCACGCCGGCGCTCTTGCTCTCCTCGGCCGCTGCGCGTATGAGAGAGGCATGGGTTCGCAACGAGACGTCCTCCGCGGACGCGTGGCGGTGGTGACTGGCTCGACACGCGGGCTGGGGTTCGCCATGGCCCGGCTGCTGGGGCATCAGGGCGCGACGGTGGTGCTGGCGGCCAGGTCGGACGGCGACGTTGCGGCCGCCGTCGAGCGGCTGCATGCGGAAGGGGTCGCGGCGGCCGGGCATCGCTGCGATACCGGTGAGCTGGCCGACGTCGAGGCCCTGCGCGACGAGGCCCTAAGCCGCGGGACGCTCGACATCTGGGTCAACAACGCCGGAGCCTCCGGTGTCTTCGGACCGACGGCGTCAATCCCGGTGGACGACTTCACGCGAGTGGTGCGCACGAACATCCTCGGCACCTTCCACGGGTCGAGGACTGCGTTGCCGGTGTTCCTCGGCCAAGGCCACGGCGACCTCGTCAACGTTTACGGTCACGGCGATCAGGGGCCGGTGGCGCTGCAGAACGCGTATGCGTCGAGCAAGCGCTGGGTCCGCCAGTTCACGGAGACGTTGCGGCTGGAGACCAAGGGCACCGGCGTGCGGGTGCACGGCATGAATCCGGGCCTGGTGATCACCGACATGCTGGGGCACGTCACGTCCCAGCCCGGGTACGAGCATCGACTGGGCGGCCTGCAGGTCGTAGTCGGACTGTGGGGTCAGACCCCTGACGCCGCCGCGCGTCCGCTCCTGGACCTTGTCACGTCGGACGCGGCCGAGTTCCGTGATCTGACCAAGACAACCATGGTGACCCGCGGGGCGCGCAACGCCCTGGCCGGACGCCTCCGTCGCGCCAATCGCATGCCCCTGGACGTCACCGTGCTGGACACGACCCGCAAGGGCTAACAAGGGCGGTACACGGCCCGCCGCCGCATGACCCCTCTGGGCTCATGCGCCCCTACACGTCCGCCTGAAGTTGCTGCTCGCTCACCCGGCGGGGACCACCGGATTCTCAGCGGTCAGCCGCGCCCTGGCCCTCGCGGGCCACCTCTTCCAGAACCCTGGCTGTCGGCGCTGCCGTCATCAGCTGCCCTATCACCTCGGGTTTGTCTGACATTGGTCAGCACAGTCGTAGGCTACTTTGGAGACCGGACACTAGTGGCCTGGCGTCAGGCCCGGAAGAAGGACTGAGTGGACAGTAATGCTGGTACGTGGTTTCTGAGTCGCGCTGAGCGGGGGAACCTGGCCACGGACGTGCACGCGGGCGGTGCCGGATCGCCGTCGTGGTCGGAGGGCAATCTGGTGCGGCCCCTGATTCATGGAGCGACCTACTTCGCCCGGCTGCATGAGGAGTTGACGGCTCTGAAGGCCGGAGACCGCGTGTGGTTCACCGACTGGCGTGGCGACGCCGACGAGCGGCTGCTGGCGGACGGACCGTCGATCGGCGACGTGCTCTCGGGGTTGGCCCGCGCGGGAGTGGAGGTGCGGGGCCTTGTCTGGAGATCCCACGGCGAACGCGTAGCGTCCCCCATCAGCGGCCGATCCAACGAGCTGCTAAGTCGTCAGGTCAACGACGCCGGCGGCGAAGTGCTGCTGGATCAGCGTGTACGCCTCTTCGGCTCCCATCACCAAAAACTCTTCGTCATCCGCCATCGCGACGACCCGTCGCGGGATGTCGCGTTCGTTGGCGGGATCGACCTTTCCCACAGCCGTCGAGACGATGCCGACCATGCCGGAGACCCGCAAGCGGTGGACATGGATTCCCGGTACGGGAAACGTCCCCCGTGGCACGATGCGAGCCTCGAACTGCGTGGGCCCGTGGTGGCAGATGTCCTGGCAGTGTTTGCTGAACGGTGGAACGACCCCCATCCCCTGGACCGGCGCACCCCCTATCGGATGTTGCTGCAACGCCTGGCCCGAATGCCCCGGCACCCCGAACCGCTCCCGGAGACTGCGCCGCCGCCACCACCGGCTGGCCCTCATGCCGTGCAACTGCTGCGCACCTACGGGTTGAGGCGTCCTCCGTTCCCTTTCGCACCCGAGGGGGAACGCAGCATTGCCCGCGGCTATGCGAAGGCCTTCGCCCGCGCCCGCTCGCTGATCTACATCGAGGACCAGTACCTGTGGTCGACAGAGGTCGCAACCGGAATTGCGGAGGCCCTGGAACGGAACCCCGAATTGAAAGTGATCGCCGTCGTGCCCCGCTACCCCGACTCCGACGGTCCTATCGCGGGGCCGGCTATCCGGATCGGGCAACTGCGTGCCATCCGGATGCTGCGCCGGGTCGCGCCGGACAGGGTCGGCGTGTTCGACCTGGAGAACAGCGCCGGAACTCCGATCTACGTCCACGCCAAGATCTGCATCATCGATGACACCTGGATGACCTGCGGTTCAGACAATTTCAACCGCCGATCGTGGTCCAACGACAGCGAGCTCACCTGCGCCGTACTCGACGCCGCTGCTGACAACAGGGAAACTCCCGGCACAGACTCGGGCCACGACGCTTCCCGGCCGTTGGCCCACGGGCTCCGGCTGCAACTCTGGGCGGAACACCTGGGTCTGGACCAGGACGATCCCCGGCTCCTGGACCCGGCGGCCGGGCTCAAGTTTTGGAACACCACCGCAGACGCTCTCGACCAATGGCACGAGACCGGGCACCGCTCGCCCCGCCCCACCGGCCACGTGCGCCACCACACCCCAGAGCCCGTGTCGTCCCTCCAACGTCTCTGGGCGGTTCCGATGAGCCGCCTCGTCGTGGACCCGGACGGCCGCCCCCGCCGGCTGCGTGGCACTACAGAGTTCTAGGCAAGCGTTCTTCCGCAAGGCTAGGACAGCCGGCTGGAGAATTCCTCGGCAGTCATCGGGGTGGAGAACATCGGGTAGTCGTACGCGATCGCGTTCTCGTGTTCCTCAACCGATGTTGCGGCGACACAGTCGCTCAGCGTCACCACCTCGTACCCGTTCTCGTAGCCACTGCGCATGGTTGATTCGACGCAACAGTTGGTCAGAAACCCTCCCAGGACGATGGTGGTGATGCCTTTGCTCCGAAGGATGAAATCAAGGTTTGTGCTGGCGAAGGTGTCCAGACCCCTCTTGCCTTCAATGACGATGTCGCCATCGACCGGCGCCAGTTCGTCGATGATGGCCGCACCCCAGGTGCCCTTCACGAACACGCCACTGTCCACGACCCCCTTGAGGATCCCGTACGGATGCCTGCCGAGCTCGTTGTAGCCCTCGGCAAACGTGATGGGCGCGTGCATTACCGTGACGCCGGCCGCGCGGGCTGCCTCTACAACGCGAGCCGTATTGGCGAGCATGTCTGTTTTTTCCATGACCGGTCGGACAGCGTCATGCAGCCCGCCGCCCTCGGACGTGAAGTCGTTCTGGTATTCGATGAGTACAACGGCGGTGGTGTTCGGATCAAACTTCAAGGCATCCTCCTGATTGGCGGTGAAGCGCCCGCGGCTATGCCGACGGTCGGGGTCAGACTAGCCGCGGCCCCCACACAGGACAAGGGGCCCGCGTTGACTCATGGAAAAGGTCCGTGTGGCCGGACACGTTGCCTCATTGCAAAAGGTCAGGGAGGGAGCGGCCGGACCTCCTTGAGGGACGGGACTGACGATGACCCAGCGCAAGGCGGTCACGGTGATCAGGGGCATTGCTGCGACCTCGGCCTCGATTTGCCCGCCAGCCGGCTGAGTTCATGACCCGAAGCGCCTCATGGGGCTTCTTTTTCGAAGAACAGCGCCATAACGTCGGCCGGCCAGTCCGTCGCGCGACTCGTTTCCTTGTCGATGTGGGCAACAGTCATGACGCAGCGCGACACGTTCGTTCCGCCGGAATCGACCATGGCGCACTCGATAAGCGCATCGGGCCCCCGGAACTCTCGCACGAACGACGTGATGGTGACCTCCTGATCGCCCCGAGCAGGCCGCAGAAAGTCGATCTCCATCCTCCGGACCCAGACCATGAACGGCAATGTGCCCAGCGTTTCCAGATCCCAACCGACATAGTCCCGCAGGCCCTCCATCCGGTGATCTGCGTAATAGGTCGCGTATTCCCCCGTGCTCACGTGGTTGTAGGGGTCGAGCTCGGAAAACTTGACCCGGTGCGTGCTCTTGTAAACAATCGGTACCTTCGCCATTCAGCGCCCCTTCGCTTGCCACAATACTGCTCGGCGAACCCGCAAGCAGCCGGTCCCCCCGCGGTTCAGGAGCCCGTATTCCCGTCTGAGGAGCCGCCCCTTCGGCCCCACGAGCCGAAAAGTGCGGGGCGGGCGGGACCGGCAGGCGACCGCACCCGACGGACGGCCACCACGGCACACGCCCCAATCAGCACGCCGATGAACACGAGGGAAAGACCGACGGTGAACCAACCGCCATGCCCAAAAACCATCATCACAACGCCCGCCAGGGACAGGCCCTTCGCCGCGACGTCCAGATACAATGGGCCCCTCAGGTTCTCCATGCAACTAGGGTAAACCCATCACACTCCACCAGCGCCGCCCGGCTATCGAGGCTCCGCGACGCCGCCAATTAGGCCCTCCTCGAACCGGACGGGAATGACCGTCAGTAACGGACGGCGGAATAGGACCGGCGCGCCACTGACCTGAGCGGTGAGCGCTTGCAGGATGAGCTTTGCCCATGAAGCGGCAATGTTGGGGTCGCGTCCCGCAAAAACGGCCCCGCATGCGTATGCGTGCGGGGCCGTTCCGGGTCATTCGACTCACCAGACGAGGACGAACGACTGTGAGACCCAAGGTCACCTGGCGAAAAGCGCCAGATGCGGACCACCGTGATTCTGCGGTTTTTTGGTGGACTACTGCCCAGGTCGGCTGACTGACCTAGTTGGCGAAATCCATGGGCAATGTGGAGTATCACCCTGTTAGTAGTTGCAAGGTACACATCTTTGTGGCCACCTCGAGGGCTTCGATGATGTGCGCGATGGCGTGGAAGATCGGCCGATCATGGACCGCTTCATCTGCTCGATCTGGGCCGGGGCAGGGTGCCCAAGCCGGAACTCCTCGACAGTGAAATGCTGGTGCTGACCGTAAGCGGGCAAATCACGGGTGGCGCGAGGCAGTCCCTTTCGTCCCTAAACGGACGGCCTCCATAAGACGCAAGCAAGGTCATGACCGCTTGTGTGCGGCTCGGGATGCCCGATCCCATGCAAGTTCGGGACGGGCGTTGCGGTCGAAGTCCTCATGAGGTCGGGGCTGGCCCCCCAACTCTGGCAGAGTGCTTGACACTGCCATGGACCAATGACTCACTGATACCATCACGAGCGCCTATAGCGAGCTCAGCGGCAATTACTCAACTCAACCCACGACAAGCAGAACGACACGCCAACAGATCGGAGTCTGGGAGACTCAGCCGTCCTTGGAGACCCGAAAACATCCCCATCGAAAAAAGCCACCAGCGGAGTCCTTGGGTCAGACCTCGTAGCCCCACCCTGCATGAGCCTAGTCAGGATCACACCATGAGTCCGCGCATCCATATCGCCGTATCTGCTGCAGTCCAAGAAGCCCTGGCAACGATCATCAGGAGGGATGAGCGGACAGTCGAAAGCTATTGGAGCCACCCGGACTGTCCCGTGTTGGTCTTCGCCGATCACAAACTTCCCGGCGCCTCCGTCAGTTTCCATGGAGGGCCCATCGGGACCGGGTTGCCCATCCAGCTCATCTATTGGGGCGGGTGGTGGAAGAGCGCTGCCGGCGCAGCCCGACGGGCGATGATTAACGACCGAACCCAGCGTCTGATCAACTCCGAGTATTTCAGTGAGCTCACCCAGTACGGCATCGACCGCCCCACGTGGCGAGATCCGGCCCTCATCTGTACCAAGCCCTACCCGCCGTCCAGTTTCACCAACAAAGAGGAGCCGCACGTCGTACGCGACCTCATCGACCATCTGATCGACGACGACGTCTTTCCCGACCCCGACGATGGACGGATCGCGTTCGTGGTGCTGATGCCCGAGGGGTTCAAGGAGACAATCGGCGATAACGGACAGCACACCTCTGATTTCGACCAGGACTTCCTAGATCGCGACTACTACTGGGTTGCGTGGATCCGGTACTTCGCTGACCCGCCCACAGACGATCCTGAGAACACGATCCGCACCCTGAGCCACGAACTCGTTGAGATGTTCACTGACCCCGAGGCCGACGCCTGGTACGTCGGTAGCCCCGAGGGCGGAGAGATCGGCGACGCGGCCCAGTCCCCCGGCGACTATCAAACTGCCTTGGTCAATGGCGCACGCGCCTCGGCGTACTGGTCGAATCGCCACGCAGCCACCGTGATCCCCATCGACCGGGACTACAAGGCACGAATTCGGGGAGCCATCAGCGTCACAGCACGTCGGACAGTGTCTCGAGTTTTCCGACCTGACCCCGCCGAGAACCGGCTGTGCAGCATCGTGCCCGAATGCTGCTTCGAAGACCGTGACTACGCCTACACGCTCGTGTCGCGTGACGAAAGCGTTTCTCTGCGTATGGAGACGCTGCGATACTACTCACCCGTCGCTGCCTGGACGATCAATGGGCGAGCAGTGTCCGGCAAGGGGTCCATCACTGTCCGGGTGATTGCGGAGACCTTTACGGGACGAGCCACCAGCTACACCCAGCGTGACGTCAGCCTCGGCTACGATGCGACCGACTCCACGATCACCCTGGCTGCCGTGAAGTTGGATGCAAACTTTGATGTCGAGGTAGGCTGCAGCGTCAACACAGCCCTGCTCCGCAACGGCTTCGGCACCCTCTCCCCAGTAGAGGCAACCATCGTCATCGCCGAACTCTTCACCATCGGATTCCTCATCCTCCGCCTCGCCGTCCACCTCTTCCGCTACGGGTCCATCCAATACTCAAGCAAACTCTCCATCGCCGGCACCTTCCGCAAACGCAGCACACCCGCCGGTAAATAGTTGGCGCTGGCCCCGCCTCACGACTTCAGCGGGAATCCGAATCACCGCGTGTTTCAGGAAGGGCGGTTTCCAACCATCGTCGTAACAGGTTTGATTTTGACGGTAACAGGATGCCTATTTAGCAATCGACGGGCGTTGCCGCGTTCCCCGAACGAACGAGCGGTTTGGCTCGAATTCTTCCGGAGTAAGGGCGCAGAGAACGAGTGTGGTGCTTAGGCAACGGTGGCGGCAGTACGGCGCGCCAGCGCCGCGTCTGCGGCTTCGATGTAGGTGGCGATCGAGTCCCGGTTGCGGGTGAGGAAGTCGATGCGTTGGGTCATCTTGTCGCGTTCGTCGCGGAGGATGGTGAGCAGTTCGGGTTGGATGTCGTCGGGAACGATGCCGCGCGGTTTGTCCAGGCACGGGAGGATCAGGGCGATGATCTTGGTCGGGACCCCGCTGTCGATGAGTCCGCGGATCTGGATCGCGCGGTCGATCAGGTACGGGTCGTATTCCCGGTATCCGTTCTCGAGGCGCCGTGGGACGATCAGTCCTTGCTCCTCGTAGTACCGCAGTGATCTGGTGGGGGTGTTTGAGAGTTTCGCGAGCTCGCCGATTCGCATGTCGTGGCCACCTTCGGACGGAGTCAGTCGGCATCCGGCTTGACCTTCACACTAGTGTCAACCATTTACCGTAAGGTTTATGACACTAGTACAACACGCCCCTGAAGAGACGCGCAGCCCCCGGCTCCTCCCACTTTGGAGCCTGCTCGCGCTAACCGCGAGCGGCTTCCTGACCATCATGCTGGAGACGATGCCTGCCGGCATCCTGCCCGAGATGAGCCAGGGGCTAGGGGTGAGCGAGTCCGCTGCCGGCCAGTTCGTGTCGGTGTATGCCATCGGTTCCATCGTGGGGGCGATCCCGATCATCAGCGCCACAATGGGGTGGTCCCGGCGCCGTCTTCTCGTCGCTGCGCTCACGGGATACGTCGTGACGAGCCTGGTAGTGGCCGTATCGCCGAGCTTCGCGCTCACCCTGGGTGCCCGTTTCGTCGCCGGAATCTTCGCGGGTGTTCTGTGGGGCATCATCGCCGGGATCGCGGGTCGTCTCGTGAGCGCAGACCAGCGGGGCCGCGGCTTGACGATTGCACTTGCGGGCACCCCGATCGCACTGGCAATTGGTACACCGGCCGGCACGTTGCTGGCGGGCCTGATCGGGTGGCGGTTCACTTTTGTCGCGATGGCCGTGTTCGCAGCGGCGCTCATCGGCTGGGTGCTGGTGGTCCTGCCCGCCTTGCCCGGTCAGGAGAAAAGTGAACGGACCCCGGTCCGCCGCGTGTTCGCCCTTCCCGGCATGGTCTCTGTGCTTCTCACCGCGGTTCTCTACGTCACTGCGCATAACCTGCTCTACACGTACATCGCGCCCTTCCTGGCACCGGTGGGCATGAGCGGTGCTGTCAGCGCGGTCCTGATGGTTTTCGGTGTCGCATCACTGGTCAGCCTGGCGGTCACCGGTGCTTTGATCGACCGGCACCTGCGGACCCTCATGATCATCAGCAGCGGCTTGTTCGCCATTGCGATGCTCGCCCTGGGATTCCTCGCCACATCCCCTATCGCCGTCTACGCCAGCGCTGCCGCGTGGGGTCTGGCGTTCGGTGGCGCTGCGAGCCTGCTACAGACGGCCATGATGAGCGTCGCCGGCGACGCTGTTGACGCTGCCCAAGGCGTTATGGTCACGGGCTGGAACATCGGCATCGCCGCGGGCGGCATCCTTGGAGGCACACTCCTCGGCTCGCTGGGTTCACCATCCCTGGGCTGGGCGACTCTGGCTCTACTCGTCATTGCCCTCATCCTTGTCAGCACTGGGCGCCGGTACGCGTTTCCGCCCTCTCGTGGCTGACCCGGAAACATCGACCGTCTGGGGAAAGAAATGGAAGGGAAGCTCCGGGGCCCGGCTGTCTAGGCGTGGTGGGCCGGTGAGTCCGACGTGTTGAGCCGTGTTTCTCTGCGGACGGTGGCGGCCCAGGTGGCGAGCAGGTTGAGTGCGTCGTGGCCCGGGGTGCCTGGTTCGGCGCTGTAGGCGATCAGGGTCAGGCCTTCATCGCCCGGGAGTTGCATGGCTTGGAAGGTGAGTTCGAAGTCGCCGACGACGGGGTGGTGGAAGGGTTTCGTCCCGGTGTGGTGGAGGCGGACGTTCTGGGCGACCCACATGGTCCGGAAGTCCTCGCTCTTGGTGGCGAGCTCTCCGATGAGGTCTGAGAGGTCGCGGTTATGGGGGTCGCGGGCGGCTTCCTGCCGGAGGATCGCCACGGCATCCTGGGCCATTGACTCCCACTCGGGCAACTGATCCCGGGAACCGGTATCAAGGAAGACGAAACGTGCGAAATTCTGCGGCCGCTCCGGCTCGTCGCCGTCCGGGTGGTAGAGCGCACGGGCGAGGTCGTTCATGCCGAGGACATCGAGCCGCCCGTCTTGAACAAAGGCCGGAATGCCGGTCATGCCGTCGAGAAGATGCTGGATGCTCGGGTTAAGTTTCTGCGGCACGCGCCGGCGTGTCGGGGCCGTTTGAGGTTTGGTTCGTGGTGGTTGAGGGGACTCCTCCGGGGCCCAATGGTGATGGACACCTAGGTGGTAATGGACCCACTCCCAGCCGGTGGCTCTGGGAGGCTCAAATCGTTGTTACGGCCGCCCGGTAGCGCTCGAGAACGTGCGGTGTGGGGCCCGCCTTTTTCAACCCTGTTGATCCGGTGTTCCACGTGGGGAATGCGCCGAGGAGCGCCCCGGCTGCCTGCCGCGCGGCGCCGTCCGCCACGTACTCTCCGGGTTCCGGCACGCGCACCGGGAGTCCGAAGACCGCTGCGATGATTTGTTGCACAGCCGCGGAGCGTGCGCCGCCGCCCACCAGAATGACGCTTCGAGCAGAGACGCCAATATCGGTGAGGGCCTTGAGCCCGTCGGCGAGTGAGCAGGCCAGCCCCTCCACGGCGGCTCGGGCGAGGTTCGCGGGCGTGAAGTTTGCCAGCGTCATGCCGTGCAGTGATCCGCTCGCATCCGGAAGGTTGGGGGTGCGTTCGCCCTCGAAGTAGGGAACCAGGACCAGCCCGGAGGCTCCGGCGGGCGCCGATAGGGCCAGACTGGAGAGCTCTGAATGATTTATTCCGAGGAGACGTGCGGTCGCGTCGAGAACGCGGGAGGCGTTCAGTGTGCAGACCAGCGGCAGGAAGTGACCCGTCGCGTCGGCGAAGCCGCTGACGAGCCCGGACGGGTCGGCGACGGGCTGGTCGGCCGCAGCGAACACGGTGCCGGACGTGCCGATGGAAACGACGACGTCGCCCAGGCCGGCGTTCACGCCGAGGGCGGCGGCGGCATTGTCGCCGGCACCTGCGCCGATCAGGGCGCCAGAGGGTGTTCTGTGTTTCGCGTCCAGCGGTCCCAGGACCGCAGGCAGCACCGGGATGTGTCCCAGTGTCCTTTCGAGAACGTCGGGCAGGTATTCGCCGGTTGCGGGTGACCAGTATCCGGTGCCGGAGGCGTCGGAACGGTCGGTACAGAGGGCTTCGATCCCCGGCGCGCCGCTGCCCGGACCGTATCCGGCCAGCCGCCAGCTGAGCCAGTCGTGGGGAAGGCAGACCGCGGCCGTTCGGCTGGCATTGTCCGGTTCATTTTCGGCCAGCCAGCGCAGCTTGGTCGCTGTGAGCGAGGCGACCGGGACGGTGCCCGTCGTGTCCGCCCAATGGCGTTCACCGTCTGGACCGGCGTCGCGGATCATGGCCTGCGCCGTGGCGGCGGACCGGGTGTCGTTCCACAGCAGCGCTGGCCGGACCACTCCCCCGGCCGCATCCAGGCAGACCATGCCGTGTTGTTGCGCTCCGACGGAAATCGCTGCCACGTCATCGATCCCGCCCGCCCGTTCGATAGCTTCCTGGAGGGCGGACCACCATGCCTCCGGATCCACCTCGGTTCCTTCCTGGTGGGGTGCCGACCCACGGCGGAGCAGGGCGCCGGTTTCGGCGTCGCGGATGACGATCTTGCAGGACTGGGTGGAGCTGTCCACGCCGGCTACCAGGGGCATCGTTGCCTTCTTTCAGGTCAAGGGGTTCGCGCTGCCTATGAACCGGATTTCAGGGATTCCAGGGCGGCCCGGGCTCCGCGGCTATGAAGGTCGTTCAGTATCTGGGTGTAGGCCGTAACGAAGGATTGATTGTCTATCAGGTCACCGAAGATCTCCCGGTTGGCGATAAACGCGAGCGGTTCCCCGCGCTGCCGGGCCGCGGCGGCCATCAGGGGCTCTTTCAGCCGGTCAACCACCTCGATGGGGTTCCCCTGTTCGTCAACGCCCTCGTCATAGCGGGCCCAGCTCGCCACGATGGCCGCGGAGCGGTGGATCTCCCCGCCCTGTTTCAGGTTGATGCGGATGACCGGCAGCAGCCACTTGGGGATCCGGTCGGAGCTTTCGGCGCACAGCCGGGCCAGGGTGTCCCGGATGTGTTCGTTGGAGAACCGTTCGATAAGGGTGTGCTTGTATTCGTGAAGGTCGATGCCGGGGACAGGCTGGAGGGTGGGTGTGGCTTCCTTGTCCATGTAGTCGAGCAGGAACTGGGTGAAGAGGGGGTCCTGGCAGACTTCGTTGGCGTATCGGTAGCCGGCGAGATAGCCGAAGTAGCACATGCCCTGGTGGCTGGCGTTCAGCAAACGCAGCTTCATCAGTTCGTAGGGTTCGACGTCGTCCACGAGCTGGACTCCGGCGTCTTCGAAGGGAGGGCGCCCGAGACTGAAATGGTCTTCAAGGACCCACTGCTCAAACGGTTCACACACCACCGGCCACGCGTCCTCGACCCCGAATTCCGCGGCGACGGCCTCACGGTCCGCGTCCGTGGTGACCGGGGTGATCCGGTCCACCATGCTGTTGGGGAACGGAACATGGTCCGCGACCCAGGCGCCCAGCTCCGTGTCCTTGAGCGTTGCGAAGGCGGTGAACATTTTGCGGGCGACGTCTCCGTTGCCTTGGATGTTGTCGCACGACATCACCGTGAACGGCTGCTGCCCGCGTTCCCGCCGCCGGGAGAGCGCTTCGGTGACGAGTCCGAAGGTGGTCCGCGGAGCCGCTCCCGGCTGCAGGTCGTGGAGCACGTCGGGATTCTCGGCGTTGAAGTCGCCTGTGACGTGGTGGAAGTTGTAGCCGCCCTCGGTGACGGTGAGCGAGACGATCCGAATGGCCTCGGATGCCATTTTCTCGATGACGGCCTCCGGATCGTCGGGTGCGAAAAGATACTCGATGATCGAGCCGATGACCCGTCCCTCGCGGGTTCCGTCGGGGTTTTTCACGACCAGGGTGTAGAGGCAGTCCTGGCGGTCCATCACCTCCTTCATGCGGGCGTCCCCGGGGAGGACCCCGACGCCGCAAATAGCCCAGTCGTGGGCTTGGCCGGTGTCCATCAGCCGGTCCAGGTACATGGCCTGGTGGGCGCGGTGGAAGCCGCCGACGCCGAAGTGGACGATGCCGGCGGTCAGCGCCGAGCGGTCGTAGCCCGGTGCGGCCAGGGATGCGGGAGTGGTGGCAACGCTGGTGTTGTTGAGGGTTTGCCTCATGTCATCGCTCCTGGGCCGGTGAGGGAACGGGCAGCGGACCGAGTTCCGCTGCCCGTGGTGGATTTGCGCCCTTCCGGGAACAGGTGATCGCTGCTGCGCGGTTGGCGTAGGCGCCGAGGGCGTGCAGCTGATCCAGGGTCAGGGCCTTCAGCCGGTGTCTTCCGTCCGCCCCCAGCGCCTCAAGCTGGGCAAGTCCGGAGAGAAGCCCGGCCATGAAGGCGTCCCCGGCGCCCACAGTGTCTGCCACGAGGATGGGTTCGGCCGCCATCTCCACGCGCCCCGCGGCGGACAGGATGACCGGGCCAGAGGCGCCGCGTGTCAGGGCCACGACCTCCGGCCCCAGTTCCAGCCAGGCCTGCAGGGTTTCCTCCGGTGTCCGGTCCGGGTAGAGCCAGCTCAGGTCTTCGTCGCTGGCTTTGACGATGTCGCTGGCCGCCACGAACACTTCCGCCTGCTGCCGCGCTGCGGCGGCATCGGGGCTGATTGCGGGCCGGCAGTTGGGGTCGTAGCTGATGGTGGCGTGCTCACGGGCCGCCTCCACGAGGGCAAGAGTGGCCAGGTTCCCGGGCGGGAGCACGGTCGCGATGGATCCGGTGTGGACATGGGTGGAAACGTCGACGGCGGCCAAGGCAGGCAAGGATGCGCCGTTGATTTCCCAGGTGATGGAGAAGGTGTATTCGGCGACGCCGCCGGGACCAAGTGTGGCGAAGGCAGTCGACGTCGGGGTGGCTCCGCCGTTGACGACGTGGACGGCGTTCGACTGAAGATGTTCTTCGATCACGAGTCCGTACCGGTCGGCGGCGTAGTGGGTCACCAGGTTGGTCTGAAGGCCAAGACGGGCAGCTCCCACGGCCACGTTGAGGGGGCTTCCGCCCGGGTGGGCCTGGCTAGCCGGGTGGTGAGGGTCGGTGATGATGTCGACGAGGGACTCGCCGACCACTGTCAGGACGGTGCCCGCGGCTGCGGGGCGGGGTTCGGACGCGGGGTAGTTTGCTGACATGGCTGCTTCCTTGCAGTAGTCGGTGATCGGTGGCGTGGGTCAGCGGCCCGGGTAGACGACAGCTTTGAGCTGTCCGGCCTGCTTGCCCGCTTTGAGTGCTTCTTCGGAGTCTGCCAGCGCGAACCTACCGGTGACGAGTATGTCCAGGTCCACCTTGCCGTCGGCGATGAGCTGGATGGCGAGCGGCCAGGTGTTGGTGTAGCGGAAGACGCCGGAGAGCCAGATTTCGCGGTTCTGGATGTAGGAGACGGGGAGTTCGACGTCCTCGGCCCCGAGCCCCACCAGGATGACCCGGCCGGCAGGTCCCACGGCTTTGATTCCGGAGCGGACGGCCTGCGGGGCGCCGGAGGCGTCGATGAACGCATCGACGTCGAGCCCTTCGACACTGTCCGTGCGGGCGTTCAGGGCGTGGGTGGCGCCGTGTTCGAGCGCGAACGCCAACCGGTCTTCGGCGATGTCGCTGATGTAGATTTCGGTCGCGCCGTAGGCGCGGGCGGCCTGGGCGGCGATGATGCCGATCGGGCCGGCTCCGGCGATCAGGACCCGGCTGCCGGGCTTGATCTGGGCGCGTTCGCAGGCCCAGAGGCCAACGGAGAGCGGTTCGATGAGGGCTGCCGCCTCGTCGCTGACGCTGTCCGGGATGTCGTACGCGAAGTCGCTCTGGATGGTGACGTATTCGGCGAAGGCCCCGTCGATCGGCGGGGTGGCGTAGAACTCGATGTCGGGGCAGAGGTTGTACCGGCCGGCCTTGCACTGCTTGCATTTGCGGCAGGGCCGCTGGGGTTCGACGGCGACCCGCTGGCCGATGCGGGCGGGGTCCACGGCGCTTCCGACGGCGGCGATCCGGCCGGAGAGCTCGTGGCCCAGGATCAGTGGGTGGTCCACCACGTAGTCGCCGATCCTGCCGTGTTCGTAGTAGTGGACATCGCTGCCGCAGACGCCGACGGCGGCAACCTGCACCAGGACCTGGTCCGGGTCCAACTGCGGGACCGGCAGGGTTTCCATGGCCATGTCGCCCTGGCGTTTGAGGACGGCGGCGCGCATAGTGGCCGGTACTTCGGGTTGTCCGGAGGTGCGGGACTGTGCGGTTGATGTTGTCATCGAAGGATTCCTTTTTTCCTAAACAGATCGAAGGGGGCCGGCTACTTTACGGCACCCAGGGAGAGGCCCTGGACGAGTTTGTCCTGGGCGGCGAAGCCGGCGAACAGTACCGGCAGGGAGACCACGACGGCGGCTGCGCAGACTTTGGCGATGAACAATCCCTGGCTGGAGACGAGGCCGGTGAGGAAGACCGGGGCGGTGCCGGCGACCACGCCGGTGAGCACCCGGGCCAGGAGGAGCTCGTTCCAGCTGAAGATGAAGCAGATCAGGGCGGTGGCGGCGATGCCCGGCATCGCGACGGGGGCGACGACTTTGCGGAGCGTCAGCAGCAGGCCTGCGCCGTCGATCTGGGAGGCCTCGAGCATTTCGACCGGCACTTCGTCGAGGAAGGAGCGCATCATCCATACGGCAATGGGCAGGTTCATCGAGGTGTACATCAGACCCAGGAACCAGATGTTATCCAGGGCCCCGGCGGTTTTGGCGAAGAGGTAGAGCGGCAGGACGGCCGCGACCACGGGCATCATCTTGGTGGAGAGGAAGAAGAACAGGACATCGGTCCACTTTTTCACGGGCCGGATGGACAGGGCGTAGGCCGCCGGGATGGCCAGCAGCAGAACCAGCACGGTGGAGAAGATCGAGGCGGTGGCGGAGTTGATCAGCGACGGCCACGGGCTGACACCGGACGTTGCCCCGAAGAACTCCTTGTAGGCGTCGAGGTTAAGGTCTGCGGCGATGGAGGGCGGGTTGGTTGCGGCATCCACTTCCGAGTGGAACGAAGTCAGGATCATCCACAGGACCGGTACCGCGAAGAGCAGGGCCAGCAGCCAGGCAGCGATCCCGGCGGCCGTGTTGTTGCGCGTGGGGTCCATGCGCGACTTGCCGCGGCGCCGTGAACCGTTGGTGCGGGCGTGCGGGGCGGGGACTGAAGACCTGGGTTCGGCCGGGGTGAGCGTGCTCATCGTGCTGCCTCCTTCTTGAAGAGCGAGAAAACGGTGCGGAGTGCGAAGGTCGCCACGATGATGGTGCCGATGACCACCACGACGCCGGCGGCGGAGGCCAGGCCGTATTCGTTGGCATAGTAGAACGTCTCGTAGATGGCGTAGGGCAGGTTGGCCGTGCCCAGGCCGCCGGAGGTGATGACGAAGGTAGCGTCGAAATTCTGCACGATGTAGATGGCGCCGAGCAGTCCGCCCAGTTCCAGGTACTGGCGCAGATGGGGCAGCGTGAGGTGCCGGAAAATAGCCCAGGGCGTGGCGCCGTCCATCTGGGCGGCTTCCACCGTGTCCATCGGACGGGACTGCAGACCGGCGAGCAGGATGAGCATCATGAACGGGGTCCACTGCCAGATAAGCGAGACAATGATGGCCATCAGGGGCGCCGAGGACAGCAGGTCCGGCTGGGGCGGGGTGTCGGAGCCGAAGAGCGCCCAGACCCAGGTGAGGGTGCCGTTGATCAGGCCGTAGACCGGGTTGAGAATGGCATGCTTCCAGATGAGCGCGGCAGCTACCGGAACGATGAGGAACGGTGCGATCAGCATGGTTCGGGCCAGTCCGCGGCCGATGAACTTCTTGTCCAGCAGCAGGGCCAGGCCAAGGCCGAGGACCAGGCTGACCAGGACGACGGAGACCGTCTCGACGATGGTGGTGACGATCGCCTGCAAGAAGTAGGGGTCGGTGAGGATCTGGACGTAGTTATCGAACCCGGCGAATCCGGTCTTGTCCGGGCTCAGGCTGTTCCAGTTCATGAACGAAATGATCAGGGTCACCACGAACGGGAGCTGGGTGACGATGATGAGGAAGATCAGTGCCGGCAGCAGCGGTGCACGCCGTGCCCAGGCCACGGCGCGTTCGCGCGCCCTGGCGTTCTTGGAAGGTTTGGCTGTGCTGCTCCCGTGCCGGGAGACGCGCGCCGTTGCGGTAGTCATGATGTTCTCCTGCGGTTGGGTGGTGATTACTTGTACTTGTCGCCGACTTTTTTGGCGGCTTCCTGGCCCTTGGCTACGGCGTCGGCCACGGAGCCCTGGCCGGCGATGGCTGAGCTCACACCCTGGGAAACCCTGGTGCCGAGGGCCGCGAATTCGGGAATACCGACAAACTGGATGCCGACAGCGGGCCGGGGCTGGACTCCGGGGTTTTTTGGATCGGCGTTCTCAATGGCAAAGCGTTCGGCCTTGAAGAATGGCGCGGCCTTCTGGAAGTCGGCGTTCTCGTAGGTGGAAATCCGCTTGCCGGACGGGACTTTGGACCAGCCGAGCTTGGATGCAACCAGTTCCTCATACTTCTTCGAGCTCGCCCAGGCGATGAACTTATCGGCAGCGTCCTGCTTTTTGGAGGCCGCCTGCACAGCCCAGGACCAGGTCCACAGCCAGCCCGAGGACGTGGTCTCCTTCACCGGGGCCTGGGCGTAGCCGATCTTGCCCTTCACCGGGGAGTCCTCGGCTTCCAGGGCGCCGGCGGCGGAAGTGGCGTCGTACCACATGGCGACCTTGCCCTGGCTCATGTTGGTCAGGCACTCGGTGAACCCGGCTTGGGCGGCCCCCGCTTCACCGTGGTCGCGCACCAGCTTGGTGTAGAAATCAACAGCGGCGGTGAATTCCGGAGCGTTGACCTTCGCGTTCCAGTCCTTGTCGAACCAGGTCCCGCCAAAAGTGTTCACCACGGTCGTCAGGGGGGCGAAGACCTGCCCCCAACCGGGTTGGCCGCGCAGGCAAATGCCCTTCATTCCGGGAGCTGCACCGTCAACCTTGGCAGCAAGATCGGCGACCTGGTCCCAGGTGGGCTTCTCCGGCATGGTCAGGCCCTTGGCGTCGAAGATGTCTTTCCGGTACATCAGGAAGGAGGATTCCCCGTAGAACGGTTCGCCGTAAAGCTTGCCGTCCTTGCCCGTCAGCGAGGCGGTGTAGGCCGGCAGGATGTCCGCCTGGTTGAACTCGGCATCCTTGGCCACCGCATCCAGCGGCGCCAGCCAGCCGTTGGCGGAATAGAACGGGATCTCGTAATTGGACAGTGACGCAACGTCGTACTGTCCGGCCTGGCTGGAGAACTCCTGGCTGATCTTGGCGCGGACATCGTTTTCCGGCAGGACCGTGTAGTTGACCCTGATGCCGGTTTCCTTGGTGAAGTTGTCCGCGGTAAGCCGCTGCAGGTCCTCCATCTGGGGGTTGTTGACCATCAGGACATTGATACTGTTCGGGTCGCCCGCGGAATTGCCGCCGCCGGCGCCTGCGCAGGCCGTGGCGCCGAGCGCCACGCACAGGGCGCCTGCGGCCAGTGCGGCGACGCGTATTTTTGCGCGCATTAAGGACTCCTTTGTTCTTCGGGGGTGCGATGCCGGCCCAATCCGACTGCTGCGTCGGAGTGCGGGGACCGAAAACGGGGTGAATGGCTCGAGGCCAGTTACCTTGCTGCTGTTCCTCAAGATTAGGCCTGTGGGATGGGACACAACTAGCGCCGTGGTTGCCAATTTCTGATACTAATTTTCCCCAGTCTCCCCCGGCCCAGCGCTACCCTAGGAGAAGGCAACCACCTGGCTGTCCACATTTCATGACCTGAACGCATGGAGAACCACAATGAGCATGGCGGGCCCCAGCGACAGCGCTGACCTCATTGACAGCCCTGATCCGATTGACAGCGCGGCGGCCAGGCTTGCCGAAAGGCTTCTGGGCATGCGGGCCAACCGCGAGGTCATCCCGGAAGACCCGAACCATTCAGTCCGGTGGCACGAGCACGATTACCCCAGCCCGGTGGCCCGCTGGAATTACCATCCCGAATACGAGCTGCACCTGATCCGGAAGGGCACGGGCAAGTTCATCGTTGGAGACCACATCGGCACGTTCGAGGCCGGGCACCTGGCTCTGGTGGGTTCAGGGCTGCCGCACGACTGGGTCAGCGACCTTGAGCCCGGGGAAGTCCTCCAGGGCAGGGACGCCCTCATCCAGTTCGACGGAAAATGGGTTGACCAGGCCGCTTCAATCGTGCCGGAAATGGCCGACGTCAAACCCCTGCTTGAACAGTCCTCGCGCGGGATCGAGTTCCTCGGACGGACAGCCCAGGCCGCCGCCGATTCCCTCGAGGCAATGGGGACGGCCACCGGATTGCAGCGGCTTCATCATCTCATTGAGGTCTTTGCGATCCTGACGCGAGCACCACAGGAGGAACGGCGCTATCTCGCCGACGAATGGTTCAGGCCACAACTGGACAGCCAGGCCGCTGCGGTAGTGGACATCGTCCTGGAGTACGTCTTCAGCAACCATGCCGGCAGCGTCAAGATGTCCGACGCTGCTGCCCTGGTCGGCATGTCAGAGCCGACGTTCTCGAAGTACTTCAAGCGCGCCACCGGCCAGAACTTCAGCGACCTGGTCCGCAAACTCCGCCTGGCCCACGCCCGGCGGCTGCTGGAGCACAGCGACAAAGCCATCTCCGACATCTGCTACGAAGTGGGATTCACCAACCTGTCCAACTTCAACCGGCACTTCCTCAAAGATATAGGCGCCACTCCTCGGGCCTATCGGACTGCTCGCCGCCATGAGCGGGGTAAAACCGCTGCGCGGCCGTAAGCGCCCATGGATTCTTAGCTGGCCAGATCCGGCAGCGGCGCTGGCTTGAGCAGTCGTCGGTCTGCTGAGCCCTACACGAACGGGCGAGGCTTTCGAGGGAAAGGTTCCCAGATGCCCTCAGGTGCAGGCGGCGGCCATCGGCGAGGTGGGACGGCTCGGGCTGGATCGAACACTGCGATCGTTCTTCGTGCCGCAGATGAGATGCCTATGGTCTGGTTACGGCGGTGGGGCCGAAGCACGTCATCGACGAGGGCGACGTAGAAGTTGAGCATGGCGGAAAATTCGGGCTGAAATTTGCCCGTCTTGGGCTCGATGACGACATAGCCTGTTGACCACCCCAACGGCCCAGTTCGCCGTTGATGCCCGGCACCGCTCCGCGTCAGGAACGGGGCGATTTGTGCGGACAGTGTCTGCCCGAATCAATGAGCTCAGCCGTTCCCCCGGACTTGCCGCTGCTGTGCCGGCGAGTAGTGCATCCGTAGACCCTGATTAGGAGATCTGAATTCGCGGTTTATCACGTGCGATGGGCAGCGAGGCTATGAGCGCCCCCTGCGGGATAGACATGCGGCGAATCGCCGGGCTGAAGGTTTTAGTGCGCGAAACCGCCTGCCGCCACAGTCCGCCAGTTCGCATTAGCTCCCGGGCCAGCCGGTTTAGGCCTCGGCGAGGTAGGCCATGCCGTGCCAGCTACGTCTGGGGGTGATACATATGGCTGAACGCAACAGTTATCACGTGGTACCAGGTGACGACGGATGGAAGGCAGAGCGGGAGGGTTCCTCTCGGGCTTCCTCTGTTCATGACACACCCAAGCTGCGGCAATTGATGCAGCCCGGGGTTACCTCGCCCGGTATGGCGGAGGGGAGTTGAATATCCATGGCAAGGACAACAAGGTCCAGGCTAAGGACACCATCGATCCGGGTAACGATCCTAGGAACATTCGGGGTTAGTCCTTGATGAGGCATGGGTGATCCCGCCGGTTCTCGCGGCACAGGAGGAGCGCCGGCGGGGTCTTTCAAGCCCTGCACTACCTTTGGTTTCCAACGGCGGCGATGTAAATGGTCGTGGGGACCATTCCCGGCGTGCCCCCGAATCGATCCCCGCCTTACTGCAGGTAACGGAACACCGACCACGTCACTGTCACAGCTGCGCAATCCTTTTGATGTTTAGCGGCAAAGGTAGGGGGCCTGTTGCCGGACGGCGACCGGAAGAACGCTGGACCGCCGCAGCCCAGACAGACCAAGCCGATCCTCCTTGCCTGGCGCAGCGCGGCATCAAGCCTGCTGAACTCGGATGCCTTCCAGTCGCGTCCGTCTACTTTGCTCCTTGCCCATTTCATGTCTTCCTCAGCTTCACTAGGCCCACGGTCACCTGGATAACTCGATGGGCCGCCAAATTTTCTAGCTGCCGGCTTGGCAGGGACGGTCTTTGAGCCGCATTGAGGGAAAGTCCTCAGTCTTCGGCGGGAAACTGGTGCCACCAGCCTTCCCAGGCCGACGAGGTGATTTGGCCTTGGGGAAAGTCTTCGGCGTTCGGTGGGCTGCCGCTTGCGTGCGTGCTGCCATTTGCATAGTTGGAGTTACCCAGCTTGGGTTCGCTGGGGACAGTGATCACGTTCTCTCCTTTAGATAACTGAGCTGGCGACCTGCACTGCGTTTCTCTTTGCGTTGCTGGCGGCGGCCCTTCCAACAGCCGGTCGCCTTTTCAGCGGCTTGGCTGGTGGACTCTCCGGAGCTGGAGTTGTTCGGCTGTGATCCAGAGGACGTAACCTGCGGATTTTTCGATCATGATCCGGCGGTCGAGCCCGTCCGCCGCTATCCATGCCGTGTCGCCGGACGGTGTGGCGTCCTCCACGAAGCCTGTCCTGACGAACACGCCTTCGCGCCTGACATCGACGACGGCGCCGACCAGCATGCTCCATTCCATGAAGGGATACGGGCGGTGGATTTCGGCTGCTTCCGGTTCGGGTTCGTTCACGGGCACGCGGGGATTCCCTTGCATCGGATCCGGCCCTTTCCGTCGGCTGGTGGCGACCTTGAGCTCGTCTTGTCCATTTCGTCGTTTTCCGGCTGTGGGCGGACGTTTGGCTGCCATGCCAGACGCCCGCCCCGATGGCCGGATCAGGCGCCGGCGGTGCTCGGCTCCGGGGTGAGTTGGGTTTCCTGCAGCTCTCCGTTTTGGCGTGCTGCTTCCTTTCGACCCCAGCCTCCGGGCAGGAGCGCTACGGAGATGACGGAGATGGCCGAGACGATCAGGAGGTAGATGACAATGGAGTCGCTGCTCTTGGTTGCGGCGAACAGCGCGGTGGCGATCGTGGGGGCGAACGCGGATCCGCAGATCTGGGAGATGGTGTATCCGACTGATGCTCCGGTGTAACGGACTTCGCGGGAGAAGACCATGGAGAACAGCGAGCCGGTGACGCCGGCGGCCGGTGCCATGGCCACGCCGAAGACCAGCACCACTGCCAAGATGAAGTTCGCTGCCACGCCGGTGTTGATCAGCATGAACGCCGGTCCGATGACCACTCCCATGGCCACGGCCCCGATGAGGTACATGGTTTTGCGGCCGTATTTGTCGGAGAGGGAGCCGAAGACCGGGTAGAGGACGACGGCGACGAGTCCGGCGAGGAAGACGCCGAGCAGGACGCTGGTGCGGTCGATCCCGGCCACGCTGGTGGAATAGTTCACCAGGTAGGACATGGTGATGTAGGCGAAGACGCCCTGGCTGAGGTAGGTGCCGGCGACGAGGAAGATTTCCTTGGGGTGGCGGCGGAAGGCTTCCTTGATGGGGAGCTTGACCAGCTCCTGCTTGTCGCGGGCTGCGGCGAAGGAGGGGCTTTCGGCGATGGTGAGGCGGATGACGAGGCCGACTATGACCAGGACGGCACTGACGAGGAAGGGCAGGCGCCAGCCCCAAGCGGTGAACTGGTCCGCGGGGAGCTGGGTGGCTCCGAGGAACGCGACGGTGGCGAGGCTGGTGCCGGCCGGGGCGCCCATCTGGGGGAACGCTCCGTAGAAGCCCTTCTTGCCCTTGGGTGCGTGTTCGACGGCCATGAGGGTGGCGCCGCCCCATTCGCCGCCGACACAGAAGCCCTGGAAAATGCGCAGCACGGTCAGCAGGATGGGGGCGGCGATGCCGATCTGGGCGTAGCCGGGCAGCAGGCCCATCATGAAGGTTGCGGCGCCCATGCCGACGAGAGAGATGATGAGCATTTGCTTGCGGCCGACCCGGTCGCCGAAGTGTCCGAAGACGATGCCTCCCAGGGGCCGGGCGAGGAAGCCGACACCGAAGGTGGCGAAAGAGAGCAGGGTGCCCATGAGGGGGCTGGCCTCGGGGAAGAACAGCTTCGGGAAGATCAGGGCGGCTGCTGTTCCGTAGATGAAGAAGTCGTAGTACTCGACGCTGGTGCCGATGAAGCTTGCCATCGCAACCTTCATCGGACTCGTGGGGCCTGCGGCGGCCGGGGATGTCTTCGTTGACATGTGGGTTCCTTGGAAGAGGTGGAGCTAGCGGACGGGGACGGGTTGGGGGTGCTTGTTCGCGGCGCGCTGCAGGTCCAGGGCGACGTCAGTGATCATGTCTTCCTGCCCGCCCACGAGCTGGCGGCGGCCGACCTCGACGAGGATGTCGCGGGTGTCCAGTCCGTAACGGGCTGAGGCGCGTTCTGCGTGGCGGAGGAAGCTGGAGTACACGCCGGCGTAGCCGAGGGTGAGGGTTTCCCGGTCCACCTGCACGGGACGGTCGTGCAGGGGACGGACGAGGTCTTCGGCTGCGTCCTGGAGGGCGAAGAGGTCGGCGTGGTGTTCCCACCCGTGCAGGGTTGCGACGGCGACGAAGGGTTCGACGGGTGTGTTTCCGGCTCCGGCGCCGTGTCCGGCGAGGGAGGCGTCCACCCGGTATGCGCCTTCTTCGACGGCGACGACGGAGTTGGCGACGGCAAGTGAGAGGTTTTGGTGGGCGTGGATCCCGATTTCGGTTTCCGGGTTTAGGACCTCGCGGTAGGCACGGACCCGCTGGCGTACCCCGTCCATGGTCAGTCCGCCGCCGGAGTCGGTGACGTAGACGCAGTTGGCGCCGTAGGATTCCATGAGTTTGGCCTGGGCGGCGAGCTTTTGGGGTTCGGACATGTGGGACATCATGAGGAATCCGGAGACGTCCATGCCCAGTTCGCGGGCGTAGGCGATGTGCTGGGCGGAGACGTCGGCTTCGGTGCAGTGGGTGGCGACCCGGACGGAGCGGACTCCCAGGGCGTAGGCCTGGCGGAGTTCCTTCAGGGTGCCGATGCCGGGCAGCAGCAGCGTGGTGAGCCGGGCGTTCCTGACGACCGAGGCGGCGGCTTCGATCCATTCCCAGTCGGTGTTGCTTCCGGGGCCGTAGGTGAGGCTGCTGCCGGCGAGGCCGTCGCCGTGGGCGACTTCGATGGCGTCGACGCCGGCGGCGTCCAGTGCTGCGGCGATGCTGGCGACGTTCTCGGGGCTGATGCGGTGGCGGACGGCGTGCATGCCGTCGCGCAGGGTGACGTCCTGGATGAAGACGCGGGTTGGTGTCTGGCTCATGATGCTACTTCCTGCTTGGTGGTGACCAGCCGTTCGGCGACGCGGAGCGCGGCGGAGGTCATGATGTCCAGGTTTCCGGCGTATTCCGGGAGGTAGTGGGCGGCGCCTTCGACTTCGAGGAATACGCTGACCCTCGTGTACTCCCCTGTTCCCCGGCCCTCAGGGATGAGTCCGCTGACCTCGGCTCCTTCGTCCTGGAACTGCACGGCCTGCTTGAGCCGGTAGCCAGGGACGTAGCTGGCGACTTCGGTGACGCGGTCCCGGATGGCGGCGGCGACCCGGTCCTGTTCGGCGTCGGTGAGCCGGTCCACCAGACACAGGACGGTGTCGCGCATGATCATCGGCGGTTCTGCCGGGTTCAGGACGATGATGGCCTTGCCTCTGGCGGCCCCGCCGACGGCGACGATTGCGTCAGAGGTGGTTTCGGTGAATTCGTCGATGTTGGCGCGTGTGCCGGGTCCGGCGGACTTGGAGGAGATGGAGGCGACGATTTCTCCGTAGTGGACCGGTGTCTGGCTGTTGATGGCGGCGATGATTGGGATGGTGGCCTGCCCGCCGCAGGTGACCATGTTGACGTTGCCCGCGTCCAGGTGCTGCTCGAGGTTGACTGAGGGCACGACGTAGGGCCCGATGGCGGCCGGGGTGAGGTCGACCAGCTTCTTCCCGTAGGGTGCCAGGGCGGCGGCGTTGTGCCGGTGGGCGCCGGCGGAGGTGGCGTCAAAGATGACCTCGATGTCCTCGAATTCGGGCATTCCGATGAGGCCTTCGACTCCTTCGGCGGTGGTGGCGATGCCGAGACGGGCGGCTCGGGCGAGGCCGTCGGAGGCGGGGTCGATGCCGACCATGACGCCCATGTCCAGTTTGTCGGTCAGGCGCATGATCTTGAACATGAGGTCGGTGCCGATGTTTCCTGAGCCGATGATGGCTGCTTTTGCGCTCATGAGTGTTCCTTAGTGACTGTTGCTGTGACGGTGCCCAGTCCGCCGATGCGGGCTTCGATGATGTCCCCGGCGTTGAGCGGGGCCATGGGGCCGAGGGCGCCGGAGAGGACGATCTCTCCGGCCCGGAGGGGCCGGCCGAGGGCCGTGGCTGTTTCGGCGATCCAGAGCAGGGCGTTGATGGGATCGCCGAGGCAGTCCGCCCCGGTCCCCATCGAGGCCTGGACTCCGTTGATGGTCATGACCATTTCGGCTCCCGCCGGGACGTAGCCGTTGAGCGTCGCCTTGCCTTGGCCGAGGATGAAGTAGGCGCTGGAGGCGTTGTCGGCGACTGTGTCGACGATGCCGATGTCCCATTCGGCGATGCGGCTGTCGACGATTTCCAGGGCGGGTGCGACGTAGTCCACGGCGGCCAGGACCGAGTCCCGGTCGGTGGCGTCGACGTCGCGGCCGAGAATAAACGCGATTTCCGCTTCGATGCGCGGGGCGATGAGCGCCTCGTGCGGGATTTGTTCGTCTTCGCCCAGCTGCATGTCGGAGAGCAGGACGCCGAAGTCGGGCTGGTCGACGCCGAGCTGGCGCTGGACGGCCGGGGCGGTCAGGCCGACCTTGCGTCCAATGCGACGGTTTCGAAGGCTGGTCCTGCTCTGGATGATCAGTTCCTGGACCTCGTAGGCCGAGTCCAGGTCCTCTTGCAGGACTTCACGCACGGGTCCGCAGGGGCGTGCTGTCTTCAGTGCGCCGAGAAGCGTGTTGGCGACGCTCCTGAGGTTCGTCGGCGACGTGCCCGTCGTGACCGCTCCGCCGTCGTTGGCGGTAGTGGGTTGGTGTGTCATGGGGGTGCTCTCTGTCGTGCAGTCCGAAGGCTGCGGCGAGAAGATGGATAACGTCGCAGGATGTAGCATGCTAGACGGCTAGATCCTGAGGGGGGCGGGTTTAGATGTCGAGGGTTGCCGTGGTTACGCCGAAGCCGGCGATGTATTCGCGGATCGGGCGGTAGTAGCTGTACTGGACGGTGTAGGGCCCGATGGCGCCGAGTGCTGCGTAGGCGGCGATCCAGGAGCGGACTTCGTGGGAGGAGTTCCCCGCAATCTCGGTCATTTCCTGGGGCGTCCAGGCGTCGATGGGTGACAGGTCGCCGGAGGCGAGTATCTTCATCAGTTGCTGGTCCCATTCCGGGGCGAGGTCTTGGATGTCCGCTTCGCCGCGGGCGAAGGCGTCGGCGGTGTCGTAGACGCGCTGTTGCCGGGCGGCACGCGCTTCGGCCGTTTGGTGGCCATCTGCGCCGATCAGCATCCTGCGTTGCGCTTCGGTGGCGGTTGCCAGCCGGGGTACCGGCGGGTCGTGGGAGAGGCCTCCGGAGGCGATCAGCAGGACTTTCGCGTCCAGTGTCTTCAGGTATTCGCCGATGGCTTCACCGAGGAGGCGGACGCGTTTGAGCGGGGTGAAGGGCGGTGCGACGGAGTTGATGAAGACCGGCACGATGGGCTTGGCGGTGATGTCCCCGTACATGAGTTCCATGGGCTGGACGGCGCCGTGGTCGACCTCCATTTTCAGGGAGATGGCGATGTCGATGCCGCGGTCGATCACAAACTGGGCGAGGCCTTCCGCGATGTCTTTCGGGACGTTCAGCGGTCCTGCCTGGCTTCCGTAGTCGCCGATGCTGACGGCGTCGTAGCCGATGCAGAATGGCGGCATGAGTTGGTAGAAGAAGCCGTTGTAGTGGTCGGGTCCGAGGTTGATGACCACGTCCGGGTCGTAGTCGTGGACGAAGCTGCGGGCGGCTTCGAAGGCGGCCTCGACTTCGGCTTTGATTTCGGGTCCGGGATCCCCGTGTTCCAGCAGCGGGCTGTGGGACATGGCTAGCAGTGCAACAGTCATGGCGGTCTCCTAGCCGTTCGCGTGTTCGGGGGTCAGTTCCGTGCCGGCGCCGGCGTCGAGGCCGAGCAGGAAGTCCAGGTGGATTTTGTTGAAGATTTCGGGTTGTTCGTACTGGGGCCAGTGGCCGGCGTTTTCGATGACGGCGAGGCGGCCGTTGGGGATGAGGCCCGCGATGCGGCGGCCTTCATCGACCGGGCCTGAGGGGTCCTTGGTGGTCCAGACGACGAGGGCGGGCGCCTGGATAGAGCGCAGGTCATCATCGGTGAGCATGTTCCTGCGGCGGGTTTCCGGGTCCTGCAGTGCCATGTTGGCTTCGCACGCGCGCAGCCAGTCGTGCTGCTGGAAGATGGCCTGGCGGGTGCGGATGAGGTCATCGGTCACCATGGCGGGGTCGGCCATGAGCCATTCGAGCCTCGTTTTCACGCGCTCCCAGGACGGGTCCTTCGCAGCTTCCATGGAGAGTGTGTAGAGCCGTTCCATCACAACGGGGTTGGCCATAGTGCCGCCCATGGTGTTCAGGACGATGCGTTCGACCCTTTCGGGGTGCTCGATGGCGAAGCGTGCCGTGACCCAACCGCCCAGCGATTCGCCGGTGAAGTAGGCCTTTTCGACGCCGATGGCGTCCAGGAAGTGGTTGACCTGGTCGATGTAGTGCCGGATTTCCAGCGGGTGCTCGGGTTTGCTGCTGTAGCCGTGGCCGATGAAGTCGATGGCGTAGACGTTGAAGTGCTCGGCGTGGGCTTTGAGGTTGCGGACGTAGGCTTCGGCGTGGCCGGTGATGCCGTGGAGCATCAGCAGGGTGGGCTTGGAGCTGTCGCCGGCGTGCAGGTAGCGGGTGCGGTAGGGGCCGGCCTGGAGGAAGCCCTGGCTGAATTCGACCTGGTTGAGGTCGGACCAGACGCTAGTGTACGGGCGTGAATTCACGGGATTCTCCTACGTTTTTGGGGGTGGTCTGTTGGGTGTGGCCGAGGATGGCGTCCAGTGCGGTCCGGAGTTCGGTGTGGGCTGTTTCGACGTCCCACACGGGGGCGCTTTGGCGCCAGGCGATGTAGCCGTCGGGGCGGACGAGCAGGGCGCCGGCCTCATGGATGTCGCGGACTTTGTGCCAGGCGCCGTAGGGGTCTTCTGCACCCTTTTCGCCGATGACGACTGTGCGCAGGAAGGGTTCGTTCAGCTCCGCGGCGGCGACTTGCCAGGCCCTGCCGGCGAGTCCGGTGACGAGGCTGAATTTGCCGCGGCCGGTGACGTCAAGGGTGGAGGTGCGGCTGCCGTTGCGGTCCACAAGCCAGGCGTGCGGGATTTTCGCTCCCGGCCGGGTGGTCGGCTGGACGTATAGCTGCGGGTCTTTGGCCCACTGTTCCTCCCCCGCTGTCGGGTCGGGGATGACGGCGGCGGATACGTAGCGCTGGTTGAGTTCCACACCGTGGGCGTTGAATTCGTAGTTCTTCAGTTCCAGGGCTTCCTGCAGTTTCTGGCGCAGTTCCACGCCTTCCGGGGTCGGAGCGTGCAACCGTGCCAGCCCGGCCTCGATGCTGTGTTCCTGGCCCGGGACGCGGAAGGTCTCGTTCAGGGGGCCGTAGTCCTTCCGGGACTGGTTGGCGCGGGCGACGATCTGCCGGCCGACGGGCGCGCGTTCCAGGGAGTACGAGTCCAGCAGGCTCTCCCCGGCGTAGCCCTTGATGACGTAGGCAAGTTTCCAGGCGAGGTTGAAAGCGTCCTGCATGCAGGTGTTGGAGCCCAGGCCACTGCTTGGCGGATGGCGGTGCACGGCGTCTCCTCCGCAGAAGACCCGCCCGACGGAGAAGTGGTTCGCGTGCTGCTGGTTCACGAACCAGGTGGACTTTGTCTGGACATCAACTTCAAGGTCAGGGTCGCCCACGAGGGTGCGGATTTTCGCCAGCACGGTCTCCTGGGAGAGGTCGGGCTCGCCGTCGGCCATGTTGAATCCCCAGCCGGCGATCCATTCGTCCCACGGGCGCACGGCCCGGAGCAGACCCATGCCGATTTCGCCGAAGCCAGCGACCGGGTTCATGATCCAGTGCAGGATGCTGGGGCGGTGGGCGACATACTTGCTCAGGTCCGCCTTAAAAAGGACATACGCGGTGCCGGCGCGGGCCAGCTGACCTTCGAAGGGCAGGCCGATGTCTTCGGCGATCTGGGAGCGGGCACCGTCGGCGCCGATCAGGTACCGGGCCCGCAGTGTGTAGTCCCTGCCGGTCACGTGGTTCCGGAACGTCACGGTCACGCCGTCGCTGTCCTGGACGTGGGAGAGGTACTCGGTGTTGAAGGTGACCTGCGCCCCGCGTTCGCCGGCGTTCTTGAGCAGGATCGGTTCCATCAGCGGCTGTGGAACGTCGAGCATCGTGCACGGGCTGGCCTTCAGGTAATCCCCGTACCGCTCGTCCCCTGTCCCCCAAGTGCGGAGCCGGGCGATTTCCTGGCCCGCAAGGCTGGTGGTGAACAAGGTATCGCCCATGTCACCCCAGGGAACGGCGTACTTGGCGGCTTCTTCTTCCACACCCAGGTCCCGCAGTACCTCCGCGGCCCGCTGGTTCGTGATGTGTGCGCGGGGAGTATTGGCGAGCCAGTTCCACCGCGAAAGCATGTGGACGCGCACCCCTTGGGTGGCCAGTGCCAGAGCCGCCGTGGCTCCGGTCGGGCCGGTGCCGACAATGAGCACATCCGTGTCGAATTCCAACTGAGTTTTCATCACACCTTCTAAGTCCAGGTTCCGGGACGGCATCATCCCGTCCGTGCACGGGCGGAGGTCATTCTCCGGCCGGGCCGAGTGCGTCGCCTCTACGCTTCCGCGGTGAAACGTGAGGCCGATCACTTGGAGCAAGCGTACTAGCATGCTAGTTGCCTTGTAAAGGGTCGACGATGATTTAAAAAGTTGACTGGCATGCTTGCAGGCTTGCAGTCTTGAATGTAATGTGGCTCACGTACTTGTGACGCAGATCATGCAGTGGTTGAGACCGATGAGGGCCATCCAGACGCATCCTGACGGCGCTTTCTCCGATTCCCGAATGCAAGGAGCACAACGATGAGCTTGATGCAGGCCGCTCGGCTTCATGAAGTAGGCAAGCCTTTCCAGATCGACCGGGTTGAAGTACCCGAACCCGGGCCGCGGGATGTGATTGTGGAGGTCAAGGCGTGCAACGTCATACCCAACCTTCGGAACGTCATCACGTCCTACCCCGAGTGGTTCCCATACCTCCCCCTGCCTGCGCTGCCCGCGATCTACGGGTTGGATGCGGCCGGTATTGTGAGCAAGGTCGGATCCCAGGTCCGCAACGTCAAGCCCGGAGACCGCGTCTACGTCAACCCGGGCCGCGATTCCGGCGACTCACACGCCTCGCTGCGCGGGGAACGGATCAATGACCCGGCCTACACCTTCCAGGGCTACTTCGGCTTCGGTGCCGGGTCACAGGAAATCTTCGAGGACTACCCCCACGGCGGCTTCTGTGAATACATGAAAGCGCCCGCCGACGGGCTCGTTGTCCTGCCCGAATCGATCTCCTTCGAAGCGGCCTGCCGTTTCGGTTACCTCGGGACCTCCTACTCCGGCCTCCGCAAGGCTGGCGCCGGCGCGGGAACCTCCGTGCTGGTCAACGGCGGCACGGGAACCCTTGGGCTCGGCGCGGTACTGAACGCCCTGGCCATGGGTGCGACCAAGGTTTTCGCCATGGCCCGGGACCGTGAGCTTCTTGAACGGGTCCGCCTCCTCGATCCCAAGCGGGTCCACGTCCTCTCCCACGGCGACCAGCCGGTGGGCGAATGGGTCAGGGAAAACACAGGCGGCCTTGGAGTCGACATCTTCATCGACGCCGTGGGCCCTGGCGCTCCGCACGAAATCACCATCGCCGGCATCGAAGCCCTGCGCCGCGGCGGCCGCATGGTCGACATCGGGGGCATGTCAGAACCGCTCCCGCTGGAAATGTTCAAACTCATGTGCTTCCAGATCAGCGTCATCGGATCCCTCTGGTTCAGCGTCGCCGAAGGCCAGGACATGGCCGAAATGGCGGACGCCGGAACCTTGGACCTCTCCGTCTTTGAACACGAGGTCTACCCGCTCTCCGAAGTCAATGAAGCCCTCGACGCAGTGGACAAACGACGCGGCGGATTCACCAACGTCGTAGTCGTCCCCGGCTCCTAGAACAAGCCGCCCGTGGCCGCGGACCATACCGTCCGCGGCCACACGCCTCCCCACCAGACAGAAACGGAAGACCTGAAAATGGAACTCAACCCAGAACGCACGGCCGTCATAGCCGTCCACTGCCAGGGAGACATCGTCTCGGGCGACGGAGCCTTCGCCCCGTTCTTCCACGACCAGGTCGTGAGCAGGAACGTCATCAGCAAGATCGGCAGCCTGCTTGGCTCCGCCCGGGAATCCGGGATGACCGTGATCTATACCCGCGTCGCATTCAAGCCCGACTTCAGCGACCTCAACGCGAACTCGCCGCTGCTGAAGGTCGTCGAACAGGCAGGTTGCCTGAAGGATGGCACCGCCCTGGCCGACATCGTCCCGGAACTGGCCCCGACCGCCACAGATACCGTTATCACTCACCAGCGCGTCGGCGGCTTCGTACCAGAACTCACCGCTGTCCTGGAGGACCGGGGCATCGACACACTCGTGTTCGCAGGCGTCGCAACCAACGCCTCGGTGGAAAGCACAGCCCGCGTCGCCACAGACGCCGGCTACCGTGTCATCATCGCCGAGGACGCCTGCTCCGCCGCCACACCGGAAGCCCACCAGGCCAGCATCGAATCCCTCGGCCTGCTCGCGGAGATTTCCAGCACCGCCGACCTCACGGGCGCTTCAGCTCCCCAGACCGTGTGAAAGACAGCGCCCGGCAGCAGGTGGCAGCGATGCCTGCTGCCGGGCGCTGGTGAGGAACGAAAGACTAAATGCTAGCGTGCCAGATCCGCGGGAAAGGAATACTATGCGCGATACTAATTACATGGCACCTGTATCCGCTCCCCCGAATCAACGCTCAACAGGCACCGGCGGGCGCCTGCTCGGACGCATCTACGAAGCCATCCAGAACCGACTTCTCGAAGGCGAATACCCTGCCGGGACCAAGCTGTCCGTGGAAGCGATCCGGGCGGAATTCGGTGTGAGCAAACAACCCGTCATGGAGGCCCTCCGCTTACTCTCCGCCGACGGGCTCGTCGAAATCTTCCCCCAAATAGGCTGCGTCGTAACCACCTACGCCCTCGAAGAGGTGGAGGACTTCTTCCGGATGTTCGCAGGATTCGAATCGGTGATCGCCGCCGCGGCCGCCCAACGGCGCACAGATGAACAGCTGGACGAGCTCTACCTCGCAGCCCGCAGAATGGACAGGCTGATCAGCGAACCCGACGCCGCAGTCCGTGCCAGCCAATACCGCATTCAGAACCGGAACTTCCACGAGGTCATCCACCGGATGGCGTCCTCACGCGTCATGACCAACATGAGCCGCCGCATGTGGGACCTCAGCGACTTCCTGATCAACACCACAGGGGCTCCCCAGCCGTTCGGATCAGCCGTTGCCGAGCGCAACGAAGACCACGCCCGCATCATCAGCGCGCTCGACGCCGGCGACGCAGAGACGGCCAAGGCCGAGATGGAAAAACACATCCTCGCCACCGCGACAATCATCCAACAAGCCAGAACGGCAGCGGTCTCCTAGGTCCCAGGACCACTGAGTCAATCTCCGCACGGGACGCCTGCTCGGCTCACCTGCGACAGCCGAGGTCTGACCAACTATAAAGTTTCAAGTCTTCGCGTGCCGTTCACTTTCCGGACTGATTCTGTCTCGTTGCGTCTCCCAACATCCCGCCGGGTGTTTTTCATATCTCTCGCTGACGGCCCTAAATGTAGGCGTCCGGGCCGGCCCGGGCCACCTCGATGGTCTCGGGCACCGGGGCGTTAAGTGGTCACTGTCCGGCTCGTGCCGCTTCCAGGCCGTTCAGGATCAAGTCGAGTCCGTACTCGAATTCCTCTCGGTAGTCGTAGCCGGGCTTCATGACGTGGTCCGCGACGAACTCTGCCAGGTTCGGGTAGTCGTTCACGGGAAACGGCTCGAACATGTCCTGGGCCATCGCGGTCATTTCCTCGGTGGTGTCGAAGGGGAGGGTCATCCGCGTCAGGGCGAAGCCGTAGATGTACCCATCAAGCACTGAGTAGGCATGGGCTACCGCCTCCAGGTCGAAACCGGCCGAGCGCAGCTTGCCGATAACCGCGTCATGATGGCGCAGGTTGGCCGGCCCTGGACGTCTGCGGGACTCCATCAGGCCGATAGCCCATTGGTGGCGCGCGAGGACATCGCGAAGCGACAGTGCCCGGTCCCGCATGGCTGTCCTCCAGTGCGCACTGCCCAGGGGAAGAGCGATCTCGCTGAACAGAACGTCGATCATTGCGTCAACAAGGTCGTCCCTGTTTGAGACGTGGCGGTACAGGGACATGGGTGAGACCTGCAGAATCCCGGCCAGGTTCCGCATGGTGAGCCCGTCCAGCCCTGCCGAATCTGCATGCTGAATCGCCGCACGTACTACGCGCTGCCGGCTAAGGGCCGGACGCGGATCCTCATCCTTCGTTGCCGTTGTGGACATCGGCAAACCCCCATTCTCGTGAGAAGTCAAAAATATCGTTGACCTGTCCGTGTACTGCGTACGCATATAAGGATACGCTGTACGCAATGCGGGACAACCAGGTCCACGCTCGATACTCGAAAAGGAAAACAATGAAATCTACAAACGGCGTGTTTTCTGAGCGGGCCCTAGAGGTTGCTCCGGCCTCGCCTAAGCGCCTGGCAAGGATCGCGGGCATCTTCTACCTCGTCGTGGGTATAGCAGGAGGATTTTCCGAGGGCTTTGTCGATCCCTTCCTCTATGTCGCCGGCGACGCCGCCGCCACGTCAACAAACGCATCGGCCCACGAGTTGCTCATGCGCGTGGGCGTCATCACCCACCTCACGGATGCTGTGTTTTTCCCGCTCACCGCCGTGACGCTCTACCTGCTACTCAAGCATGTTGGCAAGCACGCGGCCCGCCTCATGGTGGTGCCTGTTGTCATCGCCGCCGGCATCGTCTCCATCAGCGCCGTCTTCACGTTCGCGGCGATGCTGGTCGCGACGGACAGCTCCTACGAGACAGCGTTCGGGCCCGGGGGGTCCAGCGCGCTCGTGCTGCTCCTGCTTGAAATCCAGCACTTCACCGTCCTTGCCGCCCAGGTCTTCTTCGGCCTCTGGCTTGCCCCGCTGGGGTATCTCGCCTACAAGTCGGGCCTGTTCCCTAAGGCCTTGGGCGCCATGCTGATTCTGGCCGCAGCCAGCTACCTGGCCGACGTCGTAGTGGCGTTCCTGCTCCCCGGGCTCGCCGCCCAGATCCACGGCTATTTGGGTATTGTGCCGGCCATCGCGGAGATCTGGATGGTGCTGTACCTGCTCACGGTAGGCGTACGATCTGCACGCCCCGCACACCAGACGCCTGCCGTGGAATCAGCGCCGTCCCCGTCTCAAGGCGCCATGACCGGGCCGAAATAGACAAGTTCCGCCACCCTTCAGGTGAGCAGGAACTCGCACCAGAGCGGATAGTGGTCCGAGATCCGCCACGACACCTCGCTGCGGGTCAGTCCCGGGAAGACGTGCGGAATGAAGTCAAAGGTTCCGGCCCGCTGCCCGTAGGCCAGGCCCTTCAGCAGGGAGGTGCCGTCCGGTTTGGAGAACCAGGCCAGCTGGTCGTAGAAGTGCTTGGTCTTGTCGTCGTCGAAGATGGTCCGCGGGACAGCGTTGAGCTCGGTCGGCGGCCAGAGGCCCGTGGACACGAACGCCTCGTAGAGCGGGTCGCCAATCCGGTCCAGGTTGAAGTCTCCCAAGACCATGAGGTTGGAGTTCCAGTCGTTGGGCCGGACCACCCAGTCGTGCATCCATTCGGCGAACGCGGTGATCTCGGGCAGCCGCTCCGCCGGGTTTTTGCCCCAGAGGATATGTACCGAGGCGAGGGTGAACTCCACCCTGCTCTGGTGAAGCTGGCGGTGTACGGGGTGCGGGCGAACACCCGCTGCGGGCCGGCGCCAATTGGCGGCAACACGATCTCCCCGACCAGGCCGGCGGGCTGGACCGGGCGCCGTCGTACAGGAAGGCGAGGCGTTCGCCGTCGCCGGCGCCGCACTCGGTGACGTCGGAGATGATGACCCGCCAGTGCTCCCCCAGGGGCACGCAATTGGTTACGCAGGTATCTACCTGCATAATGGTTCCATGACTGAGGTGTTCCGGGCTCTGGGTGATCCGACCCGCCGCGCGCTGCTTGACCGCCTCCACGAGCGAAACGGACAGACCCTGTCCGAGCTGTGCCGCGGGCTGGGCATGGCGCGGCAGTCCGTCACCCAGCACCTGGGGATTCTCGAGGCCGCGAACCTTGTCGCCGTCGTGCACCGCGGCCGGGAACGGCTTCACTATCTCAACCCGGTGCCGCTCCAGGAGATCCAGGAACGCTGGATCAGCAAGTTCGACCGGCCGCGGCTCGACGCGGTCAGCACCATCAAGAAACGAGCAGAGGAAAACGCCATGACAAAACGCCCTGATTACGTCTACGTCACCTACATCCGCGCATCGGCCGAGACCGTCTGGGACGCCCTGACTAGCGCGGAACTGACGGCACAGTTTTGGGGCCACAGCAACGTCTCCACCTGGGAGCCGGGTCAGCCCTGGAAGCACGTCCGCACCGACGGCTCCGGCATCGCCGACGTCACCGGCCGCGTCGTGGAAAGCGAACGCCCCACCCGCCTCGCGATCACCTTCGAGGACCCGGCCGGCGGGACCGAACCTCCTTCGCTGGTCACCTTCACCATCGAGGAATACAAGGAGATCGTGAAGCTCTCAATCGTGCACGAAAACATTCCCACACCCGAAGACGCAGAAGCCGCAGCGCTCGGCTGGGCCGCTGTCGGCTCCAACCTCAAATCGCTGCTCGAGACCGGCGCAGTTCTGCCACAGGCGCCTTGGGACATGCACGCCGAAATTCGTGATGCCCAGATGCGCGCCAGGGACTGATCTCTGACGACGCGCACCACGCGACATTCCGTAACGGTCTTTTTTGACCGTTGCCCTGTCTACGGCACCACTGTCCGTCCCCACGGTTACGGTGTTCCTGAACAACAACCGAAGGGCCATGATGCACCCCGATGCCGAGCACCAGCCACCCACTCAACTTGACGGCCAGACGTCCGTGAATGACTACCTCGCCGCAACCACGGCAATAATTCCGGTCGAACTCCGAGAACCAACTGACGCTGAGCTGGCGATCTTCTTGGAAGCAGAAACCGGATAGCGCCCTCCTCGTACACCAGCTGCGGCGGTGAAGGCTAAGGCGCTAGGTAGGGTGAGCGCATGAAGGCGAATATACTCATCGGCGGTGTCATGTCTGCCGGCAGATTGGCGTGGAACCGTACAGCCGGAACACATAGCTTTCCCTGCGAAAGCCTAGCCGGTACGGAAAATGTCGTGTCGAGTGTTGGCCCACTGGACGTCGTCCAAGACGCCTCGGCCAGCCTAAATTAGCAATTGTTAAGGTATTAAAAATCTACAAACGGAATTGTTAATTTAGGGACGTGCTGGACAGTCCGACAGTGGTGATGAAGTAGACCAGCGGGACCATCAGCCACAAGGACAGAAAGGTGAATTCCACCACCGCACTCCCCTGCTCGGAGCCGTCGTCAGGGCCGGATGGCGGCATGCCCCTTCACCTCCAGGCTCTCGCGCTGCCCGATCAGCCCGATCGCCGGCGACGGCGCGGGCACTGTCACCTCCCGCGTGGCGACGCTCTGATATAGGTCTCCGTCGTGCTCACCTCGCTGGCGAAGCCGGGGCTAAGCGCCACACTGAGTAGCTGGGCCGTCCGGGCGCGCGCATCAGCGGCGCTGCGGTCCGCGAGTGTGACCAACCGACTAGGACTTCTTGCCGCATGCGTCTGGCCCACGACCAGAAGGCTCAGACCCCGTTCGGTGTCCAAGGACCACGATTCTTCCGTCAAGCACTCTGAATTTGGCAGGAACAGTGCGTCCCTAAAATCAGCGGAGCTGCCTACAAAGGCGGTAAGGGCAGGTGCCGTCGAGGCCAGAATCGTGGCGGAGACTTTTTGAATTTTCTCCTGGCCATTCGCTAGATGATCACAACAGGCTCACGCGACCGAGCCACGCAGATCCCGTTCTTAATCACGTAGCATTCGACGTAGTGGCTACCGGCATAGAGGGTGCTCTCCTTTTTCCGCCGCTGACCCGCGTCCCGTGTAATCTCGCCGCGCAAAGATTGCTGCTTTTCAGCCTCAAAGCCCGAGTTGCGAACCTTCCAATACACGTCAAAGCGCCCTTCCACAGTCGTTTCTTCTACCGCGAAATGAAGATCACGTTGTTTGGGGACAATTCCCGCTCCTGCGCGTAGTGCACGACGTTGAACGCGATTGAGTTCGCGAGGCGGGGATACATCACACCTGACGCTGACCGAGTCAGTTAGTTGGACAGGGAACATTTCCTCAATGAACCGTTCTTTAGGCGCACGGCGGCCAGTTGAGCTCGTGACCGCCGCGCTGGCCGAGACAGGGACTGCGGTCACGACTGATTCAGGAAACGCTGGTCCGAACACCCTCCGCCAGGCGGCAATACTATCGCCGAGTGTTGAGGCCTCGAACGCTTCGCGGATCTTCGGGGCCAACTTATGAATGCTGTCGCGGAAAGCAGCGAATTGGCTGTCAGTCCAGCGGTGATTAAAGGACGTCGCCGGGCAGCTCGGGTCGGCGAGATGTGGTTTTGTCCACTGTGCCTGTAACCACAGGTCCAAGTCTTCAACCAGATGAAGGAGGGTGGTAGGCACATCTTTGTAGTAGTCGCCGTCAAGGTCGCGCCAGCTGTCCACGATGTTTCCAACCATGGTTGTCAGTAGGACTGACTTCAGCTTGAACGCATCCTGATGATCTCTGAGGTACTTAAGGAGACGGATGGCCTTGCGAAGGTTCCGGTTGGTCAGCCGGTCTTTTTCCTGAATCCATTCGGAGAAGCCGACAGGATTCGTATCCTCAAACTGGTTAGTATTCCGATTGACGATGACCTGCCGGCCATTCGCCATCACAACGTAGGTGATGATGTCGATGTGGCAGTCGTTGGCGTATGTCACCCGGACGCAGCGGTCCTTCTTGGAACTCATGCCTCCATAGATCGTGTGATCAGACAGCGCGGTGTAGACAGCATTTGCGTAGCTGCGCGGGTTCTCATTCCAGGCTTCATCCTCGCTGAGTTGAACGAGGAAGTCTGCATCGAATTCAAAGCCAGCAGCTGGACGGATGATCGTTTCGTGGGCCCACGAGCCCTGCGGGACCGTGTCGAGGACGCGACCGTCCAAGGAACCCGCCGCCTTCAACGCCTCTGTGACGCGGACGACCCTTGTGTCGAGGTCGCCCAGCCGGCTTGCGTTCAGGTTCACCGTATCGATCAACATCTTGCCGAAATACTGGGTCAGTTTCATTATTTCCCAACTTGCATGGCGGGGACGTAGTCGCCGCTCGGCGTGCGGTCATAGAGCTGAATTGATGGATATACATCACGTGACAGAACCCGCCCGAACTCCACAGCGGAGGACAAAGGCACAGCCGCAAACACATGTAGGAGACGGACGTGCTTATGACCCCGACCCTCCATCTCGGCGAGCATCCGTCTGCAAGCGTCACTGAAGGCGTCTAGTGACCCCGGTCCCCCCAGAACGTCTGGGTGGGCAAGCTTACCGACGGCGAGCTCAATCACTGGAAGGTCGCGAACGCCGGGCGGCAACTCATCCTGACGAATAGTGCCGCTGACATTGATCACGAGAGTTGCCTCGCAACTGGCAGGCTCCGGGTCTGGCACGCTGAAGGCAAACGTGGCTGTCGCATCGGGTTCAGGCCATTTCCAGTCGCCGGTGCTCCGGTGCTTCTGATAGACATCGACCGGGGCCTGGTCGCCCAATTGAGCCCCAAGATAGACCAGGAGCGGCAGGCGAGCGAAAGCGAAGACACTCAAATGGATGATGTCGTCGCTGGCGACTGCTTCCGCGACCTTGGTCTTGACAGCCCTGTCGATCAGCTGGCACGCCGCGGCATAATACTCCGGCGACGGCCCATCTTCGCCGGGTAAACCGCGCAGGTCTATCTCCAGCATGTTCCGCGTGGACAAGTCGAAACGGGGCATTCGTCCCGCGCTGGCCATTACCGCAGTCGCCACCGCATCACGGCCAACCTCGGCTGGGCTTCCACGAAGCCAACCCACCATCCGAATCGGAGTTGTCCGGTTGTACTCACCGAAGCTCGTCGCTAAGAAAACCCTGTCCTCATGCTTACGTTTCAATTCACGAAGGAATGGAACCGTAAAGGCATCCCTTGAACCCCACTTGTCGATCTCACTGTGCTCATCATCACAAATAAGCATCAGATTATCGGCATCGTCGCGCTCTTCATCGGTTAACAATTCGTCCAGGCCCCTCGGCGACTTCGCAGTCGCCTTCTGACCAACTATGTGGGCTGCTTGACCGAACGTCAGCTCCCTGTAGCCCAACTGGCCCTCAAGCAAACTGCGGCGGCAGATCTGGCAGCGGCCGCCAGACCTAACCCATAGCTTCAGCCGCTCTGCGTCAGGAATCTTGCGCTCCGCCATCAACTTCCTTCCGATTCTTGTGACGACTCGACTGGACCCAAGTTGGGCCCTCAAAACACCAAGATTGTCCGACCGACGTCCACCGTTGCAGACAGGAGCCTGACCAAACACGCCCAGGCTTGACCGGACGCTTCTAAAGCTGCTGCAGCACAGACTCCCCAAGCCTCGGGCTTCGAAGTTGCTCAGGATAAAACCTCCCAGGCTGGGCTCTCCTGGGTCAGTAGGAATGGGACAGGTTCAAGCAGCCCGGCCGGGATCTGGCCAACTTGAAGGAAACAAAGGTCAACTAGCCTCGAATCTGGACCGAAAGCGTTCAACTAGCTCCGAATCTCGGACCTAGTTGGAAGTCTTCCAACTAGGCGATGCGTTTCTTCCAAATAGCATGCGATTCTTCCAATTAGGTCGACATCTCACAGCGGCGCCGAAGTCGGAGTTGTCGTCGTTGGTTGTGGCAGCGTCGACCATCGCGTAGCTCATTCCCGAGCCTGAGAAGAAGTCGCGATTTGCTCGCCGACTGATCGCCCCCGATCTGGATGCCACCGGTGGGCTCTGTGACAGCTAAAGGACCAAAGGACCAAATTTGCTGTCACAGGACCATCTAGTTTGGCAAAAGGACCAAGTTGCTTGGCAATCTACAGAGACCTAGAAGTCCCAGTCGTCATCCTCAGTATTGACAGCCTTGCCAATGACGTAAGACGAACCCGACCCCGAGAAGAAGTCGTGGTTCTCATCAGCATTAGGCGACAGGGCCGACAGGATCGCCGGGTTCACGTCGGTGACGGAAGCCGGGAACATGGCCTCGTAGCCCAGGTTCATCAGCGCCTTGTTGGCGTTGTAGTGCAGGAACTTCTTGACGTCCTCGGCCAGGCCGACGGAGTCGTAGAGGTCGTGCGTGTACTGCACTTCGTTTTCGTACAGCTCGAAGAGCAGCTCGAACGTGTAGTCCTTGATCTCCTGCTTGCGCTCCTCGGACAGGCCCTCCAGGCCCTTCTGGAACTTGTAGCCGATGTAGTAACCGTGCACGGCCTCATCGCGGATGATCAGGCGGATCAGGTCGGCCGTGTTCGTCAGCTTGGCCCGCGAGGACCAGTACATCGGCAGGTAGAAGCCCGAGTAGAACAGGAAGCTCTCCAGCAGCGTGGAGGCCACCTTGCGCTTCAGGGGGTCGTCGCCCTGGTAGTAGTCCATGACGATCTGGGCCTTCTTCTGCAGGTTCACGTTCTCGGTGGACCAGCGGAACGCCTCGTCGATCTCCTTGGTGGAGGCCAGCGTGGAGAAGATCGAGGAGTAGCTCTTGGCGTGCACGGACTCCATGAAGGCGATGTTCGTGTAGACGGCCTCTTCGTGCGGGGTGATCGCGTCCGGAATCAGCGAGACGGCCCCGACGGTGCCCTGAATGGTGTCCAGCAGGGTCAGGCCCGTGAACACGCGCATGGTGAGCTGCTGCTCGTCCGGGGTCAGCGTCGCCCACGACTGCACGTCGTTGGACAGCGGGATCTTCTCCGGCAGCCAGAAGTTGTTGACCAGGCGGTTCCAGACATCCACGTCCTTGTCGTCCTGGATACGGTTCCAGTTGATCGCCTCGACGTGGCTAAGCAGCTTGACCTTCTCGGTCATGTCATCCCCTAAAAGTTGGGTTCTTCGTTAAGTTAAGCGTACGACGGCGGGCGGGCGCCCGCCGTCGTACTCAAGCGATGCTGGCTACAGCATGCAGCTGACGCAGCCATCCACCTCGGTCCCTTCCAGCGCGAGCTGGCGGAGACGGATGTAGTAGATGGTCTTGATGCCCTTCTTCCAGGCGTAGATCTGGGCCTTGTTGATGTCGCGCGTGGTGGCGGTGTCCTTGAAGAACAGCGTCAGGGACAGGCCCTGGTCCACGTGCTGCGTGGCAGCGGCGTAGGTGTCGATGACCTTCTCGTAGCCGATCTCGTACGCGTCCTGGTAGTACTCCAGGTTGTCGTTCGTCAGGTACGGCGCCGGGTAGTACACGCGGCCCAGCTTGCCTTCCTTGCGGATCTCGATCTTGGACGCCACCGGGTGGATCGAGGAGGTGGAGTTGTTGATGTAGGAGATCGAGCCCGTGGGCGGGACAGCCTGCAGGTTCTGGTTGTAGATGCCGTGCTCCATGACGGACGCCTTCAGCTCGCGCCAGTCATCCTGCGTGGGGATGTGGATGTTCTTGAACAGCTCGGCGACCTTCTCGGTCTGCGGGACCCATTCCTGCTCGGTGTACTTGTCGAAGAACTCGCCGGAGGCATACTTGGACTTCTCGAAGCCGCCGAACGTCTGGCCGGTCTGGATGGCCAGCCGGTTGGAGGCGCGGACCGCGTGGAACACCACCGAGTAGAAGTAGATGTTGGTGAAGTCCAGGCCCTCTTCGGAGCCGTAGTGGACCCGCTCGCGGGCCAGGTAGCCGTGCAGGTTCATCTGGCCGAGGCCGATCGCGTGGCTCTGGTCGTTGCCGCGGGCGATCGAGGGCACCGAGGTGATGTTGGACATGTCCGAGACGGCCGAGAGGGACCGGATGGCCGTCTCGATGGTCAGGCCGAAGTCCGGCGAGTCCATGGTCTTGGCAATGTTCAGCGAACCCAGGTTGCAGGAGATGTCCTTGCCGGTCTGGTCGTAGGACAGGTCATCGTGGTACGTCGTGGGCTGGGAGACCTGGAGGATCTCGGAGCACAGGTTGGACATGATGATCTTGCCGTCGATCGGGTTTTCCCGGTTCACGGTGTCCTCGAACATGATGTACGGGTAGCCGGATTCGAACTGGATCTCGGCGAGGGTCTGGAAGAACTCGCGCGCCTTGATCTTGGTCTTCTTGATCCGGGAATCGTCCACCATCTCGTAGTACTTCTCGGTGACCGAGACGTCGGAGAACGGCATGCCGTAGACCTTTTCGACGTCGTACGGGGAGAACAGGTACATGTCCTCGTCCCGCTTGGCCAGCTCGAAGGTGATGTCCGGGATGACGACGCCGAGCGAGAGGGTCTTGATGCGGATCTTCTCGTCCGCGTTCTCGCGCTTGGTGTCCAGGAAGCGGTAGATGTCCGGGTGGTGCGCGTGCAGGTACACCGCACCGGCACCCTGGCGGGCACCGAGCTGGTTGGCGTAGGAGAAGCTGTCCTCGAGGAGCTTCATCACGGGGATGACGCCGGAGGACTGGTTCTCGATCTGCTTGATCGGCGCGCCGACCTCGCGGATGTTGGTCAGCGCGAAGGCCACGCCGCCGCCGCGCTTGGAGAGCTGCAGCGCGGAGTTGATGGACCGGCCGATCGACTCCATGTTGTCTTCGATGCGGAGCAGGAAGCAGGAGACCAGCTCGCCGCGCTGCTTCTTGCCGGCGTTCAGGAACGTCGGGGTGGCCGGCTGGAAGCGGCCCTCGATGATCTCGTCCACCATCTGGGTGGCGAGCTTCTCGTCGCCGCGGGCCAGGTGCAGGGCCACCATGCAGACGCGGTCCTCGTAGCGCTCCAGGAAGCGCTTTCCGTCGAACGTCTTCAGCGTGTAGGAGGTGTAGAACTTGAACGCGCCGAGGAAGGTCTCGAAGCGGAACTTCTTCTTGTACGCGCGGTTGTAGAGCTCGCGGATGAAGTTCATCGTGTACTGGTCGAGGGTCTCGCGCTCGTAGTACTCGTTCTTGACGAGGTAGTCGAGCTTTTCCTCGAGGTCGTGGAAGAACACGGTGTTGTTGTTCACGTGCTGCAGGAAGTACTGGTGCGCGGCCTCGCGGTCGGCCTCGAACTGGATCTCTCCGTTGGGGCCGTAGAGGTTCAGCATGGCGTTGAGCTCGTGGTAGCCCAGGCCCTGGTAGGCGGCCGGCATGGCCGGCTTCTCGCCGGGGACGGTGTGCTTCTCGACGGCGGTGGCCGCGTGCGTGCCTGCGCCCTCAGTTACTGCTGTGTCTGCGACAGTCGTGTCCAAAACTCTTCCAATCCTTGTTGTACGCGGTCGACGTCTTCCGGCGTCCCCATGAGTTCGAAGCGATATAGGTGCGGGACCTTGCACTTGGCGGCGATGATGTCGCCGGCCATGCAGTAGTTGTCCCCGAAGTTGGTGTTCCCTGCGCCGATCACTCCGCGGATCAGCTTCCGGTTGCCCGGGTCGTTCAAAAACCTGATGACCTGCTTTGGAACAGATCCCTCTCCCCCGGTGCCGCCGTAGGTCGGCACCACCAGCACGTAGGGCTCCCGGGCCACCAGCGGAGCGTCCCTCGGATAGAGGGGGATCCTGGCGGCGTCGACGCCCAGCTTCGCAACGAAGCGTGCGGTGTTTTCGGAGGTGGAGGAAAAGTAGATGAGGCGGCAGTGCGTTAGTTCGGGAGCTGCTGTGCTGACCGCTTCCCCGCTGTCAGCCGTGGCAGCCACCCGATAATCAGTTGTTACAACCACGGTGGTCACCTCATCTACCGTGAATTCTTGCCTGGTAGCGGCGTCCCGGAGCGTTTCTGGCTACTGGGCGTTTCAGGCTACAGCGACGGCGGCGGCCTGCGCCAGTTCTTCGATCTTGTCCGGGCGGAAACCGGACCAGTGATCCTGGTCCGTGACGACAACGGGGGCCTGCATGTAGCCCAGGGACTTCAGGCGCTCAAGGGCCTCCGCATCCTGGGAGATGTCGACGCTCTGGTAAGCGATGCCCTTCTTGTCCAGCGCGCGGTAGGTCGCGTTGCACTGCACGCAGGCCGGCTTCGTGTAAACCGTAACGGTCATGGTCCTGTCCCCTTTGTTGAAGTCTTCTGTGGAGCACTATCCAGGCTCCGGCTGTCCCGCGCTGATGCTCTGCTGGAACTGTATGTCGATACTACATGTAGTGCAAGAGCCTCACGCGGACCCCAAGATGATGTATTACAAGTATGTCATTTAACCCACCGTTAATCCACAGGAGGGGGCCCTCCAAATGTCCGGATTTCCGCCATTTTGGTGGACGTAATCCACACCCTGTGGAGTAGTTAGCCACATTAATCACCCCCGCGTGTCGTAGCGCAGACGGCGTGTCGCGCCCCTCCGCGGGGACGCGGCACGGTGGCGCCGGCCACTACATCTGGTGTCCGGTCACACGAATGAGGCGGGCACCGTGGTGCCCGCCTCATCGGATCGTGATTGTTCTAACACCCCGCGTTCAAATAGCGCCCTTGGTGGCGGCACTGTTCGTATAAGCGGAGTCGAGCACGATCTGCTGCACGTCGAGGTAGCCCGTTTCAAACCCGGCCCGGGAGTAGCACAGGTAGAACAGCCACATCCGCTGGAAGACGGCGTCGAAGCCCATGGCCCGCACCTCGTCTTCGCGGGCCATGAACCGCTCCTCCCAGAGCCGCAGGGTCTGGGCATAGTGCTCGCCCATGGCGAGGCGTTCGCGCACGCGCAGACCCGTCTGCTTCGAAGTGATGTCCTCGATGGCGCGGACGGACGGAATGACCCCGCCGGGGAAGATGTACTTGTGCACCCAGGTGTAGCTGGTGCGGGTGGCCATGAGCCGGTCGTGGGCGATCGTGATGGCCTGGATGGCCACCTTGCCGCCGGGGGCCAGGACCCGTTCGATGGTCTGGAAGTACGTGGCCCAGTATTCGAAGCCGACGGCCTCGATCATTTCGACCGAGACGACGGCGTCGTACTCGCCCTCGACGGCGCGGTAGTCCTTGAGTTCGATCGTGACGGCGTCGGCGTAGCCGGCCTCGGCCACGCGCTGGCGGGCCAGTTCCTGCTGTTCGCTGGAGAGGGTGACGGAGTAGACGGTGGCGCCGCGGGCGGCGGCGCGCAGGGCGAGCTCGCCCCAGCCGGTGCCGATTTCCAGGACGCGGGTGCCTTCCTTCACGCCGGCCTTGTCCAGAAGGCGGTCAATCTTGGCCTGCTGGGCGGCGGCCAGCCCGTCCCACGGCACGCTCCGCAGAGCGTCGCCGCTTTCCGGGAAAAGGGCGCTGGAGTACGTCATGGTGCTGTCCAGGAACGAGGCGAAGAGCTCGTTGGAGAGGTCGTAGTGCCGCGAGATGTTGGAGCGGGTGTTCTTCTCGGTGTTCCGTTCCCTGCGCGGCTGGCGCGGGAGGTAGAGGCCTCGCAGCTTCTGCAGCGGCTCGGGCACGAGCGTGCCGACGCGGGAGGCAAACACCTCCATGACGGCGGTGAGGTCATCGGCGTCCCAGTCGCCGGCCATGAAGGACTCGCCCAGGCCGATCAGGCCGCCGTCGCCGAGCCGGGTGGCGAAGGCTTCCGGCCGGTTGATGGTCATGACGGGGTACGCGGTCCCGGCGGACGCCGGGTCCGAGGGTGCCTCCCCCAACGCTGCTTTGCCCAACACCGTGCCGTCCGGGTACCGGACTTCCAGCGGCAGCCTGCGCACGGCCGCCTTGAAGATGGCGTCCGCAGCGCGTCCGGCCACACGGGCCTTGAGGCTCGAGGGCACGGCCGCGATGCTGGGCCAGATGGCTGCGTCGATGGTGACGGGCGGCTGGGGAACGGTGTAGGGCACCCTGCTCTTTAAGGCGCTGCTGTTTACGGCGCTGCTGCGCGTGGTGCCCTGGGCCCGTCCAGTGCCGGATCCGGTCGCTTCGGTCATTGTCACTGAACTGCCTCCTGTGAAGGGTGGTGTGGTTTCTTGATGATGGGAAGGCGGCGCGCCCACAGCCTGATGCCCTGCCAGCGGATCTGTGCCGCGACACGCAGCGGGGCCGCGGGTACCGCGAGCGCCGCGGACACGATGTTTCGCAGAGTCGCTTCGCGGCGGACGCCGTCCATTGTGGCGATGAAGGGCTGCTGGCCCTCCCGTTCCAGGACGATCGATACGGCGAGCCGTTCGCCGGGTTCGGGGAGCTTCATGCGGTACTCGCCGTCGACGTCGTTGAACGGCGAGACGTAAAACGCTTTCGGAACGCTCGCCCGGCCGGTGGAGTCGGTTTCGAGGAGGTAGCAGTGCCGCTCCCCGTACGTGTTGTGGACCTCGGCGACGACGCAGCGCAGCTCACCGGAGGCGTCGTGGCACCAGTACACGCTCAGCGGGTTGAACACGTGCCCGAACACCCGGGCGCTGGCGAGCATGGTGATGCGTCCGCCGTCGAGCGTGATCCCCTGGGTAGCGAGGTAGCGCTCCATGTTGCCCCGCAGGGTGCCGTCCGGGTCCCCGAGGTGGTCCTCCACCCGGAAGCCGGCTAGCGGCCGGAGCAGGCGCGGCAGCTGCGGGAGGTGGTCGACGTCGACATACCAGCTGTAGCTGCGGTAGGTGAAGGCGTTGCGCAGCGGGGTGCGCCGCACGTGGGAGATGCTGGTGCGGTAGATGGCGGCCTGGTCAATGGCAGCACGGTGGATGACTGCTTGGTCAACGGCAGTGCGCTGGCTGGAGTTCTGGGCGCTCATGGCACCTCCGCAGCGGCCGGCTGGAGGTCCGGGTCCCCGCTCACAGTGCCGATATTGGCCGGGAGCTGGTCCCAGTCGCGGCCCAGCCAGGCGGCGGCTTTGAGGCCGGACAAGGCGCCGTCCTCGTGGAATCCCCAGCCGTGGTAGGCGCCAGCGAAGGCCAGGCGCTCGTCGCCGAGCCCGAGGATCCGCTGCTGCGCCTTCAGCGACTCCGGGGTGTACTGCGGGTGCTCATAGACCATCCGGTCCAGGACCGCGGCGTCATCAATCAGCTCGGACTCGCCCAGGCTGACGATGTACCGGCCGCCGTCCACGGGCTCCAGCCGCTGCAGCCGGGTCATGTCGTAGCTGACCAGGACCTTGTCCGGCCGGGCGTCGCAGGACGGCAGCCGGTAGTTCCAGGAGGCCTGGGCGTTGGGGCTGGCCGGCAGCACGGCTTCGTCGCGGTGGAAGAGCGTCTGGTTCACCGAGTACGGCATGCCGCCTAGGGCGTCCCGCTCGGCGGCCGAGGCATCGGTGAGCATGCGCAGGGCCTGTGCCGGGTGGGTGGCGATCACGACGGCGTCAAAGGTCTCGCGCACCGTCCCGGCACCCAGCGCGGAGGTGACATCCACGCCGTCGGCGTGCCGGTGCACCGTGGTGACGGGGCTGGCGAGCCGGATGTCCGGCAGGGTCTCGGCCACCTTGTCGACGTAGCTGCGCGAGCCGCCGGTGACCGTCCGCCATTGCGGCGAGCCCTTGACGCCGAGCAGGCCGTGGTGGCCCAGGAAGGTGAACAGGTAGCGGGCCGGGTAGGCCAGCGCGGTGGTGGGGTCGCAGGACCAGACGGCGCTGACCACCGGGGTCATGAAGTGCGAGATGAAGTACCGGCTGAACTTCTCCCGTGCCAGGAACTCGCCCAACGTAAGTTCTTCTCCGGCGCCTGTCCCGGGTCCTGTGTCTGTGTTTGGGGAGGGTTCGGCCAGCAGGGCCCGGGCCCGGCGGTGGAACCGGGTGACTTCCAGCAGCATCCGCAGGTAGCGGCCGCGCAGCAGGGTGGACGGCCGGGGAATGATGCCGCTCCCGTTGGGCCGTGCGCCCGCGTATTCCAGGCCGCAGCCGTCGCACCGGACGGACATGCTCATTTCGGAGTCCTGGGTTTCGACCCCGAGCTCGGCGAACAGGCGCAGGAGTGTGGGGTAGGTCCGCTCGTTGTGGACGATGAAGCCGGTGTCAACGCCCAGGGTGGGCCCGTTCCGCTGCGGCACATCGTGGGTGTGGGCGTGGCCGCCGAGCCGCGAGTCAGCCTCGAAGAGGGTTACCCGGTCCTGCCCGTTCAGCACGTACGCGGCGGTCAGCCCCGCCACTCCGCTGCCGATGACCGCGATCCGCCGGCCTGCCGGAATCCCTGCTGCTTGCGACACTGGTCTGCTCCTGTTCTCTAGCCCGAAGTCTCTTGTGGGCAATTCGTTGCCCTCGGGTGTCCGGATGAGTATGAATTCCGCCTTTTTCAGTTCGGCTCTCAGTTCGACGCCAGTGACGCCGCATGCGTCGCCCGGGTGGGGGCGTCCGGGGAAGGCCGGATATGCCACAATGAAGCGGGAATTCCGGTCCCGTCTCCGTGGACCCGCTACCAGGCGAAGGGCAGCCCTTGATCAACCCCGTCCATCTGCGGACCCTAGTGGAAGTGATCCGGCTCGGATCGTTTGCGGCCGCCGCTGCCCGTCTCGGCTACACGGCCTCGGCCGTCTCCCAGCAAATGTCGGCACTGGAACGCGACACCGGCGTCACGCTGTTCCAGCGGGCGGCCCGCAGCATCCAGCCGACGGAAGCCGCCGTCGTCATGACCCGGCACGCTGCCAAGGTGCTCACGGACATCGAGACGCTCATGGCCGCCGCGTCCCGGGCGCAAGAGAGCCCCAGCCAGGAGCTGCGGCTGGGCATCTTCCCGAGCCTCGCCACCTATGTGCTGCCGCCGATCCTGCAGAACCCGGCTTGGAAGAAGCTCGGCATCGACCTGCGGGTCTCGGTCGCGGAACCGGCCCAGACCATCCAGGGGTTGCGGACCGGCGGCGAACTCGACGTTGCCCTGGTGTATCAGGTGGGACAGTCCGGCCTCGCCTGGCCGCACACCGTGGACCGGCAGTGGATCGGCGACGACGACTTCCGGGTGGTGCTGCCGGCGGCCTGGGGCATCGGCACGGATTCCAAGGTGGCCGCACCGCATCTCTCGGACATGCCCTGGATCATGCACCACCCCGGCACGTCCGACGCCACGGTGATCGAGCGTCTCTTCGCGAGCTGCAACCTGCACCCCCGCGTCGTGGCCTTCAGCGATGACTTCCACGCCAGCCTGGAGATGGCGGCCGCCGGGCTCGGCGCCGCACTGGTCCCCGAGCTCGCCCTGCGGCACCGGCCGGCCGGCGTGGTGGTCCTCGATGTTCCGGAGATCCGGCTGGCCCGGAATGTTTTCGCATTGCTGATCAACGAGAAGCGGACCGCCCAGGTCCAGCTGTTCGTGGAGCTGCTGGCCGAGACGATGCACAGGCTCGGGACCGCACGAAACGACTGAGCTGAAGGTCCTGGGCTGAAAGGCCTGGGCTGAAGGGCTGGTTGAGGGGTTTCCCTGCGGAGCCCGATCGAGAAGGATGGGGTCCATGAACAAAAGCTATTCAGCCGCCCGTCCCGTCTCCTCCGACAAGCCCGAAGTAATCGCCGCGGCCGTCCGGGCCGCTACCGAGGAACTCCGGGACACCCTGCAGCGCCATGGCATCGAGGCGAGCTTCGACGACATCGCCCTGCTGGGCCATTCGGAGTCCTGGGACGACGAGGGGCAGCGCTGGGTCCAGGTTGAATGGGACGGCGTGGAAGCCGGTTAGGACCTGACCCGCTTTCCGACCGGCGCCACCAGCGCGTCGATGAGCCGGTGCTTGGTCCGGGTGTACGGCGGGTAGATGAGTTCCAGCGTGTCCGGCCACAGCGGCTTGTCCAGGGTGGAGCGCTCATGCGAGAACGTCCGCACCGAATGTTCCCCGTGGTAGGCCCCCATGCCGCTGCCGCCGACCCCGCCGAAGGGAAGCCCGGGGACGGACAGGTGGGCCGCCGGAATGTCGAAGCACAGCGCCCCGGATGAGGTCCGCTCGGAGAAGGCACGGCGCGTCCCCGGATCCTTGCTGAAGACATAGAGAGCCAGCGGTTTGGCCCGGCCGTTGATCTCCTCGATGGCCGCGTCGAGTCCGCGCACTGGCACCAGCGGCAGCAGCGGCCCGAAGATTTCTTCGGCCATGACGGTGTCGCCGGGCGCCGGGCGCAGCAGGGTCGGTGCAAAGTAGCGGCTGGCGGCGTCGCGCTGTCCGCCGTGGACTACCGTGCTGGCGTCGGCCAGGGCGGCGAGCCGCGCGAAGTGGCGGTCATCGACAATCCGGCCGTACGACGGGCTCGCCGCGGGGTCCGTTCCGAAGAGCGTCGCGACGGCCCTGATCAGCTCGGCTTGCAGCGGCTCCAGGACCTCCTCGCGGGCCAGGACGTAGTCCGGGGCGACGCACGTCTGTCCGGCGTTCATGAACCGGCCCCAGGCGATCCGTTTGGCCGCCGTGGCAAGGTCCGTGGACGCATCGACATAGGCCGGGGATTTGCCGCCAAGCTCCAGCGTCACGGGGGTCAGGTGCTCGGCCGCCGCCCGCATCACCACCTTGGCCGCGGTCTCTCCCCCGGTGAAGAAGATGTGGTCGAAGCGTTCGGCCAGGAGCGCTGTGGTTTCCGGGATGCCTCCCTCAACCACCTCGACGGCGCCGGCCAGGTACACGGGAATCCACCGGGCCAGCACGGCCGAGGTGGCCGGGGCGTGTTCGCTCGGCTTGAGCACCACGGTGTTCCCCGCGGCCAAGGCTCCGGCCAGCGGGGCGAGCAGCAGTTGCAGTGGGTAATTCCACGGCCCGATCACCAGCACCACGCCCACCGGGGTGAGTTCGGTCCAGGCGCGGGCCGGCTGCACTGTGAGCGGCACCGGCACGCGGCGGGGTCGCAGCCAGCCTTCGAGGTGCCGCTCCAGGTGTGCCGCCTCGGCGTCGACGAACCCGATCTCCGCCAGCTGGGCCTCAGTGTGGTGCTTGCCCACATCGTTGGCGAGGGCCCGTGCGAAGTCCGCCTGCCGTTCGGCCAGCATGCGCCGCAGCCCGCGCAGTTGATCCAGCCGCCAGGTGAGCGGACGGGTGGTTCCGGCGTCGAACACGGCGCGGGCGCGGAGGACGGGCGAGGTTACATGCTGCATCCGATCAATGTACAGTCACGCTGCTGTCCGCCGGTCCGGTAGCGGATAAAACCCTGCCAACGCTGGAATGGTCCGGTTATCAGGACTATGTTGAAGATATGAACAAGGTAGCGAGCAAGCACTTCGGCGAGGTCGAGCTCAACCACGGAAGGGACCATAATCTCACCGCCACGCATGAACTGGCGGGCCAGACCGTGGAGCTTGACCTGAATGTCAATGCGCATGACCATTTCGATGAAGCGGCCATGCATAAAGTTGACTACCGCTTGCGCTTCCTACCCGAACTCGTGGATCAGGTCCGGGAAATGATCGCCGAGGAACTGGACCAGGAAGGCACCAGCCCGCAGGAGTACCGCCACTTCCATTGCAACGCGATCAAGGACGAACACCTCAAACAAGTCTTCGGGGTCAACGACAAGAGCCAGCTGACCGACGAGGTTTTCCTCAAGGCGCTCAAGCTCGGCCATGTGGGCATCTACCCCGGCCAGCCAGAACGCTACTTCGTCCTCGACTTCACGCTGGGCCAGCACTTCACCGACGAGGTCCTCGTCGCCTCCGCGGATGAGGACGGCGTCGTCGACGACGAAATTCTCTGGGAATCCTGAATCGGTTGCTCCGCAGGTGCCCTTATGAGCCCTCAAAAGGGCACCTACGGAGCAATCGATGACTAGGAACGTACGACGCCGGCCGGCCACCTTGCAAGGTGACCGGCCGGCGTCGTTTTGGGAGCGGGTTATTTAGCGGCTTCTTACTTGGCTGCTTCCAGCAGTTCGGCGCGGACCGTCTTGGTGGCCGTGACCAGGTTGCGCAGGGACTCTTCGGTCTCGGCGTAGCCGCGGGTCTTCAGGCCGCAGTCCGGGTTGACCCAGAGCTGGCGGGACGGGACGTGCTTGACCGCGGTGCTCAGCAGCTCGGTGACTTCCTGCTCGCCCGGGACGCGGGGCGAGTGGATGTCGTAGACGCCCGGGCCCACGCCGCGGCCGAAGCCGTGGGCCTCGAGGTCGTGCACAACCTCCATGCGGGAGCGGGCCGCCTCGATCGAAGTGACGTCGGCGTCGAGGCCGTCGATCGCGTCGATGATGGCGCCGAACTCGGAGTAGCACAGGTGGGTGTGGACCTGGGTGGCGTCTGCGGCGCCGGCGGTGGAGAGGCGGAAGGACTTCACCGACCAGTCCAGGTACGCGGCCTGATCGGCCTTGCGCAGGGGCAGGAGTTCGCGCAGGGCGGGCTCGTCGACCTGGATGACCTTGATGCCGGCCGCCTCGAGGTCGGCGATCTCGTCGCGGAGCGCCAGGGCGACCTGGTTGGCGGTCTCGCCGAGCGGCTGGTCGTCGCGGACGAAGGACCAGGCGAGGATGGTGACCGGGCCGGTGAGCATGCCCTTCATCGGCTTGTTGGTCAGGGACTGCGCGTACCTGGCCCATTCCACCGTGATCGGGGCGCTGCGGGTGACATCGCCCCACAGGATGGACGGGCGGGTGCAGCGCGAGCCGTAGGACTGGACCCAGCCGTGCACGGTGACGTCGAAGCCTTCGAGGTTTTCGGCGAAGTACTGGACCATGTCGTTGCGCTCGGGCTCGCCGTGGACCAGGACGTCGAAGCCGAGCTCTTCCTGCAGCTCCACGACGCGCTTGATCTCTTCCTTCATGAGCTGTTCGTACTGCTCCGTGGTGAGGTCGCCGCGGTTGGCGCGGGCCCGGGCGGTGCGGATTTCCGAGGTCTGCGGGAAGGAACCGATGGTGGTGGTGGGCAGCGGCGGCAGGTGCAGCGCCTTCTCCTGGGCTGCTTCGCGGACGGCGTAGGCGGAGCGGTTGAAGTCGGCGTCGGTCAGGGCGGCGGTGCGGGCCCGGACGTCGCCGCGGCGGACGCCTTCGGCCTCGGCGCGGGAGGCGATGACGCGGGTGGCCTCGTCGATGGCGGGCTGGACAGCTGCCTCGTCGGTCAGCAGACCGGCGAGGGTGACGACTTCGACGGCCTTCTGGTCGGCGAAGGCCAGCCAGCTGCGCAGCTGCTCGGACAGCTGCACTTCCTCGTCGACGTCGTGCGGGACGTGCTGGGTGGATGTGGACGTACTGATGGCCAGCTTGGCCACCGACTTCTTCAGTTCGGCGATCTTCTTTGCGGAGGCGGCGAGATCGTTGCGCCAGATGTTGTGGCCGTCCACGACCCCGGCGACGAGGGTCTTGTTGCCCAGCGCGGCGAGGGCCGCTGCGGACGGGACCTCGCCCTTGAAGACGTCCAGGTGCAGGGCGTCGATGCCGGTGGCGGCGAGCGTGCCGAGCTGGCCGTTGAGCGCGCCGTACGGGGTGGAGACGAACAGCTGCGGGCGCTGGGCCGTGGCGGCGAGGGCCTCGTAGGAGCGGGCGACGGCCGCCTGGATTTCCACGGCCGGGGTGTCCTGGTCCACCACGAGGGCGGGCTCGTCGAGCTGGACCCAGCTGGCGCCGGCGGCGGCGAGCTTCTGAAGCAGTGCGGTGTAGACGGGCAGGATGTCCTCGAGGCGGGACAGCGGGCTGAAGCCGGCCGGGGCTTCGTCGGAGGCCTTGCTCAGCAGGAGGAACGTGACCGGGCCGACGATGTACGGGCGGGTTTCCACGCCGTTGGCGAGGGCGTACTCGAATTCCTCGACGATCCGGCTGGAGGTCAGCGCGAAGTTGGTCTCCGGACCGATTTCCGGCACGAGGTAGTGGTAGTTGGTGTCGAACCACTTGGTCATTTCCAGCGGCTGCTGTTCCTTGTTGCCGCGGGCCAGGGTGAAGTAGCCGTCTATGTCGAGCTGCCCCTCCGCGTTGAGGAGGTTCCCGAAGCGGGCCGGCACGGCGCCGAGGTGGGCGGCGGCGTCGAGCACCTGGTCGTAGTAGGAGAAGGTGCCGGGGACGGCGGCGGCTTCGGTCAGGCCCAGGCCCTGGAGGCGCTTGGCGGTGCCGAGCTGGATTTCCTTGGCGGCGGCGTCCAGGGCTGCGGCGTCGATCTTGCCGGCCCAGTAGGCCTCGACGGCTTTCTTGAGTTCGCGGCGGCGACCGATGCGCGGGTAGCCGAGGATCGAGGCGGACGGGAAGGCGCTGCTGCTGGGGGAAATGCGCTGTTCAGTCATGGGAAGTCCTTGGAGTTGTCGTTGACAGATGACGAAGGTGGGGTGCTCAGCTGGCGAGCTGGCCGCTGGCGGCACGCCGGGAGGCGTCGATGCGGCCGACGCCGTGCCGGTTCCCGCGGTGCGGGCGGGGCAGGGCGAGTTTGTCCAGAACGTCCAGGGCGGCGGCGTGCTCATTGAACGTGTAGAGGTGGATGCCGGGGGCCCCGGCGTCCAGGGCTGCGTTGGCGAGATCAACCGTGGCACTGACGCCGACCCGGATCCGTTCGGCATCGGTACCGGCGGCCGAGAGGCGTTCGATCAGTTCCGGGGCCGGTTCCACGCCGGTCAGTTCGCCGAGGCGGGCGAGCCGCCGGAGGCTGGTCAGCGGCATGACCCCGGGAATGATCGGGATGGTCACCCCGGCCCGGCGCGCCCGGGTCAGAAGATCGGCGTACTGCTCGGTGTGGAAGAAGACCTGGGTGATGGCGAAATCGGCGCCGGAGCGCTGCTTTGCCAGCAGGACCTCGACGTCGTGCGCCTCACTCGGGGATTCCGGATGCCGGGTCGGGTAGGCGGCGACGCCGACCGCCACCTTGCCGGCGCACAGCAGCGCCGAGCGGCGCTGCTCCACCCGGCGGATGAGTTCGATCAGGTCCTGGGCGTACCGGAGCGATCCCGGCGGCGGGGTGGCGCCGTCCTTGGGCTGGTCTCCGCGCAGGGCGAGGATACCGCGGACGCCGACGTCGAGCAGGTCGCCGATGATCTCCGCCAGCTCCTGCGGGGAGTTACCGACGCAGGTCAGGTGCGCCAGGGGCCGAAGCGTCGTTTCCTGCACCAGCCGATTGATCAGGTCAACGGCGGTGCTGCGGTTGGAGCCGTTGGACCCGTAGGTCACGGACACATAGTCCGGGTCCGTGGCTTCCAGTTCGCCTATGGTGGTCCAGAGGGATTCAGCGGCCGCGGGCGACCGCGGCGGGAACAGCTCGTAAGACAGCGCAACAGGGGCCGCGCCGGCAAGATTGGGATGGGTATCGATAAGACTTGGTGGTGACATTTGCGTCCTTGGCTGTGAACACTGCCGTCAGGAGACCGGAAACCCGGATGACCGGAAACGGAAACACTGCTGTCAGTGAATTGAGTTTGGGGAACACGGAGGGAACTTCAGCAGGGCGCAGCCGCGACTGTTACGCCTGATACGAAGTTGTCCGTGAGCAAATGTCAGGCCCACATGGGGGCACCCACACCCTCCTGGGCGGCCTTGGGGGCAGCCTTCAACGGAGGATCGCTGACACGTTACTGAGGTAACTTGTATAGAACTCTAGGCCCCGGCCACGGGCCCTTCAAGTCGGTTCCCGAATTAAGACGCACCTTTACGACCGTTTGCGGTGCCCGGCAGAATAATGTTCGCCCGGCGAGGCCATTTTCGACCGGTACCAGCCGCTCTCCCCATCGCACCCGGTCAGGACTATCCTGTTGCCATGATTCAGCTTCCAGCCAGCTACCAGGAATACCTCGCCGGCAAGAGCGAGAGCTTCGTCAACACCGTCCGGCCCGTCCTCATGCAGTCGGCCGCAGAAAAGTCGCACGGGGTGCGGATTCTCGTGCTTCCGCATGGCCACCAGGCGCATTTGGACGCGACCATCCCGTATGGGACGGTCGTGGAGGACATCGACTGACGCCCGGCTAGCCCTCCAGCCTGTCTAACCTTCCAGGAGGAGCCGCTGGGAGCGCGGGGCCAGCATGTGTTCCAGCACCAGGCAGGCCGCACCGACGGCGCCGACGTCCTCGCCCACTCCTGTGCCCACCACTTCGATGCCGTGGATCTTCCGGGTGGCGTTGTTCGCGTCCACCAGGCCAGGGATCAGCTCGAGGTAAGCCGCTGACAGGCACGTCCAGAACGGGCCCCCGAACACCACGCGGTCCACGTCCAGGGCATTGGTGATGACCGAGACCGCGCGGGCCACGAGCACAGCGGATCGTCGAATGATTTCCTTGGCCTCTTCGTTGCCGGCGTCGGCGATCGCGCACAACTCCGCAAAACGCTCCTGGACCGCCTGCGCGCTCCTGTCCTGCAGCGAACCATCCAGCACCCCGGCCGCCTCGGCCTGCGCCACGAGGACCTGCGGAATGGCGGAGGACTTCACGCAGCCGTGCTGTCCGCAGTCGCACAGGGCCCCGCCCGGGTCCACGATGATGTGTCCGATTTCCCCGGCGTTGCCCGAGGTCCCGCGGACCACTTCGTCGTTGAGGACGATCCCGCAGCCGATCCCGGTCCCCATGTACATGAAGACAAAGCTGCCCTCACCGCTGGGGCCGCCGGCCCAGGTTTCGGCCACGGCTGCGGCGGTTACGTCCTTGTCCATGAGCGTGGACAGGCCTGTAGCTTCGGCCAGGGCATCCCGTAGCCCAACGTGGTCCCAGCCCGGCAGCAGCGGCGGGTCCACGACGGCGCCATCGTTGAGGTCGATGGGGCCCGGAGAGGCAACACCGAGCCCGGCGATCCGTTTCGGGTCCACTCCGGAGTCCATGATGAGCCGCTTGATTTCGTCCGAGATGGTGTCAATGACGGCGCGGGGGTCGGTGCCGGGCGGGGTGGTGATCCGTGAGTGCCTGACGACGGCGCCGAGCAGGTCCAGCACGACGAACGTGAGTACGGCCGGGTCCAAGTGAACGCCCACCGCATACATTCCTGCGGGATTCAGCCGGAGCATGGTCCTTGGCTTGCCCGGTCCGGTGCCTTCCTTGCCTGCCTCCACGATTAGGCGCTGGTCCAGCAGGCGGCGGGAAATATTGGAGATGGTCTGCGGCGACAGTCCGACGATCTGGGCAAGCTCCACCCGGCTCAAGCCGCCCGGCGCGCGGCGGATGGCGTCCAGGATGACCGTGAGGTTGAAGTCACCCATCTTCGGTAGGTTGGTCCCTCGCCTCGGAGAGGGTTGCCGGAACTCGGTCACTGATACCTCTAAACGTCTTTGGCCACGCACAGCAGTTGTCAGAATCGTACGTTACGTGCAGGCGTGCGCCCACACTTGCACTTTTCAGACACGGTGTTTCTCCCGCTGCGGCCGCCGGGTGCTGGCCGTCACGGTGAACTTCGGATTCCGGCCGACCTCGCGAGTGGGCCCGATAAGGCGTTCGAGTGCCGGCCGGTAGTGCAGGTGGCTGTTGAACACGGTCCAGAGTTCCCCGCCCGGGGCGAGCACCCTGCCGGCCGCTTCGATCAGCTTGATCCCTGCGCCGGAGTGGACGGCCGCTTCCAGATGGAAGGGCGGGTTGAGCAGGACCAGGTCCGCGCTGGCGTCCGGCAGGGAGCTCATGGCGTCGTCCTGAAGCACGTCGAGCCGGCCGGCCAGGCCGTTCGCGCGGGAGGTGGCGAGGGCTGAGTCGACGGCGGCCGCGGACCGGTCGGTGGCGGTGACGCGGACGCCGGGGTTGGCGCGGGCGTACATCGCGGCGAGGATTCCGGTGCCGCAGCCCAGGTCGACGGCATGGGTGGCGTGCGGCATCCGGGGCAGGAAGTCCAGCAGGAACCTGGTCCCGATATCCAGGCCGGTGCCGGCAAAGACGGCGCCGCGTGCACAGACCGTGAGGCCCAGTTCGTCGTTGACCTCAGTGACCGGGAAGGGCAGCGCGGCCGGGACCGGCTTGGGACGCCGGGCGAGCAGGAGCCGTGATTTCTGCCGGGCAAGTTGGGGCTGGACGTCGTCGAAGTAGCGCGCCAGCACGGCGTTCATGCCCAGGCTCATGTGTTTGACGCGGCCGCCGGCCAGCAGCACGACGTCGGGCGCCGCGTAGCGGGCCACGGCGTCGGCGATTTCCTCAAGTTCCGCCAGGGACCGGGGCAATTGGAGCAATACGAGGGAGGCACCCTCCAGCAAGCCGGCGCCCAACGGGAGGTGTTCGAAGCCGGCGTCGATCGCCAGGGCCTCGGCGTTCGCCTGCAGCGCCCGTTCACCGGTAATGAGGTCCTGGTGGACCCGGACGCCGTGCGCCCCGAGCGTCAGGGCCCCGAGCGTCAGAGCCCCGTACCGGTCCCCCACCACCGCGAGCCGCCCGCCGGGCTGCAGCAGGCCGGCCGCGTGCATCTCAAGGGCAGAGTCCAGCAGGAGTCTGTCAGTGGCGTCCCAGGCCTGCAGGTTGGCGGCCTCGACGTCCGGGAATCTTCTCAGCCGGGGAAAGAGGGATTCGATGCTGTTGTCCGCCACGCGCGTTATGCCGCCGTTTCTTCTCGGGCTTGGGTAATTTGGCTGGTGTTGGGTCAGAGTGTCTGCAGTCCCCTGGTCCTGTAGTACAGGGATTTACTTCTTACGTTTTACGTTATACCGGTCCGGGCCAGCAGCGTGACGATTCCCGCGACGGCGGCCCGGCCGGCACGGTTGGCGCCGATGGTGGACGAGGACGGCCCGTAGCCGACGAGGTGGACCCGTGGCTCGGCCGCGACCTGGGTGCCGTCCATCGCGATGCCGCCGCCGGGTCCGCGCAGGTGCAGCGGGGCGAGGTGTTCCAGCTCGGCCCGGAATCCCGTGGCCCACAGGATTACCCCGGCGGCCAGGAAGCTGCCGTCAGCCATCCGGACGCCGTCGGGCTCGATCGCGGTGAACATCGGGTGCCGGTCAAGGACGCCGCGCGCCGCGGCGGCGCGCAGGGCCGGGGTCCAGATCAAGCCGGTCACCGAGACGACGCTCTGCGGCGGAAGGCCCTGGCGCACCCGCTCCTCAACGAGGGCGACGGCGTCGTGGCCCGCCTGCCGGTCGAAGGCCGCCTCGCGCCAGACCGGTACCCGGCGCGTGAACCAGGTGGTGCTGGTGACCTTGGAGATTTCATCCAGCAGGCCGACGGCCGAGATCCCGCCGCCGACCACAATGACGTGCTGGCCGCGGAATTCGTTGGCGGAAACGTAGTCGGCGACGTGCAATTGCCGGCCGCGGAAGCTGGCTTTGCCCGGATAAATGGGCCAGAACGGACGTGTCCAGGTGCCGGTCGCGTTGATGACAGCGCGGGCGGAGAACCTGCCGCGGGAGGTGGTGATGGTCAACCGTCCGGCGGGATCATCGTCCTCCCGGGTCACCGACTGCACTTTGACGGGCCGCTCGATCGCGAGGCCGAGGTCGTGTTCGTACCCGCCGAAATAGCGGCTGAGGAAGCTGGAGCTGGCCTCGGCGGGATCCACGTCCGGCTGCGGGATTCCCGGGAGATCGCTGATGCCGTTCACCGTGGCCATGAGCAGGCTCTTCCAGCGGTGCCGCCACGCCCCGCCTGGCCCATCCTCGGCGTCGAGCACGATGTACGTCCCCGCAGGCGGGACCTCCGCTGCCGGTCCTTCCGCTGCGGACTGTCCGGTGCCGGCCGCGGCAGAGCCGGCCCGCACGAAGCCGCGGCGCTGAAGGTGGTAGGCCGCCGACAGCCCCGCCTGCCCGGCGCCGACCACGACGACGTCGGCCCGGCGCGCCGCATCCGCGGTCATGGTCCGGCGACCGGTCAGATCTTTTTGACGACGCTGGACTTGAGCTGCATCGGGCCCACGCCGTCCACCTTGCAGTCGATGTCGTGGTCGCCCACACCGTTGACCAGGCGGATGCCGCGGACCTTGGTGCCGACCTTGATAACCGTGGAGCTGCCCTTGATTTTCAGGTCCTTGACCACCGTGACCGTGTCACCGTCGGCGAGGACGTTGCCCACGGCATCCTTGATGGCGGCTGTGGGAGCGTCGGCATCTGTGTCACTCTCCGCGGACGCGGCCCATTCGTGCGCGCACTCCGGGCAGACCAGAAGCGCCCCCATTTCATAGGTGTATTCGCTGGAGCATTCGGGGCACGGGGGCAGGGAGTCGTTCACGCGTCCAAGTTTAGTCGCGCTTTTTGTGGCCCGTATTCCTTGCCCGGGGCGGACTGCCTTAGAACGGGTTCAGCAGGCGGTCCACGAACTGCCTTGTGCGTTCCTCCCGCGGGTCCCGCAGCACGGTGTCGGGGTGGCCACGTTCGACCACCACGCCGCCGTCCATGAAGATGACTTCGTCGGCCACCTGACGGGCGAACGCGAGCTCGTGGGTGACCACCACCATGGTCCAGCCTTCGTCCGCGAGCTCCTTGATGACGGCCAGGACCTCGCCCACGAGTTCGGGGTCCAGCGCGGAGGTCGGCTCGTCGAAGAGCAGCAGTTGGGGGCGCAGGGCAAGGGCGCGCACAATGCCGACACGCTGCTGCTGGCCACCGGAGAGCTCGAAGGGATAGCTGTTTTCCTTGCCAGCCAGGCCGACGCGGGCCAGCAGTTCCCGGGCCTCCTGGGTCGCCTCGGCCTTGGGCCGCTTCTGCACTTGAACGGGGCCCTCGATCACGTTCTCCAGGACAGTCTTGTGCGGGAAGAGATTGTAGTGCTGAAACACCATGGCGCTGCGGTCCCGCAAGGCGAGCACCTGCTTCTTCGCCACCGGCGTGGAAAAGTCGACGGTCAGTTGCCCCGCGAATTCAGCGACGCCGGCGTCGGGCACTTCGAGGCCGTTCAGGCACCGCAGGACCGTCGTCTTGCCCGATCCGGACGGCCCGATCAAGGTGACAACTTCGCCGCGGCGGACCTCAAGGTCGATGGATTTCAGCACTTCATGCTGGCCGAACGCCTTGCGCAGGCCCCGAACGGTCAGCAGGGCGTCCTCCGGGACCGGAACTTCAGGCGACGCAGGTTCAGTGGGTGGGAGTTCAGTGGGCGACATAGCGGTCCAATCTCTTCTCCAAGGCGGACTGTCCGCTGGCGAGGACGAGGCAGATGATCCAGTAGATCACGGCCGCCTCCAGATACAGCAGCATGAATTCCTGGCTGAAGGCGGCCACCTGCTGCGCCACGCGGAACAGTTCGGTGACAAGGATCAGCGACGCCAGCGAGGTGTCTTTGACCAGGCTGATGAAGGTGTTGGACAGCGGCGGAACCGAGACCCGCGCGGCCTGCGGCAGGATGATTCGCACCAAGGTCTGATGGCGTGACATTCCGATGGTGTGGCCGGCCTCCCACTGGCCCTTGGGAACGGACAAGATGGCCGCGCGGATAACCTCCGCGGCATAGCCGCCGACGTTCAGGGAGAACGCGATGATAGCGCTGGGCCAGGGGCTGATGGTGATTCCGATGGACGGCAGTCCGTAGAAGATGACGAACAGCTGGACCAGGAGCGGGGTTCCGCGGATGACGGAGATGTAGATCCGCGCCACCGCGGAAACCACGCGATTGCGGCTCAGCCGCATGAGGGCAACTACCAAGGCCAGCAGCAGACCCAGGCTGAACGAGGCCAGCGCCAAGGGAATGGTGCCGGTGATCGCTCCCGTCAGCAGGGGGCCCAGGGATGACCACACGAGTTCCCAGTTGATGTTCATGCCCGGACGCGGCGTTTCTCGGCGGCTGTCACAGGGCTACTTCGAAACGTCGGCGTCGAAGTACTTCTTGGAGATCTTCGTCAGGGTGCCGTCGGCCGCCAGCTCGCCGAGGGCCTTGTTGATGGCGTCGGTCAGGCTGGTCGATCCCTTGCGCAGGGCAAAGGCGCTCAGTGACTTGTCAGTGGTCTCGGCGGCAATCTTGATGCCGGCGTCGTGGTCGGTCTTCTGGGAGTCCAGGTAGGTCAGCTTGTCATTGATGGTTGCATCGACACGGCCCTGCTTGAGCAGCGTGATCGCCTGCGCCCACCCCTCCACAGCCTCGACGTTCGCGCCGCTCTGCTGCGCCAGTTTGTACCAGTTGCTCGTCAGGGACTGCGCGGTGGTCTTGCCCTTCAGGTCCTCGAAGGAATTGATGCTGTTGTTGTCCGACTTGGTGACGATCACGCCGGTGCTCACCGTGTAGGGGGTGGAAAAATCGTACTTCGCCTTGCGTTCGTCCGTGATGGACACCTGGTTGGCGACGACATCGAACCGTTTGGCGTCGAGGCCGGCGAAGATGGCGTCGAACTGCGTCTCCTGGAAGGCCGGCTTGACGCCCAGCTTCGCGGCGACGGCGTTGAGGATCTCCACGTCGTAGCCCGTCAATTCACCGCTGCCGTTGGCGTGGAACGTGAACGGCTTGTAGGTGCCTTCAGTGCCGACCTTGAGCACACCCGCGCTCTTGACGTCGCTCAGGGACGTGTCCGCACCGGCTGCCGGCGCCGAGCTGGCCGGAGCGGTGGACGCGGAGCCGCAGCCTGCCAGGGCGAGTCCGGCTGCTGCAATGAGGCCGATAACGGAAAGTCGTGTGCGCTTCATGATGGTCCTTAGTCGTCGAGCCGGAAATGGCCTTCCAGCTGAGCCGCATCGCGGCCTTTCTCCTAGCGACGATAGCAAGGTCCTGCTCACGGCGAAGACCCTAAATGACAGATTGTTACGTCCGACCATGAGACAGTCTTGACGGATGCGTCTTCGGCCGTGCTGCATGCCTGCGGTGGGTACGAAAAAGGGAACCACCGCCTGACGGTGATTCCCTTTCTGGTGGAGCTGAGGGGACTCGAACCCCTGACCCCCTGCATGCCATGCAGGTGCGCTACCAGCTGCGCCACAGCCCCGAATTTCCTGGGAACGAATCAACGTCCCGCAAGCAACCTGATTAGCTTAAACCACAAATCACGTTCGCGCTAATCGGCACGCCGACCGGTGAATTTGCTCGCCCCACACGCCCCTGGACAGTCCCGCACAGTGGATCCGGGCAGAAAAAAATCCGCCGGAATCTTTCGATTCCGGCGGATTATCCGGTGGAGCTGAGGGGACTCGAACCCCTGACCCCCTGCATGCCATGCAGGTGCGCTACCAGCTGCGCCACAGCCCCGAATTTTCGCTGCTCCGAGCATGTCGACTGACGCGCTAAGTTCCGGTTCTTTGTCCGGATCTCTCCGAAGCAACTCAAATATCTTAGACCAGCCCTTCGGAAAATTCCAAATCGGGCATATTCGCCTCTGTTTAGCGCCGCCGGCGCCTGGCAGGTGCGCGGGTTGCTACTCCGTGTCGGTGCTGGCGGCGGCCTTCGCGGAGGCGTCGTCGCCGAGCTGCAGGTCGACGACGGGGCAGTCCTTCCACAGGCGCTCGAGGGCGTAGAAGATGCGGTCTTCCTCGTGCTGGACGTGGATGACGACATTGGAGTAGTCCAGCAGGACCCAGCGACCGCCGGAGCGGCCCTCGCGGCGGACGGGCTTCTGGTCAAACTTGGCGAGCTCGTCCTCGATGCCGTCCACGATTGCATTGACCTGGCGTTCGCTCGGAGCCGAGGCGATGAGGAAGACGTCAGCCAGGGCCAGCCGTTCGCTGACGTCCAGGGCCACGATGTCCTCGGCAAGCTTCTCCGAGGCAGCGCGGGCTGCGTGGCGGGCGGTAGTGATGGATGAATCGGTTGCAGTCACGGGACTCCTTGTAGTGATGAAAATCTGTGGTGATGAAAATGTGGGCGCCGGTGGCGGCCTAGGCCTAGCGGGCCAGCCCGGTGACGATCAGGGCGATGCCGGCGACGAGGGCGACGATCCCCAGGGCCAGGACGCCGAGCTGGAGCAAGCGCAGGCGCCGTGCCCGGCCCAGCCCGGCGGTAGCGGCATCCAGGGGCTCCAGTCCGTAGGCCGAATTCGCGGCCACGGGTTCCCCGCCCACCAAATGCTCGTCGGTCTCCCCCGCGGAAATCGCCGCGGCCGGCCGAGCCGTTCCGGCCTTGGCGGCTACTTCTGCCCGGGCCAGGACGCCTGCCCTGCCAGCGGCAGAACCCGTAGCCGGACCTGCGGCCCGCTGGCGGGACAATCCTGGACGCCGCAGGCCGGGTTTCCGTGGCGCGTCCACCCGGGGACCCGGGTTGGTGGCCACCGGAACGTACGACGTGGCAGGGCGCTTCATGACGGGCCGCTCCACGCCGGGAACCTTCTCAAATTCCAAGGGGGTGACCATGGCCAGGTTGTTGGCCGTGGTCGGATCGTTGCGGGGCACTGCCGGCTGGCTGTTTTGTTCTGCGAGCTTCTGTTTGGCGGCGGCGCGGCGGTTCAGCACCGCAGCGCGCTCAGCCAGGGCGATCTGCTCGGCCAGGACGGCCGGATCGACGGCGTCGGGATCCGTGGCGGCGATGTGCTCCATCTTGGCCACTTGGTTCTTTGCCTGCTCCGCGAGGAGCTCGCGCGCGGCCAGCGCCTGCTCCACGGTCATGCCCTCGGGCGTCTTCCCGCCGGGTCCGGCGCCGTCCGCCACGGGGGCCTTGGGCGCCGGCGCGGCTGACTGAGCCGGCGCAGCATCCGTTGGGGCAGTGTCCTTCTGAGCAGTATCCTTCTGGGCAGCGTCCGTCCCGGCCGGGGAAACCACGGGGGTGGCCCGGGTCCGCGGCGACACCGGGACAATGGTGTTGGCCTGGGTGGCGGGCGCGGTTTCGGTCGCCAGCTCCAGAAGCCGCAGCTGCCGGCGGGTGGGCGGCCCGCCCTGCGCCAGCTGGCCTTCCTTCTCGGCCAGCTCCTTGATGGTGCGCAGCGCGGCACGATCCCGTGCCCGGACCTGGGAGGAGCGCTCCGTGCCGGCGGGCACAGAATCAGCACGCACAGAGTCCACGGGGGCGTCGGCGACGCGACGGCGGCCGGTGATTTCGGCCTCGGTCGGCTCGCCCGGTCCCGGAGTGTCCAGACGTTCATCTCTGGCCTGTCGCATTTCGCGGCGGCTGCGGATGGGAGGCTGTTCCTGACTCATGGCAAACTCATTCAGTGCTGGCTGGTTGGGTTATCTCGAAGGTGGGATCGTGCTGTGCGGGGTCAGCCCCTGCCGCGCCGTTTCCGGTGGTGGCCTCAGCGTGGTCGGTATCGAGCCTAACCGAGTCGGTGCTGGCTTGGTACAGGCCATACTTGGCGATGTACTGGACCACCCCGTCCGGAACGAGATACCAGACCGGGTTGCCTTCGGCCACCCTCGTGCGGCAGTCCGTGGAGGAGATGGCCATGGCCGGGACCTCCAGGAGGCTGACGTCTTTGCGGCCCATGCCGTCCAGCACGTGCCCTGGCCGGGTTACGCCCACAAAGTGCGCCAGGGACCAGAGTTCATCAATGTCTTTCCAGGACAAAATCTGGGCCAGGGCGTCCGCGCCGGTGATGAAGAACAGATCGGCGTCCGGTCGCTGGGTGTGCAGGTCACGCAGGGTGTCGATCGTGTACGTCGGTCCCGGACGGTCTACGTCCACCCTGCTCACAGTGAAGCGGGGGTTCGAGGCCGTGGCGATGACGGTCATGAGATACCGGTGCTCGGCTTCGCTGACCTTCTTGGCCATCTTCTGCCAGGGCTGGCCGGTGGGCACAAACACGACTTCGTCGAGGTCGAACTTGGCCGCGACCTCACTGGCCGCGACAAGGTGTCCGTGATGGATGGGATCGAACGTGCCGCCCATCACACCAAGACGCAGGCGGCGCTGGGCGCCTCGCTGCTCCATGGTGGCGGAAATATTAGTGACCTTGGCTGTGATCGTGCTTGTTCGGGTGCTGGCGGTGCGGATCCGAGTGCTCGTCGACAGCCACGTGGCGCCTGCCCAGGTTGGAGTAGGACAGCGTGATCAACAGCAGGACGACCAGAATCGCGAACATGGCACCGCCAATGACAAACGGCGGCGCAATGAGCGGTGCGAGTTCCTCGTGGCCCGATTCGCCGACGGCGGCGACGAAAGTGGCGATCTGCTGCGACAGCATGTTCTCCCCTAATGAGTTCAAAATTTGACGACGGCGGAGGTGTCCGCCGTTCCGGTCTTCCGTTCCATGTTACAGCGTTGCTAGCCCCGGATCTGGCCCTCGCCCTGCACGATCCACTTCGTGGTGGTCAGCTCCGTCAGTCCCATGGGGCCGCGGGCATGCAGTTTTTGGGTGGAAATCCCGACCTCGGCGCCGAGGCCGAGCTCGCCGCCGTCGGTGAAGCGGGTGGAGGCGTTCACGATCACGGCGGCCGAATCGACCTCGGCGATGAAGCGCTCGGCGTTGGCGAGGTCGTTGGTCAGGATCGCTTCGGTGTGGCCGGTGGTCCACTTCCGGATATGGCTGACGGCCTCGTCCAGGCTGTCCACCATGGCCACCGCCAGGTCCAGGTTCATGTATTCGGTGGCCCAGTCTTCCTCCGTGGCCGGCACAGTCTGGATCGAGGCCGGCAGTGCGGCGCGGATGCGCTGGTCCACATGCAGGGTGACCCCGGCTGCCCGCAGTGCCGCGGCGACAGCGGGAAGGACGGTGGATTTGGAGTGCACCAGGAGCGTTTCGACGGTGTTGCAGACGCTGGGCCGTTGCGTCTTGGCGTTGAGGAGGATGTCGACGGCCATTTCCTCGCCGGCGGAAGCGTCCAGGTAGATGTGGACGTTACCCTCACCGGTCTCGATGACCGGTACGGAGGAGTTCGTCAAAACGGCCTGGATCAGCTCGCGCCCGCCGCGGGGAATGAGCACGTCCACCCGGCCGCGCGCCCGCATGAGGGCGTTGGCGCCGTCGCGGCCGTACTGGTCCACGGTCTGGACGGCGTCAGCGGGCAGGCCCACCGATTCCAGGGCATCCCGGAGGATGGTGATCAGGGCGGCATTGGTGGCAGCGGCGGCGGATCCGCCGCGCAGGATTACGGCGTTGCCGCTCTTGAGGGCCAGACCGGCAATGTCGACGGTGACATTCGGGCGGGCCTCATAGATCGCGGCCACCACACCCATGGGGACGTTGATCTGGCGCAGGCGCAGCCCGTTGGGGAGGGTCTGGCCCCGCACCACGTTTCCTACGGGGTCGGGCAGGGTGGCGAGGTTTTCCAGTGCCGCGGCGAGGGCCGTGATGCGTGACTCGGTCAGCGTCAGGCGGTCCAGCAGTGCGGCGCTGGTGCCGGCGGCCCGGCCGGCTGCGACATCCTTGGCGTTGGCGGCCAGGATCTGGTGCTTGTGTTCCACCAGCGCCTTGCCGATGGCACGCAGGCCCCGGTCCTTCCAGGCCCGGTTGGCGCGCGCCATCCTGTGGGCGGCGTGGCGCGAGCGGTCAGCGATCGCGTGGACGGCAGCTTGGATGTCCGTTGCCGTGGCCCCTGCCGGATCCGGCGCCGCGCCGAAACCCTGGGCAGGCACGGCATCGCCAGCCGGGACGTTGCCGACAGGCAAGTCAGACACGGCAACGGGCACGGCAGGGGAAGTCAGGGCCTCAGTCATGCTTCCAGTTTAGGCGTCCAGGGGACCTAGACCAGCACCAGGTCGTCAACATGAACAACTTCGCGGTCATATCCGCGGCCCAGCGCCTTGCCCAGCTCCTGCGTGGAGCGGCCCAGCATTTGGGGCAGCTCGGCGGCGGAATAATTGACCAACCCGCGTGCAATCACGGTGTTGTCGATCGACACCATCTCCACGGCGTCGCCGGCCTCGAAGTCGCCCTTCACCGCGGCGATCCCGGCAGGCAGCAGCGAGGTGCGACGGTCGCGGACGGCCTTGACCGCGCCGTCGTCGAGCACCAGGGTGCCCTGCACGGACGCCAGGTGGGCCAGCCACAGGAGCCGGATCGGCTTGCGCGCGCCATTGACGGAGAACCACGTGCCCACGTCCTCGCCGGCCAGTGCGGCAGCCGCATTGGGCGTGGATGTTACGAGCGCGTGGATGCCGGAACCGGCGGCCATGCTGGCGGCTTCGACCTTGGTAGCCATGCCGCCGGTGCCCACGCCGGCCTTGCCGGTGCTGCCGATCGAGACGCCGTCGAGGTCGTGCGGGCCGGAGACGTGCGCAATCCGTTTGGCGCCGTGCGAGGGCGGGCCGTCGTACAGGGAGTCGACGTCGGACAGCAGCAGGAGTGCGTCGGCGCGGACCAGGTGGGCCACCAGGGCCGCGAGCCGGTCGTTGTCGCCAAAGCGGATCTCATGGGTGGCCACGGTGTCGTTTTCGTTGACCACCGGGATGACGCCGAGGTTCAGCAGCCGGTTCAACGCGCGGAACGCGTTGGTGTGCTGGCTGCGGCGCATGAGGTCATCTGCGGTCAGCAGTACCTGGCTGACGGTGACCCCGTGCGCCCCGAACGCGTGTGTGTACCGGGCCATCAGCAGGCCCTGGCCGACGCTGGCGGCGGCCTGCTGGGTGGCGAGGTCGCGGGGGCGCTTCTCGAGTCCCAGCGGGGCGAGGCCAGCGGCGATCGCGCCGGAGGACACCAGGATGATCTCGGTGCCGGCGTTACGCTTGTGCGCCAGAGCGTCGGCGAGGCCGGTCAGGGCCTCCTCGGAGATCCCGCCCCGGATGGAGGTCAGCGAGGACGAGCCCACCTTGACGACGATCCGGCGCGCCCCGGACAGCGCGGTGCGGTCCGGGGCGTTGAGGGTGTTGGCTCTGATGTTTTGAGCACTGAGGGGCTGCGACCGGTGCTCGACGACGGTCTTACTCGTCATCTGCTTCGCCCAGTCCACTCTCCTTGAGTGGCTGCCGCGCCCGGCGTCCGCTGACGGACTCGGTCCAGATGCCGGCCTTGCGTTCGGCCTCGAGCTCGGCGCGGGCGGCGGCCTTGGCGTCGCGGCGCTCCTGCTGCTCGTCGCGCTTCTGGCCACGCGTCGGGCGGTCGCCGATGTCGGCGAAGCGTACGTCGGTGCCGCGGGGCGAGGCGAGGAGCTCGGCGCCGGCCATCATGGTCGGCTCCCAGTCGAAGACGACGCCGTCGTCCTCGCCGATGACCACAGTGTCGCCCGGTGTGGCGCCCTGCTTGAAGAGTTCGTTTTCCACGCCGAGCTTGGCCAGGCGGTCGGCGAGGTAGCCGATCGCTTCCTCGTTGGTGAAGTCGGTTTGCTTGACCCAGCGCACGGGCTTGTCGCCGAGGACGCGGAAGAGCGGCTCGAGGTTCTTCTCTTCGCGGCGGATCGTGAAGCCGGTCTCGTTGACGGCGCGGGGGCGCAGCACGGGGGCCTGCACCTTCGGCGGGGTTGCGGCGACGGCGTCGCGGGCGGCCTGGACGATTTCGGCCATGGCGAAGCCGAGCTGGCGGAGGCCCTCGTGGCTCGTCGCGGAGATTTCGAAGACCTTGTAGCCGCGGGATTCCAGCTCGGGGCGGACGAACTCGGCCATGTCCTTGCCGTCGGGCAGGTCGACCTTGTTCAGGGCGACCAGACGCGGGCGGTGGTTCAGCGGAACCACTTCGCCGTCGGATCCGCTGTAGCTCATATCCACGGCGTACTTCTCCAGCTCGGCCTCGATGATGGCGAGGTCGGAGAGCGGATCGCGGTCCGATTCGAGCGTGCCGCAGTCCAGCACGTGCACGAGGGCGGCGCAGCGCTCGACGTGGCGCAGGAAGTGGTGGCCGAGGCCCTTGCCCTCGCTGGCGCCCTCGATCAGGCCGGGGACGTCGGCAATGGTGAAGCGGACCTCACCGGCCTGGACGACGCCCAGGTTCGGGATGAGGGTGGTGAAGGGATAGTCGGCGATCTTGGGCCGGGCGGCCGACATGGCGGCGATCAGGCTGGATTTGCCGGCAGAGGGGAAGCCGACCAGGGCGATGTCGGCGATGGACTTCAGCTCCAGGACGACGTCGCTGGATTCGCCCTCGATGCCGAGCAGCGCGAAGCCGGGCGCGCGGCGTTTCTGGGAGGACAGCGACGCGTTGCCGAGGCCCCCGATGCCGCCGGCGGCGGCGATGTATTCGTCGCCTTCGGCCACGAGGTCGGCGATGACGTCGCCGGACTTGGACTTCACCACGGTACCCACGGGCACCGGAAGGATCAGGGTTTCGCCGTTCTTGCCCCCGCGCCAGTCGCCCATGCCGGGGCCGCCGTTGGTGGCGTGCCGGTGGGGTGCGTGGTGGTAGTCGAGCAAAGTGGTGGTCTGCGGGTCGACGCGCAGGATGACGTCGCCGCCGTTGCCGCCGTTGCCGCCGTCAGGACCGCCGAGGGGCTTGAACTTCTCGCGGTGAACGGAGACACAGCCGTGGCCGCCGGTACCGCCGGATACGTGCAGTACTACCCGGTCTACAAAGCTCGCCACGTGGATCTCCTCAGTGCTGTTCCCCGGACCTACAAAGGGGCCCAAGATGATTGTAATGCGGTTAAAACACCGGTGGAGCGGACCTAATGGCCCGCCCCACCGATTTAGAACTTGTTGTTACTCTGCAGCTGCAGCAGCCACGATGTTCACAACGCGGCGACCACGGCGGGTGCCGAACTCGACAGCACCGGGGGTCAGGGCGAACAGGGTGTCGTCCCCGCCGCGGCCGACGCCGGCGCCCGGGTGGAAGTGGGTGCCGCGCTGGCGGACGATGATCTCGCCTGCGGAAACTACCTGGCCACCGAAGCGCTTGACGCCGAGGTACTGGGCGTTGGAGTCACGACCGTTGCGAGTGGAACTCGCGCCTTTTTTATGTGCCATTTGGAATGCCTGCCTTCAAAAATTCTGGGGAATCTGCTGGAACCTGAACAGTAACGAAGAGTTACTTGATACCGGTGATCTTGACCTTGGTCAGTTCCTGACGGTGGCCCTGACGCTTCTTGTAACCGGTCTTGTTCTTGAACTTCTGGATGACGATCTTCGGACCACGAAGGTCTTCGAGGATCTCAGCCGTAACCGTTACCTTGGCCAGGTCCGCAGCAGCAGACGTGACTTTGTCACCGTCCACCAGGAGCAGTGCGGGCAACTCAAAGGTGCTGCCGGCTCCACCGGGGACGCGGTTCAGGGTAACGAAGTCTCCAACGGAAACCTTCTCTTGGCGGCCGCCTGCGCGGACAATCGCGTACACCACTGGGGAACTCACTTCTCTCGACGTTTATTACTAGATTTGCGTGCGGAACCTGGAACCAAATTGTTTGGACCGGCTCACGCTGTGCCTCAACGCCGGTGGATTCCCCGGGGGAACCCATGAGCTACCCCCGGAACAAATCCACTTGGAATTCCAAGCAGGCTGTTCACAGGGTCATAACCCAAGTGTTGGCGTAAGCACCGAAAATCTAGAATACGCTAATTTTGCCTTCGGCCGCAAATGAGGCTGGTTCCGGCGGGTAGTCCGTGATAGGCGTCACAACGTCTCGAAGCAGAGATCGTGTCAATGTTCCTGACCGTGATCTCGACCGCCTTGATGCTGTGTTGCCGCAACGACTTCCGGAACCGTGCCCCACTATCGTACCGGCTGCGCGGGGCAGGTCGTGTCAGGCGTACAACCGCGGCGCGTCGAAGAAGGCCACTTCGTAGCCCGAGGACTGCCGGAAAGCCAGCGCCATGGCCTCCCGCTCGCTGTCGGATGCCCGCCGGGCCGCAGAGTCTGTGCACGCGATGGCCTGCCGGGTCGCGGCGGCGAAGTCCTCATCGGCGTAGGTCCGCAGCCACTCGGCATACGGGTGTGCCACGGGGGCGCCGCCGGCAAGGAACTCCCGGTGCAGGGTGGAACCGACCTCGGCGTAGAGCCAGAAGCACGGCAGCGCTGCCGCCACGAGGACCCCGTAGCTGCCGGACACCGAGGCGGCCAGCAGGTGGTCCACGTACGACTTCGTCACCGGTCCCAGGGTGGCTGCAGTGGGGCGGGTGCTGAGCCAGGAACGGTGCAGCTCTGACTCGACCTCCAGGCATGTCTGCGCCGAACGGGCCCAGAACAGCTGCTCGGCCTCGGTGGGGGCGATCGCGGCGGCACGGGCCAGGACCCGGGAGTAGCCGTTGAGGTAGATGGCGTCCTGAGCGAGGTAGTACGCGAACTCGTGCTCGGGCAAGGTCCCGTCGGCCAGTCCGCGAACGAAGTCCAGGGCGTAGATGGCGTCAAGATCGCCCGCGGCCCCTGCGCGCAGGGCTGCGGCGAACTCGCCCTCCGCCGGTCTGTGGCCAGCGCAGTTGTCCTGGAGGTCGTGGAGCTGCTGCACATCGCCACGTTGCTGCATGTGGTGGAAGTGGTGGACCGGGCCGTTTCCGGCGCCGACATCCAGGACCGAGGCTTCGCGGAGCGCGCCCAGCAGCCACGGTTTGACCTCCCGCAACGCCGCTTCCCAGTCCCCCACCCGGGCCTGCACGGTGGCCATGGCCGAGGACAGGGAGCAGCCGGTGCCATGGCTGTTGCGCGTAGCGATCCGCTCCCCCGGCACCACCACCGTTTCCCGGCCGAGCAGTCCCCCGGTATTGACCAGCGCATCCGGGCAGCCGGCGTCGCTTCCGCCCTGGAGGTGTCCGCCCTTGACCAGCACCGTGGTGCCGGCCAGGGCGGCCAGCCGTTTGCCCTGCGCCAGGGCCTCAGCCCAGTCGGCCGCGGCGGGCTCTTTGAGCAGGATGGCGAGTTCGGCGAGGTTCGGCGTGATGAGGTCCGCCAGGGGCAGGAGGGCGTGCAGGGCGGCCTCGGCCGATTCCTGCAGGAGCCGGTCGCCGCTGGTGGCGACCATCACCGGGTCCAGGACGACGACGGCGGGGCGCACCTTTTCCAGCCAGCTGCGGACGGCGTCTATCACGGCGGCGTCGCCGAGCATGCCGATCTTGACGGCGTCGATGCCGATGTCCTCGCTAATGGCGTCCAGTTGCGCCGTGAGGAACGCTGCCGGGGGCACGTGGACGGCGCGCACGCCCTGGGTATTTTGGGCTGTCAGGGCCGTGATGGCGGCCATGCCGTAGCCGCCGTTCGCGGCGATGCTCTTCAGATCGGCCTGGATCCCGGCCCCGCCGGACGGGTCTGAGCCGGCGATGGCCAGCACGCGGGGAATGCGCGGCGGTGCGGACGGGGGCGGCTGAAAATCGCTGGGCGGAAACTCGGACGGATTCGATCTCGCGGACAAGTCAGACATCCCTTCGCCGGTGCTAACCGGACAGGTTCAACGGGTCTGGATCTCAGCCGGCCCGATGGCGGCACCCCGTGTCAGTGTCCCAGCCTAGCCGTTGCCACCCGGCTGCCCCGTTAACGCAGGAGCGGGCCCGGGCCGGAGCGGACGTATTGTTACGCCCGCTCGGGCCCGGACCCGCAGCCCAACCAGTCGAGGAGACCGGTTGGGGAAGCGATCAGTCGCGGAGGACTACAGCTCCGACGCCGGTACGCCGACGCCGAGGATGATCGGCTCGTTGCCGGCCGGGATGGACGCCGGCCTGGCCGCGGCCGGTGCCTTGGCCTCGTGAACCGATCCGGCCGCGGCCGGCCGCGTCGCCTCGCGATGCTCCACGGAGGTCTCGTTCGCTGCGCCCTGGGCGCGGCTGGCGCTCCGGTTGCGGCGCCCGCGGCGGCCACGAGTGGTGTCAGCTGTCCGTGAAGCCGGTGCCTCGGCAGCGCGCACGGCTGCGGGTGCCTGAGTGCCTGTGGACGCCGCCGCCTGGGTGGCGTCCATCCCGGCCGGCTTGCCGGCCTCGGCGTCGCCCAGGTTGGCGAAGGCCTCGGTCAGCAGGTCCAGGGTCAGGGCCGGTTCCGGGGTGTCCTCGGCGTGCTCGACGAAGGGCAGGGCCACCTGCTCACCGCCAAACGTCAGCACGGTCGCGGGGCGTCCCGCTGCCTCTTCCGCGGCAGCGAGCTGCGTGACGGCGTCAACGGCGGCCTGGCGGGCCCCGGCGTCGCTGGCAGCGGCCGCCTCACCGTCGTGCAGGTGCGCGGCGTGCGCCGCGGCGGCGATGTTCGCCAGCGCGGCACGGGTGGCTTCAGCCTTGGCGTGGCGTTCGGCCTCGGTGGGCTCGGCGTGGACGGCTGCGGGTGCGGCCGGCGCGGCCTCCGGGCCCTGGCCTCCCCTGCCGCGGCGACGGCTCTTGCGCTCCGTACGGGCAGCAGGCTGGGCCTCGGCGCGCGGCACATAGTGCTCCGCGGCCACCGTGTTGGCGCGGCGGTGCTCCACCGGCTCGTCGTGGGTGACGATGCCGCGGCCGGCGCAGGTTTCACACTGCTCGCCGAAGACTTCCAGCAGCCCGGTGCCCATCCGCTTGCGGGTCATCTGCACGAGCCCCAGCGAGGTCACCTCGGCCACCTGGTGCTTGGTCCGGTCCCGGCCCAGGCACTCCACCATGCGGCGCAGCACGAGGTCGCGGTTGGATTCGAGCACCATGTCGATGAAGTCGATCACGATGATGCCGCCAATGTCGCGCAGGCGCAGCTGCCGGACGACTTCCTCGGCCGCTTCCAGGTTGTTCTTGGTGACGGTTTCCTCGAGGTTGCCGCCGGAGCCGGTGAACTTGCCGGTGTTGACGTCCACCACGGTCATGGCTTCGGTGCGGTCGATCACGAGGGAACCGCCGGAGGGCAGGAAGACCTTCCGGTCCAGGGCCTTGTGGATCTGCTCGTCGATGCGCCAGGCAGCGAAGATGTCCGTGTCCTTGGTCCACTTCTCGAGCCGGCCCACGAGGTCCGGTGCCACGTAGGTGACGTAGGCCTCGATGGTGTCCCAGGCCTCCTCGCCGGAGACGATCAGCTTGGAGAAGTCCTCGTTGAAGACATCGCGGACCACCTTGATGGTCAGGTCAGGTTCGCCGTAGAGCAGCTCGGGGGCGAGGATCTTGGTGGACGTCGACTGGCCCTCGATGCCCTCCCACTGCGCGCGGAGGCGGTTGATGTCGTGCGTCAGCTCTTCCTCGGAGGCACCCTCGGCCGCGGTGCGGACAATGACGCCCGCGTCCTCGGGCAGGCGGTCCTTGAGGATCCGCTTGAGGCGGTTGCGTTCGACGTCGGGCAGCTTGCGGGAGATGCCGGTCATGGAACCGCCGGGCACGTACACGAGGTAGCGGCCGGGCAGCGAGATCTGGCTGGTGAGACGGGCACCCTTGTGGCCGACCGGGTCCTTGGTGACCTGGACCAGCACGGAGTCGCCGGACTTCAGCGCGTTCTCGATCCGGCGCTGCTTGCCTTCGAGGTTGACGGACTCCCAGTTCACTTCGCCGGCGTAGAGCACGGCGTTGCGGCCGCGGCCGATGTCCACGAAGGCGGCTTCCATGGAGGGCAGCACGTTCTGGACCTTGCCCAGGTAAACGTTGCCGATCAGGGAATCCTGCTGGGTCTTGGACACGAAGTGCTCGGCCAGGACGCCGTCCTCGAGGACGCCGATCTGGATTCTGTCGTCGCGCTGGCGGACGATCATCTGGCGGTCCACGGATTCGCGGCGGGCCAGGAACTCGGCCTCGGTGATGACGGTGCGGCGGCGGCCGGTGTCGCGGGATTCGCGGCGGCGCTGCTTCTTGGCTTCCAGGCGGGTGGAGCCCTTGACGGACGTGACGCGGTTGTTGACCGGCGCCTCGGTCATGGCCCGCGGCGCACGGACGCGGGTCACCGTGTTGGGCGGATCATCGCCTTCCCCGCCGGTCAGTTCCAGGTCCTGGTCTCCGCGGCGACGGCGGCGGCGGCGGCGCGAAGTCACACCGTCGTCGAGGGTTCCCTCGGAGCCTTCGTCGCCCTCGTCCTCGGTGCCTTCGGACTCGGTGTCGGACTCGGCGGACGTGCGGCTGCGACCGCGCCGGCCACGGCTGCGGCGTCGACGGCGGCTGCCGGCGTCCTCATCTTCGTCGCCTTCTTCGTCTTCGGGCTCCGCTTCGGCCGCGCCAACGGGGACCGGACGCACCACGGTGCTGAGGTCGGGCGCCTGGAAGATCACGGAAGTGTGGGCACCCGGTTCCATGAACAGCGACGCGGCCGGGCTTTCCTCGGGCCGGGCTTCCGACTCTTCGGGCTGGGCTTCCGGAGCGGGCGCTTGCGCAGGCTGGGCCGCCGTGGCGGCTTCGGTCGGTTCGGCTTCTTCGGCCGGGACCGCTACTGCGGGTACGTCTTCGGCTTTCGGAGCGGCCTTGGCGCGGCTGGCACGGCGCCGGACCGGCTTGTCTGTGACTTTCTCTGCGACCTTCTCTGAGGCCTTCTCCGTGACTGCGGCTTCGTCGGAACCAGCGGCCGCCGCGGGAGCAACTGCTGCGGCAGGCGCGTTGGCTTCGGTCTCGCCGGCGAAGGCAGGCAGCGGTTCAGGGGCGGCAACAGGCTTACGGGCACGGGTGCGCCGTGCGGGCGCCTTTGCCGGAGTTTCGGGGGCAGCAGCTTCGGGCACAGCAGCTTCGGGGGCAGCAGCTTCGGGCACAGCAGCTTCGGGGGCAGCTTCGACGTCGGCTGCCTTGCGGCGGCGGGTGACGGGCTCATCCGAGCCGGCCGCATCGGCCAGGACCGCGGCTTCAGCCACAGCCTCCGCGGCCGCGGCGGCGTTGACCTTTGCGACGGGCGCCTTCCGGCGGGTCCGGACGGCCCTCTTCGGCGCGACCGGAGCCTCTGCTTCCGCAGTTCCTGCTTCCCCGGCGACTAGTTCTTCGTTACCGGCTACAACCTGGTCATTATCCATATGTGGCGACACTCCTGCCCCTGATGCGCCGCCACATTCGGCGCCCGTTGGGGCAAATATGCGTCAACACCCGCAGGCATTGACAGAAGTCAATTGGATACCCTCAGGTTCGCACCGGCAGTGGGGTGCGGCAGCCCTGGAGGGCCGGCGAGATTGTTTTTGGAACCCGTTGACCTACACGCCACAACCAGGTGCCGTCCAATGGCATTGCGGGACAGCTGGAATCAGAGGATCCGCAGCTCCCTGCTCATCATTGGCGGTCTTGAAACAAAATCGCCGGACCGGAATCCGGATGTGGATCGGGTTCCAGCCACGATCATTGTCTCACAGGAGCCGCCAAAGCTGGCGTAGGCGGGCCCGGAAGTGCAACAGGCGCGGCAGGGCAGGCGCGGCAGAGCCGGGGGCAGAGCTGTTCTGCGGCGCTGCACAGCCTGCGGCGTTACAATCGGGGCCAGAAGCAGACGATCAAAAGGACTCATATTTCATGCCCAGCATCTCCAGCACTGCCGGCGACGCGACCGTGCACCAACCGGGTTCAGGCCCGGCTCCCGCGGACCGGTCCCTTCCCACGATGACCCGCGACCGCCCGTTCGCCTGGCTCCTGCTGATCACCGGCGTCATTGGCTGGCTCGCTTCCGGGGCCCTGGTGCTGGAGAAGCTGGAGGTCCTGAAGGACCCGAACCACGTCACGGTCTGCGACGTGAACCCGTGGATCTCCTGCGGCCAGGTCATGCAGACGCCGCAGAGTTCCGTGTTCGGCTTCCCGAACATGTTCATCGGGATCATCGCCTTCGCCGTGATCATCACCACGGCCATGGGCATCCTGGCCGGCGCCAGATTCGCCCGGTGGTACTGGCTGGGGCTTCAGACCGGCGTAACGCTGGGCTTCGCGTTCGTCGTCTGGCTCTGGTCCCAGGCCCTGTACGCCATCCACATCCTCTGCCCGTTCTGCATGATCGTCTGGGCCGTGATGATCCCGTTGTTCGTCTGGGTGAGCGTCCGCAACATCTCCCACGGCGTGATCCCGCTGCCCGCTGGTCCCACCAAGGTCATCGGCGACTCGGGCTGGATCATCACCGCGCTGCTGTACGTCGCCGTCATCGCGACCATCTTCTTCGCCTTCATCCAGGTCTTCATCGGAACCTCCGGCTACTAGGCGCCCCTAAACGCCGCGGTGACAGATAAGGCCAATGTTCGCGAACGAACATTGGCCTTATCTGTCGCCGCAGTGTCTCTCACCACGGGAGGCTCCCGTCAGGCAAGCCTCTAGAACCAGATCTTGATCTCGCGTTCGGCGGATTCCACCGAATCCGAGCCGTGGACCAAGTTCTGCTGTACCTTCAGGCCCCAGTCGCGGCCGAAGTCGCCGCGGATGGTGCCGGGCGCCGCCGTCGTCGGGTCCGTGGTGCCGGCGAGGATACGGAAGCCCTCAATCACGCGGTGTCCCTCAAAGATCGCGGCGACCACCGGGCCGCTGAGCATGAACTCAACCAGCGGCTCGTAGAACGGCTTGCCGACGTGCTCCTCGTAGTGCTGCTCCAGCAGCTCGCGGTTCGCATCGACCTTCTTGAGCTCGGCCAGGGTGTAGCCCTTGGCTTCGATCCGGCTCAGGATGGCGCCGGACAGGTTGCGGGCGACGCCGTCGGGCTTGATCAGGACGAGGGTGCGCTCAATGCTCACAGCTGCTCCAATGTGTTGGGGTGGGGTTCGGGTCAAGTCTACGGGGTGCGGACCTACGGCCCGGGCCTAGGTTCAGGCGCTGTTTCCGGCGCTGTTTCCGGGCGGGGGGCCCTGGGGGTGGGACGCATCCCAGTCTGCCTGCTCGCGCTCCCGCTGCGCGGCTTCCCGGTCAATCCGGATGCCGGTCCGGATCCCGTACCACCACGCCACGGCGAAGAGCGCCCCAACGAGGTACATGGCAGGCTCCACGAGGCCGGCCAGGATCAGGACGAGCTGCAGGATCCAGCCCAGGGCCACTCCCCACGGCTTCGAGAGGACCGCGCAGGTGAACACGAAGACCAGGCACAGGCCGATTCCAACCGAGAAAACCAGACCCGCAGAATACTCGTTCCGGTGCAGGCCAAAGACGGCCAGTGTCCCGAAGAGCACCACGAAGGCTTCCAGCAACAGGACTGTGGAGGCGAACATGACCTTGGTGGAACGCCGCTTCTTGGGCATGCCCGGGCGCCATTCGCGCTGGGCTTTGGTGAGTTTCGCCATCGCTTACGCGTCCGCCTTTCCGAGCAGGATCCGGGCGTCCGCGACGAGCGTGATGGAGCCGGTCACGAGGACCCCGCCGGCGAGCTCGTCATCGGCTTCGGCGCGTTCCACGGCCCATTCCAGGGCGTCGTCGAGCTTCGCGGCGACATGGATGTTCTCCTCGCCGAAGCCCAGGTCAATGGCGATCTCGGCCAGGTCCTCTGCCGGAACGGCCCGGGGCGAGTTGGACTCGGTGAAGCAGTATTCGGTGGCGAGGCCGCCCAGGGATTCCTTGAGCTGGCGCAGGATCTCCTCGGCGTCCTTTTCCCGCAGGACGCCCACCACCACCACGAGCTTGGTGAAGTTGAAGGCCTCATGGATCGCCTCGGCGGAGACCCGGATGCCCTCCGGGTTGTGGGCCGCGTCCACGATGATGGTCGGCGCGGTGCGGACCACCTCGAGCCGCCCCGGGGAGGTGACCGAGGCGAAGGCCTCCTGCAGGATCTCGGCGTCGATCGCCTTTTCCCCGCCGAAGAACGCTTCCAGCGCGGCAATCGCGACGGCGGCGTTCTCTGCCTGGTGCGCGCCGTGCAGCGGCACCAGCAGGTCCTCGTAGCGGCCGGCGATGCCCTGGATGGTGACCATCTGGCCGCCCACCGCGACGGTGCGGGCTTCGACGCCGAACTCCACGCCCTCGAAGCGGAACGGTACGTTGACCTCCTTGGCCTTCTCCAGCAGGACCTGGGCCGCGTCGACGGGCTGCGCCGCGCTGATGAGGAAGCCGCCGGGCTTGATGATGCCGGCTTTCTCGTAGGCGATGTCCCCGGTGGTGTCGCCCAGCAAATCGGTGTGGTCCAGGGAGATCGGGGTGACCACGGCCACCTGGCCGTCGCCGACGTTGGTGGCGTCGGTGATGCCGCCCAGGCCCACTTCGATCACCGCGACATTGACCGGCTGGTCGGCGAAGACCGCGAAACCCAAGATGGTCAGGCACTCGAAGTAGGTCAGCCGGGGCTGGCCCGCCGCCTCGAGTTCGCTGTCCACGATCTGCAGGTAGGGCCGGATCTCGTCCCAGATCCGGACGAAGGTCTCATCCGGCACAGGGGCGCCGTCGATGCTGATCCGTTCGGTGACCTTGGACAGGTGCGGGCTCGTGTACCGGCCGGTGCTCAGGCCGTGGGCGCGCAGCCCGGCCTCGATCATCCGGGCAGTGGACGTCTTGCCGTTGGTGCCGGTGATGTGGATGATCGGGAAAGCCTTGTTCGGCTCCCCCAGGATTTCCATGGCCCGGTGCAGCGGGGCGAGCCGCGGCTCCATCTTGTTTTCCGGCGCCCGCCCCAGGAGCTCGGCGTAGACGCTTTCTACGGAGAATTCGTCGGTCATGGCTTAGGCCTTTACTTTCTTAGCAACACTGACCTGCGGTTCCTTGACGTCGGCCGCCAGGGTTTCCAGCTCGATGGTCAGGGTTTCGGTCTTGACGAGCTCCGCGTTGGCCAGTAGGGCTTCGACGACGTCCTGCTTGGCCGTGACGGAGGTGCTGATCCGGTCGCTGACATTGAGTCCGGCGTCCTTGCGGGCCTGCTGGATGGCGCGGACCATGTCACGGGCCAGGCCCTCCGCCTCCAGTTCCGGGGTGACCTCGATGTTGAGGACCACGAAGCCGCCGCCGGGAAGCAATGCGGCCGCCCTCGTGGCAGGACCGGCTCCGGCGCCCTCTGCGGCTTCAGCCACGACGGTTTCCAGGGTGTATTCCTGCGGTTCGAGTTCGAGGCCGCCGGCGGTGACCACCCCGGCGTCGTTGACCGACCAGTCGCCGGACTTGGAGCCCTTGATGGCCTGCTGGACGTTCTTGCCAAGGCGCGGGCCGGCGGCCCGGGCGTTGACCACGAGCTTCTGCTCGATGCCGAACTCCTCCGGGGATGCGCTTTCGGCGTCGAGCAGGCGGACCGAGCGCAGGTTCAGTTCATCGGCGACGACGGCGGCAAAGCCTCCCAGCGCGTCCGCGCCGGGTGCCACGACGGTGAGTTCCTGCAGCGGCAGGCGCACGCGCAGGTTCGCGGCCTTGCGCAGCGAGGAGCCGGTGGAGCAGATCTGCTGCACGCGGTCCATGGCCTCGACCAGTTCCGGGTTGGCCGGGAACAGTCCGGCGTCCGGCCAGTCGGCCAGGTGCACGGAGCGGCCCCCGGTGAGGCCGCGCCAGATCTCCTCGGAGACCAGCGGCAGCAGCGAGGCGGCCACGCGGGAGACGGTTTCCAGCGCGGTGTAGAGCGCGTCGAAGGCGTCAACACTCTCATCGAAGAAGCGCTGGCGGCTGCGGCGGACGTACCAGTTGGTGAGCATGTCCAGGTAGCCGCGGAGTTCGTCGCAGGCGCCGGAGATGTCATAGCTGTCCAGCTGGGCGGTCATGTTCCGGACGAGTTCCCCGGTGTTGGCCATCAGGTACTGGTCCAGGGTGTCGGCGTAGCCGTCGTAGCGGAGCTTCGCGTCGTACCCGGAGCCGCCGTCGGCTGCGTTCGTGTACAGCGTGAAGAAGCTGTACACGTTCCACAGCGGCAGGATGACTTGGCGGACGCCGTCGCGGATTCCCTGCTCGGTGACCACGAGGTTGCCGCCGCGCAGGATCGGGCTGGACATCAGGAACCAGCGCATGGCGTCGGAGCCGTCACGGTCCAGGACCTCGGAGACGTCCGGGTAGTTCTGCAGGCTCTTGGACATCTTCTGCCCGTCCGAGCCCAGCACGATGCCGTGGCTGATGACGTTGCGGAAGGCCGGGCGGTCGAACAGTGCCGTGGAGAGGATGTGGAGCATGTAGAACCAGCCGCGGGTCTGGCCGATGTACTCGACGATGAAGTCCGCCGGGTTGTGGGTGTCGAACCATTCCTCGTTCTGGAACGGGTAGTGCACCTGGCCGTAGGGCATGGAACCGGAGTCGAACCAGACGTCCAGGACGTCCTCGACCCGGCGCATGACGGACTGGCCCTCTTCCGGGGTGCGGGGGTCATCCGGGTTCGGGCGCGTGAGCTCGTCGATGAACGGCCGGTGCAGGTCCACCTGGCCCTCGTTGTTCAGCGGCAGGCGGCCGAAGTCGGCCTCGATCTCGGCCAGGGAGCCGTAGACGTCGGTGCGAGGGTAGTCGGGGTCCGTGGACTGCCAGACCGGGATGGGGCTGCCCCAGTAGCGGTTCCGGCTGATGGACCAGTCGCGGGCGTTGGCGAGCCACTTGCCGAACTGGCCGTCCTTGACGTTGCCCGGGATCCAGTTGATGTCCTGGTTGAGCTCGGACATGCGGTCCTTGAACTTGGTGACCTCGACGTACCAGGAGGACACGGCGCGGTAGATCAGCGGGTTGCGGCAGCGCCAGCAGTGCGGGTAGCTGTGCTCGTAGCTGGCCTGGCGGACCAGGCGGCCCTGGGCGCGGAGCACCTGGGTGATGGGCTTGTTGGCATCGAACACCTGCAGTCCGGCGATCTCGGCGAGGTCGCCGTGGCCGAAGAGCGGGAGGAACTTTGCGCCTTCGTCGACCGAGAGGACCACCGGGATGCCGGCCTCTTCACAGATTTTCTGGTCGTCTTCGCCGTAGGCGGGGGCCTGGTGGACGATGCCGGTGCCGTCGGTGGTGGTGACGTAGTCGGCTTCGAGGAAGCGCCAGGCGTTCTCGGTGCCGTACTTTTCGGCGTCGTGGAAGTAGTCCCAGAGCGGCTCGTAGCTCAGGCCGTCGAGCTCGGCGCCGGTGTGGCGGGAGGTGATGGCGGCTTCCGCGGCGGCGGCGCCCTCGGCCCCGTCGCCGTAGCCGAGGTCCTTGGCGTAGGCGCCCAGGAGGTCAGCGGCGAGCAGGAAGCTGCCCGTGACGGGCGCTTCGGCGGACGCGGCCTTGATCCCGTGCGGGCCGGCCGGCAGGACCACGTAGGTGATGGCGGGCCCGACGGCGAGCGCCAGGTTGGTGGGCAGCGTCCAGGGCGTGGTGGTCCAGGCGAGCGCCTGCACCCCGGCGAGCTGCCTGGACAGCTCCGACTCCCCCGCCGTGATGGGGAAGGTGACCGTGACGGTCTGGTCCTGGCGGTTCTTGTAGACGTCGTCGTCCATGCGCAGCTCATGGTTGGACAGCGGAGTCTCGTCCTTCCAGCAGTACGGCAGGACGCGGTAGCCGTTGTAGGTCAGGCCCTTTTCGTGCAGCTGCTTGAAGGCCCACAGCACGGACTCCATGTACTCGACGTTGAGCGTCTTGTAGTCGTTCTCGAAGTCCACCCAGCGCGCCTGGCGGGTGACGTAGCTCTTCCACTCGTCGGCGTACTTCATGACGGAGGCGCGGCAGGCATCGTTGAACTTGTCGATGCCCATGGCCTCGATCTGGGTCTTGTCCGTCATGCCCAGCTGCTTCATGGCTTCCAGCTCGGCCGGGAGGCCGTGGGTGTCCCAGCCGAAGCGGCGCTCCACCCGACGCCCGCGCTGGGTCTGGTAGCGACCCACGAGGTCCTTGGCGTAGCCGGTCAGGAGGTGGCCGTAGTGCGGCAGGCCGTTGGCGAAGGGCGGACCGTCGTAGAAGACGAAATCGTTGGACCCGTCTTGACCGGCGTCACGCTGGTCGATGCTGGCCTGGAAAGTGCCGTCCTGGTCCCAGTACTTGAGGATGCGCTCTTCGATCTCCGGGAACTTCACGGAGGCGGACACACCGGAGGTGTTGGAACCGGTGGTGGTGGAACCGGCGCCTGCGGGTGCGGCGGAGGCCTTGGGGTAGTAAGTCATCTCGACATCCTGGGTTGAGCGGCGAACACATGTATTCATTCAGGATGCGAGGACGGCCCCTGCACTGTCTTTCGACAACACCGGCACCGCGGTACCACCTCACTTACCGCCGCCGGTCCGCACCCTTTCGAGAAAGGGGCTGCTCCGGCGTCGGCCGCTCATTACTGCTGTGACGGGCTTACCCGTCCGGTTCTACTGGCCCTGGCATGCGCTGTGGCGACTGAGTCTCCACCGTACGCAAGGGTGTTCTTCCGGAAGCTCACCGGTGATGGCCGGGTCAAAGCTGCTAAGTCGATGGTACCGGAGAAAATACGGCGTTTCACAGCGAGGCAACTCAACTGTCAGGGGCGACGCTGGCGGCCCGACTGCATAGACTGCTGCCATGACCGTCCCCCGGCCGCCTCGGGCAGACCCGTGAAGAGCCGCAGCTCAAGCCGCCGCTGGCACTTCTCCTCTGCCCTCTGCGCCGCGCCCGTGGCGGTGGTGTCCGTCTTCCGGGCGGTCCCGGCGCCGTGGCCGGCCCCTGTGGTCCAGCTCGTGGCCTTCACACCCTGGTTCGTGCTCCCCGCCGGCGCGGCCCTGGTGCTGGCGCTGCCGGCACGGCGTCCCTGGGCGGCCCTCCCGGCCGCCGCCCTCCTGGCCCTCCAGCTGCTCTGGCTGTTCCCGCCGGACCGGGTTGCGGACCGGCTCCTGACCCGGCAGGCGGCGGAACTGAAGGTCATGACCCTCAACGCCTGGAAGGGCCAGGCGGATGCCGCGGAGGTGGTTCGGCTGGTGCGCGAAAACGGCGTCGGACTCCTTGCCGTCCAGGAACTCTCCCCGGCCCTGGAAAGACGGCTGGATGCGGAGGGGTTGGGCGCGTTGCTTCCGCACCGGATCAGCCGCACGAGGGACGGCGCGGGCGGCGGCGGCGTGTACTCCTCCCGCCCGATCGTTGCGGTGGACTCCGTGAGCGGTTCCGCCTTCCATATGCCCACGGTGCAGCTGGAGCTCGACGCCGGCGGCCGGACGGCCTCCCTCACCGTGACCAACGTGCACACCAAGGCTCCCGTGTGGGGCCGGGCCGGGCAGTGGCGGAGCGAATTGGCCGCCCTGGGCCGCCTGGCCGCCCGTCCCGGCAACGCGCTGCTGCTGGGTGACTTCAACGCCACCCTCGACCACGCCGAGTTCCGCCAAATCCTGGAGGGGCCCGCCGGGGCAGGCACTGACGGTACCGGATTCGGCGGCCCCCTCGTCGACGCCGGGGCCGCGGCCCTGGCCCGCCTGGTTCCGACCTGGCCCATGGACGGCCCGCCGCTGCCGGGCGTGGTGATCGACCACATCGTGACCGGCCCGCAGGTGCGCAGCCGCGGTTATTCGGTGTTGCCGGTGGCCGGGTCGGACCACGCGGCCGTTCTGGCCACGCTGTCCGTCCCGGCGGAGGATTAGCTGCGCGGCAGTTTCATGCCGGACTCGGCCATCACGTCCCGGAGCCGGTTCGGGTAGTCCGTGATCAGGCCATCCACTCCGGCACTGATGAGCGCGCGCATGGTGGGCTTGTCGTCAACGGTCCACGGAATGACCTGCATGCCTGCCGCATGGGCACGGCGGACCATGTCGGCGGTGACGTAAGGAACATAGCCCGGATCTGTCACGGCGCCGTTCTGCGGCGTGCCGTGCACCGGGGAGATGGCGTCGAAGCCAAGGGAGGACGCTGCGGCGACGATGTCACCGCCGAAGTCATCGGCGTCGATTCCGCCCAGCCACGGCGACTTGCCGGGCTGGCCTGCCTGGAGGAAGTCCTTGTTGGTCAGGGCCACGGTGCGGATCTGGGGATCGCGCTGTTGGACCAGGCGCAGCGAACCCCAATCGAAGCTCTCAATCGAGACACGGCTCTGCATGTGGGCGGCCTTGATTTCGCGGAGCGCGACGTCGACGAACTGCTCGCGCGGGGCGGTTTCCTGCGGCGCGCCTGCCTCCACCTTGGTTTCGATGTTGAACTTCGCCTGGCTGGCGTGGTGAGAGTCCGCCAACGCGAAGACCTCGGCCAGCGTGGGCATCTTTGCGCCCGGCGAGGCCGCCTGGCCAGGGAAATCGGGAAGCGTGAGGCTGCCGCAGTCCAGGCTGCGGACCTGCGCGAACGTCAGGTCCTTGACGTACTTGCCGACGTAGGGGAACTGGGGGTCGTTCGGCGTGACGGGAGCTGTGTCCAGGCACTTCTGGCCGCTGATTTTGCGGTCGTGGGTGATGACCTCGTGGCCGTCCTTGGTGATCTGGAGGTCAAGCTCGAGGGTGGAGACGCCGGTCTCGATTCCCTTGGCGAAGGACGCCAGCGTTGACTCGACAGTCAAGCCGATGCCGCCGCGGTGGGCCTGGAGATCGAAGTGGTTGTCCTGGCCGTTGGCGTTCGTGTCGGCCGCGTGGGCCTGGGCCGCGTTTGCTTGGGCTGACGTGGCGAGGAGCAGGGCTGCGCTGAGTACGGCAGCGCCGAGCTTCGTCGGGGTTCGCATGGGAAAGTTCTCCACTCTGGTGGTGTGCAGTTGCACGGGCCACCTTGCCCCGCCGCGGCCAACTCCGGACCAGCGCAACCTGACCAGCGCACCACGCCAGAGTGAACGTCCGGGGTCGCCGCCGGACGCCCCAGCCCTGGGCCTGAGGGCTGGGGCCCGGGCCTTACTGGCTCTTGCGGATCAGCTTGTAGTTGGCCGCCTGCGCCACCGGGCGGATCACGATCTGGTCCAGGTTGATGTGGTGCGGCGCCACGACGGCGTAGCGGACCACGTCGGCGACGTCGGCGGCCGTCAGTGGCTTCTCGACTCCCTGATAGACCTTGGCCGCCGCGTCCTGGTCACCGAGGCGGTTCAGGGCGAACTCCTCGGTCTGCACCAGGCCGGGGGCCACCTCGATCACGCGGAGGTTGTGCTCGGCCTCTTCCAGCCGCAGGGCGCCGGTCAGGGCGTGCTGGGCGAACTTGGCCGCGTTGTAGCCGCCGCCGCCCTCGTAGGCCGAGAGCCCGGCGGTGGAGGTCAGGTTCAGCACGGTGCCCTCGCCGCAGGCACGCAGCATGGGCAGGAACGCGCGGATCAGCTTCATGCTGCCCAGCACGTTGACCTGGAACATCCATTCCCAGTCCTCGGTCTTGGCCCCGGCAACCTTGTCGGCGCCGCGGGCGCCGCCCGCGATGTTGATCAGCGTGTCGATGCCGCCGGCCCGGGTCACCTCGTCGAGCAGCCGGGCCACATCGGCGTCGTCGGTCACGTCGGCGGGAAGGGCGACGGCGCCGGTTTCGGCGGCGAGCGCCTCGAGCCGGTCGGCGCGGCGGGCGACGGCGAACACGGTCCAGTCTTCCTTGCGGAGCGCACGCACCGTGGCCTCGCCGATTCCGGTGCTGGCGCCGGTGACTACTGCTGCTTTGACTACTTTTGCGGTGACTACTTCTGCGCTGTTGTGGATTCCCTCAGTCATGGCACCACCCTAACGGCAACGCCGGGCTCATTTCCTACTGTTGCTGCCGTGCTCCAGGAACTCCTTCAGCACCAGGGCATGGTTGGTCTCCGGGTCCCGCGCACCGAACAGCAGCGTCACCTTCCCGTGCTCCGCCGCGAGTCCATACAAAGTCTGCACGGCGGGGTTGGCGTCCAATTCCGCTTCGTAGGCCGCCCGGAAGTCCGCGAACCTTTCCTGCATGTGCCCGAATTCCTTGCGCAGCGGCGGGGACGGCGCCACGTCCTTGAGCCAGAGCTCCAGTTGGGCCTTTTCCTTGCTGACTCCCCGCGGCCAGAGCCGGTCCACCAGAACCCGGCAGCCGTCGTCGTCGGACGGGTCATCGTAGATGCGCTTGATCGCGAAAGTTCCGGCAGATTTCTCCATACTGCTGGACACTATTGCAGTGTTTTGCCGTGGACGAGCCCGATTCTGCGAAACGAAGTGAAAAGAACTGCAAGAATTGACCCATGGCTGAAGACAATCAGGGTACAGACACGCCCACCACCGCCCCCATCAACGTTCCGGACAAGCCCGCCCTGGAGGGGTTGGAAGACGCGCTCACGCAGCGCTGGCTTGACGAAGGGACCTACAAGTTCAACCCGGACACCACCCGGGAGCAGGTCTACTCGATCGACACTCCCCCGCCCACGGCATCGGGATCCCTCCACGTCGGGCACATGTTCTCCTACACCCAGACCGACGTCCTGGCGCGCTACCAGCGCATGACCGGCAAGAATGTCTTCTACCCCATGGGCTGGGACGACAACGGCCTGCCCACCGAGCGCCGCGTGCAGAACTACTACGGCGTGCGCTGCGACCCCACCGTCACCTACGACGCCGGCTACCGCCCCCCGGCCGAGCCCGCCAAGAACCAGCGCGACTTCGACGTGATCTCCCGCCGGAATTTCATCGAGTTGTGCGAAGAGCTCGCGGTCGAGGACGAGAAGGTCTTCGAGCACCTCTTCCAGACCTTGGGCCTGTCCGTGGACTGGGACCTGACCTACCGGACCATCGATGACAAGTCCCGGGCCATCTCGCAGCGTGCCTTCCTGGCCAACCTGGCCGCCGGCGACGCGTACATGGCCGAGGCGCCCACCCTGTGGGATGTCACTTTCCGCACCGCGGTGGCCCAGGCCGAACTTGAGGACCGCGAAGTCGCGGGCGCTTACTACCGCTACCCGTTCTTCACCGAAGACGGCGAGAAGATTTACATCGAGACCACCCGCCCGGAGCTGCTGGCCGCCTGCGCCGCGCTCGTGGCGAACCCCGACGACGAGCGCTACAAGCCGCTGTTCGGCAAGAAGGTCACCTCTCCCCTGTTCGGTGTCGAGGTAGAGGTCAAGGCCCACCCGCTCGCCAAGGCGGACAAGGGCTCCGGCGCTGCCATGGTCTGCACCTTCGGCGACCTCACCGACGTCACCTGGTGGCGTGAACTGCAGCTGCCCACTCGCGCGATCGTGGGCCGCGACGGCCGCATCATGGGCGAGACCCCGGAGTGGATCACCACCGAAGAAGGCCGCGCCAACTTCGCGGCCATCGCCGGCAAGACAGTGTTCAGCGCCAAGGAAGGCATGGTGGAGCTCCTGGCCGCCGCGGAACTGCTCGACGGTGAGCCCAAGAAGATCATGCACCCCGTGAACTTCTTCGAGAAGGGCGACAAGCCCCTCGAGGTCGTCACCTCGCGCCAGTGGTACATCCGCAACGGCGGCCGCGACGAGGACCGCCGCGAAAGCCTGATCGGCCGCGGCAACGAGATCGAGTTCCACCCCGCCTTCATGCGCTCCCGCTACGAGAACTGGATCTCCGGGCTCAACGGCGACTGGCTCGTGTCCCGCCAGCGCTTCTTCGGCGTGCCGGTACCGGTCTGGTACCCCTTGGATGCCGACGGCAACCCCGAATACGACGCCCCGATCGTGCCGTCCGACGCGCAGCTTCCCGTGGACCCCGCGGCGGATGCCGCCCCGGGCTACGAAGAAGCCCAGCGCGATGTGCCGGGCGGTTTCACCGGCGACGCGGACGTCCTCGACACCTGGGCCACGTCCTCCCTGACCCCGCAGATTGTGGGCGGCTGGAGCACCGACGAGGCACTCTTCGCCAAGGTCTACCCCTTCGACGTGCGCCCGCAGGGGCACGACATCATCCGGACCTGGCTGTTCTCCTCCGCCGTCCGCGCCGACGCGCTGCAGAAGGCCGCACCGTGGAAGCATGCTGCCATCTCCGGCTGGATCCTGGACCCGGACCGCAAGAAGATGTCCAAGTCCAAGGGCAACGTCATTGTGCCCACCGATGTGCTCGAGGAGTACGGCTCGGACGCGGTGCGCTACTGGGCGGCCTCGGCCAAACTCGGCGCGGACACCGCCTACGAGATCGCGCAGATGAAGATCGGCCGCCGCCTGGCCATCAAGCTGCTCAACGCCTCCAAGTTTGTCCTGAACCTGGGCGCCACCGAGGACTCCGTCGTTTCCGGCGACGTGTCCGTGCTGAGCAACCCGCTGGATCGCGCGGTCCTTGCCCAGCTCGCCGACGTTGTCGCACAGGCCACCAAGGCGTTCGAGGGCTACGACTACGCCCGGGCCCTGCAGATCACCGAGAGCTTCTTCTGGAACTTCACGGACGACTACGTGGAGCTCATCAAGGACCGCGCCTATGGTGCGGCCGGCGAGGAGCAGCAGGCATCCGTGCTGGCTGCGCTCGCGACGAGCCTGGACACCCTCCTGCGGCTCTTCGCGCCGTTCCTGCCGTTCGCCACGGAGGAGGTCTGGAGCTGGTGGCGCACCGGTTCCGTGCACCGCGCCCAGTGGCCGTCCGCCGTCGCGGTCGACGGCGACACGACCCTCCTGGCCACGGTCGGCACCGCGCTCAGCGGCATCCGCAAGGCCAAGTCCGAGGCCAAGGTCAAGCAGCGCACCGAGGTGCTGTCCGCGACGATCACGGCCTCAGAATCCCTCACCACGCAGCTGAAGGCCGGCCTCGCCGACCTCAAGGCGGCCGCCAACGCGCGTGAACTGGCGCTTGTCGCCGGCGAGGGCGAACTGGCCGTGAGCGACGTCGTACTGGCTCCGGCTGAGCCGCCTGCCCAGGCGTAAATCAGGAAACTGACGAGGGCGCCGTGCCAGGGAAACCTGGCCGGCGCCCTCGCGCGTCCCCGGGTCAGCGCGTCCGCCGGGTCAGTGCCCGGCCGCCCGGTCCTCGGATTGGCTGATCGCCCAGGCCGCGTTGACGAGGCCGATGTGGCTGAACGCCTGCGGGAAGTTGCCCAGCAGCTCGCTGCTGTCCGGGGCGACCTCTTCGGCCATCAGGCCCAGGTCCGTGGCGAAGGCGGCGGCCCGTTCGAAGACGGCGCGGGCGCGTTGAGTGCGTCCGGCCAGGGCAAGGGCGTGCGCCAGCCAGAAGGTGCACAGCAGGAACGTACCCTCCTCCCCTGCCATGCCGTCGTCGGCCACGTAGCGGTACACGAGCCCGCGAGGGTCCGTGAGCCGCTCCTCGATCGCCTCAATCGTGGCGAGCATGCCGGGATCGTCCGCCGGCAGGAAACCCACCATGGCGAGCATCAGGGCCGACGCATCGAGGTCCTCGGAACCGTACGCCTGGGTGTAGGCGTTCGCCGCCCCGCTCCATCCCTCGGTGCGGATGGACGCCGCAATCGCGTCCCGCGCCTCGGCCCAGCGCGGAATCTTTTCCGTTGACTGCAGGATTCCGGCGAGCGAGATGGCGCGGTCCACGGCGACCCAGCACATCAGCTTGGAGTGCAGGTAGTGGCGCGGCTCCCCGCGGACTTCCCAGATGCCGTGATCGGCGGACCGCCAGCGCGCGGCGGCCGTGTCCGCGGCGTCGGCCAGGAACCTCCGTGTCTCCGGTGCCAGCTCCGCGAGAAACTCCGGAAAGGTCGCGGCGGCGTCGAGAAGCTCGCCGTAGACGTCGAGCTGGCGCTGGTTCCAGGCGCCGTTGCCCACCCGGACCGGCGAGCTGGCGCGCCAGCCCGGCAGGTGGCCGAGCTCGCGTTCGGGGAGTTCGCGCTCCCCGCCGATGCCGAACATGATCTGCAGTTCCTCGCCGGCGGCCAGCTGGCTGGCGGCCGCGGCGGCCAGGAACTGGAAGAACTTCCCGGCCTCGTCCGGGCAGGCCGCCACCCAGAGTGCCTGCAGGGTCATGCTGGCGTCCCGGATCCAGCTGTAGCGGTAGTCCCAATTGCGTGTGCCGCCGGCCACCTCCGGCAGCGACGTGGTCGGGGCGGCCACAATGGCGCCGCTCGGGTAGTAGGTCAGCGCCTGCAGAATCCTTCCGCTGCCTGCCACCTGGTCCTGCCACGGGCCGCGGTAGTTCTGGTGCATTCCGGACCAACTGGTCCAGCCCTGCACGGTGTCCTCGAGCCTGCGTGAAATCTCAGCCTGGCTCCAGAACACCGGGGCGCCGCTCCCGCCGGGCTCTGAGTCGCGGCTCTGGGAGTCGCGGGTCTGGGAGTGGAGGGCAAAGCCGGCAACCTCTCCGGCGCGGAGGGTCAGGCGTGCGTGCGCGGTATCGGTGCTGGTCTCGGAGCTGAGCTGGAACGGTGCCGGTGTCGAGAGCGACAGGACCACATCCCCCGCACTGATCAGGATCCCGCCGTCGGCGCCGCGGAGCAGGGACCAGGTGAGCAGTGGCTTGGTGAGGCCGTAGTCGGGTCGTGCGCTGAGGACGATGTCGACGTCGACGGTGCCCTGCGTGCAGGACACCTGGCGCAGGAGGGTGCCCGGGGAGTCCGCACCGAGCTCGTGGCCGCGCCTGCCCTCCCCTAGGGCGAGGGCATCCGTGACGGTCACGGACCCCCCGGCGGTGGTGTGGGTGGTTTCCAGGACCAACGTGGGTCCGAGGTAGCGCCGGGTCGAGGAGTGGGCGCCGGCGGGCCGGATCGACCAGAATCCCGCTTCCGGGCCGAGGATCCGTCCGAACACCGAGGGGCTGTCGAAACGGGGGAAACAGAGCCAGTCCACGGAGCCGGCGGCACTGACCAGCGCACCGGAGCAGCAGTCGGATAAGAGGGCGTAGTCCGCGATGGGTTCACTGCCCTGGACACTCGTCTGCAGACTGCTCTGGACGCTACTCATGGGCACACTCTGACCAGTTTTTGGGCAAAGGGGAAGCCCCATCAGCGTTAGCCGTTGGTGGGGCTTCGACTTTTCGATTGTCACGTGACGTCTTAGACAATCTGGCGGGATCCTTAGACTTTCAGGTCTTCCTACCTCGTCACTGGTAGCCATCATCTGACTTTGCCGAAGGCTGCGTCGGATGAGTGTCACTGAATCTTTGGTTCCTGCGTCCCTCTTCTTTCGAAGTGGGTAAGTTCCATTGTTGTCCCCCGGTTGGGCATGCACAAGAGCCCCGGTAGAACTACATCGGAGTAGTTCTACCAGGGCTCTTGGCAGTACGGGCAGCGTGCCCGACGCGGTGTCTTCAGGCCTAGTTGAAGACCGGGCTTTCGGTACGGCTGCGCTTGATTTCGAAGAAGTAGGGGAAGGATGCCAGGGTCACCGTGGCGTCCCAGATCCGGCCGGCTTCCTCGCCACGCGGGATGCGGGTCAGGACCGGGCCGAAGAAGGCCGTGCCGTTGAAGGCGACGACGGGTGTGCCCACGTCCTGTCCGACCAGGGAAATGCCTGCCTCGTGGCTGGTGCGGAGCTGCGCATCGAATTCGTCGCTCTGGCCAGCAGCCGCAAGCTCGGCCGGCAGTCCCGCCTCGGCCAGCGACTTCGCGATGACCTCGTCGATGTCCTTGTTGCCTTCGTTGTGGATCTTGGTGCCCATGGCGTCATAGAGCGGCTTGATGTACTGCGCACCATGCTGTTCAGCGGCGGCAATGATGACGCGGACAGGAGCCCACGCCTTTTTCATGAACTCCCGGTACTGCTCGGGCAGCTCCTCGCGGCCCTCATTGAGCACGGCGAGGCTCATCACATGCCACTCGGTCTTGATGTCGCGGACTTCTTCCACTTCGCCGATCCAGCGTGAGGTGACCCAGGCGAAGGGGCACATCGGGTCGAACCAGAAATCGGCTTTGTTGGTCATGGTTTCAGACACAGGTGTTCTCCTTTAGGAAGTCTGCTTAGGACAGCGCGCTGCTATGGATCACATACACGGCGCGCCAAAGAGGACAGCGACCGGTACGGCTGATTTATTCCGAGTGGCTTATTCCGGGTCAGGCGGACTTGCGGCGCTTGACGTCGTGGGGGATCATCGTGGGCGCTGCCTTCTTGGCCACGACCTCTTCCGTGATCACGACGCTCGCGACGTCGTCGCGGCTGGGGAGGTCGAACATGACCGGGAGCAGGACTTCCTCCATGATGGCGCGCAGCCCTCGGGCGCCGGTGCCGCGCTCCAGTGCCTGGTCGGCAATGGTGTTCAGGGCCTCGTCCTCGAAGATGAGCTCGACGCCGTCGAGCTGGAACATCTTCTGGTACTGCTTGACGAGGGCATTCTTCGGCGTCGACAGGATCTGGATGAGCGCGGCACGGTCCAGGTTCGAGACCGTCGTGATAACGGGCAGCCGGCCGATGAATTCCGGGATCAGGCCGAACTTGAGGAGGTCTTCCGGCATGACCTCGCCGTAGGAGTCCGTCGTGTTCTTGACCTCGTTGAGCGGGGCGCCGAAGCCGATGCCCTTGCGTCCGGAACGCGAACCGATGATGTCCTCGAGCCCCGCGAAAGCGCCGGCCACGATGAACAGCACGTTGGTGGTGTCGATCTGGATGAATTCCTGGTGCGGGTGTTTGCGACCGCCCTGCGGCGGGACCGAGGCCACAGTGCCTTCGAGGATTTTCAGGAGCGCCTGCTGCACGCCTTCGCCCGAGACGTCTCGGGTGATGGACGGGTTTTCGCTCTTGCGTGAGATCTTGTCGATCTCATCGATGTAGATGATGCCCTGCTCGGCCTTCTTGACGTCATAGTCGGCGGCCTGGATGAGCTTGAGGAGGATGTTCTCAACGTCCTCACCGACGTAACCGGCCTCCGTCAGGGCCGTAGCGTCGGCCACGGCGAACGGGACGTTGAGGCGGCGGGCCAGGGTTTGGGCCAGATAGGTCTTGCCGCAGCCGGTGGGGCCGATCAGCAGGATGTTGGACTTGGCGATCTCGACGTCGTCGTGGTGCACGCCGTCGGCGAGGTTGCCGCTCTTCGGCGCGTGGCCGGCCTGGATCCGCTTGTAGTGGTTGTACACCGCAACGGCGAGCGACCGCTTGGCGGGTTCCTGGCCAATCACATATTCCTGCAGGAAGTCGAAGATTTCGCGGGGCTTGGGCAGCTCGAAACTGCCCAGGTCAGCTACTTCCGCGAGTTCCTCTTCGATGATCTCGTTGCAGAGTTCGATGCACTCGTCGCAGATGTAGACGCCGGGCCCGGCAATGAGCTTGCGAACCTGCTTCTGGCTCTTTCCGCAGAAAGAACACTTCAGCAGATCAGTGCTCTCGCCAATCCGAGCCATGTGTGAACCCCTTTAGTAGCTTGCTGCTGCCTGTGACATGTTCCACTCTAGGTCACTTTGGGCCCGTTGGGTGGAATGCTGACGCCGGTGCGGCCAAGTCAAAGGGCCGCACCGGCGTCGCGAATTGCTGATTAGCGCGCGATTGCCTGGGGCTTGATCTTGCGGGAATCGAGGACCTGGTCAATGAGGCCGTACTGCATGGCTTCGGCGGCCGTGAGGATCTTGTCCCGCTCGATGTCGTTGTTGACCTGCTCCGGCGTTCGGCCGGAGTGCTTGGCCAACGTGTCCTCGAGCCAGGACCGCATGCGCATGACCTCTGCAGCCTGGATCTCCAGGTCCGAGGCCTGCCCGCCCTGTCCACCGGACAGTGAGGGCTGGTGGATCAGTACACGGGCGTTCGGCAGCGCGAGGCGCTTGCCCGGCGTGCCGGCCGCGAGCAGCACGGCGGCGGCGCTGGCCGCCTGGCCGAGGCAGACGGTCTGGATCTCCGGCCGGATGTACGTCATGGTGTCGTAGATCGCGGTCATGGCGGTGAAGGAGCCGCCCGGGGAGTTGATGTAGAGCGTGATGTCGCGGTCCGGGTCGGTGGACTCGAGCACCAGCAGCTGGGCCATCACGTCGTCCGCCGAGGCGTCGTCGACCTGGACGCCCAGGAAGATGATGCGGTCCTCGAACAGCTTGGTGTACGGGTCCTGGCGCTTGAAGCCGTAAGGAGTGCGCTCTTCGAACTGGGGCAGCACGTAGCGGCTGCTCGGCAGGTTACCGGCAGTCGAACCGAAGTTGTAGTTCATGTTCATTGCTCCTGAATTCATTGCTTTCTACCTGCCGGTCAGTTCTCGGTGGCTGTCGCAGCGCCGCCGCTGTTGCCGGAGCCGTTGGCGTTGGTTCCGCCGCCGCCGGCCACGGATCCGGCGTGCGCCGCGATCTTGTCGAAGAAGCCGTATTCGAGGGCTTCCGGGGCCGTGAACCACTTGTCGCGGTCGTTGTCCTTGAGGATGGTGTCCACGCTCTGGCCGGTCTGGTCGGCGGTCAGCTCGGCCATGACCTTCTTCATGTGAAGGATCAGCTCGGCCTGGATCTTGATGTCCGACGCCGTGCCGCCGATGCCGCCGGAGGGCTGGTGCATGAGGATGCGGGCGTTGGGGGTGGCGTAGCGCTTGCCCTTGGTGCCGGAGGAGAGCAGGAACTGGCCCATGGACGCGGCGAGGCCGGTGGCAACCGTGACAACATCGTTCGGGATGAACTGCATGGTGTCATAGATGGCCATGCCGGCGGTGACGGAGCCGCCGGGTGAGTTGATGTAAAGGTAGATGTCCCTTTCAGGATTCTCCGCCGAGAGCAGCAGCAGCTGGGAGCAGATCGCGTTGGCGTTATCGTCGCGGACCTCGGAGCCGAGCCAGATGATGCGCTCTTTCAGCAGGCGGTTGTAAATGTAGTTATCCTGGGCTGCCGGATCGACCGTGGCCATCCGGGGTGCCCCTGCTTGCTGTGACATATGTACTTACCTCTCGCTGGCGACGGTGACGCCACTGGACGACATCACTGAACTTTCCTACAGCGACACTAACCGTTTTCACGCCCGCTTTGTTCGCTGGCGCCGGGCTGTTCGCTGACGGCGCACGATTGCCGGGACCCCGCAAGCCGGGTCCCGGATGCGCGGCCTTCGCGGCTCTTAACAGACCGCGCAACAGGGCATGGCCGGCAGGCGCGGGCTTAAAACGAACGGCCCCCGGATCGGTGATCCGGGGGCCGACTGTTCTAAGTCTCAGGGACTGCTAGAACTTCACTGCTGCGGGGTCATCGCTCGACGCAGCCTCGGTGGCTGCGTCTTCGGAGGCGGCTTCTTCCTCAACGGACTCGGCGGCCGGGGCAGCCTCGTCGCCGGGGCGGACGAAATCGCTCAGGTCAACCTTGTTGCCCTCGGAGTCGGTAACCTCGGCCTGGCCCAAAACGACGGCCAGTGCCTTGCGGCGGCGGACCTCGGAAACCATCATGGGAACCTGGCCGCTCTGATCGATGATCTGGGCGAACTGGTTCGGGTCCATGCCGTACTGGCTGGCGGTGGTGACGATGTAGTCGATCAGCTCGTTCTGGCTGACGTTGACTTCTTCCTTCTCGGCAATTGCGTCGAGGATGATCTCGTTCTGGAAGGCGCGCTCGGTGTTGGCCTTGACCTCGGCGCGGTGCTCCTCGGTGTCGTGCTCGCCTTCACCGTGGGCGTTTTCGGCGTTGAAGTGCTGCTCAAGCTGCTCTTCGACGATCGATGCCGGGACGGGAACCTCAACGAGCTCAACGAGCTTGTCCAGGACCTTGTCGCGGGCCTCGACGCCCTGCTCAACAACCTTGGACTCGGCGGCCTGCTTGGCGAGGTCCTCACGGAGTTCGGCCAGGGTGTCGAATTCGCTGGCGAGCTGGGCGAAGTCGTCGTCGGCGACGGGGAGCTCGCGCTCCTTGACGGCCTTGACAGTGACCTTCACCTGGGCGGACTCGCCTGCGTGCTCGCCGCCGACCAGCGTGGTGTCGAAGATGGCGTCCTCGTCGGCGCTGAGGCCGGTGACGGCCTCGTCGAGGCCTTCGAGCATGGTGCCGGCGCCAACCTGGTAGGACAGGCCGGAGGCGGAGTCAACATCGGCGCCGTCGATCGAGGCTGCGATGTCGATCGTCAGGAAGTCGCCATCGGCGGCCGGACGGTCTACGGACTTCAGCGTGCCGAAGCGGCCGCGGAGCTCGTCCAGGGCCTTGTCGACGTCGGAGTCCGAAGACTCGGCGGCGGCGACCTCAACCTTGATGCCGGCGTACTCGGGCAGTTCGATCTCGGGGCGGATGTCAACCTCGGCGTGGAACTTGAGTTCGCCGTCGGTGGCGGACGGGTCCGGCACCTCGGTGATCTCGACCTCGGGACGGCTCAGGGGACGGATGCCGGTTTCCTGCACGGCGGCCTGGTACCAGCCGTTGAGGCCTTCGTTGATGGCAGTCTCCAGGACGTAGCCGCGGCCAACGCGCTGGTCAATGAGCTTGGAGGGGACCTTGCCCTTGCGGAAACCCGGGACCTGGATCTGCGAAGCAACAGTCTTGTATGCCTCTGCGATGCTGGGCTTCAATTCCTCAAAGGGGACCTCAACATTGAGCTTGACCCGCGTGGGGGTGAGGTTCTCGACAGCGCTCTTCACAGTCTAAGTACTCCTGGTGTGGGGGGTATGGGGTTCTGCATTGCCACGTGCTGGCAGTGCTTGCAGAGTCGGGGTGACAGGATTTGAACCTGCGACTTCCTGCTCCCAAAGCAGGCGCTCTAGCCAAGCTGAGCTACACCCCGTAAGTGCACAGAACAGTCTACGGTCATACTGTGCCGATTTGCACATTTGACACCGGGGCCCTGAATTGGGTTTAGTTGTATCCGGCTTGAACAGCCGACCGGAAGTATGCTGGAATTCCAGCAAGATCCCGGGGACGTAGCTTAATGGTAAAGCCTCAGTCTTCCAAACTGATTACGCGGGTTCGATTCCCGTCGTCCCCTCCGAAATATGACGAAAAAGCCCCTCTGCGGAGGGGCTTTTTTGTGCCTGCTTCATGCCTTGTTCCTGCCTTGCGGCGAGTCTGGCGGATCAGGCCTGCTGGCACTGCGGGCACCAGTACAGTTTCCGCGCACCCAACTCCGTGAGCGCCACGGGCGTGCCGCAGTCACGGCAGTCCAGCCCGTGCCGCCGGTAGACGAAATGTGACTCCTCCGGGGCGGGCAGAACGAGACGGGACGCGCCAGCCCCGGTCCCGTTCCAGTAGCGCGGCGGCGTCGTGATGATCCGGCCGTCCCGGACGCCGTCGGACATCATTGCCGCGGTGTCATCCCAGAGCCGGCGGGCCGCGGCCGATGACAGTTCGACCCCCGGCAGCCAGGGGTTGAGGCGCTGCCGGAACAGCAGTTCGGCACGGTAGACGTTCCCGACGCCGGCAATCACCTTTTGGTCCATGAGCAGGCCCGCGAGCGGTGTGCGTTTGGCCGCCACCGCGGCGGTGAATGCGTCCCGGTCGCCCGGCCGGTTGCGCAGCGGGTCCGGGCCAAGCCGCGCCAGCACGGACGCCGCCTCCGCTTCCGTGATCGCCTCGCACGTCGTCGCGCCGCGCAGATCCGCCCAGCCGTGCCGGCCCACCAGCCGGACGCGGACGGCGCCCACCGGTTCCGGCGGCCCTGCGTATGCAGACGACGCTGCGGCCACGACGTCGGCCGGCTCAGCCGCGCCGCCGTCGTCGTCGTAGAGCTCCCGCTCCCCCACCTTCCGGGGCGCACCGATGCTGGACGCACCGCGGAAGCTGGCGTCGCCGCCGAAATTCCAGGCGCCATAGAGGCCCAGGTGGACATGCAGCAGCAGCCCGTGCTCGAACTCGAGGAAGAGGTGCTTCCCGTGCGCGGTCGCGGATGTCATGACGTGGCCGTCCAGCAGGGCGGCCCCGGGCGCGAACCGGCCCTGCGGGCTCGCGACTGTCAGCTTCTCGCCCGCGAAAACGTCACCGAACTGGCGCGCCAGCCGGTGGACCGAATGCCCTTCCGGCACTAGTCGATGACCTCGCCGGTGCGCTCGTACGTGGCGATCTTGCCGATCCGGCGGACATGGCGTTCGTCGTTGCTGAAGGGCTCCGCCAGGAAGGCCTCGATGATTTCAGTGGCCTCTTCGACGCTGTGCTGGCGGCCGCCGACGGCGACGACGTTGGCGTCGTTGTGTTCGCGGGCGAGCTGCGCCGTGGAGAGGTTCCACGCCAGCGCGGCGCGCACGCCCTTGACCTTGTTGGCGGCGATCTGTTCGCCGTTGCCGGAGCCGCCGAGGACGATGCCCAGGGCGTGGGTTCCGGCCTCCTGGTCCGCGACGACCGCGAGGGCGGCGTTGATGCAGAACGACGGGTAGTCATCCAGGGCGTCGTAGGCCTTCGGTCCGTGGTCCACCACCTCGTAGCCCTTGGCGCTGAGGTGGCTGACCAGGTGGGCGCTGAGCTCCATTCCGGCGTGGTCGGTGGCAATGTGCACGCGGGGGAAGTCAGAAATGGTCACGGCTGTTCCGTTCAGTTGCGGCGCCACGCGGCGGCCGGGGGCGGTTGGGGTCTGGTCCAAGCGTACTAGGCCGAGTCTTCCGGGACGGTGCTCTAGCTGGCCGGATCGAATCTATAACTGCATTCCTGGTACCTCGTATCTGCCGCGGTTTCGTCCTGCGGCCCGCTGCTAATCGCTGGCAGTACGCTCGGGGCCGAGGTCGCGGAGCATGACTAGCTCGCGCCGGCCACCCGGTAGCAGATCGCCGGGTTCATGGGACACGATAAAGCCGTTCCTTTCGTAGGTGCGTCGGGCTGCGCCGTTGTCCGGCATCACGGACAGGGTGAGCGTCGCCGCACCAGTGCTCACCGCCCAACGCGCGATCGCCGTGATGAGCACAGTGGCGACACCGCGACCGCGAACGGCAAGGTCGACCCACATCGAGATGAGCTCGGCGCGGCTGTCGTTGTCCCCATCCGGGGTGCCAGTGGCGATGCCGACCGGAACGTTCCCGTCGTCATCGAAGGCCAGCAGATCGATCGCTCCCGGGATAGAAAGGCGCTCACGCCAGCGGTCCTCCGGCGCGTCTGCCCACTCTTGCAGGCGTGAGCCGAAAGCACCCGGCGCGTCGGTCAACGCCGCGAGCCGCACCGACCGCCAGGCTCGCCAGTCGTCGGCAGACATGGTTCGCAGCTCGATGGTCATGCCGATACCATACCGACTTGCGCGCCGGCGTGAGTCGCGAGGGTCACTGATGAGGAGGGCTTCGCGAGCGGGTCTGTTGCTCCTATTGAGTGTCAAGCGGCTTTTTCGAGGGTTTCCGCGGGCTGCAGGGCCGTCAAGAGCAGGCTTAGGCGTTAGGTGTTGAGACCTCGCGATCGGCGGTCGAAGGCCGCGCGAGACAAACTCCACAGCCGTCGTATGACGCCGTCGAGTTACACGGCGGGGGTCCCGCCGTTCCGCCGTGCCCTGTCCGCCACCCGGGAAAGCGTTTGGGCAATGTTGTCCGCCGCGGTGGCGCTTCCGCCGCTCACCGCCAGCCGGCGCCCGTCCGAGCGGTCGATGACCACCGCGGGGCCGCTGCCGACCAGCATCGCCGTGGTGTTGCCGTGGATCCGGTATCCCCAGCCGCCATAGTCCGCCGCAGTGACGTCCCTGGGCGTGGCGGCGTCGATGGCCGCGGCCGGTACATCCATGACCCGGACGAAGCCTGCCGCGTAGACGTGCAGGCCGCTGCGATCCACCCGGATCCGGGCCACCAGGCACGCGGCGGCCACCAGGGCCGCGGCCACCAGGAGGGCAGAGAGCCAGGGCACGGCAATGGTGAGAAGGGCTGCGGGCAGAAGCGTCGCGATGCCGAGCATGACGAAGATGGAGCTGCGGGCGTGGACCCAGAGGCTGACCCGGTCCCTGGCCAATTCCGGATCCTGTTCGCGCTCGAGGGCCTGGCGGACGGCGAGGTCGTCATCGACAGACCAGCGTTCGTCCGCCTTGAACACGCAACTCATGACGACGCCCAGGCCGAGGGCCGCCCCGCTGCCGAGGGCCAGGACCGAGGCGTCCACATGGGATTGCCGCGCATCGGGCAATCCCAACTGTCCCACGAGCACGGCGGCGAGGACGGTGGTGACGAAGAGGCTCATGGCCAGGCCGGCGCCCATCATGATGCGGCGCATCATCGCTGGGCGGGACAGGGGCACGGCCTGCAGCAACACGGCCCAGCCGATCACCACGATCAGCGAGGCACCTGCTCCCGTGACTGCGGTGAACGGCGCGAAGTCGGCGGCACCGGCGCCGGTCCAGCGGATGGCCAGCGGCTCGGGCAGCTCCGAGCGCACCAGAAGCGCACACACCACGAATCCGGCCGCCAGCATCAGGGGGAAACCGATGGCAAAGCGCAGAGCCCTGGCATCGACTGAGTCACGGAACTTTCCCATACCCCAACGCTACCGCGGCCGCACCTTGAGGGATCTGGGGAAGTGCGCGCAGGTCAGGAGGCCGAACGGGACGTCAACGTGCGAGCCCCACCGAGCACTCACTTGACACGAATGGCCGCTAAGCACGGTGGCATAGCGGCCATCTGCGGCGAACCGGTGGAGAGTGTGCCGGCGCAGTTCCGGGAAGCACCCGGATCGAAGTTCAAGCGCACTCGGGCGAACCACACGCCCGGGTTCCGAACGTCCGTGCCCGAGATCCGCGGCTGAAGCCGACGCAACGCAGTGCCCGCCACGCCATGCCGCGCCGCCCCAACCTCACTCATCTGACACGAATGGCCGCTAAGGGCATCGGCTTAGCGGCCATCCGTGGCAAATCGTGGGACTGGGTGCGGAGGCTTTGGCGCCGGACATTGTGATCGAGATATCTTGCCATTGGCCGCTGACGTGAAAGAATAATTTCACAGTATCGCCGGCGGCTGCGGCCGGCCGGCAGTATCCATCTTCTTCTGGAGGCCCCTTTGCCCGGTATGAACCTGACCCGCGCCGAAGCCCGCGAGCGCGCCACCCTGATCGACGTCGAATCCTACGAGGTCAGCCTGGACCTGACGCGCGGCGAGAAAGTCTTCGGGTCCACCACGGCCGTGAAGTTCAGGGCCAAGCCCGGGTCCTCGACCTTTATCGACGCCGTAACCCACGCCGTGCACAGCGTGAGCCTGAACGGCCGCGAACTGGACCCGGCCGAGGTCTCCGACGGCGTCCGGATCCAGCTCCCGGACCTGAAGGCCGAGAACCACCTGCTAGTGGTCGCCGACGCGCCCTACATGAACACCGGCGAAGGCCTGCACCGCTTTGTCGATCCGGTAGACAACGAGGTCTACCTGTACACCCAGTTCGAGGTCCCGGACTCGCGGCGCATGTTCGCCGTCTTCGAACAGCCCGACCTCAAGGCCAGCTTCACCTTCACCGTCACCGCCCCCTCGCACTGGGACCTCGTGTCCAACTCCCCCACCCCGGTGCCCGTGGAGACCAGCCCCGGCGCTGACGGCGGCGCCCGCTCCGTCTGGGAGTTCACGCCCACTCCGCGGCTCTCCTCCTACGTCACCGCACTGATCGCCGGGCCGTACCAGTCGGTGCGCAGCGAGGTCACCTCGGCGGAAGGCCGGGTCACTCCGCTGGGCATCTTCGCCCGCAAGTCGCTCATGCAGTACCTCGATGCCGAAAACATCTTCGAGCTCACCCGGCAGGGTTTCGAATTCTTCGAGGCCCAGTTTGGCTGCCCCTACCCGTTCGAGAAGTACGACCAGCTCTTCGTGCCGGAGTTCAACGCCGGCGCCATGGAAAACGCCGGGGCCGTCACCATCCTGGAAGGCTACGTCTTCCGCGGCAAGGTCACGGACGCCCAGGTGGAACGCCGCGCCATCACCGTGCTGCACGAGCTCGCGCACATGTGGTTCGGTGACCTCGTGACGATGCGCTGGTGGAACGACCTCTGGCTCAACGAGTCCTTCGCCGAATACATGTCCCACCTGGCCGCCGTGGAGAACACCGAGTTCGACCACGCCTGGACCACGTTCGCCTCCGTGGAGAAGTCCTGGGCGTACCGGCAGGACCAGCTGCCCACCACGCACCCGATCTTTGCCGAAATCAACGACCTCCAGGACGTCGAGGTCAACTTCGACGGCATCACCTACGCCAAGGGCGCCTCGGTGCTGCGCCAGCTCGTCGCCTGGGTGGGCCCGGAGGAGTTCATGTCCGGGGTGCGTGAGTACTTCAGCAAGCACGCCTGGCAGAACACCGAGCTCAGCGACCTCATGGCCGAACTCGAGAAGGCCAGCGGCCGCGACCTCGAAAAGTGGGGCCAGCTCTGGCTGGAGACGGCCGGCGTCAACACCCTGACGCCGGAGATCTCGGCGGACGCGGACGGCACCATCGGCTCCTTCGCCATCGTGCAGTCGGCGATCGAGAGCGAGCCGACGCTGCGGCCGCACCGCCTCGCCGTCGGCTTCTACAACCTCAACGGCGCCGGCAAGCTGGAGCGCGTGCACCGGGAGGAGCTCGACGTCGACGGCGAGCGCACCGAGGTTCCGGCCCTGGCCGGCCTGGCCCAGCCTGACCTGATCCTGCTCAACGACGACGACCTCGCCTATGCCAAGGTCCGCCTGGATCCGAAGTCCCTCGCCACCGCAACGGCCCACCTGAAGGACTTCAGCCAGAGCCTCCCGCGCACCCTCGTGTGGGGCTCGGCCTGGGACGCGGCGCGCGACGGCGAATCCCCGGCCCGCGGGTACGTGGACCTGATCCTGGCCAACATTGCCGAGGAATCCGATTCCTCCGTCATCCTGGTCCAGCTCCGGCAGCTCGCCACCACGCTTACCTTCTACGTGGCCGAAGAGCACAAGGAGGCCACCGCCGTGGCCGCGACCGACACGCTCTGGGACCTCGCCTCGGCCGTGCCGGGCGGCTCGGACGCCCAGCTGCAGTTCGTGAAGTCCTACGCCCTGCTGGCCCGCAGCGCCGGGCAGCTGGACACGGTGTCCGGGCTGCTGGACGGCTCACTCACCCTCGACGGGCTGAGCGTGGACCAGGACCTGCGCTGGGAGCTACTGACGGCCCTCGTGGCAGGCGGCCGCGCCGGACAGGAGCGGATCGACGAGGAACTGGCGCACGACAACACCTCCAACGGCCAGAACGCGGCGGCCCTGGCCAAGGCCGCCATCCCCACTCCGGAGGCCAAGGCCGAAGCCTGGGAATCGATTGTGGTCAAGGGCGATCTGTCCAACGCCCTGCAGGGCTCCGCGGTGGCCGGTTTTACCCGGGTCCTGGACACGTCCCTGCTGGAACCGTACGCCGAGAAGTACTTCGAGGCGGTCCCGGGCATCGTGGCCAACCGCACCCACGCGCTGGCCTCGCAGATCGTTGTCGGGCTCTACCCGGCCCAGCTGACCACGCAGGCCACGGTGGACCGCACGGATGAGTTCCTGGCCGCGCTGCCGGAGGACAGCTCGGCACTGCGCCGGATGATGCTGGAGAACCGCGACGGCGTGGCCCGCTCCCTGCGGGCCCGCCAGGCCGACGTCGGCTAGGAGCCCCGCTCCCTCGGCAATCCTGGAACCCCGGCGCCGCCCCCGTGCGGCGCCGGGGTTCCGTCGTTCTAGACTGGCCGCATGAGCCTTGACGAACACCGCTATGCGCTGACTGTCCGCTGGACCGGGAACCTCGGGGCCGGGACGTCCACGTACCGCGGGTATTCACGGGACCACGACGTCGAGATCCCCGGGCTGCCGGTGTTGCGCGGCTCGGCCGATCCGACCTTTCACGGGGACCGGCAGCGCTACAATCCCGAACAGCTGCTTTTGGCCGCGCTCTCGCAGTGCCACATGCTCTCCTTCCTGCATGTGGCCGTGAAGCACGGCGTGCTGGTGACGGCCTATGAGGACCGGGCAGAGGGCCTGATGCGGACAAACCGGGACGGCAGCGGGCAGTTCGAATCCGTCACGCTTAAGCCCAGGGTGACCGTGGCGGAACCGGCGGCCCCGGAGCTGCTGGAGGAGCTCCACGTCGAGGCCAACAAAGTCTGCTTCATCGCCCGCAGCGTCAATTTCCCGGTGCTGCACGAGCCCACGGCTGTGGTCGAGGGCCAGGCGGACTGAACAGGTCAGCGGGCCCGGTCAGCCAAGCCCGGCTGAGGACTCTGCCCTGTAAGCGGACACGAGCCGGTGTTCCGTCTCCGGGCTCATCCCGGCCTTGCGTTCGCGGCCGAGTCCGCGGCGGCGTTCATCCGCCAGGGTGTCCCGCAGCGTGTCCATCCAGGGCCGAATGGACAGCCCGGCCGCCCGGGCAGCGTCATTGCTGCGGGTCGCGAACCCCTCGTGGCCGGACGGCAGCCACAACGGCAGCGAGTCCGGACCGGCCCAGTAGTTCGCGCCATGGGACGCCAGCCAGTCCTCGGGGGCGACAACGGCCTCGGAGTCGGCGTCGGCGAGCTGACGCGATTCCTCCAGATAGGCGGCAAACGGGACCGGTTCACCGACGGCGTTCAGCGCCCCGGTGGTTCCGTTTTCGGCGGCGGTGAGGACCCAAGCCGCGAGGTCGCGTACGTCGATGATCTGGGTGGCGTCGGCGGGGATGTCCGGGACCAGGACGGGATTGTTGTCCCGGGCAAAACGGGCCGGCCAGTACCCGTAACGGTCGGAGCCGTCTCCGGGTCCGCCGATCAGGCCGGCGCGGCAGAGGTGCGCCTTGTCCCCTGCCAGTTCCCGTGTCAGGTGCTCGATCGCGGACTTGGCTTCGCCGTAGTTGTCCATGCTCAGTTCCGTGCCCGGAGCCAGCGCCGGGAGCACCTGAGCGTCTTCGGCGGCGCCGGCCACGGAATGGTCCGCGTAGACCGAGCAGCTGGAGATGAAGGTCCAGTGCCGGGCCGCTCCGGCCAGCGCCTCAAGCGCCTCCCGCGCCTGGCCAGGGTCCCGCGAAACGTCGACGACGGCGTCCCACCCGCCGCTGCCGGCGGCCCCCTCGTAGGCGGCCTTGCCCTGCGAGCGGTCCGCGCGCAGCCAGGTGGCGCCGTCCGGCGGTGCCGAGGCCGTGCCACGGGCCAGGCAGGTGACGTCGTGGCCGGCGGCCAAGGCCCGCCGGGCTATTTCTGCTGACAGGAAGACGGTGCCGCCAAGGACCAGGATGCGCATGGGGCTACGCTACGGCGCTAATGTTGAAGTAGACCAGAGTGTTATGCGCCCGGCGAACGCCGGCCGCATATCCGGATGCCCAGCCCCGCTGCCGGCAGCCGGGGACGAAGCAACAAGGAGTTTTCCCCCACCGATGATCAGCCTGACCACCATCGAACCAATCACCGCCCAAGAAATCGCCGCCGTCAATCTGCCGGGCGCCCTGATAGCCCTGGGGATCGGCGTCGCCGTGTGGCTGCTGGCGTCCTTCGTGATCGCCGGAATTACCAAGCGTGTCGCCGAGGGCAGCACATTCTTCAAGAAGCGGCATTTCCGCTGGGTGTCTCCCGCTCTGCGGGCACTGGACCACGAGCGCCGGGTCCAGCGGGCCCACACAATTGGCGCACTGCTCAATAGCGTTGTCGGCGTCCTGGTGGCCGTCCTCACCATCGTGTACGTGCTCAAATACCTGAACGTGGACATTGCACCGCTGCTGACCAGCGTCGGTATCCTCGGTATCGCCATCGGCTTCGGCGCCCAGCAGCTGATCCGCGACTTCCTGGCCGGCATCTTCATCACGCTCGAGGACCAGTACGGGATCGGCGATGTCATCGAGACCTCCGAGGTGGTGGGCACGGTCGAGGCCATGAACCTGCGGATCACCCGCGTCCGCGCGGACGACGGAACCATCTGGTACCTGCGCAACGGCGAAATCCTGCGTGTGGGCAACCGTTCCCAGGGCAATTACATTGCACCGTCTGCCCTGCCGGCCGACGAGGCCGATTCCACGCCGCAGCAGCAGGCCGGAGAATAGAGAAATGACGATTCCCAGCACCGGCGAACCCCGGCAGCCCAAGCAACTGCTGCAGAACGATCCGTTCAGCCAGCCCGGCTACACGGACAACTTCTACGACGCCGTCGGCGGCCACGAGACCTTTGTGAAGCTCATCGACATTTTCTACGACGGCGTCGCGACCGATCCGCTGCTGCGCGCCATGTACCCGGAAGAGGACCTGGGCCCGGCCAAGCGGCGCTTCCTGATGTTCCTGGAACAGTACTGGGGCGGTCCCACCACGTACGGCGAGGAACGCGGGCACCCGCGGCTGCGGATGCGCCACATGCCGTTCCGGGTGACGCCCGAGGCGAAGGAACGCTGGCTCCTCCACATGCGCACCGCGGTGGATGCCCTGGAGCTCCCGCCGTTGTACGAGGGAACGCTCTGGGACTACATGGAGCGGGCAGCCCTTTCCATGGTGAACAGCCCGTCGGAGTCGTGAGCACGGAGCTGTCCGGGAAGCTTCCTAGAGCCCGGTGCCCGTCCGCACCAGCACGTGGCCGCGGGTGCCGCTGAGCCGGAACCAGCGCCCGGCCCGGTAGAGCCGTTGTTCGCCGTCGGCCAGGAAGCCCAGGGTGAGCGCGGCGAACGCGGCGCCGGCCGGCAGGCCGCCGGCGTCGGGCAGTTCCCGGCCCCAGACCGTCGCCCGGGCGTTGTTGACGATCAGTGCCCCCGGCTTGTCCGGGATGATCGCGGCGATCTCCCTGATGCCGGCCTCCGCCGCGGCCCGCAGGACAGTGTCCTGGACGGTGCTAAGCAGTTCCCAGCCGGCCCGCGGCGCCCCGATCCCGGCCCACGACTCGCTGACGGTCACCGGCGGCACGGGAAGTTCGACGTCGTGCTCCCCCGCCCGTGCCAAACGGTCCAGCACGGCGGACAGCGGCACTGTGACGTCAGTGTCCGCCGGCTGTGCCAGCGCCATGGTCCGCAGGCCCAGGATGGTGGGGGTGGATTCACCCAGGAGCCGGGGCCGCAGGACGCAGACGTAGGCGGCCAGGACCGGGCCCGCGGCCTGGAGCCGGATGGCGCCGTCCTCAATGGACTTGGCGCGCGTGGCGAAGGTGCGCAGGTCATCGAGGTCGCGGGGATCGGTGAACTGCAGGGGCTGGGTTAGGACATCAGACACACTACCGACTCTACCGGCTGTGCTTCTTTGGAGCGGCGCCGGACCCCGTCTAGAGTCAGAGCATGACTGAAGCCGAAGCCGGACTGCTGGGGCTCCCCACCCAGGACCCCACCTCCTCGCTCATCCAACTCCTCAACCTCGGCGAGCTCGAGGGCGCACGGACGGACGAGGACATTTTCATGGGCCCTTCCCAGCAGCAGCCACTGCACCGCGTCTTCGGCGGCCAGGTGCTGGCACAGTCCCTGATAGCCGGCAGCCGCACTGTCGATCCGGACCGCAGTGTGCACTCCATGCACGGCTACTTCCTCCGGCCGGGCGACGCCAACATGCCGATCACCTTCGGCGTGCAGCGCCTGCGCGACGGCCGGTCGTTCTCGGCCCGCCGGGTCCACGCCTATCAGGAGGGCATGCCTATCCTGTCGATGATCGCGTCCTTCCAGGCGGAGGACGAAGGGATTGAGCACCAGTCCGAGATGCCCGCCGGCATTCCGGACCCCGAGTCGCTGCCCAGCACGGCCGAGCTGCTCGGCAAATTCGATCACCCGGTGGCCCGGCACTGGTCCTACGAGCGGCCCTTCGATATCCGCCATGTCGATCCCGCGCTCTACGTCTCGGCCAGTGGACCCGAGGAAGCGCGCAACGCCGTCTGGATGAAAACCTTCGGGCCGATGCCGGACGACGCCGGCCTGCACCGGGCCGCCCTGGCCTACGCGAGCGACTACACCATCCTGGAGTCGGTTCTCCGCAAGCACGGAATGAGCTGGATTACGCCGGGGATGTCCGTGGCGAGCCTGGACCACGCCATGTGGTGGCACCGGCCGGTCAGGGTCGACGAATGGCTCCTGTACGTCCAGGAATCCCCGAGCGCCCAGGGCGCGCGGGGTCTCGCCACCGGCAGGATCTTCAGCCGGGACGGCCGGCACGTGGCGACGGTGGCGCAGGAAGGCATGGTCCGCGTCCCGAACGATCAGAAGAACTAGGTCAAGGGCGCCGTCGAGCACAAGACACACAAAAGCCGGCTCCCCACGGGGAGCCGGCTTTTTCGTGGCGCTGTAAGCCGCGTGGGCTTAGTCGCGGGTGAGGCGGCGGTGCGTTACGCGGTGCGGCTTGGCCGCGTCCGGGCCCAGGCGCTCCACCTTGTTCTCCTCGTAGGACTCGAAGTTGCCCTCGAACCAGTACCACTTGGACGGGTTCTCCTCGTCGCCTTCGTAGGCCAGGATGTGGGTGGCCACCCGGTCCAGGAACCAGCGGTCGTGCGAGACGACAACGGCGCAGCCCGGGAATTCGAGCAGGGCGTTTTCGAGGCTGCTGAGGGTTTCGACGTCGAGGTCGTTAGTCGGTTCGTCGAGCAGCAGCAGGTTGCCACCCTGCTTGAGGGTCAGCGCAAGGTTGAGGCGGTTGCGCTCACCACCGGAGAGCACCCCGGCCTTCTTCTGCTGGTCCGGGCCCTTGAAGCCGAAGGCGGCCACGTAGGCGCGGGACGGCATTTCGACATGGCCGACCTGGATGTAGTCGAGACCGTCGGACACGACCTCCCACAGGGTTTTGTTCGGGTCGATGCCGCCGCGACTCTGGTCGGCGTAGGAGATCTTGACGGAATCGCCGATCTTCAGTTCGCCGCCGTCGAGCGGTTCCAGGCCCACGATGGTCTTGAAGAGCGTGGACTTGCCGACGCCGTTGGGGCCGATGACGCCGACGATGCCGTTGCGGGGCAGGGTGAAGGACAGGCCGTCGATCAGGGTGCGGTCATCGAAGCCCTTCTGGAGATCCTTGGCCTCCAGCACGAGTCCGCCGAGGCGCGGTCCCGGCGGGATCTGGATCTCTTCGAAGTCGAGCTTGCGGGTGCGGTCCGCCTCGGCAGCCATTTCCTCGTAGCGGGCCAGACGGGCCTTGGACTTGGTCTGGCGTCCCTTGGCGTTGGACCGGACCCATTCGAGTTCCTCGGTCAGGCGCTTGGCCTGCTTGGCGTCCTTCTTGCCCTGGACTTCCAGGCGGGCGCGCTTCTTCTCGAGGTACGTGGAGTAGTTGCCCTCGTACGGGTAGAGGTGGCCGCGGTCCACTTCGGCGATCCACTCGGCCACGTGGTCAAGGAAGTAACGGTCGTGGGTGACGGCCAGAACGGCGCCGGAGTAGCTGGAGAGGTGCTGTTCCAGCCACAACACGCTCTCGGCGTCGAGGTGGTTGGTGGGCTCGTCGAGCAGCAGCAGGTCCGGCTTCTGCAGCAGCAGCTTGCACAACGCGACGCGGCGGCGCTCACCACCGGAGAGCAGGGTGACATCGGCATCGGCGGGCGGGCAGCGCAGTGCGTCCATGGCCTGTTCCAGCTGGGAATCGATATCCCAGGCGTCAGCCGCGTCGATCGCTTCCTGCAGATGTCCCATTTCCTCGAGGAGGGCATCGTAGTCAGCGTCCGGGCTGGCCATTTCCTCGGAGATCTCGTTGAAGCGCTGGATCTTGCCGTAGATTTCACCGACGCCTTCCTGGACGTTGCCCAGGACGGTCTTGTCTTCGTTCAGCGGCGGCTCCTGCAGCAGGATGCCTACCGTGTAGCCGGGGCTGAGCCGGGCCTCACCGTTGGAGGGAGTGTCCAGGCCGGCCATGATCTTGAGAATGGTGGACTTACCGGCACCATTCGGGCCGACAACGCCAATCTTGGCCCCCGGGAAGAAGGACATGCTTACGTCATCGAGGATGAGTTTTTCGCCGACAGCCTTACGGGCCTTGGTCATTGTGTAGATAAATTCCGCCATGCCTACAAATCTAGTGGTTCGGCCGGGATAACTCACATTCCTTGAGCCCCGATGCGCCCTCAGGACGGACCAGTTGCCGGAGTCACTGCCCTAGCCGTTGCCCTTCCTGTTGCTGCAGTGGCCCCGGTTGCACGCGCAGCCGCGCCCGACCGTGGACGACTCGGTTCAGTCCTGGACTCAGTCCTGGACGCCTATGAGGCCGCCGCCCGAGGCCAGGCCCGGCAGCACGCTGACGGCGACGCTGCCGCCGGTCCCCGGGGTTCAGGCTGCGGCCCCTTTCAATTCACCGGTTTCCTGGTCCACCTCCTCTTCCTCACCGCTCGCGTCATCGATGAAGATCGCATGGTGATCGGGACCGCCGTCGCCGCCGGCATCCCCGTTTGTATCCCCGCCTGCATCCCCGGACTGGGTCTGCGGTCCGCCGACGTCGCCGTCACCACTACCAGGCGCACCAAGGGCACCGGATCCGGCGGCCGTCTGGCTTCCGGCTGCGGCTGAGCGGGTGAAGTTGGCAGAGCCCCACATGAGGTCGTGGCCGACTGACTCCGCATTGATCTCGGCGTCGTGGTAGACCCTTCCGTCCTTTTCCCAGCTGCGCATCTTCAGCCTGCCAACGACGATGACCCGCTGGCCTTTCTTGATGCTGCAGCCCATATTGCCGGCCAGTTGCCGGTAGCCCTGGACAGTGAACCAGTTGGTGTTAACATCCACCCAGGTGCTGGAGCCGCGGTCGTAGCGGCGATCGGTGGCGCCGAGCCGGAAGGACGCCGTGGCCACGCCACCGGGGGTGGTCGAACTTCTAATCTCCGTGGCGACGAAGCCACGGACCGTAATGTTGTCGCTCATTCTCATGTCCTGTCTCGAATTGTCGTGCCCTGCCGGGCAGTTCCAGCATCCCGCCGGGGATCGCCGTCGGGGAGGGTCCGGCTGTGCCATGTGGAAAACTGGCTGCCTGCAGCGGCGTTGGCGCCGTGTTGGGGAGTGGTCCGGGCGGCAGGAGCGGTCACCGGCCAGCGTTGATCCCCACTGGCCGTCCGGCACTGTAAACTTTTTGAGGCGTCCCCGGCAGCGGCCGGTGGGTGCCACCGTGCCCCAGTAGCTCAGGGGATAGAGCAGCGGCCTTCTAATCCGCCGGTCGGGGGTTCGATTCCCTCCTGGGGCACAAATGAGCGGCTCTGACCTGCGATAACGCAAGGTCAGAGCCGCTTCCTATTTCAACTAGGGCGTCAGATCCACTTGTTGCGTTTGAACGTCAGGAACAGGATCCCGCCCATGCCGATCATGAGCGCGAGTGCCATCGGATAGCCGAAGATCCAGTCCAGTTCTGGCATGTCGCGGAAGTTCATGCCGTAGATCGACGCGATCAACGTCGGAGCGAACAGGATGGCAGCCCACGACGAGATCCGTTTGACCTGCTCGTTTTGGGCGAAGCTCGATTCCGTCAGGAGCCGCATTTCGTCGTTCTGCCGCTGGGCAACGAGGGCTGCGTTGACGGCCAACGCGTTTTGCAGCAGCGCACGGAAGGCAGACACCCGCTCCCCCAGTCTGAGGGCGTGGTCCAGGACGTCGCGGAAATGGTCCTGCAGTTCGGGGTCCGGCACACCGTCCGGTCCGCTGCCCATGAGGGTCTGCAGGATTCCGGCAAGAGGGGCTGTTGCACGCTGGAACGTGATGACCTGGCGGGAGAGTTCATAGATCCTTCGCGATACGCCGGGATCGGCAGCGAACAGGTCATCTTCGATTTCATCGATGTCGTTTTCCAGACCCGCGGCCACCGGCTCGTACTCGTCCACCACCTGGTCCAGAATCGCATACAACACCGCGTCCGGTCCGAGAGCCAGGAACTCCGGCTCGGATTCCATGCGCCGGCGCACCCGGGCCAGATCGGGAGACTCTGCCCGGCGGACAGTCACCACAAAGTCCTTGCCGGCGAACACATGGATCTCGCCGAACTCGACCTTCTCCACATCGTCCAGGTACCGGGCGGGCCGCAACACCAGGAACAACGTCTCGCCATAGTGTTCGAGCTTGGCCCGCTGGTGGCCGGCGAGCGCGTCCTCCACGGCCAGATGGCTCAGGTCAAATTCCTCGGCCACCGAGCGCAGCTCCTCAGGTTCCGGCCGGTAAAGCCCGATCCAGGCCATGCCCTGGCGCTGCCGAAGGAGGAAATACGTCTCCTCGAGGCCTTCCGGGTCGGCGGTCCGGTGACCGTCCACATAGACGGCGTTGTCAACAATGGTCACGGCCGCGCCTCCTCTTCAAGGCAATCCCTTGGCTGTGACGTTATACCGTGCCCGGGCCGGTGCCAACAGCCCTAACAGCGCTCCCCCCTGCCCGGACACCCCGCCAGCCATCAGTAAGCTTAGTATTGAGTAGACCGGCAGGGCGCCAGGAAAGTCTGGGCCTGCTCGCAATCGAAAGGCACAACCGCCATGACCGAGACACCGCGCAGATTCGATCAGAACAATCCCGACGATGCCCTGACCAGCCAGCCCCCGGGCGCCGCTGACACCACGTCCGGAACCGGGTCCGGTTCCGGGACCTCCGAGGTTGAAACCTCCCGCGCAGAGGAACCCGCGGCGCCGGCCCCTGCCCCGGAAACGCGTCAGGTCACCCGCGCGGGGATGGTCTGGGCCGCAGTTGCCTGCGCGCTGGTGGTGCTGATCCTGCTCATCGCCTTCATCCTGCAGAACCAGGACTATGTGCAGGTGAAGTTCTTTGGCCTCGAAGGGTCGGTCCCGCTCGGCATGGCATTGTTCATCGCGGCCGTCGGCGGCGGTGTGCTGGTCGCCATCGCCGGAGCCGCTCGCATCATTCAACTGCGGCTCGCCGCGCATCGTCTCCGCCGACAGGCCAGCCCGGGCACGCGCACGCGCTAAACCGCCAGGCGCTACCCTCTTTCCATGGGCGAACCAGAACCCCGGAGCCAAGCAGCCACTACCACCGCTGCAGCGGACTGGGCCGACGTCGAGCGTCTCTTTGGCGTCCGCGGCGAACCCTCACGCTGCTGGTGCCGGTTCTTTGCCTTGACCGGCAGCGAATGGTCCGCGTCGACCCCGGAGGAGCGCAAAAGCCGGTTGCGGGACAAGTTCGACGGCGGCCAGCCAGCACCCGGGGTCCTGGCCTTCCGCGACGGGAATCCAGTGGGCTGGTGCGCCGTCGAACCCCGCGGGTGCTATCCGAGGATCCTGCGCTCGAAGGTTCTGACGTCGGCCCCTGACGCGGCCCGGGACCCCGGCGGGAGCCAGGTGTGGTCAGTCAGTTGTTTCGTCGTCTCCCCCGGCCAGCGACGGACCGGCGTGGCGGGGGCGCTGCTTGCAGCCGCTGTCGAGCACGCCTTCGCGCACGGCGCCACCGTGCTGGAGGGTTATCCGGTCGATTCCGCGCACCGTCCCAAGGCGGGCCCGGCAGACCTCTATCACGGCACCTTGGGACTCTTCCTGGCGGCCGGCTTCACCGTGGTCAGCGACGCGGTGCCGGGACGCGCCGTCGTCCGCCTGACGGCGCCCGCCGCGGGCCCTAGCCCTAGCCCTAGCCCTAGCCCTAGGGCAGCGTCAGGATCACCGGCCCGTCCGCGGTGATGGCCACGGTGTGCTCGCTGTGTGCGGCGCGGCGGCCGTTCGCTGAACGGAGGGTCCATTCGTCGTCGTCGTGGTAATAATCGTCCTTGCGGCCGAGAATCAGCATCGGCTCGATGGCGATCACCAGGCCCTCGGTCAGTTTGATGCCGCGGCCGGGACGTCCGTCGTTGGGCACGGGCGGCTCGGCGTGCATGGTCCGGCCGATCCCGTGGCCGCCGTGGTCGGCAAGCAGCCCGTAGCCGGCCCGGCGCGCCGCCCCGCCGATCGCGTAGGCGAGGTCGCCCATCTTGTTCCCGATCCTTGCAGCTTCGATCCCCCGCGCCAGGGCGGCGTCCGTGGCTTCGATGAGGGCCTGGTCCTCCGGGTCCGCCGTCCCCACGATGAAGCTGACGGCGGCATCGCCGCACCAGCCGTCCAGGAACGCGCCGCAGTCCACGCTCAGGAGGTCCCCGTCCTGCAGCCGGTAGCCGTTGGGGATGCCGTGCACGACGGCGTCGTTCACGCTCGTGCAGATGACCCCGGGAAACGGCACTGAGGCCCACCGCGGCCGGTAGTTCAGAAACGCCGGCGTGGCGCCGGCGTCGGCGATGGACGCCGCGGCGACCTCATCCAGTTCCTTGAGCGAGACGCCAACGGCCGCGGCCTCCCGGACCCGCCCCAGCGTGGTGGCGACCACCCGGCCCGCCTCGCGCATCAGTGCGATCTCTTCAGGACTCTTGATCATGGACATGGCTTTCCTTCCGACGCGGATCCGCGGCTTGCTGGGTTCAACTCTAAAGCCCGCCGCAGGATGTCTACAGTGGCCTCATGGTCACCACCGAACTGATTGACGCGATCCGCGGCCGGCTGCAGGCGGCGGCCGATCCAGGCCGCGCCGCCGGGGCGCAGGCCTATATGAAGTCGCAGATGCCGTCCCTGGGCGTGCGGGTTCCCGAGGTCCGCCAAATCGTCAAGGCCTCGGCCGCGGCCCATCCGCCGGGCAGCCTGGCGGAACTGCAGTCGATGGTGCTGGCGCTGTGGCGGAGCGCCGGCTGCCGTGAGGAACGCTATGCCGCGATCGAGCTGACGGGGCTCAAGCTCGCGGCCGGGGAGCTGAGCATGCTGGCCCTGTACGAGGAAATCATCCGCACCGGGGCGTGGTGGGACCTGGTGGACGGGGTGGCGCACCGGCTGGGCGCGCTCTTGCAGGCACACCGGGCAGAACTGACGTCGGTGCTGGGGCGCTGGAGCAGGGACGACGACTTCTGGGTCCGGCGGGCCGCCATTACGGCGCAACTGGGGGCGAAGACCGCCACGGACACGGCGCTCCTGGCCGCCGTGATCGAGGCCAACCTCGCTGATCCGGAGTTCTTCATCCGCAAGGCCATCGGGTGGGCGCTGCGCCAATACGCCAGGACGGATCCCGCCTGGGTGCGGGCGTTCGTGCAAAGGCACTGGGACGAACTCAACCCCCTCTCCCGCAAAGAGGCGCTCAGGAACCTGCCGGCCTAGATGATCGGCCGCGTGGTGACCGGCTCGTCCGACTTGCTGAACAGCAGCTTGGTCTTCGGGTCCAGGAAGATCAGGTACAGGGCAAACAGCAGCGCGATGATCGCCGCGGCGTTGCGGGCCAGCGCCAGGGCCAGGCCCAGGTCCGCGGTCTGCAGGTACGGGAAGACGTCCAGCTGGTCCGAGATCGCGTACACCATGAAGAAGGACACGATGAAGTAGAGCGCCTTGACCTGCCAGTCATCGCGGATGCCGGTGACGGCGAAGAGCGGGATGAGCCAGACGATGTACCAGGACTGGATCATCGGGGACAGGAGCACGACGGCGGCGAACGCCAGGGTGAGCCGGCGCATCAGGCGGTCGTAGTCGCCGCGGAAGATCTGCCAGGCGACGATCCCGACGGCGAGCAGCTTGCCGGCGTCGAACGCCCACTTGGCCAGTCCCCAGCCGTCGAGCCCGAAGGCGTTGGCGATGGAGGCCACGATCAGGCCCACCAGGCCAACGGGCGCGTACCAGATCCAGATGCTGCCCGGGGCGGACAGCCCGTTGATCCAGCCGAAGCCGAAGCCATTGACCCGGCTCATGAGGTACAGCAGGGCCAGGCTAATGCCGGCCGTGAGGGCCCAGAAGACGAACTTGCGCGGCCAGCTGGCGCCTTTGCCCGCCCATAGCAGGCCAATGAACGGCAGGAAAACAACCGTGATCGGCTTGACCGAGATGGACAGCGTGACCAGCACGATCCCGAGGATGACCCGGCGGGTGGCGCAGTAATAGAGGCCGGCCAGGGCAAGGCCGATCATGAGGGAGTCGTTGTGGACGCTGGCGATGAAGTTGGTGAGGAACAGCGGGTTGGCTGCCGTCAGCCACAGGGCCCGGTTCGCGTTCACGCCGTGCAGCTCGGCCAGTTTTGGCACGTAGATCACGCAGAGGACGACGCCCACGAGCGCGGCCACCCGGAACAGCATGATGCTGCCTTCGGGGTGCACATTGGTGGCCCAGACCACGAACTGTTCGATCCACAGGAACAGCTGGCCGTACGGGACGGGGGCCTCGGTCCACATCCTGTCGGCGCCCAGCTGGAAGTAGTTGGACAGCGCCGAGATCCCGTTTTCGTAGGGGTTGAAGCCCTCCACCATGAGCCGGCCCTGGCCGATGTACGCGTAGACGTCGCGGCTGAACAGCGGCACGGAGAACATCAGCGGCAGACCCCACGCCGCCGTCGCCTGGAGCGTGGCCTTGCGGGCGCCGGCTCCCCAGACCCGGACGCGCTGGCCGAGCCGCAGCCAGGCGCGGACCAGCAGCATGCCGCCGAAGGCCAGCAGGACAATGGACAGGGCGACGCCAAGGGCCTCGGTGCGCATCCAAATGAACAGCGGAACGCGGCGGAGCTCGGACGCGGGGGCGAGCCAGCCGACGCCCATCGAACCAATCGTCATGAACAGCGATCCGAGGAATCCGGCAAGGATCGGGGACCGGGGGTTGTCGACGTCGCCAACGGCCCCTTCCGCCCCTTGGGAGAGCGCAGTCGGGGCCAGCGCAGCCGGGCCGAGCGCAGACCGGCCGGACGTGGAGGGGCGGGACGTGGACGTGCGGGACGTACCGGCAGCCGTCTCCCCCGCCGCAGGCACAGGCGCCGTCATGTCAGGATCGTCCAATCTGTTGTGGGCCATATTTCGCCCACAGCCGGCCGCAATGTCCGGCCCGGGGCGCCGCGTTGAAGAAATAAGTTGACGAAATAATTCGCCGGCCGCGTATCCGAAATCCTAGCACCGGACGGCTCTGTGGCGTCGGAACGGTAGGCTGAGCGGGTGCCTATTACTAACGAACGCATCGTCTGGATCGACTGCGAAATGACCGGCCTGGACACCAAGAACGACGCGCTCATCGAGGTGGCCGCCCTGGTGACCGACTCGGAGCTCAATATCCTGGGTGACGGCGTCGACGTCGTGATCAAGCCCGACGACGCCGCGCTGGCCCAGATGGGCGACTTTGTCCGCGACATGCACACGCGGTCCGGCCTCCTTGAAGAGCTCCCGCACGGCAAGACCATGGCCGAAGCGCAGACAGCCGTGCTCGACTACATCAAGAAGTGGGTGCCGGACCCCAGGAAGGCCCCGCTCGGCGGCAACTCGGTCGGCACCGACCGCGTGTTCCTGGTCCGCGATATGCCCGAAGTGGTGGAGCACCTGCATTACCGGATCATCGATGTGAGCACCATCAAGGAACTCTCCCGCCGCTGGTTTGCCCGGGCTTACTTCCAGTCCCCCGCCAAGCTGGGCGGGCACCGGGCCCTCGGCGACATCAAGGACTCGATCGACGAACTCCGGTATTACCGCGAGGCCGTGTTTGTCCCCGCGCCGGGCCCGGACAGTGCCACGGCGCAGCGGATCGCCAAGCGCGTCATGGGCGGCGAAGCAGGGAAGTAATCTGCGCCACGTTTCGCGGAAATTTTGGTGAAAATCGCAAAAGTGGCAAAACCATCCCCAAACAACAGGTAAGCTATTTGTCGTTGCCTTTCCAGTCAGCCGGTTCGCCGGAGGGCCTGATACGGCACATGGTGGGCGTAGCTCAGTTGGCAGAGCGCCTGGTTGTGGTCCAGGAGGTCGCGGGTTCAACCCCCGTCGCTCACCCTCATGAAGGACGGCAGTGATTGTCCGACCTTTTCCAAAGGCCGCACCGGATATCCGGTGCGGCCTTTGTTGTCTGTACTGTGTTTTGCCCGTACGGCGCAGTTGTACCGGGATCTGTCATTGGAAGGAAACGCAGTGAAGCGCACACTCTTTGAAGAAGACCACGAGATGTTCCGCGAGATGGCCGCCGAGTTCAACGCGCGCGCCGTCGCCCCGCACTACGCCCGGTGGGACCAAGACCACATGATGTCCCGGGACCTGTGGTCGGCGGCCGGCGAACAGGGCCTGCTGGGCCTCGCCGTGCCGGAAGAGTTCGGCGGCATGGGAATGTCCGACTACCGCTTCCGGGCAGTGCTCGACGAAGAATTCGCCAAGAGCAACCACCTCGCGGTCGGCCTGGCGTTCCACCTGCACGACGACATGGTCCTCCCCCACTTGCTGGCCTACGGTTCCGATGACCTCAAGGCCCGCTGGCTGCCTGGCATGGTCTCCGGCGACAAGGTCACCTCGATCGCCTGGACCGAACCGGGGGCCGGCTCAGACCTGCGCGGGATCCGCGCCAAGGCCGTGCGCGAGGGCGACGACTGGCTGATCAGTGGCCAGAAGACCTTTATCGGCAACGGCATCTCCGGGGACGCCTCCCTGGTACTGGCCCGCACCGACGGCGGCACCGGACGCGGAAACCACGACTCGTTCTCGCTCTTCATGGTCCAGAAGGGCGAGGGCTACAATCCCGGCAAGCAGCTGGACAAGATGGGCCTGAAAGCCTCCGACACGGCCGAGCTGTTCTTCGACAACGTCCGCGTCCCGCACGCCGATCTCGTGGGCGAGGAAGGCAAGGGCCTGCAGTACGCGGCCGAACAGCTCCCCCAGGGCCGCCTGGCGATCGCCGTGGCCAGCTCCGCCGTCGTACGCGCTAGCTACGAGGCGACCGTCCGCTACACGAAGGACCGCAACGCGTTTGGCGAGCGGATCATCGATTTCCAGAACACCCGCTTCGAGCTCGCCGACATCCTCACGGAGGTCGAGGTCACCGAAACCTACGTGGACCAGGCCATCCTCGCCTTCAACGCCGGGGAACTCGACGCCGCAGGTGCTGCCCGCGCCAAACTGTGGGCATCCGAACGCGCGAAGTCCGTCACGGACCGCTGCCTTCAGCTGCATGGCGGCTACGGCTACATCCTGGAATACCCGGTGGCCCAGGCCTACCTCGCCGCCCGGCTGCTGACGATCTTTGGCGGCACCAACGAAATCATGCGCGACGTCGTCGGCCGCACCATCGCCGGCTGAGACGCCGCGTCCCAACAGCACCTGAGGAACTTTACTGACATGACCGTCCTGCCCATCACGATCTGGGGCGAGCCCGTGCTGCACCGCCGGGCCGCGGAGGTCGAAGTCTTCGACGACGAGCTCCGCACCCTGATCGCCGACATGTTCGAGACCAACAACGCCGCCAACGGCGTCGGGCTTGCCGCTCCCCAGGTGGGGGTCGGCAAGCGGCTCTTCGTGTACAAGTACGACAACGACGACGGCGCCCCGCCCATCGGCGTGGTGGTCAACCCTGTGCTGACACTTTCCAAGATCTCCGGTGCGCTGCCGGACCCCGACGAGGAAGAGGAAGGCTGTCTGTCCTTCCCCGGCGGCCAGTATCCGCTCAAGCGGGCAGAGTGGGCCAGGGTCCAGGGCTTCGACGGTGACGGGAAGCCGGTGGAATTCGAGGCGACCGGCTGGTTCGCCCGGGTCATCCAGCACGAGTACGACCACCTCGACGGCAAGCTCTACGTGAACCGGCTGATCGACCGCTATTCGCGCAAGGCCATGAAGCAGGCCAAGCGCAGCGGCTGGGGCATCCCCGGACTGACTTGGATGCCGGGGGTGGATCCGGACCCGTTCGGCCACTGACGAAGTTCCGCCGCGCAGAGGTGGTCCGGCCGGCTTGCTCCTCCCGGCCGGCTAGCTCCCTGACGTGCGGTCGACGGCCGCCAGGATGGCGGCGCCGAGCTCGGCCGGCTTGGTGAACTGCGGCCAGTGCCCGGTGGGCAGGTCCACGTAGTGGACGTCGCGGATCCGTCCGAGCTCCGCCACATACGGGTGGCCCCCGGCAATCATTTCCCGCAGCATCGTAGACGGGAATTCGCAGGCGATGACGGTGGCCGGGACCTCGAAGCGGCGTTCATCCCTGAGCTGCTGCCGGTCCTGGGCCACGCCGCGAGGCTGCGGGATGGCGCGGGCGCGGAACATGGCGCGCAGGTCGTCGGTCAAGTCGGTGAGGTCCGCGTCTTCGAAGAACTCCCACGGCGGCAGCGGAACATCGTCGCCGTCGGCCGGGAGTTCGTCGTTGATGAGCCCGCCGTCGGCGAGCGGGCCGCTGTCCACGTAGATGGCCCGGGCCACCCGGTCGGGGCGGGCGTCGACGGCGCCGTGGATGATGGCCCCGCCGCCGGAGTGGCCCACCAGGACCACGGGCGCGTCGAAGGAATCGATCTTCGCCACGACGGCATCAATGTGGGTGCGCAGGCCGATCCCGGCCCGCGGCGCATCGGCCGACTCCAGGCCCGGCAACGTCAGCGGGTAGACCTTATGCCCGGCCGCGGTGAGCGGCGGGGTGACCTCCTCCCACGAGGAGGCGTCCAACCAGAATCCGGGTACGAGGATGATGTCCATGCCGGTACCCTACCGTCCGAGTACCAGCTCCACCACCTGATAGGGGTCCTCACCTGGGACGACGTTGTGCATGGTGATGCGTCCGCCCTGCCCCTCCCCCGGGTGGAGGTGGATCTGCCAGCCCCAGTCCGGGCCGCTCGGCGCCGCGTAGGATCCATTGAGCCGGAGGACACCGTCCCCGTCCACGGTGCCGGAGAACTGCATCAGTGCCTTGCCCGTGTGCCACGAATCCACCCACACCGCAGTCGCGGGCTCCCCGTCGGACGCTCCGCCGGCCAGGAGCAACAAACCTTCCTGTGGGCTCTCACCGTCGGACCAGGTGTAGGCGACGCTAGCGAAGTGCGCCGCGGTCACCTGCACTGTGGCGGTGGCCGCCGAGTCCTTGTAGTCGTCCGTGGGCATGATCCGGGAGCGGTTTTGTCCCTGCCAGGTGCCAAGCAACGGCGTCGTGTATCGCACAATGTCCATGCTGCAGTCTACTTGGCAAGTGGCGGGGGTTCGCCTCCTGCTCAGTCCCCGGCCGGCTTTTCCAGGCTTGCCGCGAAGTCCGGGACATAGCGGAACAGTTCCCGCGGCGGGCGCGTGTAGTTGACGGCCTTCGGCCGCTCCGGCAAGGTCACCGGCTCTGTCCGGACTTCCTCGTAATCAATGCTGGACAGTAAGTGGGCGATGAGGTTGATCCTTGCCCGGCGTTTGTCTTCGGCTTCCACCACGTACCACGGGCATTCCGCGGTGTCTGTCTGCACAAACATGTCGTCCTTGGCCCGCGAGTAGTCTTCCCACCGCAAGATTGCCTCCCGGTCCATCGGCGAGAGCTTCCATTGCCGCATGGGATCATCCAGTCGGGATTTGAACCGCCGCTCCTGTTCCGCATGGCTGATCGAGAACCAGTACTTGAAGAGCAGGATGCCGTCCTGGATGAGGAGCCGTTCAAAAACCGGGCACTGCGCCATGAAGCGTTTGTGCTCCGCCGGGGTGCAAAAGCCCATGACGTGTTCGACGCCGGCGCGGTTGTACCAGGAGCGGTCCATCAGGACGATCTCCCCGGCGGCGGGGAGATGCGCCACATAGCGCTGGAAGTACCATTCACCGCGTTCGCGCTCCGTCGGCGCCGGCAATGCGACTATCCGGGCAAACCGCGGATTCAGGTACTCGGTGACCCGCTTGATCGCACTCCCCTTGCCGGCGGCGTCCCGACCCTCAAAGATGACGAGGATCCGCGCCCCCGTGCTCCGGACCCACTCCTGGAGGGCAACCAGTTCTGCTTGGAGCCGCAGAAGCTCGGCCTCGTAGAGGCCGACGTCGAGCCGGGCCAGCCGCCGTGCGGAGCCCTTCTTGTGACCGGCGTGCCCCTTGCCAGAACCGTCCGTGCGATGTGCCATGGTTTCCGTCCGAGTGTTCCGGCGGGCGGTTTGTCCCGCCGCCCCATTCTCGCCGGGTAGCAGAACGGCTACAAGGGTCCTCCAGCCCGGAAGCCGCGGCGGGCGAACTCCTATGCTTGGGCCATGAGTCCCTGCGCCGGGCACGGCGTGACAGGGCACAGCAGGACAGGATAGGGCACAGTGCCGTCACCGGGGAACGATCGTCTGTTGCTCGGGGCAAGACTCGAGGATCCGTTTCATGGCCTCCTTCTCCGCGGGTGTGACCCACAGCCGGTAGGCGGCCTTGACGGAAATCTGGCGGGCCACGTAGTGGCAGCGGAAAGCCTTGTTGGGCGGCAGCCAGGTGGCGGCGTCGGAGGCGCTTTTGTCCTGGTTGGCGGGACCGTCGACGGCAATCAGGTTGAGGGGATCGTTGGCCAGGTGTTCGCGCTGCTGCGGGGTGAGCCGCTGGGCGCCCTTTTGCCACGCGTCGCCGAGCGCCACGACGTGGTCGATCTGCACTGCTGCGCTGGTCTCGGCGCCGCGCCGGAACGCGATCGTGCGGCCGGTGTAGGGTTCCTGGAACGTGCCTCCGGCCACCTGGCACCGGGAGCCGCCGACGAATTCGGCGGCCGCCAGGTCCCTGCGGAGGATGTCGTTGCGCGTATCGCAGCCGTTGCGGTCGACGTCGAGCCAGGCCTGGCCGAAGGCGCCCCGGTCATAGTTGTCCTTGGCCGACCGTCCCTTGACCGCAAGGGTGTCGAGCACGCGGGCCGCGCGGTCCTCCGGCACGGCCCGGACGGGGTCCACCGCCTTCATCCACCGGCCGGCAAGCACAGGGGCCTCGCTGGGGCCCGTTTTGTACGGCTCCGCGACGGCAAACTGGCCGGCCGTGAAGAACCAGGTCAGGCCGCCGAGGAGGGACAGGCCGGCGGCGACCAGAAGAATCCACGCCTGGTGGGAGCGGCGCCGGGCGCGCCGAAACTCCGTCCAGGTGACGGTCATGAGGGTGGCCGCTGGCGGCGTTCTGGCTGCACGCCCCGAGCCTACGCGGGCGCCCTGACACCCGGGAGGTTGTCCACAGTGTTGGGGACCAGTGGCGGACCGCCGGGGGCTATTGTTCCCGCGTGACCCGCTTCAGATCTTCGTTGGCCAGATCCAGCAGGTCCCGGAGCTGGCTCACCCGGTCGTCGTTGACTTCACCGGACCCGCGTTTGACGATCGCGTCGTCCAGCAGACGCTTCGCTTCCTTCGCGTTGCTGCGTGCGACATCCAGCGCGTGTTCCAGGGTGGTCTCGTGTTCAACAGCCGGGTTCTGTTCCATGGCTCCATTGTGGTTCCCTTTCCCGGCCGATTCCAGTGCAACGGCCGGGAAAGGACGAAGACGTCCCGGTCAGGGACGTCGAGCCCGCGGACTAGACCTCTACGGGCAGCCCGGCGGCCTCGAGGATGGAGGCGGCGTCCTTGGCGGGGAAGGACGGCGGGTTGACCCCGGCCATTTCCTCCATGACGCGGACCACCTGGCAGCTGTAGCCGAACTCGTTGTCGTACCAGACATACAGGACGAGGTTCTTGTCGTTCGAGATCGTGGCCAGGCCGTCGACGATGCCTGCCCGGCGCGAGCCGACGAAGTCCGTGGAGACAACTTCGGGCGAATCGATGTAGTCGATCTGCTTGCGCAGCTCGGAGTGCAGCGACATTTCCCGCAGGTAGTCGTTGACCTCGTCCTTGGTGGTGCCGTTTTCCAGGCTCAGGTTCAGGATGGCCAGCGACACGTCCGGGGTGGGGACGCGGATGGAGCTGCCCGTGAGCTTGCCGAGCAGTTCCGGCAATGCCTTGGCGACGGCCTTGGCGGCACCGGTCTCGGTGATCACCATGTTCAGCGCGGCAGAGCGTCCACGGCGGTCGCCCTTGTGGAAGTTGTCGATCAGGTTCTGGTCGTTGGTGAAGGAGTGGACTGTCTCCACGTGCCCGTGCACCACGCCGTAGCGGTCGTTGATCGCCTTGAGCACGGGGGTGATGGCGTTGGTGGTGCAGGAGGCGGCCGAGACGATCGTGTCGGAGTCGGCGATGGTGCCATGGTTGATGCCGTGCACGATGTTCTTCAGCTCGCCCTTGCCCGGGGCGGTGAGGAGGACGCGGGCAACGCCCTTGCTCTGCAGGTGCTGGGACAGTCCCTCGGCGTCGCGCCAGCGGCCCGTGTTGTCCACCACGAGCGCGTCGTGGATGCCGTAGGCGGTGTAGTCCACCGTGGAGGGGTTGTCCGAGTAGATGACCTGGATCTGGACGCCGTTGGCTGTGATGGTGTCGTTTTCGAGGTCCACCTTGATGGTGCCTTCGAAAGAGCCGTGGACGGAGTCGCGGCGCAGCAGGCTCGCGCGCTTGGCAAGGTCGTTGTCGGAACCGCGGCGGACCACGATGGCGCGCAGGCGCAGGCCGTGGCCGCCGCCCGCCTTTTCGATCAGGAGGCGGGCCAGGAGCCGGCCGATGCGGCCGAAGCCGTAGAGGACGACGTCGGTGCTGGTGCGGTCGTCGCCGCCGCGCTTGCCGACAACCTCGGCGAGTTCCTCGCGGAGGAAAGCATCCAGGCTGGCGCCGTCACCCTCGGCGCGGTACTTCTCGGTGAGCCGGGCAATATCAATGGCCGCCGCGCCGAGGTCCAGCTTGGTCAGTGCCTCCAACAGCGGGGCCGTCTCCTCGAGGCGCAGTTCTTCCTTGCTCATCCGGCGGGCGAAGCGGTGGGCCTTGAGGATATTCATGGTGGACTTGTTGATCAGGCTGCGCCCGTGGATGGAGGTCACCACGTTGTTCTCGCGGTACAGCCGGCCGATCACGGGGATCATGGCCTCGGCGAGCGCCTCACGGCCCATCCACGTATCAAGACAAGAATCTGACGTCTGGCTCACAGAACTACCTTCCTAGAATCCACCCCCTACGTCCTCGTAGGGAGAAGTCGGCCGCCGGAGGGTGTCCGGTACCGGGCACCGGCGGGGATTCGGTCCACCCCGGGCGCCTCATCGAGCGCAAAGAAAAATCCGCCGGCTGCGAACGCAGACCAGGCGGCAGAACTTCTACGTTCACCATCAATTCTACGGGCGGCCCGGCGCGGTCAGGTGCCCTGTTGCGCGTGAAATGACTCACACACGGTCCGGACCGCTGCGGGAGCCCGCGAAGCGACCCGAGTCGGGTGTCGCCTCAGCGGCGTCCTCGAGGATCATGTCGACGGCTTTTTCCGCGATCATGATGGTGGGCGCCTGGGTGTTGGCACTGATCAGGCGGGGCATGATCGAGGAGTCAACCACCCGCAATCCCTCCAGCCCGTAGACCTTCAGCCGCGGCGAGACGACGGAATCATCGGTGGTTCCCATGGCGCAGGTGCCGACCGGGTGGTAGGAGGTCCGTCCGTAGGAGCGCACGAAATTCACGTATTCGTCGCGGGTTTTCACCCGTGAGCCGTCGCCGATGTGCTCCGCCTTGGTGAACGCTGCCATCGACGACTGTCCCATGATCTGGCGGCTCTGCTGAACGCCGGCGATTGTCATCTCGAGATCGTAGTCGTCCGCGAGGAAATTCGGATCGATGAGCGGCGACCTGGTCGGATCGGAGGACGCCGGTCGAACTGTTCCCCGGCTGCGGGGCCGCAGGAAGTACGAGTTCAATGTCGCCCCGTATCCCGGCCGCAGGGACGTCATTGCTGCCTCCCCCCGGGCTGCGGGCAGGAAGTGGAACTGCAGGTCCGGGGTCGGCTCGTCCGTGTTTGCGTAGCTGAAGCCACCGGCCTCGACCAGGTTCGACGCGAACGGTCCCGAGCGGAAAGCGAGGTACTCGAGGCCGGCAAGGGCCGTGGCCGGGCGGACGCGGTTGAACCGGTCAAGGCTGTGGCCAGCGGTGAGTTCGTAAATGATGTCGAGGTCGCAGTGATCTTGCAGGTTCTTACCGACACCGGGCAGTGCGTGGACGGTGTCGATGCCGGCGGCGGCAAGGTCTGCCGGGTCACCAATGCCTGAAAGCTGCAGCAACTTCGGCGATCCGAAAGCGCCGCTGGCGATGAGCACCTCACGCCGTGCGCTATAGTGTCGCGCCATTCCACCTTCGATCGCCTGGATGCCGACGGCGCGGCCGTTCTTGATGACGACCTTGGAGACGGTCACGTTGACGCGGACTGTGAGGTTGCGCCGCTTGCGTGCGGGTTTCAGATAGGCGACGGCCGCGCTGCACCGGCGGCCGTTTTTCGTGGTGGTCTGGTAGAAGCCGACGCCGAGCTGCTCGGCACCGTTGAAGTCGCTATTGTAGGGCAGCCCGAACTCCTGACCGGCCCGCACGAAGGCTGCCGAGAGCTTGTGCGGACGCTTGGGGTCCGAGACTCCGAGCGGTCCTTGGGATCCGTGGAGCGGTCCTGAGAGTCTGCTGTTTGACTCCGAGCGGACGAAGTACTTCAACACCTCGGCGGCGGACCAGCCCTCGCATCCGTAGTCCGCGACCCAACCGTCATAGTCCTCGGCCACGCCCCGGGTGAAGACCTGGGAGTTGATGGATCCTCCGCCGCCTAGTACGCGGCCTTGAGGGAGCGGGATGCTACGGCCGTTGCTGTGTTTTTGCGGAACGCTGTTGTACGCCCATTGATACGGGCCTCCCTTAAGTCTCGGGAAGCCTGCGGGCATGTGGATGAAGGGATGGCGGTCGGATCGGCCCGCCTCGAGCAGGAGCACGCTCACCGAGGGGTCTTCGCTTAGCCTGCCGGCTAGGACGCTGCCGCCCGTGCCGCCCCCGGCGATCACATAGTCGTATGCTGCATCACCCGGCACGTTGGCTCCTCAACCATCATCAAGGCACCGATTTGAAGCGTTCATTGAAGTGTCGGGTCTCGCTGAAGTGATGTCAAGCATTCGTTTTAGCCTGGAAGCGGCATTTTGGGTGGATGGGTTGACCGATACGCCGGGTTCTGTGTTCCCGCGCTGTTACCGGCGCGGGAGTAGCGGCCATCCATCTACGGACGCCGTTGCCGACGCCCTCCAGCGGCCTACCCGAACACTCGGGCGAGCAGCCCTCAAACGTGTCCTGTCTGGCCTTGCTCCGGGTGGGGTTTACCTAGCCTTCCCGGTCACCCGGGAAGCTGGTGGTCTCTTACACCACCGTTTCACCCTTACCTGCCCTGCGGCCTGTGCAAGCACACGCCGCACGCAGGCGGTCTGTTCTCTGTGGCACTGGCCTGCGGGTTACCCCGAGTGGGCGTTACCCACCACCCTGCTCTGCGGAGCCCGGACGTTCCTCGAGCCACTTGCGTGACGCGCGGCCGCCTGGTCAACCCATCCGCTGTTCATTCTACGTTCTCCCGGCCGGCGCAGCCGCACCGCGGCCTTTCGGGGCGGCCGGTGGGAGAATTAAAGCAAGATTCCTGCTAGTCAAGGAAGAGATCCCAATGAACTGGATCGCCATCATCATCTGGCTGCTCGCGATCGTCCTGGTGGCTATTCTCGCCAAGATGTCGATCAAGATTGTGCGCCAATACGAACAAGGCGTCCTGTTCCGGCTGGGCCGGGTGGTCGCGGTCCGGATGCCCGGCCTGCGGTTCATCATCCCGGTGGTGGACCGGCTTCAGCTGGTGAGCCTGCGGATCGTGACAATGCCGATCCAGTCGCAAGGCATCATCACCCAGGACAACGTCAGCGTCGATATCTCGGCAGTGGCGTACTACCGGGTGATCGACACAGTGAAGTCCGTCGTGGCGATCGAAGACGTTGCGGCGGCCATCAACCAGATCGCCCAGACCACCCTGCGGAAGGTGGTCGGCCGCCACAGCCTGGACCAGACGCTGTCGGAGACCGAGCGAATCAACAGCGACATCTGGGAAATCTTGGACCCCCTGACCCTGGAATGGGGTGTCGAAGTGACGCTCGTCGAACTCAAGGACATCCAGCTCCCCGAAAGCATGAAGCGGGCGATGGCCCGACAGGCGGAGGCCGAGCGGGAGAAGCGGGCCAAAATCATCGCGGCCGAAGGAGAGGCGATCGCCGCCGTGGCGCTGGGCGCGGCATCTGACACGATGATGGCCCACCCCGTCGCCCTGCAGTTGCGGAATCTTCAGTCCCTCGTAGAGATCGGGGTGGACAAGAACTCAACCGTCGTCTTCCCTGCTCCCCTGATGAGCACCATCGCCGAACTGGCCGCCTTCCTGGCACGCGAAAACCATGTGGCCACGACAGCGATGACCGCGCCGACAACGACGCCGGCGCCACCGATCAAGGCCGCGTAGCGTCTGGGCCACTGCGCCTATTATCGAGGGATGGACAAGTCTGCGCTGACCCGGCGCCGGCTGCTTGAGCTGGCAGGAATCGGCCTTGGCGTGTCCGCCCTCTCTGCCTGCACTGACGGCATAGCGCCTCCCGAGACGCCACCGCCCGTGCCAGCCGGCCCGACGGCGACAGCACCGACGGCTCCCGCCGCCCGGTTGAGCGTCCGGACCCGCTCAGGTTCATTCTTCTCGGCTTTCCGCCCCGGGATCGCCAGCCATTGGTCGCTGGCTGCACCCGAATTGCCGCCCGGCGGCAGGCCGCCCGAATTTCCCGTGGCCGTCTTTCTCCACGGACTGGGCGGCAGCCACACCGTCCTGCTGGAGGACTTGGCGGCCCATGAGGCCCTCCAACGGCACCTCGACGCCGGCGGCGCGCCCTTCGCGATCGCCGCGGTGGACGGCGGAAACACGTGGTGGCACCCCCGCGCCGACGGTACAGACACCCAGTCGATGCTGGTGAAGGAGTTTGTGCCGTTCCTGGGCAGTCAGGGCTACGACCTTGGCAGGATCGGCCTCTTCGGCATCTCCATGGGAGGCTTCGGTGCTCTCCTGCTGGCCTCGCAGGGCCGGCTGGCCGGAGTCCGCGCCGTCGCGGCCATGAGTCCGGCGGTCTGGGACCACTACGACCCACGGGAGGGATCCGCCTTCGACGGCCCGGCCGACTTCGCGGCCCACGACGTGTTCGCCCTCCGGCCCCGCCTCGCGGCGGTGCCCAAGCGGATCGACTGCGGCACCGCGGACGATCTTGCCGCGACGGTTCGTGCATACCGCGCAGGACTGCCCGGCGAGGTCGAGGGTGGTTTCCGGCCCGGCGGCCACGACAACAGCTACTGGCGCTCCGTCCTGCCCGCCGTGGTGTCATTCTTGGGCTACAACCTCGCCTGAACCCGCCGCCGCTGCCGGCCCCTCCGGCACTGCGGCACCCGCGGCATCCGCCGCCGGTAGGATCGTACGGTGCTAATTCTGCTGCCGCCCTCCGAGGGCAAGACTCCCGCCATGGGCGGGGACGCCGCCGACTGGAGCGACTTGAGCTTTCCCGCCCTCAACACCTCCCGGGCCAGGGTCCTGGACGCGCTCGGCACCGTCAGCGCCCACGAGGACGCATTGGCGCTGCTGGGCGTCGGCGCCTCGCTGAGTGCCGACGTCGAACGCAACACCCGCCTGCACGCGGAACCTGCCGCCCCGGCCCACCAGGTGTATTCCGGGGTGCTCTTTGACGCCCTCGGCTACGACTCCCTGACCCCAGCGCAGCGGAAGAAGGCCGACGCGTCGGTGCTGGTGGTGTCCGCCCTATGGGGTGCCATCCGCTTCGCCGACCGCGTACCCGCCTACCGGCTGTCGATGGGGATCTCGCTGCCCGACGTCGGACGGCTCGCCTCGTTCTGGAAGCCGCAACTGGGCGACGCCCTGGCGTCAGCCACAGCGGGTGAGCTGTTAGTGGACTGCCGGTCCAGCACCTACGCCGCGGCCTGGACTCCCCCGCCGGAACAAACGGTAGCCGTGAACGTGTTCACCGAGACCGCCGGCGTGCGCAAGGTGGTCAGCCACTTTGCCAAGCACACCCGGGGCGAGCTGGCACGGCATTTGCTCAGCCGCAGGGGCAATGCGCCCCAGACCCCGGCGCAGCTGCAGAAGGCGGCGGCGGAGAAGTGGGATGCGGAACTCGTTGAGGGCACGGCCCGGAAGCCGCACACCCTGAACATCATCCTGCCGGGCTAGGAACCGCTTAGGCCCACTCGGCCGAGCGGACCAGGATGCAGCCGGAGTCCGGGCAGAACACGATGTCGTCCTCGGCCGCGGCCTTGATCTCGGCCAGATCGCCGGGGCTGAGGTGCATGCCGGAGCCTTCCGAGGTGCCGTGGAAGAGCCGCGCAGCGCCGACGCCGCGCTTGGCCAGGGTCTTCTCGTAGACGGCGAGCATGCCGGCGTCGAGTCCGGCGGCGAACTCGGCACGCTGCCCGCGCACCACGGTGGCTTCGGCGGCGATCTCGGCCAGCTGCTCGTCCAGCTCGGCACGGATGGAGCCGAAGGAGCCCTGGATATCGTCCACGATCTGCTGCTGCGCGCCTTGGCGGGCGCGGAGCGAGTCGAGCCGTTCGAGGACTTCGAGCTCGACGTCTTCGAGATCCGAGCGGCGCTTGTTCAGGGAGACGAGGTCGCGCTGCAGGGCGACGAGGTCCTTGGACAGGCCCGTGCCGCTGTTGAGCCGCGCCTCGTCGCGTTCGATCCGGGAGGCAACCTGCTCGACGTCGGCCTCTGAGCGCTTGAGCTCAAGTTCGGCGTCGTGGACGGCCACCTTCGCGGCGCCGAGTTCACCGTTGGCCACGCTGAGGGCGGCCTCCAGGTCGGTGATCCGGGAGTCGCTTTCAAGGCTTCGTCGGCGGTTGGACAAGGACTTGAGCTTGGCATCGAGTCCCTGCAATTCGAGCAACTTCAACTGTTCCGCCGGTGCTGCCTTGGCCACTATTTACCTCCGCTAAATCCAATCCGGCCGAAGCCGGGCACCGTATCGGCACTCCATAGACTCTAGCGCCTAGCGTGCTCCCCGGCCTCGCTACGCTCACCCGGGGCCCCTCGCACGCCAGGCTTAGCCCGGAGTCAGAATGAAGTCCCACGGGTCGCTGTTGGTGGTACTGACCCGGATCTCGACGTCGTGGCCCTGGTCGGTGAGCACATTGCCCAGCGCTTCGGCGGCCGCGGGCAGCCACAGCCATTCGCTGGCGAAGTGGGACACGTCGATCAGGTACGGCCGGTCGTTCACCGCCGCCTCCCTGGCTTCCGAGGCCGGGTGGTGCCGCAGGTCCGCCGTCACGTAGACGTCCGCGTTGCTTGCCCGCACCTCGCCAAAGAGCGAATCACCGGCGCCACCGCAGACAGCCACCCGCCGGATCAGCCCGTCCCGGTCGCCCGACACCCGGACGCCGCCGGCCACCGAGGGCAGGATGCCGAACACGCGGGCGGCGAAATCACCCAGCGTCAGGACCTCTTCGAGGTCGCCGACGCGGCCGATGCCTTCCTCGGGGAGCCCGTTCGCGGCTGGGGTCAGCGGGGCCACGTTCTGCAGGCCCAGCGCGTCAGCCAGGACGTCGGAGACGCCCCCGACGGCGGAGTCACCGTTGGTGTGCACGGTCATCAGCGCGGTCCCGGACTCGATGAGGCGGTGCACGGCCTTTCCCTTGGCCGTGTTCGCGGCCACGGACGTCACGCCCTTGAGCAGCAGCGGATGGTGCGTGATGAGCAGCTCGGCACCGAAGTCGATGGCTTCCTCGATCACGTCGATCGTCGGGTCGACTGCGAACATGACCCTGCGCACCTCGGCGCCGGGGTGGCCCGCCACGAGGCCCACCTCGTCCCAGTCCTCGGCCAGCGATTCTGGCCAGAGTTCCTCCACCGCCAGCTGGATCATGCCCAGCGTCGCGGCGCCGGGGGCCTCCCCGGTGCCGGTGTCGCCGTCGACGGCGGCATCAGGGCCGCCGGATTCCGCTGAAACTTCGGTGTTCTCAGGTTCCATACCCCCATTTTTACCCTATCCGCGGGCTGCCCGGTCACTCGTAACACTCTCGTAAGGTGGCCGGGGAATCATCGGGGCCCTCGAACCATTGAACACATCATGAGAACTTTTGTCCTCGGCGGAGGCTGCTTTTGGTGCCTCGACGCCGTCTACCAGAAAACCAAGGGCGTCAGCTCGGTCGTCTCGGGCTACACCGGAGGCCATGACCGCAACCCCGACTACTACTCCGTGTGCTCCGGGACCACGGGCCATGCCGAGGTGGTGGCGGTGACGTTCGACGAGGACGTCATTCCCGCCGAGGTCATCCTGGACATGTTCTTCGTCCTCCACGACCCCACCACGCTGAACCGGCAGGGCTACGACGTCGGGACCCAGTACCGTTCCTCGATGTTTTACGAGACCACCGAGGAAAAGATCCTGTTCGAGGAGGCGATCGAACGGAACCAGGCCCTGTGGCGGCACCCGATTGTCACCGAGGTCAGCCGGCTGCCGAAGTTCCATGTGGCCGAGGAAATCCACCAGGACTTCTTCGCCAAGTACCCCGAGGAGGGCTACTGCCAGGTCATCATCAACCCGAAGCTGGCCAAGGCGAGGAAATATTACTCTGCATGGCTTAATGCTTAGCTAGGGCCTGTAGGCGCTCGTTAGGCTGACCTCAGTCAACCCTCTTCAAAGACAGGCATACATACATGGCACCGATCTATGACGATGTAACCCAGCTGGTGGGCGGAACTCCGCTGGTCCGGCTGAACCGGCTGACCGAAGGCCTTGACGCCACTGTGGCCGTCAAGCTGGAGTTCTACAACCCGGCCAACAGCGTCAAGGACCGGATCGGCGTCGCCATCATTGATGCTGCCGAGAAGTCCGGTGCCCTCAAGCCCGGCGGCACCATCGTCGAAGGCACGTCCGGCAACACCGGAATCGCCCTGGCCATGGTGGGCGCGGCCCGCGGCTACAGGGTCATCCTGACCATGCCGGAAACCATGTCCACCGAGCGCCGGGTCATGCTGCGCGCGTACGGCGCCGAGATCGTCCTGACCCCCGGCTCCGAGGGCATGCGCGGAGCCGTGGAGAAGGCCCAGGAGATCGTGGCCAACACGGAGAACTCCATCTGGGCCCAGCAGTTCGCCAACGAGGCCAACCCGGAGGTCCACCGCCGCACCACGGCCGAGGAAATCTGGGTTGACACCGACGGCAAGGTGGACATCTTCGTTGCCGGCGTCGGCACCGGCGGCACCGTCACCGGCGTCGGACAGGTACTCAAAGAGCGCAAGCCCGACGTGCAGATCATCGCCGTCGAGCCGAAGGACTCCGCCATCCTCAACGGCGGCGCCCCGGGCCCGCACAAGATCCAGGGCCTCGGCGCGAACTTCGTCCCCGAAATTCTGGACACCAACGTCTACGACGAGGTCATCGACGCCACGCTGGAAGATTCCGTCCGCGTCGCACGCGATCTCGGCATCAAGGAAGGCATCCTGGGCGGCATCTCCTCCGGCGCCATCGTCTGGGCGGCCCTCGAGGTCGCCAAACGCCCGGAGAACGCCGGTAAACTCATTGTTGCCGTGGTTTGCGACTTTGGTGAGCGCTACATCTCCACCGTGCTGTACGACGACATCCGCGGCTAAGTCCCCGCCGCTGTCCCCCGATTCCCCAGAAAGGTCTTTGTGAGCTTCTTCGCAAGACTGAAGGAAGACCTCGACGCCGCCCGGTCCCACGACCCGGCGGCTCGAGGCTCTTTTGAGAACTTCTTCGCCTATTCCGGCCTGCACGCCATCTGGTTCCACCGCCTGACGCACCGGCTGTGGCAAAACCCGGCCCTGCGGTTCCCGGCGCGGCTGATCTCCCAGCTCGCCCGGTTCCTCACCGGCATCGAGATCCACCCCGGCGCGACCATCGGCCGGCGCTTCTTCATCGACCACGGCATGGGCGTGGTCATCGGCGAGACCGCCGAGATCGGCGAGGACGTCATGATCTACCACGGCGTGACCCTCGGCGGCCGCTCGCTCGCCAAGGTCAAACGCCACCCCACCATCGAGGACCGCGTGGTGATCGGCGCCGGAGCCAAGGTCCTTGGCCCCATCACCATCGGCCGGGACAGCGCCATCGGGGCCAACGCCGTGGTGGTCAAGGACGCCCCGGCCGAATCGATCGTCACCGGCGTGCCGGCCACCTGGCGGCACCGCGACGCGCGGCGCGAGACCAAGCCCGCCGTCGACCCGGCCGAATACCTGATCGATTACCACATCTAGAGCGTCTACCCGGGAAACCGCTTGTAGATGTTCCAGAGGACGGCGTCGAACACCCGGTCCGGCAGCAGGTGGCGCAGCAGCAGGATCCCCCGGGCGCTGGCACCCACCGGGTACCGCGTCTTGGGCCGCCGAGCCGTCGCCGCGTGCAGGATGGCCTCGGCCGCGAGCTCCGGCCGCGCCGAGGTTGCAGCGTTGTCGGTAGTGGCCAGCGCGGCCGCCACCACCTTGGCCTGGGCCCCGTAGGGCCCACTCCCGGAGCTGGCCAGCAGCCCCTGCGCCGCAATGGCGCCCCACTCGGATTGCGTCCCGGCAGGCTCGATGATGGCCACATCAATGCCGTGCGGCTTGAGCTCGAGCCGCAGCGAATCGCTCAGGCCCTCAACAGCAAACTTCGTCGCGTGATACCAGGCACCCAGCGGCTCGTACATTTTGCCGCCGATCGATGAGATGTTGATGATCCTGCCTGACCCCGCGGCCCGCATAGCGGGGATCACGAGCTGCGTCATGCGCGCCAGGCCGAAGACGTTCACGTCGAACTGCCGCCGCCCCTCAGCCAGCTCCACCTCCTCGAGCGAACCGTACGTCCCGTAGCCGGCGTTGTTGACCAGGACGTCGATCCGGCCGTGCGCGGCCAGCACTTCCCCGACGGCGGCGCTCATCGAGTCCTCATCGGTCACGTCCAGGGCCATCACCTTGACGCCGGAGGCCGTCAGGGGCTCCATTTTCTCCACCCGGCGGGCGCCGGCATAGACGGTGAAGCCGGCCGCGGCCAGCTTCTGCGCGGTGGCAAAGCCGATTCCGGTGGACGCACCAGTGACAAACGCTACGGGCTGGAGCATGAGCAGAACTCCTTGGGTGCTGAACTCCTGGGGCAGGAGCGGCCGGAAACACGGACGGCCGGCGCCCCCCCAGCGTATCTGGAAAGAGCCGGCCGTCCGTGGTGCGGCTAGTGGGTGTCGACTGCCTCGATCTCGGACTTGTCCTCGCCCCAGAGGGTGTGGAACGTGCCCTCGGCATCGACGCGGCCGTAGGTGTGCGCACCGAAGAGGTCGCGCTGGCCCTGGATGACAGCGGCCGGCAGGCGCTTGCGGCGCAGGCCGTCGTAGTAGGCCAGCGAGGAGGAGAACACCGGCACGGGGATGCCGAGCTGCACGGCCGTGGACACTACCCGGCGCCATGCCGGGAGGACGTCTGCGATCGCCTTGGTGAACGCCGGGGCGAAGAGCAGGTTGGCCGGCTTCTCCGCAGCGGCGTACGCCTTGGTGATCTCCTTGAGCAGTTCGGCGCGGATGATGCAGCCACCGCGCCACAGCGAGGCGATTTCATCCAGCTTCAGGTCCCAGCCGTATTCCTTGGCCGCGGAGGTGAGCATGTCCAGTCCCTGGGCGTAGGAAACCAGCTTCGAGGCGTAGAGCGCCTGGCGGACGTCGTCGACAAAGCTCTCGGGGACCTCGACGGCGGCCTCGCCGCCGGCGAGCAGTTCCTGGGCCAGCACGCGCTGCTCCGCCTGCGAGGACAGGGCCCGGGCGAAGACGGACTCAGCGATACCGGACGTCGGGGAGCCGAGCTCGAGCGCGGAGATGACGGTCCAGCGGCCGGTGCCCTTCTGGCCGGCAGCATCCACCACTACGTCGACGAACGGCTTGCCGGTCTTCGCATCGACGTGGCCGAGGACCTCGGCGGAGATTTCGATCAGGAACGAGGCGAGGTCGCCCTTGTTCCACTCTTCGAAGATCTTGGCTTGCTCGGCCGGTTCGATTCCGGCGCCGGAGCGCAGGAGGTCGAAGGCCTCGCCGATGACCTGCATGTCGGCGTATTCGATGCCGTTGTGGACCATCTTGACGAAGTGGCCGGCGCCGTCGGTGCCGATCCAAGCGCAGCAAGGCTGGCCGTCGACGTGGGCGGCGATCTTTTCCAGCAGCGGTCCGAGGGCGTCGTAGGACTCCTTGGACCCGCCGGGCATGATCGAGGGGCCGTTGAGGGCGCCTTCCTCGCCACCGGAGACGCCGATGCCGACGAAGTGCAGGTCCTTCTTGGCGAGCGCGGCCTCGCGGCGTCGGGTGTCCTCGTAGTGCGAGTTGCCGGCGTCGATGATGATGTCGCCCGCCTCCAGAAGCGGCTCGAGCTGCTCGATCACGGAATCCACCGGCTTGCCGGCCTTGACCATGATCAGCACGCGGCGCGGCTTCTCCAGCGAATCAACGAGTTCCTGGAGGGTCTCCGTGCGGACGAAGTCGCCCTCATCGCCGTACTTGGCGAGCAGCGTGTCTGTCTTTTCCACCGACCGGTTGTGCAGGGCAACGGTGAAGCCGTTCCGGGCCAGGTTGCGTGCGAGGTTGGCCCCCATCACTGCGAGGCCGGTAACACCGATGTGTGCTGACATCAAAACTCCAATTCATTTCTGTACACCATGATTTCTGTAGACCATGTGTGTACGGCGATTCATGTGCGACGTTAGTCGAGGACTCGGGCAGGTGCGCCGCAGAGGGCGGAACCCGCCCTTGGGATTTTGTTGCTGTCCATAAACCATATGTATTTCCGCGGGCTGCGGGAAAGCACCGCCCACGTAGCGGAATACTGCGCGTCATAAACAGTCTAAGATCACCGGCGCCCGCCCCGCCGGTCGGCCCGGATCATGCCCGCAGCATTATGCTTACGACTATGTCAACCAGCCTCCATCATCGTGCCATTGAGCACCTCGGGACCCGGATCGTGGCCGGCGAGCTGCCGGCCGGGCACGTCATGCTGGCCGAGCACCTTGAGGACGAACTCAAGGTCTCCCGCTCGGTGGTCCGCGAGGCCGTCCGGGTCCTCCAGTCCCTCGGCCTGGTTGAGACCATCAAGCGCGTCGGCATCCGGGTGCTGCCCTCCAGCCGGTGGAACCCCTTCGATCCCCTTGTGATCCGCTGGCGCCTGGCCGGCGAGGGCCGCGGCGCCCAACTGCGCTCCCTGGCCGAGCTCCGCACCGCCGTCGAGCCGGTGGCCGCCGAACTGGCAGCGGCCAACGCCCCCCAGGAGCTCCGTCGGGAGCTCGTGGAGATCTCGCACGCCATGCGCGACGCCGGGCAGGCCGGGGACGTGCCCCGGTTCCTCGAGTTGGACATCCTGTTCCATTCCCTCTTGCTGACCGGCTCCGGCAACGAGATGTTCGCCAACATGGTGGGCCAGGTGACCGAGACCCTGACCGGCCGCACCATCCACGGCCTGATGCCGGACCACCCGCGGGAGACCGCGCTGCAGTGGCACGTGGAGGTCGCCGAAGCCATCGCCGGTGGGGATGCCACCGCCGCGCGCGAGGCCTCGAACCGGATCATGCGGGAGACGATCTCGGAGATGGAGCCGAGCTGGAAGAACCAGCCGCGGGTGTTTGTCCCGGTCGAGCGGCACTAGCGCACCGCTGGCGACGACGGAGGCGCGCCTCACGCCGGGGCCGGCCGGAAGTCCAGCAGGACCTTCCCGGAAACAGCCGCGTTCCTGGCGACGTCGAACGCTTCCAGTCCGCGGTCCAGCGTAAAGGCGTGGGTGACCACGGGATCCACCAGCAGCGATCCATCGGCGAGTGCACCGAGGACCTCGTCGATTTCGTCGTTGAAGCGGAACGAGCCCACCAGCTCCAGCTCTCGCGTGATGGCCAGGGAGATCAGCACGGGCTGCGGACCGGAGGGCAGCAGCCCCACCATGACCACCCTGCCACCGCGGACCGCGCCCTTGATCGCCGAGGCCAGGCCCTGGTGGCTGCCTGAGGACTCGATGACGACGTCCGCCTCCACCGCCGCGATCGCCTCGGCGTCGTCCCCCATGAGGACGGCGTGGGCTCCCATGGCACGGGCTATTTCCAGCGGCCGCTCATGCATGTCCACGGCCACGATCCGCCGCGCGCCGGCGCGTTTGAGGACGGCCACCGCCAGGGCCCCGATGGGGCCGCTGCCGATCACGAGCACCGTCTTTCCCGCCACATCCCCGGCGCGCGACACGGCGTGCCAGGCAACGCTGGCCGGCTCCGCCAGGGCCGCAGTCCGCAGTTCCAGCCCCGCCGGCAGCGGCCGGAGCATCCGGGCAGGCAACGTGGCATAGCGGCTGAAAGCCCCGTCCGTGTGGGGAAAGCGAGCGGCGCTGCCGAGATAGGTGCAGCCCGGTGAAAGGTTGGGGCGGTCCTCCGGGTACCGGGCGACGCCCGGACCCGGTGTGGCGGGATGCACCGCGACGGCCGTCCCGGGCGCTGGCCCCGAGCCGTCCGCGGCGGCCCGGATCACGGTTCCCACGATCTCGTGGCCCAGTACCATGGGCGCCTTTAGGACGGACTCGCCTGCGGCACCGTGCATCCAGTAGTGCAGGTCGGAGCCGCAGATGCCGCCGAAGGCCACTTCGATCACGGCTTCATCGGACGCCGGTGCGGGCACGGGAATGTCCTCAATCCGGAGATCGCCCGCCGCGTGGGCCACCACCGCCGCGGCCGTGGCCGGGAGTGCTGCTGCAGCGCCCATCAGACCACCACCGTCATTCCGCCGTCGATGAAGATAGTCTGGCCGTTGACGAAGTCCGAGCCGCTGGAGGCCAGCCAGACTGCCGGGCCGGCCAGGTCCTGCACCGTGCCCCACCGGTGCGCCGGGGTCCGGCCCAGGATCCAGGAATTGAATGCCTCATCATCCACGAGGTTCTGCGTCATTTCGGTGTGGATGTAGCCCGGCGCGATGCCGTTGATCTGCAGGCCGGCACCGGCCCATTCCGCGGTCATGGCGCGGGTCAGGTTCCGGAGGCCGCCCTTGGCCGCAACATAGGGGGCGATGGTCGGCCGGGCGAGGTCGGTCTGGACCGAGCAGATGTTGATGATCTTGCCCCGGCCGCGCGGGATCATGTGCCGCGCCGCCGCCCGCCCCACCAGGAACGCGCTGGTCAGGTCCGTGGAGATCACGCGGTCCCAGTCGGCGACGTCAAGGTCCAGCATCGGCACCCGGTGCTGGATGCCGGCGTTGTTCACCAGGATCTCCAGCGGCCCCACGTTCTCTTCCACCCAGGCGACGCCCCGCGCGGCCTCGGCATCGCTGGTGACGTCGAAGGCGCAGCTGTGCACCCGGCCCGGCGGGTAGTCCGCGGCCATGGCGGTTTCGGCGGCCTTGAGCCGCTCGGCGTTGATGCCGTTGAGCACCACCGAGGCGCCGGCATCGGCCAGGGCCCGGGCCAGGGCGTTGCCGATCCCGCGGCTGGAGCCGGTGACCAGTGCGGTCCGGCCTGTCAGGTCAAAAAGTCCGTTCATGGTTCGCTGATCCTCATTTGGTCTTTGCTGCTGGATTGTCACGTGTGTTGACTGATGTGCTTTCGCTGGGGCTGTCGCTGAAGTTGGCGATGGTTTGCCGCACGACGGCGAGGTCCCGGTCCCCCAGCCCCTGGCGCAACAGCGCCGCGTAGAGTTCGACGCCGGCGGCGGCCATCGGTACCGCGGCACCGGCTGCCGCGGCGCTTTCGAGCACGAAGGACAGGTCCTTGTGCATGAACTTGGCGGGGCCGGTGGGCTCGTAGTCCTTCGCGGCGAGCCGTGGCCCCACGGTGTCGAGGACCCGGCTGCCGGCCAGTCCGCCCGCGAGCACGTCGTAGAGGGCGGGGACATCCATGCCGGAGCGTTCGGCGAGCTCCGCTGCCTCGGCGAGCGCCGCCGTCGTGGTTCCCACGATCAGCTGGTTGCACGCCTTGGCGAGCGACCCCGCGCCCAGTGGTCCGAGCCGCCGCACGGTGCTGCCCATCGCTCTGAAGAGCGGCTGCAGCCGGCGGAAGTCTTCTTCGCTGGCGCCTGCCATGATGGCGAGGGTTCCGTCCACCGCGCCTTTCGTGCCGCCGCTGACGGGCGCATCGACGACGACGGCGTTGCCTCCGCTCGCCTCTACGACCCGTGCCCCGAATTCCTGCACCGCGGACGGCGAGACGCTGCTCATGACCACCACGGCCGTTCCGGGTGCGGGCGGCCTGGCGGTCCAGCCGGCCAGGAGCGCGCCGCTCGCTGCTTCAATGTCGGACAGATCCGGGAGCATGAAGACAATGACCGGCTGGTCGCGGAGCGCCTGGACCGCGGCCACCCTGGATCCGCCCAGGGCCTCGAAGGCATCCAGTGCCGCCGGCGACCGGTTCCATGCACTGACAGCCCACCCTGCCGCGAGGAGGTTGGCGGCCATCGGCGCGCCCATCAGTCCGAGGCCGACAAATCCGGCCTCCTTGCGGTCCATCGCCATGCTGCCTCACTCCGTCGTGGATAAGTTTCACGGTGGTTAATCTTTGAAACTGTTCAGCATCCTAGCCTCCATTCAGTATGATGAACACTATGACGACCAAAACCACCGTCGCGATCGCCGTCCCGCTCGAAGCAGAGCTGGTGGAACGCATCCGCGCCGTAGATCCGTCCGTGACCGTCCTCTACGAGCCCGAGCTTTTGCCGCCGGAACGCTTTCCCGCCGACCATTCGGGTGATCCGGACTTCCGCCGGACGCCGGAGCAGGAAGAGCGCTACTGGGACATGCTCAACAAGGCCCAGGTCCTGTACGGGCTCCCCAACGAAAGCCCGGCGGGCCTCGCCAGGATCGCCGGCAGCAATCCCCGCCTGGAGTGGATCCACGCCATGGCTGCGGGCGCCGGCGGTGCCGTGAAGGCATCGGGGCTGGACGCGGCGACTCTGCAGAAATTCAAGGTCACCACCTCGGCCGGGGTGCACGCCCTGCCGCTCGCCGAGTTTGCCACCCTCGGCATCCTCAACGGCTTCAAGCGCAGCGCGGAACTGGCACAGGACCAGGCCGCCAAGCTCTGGCCCGAGCTGCGCACCCCCACCCGGCTGGTCAACGGCTCCCGGCTGGTGGTCACCGGACTGGGCGAGATCGGGCTCGAGACCGCACGGATCGCCCGCGCCCTGGGCATGAGCGTCAGCGGCACCAAGCGGACCGTGGAGCCAATCGACGGCATCCAGGACGTCACGGACAACGACGGCCTCGCCGGCCTTCTCGGCACCGCGGACGCCGTCGTCAACACACTTCCGGGCACGCCGTACACCGAGAAACTCTTCAGCCGCGAAGTCTTCGCTGCCATGAAGCCCGGAACGGTCTTCGTCAACGTAGGCCGCGGCACAGTGGTGGATGAAGAGGCGCTCCTGGAGGCGCTCGGGAACGGCCAGGTCTCCTATGCCTGCCTGGATGTGTTTGCCGTGGAGCCGCTCCCGCAGGACAGCCCGCTGTGGACCCACCCCAGGGTGATGGTGTCCCCGCACACCTCGGCCCTCAGCGCAGCCGAAAACCGGCTGATCGCCGAACGCTTCTGCAGCAACCTGCGGACCTACCTCGACGGCGGCGAACTCCCCCACCTCGTGGACACGGTGCACTTCTACTGAGTCAGTTCCTTCCACCCCTGCGGCCCGCCGCGGCGCACACCAGGGCGGCCCCTCCGGAAATGGAGGGGCCGCCCTTTGCGTTGGTGCACGGCAGATGACGTGTCGACGCGCGTCCTGTCTGGGGACGCCCGTCCTGCCTGGCGACGCGCGTATTGCATGGCGCCGCGCCCGTTTCCCGTCGACTCGGGTATTCCAGTAGCGTCGGATATTTTCCGCGTCACCCGGCACCCGCCCTGTCGCAGAAACGGTCGTGGCCCCTTCCTGGGTGGAAGGGACCACGGCCTGGGGTCCTGCGGACTGCGTGCTGATAAGGGCGGGTGCGCCTAGTGCGCGTCCTCCGTCAGGAGGAGGTCGCGTCCCACCGTCTCGGGCGTGAAGAACGTGGTGACGAACGAGATCAGCGCCAGCACCAGCGAGTAGATGGCGAGCACCAGCCAGGAATGGTCCGTGGCGGCCAGCAGCGCGGCGCCGACCAGCGGGACCAGTCCCCCGGCCAGGACGGCGGAGAGCTCGCGGCTCATGGCCACGCCGGTGAAGCGGTACTGCGAGCCGAAGAGTTCCGGCAGCAGCGGGCACTGCGGGCCGAGCATGGACTGAACGCCGAGGGCGATGCCCACCACCATGACAATCCAGACGAGCGTGACGTTGCCGAGCGTCACCAGATAGAACGCCGGCAGCGCGATGGCGGTCTGGAAAAGCGCGCCGTAGCGGTAGACGGGCACACGGCCAAACCTGTCGGAGAGCGCGCCGAACGTGATCACCATGACGGCGGCGAAGCCTGCGGCGATGAGCAGTCCCACCGGTCCGATGAACTTGTCGCCGGGAAAGACGCCATCCTTTGACCCCAGGAACGCGATGAGCAGGGCGGAGTAGATCGAGGAATTCCCGTTTTCGCCCATCCGCAGGCCGATGCCGATGAGGACGTTTTTCTTGGAGTGCTTCCACAGCTGGCTGATGGGGTTCTTGGCCACATTCTTGTGCTTCTCCAGCTCCTGGAAGACCGGGGTCTCCTTCAGCCGGAGCCGAATGAAAATGGCCACCACAACCAGGAGCACGCTGGCCAGGAAGGGCACCCGCCACAGCCAGCCTTCCAGGACGGCCTTGTCAGCCATGGCAATAAGGGCAAACGTTCCGGCGCCGAGCAGGGTGCCCAGCTGGATGCCGACGAACGGCAGCGACGCGAAGAAGCCACGACGGCGGCGCGGTGCGACCTCGGAAATCAAGGTGGTGGCGCCGGCCTGTTCCGCGCCGGCACCCAGTCCCTGCAGGATGCGCAGCATCACCAGGAGCACTGCGCCAACCATGCCTGCCTGTTCATAGGTCGGCAGCAGGCCGATGGCAAAGCTGGCGGTCCCCATCAGGCCGATCGTGAGGATGAGGACCATCTTGCGGCCGAACCGGTCGCCGATGTAGCCGAAGACCATCCCGCCGAAAGGCCGGGCCGCGAAGCCGACGCCGTACGTGGCGAAGGACGCGATCAGGGCCCCGTCCTCGCCGAGTGGTTTGAAGAACAGCGGACCGAAGATCAGGGCCGAAGCCAGGCCGTAGATGTAGAAGTCGTAGTACTCCAGCGCGGAGCCCACAGAGCTGGCAAGCGTAGCTCGTCGCAGCTGTTCCGGATCGACGACGGCGCCATCCGCTTCAGCGAGCGGTGTATTAGTACTAGTTGTCACAAGCACTCCCTCAAGAACACTCCAGACCCCCGTTGGTCTGGTGGGACGTGAGCAACTCTCGACGAGTCGATCACTATGCTGAACAGAGTACAGCAGGATGATCGACTAGCCAATGAATAATCAGATTTATTCGTGGCATTTGGGACGGGGCGACGGAACGGGCCCTAGCCCATGGGATTGCCCAGGGACCGGGCGAGGTCCTGGAGTTCCTTCACCATCATGGCGCCCTGCTCCGGCGAGTAGGTCGCCTTCAGCGCGGTGACCGAGAGGCCGAGGCTGGGGCCGTGCGCGCCCCGAGTCGGGACGGCCACGGCCAGGCACACGACCCCGGTGGTGGATTCCTCGTCCTCGAACGCGTATCCCTGCTCCCGGATGACGGTGAGTTGCGCCTTGAGCTCGGCTCCGGTGCGCAGCGACTTCGGCGTCAGGACCGGCAGTTCGGCGTTGTCCGGAAACATCCCGTCGACGTCGTGGTCGTGCAGTCGCGCTATTAGGGCCTTGCCCACGGCACAGAGGGAGACCGGCATTTTGTCGCCGATGTTGGACGTCAGGCGTACCGCCGGGTGCCCCTCGTAGCGGGCGAGATAGATGACGTTTGTTCCATCCAGCATGGCGATCCGGACCGTCTCTCCAGAAAGCGTCGGAGCCTGTTCACAGAACCGGTAAAACTCCTGGACCTCGTCGAGGCGGCTGAGGTACGCCGCACCCAGCTCAACCAATTTGCGGCCGAGGGTGAACTCCGCGCCCTGGCGGTTGATAAGCCTGGCCTCCTCGAGCGCGAGCAGGAGGTTGGAGGTTGAGGACTTCGGAATTCCCAGCTCCCTGGCCAGATCACTGAGCGTGAGGCGTCCGGTCGCGGATGCGGCCAGGGCCTCCAGCACGGCGGCGGCACGGGTGACAGCCGGTGCGGGCGATGCGCTCCCCAATCCCTCGGAGGTTCGGGAAACTCGGGAATCGGCCATGATTCTCCTTCAGGTATCGCGCGCAAGACGCCGCGCCACTCATTTTAATGCCGTCCAGTCAGCTGAACAGTAACCATCATAATGTCTGGCGCCGTGAATCGAGACTCTCCTGAGCCCGGCTACCCGCCGCTCCCCCGGCAGCGCCCCTCGTCGGGGACCGCCGGCTCGTCAGGCGGCGGACACCACGGGATTGGTCAGCTGGCCGATGCCTGCAATGTGGCAGGTGACAGTGTCGCCGGGAACGATTGCCGCGCACTCGGCGGGGAATCCCGTCAGCACCAGATCGCCCGGGTGAAGCGTCATGAAGGAGGTCAGATAGGCGAGGATTTCCTCCACCCTCCAGCCGAGATCGGCGGAGCTGGCTGCCTTGAGCTCCGCCCCGTTGTGTTTGATTCCGATCGCCAGGTCTTCACCCGGCAGATCCGTGACGATCCACGGCCCCACCGGCGTGAACGTGTCCTGGCTCTTGGCGCTGATCCACAGCTCGTCAGATTCCTGCAGGTCCCTGGCGGAGACGTCGTTTCCTATGGTGTAGCCCAGGACTGCGCTCCTGGCGTTGCCGGGCGTCAATCCGCGGGCCTTGGTCCCGACGACGATTGTCAGTTCGGCTTCCGGCTCGACGCTGCCCACCCCCGGCCGGAGTTCAATTGCGTCGCCCGGACCGACCACACTGGTCGCTGCCTTATGGAAAGCCTGCGGCGGAAGGTCGCGGCCCGCGCGGCCGGTATTGTGCGCCATGCCCAGGACGTTAGCCGGGACACTGGGCGCGAGGAACGTGAATGATGCTTCATCCACCGTCGCGCCGATATCCCAGCCGCTGCGGGGCCGGCTGCCGGCGTTGGCCGCAGAACCAGGGAACGGAGAGGTGGTTACCGTCCATGCCCTGCCGGCCGCGCTGCCAAAGTCCGGTGCATTGTTGGCGACGAAGAAGTGTTCGTCGTCCGCAGCACGGGAAAGCGGGCGGACTCTGGCGATGCGGCGGGCACTCGTGGCGGTCATGAAAACATCCTAGGCGGCAGGGTCTCGGGGGCCGCGATTAGGCCATCGAATGGCGTAATTCTGCCGCGGTGAAACGCCGTCGGTGTTTCACAATTCCAAACGTTCACGGTATATTCATACCAAGCCTTCCACCGCGGCATCCCCCAATAGTCGCGGTGGAAGGCTTTTCCAATGCCCGGGTGGCGCCGGCGTCCGGAACCACCAACAGGAGCCGGCGGGACCGGCCGATCGATGCCAGCCCCGGCACCCTAGGCGGCGTCCGCAACCGCCCCCCGCAGCCGCCAGCCGCCGCCGAGACCGTCCCGGGTCAATTCCATGGTGGTCAGGGCAGATTCGCGGTTGCGGCCAAGCCTTGCCTGGATCTGCCAGACCTCGACGTCCACGCGGCTCAGACCCTTGGGCATCCGCCGCTCGGCCTCCCACCAGCTGACCCGCTCGAACCAGCGCACGGGCTCGGCCCCGATCAACCATTCCCTGCCCCCGCGGACCACAGCCAGCGGCCGCCCGTCCGGGCCTGTTTTCACCATCACGTGCTCCATGCCTGACACGCTAGGGCGGGGCACTGACATTTTAAGTACAAAACCCCGCCCTTGCGGACCAGGTGGTCCGGAAAGGGTGGGGTTTTTGTGGTGGGTCCTACCGGGATCGAACCGATGACATCCACGGTGTAAACGTGGCGCTCTACCAGCTGAGCTAAAGACCCAAACCGTTGTATCCGCGCCTCAGCGCTTCAACCAACGAACAGCTACTGTACCGGATGTCACCGGCCAAGCGCCAATCGGCCAGGCCGTCCCTACAGAGGCGGCAGCTCCTCGGCGAGCCAGGCCAGGGCCCCGCTGACGCCTGCCTCCAGCTTGATGGTGGCGAGGTCGTCCCCGCGGGTCGGTCCCCTGTTGATGATGACCACGGCTTTGCCCTGCTTCGCCGCGTGGCGGACAAAACGCAGGCCGCTCATCACGGTGAGCGACGAGCCGGCCACCAGAAGCGCCCGGGCCGCGTCAACCATGGCGTAGGAGCGCTCCACGCGGTCCTTGGGCACGTTTTCCCCGAAGTACACGAAGTCCGGTTTCAGGGTGCCCGCGCAGGCGGGGCAGCGGGCGACGACGAACGATTCGATCAGCCCGGAGTCCTCGACTGTGGCATCGGCGTCGGGGGCCATTTCGACCACTCCGGCGGTCTGCGCCCGTTCCAGGAACCCGGGGTTGAGTTCCTCCAGGACACCGGCCAGCATCCGGCGGCTGAACCGCCGGTGGCAGTCCAGGCAGACTACCTGGTCGAACCGGCCGTGCAGGTCCACCACGTTGACACTGCCGGCGTCCTCGTGGAGCCGGTCCACGTTCTGGGTGATGAGTCCGGTGAGCAGTCCCCGCTGTTCCAGCCGCGCTACCGCGGCGTGGCCGTCGTTGGGATCCGCCCGGCGCAGGTGCGACCAGCCGATGTGGTTACGGGCCCAGTAGCGTTGCCGGTTTCCGGGTTCGCCGATGAATTCCTGGTAGGTCATGGGGGCCCGCGGCGCGGCGCCGGGTCCGCGGTAATCCGGGATGCCCGAATCCGTGCTCAGGCCGGCGCCGGTCAGCACGGCAAACTGTCGCCCGGACAGGAGGCTGTGGATGTCCTGCAGGATCCCGAGTTCGCTGCGCTGGAGCTCCGCGCCGGCCTCGGCGGCCGTGACCGGAGGGAGGCTGGCAAACCCGGTCATGCCGATTCCTGGCCGCCGCTGCCTCACCGGATCAGTTCCCGCCGAGTCCCGCGAGGGCAGTCCGGTATTCGGCCAAGTCCCGGGCCTGGCCGCGGGGATTCACCACGACGTAGCGGACGATTCCGGCCGCGTCGATGATGAAGGTGCCGCGCAGTGCCATGCCGCTCTCAGAGTCGAACACTCCGTACGCCGAGGCCACGGCGCCGTGCGGCCAAAAGTCGGCGAGCAGGTCGAAGCCGTAGCCTTCTTTTTCGGCGTAGGCCCGCTGGGCGAACTTGCTGTCCACCGAGACTGCCAGCACGGCGGCATCGGCATCTTCGAACAGGGCCAGGTTGTCCCGGATTTCGCACAGTTCCCCGGTGCAGATGCCGGAGAAAGCGAAGGGATAGAAGACGATGACGACATTGCGCCCGCGGAAGTCCGAGAGGCGCACCGGTTCGCCGAATTGATTGGCGAGCTCGAAATCCGGGGCGGAATCGCCGACGGCGGTTACCCCACCGGGAGCAGGCGTCACGGCGGCGGCCGGCCCGGGGGCCCCGTGCTGGACCGCTTGGGTCACTTGTTCTTCCGCGTGACCAGCCGGGTGGCGCTCCAGTCCTTCGAGACACCGGCCGACGTGGTGTAGTGGAGCCCGGCGGTGGGCGCGGCATCCTGGATGTCCGCAGGCGACACGTAGCCGTCCCGGCCCGATTTGGGAGTCAGGACCCAGACAACGCCGCCCTCGGTGAGAGTGGTCAGCGAATCGACCAGGGTGTCGACAAGGTCTCCGTCACCTGCCCGCCACCAGAGAATGGCGGCATCGACCACCTCGTGATCGTCCTCGTCGAGAAGCTCAGAGCCCGTGAGATCTTCGATATCGTCTCGCAAGTCGAAGTCGACGTCGTCGTCATAACCGAATTCCTGAATCAGGTCCCCGTCTTTGAAACCCAGTTTCTCCGCCACATTTACCGAAGTAGCGGCGTCGGCCTCGCTCACGTGTTGCTCCTATGCTTTGTGAATTGCTTCATGTTTTCAATGGCACTAGTGATTTCCATTACTCCAAGCCAACACCCTTTGAGCTCTCGCTTCAAGCTGTTGGCACCGCGATCCGCCATATTCTGCGTCACACGGGGCGATCCGAAGGCTGCCGGGCAGCGCTTCGTCACACAACCAGTATGCCCGTGAAATACGGCGGCGGGTCCATGGGGCGGCTACGCATCCGCCAGCGCGCACGGCTAGAGTGGCTGATAACGACTACGCCTGCGCGGGCAACCGCCCGACTGATTACAGGCAGGCGTACCGTGATTGGACCTTGCCCGGCGCATACGACCGGGCTGTTGTAACCGATATGTCGCACACGTCGCGTTCACGCCAGGCAGTCACCCTGCCCGGAGCTGAGGGTGCCGATAGATGCGCTCAAAGAGAGGTTGGACGTGGCTGCAGGAGAAGAAACCTCCCATATCCTCAGCGGGTTGACAAACCAGCTGCCTGATCGTGATCCGGAAGAGACCGCCGAATGGCTGGAGTCCCTGGACACCCTGATTCAGGAACAGGGCACCGAGCGTGCCCAGTACATTATGCGCAGCCTGCTCCAGCGGGCCGGCGCGCAGAGCGTGGGCGTTCCGATGGTCACCACCACGGACTACGTCAACACCATCCCGGTGGACCAGGAAGCCGAATTCCCCGGCGACGAGGAGATTGAACGCACGTACCGGGCCTGGCTGCGCTGGAATGCCGCCGTCATGGTGCACCGTGCGCAGCGTTCGGACATCGGCGTCGGCGGGCACATCTCCACCTACGCCGGGGCCGCGACCCTGTACGAGGTCGGTTTCAACCACTTCTTCCGCGGCAAGGACCACCCCGGCGGCGGCGACCAGATCTTCTTCCAGGGCCACGCCTCCCCCGGCATGTACGCCCGCGCCTTCATGGAAGGCCGGCTGAGCGAAGAGGACATGGACGGCTTCCGTCAGGAGAAGTCCAAGGAAGGGCATGCCCTTTCCTCCTACCCGCACCCGCGCCTCATGCCGGAATTCTGGGAATTCCCCACCGTCTCCATGGGCATCGGCCCGATGAACGCCATCTACCAGGCGCAGTCCAACCGCTACCTGCACAACCGCGGCCTGAAGGACACCTCGGACCAGCAGGTCTGGGCGTTCCTGGGCGACGGCGAAATGGACGAGCCCGAGTCCCGCGGCCTGCTCCAGCTCGCCGCCAACGACAAGCTCGACAACCTTAACTTCGTCATCAACTGCAACCTCCAGCGCCTCGACGGACCCGTCCGCGGCAACGGCAAGATCATGCAGGAACTTGAGGCCTTCTTCCGCGGCGCCGGCTGGAACGTCATCAAGGTGGTCTGGGGCCGCGAGTGGGATGACCTGCTGGCCAAGGACGAGGACGGCTCGCTCGTCAAGATCATGAACGAGACCGTCGACGGCGACTACCAGACGTACAAGGCCGAATCCGGCGCGTTCGTCCGCGAGCACTTCTTCGGCAAGACCCCGCAGACCAAGGAAATGGTCCAGGACCTGTCCGACGACGAGATCTGGAAGCTCAAGCGCGGTGGGCACGACTACAACAAGGTCTACGCCGCCTACAAGGCCGCCACCGAGTTCAAGGGCAAGCCCACCGTCATCCTGGCCCACACGGTCAAGGGTTACGGCCTAGGCACGCACTTCGAGGGCCGCAACGCGACCCACCAGATGAAGAAGCTCACGATGGCCGACCTCAAGGCCTTCCGCGACCACCTGCGCATCCCGATCACCGACGAGCAGCTGGAAGCGGACCTCTACCGGCCGCCGTATTACCACCCCGGCATGGACTCCCCGGAGATCCAGTACCTGATGGGCCGCCGCAAGGAACTCGGCGGATTCGTCCCCGAGCGGCGCTCCAAGCACGTCGATGTCACCCTCCCGGATGAGAAGGCCTACGAAGTCGCCAACCGCGGCTCCGGCAAGCAGCACGCCGCCACCACCATGGCGTTTGTCCGCCTGCTCAAGGACCTCATGCGGGACAAGGAGTTCGGCAAGCGGATTGTGCCGATCATTCCGGATGAGGCACGCACCTTCGGCATGGACGCGTTCTTCCCGACGGCGAAGATCTACAACCCGAACGGCCAGAACTACCTCTCCGTGGACCGCGAGCTCGTCCTGGCGTACAAGGAGTCCATCTCCGGCCAGATCGTGCACGCCGGCATCAACGAGGCCGGTTCCGTGGCAGCCTTCACCGCCGCCGGAACGTCCTACGCCACACACGGCGAACCGCTCATCCCGGTCTACGTCTTCTATTCGATGTTCGGGTTCCAGCGCACGGGCGATTCCTTCTGGGCAGCCGCCGACCAGATGACCCGCGGCTTCATCATCGGCGCCACGGCAGGGCGCACCACGCTGACTGGCGAAGGCCTGCAGCACGCGGACGGGCACTCCCCCATGCTTGCGGCAACCAACCCGGCCGTTCTCACCTACGACCCGGCATACGGCTACGAGATCGGCGTCATCATGCGCGACGGCCTCAACCGGATGTACGGTCCCGGCCCGGCCGACAACGACCCGTCGCGGAACGTGATGTACTACATCACTGTCTACAACGAGCCGATCGTGCAGCCGCCGGCACCGGCGGAACTCGACGTCGAGGGCATCATCAAGGGCATCTACCTGCTGGCGCCGGCCAAGATCGACGGCCCGCGCACGCAGATCCTTGCCTCGGGTGTCTCTGTTCCCTGGGCCCTCGAAGCCCAGCAGGTCCTCGCCGAGGACTGGGGCGTCTCCGCCGATGTGTGGTCCGTGACCTCCTGGACCGAACTGCGCCGCGACGCCATGGCCGCCGAGGAAGACTCCTTCCTCAACCCCGGCCAGCCCGCCCGCGTCCCGTTCGTGACCCAGCAGCTCGCCGGCGCCACCGGTCCGATCGTGGCAGTCACGGACTACATGAAGGCCGTGCCGGACCAGATCCGCCAGTTCCTGCCGAACGAGTTTGCCTCGCTCGGCGCTGACGGCTTCGGCTTCTCGGACACCCGCGCCGCGGCACGCCGCTTCTTCAAGAACGACGTCCACTCGGTTGTGGTCCGTTCCCTGGAGATGCTGGCCCGCCGGGGCGAAGTGGATGCCCAGGCGCCTGCCCAGGCGATCGAGAAGTACCGCCTGCACAACGTCAACGCCGGCACCACCGGCAACGCGGGCGGCGACTCCTAACCACGCCAGCAACGTTCGACGGCGGTCCACACCTGTTGGTGGGGGCCGCCGTCGGGCGTTTAACCGCTCCGACTCCCGCCGTCCCCGCTGGGGGACGGGCCGGGGGCCGGGGCCGGGGACGCTGTGATGCAGGACAACGGCTGTTGTAGCCTTCGCACAAATGGAGCTTCGACGGCGCGCCCCGTATGCTCAATGCATGGCAGAGCCGATCACCACTCCCGAAAAACGCAAACCGGCCTCGAGGGCGATGACTCCGGAGAAAGCCGAGACCCTCAAGAAGCTCCGGGCCAGCGTGGGCCAGCTGTCGACGACGACGCTGCGCCAGTTGGAAAAGTCCCTGCCGTGGTACGGCCGGCTGAACTCGGATGAACGTTCCGCCCTGGGCATGGTGGCCCAGAACGGCATCGCAGCCTTCGTCACCTGGTACGAGCGGCCGAGCTCGCCGTCGTGGATCCTCTCCGACGTCTTCGGCACCGCGCCCACCGAACTGACCCGGTCCATCAGCCTCCAGAAGGCCCTGCAGCTGATCCGGATCGTCGTGGAAGTCGTGGAGGACCAGGTCCCGGTCATCGCCCCGGAAGCGGACCAGGGGGCCCTCCGGGAAGCCGTGCTGCGCTACTCGCGAGAGGTCGCGTTCGCGGCCGCCGACGTTTACGCCCGCGCCGCGGAATCCCGCGGCTCCTGGGATACCCGGCTGGAGGCCCTGATTGTCGATGCCATCCTCCGCGGCGAAAACACGGACGCGCTGCGGTCCAGGATCGCGGCCCTGGGCTGGAAAGCGCAGGAACGCTTCACCGTAATGGTCGGGAATTCCCCGTCCGAACCAAGCGCCAGCTACGTCAGCGAACTGCGGCGCACCGCGGGACGCTTCGCCGAGGACGCCCTCGTGGGGATCCAGGGCGACCGGCTCATCCTGATCCTCGGCGGGGTCCACGACCGGGAGACCGCGTACCTGAAGCTCAGCGAACTTTTTGCTCCCGGCCCGGTGGTCTATGGCCCGGAGGCCGGCTCCCTCCTCGAAGCCAGCGGCTCCGCCCAGTCAGCCTTTGCCGGCCTCACCGCGGCCCGCGCGTGGCCTTCCGCGCCGCGCCCGGTAGCGGCCGATGACCTGCTCCCCGAGCGCGTGATCTCCGGCGACGACGCCGCCCGCCGCTCGCTGGTCAAGAACATCTACCGCCCGCTGCTGGCCGCCTCCAACGGGCTGGTGGAGACCCTCGGCACGTACCTCGAGCTGGGCCATTCGCTCGAGGCGACGGCCCGCGAACTCTTCGTGCACGCCAACACGGTGCGCTACCGGCTCAAGCGCGTCTGCGACGTCACCGGCTGGGATCCGCTGCTGCCGCGGGAGGCGTTCGTGCTCCAGACCGCCCTCGTCGTGGGCCGGCTTTCGGCCCCGCCGAAGGCCCCCACGGAGCGGCAGCCTCCCCGCAACGGCTCCTGAACCGTTGTAGACTTCCTACAAACTGACCCAGTGAGCTTGGTGCATGAAAACACGAATGTTCACGCGGTAATTTGGAAAGCTGGTTACGTGCTTGCAATCGTTTGCCCTGGACAGGGCTCCCAGACCCCTGGTTTTCTAGCCCCCTGGCTGGAACTGCCACCCGTCGCAGGCCTCTTGGCCTCCCTCAGCGAAATAGCAGGCATCGACCTCACCGCCCACGGCACCACCTCCGATGAGGAGACCATCAAGGACACTGCGGTAGCGCAGCCCCTGATCGTCGCCGCAGGCCTGGTGACCGCAAAGTCACTCTTCGACGTCGAACTCGGCACGCTTCCTGTCATCCTCGCCGGCCACTCCGTCGGCGAAATCACCGCGGCCTCGCTCGCCGGTGTGCTGACGGAAACCGAAGCCATGACCTTTGTGCGCGAACGCGCCAACAGCATGGCCGCCGCCGCTGCCGCCACCCCGACGGGCATGAGCGCCGTCGTGGGCGGCGACCCCGCGGACGTCCTGGCAGCCATTGGCGCCGCCGGCGCCACCGCCGCCAACGTCAACGGGGCCGGCCAGACCGTCGCCGCCGGCACCCTGGAGCAGCTCAAGGCCCTGGCGGAAAACCCGCCGGCCAAGGCCCGGGTCATTCCGCTGAAGGTCGCGGGCGCGTTCCACACCTCGCACATGGCCCCCGCCGGCGCGGCCCTGCAGGCCCTGCGCCCGTCACTGCACCCCCAGAACCCGCAGGTACCGCTGCTGTCCAACTTCGACGGCGCGGAAGTCTCCGACGGCGCTGCCGCCGTCGACAGCCTGATCGCCCAGGTCTCCCGTCCGGTCCGCTGGGACCTCTGCATGGAGACCATGGTGAAGCGCGGCGTAACCGGCGTGATCGAACTGGCTCCCGCCGGAACACTGGCCGGCCTGGCCAAGCGCGGCATGCCCGGCGTCAAGACCGTCACCGTCAAGACCCCGGACGACCTTTCCGCGGCCCTGGCCCTATTTGCAGAACTGGAGGGCGGGGCATGAGCGTTCCCACTCTGAAGCAGGCACCCGTGCAGGCAAACACCCGCATCATGGGTGTCGGCGCCTACCGGCCCAGCGTCATCGTAACCAACGAGGACGTGTGCCAGTGGATCGATTCGTCGGATGAGTGGATCCGCCAGCGCACGGGCATCGTCACCCGGCACCGCGCGCCCGCCGATGTCAGCGTGATTGACATGGCCGAGGGCGCCGCCCGTGAGGCGCTGCAAAAGGCCGGCATCGAGGCCTCCCAGCTCGGCGCCGTGATCGTTTCCACGGTCACCCACCCGTACGCGACCCCCTCCGCTGCCGCGAGCCTCGCCGACCGCCTCGGCGCGACGCCGGCCCCGGCGTTCGACATTTCCGCGGCGTGCGCCGGTTACTGCTACGGCATCGCCCAGGGCGACGCCCTGGTGCGCTCCGGCGCGGCCGCCTACGTCCTGGTGGTCGGTGCCGAGAAGCTCTCCGACGTCATCGACAACACGGAACGGACCATCTCCTTCCTGCTCGGCGACGGCGCGGGCGCCGTCGTGATCGGTCCCTCCGACACGCCGGGCATCGGCCCTTCAGTCTGGGGTTCGGACGGCAGCAAGTGGGATGCCATCGGCATGACCCACTCCATGCTGGACATCCGCGAGCTCGCCCTGACCGGCAAGCGCGGCTCCGCAGTCAGCGACGAGGAAGCAGCGGTTACCGACGCGTCCCTGTGGCCGACCCTGCGCCAGGACGGCCAGACCGTCTTCCGCTGGGCCGTATGGGAGATGGCCAAGGTGGCCCAGCAGGCCCTGGACGCCGCCGGCATCCGGTCCGAGGACCTTGCCGCGTTCATCCCGCACCAGGCCAACATGCGCATCATTGACGAGATGGCCAAGAAGCTGCAGCTGCCCGAGTCCGTCAAGATCGCCCGCGACATCGCCGACGCCGGCAATACGTCGGCGGCGTCCATCCCCCTGGCCACCCACCGCCTGCTTGAGGAAAACCCCGAGCTCAGCGGCGGGCTGGCGCTGCAGATCGGCTTCGGAGCCGGACTGGTCTTCGGCGCCCAGGTGGTCGTGCTTCCTTAGGCAGCCACCGCTTTTCCGAACTAAATACGTTCCGCCTGTTTCACCTTTGCACCGCATGACCTTCACTATCGGGGCTCGCCCCCATGCTGTGCTCAGCAAGCATTCCCGCACCAAGCCGAACCCTCGGTTTGAATCATTTCCGCCCCCGACTGCCGGCATTCCACCGGCGGCCGGGGGCAACAACCAGAAAAGGAGCCATCAATGGCTAGCAACGAAGAAATCCTGGCCGGCCTGGCTGAAATCGTCAACGAAGAGACCGGCCTGGCCACCGAGGCTGTCGAAATGGACAAGTCCTTCACCGAGGACCTGGACATCGACTCCATCTCGATGATGACCATCGTGGTCAACGCCGAAGAGAAGTTCGGCGTCCGCATCCCGGACGAAGAGGTCAAGAACCTCAAGACCGTCGGCGACGCCGTCGGCTTCATCGCCAACGCCCAGGCCTAGTCTGGCTTCCGCCGGCAACGGCGGACCCCGGTGCCCGGTCCGGGCGCTACAGCAGTGCCCGGACCGGACCACCATCAAGTGCATGACCCCAAAGTTTTCCCCTCGCAGGCCCCGGCCATCCCGTTCGCGGTTCCGGATACGGCAGGCGCACCGACAGAGAGTGATCCCATGGCACGCAAAGTAGTCATTACCGGTCTGGGTGCCACCACACCCATCGGCGGCGATGTCCCCACGATGTGGAAGAACGCGCTCAAGGGCGTCTCCGGCGCGCACACGCTTGAAGACGACTGGGTAGCCAAGTACGAGCTGCCTGTCCACTTCGCCGCACGCGCCACCACCCCGGCCCTCGATGTCCTGAGCCGGGTCGAGGCCAAGCGCATGGACCCGTCCACCCAGTTCGCCGTGGTTGCGGCCCGCGAGGCGTGGGCCGACTCCGGCATCACCGAAATTGACCACGACCGCCTGGCGGTGGCCTTCGCGACCGGCATCGGCGGCGTCTGGACCCTCCTGGATGCCTGGGACACCCTGCGCGAAAAGGGTCCCCGCCGCGTCCTGCCCATGACCGTACCCATGCTGATGCCCAACGGCCCGGCCGCGGCGGTAAGCCTGGACCTGGGCGCCCGCGCCGGCGCCCACACCCCCGTTTCCGCCTGCGCCTCCGGCACCGAGGCCGTGCACGTGGGCCTGGACCTGATCCGCGCAGGCAAGGCAGACGTCGTCGTCTGCGGCGGCGCCGAAGCCGCCATCCACCCGATGCCGATCGCCGCCTTTGCCTCCATGCAGGCACTCTCGCGCCGCAACGACGATCCCGAGCACGCCTCACGCCCCTACGACCGTGACCGCGACGGCTTCGTCATGGGCGAGGGCGCCGGTGCCCTGGTGCTCGAGGCCGAGGAACACGCCCTGGCCCGCGGCGCCCGGATCTACGCCGAACTGGCCGGCACCTCGGTCACCGCCGACGCCTACCACATCACGGCCCCGGACCCTGAGGGCCTCGGCGCCACCCGCGCGCTGAAGGCTGCCATGTTCGACGGCCGCATCCAGCCCGAAGACATCGTCCACGTCAACGCGCACGCCACCTCCACCCCGGTCGGCGACAAGCCCGAGTACGCGGCCCTCAAGGCCGCCCTGGGCAAGCACGTGGACAGCGTCGCGGTCTCGGCCACCAAGTCCCAGATGGGGCACCTGCTGGGCGCCTCCGGTGCCGTGGAAGCCGTGCTGACCGTCATGGCCATCTACGACCGCAAGGCGCCGGTGACCATCAACCTCGAGAACCAGGATCCGGAAATCCCGCTCGACGTCGTCACGACGGCCCGTGACCTGCCCGCCGGCAGCATCGCCGCGCTGAGCAACTCGTTCGGCTTCGGTGGCCACAACGCCGTGATCGCGGTACGCAGCGTGTAGCTGCACCGCCTGCAACACGCCGAGAAGGCAGATGGCGGCAATGTTCTTCGTGAACATTGCCGCCATCTGCCTTTTGGCGCCTAGCTATGGAATTGCTGCGGTGTAGCGCCTTATGAGGTCCTAGCCGACCTGGTGGAGCCAGCGCACGGGGGCGCCTTCGGCGGCGTGCCGGAAGGGCTCGAGTTCCTCGTCCCAGGCCTCACCCAGGGCGAGCGAGAGTTCGTGGTACACGGCCGAGGGGTCGCCGGCGCCGGATTCGTAGGCGTAACGGATGCGGTCCTCGGAAACCATGATGTTGCCGTGGACATCGGTGGTGGCGTGGAAGATCCCCAGCTCCGGGGTGTGCGACCAGCGGCCGCCGTCGACCCCCTGGCTCGGTTCCTCGGTGACTTCGTAGCGCAGATGCGCCCAGCCGCGCAGAGCGGACGCCAATTGAGCCCCCGTGCCCGGCGTACCGGTCCACGACAGCTCGGCCCGGAACATTCCGGGCGCGGCAGGCTGAGCGGTCCACTCCAAGTCCGTCCGCTTGTCCACGACAGACCCTATGGCCCACTCGACGTGAGGGCACAGGGCAGTCGGGGCCGAGTGAACGAACAACACACCGCGGGTCAGTGCAACAGACATTCCATCCTCCATAGCTGTAGGTACGTCTTCCCCAACGACCTGTGCCTGGATGTCTGTCTGTTGCGCGGATCCGAAATTATGCCGGCGGTCCCTGCCAGACTACTAAATTACAACCGGGTTTGAAGCTGGGACGTGGTGCATTCCAGCTTCAAGTTCAACTTGAAACTTCCCGGGCGTGAGTTTTATTCTGCCCTACGCCTCCTAATTACGCCAGTGTGATCCGGCGAGTCTTTTCCGGCGCGCCGCGCCCGTTTCCGCGGAGCGGTTTCCGGGCCGTGCTGGGCATCGCCGTGCCGCGCGGTCCTCAGGCCCGGGGGTGCGCCTGCTGGTAGCTCTGCCGGAGTCTCTCGACAGACACGTGGGTGTAGATCTGGGTGGTGGCAAGGCTGCTGTGCCCGAGGATTTCCTGCACGGCACGCAGGTCCGCCCCGCCGTCGAGCAGGTGGGTCGCGGCGGAGTGCCGCAGGGCGTGCGGTCCGGTGGCGGCGGTGTCCCCCAGCCGCTCCAGCATCTCCTTGACCACGCCGCGGACCTGGCGCTGGTCCACCCTTCCGCCCCGCGCGCCGAGGAAGAGCGCGGGACCGCTGGTCCCGCTGGCGAGGGCCGGCCGGCCGCGGCGGAGCCAGTCGTCGACGGCGAGCGCCGCCGGCAGCCCGTACGGCACCGTGCGTTCCTTGTTGCCTTTGCCGAGCACGCGAAGTGTCCTGCGGTCCGGGTCGAGGTCGTCCACGTCCATGCCGGCAAGCTCGCCAACCCGGACACCGGTGGCGTAGAGCAGCTCCACCATGGCGCGGTTGCGCAGAGCCAACGGTTCCCCCTCGGCCGCGGAGGATTCGGCGTCGTCCACGAGCCGCCGGACCTGTTGCTGGTGCAGGACCCCGGGCAGGGACTTCTCCCGCTTTGGGGCCTTGAGCCGCAGGGCGGGGTCGGCTTCGATCAGCTCCTCGCGGACAGCCCAGGCGGTGAAGGCCCTGGCAGTAGCGGCGCGGCGGGCCAGGGTGGCGCGGGACTTGCCGGACTCGCTCTGGGCGCCAAGCCAGCGCCGCAGGGTCCCGAGCTCCAGCCCGGTAAGGTCCTGGACCCCCTCGGTCGCGGCGTGAGCCAGCAGGCCTTCGACGTCGGAGAGGTAGGCCCGCACGGTATGGGCGGACCGGCCCCGCTCCGCTTCGAGGTAGCGGCCGAAGCGTGCGGCGGCAAGCTGCATGGCGGCAGGCAGCGCGGCGGGGGGATCCTGTGTAGACACCCTCCTACTGTGGCAGTATTCCCGGGGCATTCAAGGAGCCGGTCGGCGAGCCGCGCCTCCCGGCGGCGCTCATCACGTCAGTCCGCTTTCCCGGAGCGTTTCCAGCCGCCGTGCCGGGATTCGGCCAGGCCCAGCAGTCCCAGCCTGCCAAGCCCGGCGCGGACCGAGTCCGGGCTCAGTCCGGCCACCGTGGCCAGCTTCTCGACCGAGCTGGTGGTGCGCAGCGGCAGGGCATCGAGCAGGATCAGGTCCTCCAGCGTCAGCCCGTCCTGGACCTCAGCCCGGCCTGCCTTGTCCGGGGGCATCGCCTCGCCGCTCGGGGAGGCGAGCTCGGCGATTTCCCCGGCGTCCGTGACGCACACGGCCCCGCCTTCGCGCAGGAGCCGGTGGCAGCCTGCGGAGTTGGCGCTATGGATGGGTCCGGGCACGGCGCCCACCGCCCTGCCAAGGCTTTCGGCATGGTGGGCCGTGTTGAGGGCGCCGGAGCGCCACCGGGCCTCGACGACCACCGTGACGGAGGCCATCGCCGCAATGAGGCGGTTACGTTGCAGGAACCGGTAGCGGGTGGGCGCGGATCCGGGCGGGACCTCGGCCAGGACTGCGCCGTGGTCCGCCACCGCCCGGAGCAGGTCCTCGTTGCCGGAGGGGTAGAAGCGGTCCACTCCCCCGGCCATGACGGCGATGGTGGGCACGCCGCCCGTGCTTCCGGCCAGGGCCGCCCTGTGGGCGTGGGCGTCAATCCCGTAGGCACCTCCTGAGACGATCGTGAAGCCGCGCTGGGCCAGCGAGTACGCGAGGTCACCCGTGACCGAAGCCCCGTAGCTGGTGCTGTCCCGGGAGCCCACCAGGGCTATGGCCCTGGCCGCCGGGGGCAGCTCCTGCTCCACGCCGCGCCACCACAGGCACAGCGGCTCCTGCAGGCCGAGATCCGCCAGCTGCCGCGGCCACAACTCATCCGTGGGAATGATGATCCGTCCGCCGAGCCGCTGCATGGTGGTCAGGTCCCGCTCCGGTGCGAGGTCGGGCACGCGCGGGGCCCAACGCTTCAGCGCCTCGGTGAGTCCTGACCAGCCGCTGCCGGAGCCGCTGTCCGCCAGGATTTCGGTGATCTCCTGCTCGAGCTCGGGACCGGCGGCGAGCGCGCCGCTGGCAATCCGCAGGGCGTCCTGCGCTCCCGCGGCCTGCACCAGTGCCAGCGCCGCCGCGTCCTGCGGCTCGAACAGCCGGGACAGTGCTGCCCGGGTTGTTCGTTCGTCATCGATCATGGTGGTTCCTTTCGCGTGGCGGCTACAGGTGCGGTGTCGTGGCGGCAGGCTCAGGGTGAGGCCGCGGCGGCCTGGCGGAGACCCAGCGCCTGCCCGACGTCGTCCGCGTTCGGCACGTCGCGCCGAGAGAGGTCCGCGAGGGTCCAGGCGAGGCGCAGCACGCGGTCGTAGCCTCGTGCGGTCAGCACACCGCGCTCCAGCGCGTAGTCCAGGATGCGGGTGGTGGGGGCATCAAGACGCAGGGCCCCGCGTAGCAGCCGCCCGGGCACCTGGGCGTTGGTTTCCATCCCGAACGGCAGCAGCCGGTCCAGCTGACGGCCCCGGGCCGCCCGGACGCGTTCCGCGATGCTGGCGGTCCCCTCCTCGGCTGCTGGCTGGCCGAAGCCGGCGAGCGACACCCGCTCGACTTCGAGCTGGATATCGACCCGGTCCAGCAGCGGCCCGGACATCCGGGCCTGGTACCGGCGGCGCATGGTGGGGGTGCAGATGCAGTCCACCCCTTTGCCAGTTGCCTTACCGCAGGGACAGGGGTTGGCAGCAAGGACCAGCTGAAACCGGGCGGGATAGGCCGCTGACCCGGCGGAGCGGTGGATGACCAGCTCACCGCTTTCCAGCGGCTGCCGCAGGGCGTCCAGGACGCCCCGGTCATACTCCGGGGCTTCGTCCAGGAAGAGCACTCCGCGGTGTGCACGGGACGCTGCCCCGGGCCGCGCCAACCCGGACCCGCCACCGATGATGGCCACCGCGGTCGCGGTGTGGTGCGGGTTCTCGTAGGGCGGCCGGCGCAGCAGCTGCACGGAGCCCGAGGGCAGCGAACACAGGGAGTGGATGGCGGTGACCTCCATGGCTTCGGTGTCGCCCAGGTCCGGCAGCAGCCCGGGCAGCCGCTCGGCGAGCATGGTCTTCCCGGCGCCCGGCGGTCCGGTCAGCAGCAGGTGGTGGGCACCGGCAGCGGCGACTTCCAGGGCGCGCCGCGCCGCTGCCTGACCGGAGACATCGCACATGTCCGGTGCAAGGGCGGCACCGGTGCCTGTACCGGGGCCGTCCGTGTCATCGGGCTCGGGTTCAAAGTCGAGGGCCAGGTCCTGCGGATCCGCGCCGCAGTCGAACGCAAGCCTGGCCAATGTGGCGTAGCCCCGGACCTGAGCGCCGGGGACGAGCTCGGCCTCCGCCACGTTGGCCCGGGCCACGACGATCTCGGGATAGCCGGCCCGCACCGCGGCCATCACGGCCGGAAGGATGCCCCGCACTGGCCGGAGCCGGCCGTCCAGGCCGAGCTCGGCGATGAAGACGGTGCGGCCCGTGGGCCGGATGTCGTTCGCCGCGAGCAGCACGGCCATGGCGATGGCGAGGTCGAAGCCCGAGCCGCGTTTGGGCAGGGACGCCGGGATGAGGTTGGCTGTAATTTTCCGGCGGCTCAGCGGGATCCCCGAGTTCTGGGCCGCGGAGCGGATCCGTTCCTTGGCCTCGTTCAGCGAGGCGTCCGGCAGGCCCAGGATCACGAAGGCCGGCAGGGTCTGGCCGATGTCGGCCTCGACCTCGACGATGTAGCCGTTGAGGCCCACGAGTGCGACGGAATAGGTCCGGCCCAAGGCCATCTACCCCACCCCCCTGAGGTGCTCGACGGCGGGCTCGCCGACGCCGTCGTCCAGCACGGCGATCACGTCCACCCGGCACGGCGGCATCCGCAGCCCCTGGGCGCGGCACCACGCCGACGCGAGCCGGTGAAGCCGGGCCAGCTTGTCCGCACCCACAGCCTCGAAGGGATGCCCGTACGCGAGCGACTTCCGGGTTTTCACCTCGGCGATTACCAAGGCGTCGCCGTCGAGCGCGACAATGTCGATCTCGCCCTCGGGGCAGCGCCAATTCCGGTCCACCACTTGCATTCCGAGCGATTCAAGATACCCGGCAGCGAGGTCTTCACCGTGCCGGCCCAGCACATCCTTAGCTCTCATGCCTCCAGAGTGGAGCGCCGCCAGAAACGGGGACAGGGCACACCTCGGCTATGTGGAAACCCGGCAAGCCTGGTGAGACGAGTATCCGCAGCGTGTTCAGCACGGCGGATCGCATAATTAAGGCCGGACGAGAAGAACCGCAGGAGGAACAGGAATGAAAGTACTTTTTCTCGATATTGATGGAGTCGTCAACCGCGTGGGTACGAGACAGCGCTATCACGGCTTCATGGGGATCGACCCTGTCCTGGCATTCAAGGTCCGCAAGATCATCCTCGACACTGACGCAGCCATTGTCCTTACGTCCACATGGCGGCACTTCCAAGACGGCCGTGAAGAAGTCGACCGACACGTCTACAAGACCTTTGACGGTACACCGACAGCAGACACAGGTTTTCGTGGCGAGGAGGTGAAGATGTGGCTGGACCAGCATCCGGAAGTGACGCGGTATGCCATTGTCGACGATGACACTGACTTCTATGCCGATCAGCCCTTGTTCAAAACGAACTGGCAAACGGGAATCACCGACGAGGTCGCGCAGCAGGTAACCGAATTTCTTAACAAAGGCGATAACCCGTGAGTGAACATCAATTCCGTGGCGGCATTGACAGGACGTGTTGAGGCGATTGTCAGGAAGCGAAACGTAGCCAATGCCCGCACGGCCCGCCTAGGCTTTTTCCCAACCTCCTCGCGTTCCGCGGGGGGCGCCCGTATCCTCTCATGAGGATCGGCCAAAGGATCGGCGTATGGAAGATCGCGCGGCTCCGTCGCTGGCGGAGACCCAGCCGCTGGGAACGTACCAGCCCACGGAACCGGATCCGCCCCGCGCGCCTGCGCCAACCCGGCCTGAGCCGGAGCCTGCGGCGGGAAAACCCAAGCAGAGAGTGCGACGGCTCCTCGCCAGGATCCTCAAGCTCGCCCTCGCCATGATGGTGATCACCGAGCTGGCTGCCGTCTCGTTCATCTGGTTCACTCCACCGCGTACTGCCTACATGCTGCAGACCGGCGGCCCGATCGCCTACGAGTACGTATCCCTGAACCACATCAGCCGCTACGTCATTGCCGCGGCCGTCGCCCACGAAGACCAACAACTGGGAACGCGTGTTGGCGCGTTCTCCCTTGATGAATTCCGGGACAGGGCCGTCGCCTACCTGCAGGGCAAGGAAGACCCGAGCGGTTCCACGGTCCCGCAACAGCTGGTCAAGAACATTTTCCTGTGGCCTGACCCGAACGCCCTGAGGAAGGGTCTGGAGGCAGGTTTGGCGACCGAGTTCAGCCTCACCCTGACTCCGCAACGGATCATGGAGCTATATCTGAACTACGCGCAGTTCGGTCCGAAGCTGTACGGCATCTGTGCGGCGAGCTGGTACTACTTCGGCGAACCGCCGTGGCACATGTCCGAGCATCAGGCGGCGCAATTGATGGGGGTCCTGCCACTGCCCACACTCGTCACCCGGTCGGCGGAGGGCGGCATCTATCTGGGCCCGGGTGTCCACCCCAAAGTGTGGGACTACGTCAACGGTGCGGCCAACGTGTGGGTCCCCCAGCAGATCGAGGGGCTCGGCGGATGGAAAGCGGCCGTCGCAACCATCGGCATCGGCGACACAGCGTCCGACCACGCGGCCGAGCGGGGAACCGCAAACCCGGATGGCTGCGGTTCGTATCCGGAGAGCGTGCTGGACCTGCTCCGGCAGCAGGGCATTGCCCTGGACCGCAGCGGGAACCCTGCGCCACTGGGGGGCTAGAAAACCAGGGCGAGGAAACCGGGTCAGGCAGCCAGGGTCAGTTGCCCAGGTCCTCGACCTTGGGCAGGGCGAGTTCCTCGCTGCGCGGCAGTTCCTCGACGTTGACGTCCTTGAACGTGATGACGCGGACGCTCTTGACGAACCGGGCGGAGCGGTAGACGTCCCACACCCAGGCGTCCTGCAGGGTCAGGTCGAAATAGACCTCGCCGTCGGCGCTGCGGGCTTGCAGGTCCACGTGGTTGGCAAGGTAGAAACGCCGTTCGGTCTCGACCACATAGCTGAACAGCCCGACGACGTCGCGGTATTCGCGGTAGAGCTGTAGCTCCATGTCGGTCTCATAGTTTTCAAGGTCCTCGGCACTCATGGTTCCATCTTGCACCATCCGGCGCCGGCCGCGCGCCACCGGCGGGGAGCACGTGCACGCTAGAGCAGCTGCCAGCTGACCCGGTGGTACGGCGTGGGACCGGCGGTCCGCAGCACCTCCTTGTGCGCTGCGGTGCCGTAGCCCTTGTTCTCGTCCCAGCCGTAGGCCGGGTACTGGGTGTGCAGCTCGCACATCATCGCATCGCGCTCGACCTTCGCAATGATGCTGGCCGCGGCCACGCTGAGGCACTGCATGTCGGCTTTAACCAGTGTGTGCACCGGGGCGTCGCAGCCGGGTTCGGCGGGAGCATCGTCAAACAATGAAGGCTGGAGATCGGGCGAGAGCCAGTTGTGGCTGCCGTCCAGCAGGACCACCTCGGGCCTGACGCCAGCGGCGATCACCGCGAACCAGGCCCGGTTCCCGGCGAGCCGGAGGGCGCCGATAATTCCGAGTTCGTCAATTTCGTTCGCGGACGCATGCCCCACGGCGGAGGCGACGCTCCAGTCCTGGACCAGCGGCACCAGCCGCTCCCGGTCCGCGACCTTGAGCAGCTTGCTGTCCCGGACATCGGCCAGGAGCTTCTGCTGCTGCAGGTCCACGACGGCGATCCCGACGCTGACGGGGCCAGCGAGGGCACCCCGGCCAACCTCGTCGATGCCCGCGAGAAGCCGGGCGCCGGAGCTGCGGAAGCGGCGTTCGTAGTCGAGGGTGGGGGCGGCTGACATGACGGGCAGCTTACTTTCCGGACGGGGCGGGCACGGCGCGGAAGACGTCCGGGTAGTTGTCCAGGGCCGCCATCCTGTTCAGCGGCCATGCGATGACGGCGGCCTTGCCTTCGATGTCGGACTCGTTGACGAACCCGCCGTTGGTCTCCATATGGGCGCGTGAATCCGCGGAGTGGTTGCGGTTGTCGCCCATGACCCAGACCTTGCCCGCGGGCACGACGACGTCGAAGTCGCGGACCTGGGGAATCTCTGCGGAATTGATGTACTTCTCGTTCAGCGGCGCGCCGTTGACAGTGAGCTGTCCGCCGGCGTCGCAGCAGACCACATGGTCACCGGGGAGCCCGATGACGCGCTTGACCAGGTGCTGTTCGGAGTTGTCCGGAAGCAAACCGACGAACGTCAGCCCGTCCTGCACCCAGGTAAACGGTCCCTTCGTCTTCTGGTCTGCGGGGGCGAGCCAGCCCTGGCTGTCCCGGAACACCACGACGTCCCCGCGCTGGAGCGCCATGGGCTCCGGCACCAGGAGGTTCACGAAGATGCGGTCGTTCACATCGAGGGTGTTGACCATGGATTCGGAGGGGATGTAGAAGGCCCGGAACAGGAAGGTCTTGATCAGGAAAGACAGCACGATCGCCACGATGACCACCGTGGCAACCTCCTTCAGCCACAGGAAGAGCGGGCTGTGCCCTTCACGGGCTTTGGCCTTCCTGGCCCGGCGGGAGGACGCATCCGCGTGGGCTGGGCCGGCGGCCCGGTCCCTGTCGGTCCGGTCCCTGTCACTCCGCTCAGCACGCCGCGCCGTGTCGCCTTCATCCTGCGACGCCGACGCCGGCCCAACAGCCGGCGCCGCGGCCTCCGCACCAGCCGGGGCGTGCCCGTCCGCGACCCGTTCCTGCGGCAGCCGGGTGGTGGGGTGCTCCGCCGGCTCGTCCGCAGGGATCGCCGAGGCGGTAACCCGGGGTAGGTCCTGGCCCTGCGGATCAGGAGTGCGCGGTTCGGTCTCGGGCATCTACTGTCCGTTCGTCGTCGTCGTTGTCGCAGCCTGGTCGGGCCGCGCTACTGCTGCAAATCTATCAAGCGGCCAGATGATCTGTACCGGCCTGCCAATGACGCGCTCCAACGGCACCATGCCACCGCCGGGGGCGCCGAGGAGGCTCCGGGAATCGGCCGACATGGAGCGGTGGTCTCCCATGAGCCAGAGCCGTCCGGCCGGCACCTCAACAGCGAACTTCATATCGCTCGGGGTGTCCCCCGGATACAAATACGGTTCCGCAACTTGCTGGCCGTTGACTGTGAGCCGGCCGCCGGCATCGCAACAGACCACGCGGTCGCCGGGCAGCCCAATAACGCGCTTGACATACGTGGTGTCGCTGCCCGCGAGGCCGAGCCAGCGCCCGGCATCGGCGAGGGCATCCACCACGGGACCGTTGCCGCTGTTGAGCGGGGCGAAGGAGCCGCGGCCGTCAAAGACGACGACGTCCCCACGGCCCAGGGGTTCAGCCTGGAAGCCGGTCCGCGCCACCAGGATCCGGTCCCCGGTGTGCAGGAGCGGTTCCATGGAGGCGGACGGGATGAAGTAGATGTCCACCCACAGCGAGCGGACCACGGCGCTGATGGCCACGGCGAGCACCAGGGCCAGCAACGCAAAACGCCAGCCCGGTTTCCTGGGCTGGCGTTTTGGCTGTTCCATGTTCCGTATCCCTTGGCGCTGTTGTGAACTAAATTGCGCTGTTGCGGATAGCTCCGGCGCCGCACAAGCTGACGCACCGGGTACGGTCCGTGGACCCGCGGTGGAAGACTGCCTTAGAAGGCTGGGAAGTCTTACTTGGCGGGCTGGAAGTCGCGCTTTTCCTTGATCTTCGCGGCCTTACCACGCAGGTTACGCATGTAGTAAAGCTTGGCGCGGCGCACGTCACCCTTGGAGACGAGCTCGATCTTGTCGATGATCGGGGAGTGCACCGGGAAGGTACGCTCTACGCCGACACCGAAGGAGACCTTGCGGACGGTGAAGGTTTCGCGGACGCCATCGCCGTGGCGACCAAGGACGAAGCCCTGGAAGACCTGGACGCGGGAGTTCTTGCCTTCGATGATGTTCACGTGAACCTTGATGGTGTCACCCGCGCGGAACTCGGGAACATCGGTGCGCAGCGAGGCTGCATCTACGGAATCGAGGATATGCATTGATCCACTCCTGGTGAACGCCACAGGTCACTCACGTTGGGTTACGGCGGCCAAGCCCGGGGGCATGTGCCGCCCGGAAATTTCCGTCGAAAGTTTGTCAATCCGGCCCTGTCAGGAATAGACGGGACCGGGGTGCCAGGCTGTTGGTAGCGCTCCCCCTGTGGCAGGTTCGCAACCCAGCAGGCACAAGGACCAATTTTGCCACATTTTGTGCGGGTTAGCCCAATCCCGGCGGTTAGGCGTCGGGACGGCGCACCAGGCGGCCGTCGACGACGTCGTACCCCAGGTCAGCGAACGCCGTGCGGTCCGCGCGCGGCAGCTTGCCGGCGTCGAACTCCGCGAGGAGGTCGGGGCGGCGTTCGGCGGTGCGCCGGTACTGCTCGTGCCGGCGCCACTGGGCGATCTTGCCGTGGTTGCCGCTCAGCAGCACCGCCGGGACGTCCCGGTCCCGCCAGCTGGAGGGCTTGGTGTAGACGGGGTACTCGAGCAGCCCGTCCGAGTGGGATTCCTCGACGAGGGACTCGGGGTTGCCGACGACGCCGGGCAGCAGCCGCCCGATGGCCTCAACCATGGCCAGCACGGCCACTTCGCCGCCGTTGAGGACGTAGTCCCCCAGGCTCATCGGGCGCACCGTGAAGTGGTCCGCGGCCCATTCCAGGACGCGTTCGTCGATGCCTTCATAGCGTCCGCAGGCGAACACCAGCTGGTCTTCCTCCGCCAGCTCATGCGCGGTGGCCTGGGTGAAGCGCTCACCCGCGGGCGACGGGACAATCAGGACCGGTTTGCCGGCAGATCCGGCATCGCTGGGTGCGCCGGCACCTTCCGCACGCCCCGCCTGCCCGGCGGCCACGGCGGCGAGGGCTTGCGCCCACGGCTCGGGCTTCATGACCATGCCGGCTCCGCCGCCGTAGGGGGTGTCATCGACGGTCCGGTGCCGGTCGGTGGTGAAGTCCCGCAGGTCATGGACCAATAGGTCCAGCAGCCCGTCCTGGCGGGCTTTGCCGATCAGCGACAGCTCCAGCGGGGCCAGGTACTCCGGAAAGATGCTGACGACGTCGATTCTCATCTACGCGTTGCCCTGCTCTTCGGGGTTCGGCGTGGCGGTGCCCTGGGCTTCAGGGCTCTGGGCTTCAGGGCTCTGTTCTTCGGGGGCCTCGTCGGTGTTGACCTCGAACAGTCCGGCCGGCGGGGTGACGAGGACGTACTTTTCACCCACGTTGACCTCGGGCACGATCTGCTCGACGAACGGGATCAGGACTTCCTTGCCGTCGTCCGTGGTGACCACCAGCAGGTCCTGGACGGGCAGCGTGTGCAATCCTGAGACCTTGCCCACCACGTTGCCGGCCACCCGGACCTCCAGGCCCACGAGCTCGTGCTCGTACCAGCCCTCGTCGTCGTCGTCGGCGCCGATTTCTTCGGTTTCGATGAACAGCTTCGCGCCGCGCAGGGTCTCGGCCTCGTTGCGGGTCTCGATCTCCTCGAAGGCCAGCAACAGGATGTCCTTGTTCCAGCGGGCGCTGAACACCGTCAGCGGCCCGGCCGAGGCGGGTTCCACGATGAACTGCGTGCCGTGGACAAAACGGTCGCCGGGCGCATCGGTGAGCACCTGGACGGTCACTTCGCCGCGGATGCCGTGGGGCTTGCCGATTCGTGCCACCTGGAGCTGCATCTGTTCCTCTGTTCGGGGTTGGTGATTCTGTAAGTCTGGTGCGTAAATACGGGAAAACAGTTCGGCCCCTCCACCATTGGTGAAGGGGCCGGACTCAAGACAAGTAGTGCTGAAAGCGTTACCGGCGGCGGTCGGTGTCGACGACGTCGACCCTGACCGGCTCGCCGTCCGCCAGCGCCGCAACCACAGTGCGCAATGCGCGTGCGGTCCGGCCCTGCCGGCCGATCACCCGTCCGAGGTCGTCCTGATGAACGCGCACCTCGAGGGTTTCCCCGCGGCGGTTGTTCTTCGCACTGACCTTGACGTCCTCGGGGCTGTCAACAATCCCGCGGACCAGGTGTTCGAGCGCTTCTGCCAGCAATTTACTCAGCCTCGGTGGTCTCTGCTTCAGCGGCGTCGGCGGGAGCCTCGGCAGCTTCGTCCTTCTTGGCCTTCTTGGTGATGGCTTCCGGGATGATCACGGAACCCTTTTCCGGGGTAACGAAGGCAGCCTTGGGAGCCTTGGTCTTCAAGGTTCCCTCCTGGCCCGGGAGACCCTTGAACTTCTGCCAGTCACCGGTGATCTTCAGGATCGCGGCAACCTGCTCGGACGGCTGTGCGCCGACGCCGAGCCAGTACTGGGCACGGTCCGTGTCGACCTCGATGTACGAGGGCTCTTCGGTCGGGTGGTACTTGCCGATCTCTTCGATGGCACGGCCATCACGCTTTGAGCGTGAGTCCATGACGACGATGCGGTAGTACGGTGCGCGCATCTTACCGAAGCGCTTAAGGCGAATCTTTACGGCCACTTTTGTGGTCACTCCTGTTTCTGAAACGGGGTCGAGCCCGGCGTTCTGCACCCGTGGGGCGGGCCGTACTTGGGGGTTCTAAAGGACAAGATCCAGACGCGGAGAGAGGGGCCACGCAGATCGAGTACCTGTTCATTGTGCCAGATCACCGGCAGGATTTCGACTTGACACGGGCCCGGGCGCACCAGCGCACTCTCTGGTCGTGGCGATCCGCGGCGATCCGCGGCGATCCGTGCCAGTCAGGTCGTCCAGACGTAGAGTCCAGACCTGGCGGCGGGGTCGACTCCGGCGGCGAGCTCGGCGATCCGGCGGACATAGCCCCGCGCCTCGTCCGCACCGAACGGCATGTCCTCCTCGGCGGCCCAGTTGGCCGCGACGTCCTCGAGGACGTCACCCTCCCCTTCGGTTTCATAGCTGAGCAGTTCCGCCAGCGTGCGGACCATCGCGGCGGGGACGCCGAGCAGCGAATCGCTGGCCACGTCAACCATGGCCAGCTCATAGTCCGCGCCCGGGGCGTGCACGGCCACTCCGGCGAGATCTCCCAGCCGCTCCACCTCAAAGTCGCTGATATCCGGGATGCGGACGGCCCCCGGTGCGGCCGGGCCGCCACCTTCGAGTGCGCCGGCGCGCTTGAGGGCTTCTTCGTGGGTGGACACAAAGAGTTCGGTGAATCCCATGCTGCTAGTCCTTAGGGTTCGGCGGTACGCGGACCGCTGTTTTCGCACGTCGCTTCAGCCTAGCGTGCCTTAGCGCACACCTCGCCCGGCCGCTGGACATGCCCTCCACCGACCGTGAACTGCTCCCCGGAAGTTGGACTGAGAAATTCAGTTCCGACTCCCGGGGAGCAGTTTTATGCATGTACGTAGTCCGTTATCCGAAGAGCAGCGCGAGGCCGCTGTAGCGTGGTTTGAGAAGGGCATCGCGGATAAAGCGGC
>NZ_FNGD01000019.1 GCF_900102895.1 Arthrobacter sp. ov407
ACTATTGAGTCTCATGACTTAATGGACATTTCTGTCTCAAGACATCGTGGACAGTGTGTCTCAGGACATCGTGGACACTCGGACCGGTTTTGCTCGGGTCATGAGCAAAATGCACCCCGATATCAAGATCCGGCATTTGGTGGCGACATGGCCTGACGACGCCGAGAGGGGTGCGGTTTCACGGTTCTGCCGGCGTCATAAGGTGTCCCGGGCCTGGTTTTACAAGGTCCGGGCCGCGGCTGCCGCCGTGGGGCCGATCAGAGCCATGGGAACGGCCTCGACCAGGCCGGCGGCCAGCCCGGCTAAGGTCGATGCCTCGATGGCGGAACTGGCTCTCGCGACCCGGGAGTCCCTGAAGAGCCTCGGCTATGACCACGGACCGCTGAGCGTCGCCGCAAAACTGCGACGCCAGGGGGTCCGTCCGCCATCACGTGCCACCTTGGCCCGGATCTTTACCCGGGCGGGAGTCGTGGTCCCGGAACCGGGGAAGAAACCCCGCAGCGCCTACCAAAGATTCGTCTATCCGGAACCCAACGGGTGCTGGCAGATCGACTCCACGCAGTGGCTGCTGGCCGGCGGAGCCACGGTGGCCATTTTCCAGCTCATCGATGATCATTCCCGCCTGGCACTGGCATCTCTGGTCGCAGACGCAGAGACATCCGAGGCGGCCCTCCGGGTGGTGCGAATAGCTATCGATCGCCACGGAGTGCCCCAAAAGTTCCTGTCGGACAACGGGGCAGCGTTCAATCCCACGCGGAGGGGCCGCACCGGGGCCCTGGTGGAATACCTCAAAACCCTCGGCGTCGTGCCGATCACCGGCAAACCCTACAAACCCACCACCCAGGGCAAGAACGAACGCTTCCACCGGACCCTGCACACCTACCTGAACCGCCATCCCCGGGCCGGGACCATCGCCGAGCTACAGGCCCGTGTCGATGTCTTCGACACGTACTACAACACCGAGCGTGAACACCAGGCGCTGCCGCCCGGCACGACCCCGGCCGAGGCCTGGAACGCCACCGCGACAGCCCTGCCGCCAGAGCCCCCGACCCCCGAAACCCGCAAACCCGCACCCCGCCAGAGCGTGCAACGGAAGGTGGGGCGTCAGGGCGAAGTCACCGTCATCGGAATGCACTTCTACATCGGAACGAACCACGCAGGAGAACAGATCCACATCCTCTACGACGACGAAACCATCATGTTCTTCGACGCCCGCGGAACGGAAATCATCCAACACCCGCGCCCGCCCAAGGGAACCGTCTACATCAGCCGCAACGGCCCCACCAAGCAGCCGTCCACGAAGTCCTGAGACATGAACTGTCCACGATCAGTTGAGACATGAAGTGTCAACGATGAGGTGAGACATCACAACGCCGAATGACGACCAGGACTGATAGCGCAACCGGGTGTTACTAGGTCTTCCGTGGGCAATCTAGTCAGGGCGGAATCTAGTAGGCCTTGACCCGTTGTTCGACGACGAGGTGGACCAGGGCGAACACGCCGTCCCGGTCGATGGCGGCCAAGGCAGCCTCCAGGGCGGCCGGCACGTCCTTGTCCTCGGTGACCGTGATGCCGAAACCGCCGAACGCCCGGGCCATCATGCCGAAATTGGGGTTCTTCAGCTGGGTCCCCGACACCCGGGACGGGTAGTGGCGTTCCTGGTGGGTGCGGATGGTGCCGTACTCCTGGTTGTCCATCACGATGATGAGCGGCGTGGCTCCGTACTGGGCGGCCGTGGCGAGCTCCTGCCCGTTCATGAGGAATTCCCCGTCGCCGGCGATGGTGACCACCCGCCGCTCCGGGCTGGCCAGCGAGGCGGCGATGGCCGAGGGCACCGAGTACCCCATGGAGCCGTTCCGGGCGCTGATCATCGAGGCGTAGCGCCGGGTGGGGAAGTACCGGTGCGCCCAGTTGGTGTGCTCGCCCGCCCCGAACGTCACCATGGCGTCCTCCGGCAGCAGCGGCACGAGGTTCGCCATCAGCGTGTCCATCTTCGCGGGCCCGTCGCCCGGGGCCGACGGCGGCAGGCTGGCGAAGGACTGCTGCTCGGCGCGCATCCGGGCCGTCCACGCCTTCCATTCCTCCTTGACGGGCAAGTCGATGTTCACCAGATCCCGGACGAAAGCCTCCGGCTTGGCCAGAATCTGGCGGGAGACCGGGCCGGAGCGGCCGCGCAGCGAGGGATCGATGCTGACCAGGAAGTTCTTCTTGTTCCAGTCCTGCCGGCAGACAAAGCCGTCCGTGATCACGTCCCCCGGGACCGTCCCGACGAAAACGAGCAGATCGGTTTCCTCCAGGAGATCGTACGTGGGCCGGGGCCGGCCGTAGCCGATCGGTCCCACATAGCTGGGGGAGTCGAAGGAGACGGTCCCCTGCGTGCGCCATTCCGCCGCGGCCGGGATATGGTGCTTCTCGAGCCACCGGGTGAGCTCCCCGGCTGCTTCCTGGGTCCAGTCGTTCCCGCCGGTGACAAAGAGCGGCTTTCTGGCCTGTGCCAGGGCTTCGGCGAGGGCGCCGGCATCCGTGCTGCTCATCCCGCCTGCAGCCACCGGGATGGGCGGGTGCAGGGCCGGATCAATCTGGACGCGGATGATGTCCTCCGGCAGGCCCACCACCACTGGCCCGGGACGGCCGCTCATGGCCGCGAACATTGCCTCCGCGACGATCTCGGAGGCCCGCTCGGGGTGGTCGAGGACCATCACGCGTTTGGCGCCCGTGTCGAACCACGCCTTGATGTCGAACTCCTGGAACGCCTCACGGTCCCGGTGCGCAAACGGAATCAGCCCGACAAAGAGCAGCATCGGCGTGGAGTCCTGCCAGGCGGTGTGCAGGCCCACGTGGGCGTTCGCAGCCCCGGGTCCCCGGGTGACCATGGCGACGCCGGGGCGCTGGTTCATCTTGCCGTCGGCCTCGGCCATGTACGCGGCGCCGCCCTCGTGTCGGCAGACTACAGTTTCGATGTCCGAGCCGTGCAGCCCGTCGAGGACGTCCAGGAAGCTTTCCCCCGGGACAACAAAGGTGCGTTCCACCCCGTGCGCCATGAGCGAATCAACAATCACGTGGCCGGCGGACCTGAGGGTGCTGGCGCCGTTGACGTTGTCCAAGATGGCCGCTGGGGCCGTCTGCAGGGGTTTGATGGTGTCGCCTTCAACTGGGTGCGTGTCGGTTGCGGTCATTGTGGATGCAGACTCCGTTTTCATCACTACTTGTCTTCTTAGGTTGGTTGGCGGGCATGGCATGTCCGCTGAAGTCAGCGGAGCGGTTGGTGGTGCCTAGTCTGTTTCCGGTCCGGTACAGAAGAAGCAGCCGTCTTCGCAACTGTCGTTCGACGCCGGCGGCTTGCCATTGTTTGCGGCTGGCGGGTCGAGTTCCTGCAGCGTGCTAGTTCGGCCGGGACTTAGCGGGTTTCGTGGCTTCATGGAGGCTTTCACGTTGTGTGTCGGGTTGTGGGACTAGTCGGCAAAGAGATGTTCGATTAGCGAATTGGAGTCCGGTTGGCCAGCACGGGCGCGGCGCCCGTGAAGCCGTCGCGGGTTTCGGCGATGTCGTGGATCTGTTTCCGGCAGGCGTACCAGCCGCCTACCATCAGCGCGCAGGCCACCAGGGTCACCAGCAGCGTGAGCGGGGAGTCGATGAAGACCATGACGAGCACGCCGAGCAGGAATACCAGGGAGAGGTACCCGGTGTAGGGGGCTCCGAACATCCGGAAAGAGGGGCGCTCAAGCCAGCCCTTGTCTGCCCACCGTTTGAGCTGGATCTGGCAGAGCACGATGGTGGCCCAGGTGACGACGATGCCTACGGCGGCGACGTTCAGGACGATCTCGAACGCCTGGCCGGGGACCAGGTAGTTCAGCGGGACCCCGAGGAGGGAGACGCCGGCGGTGATGGCGATGCCGCCGTAGGGGACGCCGGCCTTGTTCATCCGCTGGGCGAACTTCGGGGCCGATCCGGCCACTGACATGGAACGCAGGATGCGGCCGGTGGAGTATAGACCGGCGTTCAGCGAGGACAGGGCGGCCGTGAGGACCACGAGGTTCATGATGACGTCCACGCCCTGGATACCAATGGATCCGAAGAACGTCACAAACGGGCTGACGCCTTTTTCATACGAGGTGTAGGGCAGCAGCAGGGCGAGCAGAATGACCGAGCCGACGTAGAAGACGGCGATCCGGAAGACCACGGAGTTGATGGCCTTGGGCATGATCCTTTCGGGGTTTTCGGTTTCGCCGGCGGCGGTACCGATCAGTTCGATCGAGGCGTAGGCGAACAGCACGCCCTGCATGAGGATGATCATGGGCAGCAGGCCGTTGGGGAAGAGGCCGCCATTGTCGGTGATGAGACTGAATCCGACTTCCTGGCCTTCCACGGGGGTGCCGAACATGACGAAGTAGGTGCCGACCAACAGGAACGCGACGAGGGCCGCGACCTTGATCAGGGCGAACCAGAACTCGAGCTCGCCGAACACCTTGACGGAGACGAGGTTGAGGCAGAGGACCACGACGAGGGCGATCAGCGCCCACGCCCACTGCGGTACGGCCCCCATCCAGGGGATGTATTTACCGAAGAAGTTCATGTAGAGGGCCGCGGCGGTGATGTCCACGATGGTGGTGGTGGCCCAGTTGATCCAATAGAACCAGCCGGAGATGAACGCGGCTTTCTCTCCGTAGAATTCGCGGGCGTAGGACACGAACGATCCTGACGAGGGCCGGTGCAGCACCAGTTCGCCCAGGGCGCGCAGGATCAGGAACGCGAAGAAGCCGCAGACAGCGTAGGCGATGACCAGTGACGGGCCTGCCGCGTTGAGCCGGCCGCCGGCGCCCAGGAACAGGCCGGTTCCGATGGCCCCGCCGATCGCGATCATCTGGATCTGCCGGGGCTTCAGGCTCTTGTGATAGCCCGAGTCCTCCGCGTGGATCAGGGCATCCGAAGCGTGGGCGTGGCCGCCATCGGCCTGGTACAAGCCAACCTCGTCATTGGGGTTGTTGGACATGGGTGTTCCTTTCGATCTGTCAGAGATCTAAATGGGGTTCTGGAGGGAGATTGTGGGGACAGCCGGGCGTCAGATCAGAAAATCGACCACCCGGTCCGGTCGGACAGGTCAGCGAGAGCCGCCGTGCCTGCCAGGGAATTTCCTTTGGAATCCAGCCGCGGGCTCCAGACGCAGATGGCGCACTCGCCGGGGACGATCGCCAGGATGCCGCCGCCTACACCGCTTTTCCCCGGAAGTCCCACGCGGTAGGCAAACTCGCCGGCTGCGTCATACATGCCGCAGGTCAGCATGATGGAGCCGATGCGCTTGGCCTCGCTCCTGGAGATCACCGCGCCTTGTACTCCACGACCATCCTGCGCGAGGAAAAGACCCGCCTTGGCGACTTCCACGCAGGTCATCATGATTGAGCACTGCCTGACGTAGTTCTCGACCACTGCCTGTGCGGGCCGCCGCAGGTTGCCGAATTCCTTCAGGAAGTGGGCGAGGGCCAGGTTGCGGCTGCTGCTGGAGAGTTCACTCCTTGCGGCGATCTCGTCGATGAAAGGACCCGGTTGACCGACCTGGCCGGTGAGGAAACGCAGGACCTGAGCGGCGGCGTCGGGAGATCTTTCCATCAGATGGTCGGTGACCACCAGGGCGCCCGAGTTGATGAAGGGGTTCCGCGGGATCCCGTGCTCGACTTCAAGCTGGACCAGGGAGTTGAAGGAGGTCCCTGACGGCTCGCGCAGGACCCTGGACCACAACGAGCCGGAGTCATCGGCGCTGAGGGCCATCGCCAGCGTGAAGACCTTGGAGATGCTCTGGATGGAGAACGGGAGGTCGGCGTCGCCGGAACTGAATACTTCCCCGGACGTCGTGGCAACCGCTATGCCGAAACGGTCGAACGGCGGGGACTGCAGGTGGGGAATGTTTGCTGGAACTGACCCAGCTTCCGTCCGGGGCCGGTGGCTGCGGACAATGTCATCCAGTAGTAGGCCAAGCGGCGGCGAATCAAGTGTTGTCATCATTTCTGGCCCACGTGCTCCTTCTGCGTGCCGGCCCATTCCTGCACATGCAGCAGCGCGACCAGCGAATGGCGGGGATTGCCGAAGTCCAGGTCGGTGATCCGGCTGACCTTGCCGATCCGGTAGTAGACGGTGTTCTTATGCAGCTGCATCCGCTTGGCGCACTCGGCCACGTCGAGTGACGCGTCGAAGAAGGCACGCAGGGTTACGGCCAGTTCCGCGTCATCCCGGAGCAGGGCCCAGAGGCTGCGGTGCCGGAAGGCCGCCGTCGTAAAGTTCTCCACGGCGTCGTGGAAGAGGATCTCGGCTTCGAAGTCGTCCACCTCGGCCACCGGGGCTTCGCCGGACCGGCGCATGCAGGCCAGCAGCGCTTCGGATATTCCGGTCACTGAATGGATGGAGAGCAGATCGGGGACGGTGGGGCCGACGGCGGCAAAGGTGCTGATGCCGAGGTGTTTGCTGGCGTCCCTGACGATTGCCTCGGCCACGCTCCGCAGCCCGGCCCCCGGCGTTGGCGGACTGGAGCCCGGGAAGGATCACGGCGGTGTCGCCGTGAAACTGCCCCACAATGGCCGAGGGTTTGTAGGCGGCCGCATGGATGGAAGCGAGGTTGGCCAGCTCGCCGTGTTTGAGTGCGGCGTCGTCCTCCTGGGCTTCGGACGCCGACAGGCCAACCAGGATCAGGGCAGCGGGACGGTCCGCTGGGATCTTCTCGCTGTGCGCGCTCGCCGCCGCCTCCGCGGGACCCGAAAGGAGGCGCACGATCCGGTCCTCGCGCATGTGCACGGACTGCTGGTTGCGGTACCGGATCAGCTCGGCGGAGGCCCGCGCGGCCGAGCCGGTGAGCACGTAGTCGACGTCGTCGCCGAAGCCGGCACCGGTTTCCTGGAGCCAGATGTAGCCCATGATGCGGTCGCCGGCGAACAGGCTGATGGCGACGCGCTCCCGCAGGCCGTCCTGGGGCCGGGCGGGAACCCGGACCGGCAGGCGCGTCCGGTGCAGCTCGCGGTAGGCGCCGAGGTCCTTGAGCAGGAGTTCGTATTTGCGCGGCCCGCGCCGGGCCAGGATCGAGGCCTTGCGCAGTTCGTCAATGGCGTTGGTGACCGTGGAGTAGGCCAGGACCTTGTTGGCGGCGTCCTCGATCACCACGTGGCTGGAGGTCAGGCGGGCCGTGGTCTGGGCGATGGCGAAGAGGTCTTCTTCGAGCAGGGTCAGTACTTCGCTCTGGTAGCTGGGCGGCTGGATCCGGTCCTTGGCGATGGACAGTAGGCGGTCCCAGTCTGCCGCCGGGTCCACCAGCAGCAGGCCTGTTCCGGCGGCGCGCAGCAGCTCTGCCGCTTCCGCCAGTTCCTCCTGGCTGCCCTTGACGGCCAAGACCAGGGGAGGGCTTTTCAGGAGGCGCCGCACTGCCGGCAAGGCGGAGCGTCCGCGCACGCCGATCAGCAGGACAAACGCAGACCCGCCGTCGTAAGTTTCGTCGTCGGCGTCAACGATCAGAAAGCGTTCGATCGCCGCGTCCGTGCGGGACGGCCGGAGCATCAGGCTGGCGAAACCGAGGGGGAGATCCGCGAGGATGTCGTCCACTGTAGCTGCGGCCATGGGCTTCCTTCTGACATTGGCACCCGCCCGGACTGCTTTGTCCGGACACACCTCATGCTATCCAGCGGCCATCGCCGAAAGTATGGAAAAGTTCCTAGATTACGCGGCCCGTTTTAGGTCTGCGGACCAAGGCGCACGCCGCAGGAGTGCCGCGACGGCCGACGTCACCGTGTTCGCCGCGGCCTGGCGTGGACAAGGGCGGTCGTGGCCACGACGTGCCACGACGTGAAGGGTCGTTGCCAAAAACTGCCAAATCCGCCAATTGGTGCAAAAACGTTTCCTCAAGCAGCTGGGCCTCACCTTACGGCTGCTGCCAGTGGGGCTGTCAATAGCGAAGACTTGTTTGGTGTGACGCTTGACACGCCGAATCGGAATTCCTTACTCTGGGTGCCAAGTCGTTTTAGCAAAACGATTTTTCAACCCCATTCGATCTCTGAGTTTCCGTTCAAGAGAAAGGGAGCCGACAGCGATGTCCTCTCGAAAAGCGATCTCCAGGCTTGCCGGCATTGGCAGCCTTTCCACGGCTGTCCTGCTGGCCGCCACCGGCTGCGGGGCTGGGGGCCCAGCAGCCGCCCCAGGCAACGCCACCTCGGCCGTCACCGTCCTCGTCGAGGCCGGTGGCCACGCCGAACTCGCCGGAGTGGCAGAAAAGTGCAAGGCCGAAACCGGCCTTGAAACAACCTTCGTTGAACTGCCCTACGACGGGCTCTTCAATCGGCTTTCCAGCGAATTCTCCTCCGGAAGCGTCTCCTTTGACGTCGCAGCCCTGGACTCCGTCTGGCTGCCGAACTTCAAAGATGCTGTCCAGCCGATCGACGAGCTGTTCACCGCCGAGGCCAAGAAAGACATCTTTCCGGCCCTCGTGAAGGAAGCCCAGGTGGACGGGCACTTCATCGGCATGCCGGCCTGGACGAACTCCGAAATCATCCTGTACCGCAAGGACCTGTTTGAGGACGCCAAGAACAAGGCGGACTTCAAGGCCAAGTACGGGTACGACCTCGCCGCGCCCACCACGTGGAAGCAGTACAAAGAGATATCCGAATTCTTCACGAAGGACGGAATGTACGGCACCGATGTCAAGGGCGCCGTGGAGACCGAATGGATGGCGCACGTGCTCCAGGCGGGCTCGCCGATGGTTCTTGATGCCAACAACAACGTCATCATCGACAACGCCGCCCACAAGGAAGCCCTCGACTTCTACACCAGCCTGGTCAAGTCCGCCCCGACAGGCGCGGCCCAGGTGGACTGGGCAGCGGCACAGAACCTGTTCAACCAGGGCAAGACGGCGATGACCCGGTTCTGGGCCCACGCCTACCGCCAGATCCCCAAGGATGCTCCTGTATTCGGGAAGGTGGGCACCGCGGCCATGATCGGCGGATCCGCCGGGGTCGCCGGCATCCCCGGTCCTTGGTACCTCTCCGTCCCGAAGGCCACCAAGAACGCCGAGAACGCCAAGAAGTTCATCAAGTGCGCCTACGACCACAACGACCTCGGGATCGAGTCCACCCTGGGCCTCGCCGCGCGCATGTCGGCCTTCGAGAAGTACCAGGACAAGCCCGGCTACGAAAGCTTCAAGCCCCTGATCCAGACCCTGAGCGCCGACGCCACGGCCACCCGCCCCTCCACCGCGAAGTGGCAGCAGATCGTTGACACCGTACTGGTGCCGACGCTGCAGAAGGCAGTTGCCGGTGGGGACACCGCCGCGCTGCTCGCCGAGGCCAAGAAAAAGGTCCAGGACCTGATCAAGTAAGCCCTTCGTGGCCGGCGCCCGCCTGGAGCGGTGCCGGCCACGAAGATCCACCAAGTGTCACCGAACAAAAGAGACTCCCGTGCGTATCCCTGATCGCCGCTTCGCGCTTCTCCTGATGGCCCCGGCAGCCGTGTTCCTCGCCGTGTTTGTCGCCTACCCACTGGTCCGGCTCGTCACCGACAGCTTCTTCAAGATTTCCCCGATCGTGGGCGGTTCCCGGGAATTCATCGGCCTCGCGAACTATGCCGAGGCGTTCTCCTCCGAGGCATTCACGTCCGCCGGATGGCGGACCCTTGCCTACACACTGATCGTCGTCAGCCTTGAATTCGCTCTCGGCCTGGGCATGGCCCTGCTGTTCACCATGCTGGGCAAGCAGTCGCAGGTCTGGCGTACGTTCTTCCTCTACCCGCTCATGATCGCCCCGATTGTGGCCGGCCTGCTGTGGAAGTTCCTCATGATCGATAACTTCGGGCTCGTGGGAACCCTGCTGCACCAGGCAGGAATCCTGTCCGACCCGAACCAGATCGGTTGGCTGTCTGATCCCTCGATCGTCCTCTTCTCCGTCGCGATTCCGGACATCTGGCTGACGACGTCGTTCATGTGCCTGGTGCTCTTCGCCGGCCTCCAGAACATCCCCGGGGACCTGATCGAGGCGGCGCGGCTCGACGGCGCCAAGGCACCGTCGCTGCTGTTCCGGATCATCCTGCCGCTGCTGCGGCCCGTGATCGCCGTGGCGCTGGTGGTCCGCGGGATCGACGCCGCCCGGGCCTTCGATACCATCCTCATCCAAACTAACGGCGGGCCCGACTCCGCCTCCGAGACCATGAGCCTGCTGATCTACCGGACCATGATTCGCTTCGGCGATCCCGGCCTGGCTAGCGCCATGGGCACCATCTACCTGATCGCCATGCTTGCCGTCGCCTTCGTGGCCGTGACAACCATCTGGCGACCCGGAAAGGACAGCTGATGAGCGCCCAATCCACCACCAAGCCCGACGCCGGCCAGCCGGCAACGGACTACCGCCCCCGTCACTCGGGTTTCGTCTCCGCCGCGTCCCATCTTGGTACCGCCGGGCAGCCCGCGCCGGAACTCACCCGGAAACGCCGGAGCCGGAACAGGGAAGGTCTCGAAGCCGGCAGGCGCAGCACCCGGACGCTGCTGTGGATCATCCTCGCCGCAGCCCTTGTGGTCTACGGGTTCCCGTTCGTGTACCTGGTCCTGACCTCCTTCAAGACCCCGATCGACACGATCGCCGTCCCGCCCACCATCCTGCCCAGGGAGTGGACGCTGGAGAACTACACGTCGGCCCTCGGCCGCAGCGGTGTGCTTGCGTCCATGATCAACAGCGTCCAGACGGCGGTGATCAGCACCCTGCTCTCGCTGGTCCTCGCAGTCCCGGCCGCCTACGGCATCACCCGGTACAAGACTCCCAGCGGGCAGGTCTTCATCATGGCCGCCCTGGTCACCCGGATGGTCCCGCCGGTCGCCATCGGCATTCCGTTGGCGTCCATGATGGCCTCCGCGGGCCTGGCGGACACGCCGATTGCCCTGGCGATCGCGCACACCACGATTTCGCTGCCGCTCTCCATTTGGCTTATGGCCAGCTTCTTCGAGGCCGTGCCCAGGGATCTCGAGGAGGCAGCCACGGTCGACGGCTGCAGCCGGCTCGGCGCCCTCTGGCGGGTGGTGATCCCGGTGGTCTCCGGCGGCATCGCGGTCACCGCGATCTTCGCCTTCCTCGCGTCCTGGAACGAGTTCCTCTTCGCCCTCTTGATGACCGCGGTCCGCTCGCAGACCACACCGGTGGTCATCGCCAACTTCCAGACCCAGTTCGGACTGGACTGGGGATCCATGACCGCACTGGCGGCCGTGTTCTCGATCCCCGTCATCCTTCTCACTCTTCTCTTGCAGCGCAAGATCGTCGCAGGCATGACGCTCGGCGCCGTCAAGGGCTGAGAAACCACAGCACAAAGGGAAGATCCTATGTCAAGCAACAACTGCTACGACGTGACTACGTGGCCCGTCGGCAATCCGTCCGAGGACGTCGGTGAAGTAATCAACAGCATCATCGCCGACATCAAGGACCGGCAGACGGTCACCGATGCGAACAATGGAGGAAAGCCGGGCGCGGTGATCTACATTCCGCCCGGGGACTACCACCTTCGTACGCAGGTGGTGATCGACGTCAGCTTCCTCAGGATCCATGGCTCGGGACACGGCTTTACGTCATCGAGCATCCGGTTCAACGTTCCCGAAGACGAATGGCCCGACTTGCATGAGCTGTGGCCCGGAGGGAGTCGCATTCTCGTCGACATTCCCCTCGGCGGAGACGGGGAGGAATCCAAGGGAGCCGCCTTCTACGTTGAGCGAAGCGGGAGCCCGCGGATCAGCTCGGTCGAGTTCTCCAACTTCTGCATCGACGGGTTGCACTTCAACTCGGATGGCTCGGGGATGCATCCGGAGAACACCTACGTCAACGGCAAGACCGGTATCTATGTCGCGAACGCCAATGACTCATTCCGCGTAACCGGCATGGGGTTTGTCTACCTTGAGAACGCTCTCACTATCTACAACGCAGACGCGCTTTCCGTTCACGACAACTTCATCGCTGAATGCGGAAGCTGCATCGAGCTGCGCGGGTGGGGACAGGCATCAAAGATCACCGACAACTTGGTCGGAGCAGGCTTCAAGGGTCACTCGATCTACGCCGAGAACCATGGCGGGCTCCTGATAACCGCGAACAACGTCTTCCCCCGTGGTGCGAGCAGCGTCCATCTCGACGGCGTCACGCGTTCAAGCGTCACCAACAACCGTTTGCATTCGTTCTACCCTGGGATGCTGATTCTCGCAGCGAATAGTTCGGAGAACCTCGTGGCCACGAATCACTTCTTGCGTGACCATGAGCCCTGGACGCCCTTCCTGGGAGTCGACAACGGACTGAACGACCTCTACGGACTTCTCTGTGTCAGCGGCAGCAACAACTCTGTCGTCGGCAACCACTTCTCCCAGATCATCGACTCACAGAGCATCCGGCCGACAGGTGCGACGCCTGTCATCATCCGGCTGATGGCGGGGGTTGGCAACTTCGTCTCCAACAACCACGTGGTGGCGATGGACGTTCACTCCAAGTCAAGTGACTCCTGCTTCTCGGCTCAGGTGGACGCTCTGTTGACGACCGAGGCTTCGGATGGCCTTGCCGTTACGGCCGTCATGGTCGATTCCGAATCAGCTCGGAACACGATCCTTGACTCCGGAAGTGACGCCCAAGTTATCGCAGATAGGGCTGCTAACGCCTTTAGGGCCACACCCACGGTCGGTTTCCAGGCGGCACAGGCACTTGTGGCCCAGCAACCCGCTGGCCGGAGCACGGGCTCTGGGACGAAAAAGCCGCGCGTAGAATCAGCAACAAGACCATGAGGACGTGGGAGATCAATGACTAACAAAGCAATCGGCATCAAGGACGTAGCAGCCGCCGCCGGTGTTTCTGTCACCACGGTCTCCCACGTTCTCAACGACGTGGCCTACGCCCGCGTCGGCACCGAGACCAGGGAACGGGTCCAGGAGGTCGCCCGGCGGCTGGGGTACGGGCCCAACCGGCTGGCGCAGGCACTGCGGACACAGCGCTCCGGGATGATCGGGTTCATCAGCGAGGAAATCGCCACCACGCCGCATGCCGGCAGGATCATCCTGGGCGCCGAAGAGACCGCCCGGGCCCACGGGTACAACATCATGATCATCAACGCCGCAAGCACCGGCTCCGTGGACACCCGCGAACAGGATGTTGCGGCGTTGCTGGACCGCCAGGTGGACGGCGTCCTCTACGCCACGATGTACCACCGCAAACTCAGCGTCCCCAAGAACCTGACAGGCCTTCCCGCCGTGCTGGTCGACTCCGAGGACATCAGCCAGGCCGTTTGTTCGGTGATTCCGGACGAAGAAGGTGGGGCGCGGGCCGCCGTCCAGACACTGATCGACGCCGGACACACCCGGATCGGCATGATCAACAACACCGACGACGTTCCCGCCACCCACTCACGCCTGACTGCCTTCAAGAAGACCCTCGCCGACGCCGGTCTGCCGTTCCACCCGGAGCTGGTCCAGTCCGAGCACTCGGAAGTGATCGGCGGATACGAGGCAGCGGTGCGGCTCCTCAGCCCCGGGAGCCGGCCGACTGCCGTGTTCTGCTACAACGACCGGATGGCCATGGGCGCCTACCGTGCGGCCGGCGAGCTCGGACTGCACATCCCGGCGGATCTCTCGATCGTCGGGTTCGACAACCAGCAACTCATCGCAGAAAATCTCTACCCTGGGCTGACCACAGTGGCCTTGCCCCACTATGAAATGGGGGCCTGGGCCACCAGGAATCTCATCGCCGCGATCGAAGGCAAGACAGACCTGACCCTGTTCGCCGCCCACCCGACCGTTCTTCCCTGTCCCATGGTTCTTCGCGATTCCGTCGCCTCCCCAAAACCTAAGGGCGCTTCGAGTAGAGCAGCACCGGACTCAGCTACACGCGCCAACGCCTGACCTCGAGCGCGTCCAATAGAGGACGCGCCCAACCTTCCAAGGACCACAAAATGCGCAGCACCCCAGTTCCCCCCTGCCCTGAAACGGATGTCGTCGTCGTCGGGGAATCCCTCATCGACATCATCGAGACCCCTGGCGGTGCCGCCGAATTTCCCGGCGGATCCGGCATGAATGTCGCCTACGGGCTGGGCCGGCTCGGGGTCAACACCGCGTTGCTCACCGCTTTGGGGCCGGACGAGCACGGTAGGCGCATCCACGAGCACCTGGCCGCCGCCGGGGTCCGGATCATGCCTGGTGCGGAACGGCTGCCCCGCACCTCCCGGGCCACCGCCGTCCTGGACGGGGCAGGCGCCGCACGCTACGACTTCGACCTCGAATGGTCCCTTCCCCGGATCGATCCGACTTTCCTGCCGAAGGCCCTGCACACCGGCTCGCTGGCCGCGTTCCTGCAGCCGGGCGCCCAACGCGTGCTGAACTTGCTTGAGCTGTTCTACGGTCAGTGCCTTATCACCTATGACCCGAACATCCGCCCGGCGCTCCTGGGTAGCCATGGGCAGGCCCTGGCCTGGTTTGAGGAATTTGCCGCCATGTCCACTGTTGTGAAACTCAGCGACGAGGACGCCGAATGGCTCTACCCCGGGCAATCGGCCCCAGAGGTCAGCTCCAGGATCCTGGACCTCGGCGCCGCACTGGCCGTGGTCACCGTGGGAGAAGACGGATCCCACCTGCGCTCTGCAATTGCCGCGGTGGACATCCCGGCGGCCCCGGCAGCCGTGGTGGACACCGTGGGTGCCGGCGACGCCTACATGGCGTCGCTGATCGCAGGGCTCATCAGCGACGCGCCAGCGCGTTTCGACTCCGAGGACCTGGCCCGCCTGGGCGGCACGGCCGCCCGCGCGGCGGCCATCACGGTGGGACGAAGCGGTGCAAACCCGCCGTCCAGCGCCGAACTCCTGGCAGCCCTTACCCTGACCCCGACTTCGTGAAAGAACAGCGATGACCGAGACACAGACACTGAGTGGAACTGCCGTGGACGGCCAGCCCGTGCCCGGCCGACCCGTCCTGCATTACACCGCGAAGAACACCTGGCTGAACGACCCCAACGGGCTCGTCTTTTCGGAGGGGACTTACCACCTCTTCTACCAGAACAACCCGCACGGCAACGTCTGGGGCAACATGTCCTGGGGCCACGCAACCTCCCGGAACCTTGTGTCCTGGGCCGAACATCCGGTCGCCATTGCCGCCGACGCCGATGAGGACGTTTTTTCGGGCAGCATCGTGATCGACACCGCAAACACCTCCGGACTCGGCACCGCTGACGCCCCGCCGTGGGTGGCGGTCTACACAAGCGCGTACAAGGAGGGCTCACCCCGGGCCGGGACCCAGGCCCAGTCACTGGCCTACAGCGCCGACCAGGGCATGACCTGGACGAAGTTCGCGGGTAACCCGGTCCTGAGCCGGTCCACCGCCAACTTCCGCGATCCCAAGGTCTTTTGGTACGACGGCGACCGCGGAGGGTACTGGGTCATGGTCGCGGTCGAAGCCCACGACCACACCGTCCTCCTGTACCGCTCCGGCAACCTCCGGGAGTGGGAATACCTGAGCGAGTTCGGCCCGGCCCACGCCACCGGAGGGGAATGGGAATGCCCGGACCTCTTTGCCCTGCCCGTGGACGGCAACGCCGGCATGGTCAAGTGGGTCCTGACGGTCAATATCAATCCGGGCGCCGTCGCCGGCGGCTCAGGCGGCCAGTACTTCATCGGCGAGTTCGACGGCGTTCGCTTCACCGCGGATCACCTCCTGGCTGCCGCGCCAGCCCCGGGCGCTTCGGCGCCGACACTGCGCGACTACCAGTGGCTCGACTGGGGAAGGGATTACTACGCGGCAGTGTCCTTCAGCAACGCCCCGGACAACCGGCGCATCGTGATCGGTTGGATGAGCAACTGGGACTATGCAAACCAGACGCCCACCGGCCCCTGGCGGTCAGCGATGTCGCTCGCACGGGAACTGAGCCTGGCCATGGTCGGCGGCCGGCCGCAGCTCATTCAGAAGCCGGTCCTGCCGGACCTGGCGGAGTCCCAGGGCAGGGTCTTTGGACTTGCTACTGCCGTGACGGTGGAGGATTCCTCGCGCCCCGTGCACAGCTCCTCGTCCGGCGAGGCCCTGATCATCCGGGCGGAATTCCTGGCGGGTACCGCCCGCCGCTTTGGTCTGGACTTCCGCGAAACCGGGCCCGCCGGCGAGGTCACGGGCCAGACGACGCTGCGTTATGACGCGGCCGGCGGGGACCTGGCAGTGGACCGAACAGGCTCCGGCAACGCGGGCTTCCATCCGCTGTTTCCGTCCGTCGAGTCCTGCCCGGTGACCCTTCGCGACGGCGTGCTGGCCCTGGAGATCGTGCTGGATCACTGCTCCGTGGAAGTGTTTGCCCAGCACGGTGAGAGCACCATTACGGATCTGGTCTTTCCGGCCCCCGGCGGCCGAACCGTCTGCCTCGTGGCGGACGGCGGGGACGTCACCCTGAGCAAACTGTCCGTCGTCGCCATCGGTTGAGGCGCGTCCGGTACCGTCGTGTCGGCGCGGCCTGTGCCGGCGCCGCCGGAACCGGTCATCATGGAGTGGTGGTGCGGCGGACCCGACGTCCGCCGCACCCCGCCACCAGAGCTGACGCACACAGGAGAACGCATGGACACGCCCCCGGAGCTGATCGACTTCACCGCAGGCGTCTCAGAACCCAGTGGTCTTGACGTTTCCTGGATCCACGGATCAGAATCCGCGAAGCACAACACGGACCCGGACATCCAGGTCCACGCCTACGATGACCACACGTTCATCCTGCGCCAGAACATGGCGGTCAACTACGAGGCCCCGTTCATGTTCCTGCTGTTCGGCAACGCCCGGGCCGTGCTCATCGATACCGGCGCCACCGCGTCCGCGGACTTCTTCCCCCTGCGCCGCGTTGTCGACGGCCTCGTGGACACGTGGCTGGCCGCGCATCCCCGCGACGGCTACCGGCTCCTTATCCTCCACACTCATCCGCATGGCGACCATGTTGCGGGCGACGCCCAGTTCGCCGGCCGCCCCGGCACAGTTGTGGTGGACGCGGACCGGGACAGCGCGTGGGAATTCTTCGGATTCACAGGAGCTTCCGGTGCTTCCGGCGACGACGGCGGCGAGTTTGGCGACGACGGCGACGGCGGGTTTGGCGGCGGAGCCGCTCTGCCGGCACAGGTGGATTTGGGCGGACGCGTCCTGGAGTGCTGGCCCAGCCCGGGGCACCACAACGCGGCGGTCACGTTCTACGATCCCCACACCGGGTTCCTCCTCACCGGAGACACGGTCTATCCCGGCCGGCTGTACATCCAGGACTGGGCCGCGTTTGTCCGCACCATCGACCGGCTGATCGGGTTCTGCAGCACGCACCCCGTCACCCACGTCCTGGGCTGCCACATCGAAATGTCGCGGGAGCCCGGCGTCGACTATCCGATCTTCACCGCCTACCAACCCGACGAACCGCCGCTGCAGATGACCGTCGAGCAACTCCAGGAGATCCGCCGGGCCATCGACGAGGTGGGCGGAAGCCCCGGCCGGCACGTGTTCCCCGGCTTCATCCTCTGCCTCGAAGGGGCCTGAGGCGGCAGCCGACCCTTAGCCCTCGCCCTGTGGCCTAGTGCCTTGCCCTCTAGTGCATTGCGATGTTTTCCGCGTCCTCGGGCCCGACGAAGTTGCACGAGCCGGGGTGGCGCACGGGCAAGGTGCAGGTGCGCCCGGTCGGCAGGTGGACGTTGGCGCACCGTCCCGTCATGGCCACGTCTTCGCGGACATGGGTGACGTGCGTGCTGCTCTGGTCCTGTGCCGCTTGCTCGCGGCTGGTTTGTTGGGGGCTTCCGGACGCGCTGTGGTCTTGGCTGTTCACGGCTGCAACTCCTCGGGATCTGCGGTGCAGAAGGGGACGGGAAAGGTGCTTAGTTCTATCCGAAGTCCCCAGTTTCGCACAAGTGGGTTAACACTGGGTTGCGGGAGTGTAAGGATCCCGTCTCGACGCGGGCTGGCCACGCCCTGAGCGACACCGCTGCACAGGCCTTTTGCCACCGCCCGGCTGTTCCGCATACTGGAAAGCAGATCCGCGATTCTGGCAGGCGAGGACGGAGGTGGCTGATGAGCAGCGGCGTAAGTGGGTCCGGCAGCGCGTTCCGGCGCCGGGTGGAGCGTGCCGCGGAACTCCGGGCGGTGCGGACCTCGGGCAGCACCGCCCAGGAGAACGACGAGCTCAACGCCGCCGACGAAGAGCTGCGGCAAAAGCGCGCCAAAGTAGACGACGCGGCCAAGGCCGAGTACCTGATCCGGGACGCCATGGCGCAGGGCAAGTTCGACAACCTCAAGTACGCCGGCAAACCCATTCCTGGGCTGGGCGATGCGTATGACCCCGACTGGTGGGTTAAAGGCCTGATCCAGCGGGAAAACATCTCCGGCCTGGGCCCGAAGGCGATCCTGCTCCGCAGCGAGGACGCTGAGCTTGATGCCCGGCTCGATGCGCAGTTCAGCGAAAAACAGGTCCGCGAGATCGTGGAGGATTTCAACGCCCGGGTGATCGACGCCCGGCGGCAGCTTCAGGGCGGGCCGCCGGTGATCACCAAGACGCGCGACGTCGACGTCGAACTGGACCGCTGGCGGGGGCGCCGGGCCGCCGCGGCAGCCGCTGCCCCGCCGGAACCGGAACCTAGTCGGTCCTGGTGGCGGCGGCTCTGGAACGGGTCCGACTAGGCGAGAGAATTTTTAGGAGAAGACAATGTCTGAACAGGAACCTGTCCTGGTAGTGGGCGCCACGGGATGGCTCGGCGGCCAGGTCGTCGACCGGCTTCTTGCCCGGGGTAAGAAGGTGCGCGCGCTTGTACGCCCGGCCTCGAATGCGGCCAAACTCGAGGCCAAGGGCGTCGAGATAGCCCGCGGCGATATGCTCGACCTCGATTCGCTCGTCGTCGCGATGACCGGCACCGCGGCGGTGATCACGACGGCGGCCGGTTACACCGGGAAGAACAAGAACGCCTACGAGATCGACACGCGCGGCAACGCCAATCTCGCCATTGCCGCCGGCAAAGCCGGGGTGTCGCGCTTCGTGCTGACTAGCATCCTCACGAGTGACCAGACACCCAACGTGCCGCATTTCTGGCACAAGAAGCTCGCCGAGGACAAGCTGGAAGAACTCGGCGTCCCCTTCGTCGCGCTCCGTCCTGGGGCATTTTTCGACCAGATCGCCAAGATAGGCGGTGACCCGTTCGAGAAGGGTCGCATCATCTGGCTCGGCTCCGGGAGCGTCCCGCTGACGTTCGTCTTGACCAGCGACCTCGCGACCTATCTCGCGGAAGCAGTCGACGCGGACATCGCCGACGGGGAACGCATCGATCTGGGCTGGACGCGCCCGATCAGCATGCGCGAAGCCGCCGCTCTGGCGTCACGGTTGACGGGCAAGAAAATCAGGGTCCTGTCCATGCCCACCGGACTTCTCCGCGCCGCAGGCAAGATTGGCGGAAAATCTGCCCCGCGCATGAGCGACATGGGAGCCATGGCGGCCTGGTTCGACAGCGGCCGATACGTGGCCAACACGAGCCGCCAGGGAGAGCTTTTCGGTCCCGTGCCCACGCCGGAAGACGCCATCGCCCGCTTCGCCGGCGGGCTAGGCCACTGAGGGGCGCCGCTGGCTCTTGAGAGGCGGGCTGATCAGACGAAGCCGAAGATGGGCGGGAAGATCACGACGACGACCGCTGCCCAGGCGCCGTAGGCCGGCAGGTAGCGCGTTTGCCAGCGCTCGACCGCAGCAAACGGAAGCCGGCCGCGCAGGAATTCGACGGCGAGCCAGGCCGCGCGCAACAGGTGCACCAGCAGCAGCAGGTTCAGGCCGAGCGCGGCGATCTTGTTGGGGCTGGAGCCGAATTCGGCGATACGGGTCAGCATCGCGGCCAGCATCACGGCATCGACCGCAAGGGCCGCGATGACGAGGACCAACTGCAGAGCATCGAACAGCCCGGGAGGGGCGAGTGGGTCGCGGGCGGAAATCGAATAGAGCAGCAGGCAGAGGACGAGCACGAGGATCGCGTCCATGAGGATGAGCAGGTTGCGGTCGATGCCGGCGACGCCGCCCGCGGCGGCAAGCACGGCCAGGAGGACCAGCAGCATGGCAATGGTCAGGGGCGTGAATACGCGGGTGAGGACGGGGGCGATATTTTCCACGACCTGCTGCTTGGCTTCGACGAGCCAGGCGGCGACCACGAGAGCCCCTGGCACCGCGAACGGCAGGATCCATTCCTCCAGGACCGGTTGGAAGTCGGCGCCAATGCCCCGGAGGGTCGCGAGTGTGAGGGCGATCAGGACTGCGCCGCCCAACGCCAGCAGCGTGTAGTAGATCGCGAGCTCGCCGGTAAATCGGACAAAGTCCATGCGTCGCTTGTCGGACCGCCACCTGCCGCCGACGTAGGCCACCCCGGTCAGCAGCCACAGGATGACAGGGGCGTGCAGGGCCGCGAGCATCCCGGTGGCGCCGCCGGGGGCGAACGGGTAAAGGTTGAGCGCGACCGCCAGTGCGGCAAACGGGACGGTCAGTGTCGCCGCCACCGCCGCGGTGAAGCGCCGCTTCCACGCGAAGTACGCGGCCAGGAAGGGGAAGACGAGCAGGCCCAGGTTGCGCATCAGGGCCGCGCCGTCGTCGATCCAGGCAGAGCCGGCCTTGACCGCCACACCGGCGCCGACCGCGAGTGTGAGAACGACGGCCAGCTCGCGCCATCGGGACGCGTCGGTGTTGTCGGAGCCCTCCGGCACCAGGACGAGCTGCTTCCACAGCCGCTCGGAGTGCTCGCGGGCAAATTCGCGTGAGACGGCGTCGAGGTTGCCCAGGCGCTTGATGGCGACGAGGAAGGCCTCCTCGTCATCGAGCCCGGTCGCCTGCCGGTCGGCTATTTGCTCGCGCAGGTGGTCCTCCAGCTCGTCGACGTCGGCGGGGGAGATCGCCCGGTTCCGCTGAACGTATCCGCGCCACCGGTCGATCTGGGCCTCCAGCTCAGCGTGGGGCGCCGTCACGCCCATCCCTCCCGCGCGGCTGAGGGCCCTTGAGCGGTGTGCCACACCTGCCGCAGAGCGTCTGCGACGACGGTCCACTGCTCCTGGCGGTCGGCGAGGGCGTCCAGGCCCGCCGGCGTGATTGTGTAGTGCTTGCGCCGGCGCCCGGCGTCGGACGTACCCCACAGCGAGGATACGTAACCGAGCCGCTCGAGCCGGTGCAGCAGCGGGTAGAGCATTCCGTCGGTCCACTGCATGCCGCCGCCCGAGAGTTCACTGACCCGCTTGAGGATTGCGTAGCCGTACAGGTCGCCGTCCGCAAGGATACCCAGCACAAGTGGCGTGGCTGAAGCGGCGACCAAGTCCTTATCAATGCGCACTGCGCCTCCTATACCTAGAACTGAAAGGTATCAAACGTAGTAGCTCTAGGTATATAGGTCCTGGACGTCGAAACGTCCGCCTCCCTGTCTAGCGAGGGGGGCTGCTGGTCAGCGCCTGGTTCGGGAAGGACGCGCCGGCCCGCGATAGGAGACGCGAGTAGCAGGGCTGGCCGGCGCCGAAGCCGCCGGAAACCTCCCCAGTCGCCGGAAAGTTCCGGCGAGCTCGCAGGCTTCCGGCGATTTCGCGGACCGGGGAGGGCCGGCTAGTTGTCTGAAATTCCGGACGGGGATTGGAACTTCGCCGTGATGCAGCTCACGCGCCGTGCTCAGATGTACTCACGACTTCGTCAGGATCCATTCTCAATGTGAGGAATAGTCATGCAGGCCACTACAAAAACCGGAACAGGAGAGCCGCGCGTCGAGCGCCGCTCCATTGACTTCGTCCCGGAACACGAACGTCACGGGTCACCGGCGCAGCAATTCACCCTATGGTTCGGCGCGAACATGCAGATCACGGCAATTGTGGACGGAGCGCTGGCGGTGCTTTTCGGCGCCGATGCCCTGTGGGCGATCCTCGGACTGCTCGTCGGCAACCTCCTCGGCGGGGCCGTCATGGCACTGCACGCGGCGCAGGGACCCAAGCTTGGCCTCCCGCAGATGATCTCCAGCCGTGCGCAGTTCGGCGTCCTGGGAGCAGTGATCCCCTTGGTGCTGGTCATCATCATGTATCTCGGCTTCGCGGCCACCGGAACTGTTCTGGCGGGGCAGGCCGTAGAGCAGATCACGCACACCGGAACTCCGGCCGTGGGCATGGTCATCTTCGGGGCCTTGACCGTGCTGGTGGCGACCCTGGGCTACAAATACATCCACCTGATGGGCCGGATTTCGACCGTGGTCGGCGTCCTTGGCTTCACCTACCTGGGCATCAGGCTTCTCGCCAGCCACGACGTCGGCGCGCTGCTCAGCTCCGGTGGCTTCGAATTTCCCACGTTCCTCCTTGCCGTCTCCCTCGGGGCCGGGTGGCAGCTGACGTACGGCCCATACGTCGCCGACTATTCCCGATACCTGCCGTCTGGCACTCCGCCCCGCCGAACTTTCCTCGCCGCGTTCTTCGGTACGGTGCTTGGATCGCAGTGGTCCATGACGCTCGGCGCCCTGTTCGCTGCCCTGGCGCTACCCAAGGGCCAGCGGTTTCTCGACGGTCAGGTGGCCTTCCTTGGCAACCTCAGCGGCGGCGGGCTGATCGCCGTCGTCATTTACTTGGTGATCGTGACTGGCAAACTGACCGTCAACACCCTCAACGCCTACGGCGGATACATGACGATGCTGACCTCCGTAACAGCGTTCACGCGCAAATCGACGGCGCCATCCCGGACCCGGTTGGTCTACGTGATCGCCTTCATCGGGCTCTCCGTCCTCATCGCGGTACTGGCTTCGCCGGACTTCATCGCCAACTTCAAGAACTTCGTCCTGCTCCTGCTCATGGTTTTCATTCCTTGGAGCTCGATCAACCTCGTGGACTACTACCTCGTCTCCAAGGAAAAGGTGGACATCCCTGCGCTGTACGATCCTGACGGCCGGTACGGGCGATGGAACAAGACCGCGCTACTCTCCTACGCCGTCGGCATTCTTGTCCAGATTCCGTTCCTCGCCCAGACGCTCTACACGGGACCGATGACCAAGATGCTCGGTGGCGCCGACATCTCCTGGCTGGTGGGCCTGGTGGTCACCGCTCTCGTGTTTTATCCGCTCGCCAAGCGAAGCTCGAAGGCACCGGCGCACATGATCTACCCGTCCGACGCCGGTCCGCTTGCCACTGCCCCGGCCCGCGAACCGTTTGAGGACGCCCCCGTGTCCTGAACGGGGACGCACTGAATGGCCAAGCTCCCCTGGTGGCACCGTGTTCGCCGGAAACCTGCCCGTTCGCCGGAAAGTTCCGGCGAGCTCGCAGGTTTCCGGCGAATTCGCGGGCAGGGGAAGGGGCCGGGGCACGGGGGACCGTCAAGGCACCGCGTCCGGCTCGTCGTCGATGTCCGGGCCTTCTGCCGGATCCTGGGAGTGGGCCCGGTCGTCAAAGGGTTCAGCCGTTGCATCACCCTCGGCGGGAGTCTCGCTGTGGGCGCGCTCCGGCGCTTGTGAGTCTTCGCTCATGTCCGCTCCTCTGCTGCGAATCCTGCGGTGGTTGTCGGCTCTTGAACATCTAGCTCCCGCAGCAAGAGGGCTGTCAAGGCCTCCCGGATCCTTGGAGTGTTAGAACGGTGCCCGGCCCCCGGGCCGGCTGGAATCCCGCTTGGGTTCCTTGCGGGGGCGCAGGGCATAGTCGCGGGACCGTTTACTCGAGAGCGCCAGAAGCAGCAGGATGTCCAGGGCCAGGCCGGGGAGATTTGACTGCAGCGTGATGTCGGGACCGCCGAGGAAGACATCGAACGCCTGAAGGCCGATGGCCACGGTGCTGAGGGCCATGGCCACCGTCCGGGCCCAGTGTCGGCCGAGGAACACAAACCAGGCCAGCAGGATCTCGGCCAGGGCAAAGAGCAGGACAACCACCGTGGCGGCGGTGACGGCCAATTCCGCCTGCGCCTCCGTGACGGCCGGGCCGGCCACAGGCTGCATCAGCGAGCCTACGTGCGCGTCCTTGAAGAGCACCATGGACATGGCCAGCAGGGCAGCCGCCGCAGCGCGTGCACCGACGAAGACCGCCCCGACAATCGTGGCCGCCGGACGCCTGTTGCGGCTGTCGCTCGGGGGCCCGTCGCTCGGAGGCCAGACCTTCACGTCCGGCGCCGCGGCGATGTTGCGGAGATCGACGATCGGGAGATCACCGTCGGTAATGATGGTGTCGCCGCCGCCGTTGCGCGCGTGATAGCCGGTTGAAAAGTCGCGAATCACCCGGAGCCCGGCCGCGGGGTCGGCTTCGGTGATGGCTCCGACCACATGGTCGCGTTCGGCGTCGGTATTCTCATCGATCTTGTGGGTGATCTGCAGGGTAAACAGGGACAGCCCGACGCTGTGGTCATACGTGCCGGCGGCCAGCCAGTCGACGGCCAGCCCGCCAGGCAGCAGCCAGCCGGGCGGGCAGCGCCAGAAACGGACGTGGTGCCGCTTGCCTGGGGTGCCGTCGACTTCCAGCTGATAGGCAAAATCCTGCTGGCGGCCGAACAGGAACAGGGGACTGACCGGGGCCTGAAGATAGCTGCGGCGCCGGAGGGTGGAGGAAACGATTCGCCTGCTGCTTGCCAGCGTCACGTCGTCGGCCAGAGTCCAGCCCGCGGACTGCATCACGCCGTGAATCTGCGGTTCTGTTCCCAGCAGGGCCACGTTCACGGGATCTCCCAGCAGCCCGTCGCTGGTGCGCGCCCGGCCGATGAAGTAGTCGGGAACATAGAGCCGGGTCAGGATCCGGTGCAGCCGGGGGAGGACCAGATAGGCGAGCAAGCCCCAGAAGATGAAGAGGAACCAGACCTGAGCCCAGCCCCATTGGAAGCTCAGCTGCACCAGCAGGGAGGTCAGCCACACGGCCGAGATGCCGCCCACCACGAAGAAGACGGTGTCCAGTGCTGAATACGGCACCGCCTCGGCGGGGGCCGTGACCTCAACCGCTGCCTTGGCCATGGCCGTCATACTACGCTCACCAGCGGCGGCTGGCTCGAAAGATGAATCTTCTAGCCCCAAGGTGGAGCGCGGCCGGATTTGACCGGCCGGTGACCGCCGCCGTGGATAGGGTGACAGCATGGAACCACTACTGAAAGTTTTGCGGCATTGGGGCGCCCCCGCGGCGGCCGTTCTCTTCTTCTTCCTATGGTGGGCGGCCGAGGCCGGCAGGATGGGGCCCGGCCCCGGCCCTGGTCTAGATAATTGGTCAGGGAGCTGGCCGCTGGCCCTGATGACACTGGCGATTGCCACGGCCGCCTGGAAGCCCTATGTGTCGCTCGGATTCACGGCAGGGCTGCTCGCGGGCCAGCTCGGGCACGCCATTCCCGCGATGTATGACAACGACTGGGCCATCTACCTCGGGGCGTTTGTGGCACTGGCCTTCATCCAGTGGACTGCCGGGCGAAGGACACGCTTCATCGCGGCCGGCGCCAATATGGTGTTCGCCGGCGCCATGACATTCCTGATGCTGTCTTGGCGCTACAGCGACGGCGTGGGTTGGTTTCCGCCGACGTATATGGGCGACCGGTGGAAGCTCCAGGATTATGGCTGGCAACTGTTTGCCCTTCTCCTGCTGATCGCGGCAGCCTGTGCCGCAGTCGGGCTGGCACTGGCCCTCTACCAGGAGCGCGGCAGCCTCTTCCGGGCCCGGACCCTGGCCCAGACCAGCCTCCGGCAAGCCGAGGTGGACCTGATCGTGGAGCAGGAGCGGACGCGGATCGGCCGGGACCTGCACGATGTCCTGGCCCATTCCCTCGCAGTGATCGCGGCGCAGGCGGACGGCACCCGCTACCTGAGCAAGGACCAGCCGAGGGCCGTGTTGAACGCCCTGGAAAACATCGCGACGTCGGCCCGGAGCGCCCTGGTGGACGCGCAGCGCGTCATCGAGGGAGTGCACGACGACGGCATGGTTGCGCCCCAGCCCCGGCTCAGCGACGTCGGGCCGCTGGTCGCGCGCATGCAGGACAGTCTCGCCATCGAACAGAGCGAGTCCGGTGCGGCCGCCGGGCTCTCCGCCGGTCAGCAGCTCGCGGTCTTCCGGATCATCCAGGAATGCCTCACCAACGCCCTGAAACACGGTGGCCGGGGCACCGCAGTGCGGTTGCACCTGGACTGGAGCGGCCCCGGGCTGACCCTGCATGTGGCGTCCGGGATTCCGACCGCGGCGGACAGTCCGGACTCCGCCGCTGAAACGCGGGTGGGCCGCGGCCTCGCTGGGATGCGGGAACGCGCCCATCTCGCAGGGGGCTGGATGACAGCCGGTCCCGACGGCGAACAGTACCGGGTGACCGTCTTTATCCCCTACGGCACCATGATTGACGGCAGGATGATTGGCGATGCCGCCGCCGATGCCGCTTCCGGCGCCGTCACTGGCGCGAAGCCAGATCTGGTTCCCGCGGGACATCCTGCAGCACGCCCGGACGTGTCGCTGGAGGAAGCCGGCCACCGTGGCTGATGCCGGGGCGGCCATCACGGTGGCGATCGTCGACGACCAGGGGCTGTTTCGTGCTGGAATCCGGATGCTGGTGGAAAGCCAGCCGGACATGGCGATGTCCTGGGAAGCCGGCGACGGCGCGCAGGCGGCGGCATTCGCCGTCGAACGGTGCCCCGACGTGATGCTCATGGACCTGCGCATGCCGGTCCTGGACGGCATCGGCGCCACACGGCGGATCGTGCAGCAGGCGGAGGCCGCGGGCACCGGGGCGCCGAAGATCATCGCCCTGACCACCTTCAACCGGGACCAGGCTGTGGTCGACGCCGTGCACGCCGGGGCCAGCGGCTACCTGCTCAAGAGCGCCGAACCGGAGTTCCTGCTCGCCGCGATCCGGACCGTGTACTCGGGGTACTCCGTGATCGCGCCGGGATCAGTCCAGGACCTGTTCCAGCATGCCGCCCGGACCGTGCCGGCCGGGGGACCGGACCTGTCCGTGCTGGAAGTGCTCTCGGCCCGGGAACGGGACGTCTTCCTGCTCGCGGCCAAGGGGCTGGCCAACGGTGAGATAGCCGGAAGCCTCTTCGTTTCCGAGGCGACCGTCAAGACACACCTCAGGAGTGTGCTGGGCAAGCTGGGGCTCGGGACCCGGCTTCAGCTGGTGGCCTTCGCCTATGAGCGCCGGCTCCTAGGCTGAGACCGCCGGCTGAGACCCGCCAGCTGAGACCCAGCTGAAACCCTCCGCTCCGCGGCCAGCGGCCTCATGCCCGATCCGTCAGAAGCTCGTCGTCTGCGTCAGGTAGCCGTAGAAGTGCGACGCGATCGGGTGGACAGGATCGCCGACGAAGCCGTAGTCGTGGTGCCGCTTCGTGTACGACTTCGTCAGGTGCAGGTACTGCTCCATGACGTCCTCGGCTGAACCCGTGCAGGCGTTCTGGCTGATGCACAGGGCCACGGACCCTGCCACGGCCGGGCTGGCGAAGCTGGTGCCGTTGTTTACGTTGTAGCCGCCGGGCCAGGTGGAGAGCATGCACATTCCGGGCCCGGAGACCGTGTGGGCCTCGTCCGCGCTTGTGGTGGCGAAGTTGGAGAAGAATGCCGGCTGGTCATCCTTTTGCCCGTACTTCGAAAAGTCGTCGGGGCCGCAGGTCGCGGCTGCTTCGCCGCCGGCCTTTCCATCGAAGTCGCCCATGGCGGTGGCGGTCAGCACCTGGTCGTAGGTGGCCGGCACTGTGTTGGCGAAGTCCTGACCCTCGTTGCCGGCCGCGACGGCGTACGTGACGCCGGCCTTGACAGAACGGCAGATGGCGTAGTGCATCGGGTCCGTGCCCTTGCCGCAGTTGGGCGTGTCCGCGGCGCCGCCGGCGATGCTGATGTTGGCGACGGCGATGTCGTTGTCCTCGTTGTCGTCGTTCCGCGTCGAGGTCACCCAGTCAATGGCGCAGATCAGGCTCTGTTCGGAGATCAGGCCGTTGTCGTCAACCACCCGGACGGACCACAGCGGGGTACCCGGGGCGGTCCCGATGACGCCTAGGCGGTTGTTCCGGGCGCCGATCACTCCAGCGACAAATGTCCCGTGCCCCAAAACGTCAACGGGAGTGACGTCAACGGGCGAGCCGGACTGGCAGTCAACCCCGCCCTTGACGTTCAGGTCCGGGTGGGTCGCATCGATGCCGCTGTCGATCACGGCGACGTTGACATTGATCCGGTCCGGCCCCCTGTCGAGGGCCTTTCGGACGTCTGAGTCGGTTCCAGCGATCCGCTTGCGCCAAAACGGTGTTTCCTGGGTGGCCGCGGTCCCAAGGTCCCGCGGTTGCTGGAATGTTCGGCTCGGAGTGACGAAGTCGACTTTAGGGTCGGCCTGGAGGCGTTGCACCTGGGAAGCGGTCAGGGAGGCTGAGTAGCCGTTCACGGCGTTGCGGTAGACCTTCGCAGCCGTGAATCCGTAGGCGCTTTGCTGGGCAGCTGCCGCGGCGCCGGCGTCCACGACACCGTCCTTGAGCACCACAATGTAGCTTTGCGCCGACGCGGCTGCTGACGAGGGGGCAGCCGCCACCAGACCGAAGCCGGCGACCAGCGCAACGACCGTGAGCGAGGCCAGTGCGCGCCGGAACCGAAGTCGGTCCGGTCTGGGAAGGGCGCTGCGCCGGTGTCTGCGCGGGACCCGCGCCACCGATGTTAGCTGCGGGTCTGATGCCTTGCGGCTGGCTTGGCTGAACATCGTGGCCTCCCATTAAGCGAGTTCGCTAATTCGAGTGCCCCCCGCCCATATCTTAAGCCTCCGGCCGCGTCTTACACCCGGGTCCTTTGGAAAAACTTGTGCAGCCGCTCGACCGCTGCCTCAGACCAGACTGTCCACCTTTGCGGCTGCGGGTACGTTCTCCGGCGCCCGGGCGGCCGCGTGGGCTGCCGTCGCGGCGTGCACCGCGTGCGCCCCGCGGACGTGGTGACCGAACGGGCTGAACCGGCTGAACCCGAGTTCGGCAAAGGCATAGGCGGTCTCGGCGTGCTCGGACCGGTCCACTCCGGCGAGCTCGTCCTCGCGGCTGACCCGGAACCCGATCGTCTTGTGGATTGCGAGTCCGATCACCGTCGTTCCGAGGCCGGACACCGCCACCGTGATGAGGACGGCCACGGTCTGCGCGATGAGCTGGTGGAGCCCGCCGCCGTAGAACAGCCCGCCGCCTGCACCTTCCACCGGGAGGGCAATGAAACCCAAGGCGAGCGTGCCGATGAGGCCACCGCCCAGGTGGACGCCGACGACGTCGAGCGAGTCATCGAAGCCAAACTTGAACTTCAGGTCCACGAACACCACACAGGCCGCACCGGCCACGAAGCCCAGGCACAGCGCGGCCAGGGGGCTGATGTTGGCGCATGACGGAGTGATCGCCACCAGGCCGGCAACGGCGCCGGACGCGGCGCCCAGGGAGGTGGGATGGCCGTGGCGGACCTTCTCCGCGACCAGCCAGCTGATCATGGCAGCGGCGGGGGCTGCCAGGGTGTTCACCCAGATCAGGCCGGCCTGCTCCACGGTGGTGGCCGCGCCGGCGTTGAAACCGAACCAGCCGAACCACAGGATGCCCGCGCCGAGCATGATGAAGGGAATGTTGTGGGGGCGGTGGCCGGGGTCCTTGCCGAAGCCATGCCGGTTGCCCAGGATCAGGACCAAAACCAGGGCCGCGGTTCCGGACGCGATTTCCACCACGGTGCCGCCGGCGAAGTCGATGACCTGGCCGAAGACGGCACTCACGGCACCGCCGGCACTCATGAGGCCACCGCCCCAGACCATGAAGGCCAAGGGGCAGTACACGAGGGTGATCCAGATGGGAACGAACAGGGCCCACGAGGTGAATTTCGCGCGGTCCGCGATGGCGCCGCTGATAAGGGCCACGGTGAGGATGGCAAAAGTGGCGCTGTACCCGGCCTTGATCAAGTCGGGCGAACCGATGAGGCCGCTCAGGCCGAAGCTGGCGAACGGGTTGCCGAACACGCCGAGGACGCCCTGCCCGGTGCTCATCGAGTAGCCCCATAGGACCCACACCACGCCGACAATCCCGACGGAGACGAAACTCATCATCATCATGTTGAGCGAGGCCTTGGCCCGGGTCATGCCGCCGTAAAAGAGGCCCAGTGCAGGGGTCATCAGCAGAACGAGCGCCGCCGAAACAATCATCCAGACGCTTCCAGCAGTGAGTTCCACCGGCGGGTCCCTTCTCGTCAGTCTTCCGTACCGGGACGCGTCGCCGCCGGCCCCCCGATCCGGATTCAATCGTCGCGGAGCCATGTTTCCGGCAGTGGGGCGAAAAGTTGCGGGCACGTTACGGGAATCGCGGCGGCGTGAAGTTCGCGTGACCGGCATGTTTCAGGAATGTAAACGGGGCCTCATGCATCCGCCGGTTTGTCGAGCGGAATCTCGAGGCAGCGGCCGGGCGCGTTCCAGCTGCTCAGCGTGCCCAGATGGCCGCTCAGCCGCTGCATCCGGGCGGCAATATCGGGCGCCGACCCCCGGGCCAGCCGGGCCTGAAATCCGGCGATGATTGTGGGATACAGCCGAAGCGTGCGCGGTGCGCTGCCGGCAGTGTCGAGCATGAACACGAAGGACTGGTCATTGCGCTCGACGGGGTCCACGGCATAGTCGTCAACGAAGTCCCCGGCGCTGTAGATGATGGGACGGTTCCGGTGGATCCCGACGCCGCGGAAAATGTGCGGCGAGTGGCCGAACACGAGGTCGGCTCCGGCATCGATCAGGTCCCGGGCGAGGTCCTGATGCCGGGCCGGGACGTCGTAGCCCCAGTTGCCGCCCCAATGGGCTGACACGATGAGGAACTGGACGCGGGCCTTGGTCCTCCAGACCAGGTCCAGTAGTCCGTCCAATCGTGCCCCGCCCCGCCGGCCGCCGCCGTCATCGAGGGTGCCGTCCTCCACCGGAACGTAGTAGACCCCGGGAGCCGCGGCGCTGGCCTCCCAGTCGGGCTGGTTGTCCGTGAAGGCAATGAATCCGACGGCGACGGCGCCCACCCGCCGCACGGCCGGCCGGCGGGCGGCGTCCAGGTCCGGGCCGGCCCCGGCATGCAGGATGCCGCGGCTGTCGAGGGCCGGCAGCATTTCCCGGAACGCATCCTGGCCGAAATCCAGGACGTGGTTGTTGGCGAGCGAGACGACGTCGATCCCGGCGGCGAGGAGGCTGGCCACGTTCTTCGGGTCCGAGCGGAAATGGAAGACCTTGCCGGGCTCGGGCTCGCCGCCGGACGCCAGGACGCACTCGAGGTTGGCGATGCGAACGTCCGCCTGCCGCAGGAGCTCCAGCGTGTCGCCCCACGGATAGGCAGGCCTGGCCGTTGCCAGGTGCCGGTTCACCAGGCGGCCCAGCATGACGTCTCCCAGCAGCGCAATCTGCATGGCCAACCAGTCAGGTCAGGTCATGGCCGGGGCTAGCTTTGGTAGCCCTCGACCTCGCTGACCGGCCGCACCTCCGCCTCGTCGGGGTTCTCGCCGTAGTCCTTTTTGGCGCGCCGCTGGCGGAGCAGGTCCCAGCACTGATCCAGCTGTTCCTCCACCTGCTGCAGCCTGAGGATGTCCGGGGCTCCGGCCCCGGCCCCGGCCCCGGCTGCCTGCGAGCCTTCGCGGAGGCCGTGTTCTTCCTCCACGAGGGCCTTGATGCGCTCCAGGATGTCTTGGTTGTCCACGGTGTCCTCATTTCGTCCGACGGCGGCGGGTCCCCTTCTGTTCGCGGGTCCCATTCCAGCGTGTCCCTCTCCAGCCTACGGAGGGGACGGGGACGTGAACAGGGCTCTGTACTCAGTTACGGCACGCGGCACGGCGCCGGGTCCGGAGCCTATGTCCTAGCCAAGGAGCTCGTCCGGGTAGCACCAGCGCCAGTCCTCGCCCGGCTCGACGCTGCGCATGACGGGGTGGCCGCTGAGCTGGAAGTGTTTGTAGGCATGGGTTCCCGGGGAGGAATCGCAACAGGCCACGTTCCCGCACTGCAGGCACATCCGCAGGTGAACCGTCGTCGTCCCTTCCCGTACGCACGCGGCACAGAAGGGGCCCGGCGGGACGGCCGGATCCGCGGCGGACTCCAAGTGCGGGCACACGCCGCGGGGCCGGGCAATTCCCTCGCCTCCGGTGCCGCCGTCCGCGTCTGGTTCTTCCAATGCGGCGTCCAGCATGGACTCTTCGACGTCGAGGCGGTCAAGGACGTTAAGCAGGACCTCGTGCGCGTACCCGCCGCCGCGCCGCAGCTCGAGGACCTTTGCACGCTCGGCGTCCAGCATCGCCAGCCGGAGTTGGGCGTAGCGCTGGCTGGGGGTGACATTTTCCGCGGACGGCCGTCCCAGCCGCTCCCATGCGGCCAGCCCGCGCTCCTGGGTTCGCCTCTTCAGCATCGCCACGACTTCCGGCGGGTCGGCGTCCGAGCGCAGTTCCTGGAGCCGCTGCACGCCCGCCGCCGTCGCCATCTGCATCAGCGACGCCTCGTTGAGCGCGTCCTCGCGCGCGTCCGGTCCCCTAAGATGCAGCCGCCGGACCAGGGCCGGGAGGGTCAGGCCCTGCAGGGTCAGCGTGCCGGCCACCACCACGAGGGCCATCAGGATCAGGACGGACCGGTGCTCCAGCCCTGCCGGCAGGACCAGGACGGCGGCAAGAGACACCACTCCGCGCATGCCGGCCCAGGAGACGATCACCGGAACTTTCCAGGACGGCGCGGGATCCTTGCGGCCGACCGCGGGAATGAGCCGCGGCAGGTACGTTGCGGGGAAGACCCAGACCGGGCGCAGGACCAGCACGGCCAGCAGGACCGCGGCGCAGCCGAGCCAGATCCGTTCTGGCCCCAGCGAGTCATCCCGGACGCCCTCGATGATGGTCCGGACCTGCAGCCCAATGAGGAGGAACACAGAGTTCTCCAGCAGGAACTGGACCGTGTGCCAATTGCTGCGCTGGCTCAGCCGTGCGGCCCCGTTCGGCATGGACGGCGCCTTGGTTCCCATGATCAGCCCGGTGACGACGACGGCCAGGACGCCCGAAGCGTGGATCGCTTCCGCCGGGAGATAGGCCACGAGCGGAGCGATCAGGGAAATGGAGGTGTTGATGGACACATTGCGGATCCGTTTGCGGAGCGCGGTGAGCACGAAGGCCGCGGCAATGCCCACCACCAGGCCCCCGCCGGCCGCGAGGAGGAAGCCGCCGGCGATCTCCGCGGCGGAAACGGTGCCGGCGATGGCGGCGATGGCGGCGCGCAGGCAGACCAGCGCGGTGGCGTCGTTGACCAGCGATTCGCCCTCCAGGATGGTGACAATCCGGCGGGGCATGCCCACTTTTCGGGCAATGGCGGTCGCGGCGACGGCGTCCGGCGGCGCGACGACGGCGCCCAGGGCCATTGCAGCTGCCAGCGGGATCTCGGGGAACAGCCAGGCGACCACCAGCCCGACGGCGACGGTGCCGAAGATGACGTAGCCCACCGACAGCAGGCCGATGGAGCGGCGGTTGGAACTGAAATCGAACAGCGAGGTCTGCAGCGCCGCCGCGTAGAGCAGCGGCGGCAACAGCCCGACCAGCACGAGTTCGGGGTTCAGCTCGATGGGCGGGACAAACGGGAGGAACGAACACGCCACCCCGGCCAGCACTAGCAGGAAGGGGACGGAGACGTTGATCTTGTGCCCCAGCGCGCTGCAGGCGCAGACAACGGCGACGAGGGCCAGCAGCCCGAGAGCGACTTCCATTGGCCCATTCTCTCAGCTTCACGCCCGGTTCCGGCGGGGTTTCTGGAGCGCATCATCAGCTTGCTTATGACTTGGCGGGTTCCTAGAGTTGAGACTGCAAGCCAGTGAGATTCCGCGCTGGAGCCGGGCACGGACGGATGCTGCCCGGCCCGCGCCCGGGTACGAGGAGGACACATGTCAGAGCACAATATTTCGGGCAAGAAAGTCGCGTTCCTGCTCACAGATGGTGTGGAGCAGGTGGAACTGACCAGCCCGTGGAATGCCGTGAAGGAAGCCGGCGGCGTGCCAACCCTGGTCTCGCCCAAGAGCGGCAAGCTGCAGGGCTTCAACGGCACGGAAAAGGGCGAGACGTTCGCCGTCGACCTCGCCGTCGCGCGGTCCGACGCCGCCGATTTCCACGCCCTGGTCATTCCCGGCGGCGTTGTCAACGCCGATCACCTCCGCGTCGACAAGGACGCCCAGGCGTTCACCCGGGCCTTCTTCGAGCAGCACAAGCCCGTCGCCTCCATCTGCCATGGCCCGTGGATGCTGATCGATGCCGGCGTGGTTAGCGGCAGGAACGTGACCTCGTATCACACGCTCCAGACGGACCTCAAGAACGCCGGCGCGAACTGGACGGACGAGCAAGTGGTGGTGGACCAAGGCCTGGTGACCAGCCGCAGCCCGCGTGACCTCCCGGCCTTCAACGCCAAACTTCTTGAGGAAATCGCCGAGGGGGAACACGCCGGCCAGACGCCGTGACCTTGTGAGCGCGCTCCTTCCCGGTTGCTTCGCCACCCGGGCATGGCGACGCCCGGATTTCCGGCCTTTCCAGCGGCCGACGCCGGTCCCGGCCCCGAGTAACCGGGCAGGAGCCGGGCCCTCGTTAACGAAACGGTCACGTGAAGACACCTACCCATGGCAGTGTCTTTGCGGCAGGATATGCCCTGTAACGTGCACCGTCGTCGTTGCCGTCCCGGCCGGCGCCCCAAGCAGCAAGGAGTTTCGGACATGACTACGCTCAATCCTTACCTCGGCTTCCGCGACAACGCGAAAGACGCGATGACCTTCTACCAGTCGGTGTTCGGCGGGGAACTGACCATGAGTACCTTCGCCGAGTACCATGCCAGCGAAGACCCGGCGGAGCAGGAAAAGATCATGCATGCCCAGCTCAGGACGGACGGCGGCATGGTGCTCATGGGGGCAGACACGCCCAACAGCATGGACTACACCCCCGGCAGCAACTTTTCCGTGTCCCTTAGCGGGTCCAACGAGGCCGAGCTTCGCGGCTACTTCGACAAGCTGGCCGACGGCGGCACCATCGCCATGCCGCTCGAAAAGGCACCCTGGGGCGACATCTTCGGCATGTGCAAGGACAGGTTCGGCGTGGACTGGCTGGTGAACGTCGGCTCCGAGCCCGCCTAGAAAGGGCTGGCGCCGGCGTCCCGACCCACGCCCCTTGGCGCTATCCTGAATGCAGCCAGGACAGCGCCGGCTCGAGTCCATCCTCCTGGCCCAGAGAGGCATGAAATGACCGACAAGCTGCACCTCAGTCCGGACGATGAATTCCCCGAGGACCTCAGCAAGGTCGCGGACAAGGATCTTCAGGTCCTCGACAGCCAAGTCGAGCGCCAACTGGACTATGAGTACGTGGTCGAGGGGGAGCCGAACCCGGAGACGGAATTCCGGCACTATGACCTCGATGCGGAATTCGAAGAGCGGGACAAGCGGGACACCTGATCCGCCGGGACCATCCCGGGCGGGTCGGATGTCGCGCATGGCGTCCGGGATTTAGTCAGCAGGCTTACTAGACTGGGCTGACCACTTCGCTAGAAACGAGCCCTCCATGATCCCGGCTGCTGCCACGCGGTCCCTGCCGTCCCCATGCTCCGTGCCGCGGTCACGCAGGGCATGAGAGAACCGGTCCGCTTGGAGATTTCGGTGGCTGGCCACACCGGCCACGTCTTCGCCTCGCGGGAAATGGCCGGCGGGGCCTTGCCCGCGTCTCGGCCCGCCGTCGTGCTCATCCATGGAATCGGCGCGTCCCACCGCTATCTGCGCCGGCTGCACCGGCTCCTGGCCGGTTCGATGGAGACCTACTCCATTGACCTGCCGGGTTTCGGCGGTACGCCCAGACCCGGGAGCACGCTTTCCATTGCCGCCCACGCCCGCTACATCCTCGGCGCCATGGAACAGCTTGGTGTTCCGGAATTCGTGCTCGTGGGGCACTCGATGGGAACACAGTTCGCCACTGAGGCGGCCCTCCAAGAGCCCGGCCGGATCTCGAATTTAGTTCTCATGGGGCCCGTGGTGGACCCCAGACGCGGCACCGTGGCGCAGCAGGCCCTGGCGCTGGGCCGTGACTGCCTGTTCTACGAGAGCCCCTCCTCGAACGCCCTAGTTTTCACCGACTACCTGCGCTGTGGCCCCGCCTGGTACGTCAAGACACTGCAGCTCATGATGGCGTACCCCATGGAGCAGAAGATCACCGGCGTCAGCGCGCCGGTCCTCGTGGTGCGCGGTGCCAACGACCCCGTCGCGGATGCGGACTGGAGCCGCCGGCTGGCCGGGCTCGCCCGTCGGGGGCAGCTGCTTGAGGTGCAGGGAACCGGGCACGTCGTCCAGCACAACCGGGCCCTCGAAGTGCGGGACGCGATTCTGGCGTTCACCGGCCTTGGTGCGGCAGCGGGCGAGCCGCTGTCGGGGAGCCCGGCGTGACCGCACGGGTTGCTCCAGGACCGGGTTAGACCTCGAAGTGAGTCCGGGTAGGGCCTTGACCGAGTGACTCGACCACACCGGACGCGACGACGTGCAGCTTGATATTCCGGGCGCTTGATGCCGACTTCAGGAGCTCGAACGCCTCGTCCTGGCTGCAGCGGTTCTGCGCCATGATGATGCCGACGGCAACGTCGATCACGGTCCGCGTTTCCAGGCTGGCCTTGAGGTTGGCGGCCGTCTCGCTGCTGTGCGCGAACCGGACCGCGAGCCGCAGGGCCATGGATGTCTGGTGGACGAAATCACGGGCCAGAGCCGTGGCGCGGTCATCGAACCGGCCCGGCCGGTGCGAATACAGGTTCAGGGCGGCGCGGGTTTCGCCTTCCAGCAGGAACGGCAGCGCCAGTATGGACCGGAAGCCGTGTCCGCGCACCGTAGCGGCGTACTGCGGCCAGCGACCATCAAGTTCAAGGTCCTCAACGTGGACGGTTTCCTGTTCCCGGGAAGCTGTCATGCATGGGCCGTCGCCGAAGGTGTACTGGATTTCGTCCATGGCCTGCGCGGCGGGGCTGCTGCTGGCGACGGTGGCCGCCTTCCGTTCCCGCAGGAGCGTGATGCCGCACAGGATCTCGTCGCCGGGCTCGGACAAGCTGCGCGCGGACACCCGAGCGAGCCCGCCGAGGAAGTCCTCGACATCGGAGCTGCTGAGCACCAGTTCATGCAGCTGCTGGTTTATTGAATTTGCTGTTGACTCGCTGACCACTTGTCTGTTGTGCCGTTTCACTCAGGTCAAGACGACCCGGCGGTGCTTCCCACCGCGGCAAGTGGCGGATACGGCAGCGGCCGGATCGAAGAACAATCCAACGGCTCGCTGCAAAACCGTACCGAGAGATTATATACATCCGAACCGCTGCTCTTCAGCCGTGGACCGGGTCGACACGCAGGCGCAAAATCGGGCACAAAGGCCCTCACAGGGCTTCGGCCGCGGGCGGATAGTTGGAGGCAGCGGCCACCTGGTTCATTTCGGGTTTGGGGAACCCGCAGGAGCGCACCAGTTTCAGCAGCACACGACTGATGGCCGATGGCCCACGTTTCGACTTGAAAGCCATATCCCATGAGCATTTTTGAAGACAGGGTCGACGCCGGCAGGCAGCTCGGCCGGCGTCTGGCGGAATTGCGTGGCCAAGACATTGTGGTCCTGGGCCTGCCGCGCGGCGGCGTGCCCGTAGCCTTCGAAGTCGCCGCCGCCCTGGACGCTCCCCTGGACGTAATCGTGGTGCGAAAACTCGGACTTCCCTACCAGCCGGAGCTCGCCATGGGGGCGATCGGTGAAGGCGGTGCCAGGGTCCTGGACGAGCAGGTCCTGGCCCATTCACGGGTCGGCGGTGAGGAACTGCAGGCCGTTGAAGAGCACGAACGCGCCGCCTTGGAAAACCGGCTTATCCTGTTCCGGAAGGGCCGGGTCCGGCAAGACCTGACCGGACGCATCGCGGTGATCGTCGACGACGGGATTGCCACCGGCTCCACCGCCCGGGTGGCCTGCCGGGTCGCCCGCAAACAGGGCGCGGCACGCGTGATTCTGGCCGTTCCCGTTGCCCCCGCGGAGACCCTCGCCGACCTGACAGAACCGGACGAAGTGGTCTGCCTGGCGACGCCGCGCCAGTTCACCGCCGTCGGTTATCACTACCGGGACTTCTCCCCGACTGACGACGACGAAGTGCTGCGCCTGCTCGATCTTGCGGCCAAACGCGTCGGTACCGCTCCGCCGCCCTTCTGGGCCTCGGCGGCGGCCCGCGCCGACGGCGCCGCCGATGTCGACGAGGAAGTAGAAATCCCGTCCCGCGGGGTGCGGATCCAGGCGCAGCTCCATCTTCCGGTGCCGGCCCGGGCCGTGGTGCTGTTCGCCCATGGCAGCGGCAGCAGCCGCCACAGCCCCCGGAACCGCTATGTGGCCGGCCTCCTGCAGCAGGCCGGTCTCGGTACGCTGCTGCTGGACCTGCTGACCACCGCGGAGGAGCGCAGCCGCGCCAACGTCTTTGACATCGAACTCCTGGCCCGCAGGCTGTCCGCAGCAACGGACTGGCTTTCCACCCGGGCCGACACGGCCTCCTGCACTGTGGGTTACTTCGGTGCGAGCACGGGCGCCGGGGCTGCTCTGTGGGCGGCGTCGGAGCCGTCGGCGCGGATCGCGGCTGTCGTGTCCCGCGGTGGCCGACCCGACCTCGCCGGCCCGCGGCTGTCCGCCGTAACAGCGCCTACGCTCCTGATTGTGGGGAGCCTGGACCAGGAGGTCCTCGAGCTCAACCGCCGGGCGAAGGCGGTGATGCGCAGCCCCAGCCAGCTCGCTGTTGTGCAGGGGGCGACGCACTTGTTTGAAGAACCCGGCACGCTCGCGGCGGCGGCCATCCTGGCTCGGGACTGGTTTGTCGACTACATGCTGGCCCCGAACGGCGCCAGTCCGCGGGCCGCGGGGGTGTGAGGGTGGCCGCGGGCGTCGGACGCTAGCTCCGGTGGCCCTCTGCCCTGGACTGGATCCCCAGGAGCATCCGCCGCTCCATCAGGAACTGCATAGGTTCCAGCAACGTGCGCAGGGCCAGTCCCTCGGCCAGGGGCGAGTAGTCGTACCGGGTGCGGGACAGGAGCCTGGTGGCCTGGGGACCGGCAGGCCGCAACACGAACGTCCAGCCGATGTCGAGCCGGCGCCCGGTAGGACGTACGCCGGGCGGCGACATCTTCCCCGTGCGCAAGTTTATGGATCCGCCCAGCCCCAGTACAGCCCCGGACTCGAGAAGCCTGACCGGCAGGCCGCCGTCGGGGGACAGCGGCACGATGTCGCCCACGTTCAAATGCTGCAGTTCCGGGAGAACCCTGTCCGCACTCCGGATGCCCAGACCCGTCGATTTCTCGAGCCCATCGTAGGAGTAAAAGCCGCCGCGCCCGGCGCCCAGCTGAACAAGCCACGGCCAGACGTCCGAGACCGGGGCCGCAATAGTAACCGCACGGGTGCTTTGCATGCGCGGGACGGGCACGATCTCGTCGCCGGCGAGCGGCCCGGCAGCCTCCTGGGTGGTGGCCCCCCAGCGAAGCAGCCGTGGACGGACAGCCAGGACGTATGCGGCGCCGGCCGATGCCGCGGCCATTGCCGCGAGCGGTCCGCGCAACCGGCCGGGAGCACGCGCCACCGGCCGCCTTGCCGGCGGGTTTCCTGGGTGGTTCATTCCCTGGTCCGGTGGACTCGACGGGCGTCCGCGCCCACGACAATGCGCTGGTCACGGTTCATGGCCCCCAGCCTGCCCCCTGGTCCGGGGACTGCCTAGGGTCGAAAGTCATGCGGGGCTGGGCACCGTGGCCCCCTCCCTTTAGGGTGGAACGGTGACTGCCGGCACCGGACCAGGTGCCGGACTATGTGCCGGACCATGACGGTCAGCAAAAGCCTGCCACCCGAGGAGTTCCTGATGAGAGTTGCTGTTACCGGAGGAAGCGGAAAGCTGGGCCGAAGCGTCGTGCGCCGGCTGAGCGATGACGGGCACCAGGTGACCAACCTGGACCGGACGGGCGCGCGCGGCCGCGGGTTCACGGAGGTGGACCTGCGCAACTACGGCCAGGTGGTGGATGTGTTCCTTGGCCTGGAGGACCGCCACGCCGGCTTTGACGCGGTGGTGCACCTGGCCGCGATTCCTGCACCGGGCCATGCCCCTGATGCCGCCACATTCGAGAACAACATGCAGTGCACCTACAACGTGTTCCAGGCCGCCCGCCGGGCAGGGATCAAGAAAATCGTCTACGCGTCCAGTGAGACCGTGCTGGGGCTGCCGTTCGACGTCGATCCTCCCTACATCCCGGTGGACGAGGACTACGCGGCCCGGCCGGAAAGCACGTATTCGCTGGTCAAGCACCTTGAGGAGCAGATGGCCATCCAGCTGACCCGCTGGGACCCCGTGTTGAGCATCACCGGCCTGCGGTTCTCCAATGTGATGGACCCGGAGGACTACGAGGAGTTCCCCTCCTTCGACCACGACGCGAGGCTGCGCAAGTGGAATCTCTGGGGCTACATTGACGGCAGGGACGGCGCGCAGGCCGTGGCCCGCGCCCTGGCGCACGGCAAACCCGGCTTCGAGGCGTTCATCATTGCCAACCAGGACACCGTGATGAGCCGCTCCAGCGCCAGCCTCGCCGCCGAGGTGTTCCCCAACGTCAAGGTGGTCAAGGAGCTGGGCGAGCACGAGACCCTGCTTTCGATCGACAAGGCGAAGCGGCTGCTGGGCTACGAGCCCGAGCACAGCTGGCGGACCTACCACTCGCTGCGCACCACCCCCACGGAAGACTGACCCCAACTCGAGGAGTTCCATGCAATACCGCACCCTGGGCAACAGCGGCGCCGTCGTCTCCAACTACGCGCTGGGCACCATGACTTTTGGCGCCGAGGCCACCGAGGAGCAGTCCCGCGTCATCCTGGATGACTACTTCGCGGCGGGCGGCAACTTCATCGACACCGCCGACGTCTACAGCTCGGGGGTGTCGGAGGAAATCATCGGCCGGTGGCTGGCGGACCGGCCCGACGTCCGGGACCGGGCGGTCGTGGCCACGAAGGGCCGCTTCCCGATGGGCCAGGCCCCCAACGACGTCGGAACCTCCCGCCGGCACCTGGTCCGGGCGCTGGATGACTCGCTGCGCCGGCTGGGCGTAGAGCAGATCGATCTCTATCAACTGCACGCGTGGGATCCGGTCACGCCCCTCGAGGAGACCCTCCGGTTCCTGCACGACGCCGTCACCAGCGGCAAGATCGCCTACTACGGCTTCTCCAACTTCCTGGGCTGGCAGCTGACCAAGGCAGTCCATGTGGCGAAGGCCCATGGCTGGAGTGCCCCGGTGACGCTGCAGCCGCAGTACAGCCTGCTGGTCCGCGAGATCGAGTCGGAAGTTGTGCCAGCCTCGCTCGACGCCGGGATTGGGCTGCTGCCGTGGTCGCCGCTGGGCGGCGGGTGGCTTTCAGGCAAGTACAAGCGCGACCAGGCGCCCGCCGGGGCCACCCGTCTCGGCGAAAATCCGAAGCGGGGGATGGAGGCCTGGGAGGCCCGCAACGCCGATCAGCGCACCTGGGACGTGATTGCCGAGGTGGAGGAAACCGCCGGGCGCCATGGCGTGAGCGCATCCCAGGTGGCGCTGGCCTGGCTGGCGGACCGGCCGGCGGTCACCTCGGTGATCCTGGGCGCCCGCACCGCCGCGCAGTTGGCGGACAATCTCGCGGCAGCGGATCTCCGGCTCACCCCGGGCGAGACGGAGCGGCTGACCGAGGTCAGCCGGCCGCGCGTCGGCGTCTATCCGTACGGGCCCATGGCCCAAGAGCAGCGCAGCCGGAAGCTCGAGGGCGGCCGCTAACCCAGCGTTAGATCCCGGGGGAGGCGGGGCCGCCGGCGTGATAGCTGGACCAGATGTCGCCCATTTCCTCGGTGGACTGCTCCACGATCCTGCTCATGGCCGCGTGCGCCGCGTCCGCCTCGCCGCGCTGGATGGCGCTGGCCACATCCACATGCAGCTGCAGGGCTTCGTGGTGTGGCAAGTGCGGCATGAGGCCGTGCTCGGTGCGCCCAGTCAGCACCTCCGTGACCAGGTTGTGCAGCTGGGAAAACATGGCGTTGCCGGACGCCCGGAGCACCGCCGCGTGGAAGTCGATGTCGAGCCGGAGGAACTCGTCCCGGTCCCCGCGCTGGCCGGACGCCCACAGCCTTGCGGCCAGGGAGACGAGGTCGCTGCCGGCATCCCAGGATGCCCTCTCGGCGGCGAGGCGGGCAGCCTGTGGTTCGATTGCCCCGCGGAGCTCGTTCAGGGCCTGCAATTGCTGCAGCCGCTTTGAGGATGCGAGCCGCCACCGGATCACTTGGGGGTCGTACGCGTTCCACGATTCCTCCGGCTGCACCACCGTCCCCAGCCGCCGCCGCGACTCCAGCATTCCCTTGGAGGACAGCACGCGGGTGGCCTCCCGCACCACGGACCGGGAGACGCTGTGCTGGGCCTCAATCTCGTCCAGGCGCAGGATCGAGTGTGGCGCCAGCGTCCCTTCGGCGATGGCCAGCCCCAGATTCTGGACCAGCACGGCATGCAGGTCTGCTGTTGGCTCCGCCTTTGGAGTTTTCATAAATAAATCATACTGGGGGGCCACAAGGGCTTGTATAAATCTGCTTTATTTACCTAAGATCGCTTCCAGAGCAGATGTAAAGATGCATTTGCGGCCGGCTGGACCGAGACGCCCAGCCCTGAAAACCAAAGGAAGTCGTAATGAAGCGACGTTCAATTGCGAAGTACGCGGCTGTCGCCGCGGTCGTGTCCCTGGGGCTGACTGCCTGCGGCGGCGCCAGCGGCAGCAGCGATGCCAAGACGTCCGGCACCGTCCGGGTCACCCTCGCGAACCACGTCTGGACCGAGGGCATCAAGGCGGCCATTCCGGAATTCGAGAAGTCCAGCGGACTCAAAGTCGAACTGACCCAACTGGGCGAAGACCAGCTCTCTGACCAGTACAACGTCAAGCTCAACGCCGGCAGCGACGAGATCGACGTGATGATGTACCGCCCGCTCCAGGAAGGCAAGGCGTTCGCGAAGAACGGCTACCTCGCGGACCTGACGTCCAAGGTCTCCTCGGACGCCACGTGGGACTGGAAGGACTACCAGGAGGGCCCGGTCAAGGCCACCACCGTTGACGGCAAGGTGGTCGGCGTCCCGATCATCACCGAGCGCGAAGTCCTCTACTACCGCAAGGACCTGCTCAAGGCCGCCGGCCTGGAGGTTCCCAAGACCATGGACGAGCTCGAAGCCGCAGCCAAGGCCATCAAGGCTTCCTCCCCGGGCACGGCCGGCTTCGTGGCCCGCACCGGCAAGTCCGCCGCCGTCACCCAGTTCTCCAGCTTCCTGTACAGCTTCGGCGGCGACTTCACCGACGCCAGCGGCAAGTCCGCCGTCAACTCCGACGCGGCGAAGAAGGCCTACGCGTTCTATGGCGGTCTGATCAAGAACTACGGCCCCGCCAACGTCAGCACCGACATGAGCTGGCCCGAGGCGATGGCGATCTTCACCCAGGGCAAGGCTGCCTTCTACACGGAGGCCGACTCGCTCTACAAGAACGCCACCGACCCGGCCAAGTCCAAGGTCGCCGACACCGTCGGCTTCGCCGCACTGCCCGCCGGCCCCGCCGGTTCCAAGCCGTACAACATCCCGTCCTGGGGCCTCGCCGTCAATGAGGCTTCAAGCAACCAGGACAACGCCTGGAAGTTCATCCAGTGGGCCACCAGCAAGGAACGCACCCTCGAAGCACAGAAGGCCGGCGTCCCCGGACCGCGCGCCTCAGTCTGGGCCGACCAGGCCGGAACCTCCACCTACCCGAAGGACCTCGCCGAGGCCATCTCCGCGAGCGCCAAGAAAGGCGTCGGCCATGACCGTCCCCAGGTTGTCACCGTAGGCAAGGCCCGCGAAATCGTGGGCGGCCCGATCGTCGCCACCATCACCGGTTCTGACGGTTCCGCCGCGGCCGACACCGCGAACGACGCCTTCCAGAAGTTCCTGGACGGCGAAAAGAAGTAGCGCGGCCGGCGCGCTACGCGCCTGCTGACCTACGCGCCTGACGCACAATCCGCCTGGCGGGACGGCAGTCCGCTGCCGTCCTGCCACGGCCAGCTCTTCACTTCACCCCCAACTCCTTAGGTGAACCATGTCTGTATTGACCCCTCCACGCAGCGCGCCAACCCGGCAGGCCGCCCGCACACCCAGTGCGGGCGAGAACTTCTCGGGCTGGGCCAACCGGCACCGCAAGTGGCTCTTCGCCGCCCCCGCCATGATCTTCGTCGGCGTCCTGATCGTCTTCCCCCTGGCCTGGACCCTGTACCTGAGCCTGACCGATTCGCAGGGCTCTGTCCGGGCTGCCTCCGAGTTTGTCGGCCTCCAGAACTACCTCACTGTCCTGTCCGACGTCGAACGCTTCTGGCCCGCCGTCGGCCGCACGCTCAGCTTCACCGGCGTTGCCCTCATCTGCGAGGTGGTGCTCGGCATGTGCATCGCGCTGCTGCTGTGGCGCCCGTTCCGCGGCGAAAAGTGGGTCCGCGTGGCCATCCTGCTTCCGCTCGTCGCCACCCCCGTGGCGGTCGGCATGATGTGGCGGCTGATCTTCGACCCCAACATCGGCTTCGTCAACCAGCTGCTCGGCATGGTCGGCATTCCCGCCCAGCCCTGGCTCTCCGGCCAGGACACGGCGCTGGGCACCACCATCTTCATGGACGTGTGGCAGTGGACCCCCATGGTGGTCCTGATCCTGCTGGCCGGGCTGACCTCCCTCTCCGAGGAGCCCGACGAGGCGGCCCGGATGGACGGCGCCAACGCCTTCCAGCGCTTCTTCTTCATCACGCTGCCCCTCATGATGCCGACCGTGATCGTCGCCATCCTGCTCCGGGGCATCGACGCCCTGAAGACCTTCGACATCCTCTACGCCACCAAGGGCAAAGGCGGCGGATCCTTCCACGAAGTGGAGACGCTCAACGTCTACGCCTACGGGCTGAGCTTCGACTACAACCAGTACGGGCTCTCCTCCGCGGTGCTGATCCTGTTCTTCATGATCATCATCGGCTCGATGTGGCTGCTGACCATGCGCAAGAAAGCGGTAAGCAAATGACCGTCCTGACCGAAGACACTGAACCCCAAACCGCCCCCGCCGAGGCGGCCAAGACGGCGCCGCGCCCCCGGAAGCGGCTGGGCACCCGCGCGTACAAGGTGTTCCGCGTCGCCGCACTGGTGGCCGTGGTGCTGTTCCTGATCGCCCCGCTGTTCTGGATGCTGCTGGCCTCCCTCAAGACCAACGTGGACATCTACGACACCGGCAAGTCGTTCTTCTTCACCCCCACGTTCGAGAACTACGCCAATGTGCTGCAGCGGAACAACTACTTGGTCTTCATCTTCAACAGCTTCTGGGTGGCCTTTGTCTCCACGGCCCTGTCGCTGGTCCTGGGCGTGCCGGCTGCCTACGCCATGAGCCGGTTCACGATGCACCGCTCGGCGCTTGTGGTCCTGATGGCCCGCGTCATCCCCGGTGTCTCCCTGCTGGTGCCCTGGTACTACGTTTTCTCCAACCTGAAGATGGTGGGCGGCTTCGAGGTCCTGATCCTCAGCCACATGTTCGTCGCGCTGCCGCTGATCGTGTACATCATGATGAGCTACTTCGATTCCCTGCCGCTGGAGCTGGAGGAATCGGCCCAGGTGGACGGCCTCACCCCGATCGGCGCCTTCCGCCGCATCACCCTGCCGCTCTCCGTAGCCGGCATGGCCACCGCCGGCATCCTGTCCTTCATCTTCTCGTGGAACAACTTCATGTTCGCCTTGGTGCTCTCCGGCTCCAAGACCAAGACCCTGCCGGTCGCGATCTTCGACTTCGTCTCCTACGCCAGCATCGACTGGGGCGGACTCATGGCGGCCGCCACCGTGGTCACCATCCCGATCATGATCATTGCGCTCTTCACGCAGAAGTACATCGTCTCCGGCATGACCGCCGGCGCGACCAAGGGCTAGGCAACAGATGACACTCATCAGCAGGATTGAAACGTTCCTCGTCGCGCCGCGCTGGCTCTTCGTCCGGATTGAGACGGACAGCGGGATCGTCGGCTGGGGCGAGGCGAGCTGCGAAGGCCGCAGCGAAACCGTGCGAACCGCCGTCGACCAGCTCTCCGAGCTGCTCATCGGCAACGATGCGCTCCGGATCGAGGACCACTGGCAGGTCATGACCAAGGGGTCCTTCTACCGCGGCGGGCCCATCCTGGCCAGCGCCGTGTCCGGCCTGGACCAGGCCCTTTGGGACATTGCGGGCAAGCACTTCAACACCCCCGTTCACCAGCTTCTGGGCGGCCACGTCCGGGACCGGATCCGGATGTACGGCTGGGTGGGCGGGGATGAGCCCAACGAGGTGGCCGACCAGATCAGCGCGCAGCTGGCGGTCGGGCTGACCGCCGTCAAGATGAACGCCAGCGGCCGGATGAGCCCCATCGCCTCGGTTGCCGAGCTCGACGGCGTCGTCCGCCGGGTGGCCGCGGCCCGTGAGGTCCTCGGCGACCACCGCGACGTGGCCGTGGACTTCCACGGCCGCTTCAGCCTCGCCAACGCCCGCCGGGTGGCGCCGCTGCTGGAGCCGTACCGGCCCTTTTTCCTCGAAGAACCGGTGGTCCCGGAAAACACGCACCTGCTGCGCGAGTTCACCTCCTCCACGACGACGCCGGTCTCCACCGGCGAGCGGCTCTACAGCCGGCAGGAATTCCTGCCCGCGCTGCAGGCCGGCATCGCCGTGGCCCAGCCGGACCTCTCCCATGCCGGCGGCATCACCGAGGTCCGCAAGATCGCCTCGCTCGCCGAAATCTACGAGGTCCAGCTCGCCCCGCACTGCCCGCTGGGCCCGCTGGCCCTGGCCGCCTGTCTGCAGGTCGGCTTCGCGACGCCCAACTTCCTGATCCAGGAACAAAGCATCGGCATCCACTACAACCAGGGCGCCGAAGTCCTGGACTACGTGGTGGACAAGTCCCCGCTGAAGTTCGTGGACGGACACATCGAACGGCTCACCGGCCCGGGCCTGGGCATCGAGATCGATGAGGCCGTGGTCCGTGCCGCGGACAAGCGCGGCCATGCCTGGCGCGGTCCCGTCTGGCGGCACCCCGACGGCGCCTTCGCCGAATGGTGAACGCCGGAACGGTAAACGCCGGAACGGTGCACGCCGGAACGGCAAACACTGTCCTGTTCGCCTCGACGAAGGAGAAGCCTGACATGGAGAACAACCTGACGCCCGAACTGCTGCTGGCCGGCATCCGGGAGACCCGGCTGGTGGCAATTGTGCGCGGCACGGATGGGGCCGCCGCCGCGAAAGCAGCCCTCGCTGCGATGGAGGAAGGCTTCCGGTACGTCGAAATTGCGCTCACCACACCGGGGGCCCTCGAGGCGATCCGCGAGGTCCGCGCGGCCGCCCCCGCGGACTGCTTCGTCGGCGCCGGAACGGTGCTGACGGCCCAGGACGTGGACCGGGTCGCCGAGGCGGGCGGCCAGTTCATGGTGACCCCGTCGCTGGCCGAGTCGATCGCCGAATCGGCCCGGCTGGGACTGCCTGTGCTGGCCGGTGCGCTGACTCCCAGTGAGGCCTACGAGGCCATGAACCGGGGAGCCACCGCCGTCAAGCTGTTCCCCGCCTCGATCGGCGGACCGGGCTACCTCAAGGCGCTCCGCGATCCCTTCCCCGGGATCCCGTTCATCGCCGTCGGTGGCGTCGGGCTCGGCGAGGCCGCGGGCTACTGGGACGCCGGCGCCATCGCCGTGGGGCTCGGCGGACCGCTGTTCGGCGACGCCGGCTCCGGCGGCGACCTCGCCCCGATGCGGGAACGGGCCCGCGGGTTCGTGGCCCTGGCCGCGGAGTTCGGCCGCCAGCGCGCGGAGAGCCTGCGGTGATGGCCGCCGTCGACCGCGCTTCCGTCCCGCAGGCCGTTGATCTTCTGACCTTTGGCGAGTCCATGGTCTCGCTGCGGTCCACCGGTCCGCTGTCCGCCGGCGGCAGCCTGGGCATGCACGTAGCCGGCGCGGAATCGAACGTGGCCGTCGGCGTCGCCCGGCTCGGGCACAGCGTCACCTGGGTCGGGGTGGTCGGCGCCGACCCGCATGGCGAGTACATCCTGCGGCAGCTGCGCGCCGAGGGGATCGGGCTGCGGCACCGGACTGACGCCGCGCGCAACACCGGGGTGATGTTCCTCGAACAACGCACGGCGGATGTCACCCGGGCCTTCTACTACCGCGCCGGTTCCGCCGGGTCCACCCTCGGCCGGGAGGACCTGGACCGTGCCTTGACGGCCGGTGCCCGGATCCTGCATCTGACCGGCATCACTGCCGCCCTCAGCCCCGACGCCCGGAAGGCCGTGGAGTACGCGGCCGAGCGCGCCGCCGCCGACGGCATGGAGGTCTCCCTCGACGTCAATTACCGCAGCAAGCTCTGGTCCCGGGAGGAGGCCCGCGCTGTGCTCGCGCCGCTCGCCCGGCACGCCAGCATCGTGATCGCCTCCGACGACGAACTCGGGCTGGTCGCGGCTGAGGTCGGGGCAGGCCCGGCCAGAACATGGGACGCCGACGCCGGTGCGGACGCCGAAACGGCGATGGCAGCCGAACTGCTGGGCCGCGGGGTCCGGGAAGTCGTGGTCAAGCGCGGTGCTGCCGGCGCCGGCGTGCACACCGCCGACGGGCGCTGGGAGGCACCCGCCGTGCCCGTGACCAGCATCGATACCGTGGGGGCCGGGGACGCCTTCACCGCCGGCTACCTTTCGGCCCTGCTCGACGGCGCCGACGTTGCCGGCCGCCTGCAGCGCGGCGTCCTGGCGGGAGCGTTTGCCGTCAGCACCGCCGGTGACTGGGAAGGCCTGCCCGGCCGCGCGGAACTGGCACTGCTCGGGAGCACACCGGGCGGAACCACGCAGCGCTGATCCCCTCGCCGGGCGGCTGACCCCATCCCGGGCGGCTGCCCGGGCCGCCGGCCCTTCACCGGCCAAGACACCCCGAAAGACCAGAAAAGGACCTGTTGTGAAAATCATTGCCGCTGAAGTCTTCGTGACCAGCCCCTCCCGGAACTTCGTGACCCTGCGGATCACCACCGAGGACGGCGTGACCGGGATCGGCGACGCGACCCTGAACGGGCGCGAGCTCGCGGTGGCCGCGTATTTGAAGGAGCACGTCGCGCAGCTGCTGATCGGGAAGGACCCGCACCGGATCGAGGACACCTGGCAGTTCCTGTACCGGTCCTCGTACTGGCGCCGCGGCCCGGTCACGATGGCCGCGATCGCCGCGGTGGACATGGCGCTGTGGGACATCAAGGGCAAGCTGGCCGGGATGCCGGTCTACCAGCTCCTCGGCGGGGCGTCCCGGAACGGGCTGCGCGCCTACGGGCACGCCTCCGGCGCGGACCTTCCCTCCCTCTTCGACTCGGTCCGCGAGCACTTGGAGCTGGGGTACAAGTCGATCCGGATCCAGACCGCGGTCCCCGGGATCAAGGCCGTCTACGGGGTCGCGGCGCAGGCGCAGGCCTCGGGGGAGCGGTACGACTACGAACCGGCCGGGCGGGGCGCGTTCCCGCAGGAGGAGGACTGGGACACCCGCGCCTACCTCCGGCACCTGCCGTCGGTGTTCGAGGCGGTGCGGAACGAGTTTGGCCCGGAACTGCCTTTGCTGCACGACGGGCACCACCGGATGACCCCGATCCAGGCCGCGAAGCTGGGCAAGGCGCTGGAGCCCTACGACCTGTTCTGGCTCGAGGACTGCACCCCGGCCGAGAACCAGGAGGCGCTGCGCCTGGTCCGGGCGCACACCACCACCCCGCTGGCCATCGGGGAGATCTTCAACACCGTCTACGACTACCAGAGCCTGATCAAGGAACAGCTGATCGACTACGTGAGGGCCGCGTCCACCCACTTCGGCGGGATCAGCCCGCTGAAGAAGGTGATGGACTTCGCCGCGCAGTACCAGATCAAGTCCGGCTTCCACGGCCCCACCGACATCTCCCCGGTCGGCTTCGCCGCGCAGCTGCACGTGGGCCTGGCGATCCACAACTACGGGATCCAGGAATACATGCAGCACTCGGATGCGACCAACGAGGTCTTCGAGCAGTCCATGACGTTTGTGGACGGCTACCTGCACCCGGGCGAGGCGCCCGGCATCGGCGTCGAATTCAACGAAGAAGCCGCCGCCGCGTTCCCCTACCAGCAGGCCTACCTGCCCTACAACCGCCTCGTCGACGGGACCGTGCATGACTGGTAATCGGCCCCGAGTGGTGATCCGGCCATGATTGGGGGCAGTTCCTGAAACACCAAAAAAAGGTCCCGGGCGGCGAGTCGATGCTCTGCCACCCGGGACCTGGCTCTTTTAAGTCCGGCTCTCAGCGTCCGGTTTTCCGATGTCTCAGTGAATGAGCTCGCGGGTCATGCCGAAGGGGACCTGGTCGGAGAGCGCCGCGGAGTAGTGGCCCGGCTTGTGGCGCGTGAGCAGAATGCCGTGGGTGCCCTTGGTCATGGCGAGCTGCTGCAGCCCGCGGACGGCGTCGTTGAGTCGTTCGTCGAGGACGTGCCGGTTGTCGACTTGGATCTCAATGGACTCGGTAATCGTGGTCATCGCTCTGTCTTTCTTGGAGTACTTCTAGTCGGCCCCAATGGATTCAGGAACACTAACGTCATACTTATTGGGCCGTCAAATCGCCACGCCGTGTCGGCGCGGAGGCTGTCCGGGGCCAAATGCCCGCACGTCGCGGCCCCCGCGGTTGACCTGCAGATCCGTCCCGGCTCGGTTGTCCCCGTGAGTCTGGTCACCCGGCAGCACTGCGGGCAGCCCGGGAGAAGCTCCTGGACGCAAACGACGCGCATGCCGGCGGCTCGCTCACACCCCTGCGCCGGAGGTCCCGGCTGGCCATTTGCCCACCACCGCGCACATAAGGGGGATAATCTTCAGCGGGGACCATCCACAACACGGCACAAAGGCGGCACGGCGACATGGCAGAGGCTCAAACAGGCAAACCGCAGGGTCGGTGGCGGACCTTCCACGACAAGTTCGTCGTGGAGGAGCGGTATATGAGTGCGACGGCGCGCCGGAATCTCTACCGCACTGCCGTCGCCCTGATGATCACGGGCGCCGTGCTGTTCGCGGTAATCCTGACCGGCGTCCTGCAGCACGGTGGCCTGTCGGCGGCGGACGAGCCGACGCGGTCCTGGCTCCTGACCCTGCGCGGGGAACCCACCACCATTATCATGATCATTCTGGCGATTATCTTCGGCCCCATCGGCCTGCCAATCATTGTCCTCATCGTGACAGTGGCCTGGGGCCTGCTCGCCAAGCACGCCTGGCGGCCGATGCTCCTGGCCGGCGCCATGCTGACCGGTGTGATCCTGGCGCAGGTCATTGGCCACATCGTGGAACGCCATCGTCCTCCGTTGGAGTTGATGCTCTTCGGCGCCGACACTACATTCTCCTTTCCGTCCGGTCACGTCCTGGGCGCATGCGACTTCCTGCTGGTCACCACGTTCCTGGTCTTTTCGCGCCGGAAGAACCCCAAGGCCGCCGTCGTGGCCTTCATCGTGGCGGGGATCGGCATGTTCTTCGCAGCCATCAGCCGCCTCTACCTCGGCTACCACTGGCTGACCGATGCCCTGGGCGCCTTCTCCATCTCCCTCGTGATCCTGGGCGGGGTCATTGCGTTGGACACCTGGCGGACGGCCCGGATCCGGGGCGAGCAGATCACCGGCACGCTGTCCACCGCCGACGCCGGCCAGGACTGAGCGACGTCAGCGGCTGCGCGCCCGCTTGAGCTCGGCCCGCAGCCGGGCGTTGGCTGCCTCAAGTTCCATCACCTTGGCCACGCCGGGGGATCAGTTGCTGGCGGCGGCGTAGGCGTTCAGGGTTAGCGAGAACACAATCCAGGAGACGTACGGCAGCATGAGCAGGCCCGCTGCCCGGCTGATGAGGCCGAACCGGACCACGGTGGCGGCAGCGGCCACGGCATGGGCGGCGATGATCAGGAGGGCCAGCCAGAGGGCGGCCGAGCCGAACATGGGGTACATGCCGAAGAACAGGGGCGCCCAGGCGAGGTTCACGAGCAGCAGGACGCCGTAGACGGTCATGGCGCCTCGGCTGCTCCCCGAGGGAAGCCCTGCTCCCCGGCGCCAGACCAGCCACGCCGCCACTGCCATGGTTGTATACAGCACCGTCCAGACCGCTCCGAAGGCCCAGCCCGGCGGAGTCCACGGAGCCTTGTCCGCCGCGGCGTACCAACCGCCGGCGTTCTCGATGATGACCAGCGACGCCACAAAGGACACCCCATGGGAGACCGCGAGGAAGCAGAGAAGAGCCGCTGCCTGCCGGCCGGGGCCGGGCGGCGCCGAGGCCGGCCGGCGGTTGACGCCTTGTTCAGTTTTCAGGTGCACCGATCAACAGTGACCAATGGCGCCGCGCCCGTCAAACTGCGCAGGTCGTGGCGCGTTCCCCGGGGGAAGCCTAAGATCAGTCAACCAACTCCTGAAACTACATAGAGGTCCCCGTCGATGAACACTTCAGCCAAGGATCTGGCTTCCCTTCTTCCTCCCGGCTTCACCCTGGGCGTGGCTACGGCAGCCTTCCAGATCGAGGGTGCACTAGATGAAGACGGCCGCGGCCCGTCCGGATGGGACGTCTTCGCCGCGAAACCCGGTTCGATCGTGGAGGACCACAGCCCGGCCGTCGCCTGCGACCACTACCACCGGATGCCAGAGGACGTGGCACTGATGAAGGACCTGGGGATCGATTCGTACCGGTTTTCGTTGTCCTGGTCCAGGATCCAGCCCGGCGGCAGCGGGCCTTTGAACCACGCCGGACTGGACTTCTATGACCGGCTGATCGACCTGTTGCTCGCCAACGGTATTTCCCCCATGGCCACGCTCTACCACTGGGACACCCCGTTGCCCCTGGAGGAGGCCGGCGGATGGATGAACCGGGATACGGCCTACCGGCTGGGGGACTTCGCCGCCATCGCCGCGGCTGCCTTCGGGGACCGCGTTTCCCGCTGGGTGACTGTCAACGAGCCCGCCACTGTCACCACCAACGGCTACGCCCTGGGCACGCACGCGCCCGGCGAGGCACTCATGCTCAAGGCGCTGCCCAGCGTGCACCACCAGCTGCTGGGCCACGGCCTGGCGCTCCAGGCGCTGCGTGCCGCCAAGGTACAGGGCGAAATCGGCATCACCAACGTGTATTCGCCGATGGTCCCGGCCACCGCCAACCCCCTGGACGCGGTCAGCGCCGGACTCATGGATATGGCGCAGAACCGGCTCTATGCCGATCCCGTGCTGCTCGGCAAGTACCCGGACATCATTCGGGCCGCCACATTCTTTTCATCGTCTTTCAGCCCCTCCAGCGAAGACATGGAGCTGATCTCCCAGCCCCTCGATTTCTATGGCCTGAACTATTACATGCCCACCCGCGTCGGGGCGGGTCCGGGCGAGGGGGCCGTGCCGCCGGGCATGGCCGAGGCCATGGGGGATGACCTCAGCGGGACACCCGGTGCGCCCTTCCACATCGCGCCGTTCCCGGACACCGAGATCACGGCCTACGGCTGGCCGGTCAAGCCCGAATACATGTCCGTCGCCCTGGCCGAGATGGCCGAGCGCTACCCGGATCTGCCCCCGGTCTACATCACCGAGGGCGGGGCCAGTTTCGATGACGTGGTGGTCCAGCGTGTCGGGACGGACCGCCGGATGGTTCCGGACGAACGGCGCCTGCGTTACCTCGCGGACCACATCGGCACGGCCCTGGAAGCGACCCGTCCCGGCGGTGCCGCCGAGGCCGTCGACCTTCGCGGCTACTACGTGTGGTCCTTCATGGATAACTTCGAGTGGTCCGCCGGCTACAAGCAGCCGTTCGGTCTGGTGCACGTCGATTTCGATACCCAGGTCCGCACGCCGAAGGCCTCCTACTACTGGCTCCAGGAGGTACTTGCAGCCCGGAACGCGGCACCCGCGCCGCCCGCCGCCGGACAGCAGGACGGGGCCGGACAGCCCGACGGCGCGGCCGACGTCGGAGAACCCCGTCAGGCGGGCTGACGCCCTAAAGCGGGTTCACCCTAAACCAGGTTCAACCTAGAGCAGATCCAGGTCCTGCAGGCCCTTGGCGAGTCCGGCGCCGTCGGGCGAATAGATCCACGGGACGGATGATTCCGAGTGGTCTCCGGTGTCGGAGTGGCCGCCGGCGAAGACGGCCTCGCTGGCCGAGAGCTGCCGGATGCCGATCGCGGCGACCTGGTCCGCGTGCTCCCGTGCGAAGCCGGAGTAAATCTCCTCATCGTGCTGGCCGTTGTCGCCGAACAGCAGCCAACGCATGTTCGGGAACTCCTGGGCCAGCAGCTCAAGGTTGCGCCGTTTGTGTTCCTGGCCGCTGCGGAACCAGCGGTCGTGGGTCAGTCCCCAGTCCGTGAGCAGCAGGGCGCCCGAGGGATAGAGGTTCCGGGCGATGAAGCGGCCCAGCGTGGGCGCTGCGTTCCACGGCCCGGTGGACAGGTAGATGACCGGCGCCTCCGGGTGCTCCACCTTCAGCCGATCCATCAGGACGGCCATGCCAGGCGTCGCCATCCGGGCCCGTTCATTCAGGACGAAAGTGTTCCACAGCGCCAGGAACGGCCGGGGGAGGGCCGTGACCATGATGGTGTCGTCAATGTCCGAGACAATACCCAGCTTGGTGTCCGGGGAGATCACAAAAATCCTGGCCTCGACAGGTTCCGTTCCCTCGGCCCGCAGCACGGCCGTATGCCAGCCCGGGGTCAACGCCACGTGAACCAGGGTGTCCACCAGGCCGCCGCGGTCCGTATGCACGCGCGTGGTGATGCCGCCGATCTGGATCTCCACCTCGGTGAACTGGACCGGGACACTCGTGAAGGCGCGCCAGCCGCGGATGTTCTGGTTCCCGTTCAGGGCCAGCCGCTCCGCCTTGCTGCCGGGCACGGGCCTGCTGGTGAGGACCACGCGGCCCAGTAGCCTGACCCACTCTGTCGAGCCGTAGCCCTGATAGGCGACGGTCTGCGGGATGAACTTCCAGCGCCGGGCCGTCCTGAGGCGGACCCCATTAACGGTGTCCGACACCCAGTGGGCGAGCCGGAAGGCCCTGTTGCCGGACACGGGCAGCTGCTGCGCTGGTTGCGACGCCAATTCCATGCCTCCACTCTCCCACAGTGCCGGGCCCCGGCAGCGCCGGCGGGGTCCCGGGACGGGGCGCCCGTGACCTCGGATTACCCGGGTGGCGGCCCCTCCAGCATCCGGCGCAGTGCGGTGGCGTTGCGGACGGCGTTGCCGCCGCCGTCGTTGTTGAAATAGGCGAAGACGTCCTTGCCGGCCGCCCGCCATTCACGGATCCGCGCGGCCCACCAGTGCAAATCTTCGTCCGGATACGATCCGCCGTAGAGGACGTCGCGGTCCGGGCCGTGCAGCCGGACGTAGACGAAGGGTGCGGTCGCGCGCAGGACGCATGGGAGCCCGGCGCCGCTCATGATGCAGTAGGCCGCGCCGTGACGTTCCAGCAGGGCGTATACACCGGCGTCGTCCCAGCTCGGATGGCGGAACTCCACGCTGACACGGATCCACCCGGGCAGTGCCGCCAGGAAGTAGTCCAGCCGGGCGTCGTCCCGCGCGAAGTCCGGGGGCAGCTGGACGAGCAGCACGGCCCGCTTGTCGCCGAGTTCGTGCCAGCACCGGGTGATCCGGTCCACCCAGACCTCGGGGGCGTAGAGCTTCTTGGCGTGCGTCAGGCCCCGGGGCGCCTTGACGGACAGGGCGAAACCTTCGGGCAGGCGGCGGCGCCACCCTGCAAAGGAGTCCTCCTTGGGCCAGCGGTAGAAGCTGGCGTTCAATTCCACGGTGTCGAAGCGGGCCGCGTAGTGTGCCAGCCTGTCCCGGGCCGGCAGGCCTGGCGGATACAGGACCCCTTCCCAGTGGTCATAGCTCCAGCCTGACGTGCCGATCCGCACAGTACTTTCGTGGCCAGCACCTTCGTGCCAAGTGCCGTGCCAAGTGCCTGCGTGCTCCGCCATGCCCGGCCCCTTTCTCCCAATGATGGATCCTAGTCCTGCGGGCAGTCCCGTGCGCGTGCCTTCGCGCCGCCTTCCCCGTACCGGGCGGGACGGTGGTGTGGCACTGTAAGTGTCATGGCACGCATCGAGGATTACGCAATGGTCGGGGACCTGCACACCGCGGCCCTGATCAGCACCGAAGGTTCCATCGACTGGCTCTGCCTGCCACGCTTCGACTCACCAGCCTGTTTCAGCGCGCTCCTCGATACGCCCGCGGCCGGCCGGTGGCTGCTGGCGCCGGAAGGCGGCGGCGAATGCACCCGGCGCAGCTACCGCACGGGCACGCTGATCCTGGAAACCGAGTGGGACCTGCCCGAGGGCAAGGTCAGGATCATTGACTTCATGCCACCCCGCGACGAAGTGGCCGATATCGTGCGGATCGTGGTCGGTGTCAGCGGCACGGTGCGGATGCGCGGCGAGCTGGCGCTCCGGTTCGACTACGGCCATATTGTGCCGTGGGTCCGCCACGACGAGCGCGGGATCCACGCCGTCGCCGGGCCCGACGCCGCCTATCTGGTGACCGAGGCGCCCCTGCGCGGCGAGCGGATGCACACCATCAGCGACTTCACGGTCACGGCCGGGGACCGTGTGCCCTTCGTGCTGACGTGGAGCCCCAGCCACCTCCGCCGGCCGCGCGCCGTGAACCCGGAAGCGGTCCTGGCGTCCACCGAGGAGTTCTGGCTTGGCTGGTCGGCGAAGTGCAAGGTCACCGGGCCGCACCGTGACGCGGTCCAGCGCTCGCTGATCACGCTCAAGGCCTTGACCTTCGCCCCCACCGGCGGCATCGTGGCCGCGGTCACGACGTCCCTGCCGGAGGAGATCGGCGGCACCCGGAACTGGGACTATCGCTTCTGCTGGCTGCGCGACGCCACCCTCACCCTGCAGGCGCTGCTGGCCGCGGGCTACACGGAGGAAGCCGGCGCGTGGCGCGATTGGCTGCTCCGCGCCGTCGCCGGGGACCCGGCAGATCTGCAGATCATGTACGGCCTCCACGGCGAACGCCGGCTGCCGGAGCTTGAACTGCCGTGGCTGAAAGGCTATGAAAACTCCGCCCCGGTGCGTACCGGGAACGGCGCGGCCGGCCAGCTGCAGCTCGACGTCTGGGGCGAGGTGCTCGATTGCCTGTCCCTGACCCGGAATTCACTCCTCAAACACACCGACGGCGCCTGGGACGTCCAGGTGGCCCTCATGGAACATCTCGAGACAGCCTGGAGCCGGCCGGATAACGGGCTGTGGGAAATGCGCGGGCCGCAACGCCATTTCACACACTCCAAGGTGATGGCCTGGGTGGCGGCGGACCGCATGGTCAAGGGGGTCCGGGACTTCGGCCTGACCGGCCCGGCGGACCGTTGGGAGGAGCTGCGCGACACCATCCACGCCGAGATCATGGCCAACGGGTTTGACGCCGAACGCAACACGTTCGTGCAGTCCTACGGGCGGCCCGAGTTGGACGCGAGCCTCCTGCTGCTGCCCCGGGTGGGCTTCCTCCCGCCGGATGATCCACGCATCATCGGAACCATCGACGCTGTCCAGCGTGAGTTGACGCATGACGGCTTCCTGCGCCGCTACCTGCCGGCGCAGAGCGACGACGGGCTTCCCGGCGAGGAAGGGGTGTTCCTGGCATGCTCCTTCTGGCTGGTGGAGGCCCTGATCGGGGCGGGCCGGCGCCACGAGGCCGGGGAACTGTTCGAGCGCCTGCTGGCGCTGCGCAACGACGTCGGACTCCTCAGTGAGGAATGGGACGTCGAGGCCGGCCGGCAGCTGGGCAACACGCCGCAGGCCTTTAGCCACTTCGCCCTCGTGATGAGCGCGCTGGAACTGCATGAAGATGGTGTCCGCCGCAGCGACTCCCCGCTGGCCGCGGGCGCGGGCGCTGTGCCTCCCCGGCCCGGCAGATCGCCCCACCCGGGCCCCGCCCCGCGCCGGTAACGCGCGCCCGCAGACCCCCGCCCGTGACTTGTCCCCGTGGCCCCGTCCCGGCCGCCGGCGGACGAACGGCAGGACCTTCAGCACTTTCCCTCCTCCCTTAAGTAAGTACACTTACCAATATCCCGGCGGGGGATACGAGGAACGAGGAGTGTGCAATGGCGGGGTATTTTGAGCTCGTGGACGCGCCCGAAGGCGGCTACCGCATTCGGATGATGGACGGGGCAGGGCAACTGATGGCGGTCTCAGTAACGTTTCCCAACAAGAAAGCGGCCGTTGCCGGCGTCGCCCAGGCAAGGGAGATTGCCGGAACCGGCCTGATCAGGGACCGCAGCGCCGATGGGCGGGCCGCCGTGCCCGGCTCGTCCGCCCGGGTAATCAGGGGGCGGCTTGGCGGTGCCGGGCGCCCAACGTCCGCAACGGGGGGCTCATTGTCAGCGGGAAAGCGGGCACGGGCCCGCCACTGACCTCCCGGGCGGCCGTTGCCCTGCCGAGATTCCCGGGCTGGGCGGTTACAGTATGGCCATGGATCCGCGCGGGAATCGGAGTTCCGGCCGTGCCCGGAAGAATCTGCTCGGCCGAGTGGCAGTGCCGCTCGCTGCTGCGGCCATGCTGCTCGCCGGTCTGGTCTTTCTGGCCCAGCCGGTGCCGCAGGAAAACTTTGGCTGGTTCGCGTACGCCCCGCTGGCCGAGGGGCCCGTCGTACCGCAGGGGCTCATGTTCATGGGCCCCGCGGCTTGGACCGGGGTAACGCTAATCGGCGTCGGGCTGCTGGTGCTGGCATTCTGGTCCGGCTACCGCACGGGCAGGCAGACCCGGGGCCGCGGCGACGACTCCCGATAGGGCGGCCCGGCCCCGAGATGTCCGCCCCGCCGTCGCCCGCCGCCGCCCGCGATGACGGTGGCCCGAGATGACCTTCCGGGGCGGTCGGGCCGCGAAACACTGACGTGATGTGCCTCCTCGGCGGTACGCTGGCCGGGCAGCCGCGTAACCGTCGAGGAGGACCCCATGAGCCAGCACCACACCCCCGGAAGGGTCGCCGTCGTCACCGGAGCCGGTTCCGGCATCGGCCGTGCGGTTGCCCGCCTCATGCTGGCCGAGGGCTACCGGGTGGTCCTGGCGGGGCGGCGAAAAGAGCCGCTCCTCGAGACCGCTGCCGGCCACCGCCAGGCGCTCGCGGTCACGTGCGATGTCACCGTCCCCGCCGACGTCGAGCGGCTCTTCGCCGCGGCGCTGGGGCAGTGGGAACGGGTGGACGTGCTCTTCAACAACGCCGGCGTGTTCGGCCCCGCCGCCTCGGTGGACGAGATCACCATGGAGGACTGGGACGCGACCGTAGCCGTGAACCTCACAGGATCCCTCCTGTGCGCCGCGGCCGCCGTCCGGGCAATGAAGGCCCAGTCGCCCCAGGGCGGAAGGATCATCAACAACGGTTCGGTCGCGGCGCATTCGCCCCGGCCGCGGACGGTGGCCTACACGGTGACCAAGCATGCGATCACGGGTCTGACCAAAAGCATTGACCTGGACGGGCGCGGGTTCGGCATCACCTGCGGACAAATCGACATCGGCAATGCGGCAACGGATCTCATGGACGAGATCGGCGTCGGCTCCGGGGCAGTCCAGGCTGACGGTGGCCTGCGGGCCGAGCCGACATTTGCGGTGCAGGACGCCGCCCGGGCCGTGCTGCTGATGGCCGGGATGCCGGCGACCGCCAACGTGGGGTCCCTCGTGGTCACGGCTGCGGGCATGCCGTTCATCGGGCGCGGCTGAGGCCCCGGACTGGTTGAAGGGGCCCGGTTAGAGGGGCGCCGCTAGAGGGGCAGGAGGGCGGACAGGTCCGCGCGCAGCCCCGAGGCCTCGACACGGCCCGCCGCGACGGCGTCTGCCCAGCTCAACCGCCCGCTGACCATCGCCAGCCAGGTGGCGGCGTCGCACTCGATGACGTTCGGCGGGGTGCCGCGCGTGTGCCGCGGACCCTCCACGCACTGCGTGACGCCGAACGGCGGGACGCGTACCTCCACGGAGTTGCCGGGCGCCCGCGCGGTGACTTCCTCCAGGGAGTAGCGCACCGCCGTCGCGATCGTGGTGCGCGGGACGGCGCCGGTTCCCTCAGCGCTGGTTCCTTCGGCGGTGGCCCCGTCGGGGCCGGATACTTTGGTTCCCGACGCAGGCGCGGTGGCGTCCTGCCATGCGGCGAGCGCCGCGCGGCCCTCGTCCACTGCGATTCGACGGCGCGATACAGCCACTATCCTGCCTCCGGCCCTAGTCCAGCAGTGCCGCGACGGCCCGCCCGAGCCGGATCTTGCCGACCGGGCGGCCTCCGCCCAGGACGGGGTCCACCACCTTGTCCAGGACGCTGGAGACTTCAGGGATTTCGACGGCGCCGGAGGCCGCGAGGAGCGTCAGCCCCACCAGGGTCGTGGCCCGGATGTTGCCGTCGAGCATCTTGATGGCAACCGAGACGCCTTGGCGGGTGGCCATGACCAGCACGCCCTCGGCGCCGATCTTGGCCAGGATGCCGAGTTCGTCCATCACGATCGTGTTGGCCTGCCCGCGCCCCTGGACGGCCCACGGGTAGTCCAGCATGGACGTGGCAATGGTGGCGGCCCGCGCGTTCGAATTCTTGTCGCCCGGAGCCTTGGCCAGCTTTGAGTAGGCCCGGGCCAGGCCGATCAGGGAGACGGCAGCAACCGGCGCGCCGCAGCCGTCGATGCCCAGGTGGGCGATGTGTTCGCCGCAGTACTCCTCGATCACGGAGCGGATGCGCTGCTGCAGCGGGTGGTTGGGTTCGAGGTAGCTGTTCGTGTCCCAGCCGTTCTCGGTGCACGCCCAAAGGAACGCGGCGTGTTTGCCCGAGCAGTTGAACGCCAGCCTGGACTTGCCGCGCTCGGTCTGGACGAGCCAGTTCCGGGCGGTCTCATCCTGGGGCCAGTCGGCCGGGCACTGCAGCTGGTCTTCCTTGGCCCCGGCTGCCTTGAGCATGCCCTCCACCACATCCATGTGGTCCAGTGATCCGACGTGGCTGCCGCACGCGATGGCCACCTGGGCACCCCGCAGCGGCACTCCGGACTGCATCGAGGCGAGGGCCTGCAACGGTTTGAGCGTGGAGCGGGCCAAGATGGGGGCGTTAACATCGCCGAGCTCGATCACCACGGTTCCGTCCGCGGCCAGCACAACGGCCGAGCCGATGTGGCGGGACTCCACGAAGCCGCTGCGTTCGATGACTGCCAGTTCGACGGCGGAATCGACTGTGAAAGTTGCATGCGGGTTCAAAGCCATGCAGCAAGTCTATGGTGCCCGGTGCTGATACCCCGGTTATTCCACGGTCACCATGACCGACTGCCAGCCGGAGGCGCCGTCCGGGACCGGATCCGCCCGCTTGTCCGTCTGGACCTCGCCGGTGCCGTCCGTGGCCCGGACCTTGATGTAGTGCGGGCCGGGCGTGGCATCCCAGTCGAGGGACCACTGCCGCCACGTGATGAGGGACGCCTCGTCGGAGAGCACTGCCTCGGTCCAGGGGCCGCTGTCGATCTGCACCTCGACCTTGGTGATCCCGCGGGTCTGGGCCCAAGCGGTACCGCCGATTGCGACCTTGCCGGCGGGGACTTTGGCGAACGACTTGGGCACTTCCACCCGCGCCATGGTCTTGATCGGGCCGTGGTCGGACCAGCCGCGCTGGGTCCAGTACGCCTTGCTGTCGGCGAACCGGGTCACCTCGAGGTCCACCACCCACTTGGTGGCGGAGACGAAGCCGTAGAGCCCGGGAACCACCATCCGCACGGGGTAGCCGTGTTCGAGCGGGAGAGCCTCGCCGTTCATGCCGATCGCCAGCATCGCGTCGCGGTCGTCCTGGAGGACCTCCAGGGGAGTGGAGGCGCTGAAGCCGTCAACCGAGGTGGACAGCACCATGTCCGCGCCCTGCTTGGGGCGGGCCAGCTTCAGGACGTCGCGGATGGGCATGCCCAGCCATTTGGCGTTGCCGGCCAGGTTGCCGCCGACAGGGTTGGACACGCAGGTCAGGGACACATGGGATTCGATGAGCTGGGCGTCGAGCAGGTCCTGGAAGGTGAGCCGGACCTCCTGTTCCACCAGGCCGTGGATGCGCAGTTCCCAGTCCTGGGCGTTGATCTCCGGCACACTCAGGGCCGTGTCGATCCGGTAGAAGTCCTTGTTAGGGGTCAGCCATGGCGTGACGCCCGGCGCCTTGGACTGGACACCGGCGGGGACCGCAGCGGCGGCCCGGGCGGGTGCGGGCAGCTTCAGCGATTCGCGGGCCGCGGCCACGTTGCTGCGGGCGGCGCTCAGCACGCGCCCGCCGGTGGCGGCAACGGCCGAGGCGGCCGCGGTGATGCCGGCGGCGGCGAAGAACGCGCGCCGCGTGGTCGCCGGGCGGTCGGGTTCCTTCGCGGCGACGTCGGCCGCACTCTCCGGCCATTCCCGCATCCGCCACAGCCGGGTGATCAGGAGCCGCAGCACCACCAGACCCGCCACGGTGCCGATCAGGGAAGGAATGGCGTCGACCGGTTTGACGCTGGCCCGGGTCACCACGCTGCCGACGATCACGGCGCCCATCAGCACCACGCCGGCCGCACCTAGGGCCCACTTCCGGTAGGCCACGATGCCGAGCACGCACGCCAGGAGCAGGATCGTGACCGCCATGCCGGCGAACAGCGCGGCCTTGTCGTTGGTGCCGAACGTGGCAATCGCAAAGTCCTTCATCCACGGCGGCGTGAAGTCGATGAACGTCGAGCCCAGCGCAATCAGGGGCGTCGCCCGCGCAGTGAAGAACGCCCCGACCAGTTCCGCGACGGACAGGACGACGGCGGCGGCGGCCACTCCGGCCACCGCGGCCAGGGCTGTGGCGCCGCGGGACCGCTTGCTGGGCTTCATACTGGGCTTGTTCATACAGGCCATTCGTAGCCGCCCCGCCGGCGGATTGTCCCGCGCCGGCTCGGGTCTCCGACACGTGGGCATGCCCTCCGCCGGAACTGAACTGGTCCCCGAAAGTTGGACTGGCCAAATAAGATCCTAGGCCGCGAGGGCCTGGGCCCGGTATTGCACCGGGCTCAGGCCCTTGAGCTTTGTTGAGATTCTTTCGGTGTTGTACCAGCGGATGTATTCGTGCAGTGCCGCTGCCAGTGCGTCGGTGCTGAGGAACCGGACATGGTGGAAGAGCTCTTCCTTGAGGTGGCCGAAGAAGTTCTCCATCACCGCGTTGTCGTAGCAGTTGCCCTTGAGGGACATCGATTGAACCGCGCCGGCGCCCTCCAGAAGAACGCGCCAGGAGACGTGC
>NZ_FNGD01000003.1:0-255265 GCF_900102895.1 Arthrobacter sp. ov407
GCCGCCTCGAGAAGCGCCTCAAGGACAAGGACATGGGCATCGAGCTCACGTCCGCGGCCAAGGTGCTCCTGGCGACCCGCGGCTACGACCCCGCCATGGGTGCCCGGCCGCTGCGCCGCACCATCCAGCGCGAGATCGAGGACCAGCTCTCCGAGAAGATCCTCTTCGGCGAACTGCACGCCGGCGACATCGTGGTGGTGGATGTGGAAGGCGAAGGCGACGACGCGAAGTTCACCTTCGCCGGCAACGCCAAGCCGCGCATCCCGGACGCACTGCCCGCCGCAGGCTGACCGGATACCGCCGCTGGCCACCGCCGGGCCGCAAGGACCATTTCATCCGGATCGTTCCTACGTCCATCAGCCGCCGCCGCTTCACCGTCACACCACCGCCAACCTGGTGGAGCTCCCTGGATGACGCCACCCGCCGGGTTGGAATGACATCCCGGTCACCTTCACAAGGGCTGAAGCCCGGGGGTCGTCGGTCCTCAGTCGGACTTTCCACGATCGGCTGCTGAGGTAACTGCGCCGGAGAGCGAGGCATCTTCCGGATTCACTGAGGTAGTAGGGGAAATGAATCAACTAGGTCAGAGACAGCGGCAACTCTCGAGAATCCCGGCCGGGAACAGGCCGACGAATTGAAGCAGCGCGATCGGCCGGCTGCTGCGGCGTAGTCGCTTAGGTCAAATGGGAGTAGATTTGCAGATGCCCACAGAACAAGGGAGTTTCCATGGGTGACGTGTGGATTCGTACCGCCGACCAGGGCCTGATTCGGGCCGCCAAAGTCACTGAAATTAGAACTTCTCGTGGATCGGTCCACGAGGAGACGGGATATGCGGTAACGGTGGTCGCGGGAGGTAAGGCTTTCCATGTTATCGACAACAGCGAGCTCGTCGGAGCGCAGGCTGAAAGGCTTGACTATGCACGGCGGCTGCAGGATGCGTTGTTGCTGGCGATGGATACGGCCCAAGGCGCCGAGGCGCCGATGGTGATTAGCTACGAGAAGGACAGGGAAGGCTGGATGCTTACACCGGCGTCTGATTTGGCCCGCGATTTCCCGCCCCTGAGTTACGCGAAGGACTAGCCATCCGAGGGCCAGTGCGAATTCTCCGGCCGCCGGCTGTGATCCCGACTAGAGAGGAAGCGCCAGTCCAACCGTGGTCGCAACGCCGCAACGCCGCAACGCCGCAACGGCGAGCCTGGCCACTGTGGCCACGGCCCGAGCCGTCGCCGCCGGGCAGCTCCGCTTGAGCCTGTTGACGGGCGGAAACTTGAAGCGAAGGTCAAGTCCAGCCGCGTAGGTGCGGCGAGGTTAACTTGCGGTCTTCTCCGCGACAACACCCAAGGCTGAGTCCGTGGCCTTGATGTACCGGGTGATGGAGTCACGGTTGTGGACGAGTATGTCGATCTTCTGGGTCATCCGGTCACGCTCCTGGAGAAGTATCCCCCGCAGTTCTGGGTGCGGGTCGGTGACCACGATAGTCTGCCGTCGATCCAGGCAGGGCAGGATGTCCCCTATGATCCGGGTCGGTATGCCTGCGTCGATCAGGCCACGGATCTTGCCGACGCGGTCAACGAGATGTTCGTCATATGACCGGTAGCCGTTATCGAGGCGGCGAGGGGTCACCAGGCCCTGTTCCTCGTAATACCGCAGCATCCGGGCCGGAACACCTGACCGTTTGGATAGCTCACCAATGCGCATAGGGGCCCTCCTTCGTGAACGCGAATTGACCTTCACACTAATGGAAGGGTTCAGAATGGAGCTAATTACAAGCTCAATGAAGGGATTCACATGAAGATCGGCATCCTCGGAGCAGGATCCATTGGCGCGACACTGGCCCGCAAGCTTAGTGGAGCCGGACACGAGGTCAAGGTCGCCAACTCCCGTGGTCCGGAGACCATCAACCCCGAGATCGTGGCAGCAGGAGCCCGGGCAGTAGAGGCCACCGATGTTGTCACCGACGTCGACGCCCTCATTATCTCCATACCACTGAGTCGTATCCCCGCGATCAAACCCCTTATCGCCAACCTTCCAGCCGATGCAGTCATCGTCGATACCTCGAACTACTACCCCACGCGTGATGGACAGGTGCAGGCACTCGATGACGGGCAAGTCGAGAGCGTATGGATCACCGAGCAGCTCGGACGTCCCGTGGCCAAGGCCTGGAACGCCATCGTGGCTGGGTCGTTCGAAGCCAAGGGCAAAGCAGCAGGCGACCCCGATCGCATCGCAATCCCCATTGCCGCGGACCGCGAGGCGGACAAGGCAGTAGCAGTGAGCCTGGTGGAGGACACCGGGTTCGACGCTTTCGACGCGGGGTCCCTTGCCGATTCCTGGCGCCAGCAGCCGGGAGCTCCCGCTTACTGCACCGATCTCACGCGCCAGGAAATCCCTGAAGCTCTTGCAGCCGCCAAGAAGGATCGGATCTCGCAGCGGAGGGACCTGGCGATGGCCGCAATCTCGGAAAAGCTCGAGACCGGTGCGACCCTCACCTCCGACGACGTCGTCGAAGTCAACCGAGCCATCTACATCTAACCACTGGTTCGGGCCACCGACCAAGGAACCGAGACCGGCGGTCCGATGGCGGACCCTGCGCGGAGCCAAGCGCTTCCGAAGCCCGTGCCGCTGGCGGTGGCTCGTCGGTCTAGACGAGGCCTGGTGTGTTGTTCCGGCGTTTTTCGGCGATACCGGCAATGGCCGCCACCCCGCTGCGGAGGGCGATGGCCATGATGAATGCCGTTGCCAGGGCGAGGGCGATCCAGGCATAGGTTTCGCGGCCCGGGAGGTTCGCTGCGGCGAACCAGCGGACGGCGTAGTTTGCGGTGGTGGCGACGGGGAAGGTGAAGACCCAGAAGAGGGGGCTAAAGGGGAGCTTGCGGTACTCGCCGATAAGGAACAGTTGCATGAGCAGCATGATGATCAGCACTCCGGTGAGGCCGAGCTGCAGCGCTCCCATGGGTCCCGGGTGTGAAACCATCCAGGCGACGCTTGCGGTTGCTGGCGCGGCCAGGTAGGCCGACAGGCCGGTCTTGGCCGCCGGGGGGAGAGCGCCTGCGGTCATCAGCCGGACTGTGACGACGGTTCCGACGACGAGCCAGAAGAAGGCGCCGATGCCGAAGGCGGCCAGCGCCGCGTCGTGGGCGTGGATGCTGGAGAATCCGATGCTGGCGACGAAGGATCCGGCCACGACGGGCAGGAAGTAGCCGGGGTGAATGGCTTGCATTGAAACTCCGCCGGTAATCCAGTGGGCGAAGAGCTGGGTGGCCACGACAGTAAGGGCGGCGATGAACGCAACGCACACCCACATGCCTAATGCGGGAAGGTATTCGCTGTAGTGGGCTGAGAGCAGGATCCCCACCAGAGGGATGAAGGATGCAAACGGGCCGGCTATCTGGTGCCGGCGATCGGCGCGGAAGGCTCCTTTGCGGCGCAGGCCGCGCAGCAGATAGATCGTGGTCAGGATGAGCCAGGTGGCACTGGCGGCTCCGTAGAGGACTTCCTCCGGCCAGGCCGGCGCCCCGAGGGTGGCCCGGGCCGCGGACCATCCGGCGCCCAATCCGGCGAGGCCCAGCGGAACACCGAAGAGGCTCAACGGCAGCATGCCCGACGGGGCGGCGGGCGAAGGGTCGGCGGGTGATGGTGGGCCCGGTGAGGGGGCGCCCGGGCCGGCCGTTGCCGGCCCGGTCCTGATTTCGGTAACAGTCATTCCGTACTCCTCGGAGCTGGGGTCGTCAGTGGGGCGTGAGATCGTGGTGCGGTGATCGGCAAGGATTGCTTCATCCTGTTGGTGGCGTAGAGTCACGGTACAAGCTTTCTTTAAGAAAGTAAATAAACTTGCTTCAAGAAAGTAAGCACCTCTTTGGAAGGGATCCTGATGCCGCTTCGCACTAGCTGGTCGGAAGACAAGTGCCCCATCGCCCGGGCCGCCGACGTCCTGGGGGATCCGTGGTCCCTGCTGGTGCTGCGGGAGGTGTTCCTGGGCAACAACCGGTTCGACGGTATGAAGAAGGAACTGCGGGTCGCCGACAATGTCCTCAGTGAACGCCTCCGGCGCCTGGTCGGGGCGGGTGTTCTGACCGCCGAGCCTTACAGCGCGGGAACCCGCCCCCGGAATGAGTACCGCCTCACGGCAGCCGGGACCGACGCGCTGCCCGTCCTGCATGCGCTCACAGTGTGGGCGCAGAGGCACACGCAGTCGCCGGGCGGAAAATCAATGCGCATTATTTGCACGACCTGTGGAACCGAGTCCGCCTCCGGTGCCTGGTGCCAAACATGTGGGGCGGAACTCACGGTCGCAACCACCGCCTGGGCTCATCCGAAGTCCAGTGAAAACCTCATCGAGTTGGCCCGTGCAGGCACACCACAAAAGACCAGCGACTAAAGTCGGGGCGGCCCGGCCAGTGGGCCGCTCGGTTAATGCGCCTCAGGCACATCACCCCGTCGATGTAGATTTTCCCGACACTAATGTCGACAGAGCCGTCCGGGCAGCGGTGGATAATCCGTCGCTGTGTGCCACTAAGGAGCGGATGTCGGTCGAGGCCGGGACTCCGCAAGTATGTCCAATGCGGCGCGGCCGCTGTGACAAATGGTGCTGCGAAGATCCGGCCGGTCATGTGCGTCTGCACACCCGGGGTTGAGTGCCCAGGTGTCGCCTTCAAGGCGATAAATGCTCGTTACCCGCAGATCAAATGGCGATATTTTGTCGCCTCCTCCGACCTTGGCCTGCCAGTGTTCTATGTCCAGGAAGCAGGCGAGATGGGTAGTGACGTGCTTGGTGAGGGCATCAAAAGCCGTGACGCGTCCATCTTTGAACCGTGCCGCCGCTGAATCGAGGGCCTCTGATACTCGAAGGGAGGGGGGAGGAGGCGGTGCGGGCGCCGGGAGAGAACCGGACGGTAGCGACGACCATGGTCTGGGTGGACTCGTGGGGCAGTGCGATCGGGTCGAGCCACACGTCGCCGGCGAACTGGGCCGCCGGGTTTTTCGAGGTGGGCGCGGAGGGTTCGATGTTGATGATGTTCCTTACTTCTTGTCTGTGAAGAGCTGTTTGGCTACGCCCATCGCAGCCATGCCGTTGGGCCAGCCGGAGTAGAGCGTGACGTGGGTGATGGCTTCGATGAGCTCTTCCTGCGTCACGCCGTTCTCCAGGGCGCGGCCGAGGTGGAAGCCCAACTGGTCGGTGTTCCCGCCGGCGGTGAGTACGGCCACGGTGATGAGGCTGCGGTCCCGTGCCGAGAGTTCGGGACGGTTCCAGACGTCCTCGAAGAGCACGTCGTCGGTGAGCTCGGCAAGCTTCGGGGCAAAGTCGCCGAACATCTTGCGGCCGCCTCCGAGCTGCTTGGGCTGGTCAGTCATGATGATCCTTCTTTCGATGTGTGCAGCGCGGCAGCTGCAGGCTGTTACCTGGATTTGCTCAGAGGCGGCGTGGGAACGCCGACCGTCGGCCATACAGGGTGAGCAGGAGAGCCGCGATGCCGAGGGCGATCATGACGACCGGTAGCGCCAGTCCGTCGAATGGCGTCAGGAGGAGTGCGCCGAGGATGCCGGCGCCGAAGATTGCCAGGTTGAAGGCGACCGGGAGGAACGCGTTGGCGACGTCGGCGTTTTCGCCTCCTGCGGTGGTCAGCGGGCCCTGCAGCTGGGCTGACGCGCCGCCGAAGGCGACGCCCCAGAGGGTGGCCGCGATCACGATGGCCGGGGAAGATGTGTGTCCGATGAGCAGGATGACTCCGGATGCGACGAACGCGGTGACGCTCAGGTGCAGGAGGGGCCGGGGGTGGCGGTCCAGCAGCGCTCCGGTGATGGCCACACCGATGACCGATGCGATGCCGTAGATCAGCAGGATGAAGTCGGTGGAGAGGTCGGTTTCTGTGGCGCGGAGATAGGGGGCAATGTAGGTGTAGATGGTGCTGTGTGCGAGCATCCAGGCGACGATGACGGCGAGGATGAGGGCGACTCCGGGGATCCGGAACACGCGCCCCAAAGGAAGCCGCGACGTGGCCGGCTGCCCGGGGGCATCAGGGACGAACGCGATGATCAGTGCAACGACGACGAGTGCGAGGACGGAGAGCGCGCCGAAGGACCATCGCCAGTCGAAGGTCGTTCCGATCCAGGAGCCGAGGGGGGTGCCGAAAGCGAAGCCGAGCGGCGCGCCCGTGGAAACGATGGCCAGGGACAGCCCGGCGTTCTGGGGCGGGCTGATGCGGCGGCCGTAGGCAGCGAGCATCCCCCAGATGATTCCCGAGAACGCGCCGGCGAAGAATCGTGAGACGAGAGACAGTGCAACCTCAGGGGAGAACGTGGTGAGTGTGTTTGCGAGCACGAGTCCGGTGATACTCGCGAGCAGCAGCGGCTTTCGTCGCATACCGCGGGTGAAGGTGATCGCGGGAATGGTGGCGAGGACCGTGCCGAGGGCGTAGGCGCTGACGAGCAGACCGACAGTTCCTTCGCTGGTGTGGAGGCCTGCCGCGATGACGGGTAGCAGGCCGGCCGGCATAGTTTCGGTCGCGACGAGGATGAATCCCATTGCGGCCAGGACGACAAGCGCGACCAAAGGCAGTCTTTGCTGTGCCCTGGCTTCCGGTGCTGGTGTTCGTGTGGGGGCGGTTGTCATGTGGCTCCTTTCGTGCGGGTCGGAGACGCCGGGATCGGGCTTGGAGATCGGACGCGGCGGGAGGTCTATCCCACGGGCCGTGGGGTAGACCTCCCGGGTTTTGGCCTTTGCCGTGTTACCCGTTATCGGGCGGCAGCCTCTGCGGCGTGCCTGGACGGTTCGGCGAGGTGAATTGGATCAGATTGTGAGCAGCACCTTGGTGGCTCTGCGCTCGTCCATGGCTTTGTAGCCTTCGGCGGCCTGTTCCAGGGGCAGGGTGAGGTCGAACACCTTGCCGGGGTTGATCTTGCGGTCCCAGATCAGCCGGATCAGCTCGGGCAGGAAGCGGCGCACGGGGGCGGGGCCGCCCTCGAGCTGCACGCCGGTGAAGAACAGGTCCAGGCCGTTGAGCTCGACGTCGTGGCCGACTCCGACGTAGCCGATGCGGCCGCCACCGCGGGCGGCGTGGATGGCCTGCCACATGGATTCCTGGGTTCCCACGGCCTCGACGACGCCGTGGGCGCCGTATCCGCCGGTCATCTCCTTGATCTTCGCGGCTCCCTCGTCGCCGCGTTCTTCGACGATGTCGGTGGCGCCGAACTCACGGGCCAGCGCCTGCCGCTCCGGGTGCCGGCTGAAGGCGATGATGCGCTCGGCGCCGAGCTGCTTGGCGGCGAGGACTGCCGAGAGTCCGACGGCACCGTCTCCGACCACGGCGATCGTCTTGCCAGGCCCTGCCTCGGCAGCGACTGCGGCATACCAGCCGGTGCCGAGCACGTCAGACGCTGCCAGCAGGGACGGCAGCAGATCTGCCTCAGGTACTCCGGGAGTGGGGACCAGCGTGCCGTCCGCGTGGGGGATGCGGGCGAGTTCGGACTGGGTGCCCGTCATGAACACCCGGTGGATGCAGCCGGACTGGTAGCCGGCCTGGCAGACCTCACACGTGTTATCTGAGGCGACGAAGGAGCCGACAACGAAGTCGCCGACCTTGACGTTCTTCACGTCGTGACCGATCTGCTCGACCACGCCCGCATACTCGTGGCCCATATGGACCGGTCCATTCAGCTTCTCGATTCCGCGATACGGCCAAAGGTCAGAACCACAGATACACGTTGCAGCGAGCCGGATCACCGCATCGGTGGGCTCGGCGATCTTCGCATCCTCAAGTTCTTCGACGCGCACGTCACCGGGGGCGTACATGACAACACCACGCATAATTTGCTCTCCTGTTGGTTGGGTACAACCAGTCAAGCTCTACTTCCGTGCGCGGGGGAGTCTCTGTTGAGGGGTGTACCGAGAGGGAACCCCTCGTTCCTGCGCGCCGATTTACCCTTGAAGCATGGATAACCGGACTGAAGTGCGTGAGTTCCTGATGTCGCGGCGCGCACGACTCACACCAGAAGACGCCGGCATTGCCGCAGGGTCGAATCGTCGAGTGGCCGGGCTGCGGCGCAGCGAGGTGGCGCTACTTGCCGACGTCAGCGTGGAGTACTATGCCAAGCTCGAGCGCGGTTCCATCGCGGGCGCGTCCTCGTCCGTGCTCGAATCCGTCGCCCGCGCCCTCCGGCTCGATGACACCGAGCGCGCGCACTTGTTCGACCTGGCCCGGGCGGCAGATGGCATCCCCACCTCCGGCAGGCCCCGCAAACGCGCCACCACCCAAGCCGGGGCCCGCTTGAGCCTGCAGTGGGCGCTCGAAGCGATTACCGAGGGCGTCGCATTCGTCCGGGACCCTTACCAGAACCTGCTCGCGACCAACGCCTTGGGGCGCGCCTTCTACTCGCCGGTGATCGGAGACGGCGGCCGCACCCCGAACCTCGCGCGGTTCCAATTTCTCGACCCGGCCTCGCGGGACTTCTACCCCGACTGGGAGCTGTTCAGCGAGATGTGCGTCGGCATCATGCGTGCCGAAGCAGGCCGGGACCCCCACGACCGCACAATGCAGGACCTCGTCGGAGAGCTCTCGACGCGAAGCGAGACCTTCCGCGCACTATGGGGCGCGCACAACGTACGCACCCATGGCTCCGGAACAAAACGCTTCCATCATCCCGTGGCCGGGGAACTTACCCTGGCGTACGAAGAACTCGCGATCACCGCAGAGCCAGGTCTCGTGCTTATGGTCTACACCGCAGAGCCAGGTTCCCCCTCAGCGGAACGGCTCCGCCTCCTCGCAAGCTGGGGAGCGAGCGAGCACACGCCCACCGAAAAGCACCGAACCACGAGCTGACAAAAGTTTCACTCGCTCTGGCCCCTGAAAGCATGGGGATTTTCTCTTCTCGAGCTATTTATGAGCAATACCCCTGGGGCAGACGTATGCCCGGCCGGCGCCGTTTAGCATTGCGAAGATACCGCCTTGGTCCGCGGGTGTAGCGGCGCTCACGTCACCTGCCGTTCCGGAGCCCAAGGACACCACGCAGTTCCTTTCATACCTTTGTTCTCGGCTGGCACGTCTGCTTCGGCCGCCGTTGATATCGCGTTCCCTGCCGCGTCCGGACGTGGTGTGCAGGGGTCGTTCTGCCCGATGCACAACGCGGCCTAGGGCTGGGTGCCGTAGATGAATTCCTTCGCGTGACTGACGGCTTTTCTGAAGGCGTCGTTCCGGAGGGAGAGCTGTTCCTGGGTACTTTCCTTGCCACCCTCTGTGTAGGCGGTGATTCCGGGCCGCAGCACCCAGATGTCGCCGGCCGGAGGGAGATAAAAAACTCCGAAGGAGCGGTGCCGCGGGTCTTCGGTCCAGATGGGTACCACCGCGAGGGCAGCACCGGTGTCCGGGTTGATCCACTGGGCCCGCGGCAGGGGGTGCTCATGCACCTCGGGATCCAGAAACGGTGCCGTTCCCTTTCCCCAGCGTTGTTCGAACCGCTCGTAGAATGCCGGCAACAGCTGGCTGTCGTACGGGCGCCAAGCGCTCACATCGGACTCCTTCCCGGGCTGAGTGGCGGGATGGTCCCCGGTCCACGAGGAGCCGGGGACCATCAGTGGGGGTTAGGCGTTGATTTCCTGGCGCTGGTTTCTGTCGGTCTCGATCTCGATGCGCCGTGGCTTTGCCCTTTCGGCCATCGGGATCCGCAGCGTCAGTACCCCGGCGTCGTAGCTGGCCTTCACGGCCTCGGTATCGAGCGCGTCGCCGAGGATGAGCTGGCGGCTGAAGACACCCCGGGGACGCTCGGCGGCGATCAGCTCCGTATTTTCACCCGTCGGGTCCTTGCGCTCTGCCCTGACCGTGAGGACGTTGCGTTCGACGTCGATGTCCACCGAATCCACGGAGATTCCGGGCAGGTCTAACGCGACGACGAATTCTTCCCCCTCTTGCCACGCATCCATGGGCATGGCCGCGGGGCGGGCCGTGGTGCCAAGGACCTGCTGGGCGAGCCGGTCGAGCTCGCGGAACGGGTCGGTACGCATCAGCATGGTCTATTCACTCCTTGCAGTCGATCCTGTCATTCCATCCCAACCGATTATCTATGGTGGCTGGCATAGATTTTTTATAACACTGGTGTGAAACTGGAGCAAGGGGTTTTTGGGGAATTTTTGAGGAGGACCTGATGGAGCGGAAAATCGGAAGAAACGTGGCGGTGTATGCCATTTCCGTGGCAGCGGAGCTTGTGGGGACCGGGCAGCAGAACCTCCGGCTATACGAGCGAAAGGGCCTGCTGGAACCGGGCCGGACGGTCGGCGGAACACGCCGGTACAGCGAACAGGATCTGGAGACCCTGCGCAGGATCAGCGCCCTACTCGAGGACGGACTGAATCTGGCCGGCATCCGCCTCGTCCTTGAACTAGAAGCGACCATCAGGCGCCTCGAACGGGAACTGGCGGCGGCCCGGACCAGGCCCTGAGTGGGCTTCGTCCCGGGTCACCCCAAGCGGGTGCTGAGGTAAGGCGCGGCGCTTGAGGCCGTCACGGACGGTGCGGGCTCCGGGGGCTAGGTTCGGACCGTGGGGGCCTGCCCGTGCCCCCGGTGATCCCCGGTCGGGTACCGGACGGGCCCTAGGCGGCCGGGGCTGACGCCGGGCCGTTTCCTTCCGTGGGCTCCTGGCCGATCGGGGCGGATCGGATGTCGTCGGCGGCATTCCTTTGAATCTCCTGGGGGAGCGATGCGAGCGGGAGTTCCCGGTGGAGGATGTAATCGCAGGCAGCGGGGCCGGTCATCGCCAGCCCTGTGCACAGGCCGCCGCGCTGGTTGGGCCGGATGTTCACCGCGCGCAGCCCCGCTCTGAAAGTTCTGGCTGGGGCGGGCGCGAATCCCCGGAGGGAGCACCAGCTGAGGTATAGACCGTACAGCTCTTCCTGGGTGAGCCCGTCAGCGTCCTGATTCCGGGCGATGCAGTCATTGACGAATTCGTGTAGCGGTGACTTCAACATCTTGGCCTCCTGCGTCCGGCGGCGTAGCCGCTCAACTGGCACAGCTATCAAGGGGTGAAGCAAAACCATCCCGGGCTTCGCCGGGCACATAGAAAACTTAAAATGTCGGGCCGTGCTTGTCAACGGGGACATGCGCAGGCTCGGAAACATGGACGGCAAACGTCGGGACGCCGCTCCGCCGAGGGTACGCGTAAGCCAGCAAGCGCCCGGTTCTTGCCGATTGCGTCAGCGAGAGAGCAGTACGCCGACCTGGGTCCGGATGTCCCGAACAATCTCGTCGATGCTCAATGCGGCGTTCACGGTCGCCGCCATGCTGAGGAACATGATGGCGGTGACGATGCGGGCCGTCGTTGCGGCATCACCTGCACCGGCCAGCTCGTGCCTGCCCAGGACGGCAGCGATGGCCTCCTCGGTCTGCGCGACGATGGACAGAGCTTCGCTGTGTCGTGGCTCCTCGGGATCACCGAAGACCATTTCCCGCAGGTAGGTGCGCCCGTTGTCGACCTGGACGCGGTTGCATTCCACAATCGGCCGCACGATTGCCAGCACCGCATCGAGGACTCCAGGAATCGTTGCAGCATCAGCCCGACCTTGCTGAAGTGCTTCGGCGTAGTGGGCGTTCTGCACGAGCAGGAGCAGCTCGCCTTTGGTCTTGGCGTAAAGGAACAGGGTCCCGGTGCCGATGTCCGCCTTGTCTGCGATCTGCTGGGTCGTGACGTCCTCGATGCCGTGTTCGGCCAACAGCTCGCTGGCCGCTGCCACGATGCGGTCCAGCTTCTGCTGCTTGTTCCGCTCGCGCCGTCCGACCGGCTGGGAGGCGAGAGACATGGTGATGGATCCTCCGGAATAGATTCTGACTGCACTCAGTTATGAGTGTAGTCACTACTGTGTGGGTTCGAATGTTCCTTCGTTCATTCTCCCACGCAAGGGTCGAACCCAGTGTTCCGCCCGGCACAGTGGCGCCGAAACCCAACGACGCAAAGGATCGCACGCATGACTTCCTCCCTCTGGCAACCATTCACTCTCGGCAGTGTGGAGCTGCCGCACCGGCTCGCGCTGGCCCCGCTGACCCGGAGCCGCGCGAACCCTGACGGCACCCCTGGCGAGCTGGCCGCGGAGTACTACGGCCAGCGCGCCTCACTCGGGCTGATCATCACCGAGGGCACACAGCCGTCCGAGGACGGCCAGGGCTATCTGAACACTCCCGGCATCCATACTCCCGAACACATCGAGGGATGGCGAAAGATCGCCGACACGGTGCACGCAGGCGGCGGAGCACTGTTCATCCAACTGATGCACGTCGGCCGGATGGCGCACCCGGATAACACCCCGCACCACCGTCAGCCCGTGGGCCCGTCGGCGATCTCGGCCGAGCAGGACATGTTCACTCCAACCGGCCCGCACAAGACCCCGGTGCCGCGTGAGCTGAGCGCCCACGACATCCAGGCAACCATCGCCGGGTTCCGCCACGCCGCAGCCTCCGCTATCGCAGCGGGAGCGGACGGCGTGGAGATCCACAGCGCGAACGGGTACCTGCTCCACCAGTTCCTCTCGCCGAACTCGAACCACCGCACGGACGAATACGGCGGATCCGTGGAGAACCGGTCCCGGTTCGTCGTCGCGGTCGCCCGCGCGGTAGCAGACGAGATCGGAGCAGACCGGACCGGCATCCGCATCTCACCGGCGTTCCCGCTGGGCGGAATCAACGAAGGGGACCCCGCCGACGTCCGGACACAATATCGCCACCTGGTCGGCGAACTCGCCACCCTGAAACTTGCGTACCTGCACGTACACCACCTCGGTGACGACGAACTGCTGCGGTCCTTCCGCGACACGTGGCCTGCTGCCATCCTCGTCGTCCGGTACGGGCGCGACCGCGAGCAGATCGCCGACGACATCGACGCCGGGCTCGCGGACATCGCGCCGCTGGGCCGATTCGCCCTGGCGAACCCCGACATTGTCGAGCGCCTGCGCACCGGCGCGCCGCTAAACGAGCTGGACCCGGCAACCCTGTACGGCGGCGGCGCGGCCGGGTACACCGACTACCCCACTCTGGCACACGCCTAGTCGTCGGTCGCGGGCCGCACGCCACCGACATCACACACCCCCTAGCCATCAGAACCATCAGAAAGAAGAAACACGCATGCCCTCACTCAACGGAGCTGTCGTCCTCATCACCGGAGCCAACGGCGGAATCGGCACGCAGTTCGTGCACGAAGCCCTCGCCAGGGGAGCTGCAAAGGTTTATGCCTCCGCCCGCACACCCCGCATTTGGAACGACGAACGCATCGTTCCGCTCGCCTTGGACATCACCGACTCGGCCTCCATCCAGGCAGCGGTCGAGGCGGCACCGGATGTGACCGTACTGATCAACAACGCCGGCGCGTCGGTCTCCAGCCCCGGGATCCTCACCCACACGGACGAGGAAATCCGCAGCAACGTCGAGACGAACTTCCTCGGTCCGCTCTTCGTAGCCCGCGCATTCGCCCCGGTCCTGTCAGCAAAGGACGAAGCGACGCTCATCGACATCCACTCGGCCCTGAGCTGGTACGCCGTCGCCGGCATCTACAGCGCCACCAAAGCCGCCCTCTGGTCCGCGACTAACTCCCTCCGCCTCGAACTCGCTCCCGCCGGCGTGCATGTCGTCGGCGTCCACGTCGCATACGTCGACACCGCGATGGCCGCGCACGCGACCGACCCGAAGCTCGACCCGGCCGTGCTCGTGCGCACCGTATTCGAGGCCATGGAGGCGGGGGAGTACGAGGTCCTCGCCGACGACACGTCTGTCCAGCTCAAGGCCGGACTCAGCGCACCCCTCGAAGCGGTCTACCCGCAGCTGGTGGACACGAACGCATAAGCGAACAACGGGCGCCACCGCGTTCACCAAAAGTGAGCGCGGTGGCGCCGCCCATCTCACCCGAATCGATCGCCTGGTGCCTTGGCCTTCACGCCACATGCCGGGATAGTCACGCCAATGGCTCTGCCCGCCCGTATTCACGGGCGGGCAGAGCCACAACGCCTTTCTGCTCTGTTGGGGCCGAGTTGTATCGCGCACGTCCTGGTCAGTGGGCGAGGAATTCGACGGCGACGGGGGAGAACCTGTCGTGGAACTGGAAGATGCCGCCGTGGCCCGAGTCGGGGTAGATGATCAGCTCGGATCCCTTGATGCGCCGGTGCAGATCCCCGGAGAGGATCGAAGGCACCATGCGGTCGTTGTCGCCGTTGGCGATGAGGGTGGGGTGGGTGAGCTGCGACAGGTCCGACGGCGCAGAGCGGCCGAATCTCCGGATTGCCTTCAGCTGCGTCTGGAATGCCCTAACGCTGATCGGCATGTCGCGGTCGACCGTGCGCTCCTGCAGGCGCTTGATGAACGCTTTCGCGGCGGGCTTGCCGGTGGCGTTGCGGTTGAAGAACAGGAACTCCTTCGGGTCCGCGCGCGTCAGGGTCGCGCGGAGGATGTCCCAGTAGGTCGTGCTGACGACCTTGTCGATGTCCTTGCCGCCGCGCGGCCCGGTGCCGGCCAGCACGACCTTGCGGACGAGGTCGGGATGTTTGAGGAGCAGGTCCTGGGCGATCATGCCGCCCATTGAGAAGGAGAAAATGTCGACCTGGTCGAACCCGAGGACCTTGATGAACGTGTAGGCGTCGTCGGCCATCGCCTCGATGCTGCCGGGAACCTGCCCGGTGGATGCGCCGACACCGCGCTGGTCGAAGGTGATGACGTGGCGGTTCTTCGCGATGGGCTCGATGATGCGGGGGTCCCAGTTGTCCAGGGTCGCGGCGAGGTGCACGAAGAATACGACGGGGATTCCGGCCTTGGGCCCCAGCTCGCGGTAAGCGTAGGTGACGCCACCTGAAGTGATGGAGCGTGTGACCGCCTTCGCGTACGAGGTGACGACAGAGCCGTTCGGGGTGTCAAAGCTGCTCATGCTGGTAGTCCTCCTGAGTGGTCTGTGAGGTGAATGGCTGCCGGCGGCTCAGGAGGGAAGGGTGACGACGGCTTTGCCGCGGAGGCCGCCCTTGGCCAGCGACTCGAGCGCCTGTGGGGTCTGGGCGAAGTCGAAGACCTGCCCCACGACCGGGCGCAGCACGCCGTCGTCAACCAGGGCGGTGATCTGGCGCAACTGGTCGCCGCTGGCACGCATGAAGAGGAACTCGTAGCTGACGCCGAGCTTCTTCGCCTGCCGCCTGATCCTGCTGCTGAGCCCCGCGATGGCCAGGCGCAGCACAGGGTTAAGACCGGCTTTGCGCGCGAACGCCGGGTCCGGCGGACCGGCGATTCCGATCGCCTTCCCGCCGGGCTTCAGGATCCGCAGTGACTTCACGAGGTTCTCCCCGCCGAGGCTGTCGAGCACCAGATCGTACCCGGTGATGAACTGCTCGAAGTCCTGCGTGCGATAGTCGATCACCGTGTCCGCGCCGAGGTCGCGCACAAAGTCGGCATTGGAGGCACTTGCGGTGGTGGCGACGGTGGCGCCGAGGTGCTTGGCGAGTTGGATCGCGATCGACCCGACCCCGCCGGCCCCGGCGTGAATCAGAACTTTCTGCCCCGGTCGCACGTTGCCTTGCTCAACGAGGGCCTGCCACGCCGTAAGTGCAACCAGCGGTAGCGAGCCGGCCTCCTCCATGCTGATCGATGCGGGTTTCAGTGCCAGATCAGCCTCGGTGATGGCGATGCGCTCGGCGAACGTTCCGATGCGGTCTTTGTCGGGGCGGGCGTAGACCTCGTCACCGGGCTTGAATCCGCGCACCTTCGCCCCGACACGGATGACTGTGCCGGCGACGTCGTTGCCGAGGATCAGCTGAAGCTTGTACGGGAGGATCTGTTTGAACTCACCCAGGCGGATCTTTTCGTCCAATTGGTTGAGCCCAGCTGCCTGGACCTGGACCAGCACATCGCGGTCGCCGACGGTCGGCTCAGGGACGTCTGCTGCCCGTAGCGGCTCCTTGTACTTGGTGACGACGAATGCCCTCATGGCGTGCTGCTCCTCTATGGCGTGCGGTAGGCTAAAAATGAGTTTACTCAATTTTGAGCGTACTCAGAAACATTGTCAAGGAGGACCGTTAGATGCGCGCGTTCATTTGAATGTTCCCGGAGACGTGAGATAGGGAGTTTCGGGCGTCCATCGCCGGGGCCACGTTCCCGCGATGGATCTTGAGGACATTCCATCAGCGGCACCGTCTCGTTCGACGACGACTTCTGAGCCACGGGGAGTGCGCCTCGGTTCCGGCCGCGTCGCGGGGTCAGGCCCGCGACGCGGCCGGAGCTGTCTGGCCTTGGTGGTCGGTTGAAACCGAGCCGACGCTCGGCTGCGGCGGTCCCCTCGACCGCCGGTAACGCTCGAGTTGGCGGCTCTGGTGCGTTTCAGTTCCCGCTCTCGGTCCGCGCGACTGACCTCCCCGGGTCGTACTGGAGGGAGGCGGCGTTGGGCAGCCAGGCGGCCTCGTCGTAGAGGCTGCTTAGCCGGCGCGGAAGCTTCTCCAGAACACGGTCGGTGCGGACCTGCTCCAGGGCGTCCACCAGGTAGTACGTGCTGGTCGGATGACCTTTGGCGGACGCGGCGGAACCGAGCCCTTGCACCACTGGGCGGGTCACGGCCGCGTCCTGGTATTCGCCGAGCAGGTCCTGGAGCTTCTTGGCCTGCTGGCCCAGCCGCCGGGCGGGTTTGCCGACGACGGGGGTGGCGACGTCGATCACGTAGCGGAGTTGCTTGTCGGCCTTGCGGGCGTCGTGCAACGCCTCATCCCGCTCCGTCCCCGCCGGCAGCGCCTGGGCGGCCAGGAGGTGACGGTCGAGCGTGCACAGCGCCTTGGCGATGCTCTTTGGCAGTTCCTCCGCCGCGGGCCGCGCCGCGCGCTCGGTGAAGGGCGGGTCGGCTGGCGGCCAGTCCAGCACCTGACGGAGCGCGGCGTAGCGATCGCTGTCGAGCGTGGCGTGGGTGGTCTGGCTGCTACTGACGGCGAGCTGGTCCAGCTGGGTCCGGGCGTCGTCGAACACCGGGCCAACGATCAACTCCGACGGCAGTGCGTCGTGCTGTCGTTTCAGCTCGATGAGTGTCCTCTGGGTGTCGTTCTCCTCGCCGAGCTGGCGGCCCAGCCACGCCAGCTCGGTGCACACCGGTCGAGTGACCTGCCGATCGAGGATGCGGGAGAAGCCGCGAAGGATGGAACGTAGCTGGCGGATGGCGACCCTCATCTTGGTGATCCCCTTCGGGTCGCCGTCGCGCACCTTGCACTCGGCCTCCCGAAGCGCTCTGGTCTGGGCGAGGAGGGCCTGCAGCACCACCTCGCCGGCCGTGGGCGGGGACGCGGTCGCCGTCTGGTTCTTCGACGACTTGGTGCGGCGGGTGGACGGCTCTCGGGTGTTCGTCGCGGTGGTGGTCATTAGAAGGCTCCGATGGTGGTGAGGCGGGTGCGGTCGGCGGAAGAGTCTGCCGGAACGATCTCGGGCAGCTCGGTGTCCAGGACGCCGCCCCGGCGCAGGTAGACGGTGCGGGTGGCCAGCGCAGTGACCGCGGGCCGATGCGTCGTCGCGATGATCGTGCGGCCTTCGACTAGCCGGCCCAGCGCCTGGACAACGAGTTCCTCGGCGTGAACGTCCAGGCCGGCGGTGGGTTCGTCGAGGAGCACAACGGGGGCGTCGACGAGCAGTGCGCGGGCGATGCCGACGCGCTGGCGCTGCCCGCCGGAAAGCCCGGTCCCGCCGGTGCCGACGGTGGTGTCGAGCCCGTCGGGGAGGTCATCGGCGAACTCGCTGACCAGGGCCGCCGCGGCGGCGGCAGCCACCTCGGCGTCCGTGGCGTCGGGGCGGCCGTAACGGATGTTGTCGACCAGTGTGCCGGAGAACAGGAAGGTGTCCTGCAGGACCATGGCCACCTGCTGGTGCAGCCAGTGCTCCGGGACGTCGGGGACCGAGTGTCCGTCGAGCAGGACCTGGCCGGTGGTGGGACGGTAGAGGCCGCCGATCACGGACAGGAGGGTCGACTTGCCGGCGCCGTTGTCACCGACCAGGGCGATCCGCTCGCCAGGGGTGACGGTCAGGTCGACGTCGGTGAAGACCGGGCCGCGGCCGGTGCCGTAGTCCAGCGTGACCTTGCGCAGCTCGATGCGGCCGTCGACGCGGGCCGGCAGCGGCTCCTCGGCGCCCTGGTGGTCGGTGGGCTGGTCGAGGATGTCGGCGATCCGTTGGGCGGAGGCGGCGCCCTGGGTGAAGCTAGGTGCTAGCTTGGCCAGGGACTTCATCGGCGAGAGCATGGTCTTGAGGTAGCTGGTGATAACCACCAGCACCCCGACCTGCCACCAGCCGTTCAGCGCTCCGTAACCGCCGACGAACAACACCAGCGCGGTGCCCACGGCGGCGACCAACTGCAGGGTGGGGGAGAACTTGGCGCTGACCTTGACCGCGTGCAGCGACAGGCCGAGCACGTTGTCGTTCTGCGTGGCGAACCGCTGGTCCTGCACCCGCTGGCTGCCGAACGCGTGCACGGTGCGGATGCCCATCAGGGACTCGGTGACGAGCCCGGTCAGGTGGCCGGTCGCGGCGCGTTTGCGACGGGCGTACTGCCGGGTCAGGCCGGCGAAGTGGTTGGCCGTCAGGAATACCAGCGGGGCGACCACGAGCCCGATCAGCCCGAGGCGCCAGTCCACCGCGACCATCACGGCGGCGGTGCCGGCCAGGGTGAGCACGGACGGGACGAGGTCGGTGCCCACATCCCGCAGGGTCGATTCCACCGTGGACGTGTCGGAGACGACCCGGCTGGTCAGCTCGCCGACGTTCTGCCGGTCGTGGAAGGCCATCGGCAGCCGCTGGGTGTAGGCGAACACATCCGCGCGGATGCGCGAGGTGATCCGCTGGCCGGACCCGTTCATGTACATGTCGCCCAGGTAGGAGAACATCCCCGCGGCAGCGGTGATCACCACCACGGCGCTCGCCGCGACCAGCAGCATCGCCATCGACGAACCGCCGAACCACCCGGCGACGGCGTGCAGGATCCCGCTCTTGCCCTGTCCGTTGCCTTGGCCCTTGTCCTGGAGCAGGTCGTTGATGACCAGCGCAAGCGGCCAGGGAGCGGCAAGATTGGCGACCATTTGCCCGCCGTTCATCAGCACGCCCAGGACCAGCGACTTTCGCTCGGGCCGGCCGTAGTCCTTGAACCGCCACAGCTCGCGCAGAGTGCTGAGATCCCAGCGCGAACGCCCATCGGCGCCGTGTCTTTGGGGTTTGACTGCGTCGATGTCTTCCGGGCTGGATGGCCGGTCGTCCGTGAAGTGGACGGTCATGGGTTGCTCCTCTGTACAGGGCGGTATGGGCAACGGCGCCGACGATGCGGGATGCACCGCAGAAACATACGTTGTATGGAAGTTCAACCATACAATGTATGGAAGCTAGGCCGCAAGACCGACCGCCTGTGGTCGAAGCAATTTCTGGAAGTCTCTCGGGGGGACAGGCGTTGCCTGGTCAGGGACACCGGTGCCACAGTGAACCATGGCCACAGAGGAAGATGTCCGGCAGATCTGCCGTGGACTGCCGGGGGTTAGCGAGCGGCCCAGTTGGGGCCAGCCGGCATGGTTCGGAAAAACCCTGATGGCACGGATCTGGGAAGACGGCGTCCTCACCGTGAAAACCGAGGAACGGGAAGCACTCGCAGGGACCGGCCCCGACACATACTTCTGGACGCCCCACCACGAACGGTCCCCGAAACTGGTGCTGGTCCGCTTGGAAAGGATCGACGTCGGGGAACTAGACGAGCTGCTGCAGGAGTCGTATCGCTTGGCTGGCGGGGGAGCGGGCAGGTAAGCGCCGGGCCCTCGGTGGAACACGTCCTGCGGCAAAGCACGGGCTCCCCGAGGGGGTCCATGCACCACAAAAGGCAGGGTCTTCTTCATCGCTGCTTCGAAGGAAGAACCCTGCCTGCCGTGGAATGTGGTCAGTTAGATGGTTCGTACGGCGATGTCGGCTGAGAGGCGGGGCAGGCGTGGGAACCAGGCGTTCTCGCCCGGTTCCCCGACGTTGACCAACATGAACGCCCGGTGAGTGGTGCCGGCGTTGAAGTCAGCGTCGACGCCGGCGGCGTCGAATCCACCCATGGGGCCTGCATGGAGTCCGACTGCGCGGACCGCCATGATGAAAATCCCGGATTGGAGCCAGGCGTTGTTCTTGCCGATTTCGGCGCGTGTGATTCTGTCGCCGTCGAACATTGCTTTGCGTTCGGGTGCGGGCGGGAAAAACGTCGGGAAATGTTCGTGCCAGTCGCTGTCATAGGACAGCACCGCGACTGCCGGAGCGGTGCGGGTCTTCTCCTGGTTGCCTTCGGCCAGGTGCGAGGCAAGGCGTTCGCGGGCTTCGGGTGACTGGACCCAGGTGATGCGCAGCGGCTGGTTGTTCATCATCGTGGGGCTCATCTTCGTCAACTCGTAGATCGCGGCCAACGTGTCGGCTGAGACTGGTTTGGAGGAGAAGCTATTGGCGGTCCGCGCTTCGAGGAAGAGCCGTTGGGTGCTGTCGGAATCGATGGCGAGAGTGTCGTCGATCGTGGCTTGGGTTGTCGTCGGGTTCATGGTGTTCCTTTAGTTTTCGGGTAGGGGAGCGGTTGACGTGAACGACGGCAGGCGGGTGAGGCTTCCAGCGACGGAGTCGGAGGTGAACATCACGGCGCGATCCGGGCGGATAACCGCAGCAGCGATCTGGTGTCGGACGAGCCACTGGTGGAGCTCAGATCCGGGGTCGGGGACGACGGGCGCCGCGCCCTTGTGCAGGATCTGTTCGTGCTCCTCGGGAGTGATCGCGAGGGCCAGCAGCGCGAATCCGTCTCCGGCGACGTCATCGAATCGCCTGGCGTCCGGGGTGACCGAGGTGCGGGAGTTGGGGAAGAGACGTCCGACGGCGGAGGTGCGGGCGAGTGCCGAGAGCCGAGAGCCCAGGGGGATAGCTGTCCATGACTGTGCCGGAAGGCCTGCCACGAGGTGCAGGCCCGGTGCGAAAAACCTCCGCAGGGCCGTACCGACGCGACCACCCGCGGTCATGGTGAGACCGAACAGCTTTGCGACGGTGATGGTTCTTCTCGCGTGCCGCTTGCGCTCGGTCTGGTAGCTGGCCAGCGTGGTTGCGGGGAGGTCGCCGGCAAGCACACCGGCGAGCTTCCAGGCCAGGTTCATCGCGTCTCGGAGTCCCGCCCCCATGCCCTGACCTATAAAGGGAGGACTCAGGTGAGCGGCGTCGCCGAGGAGGAAGACCCGGCGGTCGCGCCACTTGCTGGCGACCTGGGCGCGGAAGGTGTAGTCGGCGACCCGGATCACGCGCAGATCGTCCAACGGGACGTCGCCGGTCCAGGGCCGGATCAGCGGATGGAGCGCATCTATCGTCGCAAAGTCGGCGGCAGTCTCGTCAGGCAGCAGCCGGAACTCCCAGCGGTAGCGGACCTCTCCGACGCGCATGTAGGTACCGGCGCGGTGGGAGTCGCACAGCTGGTGGATGCCTTCCCACTGGTTCAGTTGCGCCGAAGTGTCGATGTCGACAACCAGCCAGCGCTGTTCGAAGCCCAGGTCCTCCATCTCCGCGCCGATGGTCCCCCTCACCATGCTGCTGGCGCCGTCGCAGCCGAGGACGTGGCTGGCACGGACCGACTCGCGTGCCCCTGTGGCACGATCCGTGAAGTCCACCTGGACTTCCGCGTTGCCTTGGGTCACACGGAGAACCTCGACATTTCCGCGCAGCGTCACCGTAGGCATGATCCGGAGATTGTTGCGCATGAGCTGCTCGAGGTCCGGTTGATCAAACATGTTCGCTTGGGGATAACCGTGGGCGCCGCCATCGGCCGGTCGGCGGAACTCCGCGAGCACTCGGTGGTCGGGTGCGAGCAAACGTAGCCCGTGTGCAGGGCGGCTGAGCCCAGCGAATTGCGTCCCCACGCCTAGACGGTTGAGGATGCGATAGACCTCGTCGTCGAGATGCACCGCCCGTGGTAGCGGGTAGACGCCCTCCCGGCGTTCCAGGACGAGGCACTCGATGCCGTACTGGCCGAGTAGGGTGGCGACAGCCAGCCCGGAAGGGCCAGCGCCGACCACGACCACCGGCGGCGCGCCGTCGTTGTGGGCGCTCATACTCTTGCCGCCGTAAAACATCCAGCCAGCGCTATCGTGGGGACGGTGATCATCGTTCCGCCTTTCGGGTGGGCCGGTGCGTGATCCGCCATCGGACGCCGTACTCGTCGAGGGCGCACTTGACGGCCGCATGCGATGCCTCGTCAGCACCCACGGTGACGACAATCGTGCCGTCCTCGATCTCGGTCTCCACGGCGTGAACGGCGGCGATCTCCTGCAATGTCTCGCTCAGCGCTACCCTGGTGGCGTCCGCCCGGAGCGCGAGCTTGTAAAGTTTGCCGACGGCAGTGACCGGAAGCTGGTCGACGATTGTGACCGACTTCGGCGAGGACGCTCGTTCCCCGACCCGGTCGTCCGCCCATCGGATCAGGTCCTCGGTCCTGGTGGTCGCACCCGCAGCCAACGTTACGTAGGCGACAGGTACCTCTCCCGCATGCCGGTCTGGTCTGCCGACCGCCGCTGCTCCCGTCACGTCCGGGTGGGTGAGGAGGGCGTCCTCGACGATTGCCGGGTCGATGTTGTGGCCGCCTCGGATGATCAGATCCTTGGCCCGACCGGTGAGCTGGACAAATCCGTCCTCATCGACCTGTCCGAGGTCGCCGGTGTCAAGCCAGCCGTCCCGCAGTTTGCCTAGGCCGTCGAGCAGGATGCCGTCGGGGCCGTTGCCGATGACGTAGCCGGGAAAGACCGTCGGGCCCTTGATCACCAGCTGGCCTCTTACGCCTGGTCCGACATCATGCCAGTGTCCGGCGTCGTCGACGTGCACCGACTTGATCTCTTGGTAGGGCAGCCGGCAGCCGAGCGAACTCGTGGTGGCGCCTGGGAAGCTTCGGACGCTGACGCACGTCGCTTCCGTCAGGCCGTAACCTTCGATGAGGGCGACGCCGGTGGCTGTCTCGAAGCCGGAACGCACGGCCGGGGGCAAGGGGCTGGCTCCGACCATGGCGTGGCGCAGGCTGCTGATGTCGGCGTTCACGGGGGACGCGGCGAGCGTGGCGTACACGGTTGGGACGGCGCTCATGGCCGTAAGCCGGTGGTGCTCGACCAGCTTCCAAAAGACGCCGTAGAGGGCAGGATCGCGGTAGCCCAGCGGTCCGGACCATACGACGGACTGGCCCTTGAAAAGGGGAGCGAGGACGGTCACCACGAGAGCATTGACGTGGAACAACGGCAGGGCGGCGAAGTACACGGCGTCCTCGTCGGGGAAGTCGTTGGCTGCGAGCATCCAAGCGTCGGCGACCTCGTTGGCTTGGGTGTGTGCCGCCAGTTTCGGGGTGCCGGTCGTGCCGCCAGTGTGGAAGAGCGCCGCCAGATCGCCTGGTCCGGGCTGATCGCCGTGGAACTGCTCGGACGACGCGTTTGCTGCCCGGCGTGTCAGGTAGTCAACGCTTGCGGATCCGACGGTCGAGGCCGGTCCGGCGGGTGACTGCCCGGTCGGTGACATGAGGAGCACATAGTCCACCAGGCCCTTCCTCGCGAGGCTGAAAGCGGCCTCGGTGACGACGGGATCGAGATCGGGTCCGGCCGCCACCAGCACACGCGCGCCCGAGCGCTGGAGCAGCTCGGCGATGTGGTCCCCGGACAAGCCGGGGTTGATCGGGACGGCGATTCCGGCAGTCTGGGCGGCCAGAGTCGCGGAGATGAGTTCCTGGCAGTTGGGCGAGAGCAAGGCCACCGTGTCCTGGCGGCCGACCCCGATTTCTGTCAGCAGGTTCGCTGTCCGGTTCACATTGGCGAGAAGCTCAGCGAACGTCAGCTTGACGGGTTCCTGCCAGCGCTCGGTGTTCCGAAGTACTGCCGCTGCCGTCCGGTCCGGCCAGAGCCGGGCGGCTCGGCATAGCAGCTCGTACGTCGATGCCGGAAGTCCGCGTTCGGAGAGGGGGGTCCTCTCGATCTCGACGACGTCGCCGGGGCACGAGTACCGCGGCCAGAGAGGCATGCCGTTCACCGGGCGTCCCTCACCGTCGTGCGCTGGCGCCCCAGATCGATCTTCCCGTCGTCGGTGCTGATGGCGATCTCGATGACGTCACCGCTCTTGAGGTATTTCGGATTGCGGCCCTGGGCCTTGAAGAACAGGCGCCACTTGGTGGCCCGGGGGAGCAGATTGCTGATGATCTCGACTGGCTTCGGTGGTGCGCTCAGTGCGGTGCCGACAGGGGTGCCTGTCAGGACCAGGTCGCCCGGGGAGAGGTGCTGGAAGCGGGTGAGCGCCCGCAGCGCCTCGACGGGGAGGTAGATCATGTCGGCCACCGTCATGTCCTGACGGACCTCGCCGTTTACCCACAGCCGCAACCGCAGCTCACCAAAGCGGCTCCAGTCCTCGGCGTCGAAGAGCACAAGCGTCGGTCCGGTGGGCGTAAAGCTCGGGTAGGACTTGGACTCGTAGAACTGGGTCTTCGGGAGTTGCAGGTCGCGGGCCGAGATGTCGTTGGTGATCACGAGCCCAGCGACGTAATCGGCGATCGTGTCATCGGTGATGTCAGAGCCGACCGGGGTCTCCTGGCCCATCACGAGGCCGATCTCAGCCTCGTAGTCGAGGAACCGCACGTGCGCGGGCCGGACGACGTCGTCATGGGGCCCGCTGATCGAGCCCGAGGACTTGCGGAAGAAGGTCAGCGGGATCTTCTTAGGATCCATGCCGGCGTCCCTCACGTGCGAGGCGAAGTTCGTCATCTGGGCCACCACGCGGCACGGCACTGTGATCGGCGAGATCAGGTCCAGGTTTTCCACCGGCACAGTTTCGCCGCCGCCGATCGCGGCTTGGATGGCCGCCCGATCGGCGATCAGCTCGCCCGTGGTGGTCGCAGGAGTGGCGATACGGGCGGCACCGGTGGGCGTGTGGACCCACCAATCGTCGGCGGTACGCAGGATGGAGACGGTCATGAGGTGGCTACTTTCATCAGGCCGCGCAGGCGCGCGAAATCGAACTCGTTGTCGTCGCGGAGCGCGGCGACCATCGAGGCCAGTTCACGCAGCGACTCTCGCCCAGGGGCCATACCGAGGAAATCCTTGCTGGCCGGAGGGCCCCACTGGGCGAGATTGGACGCGGACATTTGTGCCCACCCGGGCTCGAGGGTGCAGTCGAACATGTCCCCATCGGTGAAGTGCTCGACCAGGAAGCCGTTGGGATCGCGCCAGTAGTCGAAGATTTGGCTGCCCTGGATGTGGCGGCCGATCCCCCACGAACGGTGGTAGCCGAGGTCGTGCAGAAGCTCACCGCCGGCGGCCAGGGCGTCGATGTCAGCCACCTGGTATGCCGAGTGCACGTAGCGATTCGTCGGTCCCAGCGTCATCGCGATGGTGTGATGATCGGTTGGTGTCGAACCCCGGTCGCAGCGGATGAAGCTCATTGTCGGACCGCGCTCACGCTGGCCAGGGTAATAGAGGAAGTCACTGACGATCAGGCCGAGGTGCTCCAGGTACCAGTCGAGCGTTTCACGGTACTTTGTGCTCTGCAGCACGACGTGACCGAGGCGCTGAACCGTCGCTGGTTGACGCAGTGGCCGCTGGGTCTGGTTGACCCGAGCCAGCTCGTGGCCGACGTTGAACGTCAGGGGCGTCTGGGCCGGCAGCGACGGGAGTTTGTGCGTGTCTGCGACGACGCGAATCGCGGCGCCGCTCGGATCCACGAGGTCGACCCCTATGCCACCGATCGTCTCCGGTAGTTTTTTCGGGGTCGTGCCGGTCGCGTTAGCCAGGCGAAGGACGTCCGAGGCCTCGGCCGCAGTGAACGCGGCGCCCAGGTATTTTGATCTCGGTCCGCGCCGTACGATCACGCACGGAGCTCCGGTGTCGGTGCCCCGGAGGTGCAGCTCGTCAGCGGTGCGCAGGCTCGTGGCGAACCCGAAGGCGTGCGCGAAGGTCTCAGCAGCGAGCAGGTCTGGCTTCTGGAACTCGAGCCAGGCGATGTCATGCACCTTGATGATCGGGTTCGCCGCCCGTCCGCGGTGCTCGCCTCGCAGCGCCCCTTGCTCGCTGTGCAGGTCAGTGTGCAAGTCACTGTGGGTCCCAGGGTGGTCATGGTGGTCGTTCATGAATGGCCTCACTTTCTGAATATATATTCGGTTATGAAGATATCGTCAGTCAAGAGTAGTTGAAGATTTCTTCACTATTGATGGCGCGCTGGTAGGATTCCTATGACCGGATGACCTCAAGGAGCCAGCGATGACCCAAGCCCTAGCCTCGTCCCCGGAACCAACCCGGTCCCATCGACGGAAGGCGCGGACTCGCGCCGCGTTGGTCCGCGCGGCACAGTCCTTCCTGGCTCAAGGACAGACCAACACGCCGGTGACGGAGATCACTCAGGCCGCCGACGTTGGGATCGGCTCCTTCTACAACCACTTTGAGTCGAAAGAGCAGCTGTTCGAGGCAGCGGTCGAGCACGTCATGGACCTCCTAGGCGCGGTCCTCGACGAGCTCACCACCAACGTCGACGACCCCGCCGTCGCGTTTGCGACCAGCTTCCGGTTGACCGGTCGCTTCCACCGCCGGGAACCTCAGCTCAGCAAGGTGATCCTGCACAACGCCCTCGACCTCCTGGGCGCGCAGAAAGGGCTGACGCCGCGTGTCCGGCGTGACATCGAGGCCGGCGTCGCATCCGGTCGGTTCACAATGACAGACGTCGACGTCGCGGTGGTGTGCGCCGTCGGCGCGGCAACCTTTCTCGGACAGCTCATCCATGCCGAACCGGACCGCGACGACGCCGAGACGACGGATCGGGCGGCCGAGGCGCTCCTGCGAATGCTGGGTGTGTCTGCCAACGAAGCGCGTGCAATATGTCGCAGTCCACTTCCTGAACTCCATACTGCCGGACTGCGCGGTGCCGACGACGAGGCGACAGCGAACGGGGACGCTGCCCGCTGAATTGCCCGACCTCGGGATGCGGACGGACAACGACCGTCGCCATATTAATCGCGCTCTGGAGATTCTGGCGCTTTCCGAGTTTCGAGCTTTTGGAGGCCGCCCGCAAATTGGCAGTTGTGAATTAAGAGTTCGGTGAAGTCAAACCCGCTCATTTCTTCACTGCCTGCAAATATGTTCTTGTCGAAGGTGCAGTTGATGAATGACAAGGATTTGGGCCGCTGATACGTGGCGAAGCTAAAGCTGCCGTCTTCAAATCGGCAGTCTTTGAAGGTTAGGGACAGGGCATCGCGGCTTTGTTCGACATTTTCAAATTTTGTTCCGCTGAAAGTGCAGCGGTTGAAGTCGATTCGACCGCGACCACTGCCGTTTTCGTCGATGCTGTATCTGATGCTGCCGCCATGAAACACGGAGTCCTGGAAGAGAAGATTGCCCAGGTCCAACTGAAGATCGGTCAGGTCGACGCTGCCGGCTGCCATGTACCACCTGATCATGAAGCCGATGTCATAGTCTCCACGCTCCTCGGCACGAACGCCTCGAAGGTCCAACTGTGCGCCATTGACGTATAGGTCGGAAATGTTGGACGGAGCGTGATATGCCATGTTGATGCGCAGCCCCCAGTACCGTCCCTCCGCGAGCCCTGCCTTTAAGCGGCCGAGGATCGTCGCGCTAATGAGCGAGCCTACATTCGAAAGATTATCTTTGTCCTTCTTCGCCAGTCTTAGAAATTCAGTCAAAAGACTGACACAGTTTTGCCGCTCAACTTCGTTACGCTGCTCAAACCATTCATCGGTCAGGGACTCGATTGAATGGACGCCAGCAATGGCAAGGGGGAGTTTCTTGCTCCCCAGCTGTTCTGCTGCAAGTGAGTAACGGTCCCTGAGGGCGGAGACCACCTCGGTATCATGCTGCCGTTGCTGTAGTTCCAAAAGGCTGTTGGTGATCGAGAGATTTTCCTCTGTCGCCCTTTGACGCCGGTAGGTGAGGAGAAGCGTCACACCAACACCGAGCGCAGCCGCTGCTGTCACGGCGTTACGAAGAACGCCGGACTGTTGATCAGTCGTCAGCGTCTGCTGATTTCCCAAGGGTGTCAGACTCTGCGTGGTGTAGGCGGCAAAGACGTACGATAGCGCCGCGACCAAGGCTAGAGAGGCGAGAAACCCGAGTAGAACCAGCCCCCACAGGCTGACCTTTTCCTTCGAAGCAGCCACCGGGGACTCGTGACGTTTCCTAGACATGGCATCCTCGATTGTCTCGAATGTTGAGGGAAGTGGTCTTGATGAACATCTGTTCAGGTGTCAGGGCACCAGGATGAAGCGGATCGGGTCGCCGATCTTGTTCGCCAACCGGTTGACCGCGTCGGCGGCCTCGGCGAGCGGGAAGTGGTCGGTGATCGAGGGCGCGAGGTCTAGACGGCCGACCTCGGCCAGCCGGACCAGTTCGCTGACGGACTCGGGGGTGCCGCCGTAGTGGCCGCGTACCTGCTTGCCGAGGTAGTTGAAGGTCAGGCCCTCGGTGATGGTGAGGGGCCTGGGGCTGATGCCGACCAGGATGAGGGCGCCGTTGAGGCCGAGTACGGAGGCGGCCTGCTCTCGGACGGCGGGCACGCCGGCGCAGTCGAAGGCGAAGTCCAGGCCTCGTCCGCCCGTAGCCGTGCGGATGTGGTCGGCGAAGTCGTCGGCTGCGGGGTCCAGGGCAAAGTCCGCACCGAAGGCCAGGGCACGCTCGCGGGCGCTGGGCAGCGGGTCGACGGCGATGACCGGCGCGGCGCCGGCCATGCGGGCGACGCGGACGTTGTGGGCGCCGACTCCGCCGACGCCCCAGATGCCGACGGACTGAGCGGGGCGCACCCCGGCGGTGGCAACGACGGCGGCGTAGGGGGTGGAAACCGCGTCGGGAATGATCGCAGCCTGATCGAAGGGGAGGTTGTCGGGGATGGGGATGAGCGTGTCCTCGCGGGCGAGGGTGTACTGGGCCCAGCCGCCGTCGTAGTCAATGCCGGCGGTGAGCATCTGGGTACAGGGGCGGCGGCGCACGCAGCCGGCGCACTGGCCGCAGGTCTTGCCGGCCTCAAGGGTAACGCGGGTGCCGACGGCCAGGCCGCGCTTGAGGTCAGGACCGAGGGTGTGGATCACCCCGGCGACCTCGTGGCCGACGGTGACCGCGTCGGAGGTGGCGAACAGCGGGACGAGGGAACCGTCGAGCAGGTGGACGTCCGACAGGCAGACACCTGCGGCCTTCACCTCGATCAGGATTTCACCCGGCCCCGGAACGGGGATGGGGACCTCCTCCACGGCGAACTTCTTGCTGTCCAGGTGGAAGCGTGCGGCGAGCATGGTATGCATGGTGATCTGCTTTCTCTGAGCGGCATTTCCTGGCGGTTCGGGCCGATGGCTGCCGTGTGGTTGGGGTGTTTCGCAATCGGGTGGTGGCCGGGAAGGTGCGGTGTCGGGTCCGCCGCACCCGCCCGGCGTCTGGGGGGATCAGGCGAGTGTTTGGGCCCCGCCGCGGTTTTCAGTCAGCTGCGGTCTCGCAGTACCAGCCCGCCCATGGCGTATGGGTCAGCTCGCAAGCCTGCCGGTGCTGAAGGTGAGCAGGTGCAAGTTGCGGTGGCGGTAATGTCGTTGCATCGGTTTTGCCGATGGCTGTCAGGATGCCTTCTTGAGGGGCGGCCGTGGCCTGGGTTTCCGTCGCCATGGTGACTCCTTTGTTGATTTGCTGAGTGGTGTGTTTGGCCGGTGAGTGGTGGCCGGGAGGGTGCGGGATTTCGGGACCACCGCAACCTCCCGGCGTCTGGGGTATTAGGCGAAGACGTCCTGTTGGTAGCGCGCATCGGCCTCGAGCTGGGCGAGCCACTGCTGGGCGGCCTCGTCGTCGCTGCCGGTCCGCTCGCGGTAGATCGCCGCGAGGGCCTCGCGCACGGCGGGCGCCATGCGGCGGCCGTCACCGCAGACGTAGATGTACGCGCCGTCTTCGATGGCCTGCCACAGCGTGTCGGCGGCGTTGGTGATGGCGTTCTGGACGAACCGGGCCGGGTGGCCGGTCACCGCGGAGTAGGCGGTGTGTACTTGGGCGATCCCGGCCTGCTCCCAGTCCTGCATCTCCTGCCGGTAGAAGTAGTCGTGCTCCGGGTGACGGCAGCCGACGAAGACCTGCGACAGTCCCACCTCAGTGCCGTTCTCGTGCTGCGACTCGCGTTCCTCCAGGAAGCCGCGCAGTGGCGCGATGCCGGTGCCGGGGCCGATGAGGATCAGCGGCGTGGCGGGGTCGGCCGGCGGGGCGAAGGTCGGGGAGGGCACGCGCACGTAGCCGTAGAAGACGTCCCCGGGCTCAAGGCCACCGATGTACGACGAGCAAGTGCCCCGGTACTGGCCGTCACCGGACCGGGCCGGGCCTTCCAGCAGGCCAACGGTCAGGCGCACGTGGCCGGGGTTGGCCAGCGGGGCGGAGGAAATGGAGTAGAACCGCGGGCGGATCGGGCCCATCATGTCCAGGAAGACCGCCAGCGGCAGCTCTACCGCCCGGAAGCGCTCCAGCAGGCCCAGCACGGAGACCCGCTTGCCCAGGATCTCAGTCTGATAGCGCTCCTCGGATTCGGCGGTGTCGGCCGTGTAGGCCTGCAGCTGCGGTCGGGTCCACGGGCACTCAGTGTGCTCAGCCAGCGTCCGCATCTGAGAGCGGGTGGCCACGTCCTGCAGCTCGAGGAAATCGGTGAGCAGTAGTCCTGCCGTCACAGGGGTGCCCACAGGGAGGTGGGTGCGGCCGCCGGCGGGCAGCTCCAGGCGCAGGACCTGATCGCGGTCGACGCCGAGCCCCGCGAGGGCGCGGTTCACCAGGGCCGGTTCGTTCTTGGCGAAGACGGCCAGATGGTTGCCCGTCTCGTAGGTGACACCCTCCGGCAGCCCGATGGTGATGGACTTCGCCGATGGGCGCGGCGGCTCGAGGCTGAAGTCCCACAGGCCGGTCGCGTCGGCCACGAGTTCCTCGTTGGCCACCACCGTGAGGGGGTAGGCCTGCTCGGAGACGATCGCGGGGCGCACGTCCGCCTCGGTGAGCAACTGCACCTGGAAGCGCGGACTGCTCGCCTCGGAGGTGTCGGCGGCGTACTCCTCGGCCAGGGTGGCCCACAGGGTTTCCATCCAGCGGGTGGCCATGCCGTCGAAGTCACCGGCGGCATCCGCGGCGCCGCGCTCGATGACGGGGGTGGCGCCGGCTGCCAGCAGGCCTCCTTCGATCCGCTTGGGGAAGCCCTGGTAAGTGGCCACCCACTGGGTGTTGCCGGCCCCCAGCAGTGCGAACCGCACGTCCGACAGCGAACCCTCCGGGAGTCCGGCGGCGAGCAGGTCGTCGAAACGCTGCGCGTTGTCCGGGGCCTTGCCGTTGTAGCTGGAGGCCACCACGACAAGCAGGCCCTCGGTGGGCAGGTTGTCGCCCAGCTCGTCCAGACCGATCAGCGTGGTGCCAAAGCCGGAGCGCTCACTGCGGTCGGCGATAGTGCGCGCCAGGTCCTCGCACGAGCCGAGGCTGGAGCCGTAGGCGACGGTCAGGTTCACCCCGACACCGCTGACCGCGGCCTGCGCCCGCGTGTCACCGGTCTGCACGTCCACTGCGCCGAACGCGGTCCGCTCGTGCTCCTGACGGGACCGCACTTCCAGTTCGAAGCCGCCGGGCTTGCGCGTCAGCGCCTCCTGGACATCCATCTTGTAGTCGTTGGTGTCGGCGAACTTGAACTTCTGCAGCACCAGTGCGAGGGCCAAACGGGCCTCGGTGAGCGCAAACTGCCGGCCGATACAAGCACGCACGCCGTTGCCGAACGGCTTGTAGGCGTGCGGGTGGTGGTTGACCCGGTTCTCCGGCAGCCACCGGTTGATGTCGAACTCCTCCGGCCGGTCCCACGCCTTGGGGTGGGTGTGCAGCGGGCCCTCGAGGATGTTGACCCGCGCTCCCTTCTTCAGCTCGTAGCAGCCGCCGATGACGGTGTCCTCCAGAGGGGACTTGCCGATCATCGGGATGGGAGCCCACAGGCGCAGGGTCTCCTCGAGGATGCGCGGGATCACGTCCATCTGCATGATCGTGTCGTAGTCCGGGACCGTGTCGCCCGGCAGCAGTCGGTCCACCTCGGCGTAGGCCTGGGCCAGCACGTGCGGGTTACGCATCAGCGAGTACGTGGCGAACGACAGTAGACCACTGGTGGTCTCGTGACCGGCGATCAGGAATGTCACCACCTGGTCACGGACGTTGTCGTCGTCCAGCCCCTTGCCGGTCTCCGGGTCGGTGGCCTCCAGCATCAGACCCAGCAGGTCATCCTCAGCAGTGCTCTTTCCCTCACGGCGCTCCTTGATCACACTCTCGACCAGGTCTCGCATCAGCTGGATGTTCGCGCGGTAATTCTTGTCATCGGCCTTGCGCAATTTGGTCATCATCGGCAGCTCCTGCGTGCGCCGCAGCGACTCAACCAGCGCCTCCAGCAGCGCGTTGAGGAAGGGGTGCAGATCCTCCTTGGCGAAAGAGTCGAACCGGTAACCGAATCCCGAAAGGGCGATGGTGTCCAGGGTCAGCCGGGTGTAGTCGTCGGTGATGTTGACCGACTGGCCCTCCCTGCGGTCCCACTTGCCCACCAGGTTCTGGGCTATCTCCAGCATCTGCCCGTAGTAGCCCTTCATCGCCCGCTGGCTGAAGGCCGGAAGAAGGACTCGGTGTGCTGCGCCCCATTCCTCCTCGTGCTGGTGGGCCGTGAACAGGCCGGCGCCCGTGAAGTCGCGGACATGGGCCAGCGGCGTCTTGTCGATCTGCTTGAAGAACCGGGTCTCGTCGCAAACCTCTGCCACCAGGTCCGGGTCCCAGACGAAGACCTGCTCGATGCCGGCGATCTCCATGCTGTAGAGCCCCTCGGGGAACTGCTTGGACAGTTCGCCGAAGTACTCCACCGGGTTGGTGCTGGGGATCTGCGGTGTGTGGCCGAAGAGCGGGACCCCGCGCGGAGACCGGATGGGTCGCGGGTCGTTCTTGGACTGTGTGGTCATGGGTTGCTCCTTGTGCAGGGCGGGGATGGGCTATTGCGCCGGTGATGCGGAGATGCATCTCCGAAACATACAATGTATGGAAGATCAACCATACAACGTATGAAAGATCGACCGCAACCCTGAATGTCGGGCGACCGCCATCCCGCCGCGAGGCCGAGGTTATTTCCATACGCTGTACGTATTTGATAGTGTCCGAGTATGGAAAAAACGAAGAGCTCTCCGCGCGGGACCAGGAAGAGGGAGGTGCCGCTGACCGAGGCCGGCATCTACGCCGCCGCCCTGCGGCTCATCGACGCGGACGGGGTCGACGCGCTCACCATGCGTAAACTTGCCACCGCGCTCGATGCGAACCCGATGTCGCTCTACTACCACGTGCCGAATAAGGACGCCGTGCTGCGCGGCGTGGCGAGAATGGTCGGCGCCCAGTTCCGCACCGTGAAGCTGGAGGACGCTCCCTGGCAGGAGCGCATCCGTCTGCTCGCCACGGATTTCCGGACGCTGGCGCACAGCCACCCCAAGCTCATGGGCTACTCGTTCAGCCTCCAGTCGGACTTCATCCAGCCTGACGACCCGTTCTGGATTGAGCTCACTGCGATCCTGGACGCCGCAGGGATGCCGCACTCGGAGCTCTCTCATTTCACCGCTCTCGTGGGCTTCGCCATCAACGGTGTCCTCACCGCCGAACTCACCGGCGCGCTCCACCGGTGGTCGAGCCTCAAACCCCCCAGTGTCGGCGAAGACGGGCTCACCCCTCCAGGCCGTGACGAGAACCGCGTCTTCCGCCTGGCGCTGGACACGATCATCATGGGCCTGGAGGGCCAACTCGCCGCCTATGGTGACTTCCAGGGCGCCGACCATTGATTGCAGTCCTGTAGCATTCCGGCCCAAAAAGCGCCCGGCTAGGCGGCTTTGGTGAGGGGGAGTTCGTCCCAGTAGATTTCATCAACTGGATGACGACGGCGGTGCCGCAAATCTCTCGTCTCGGGGTGCTGCTGGAATCCGGAGAATGGCGGCGGCCTGCATGTCCACGAGCTTGCGTGTTCCGGTCCTTGAGCAAATGATCCAGAGGACGGCAGGGTCTGGTTCACCGTTCCTCGGTGCAGGACCTTGCCGAAGCGCCTGGCTTCGATCTCGTCACCGTAGGAAAGTTCCGAGCATGAGCGGATAGGTGAGGGCTGGGCTGCCGCCATGGTTGTCTCCTTTCGGTGCGGTTCCCGCTACGGGGACCGCACCTCCCGGCCTTCTATTGCCGGGGCCTTACCAGGTGTTTTCGTGTCAAGTCAGTGAGCTCGGCGAGCTCGGCTAGCCGGTGCGCCCGGGCGGATTCGGCCGGGGTGAAGGGCGCCCGGGGGCGGGAGAAGCCGAGGGGTCCGTGCCGGGGGGATGGTATTTTCAGGACGGTCCCATCACATGCCGGTTTGCTGGCCGCGGGTGAGGTGCTGTCGCCGGTGGGAGCCGCGACGGGTTCGGCGTCGAGCAGTTCGGCAACCGCGAGTTGGAGTTCGCCCGGGTCCTCCACGACCCGCAGGGCCAGGGCGAGGGCCTTGGTCTGGCCGTCCGCCACGGTCTGGGCTGTCGCCGGCCACGCTCGGACATCCCGTCCTCCGCCGCCCGCGGCCGCAGCGAGCAGTTCCGCGTGGGTGACATGATCGGGCGCGGAGACGACCAGCTCGTCCAGCATCCCGCCGGCAACGGTGTGATTCCGGCACACGAGGATCTCGGCGTCGACGCGGGAGATGGCCTCTACCAGTTTCTCCTGGGCTTCGTTGCTGTAATCGATCAGCGTGCGGACCCGCCACAGGGCCGCAGAGTTGTGCAGCCGGCCCCGCTGGCGCAGGGCCGGTGCGTGCAGCCAGCCCCGCAGCGCGCGCCGGACGGAGGGCTCGGCGACCCAGATCACCAGTACGGTGGCCGTCAAAGTCAGGACCAGTACCTTTAGAACATAAGGCAGCGCCGCGTTCACTACGGCGGCGTGAACCAACAGCTCAATCGGCAGCATGGCTGTGACGTTGGCCAAGGTAAGGCGGGCTTTTGAGGGATGGGGCAGTTGGCCGCAGGCGTCACACAGAAGCGCTTTGATGGGGTTCTTTCGAGGCGTTGAGGTGGCTATGCTGTGGACGCGCGGGGACCGGCTGGATGCCAGGTCGTTGGTGGAGTGTACGGTCATGGGTTGCTCCTTTGTACAGGGCGGTATGGGCAACGGCGCCGACGATGCGGCGTGCACCGCAAAACATACGCTGTATGGAAGTTCAACCGTACAGCGTATGGAAGGTTGACCGCAATCCGGAGCCGCACGGGCGATTGCCATTTCGCCGCGCGGCCGAGGCCAGTTTCATACACTGTATGTATCTGATACCGTCCCTGTATGGACAAAGTGAAGAATCGCGCGCGGGGAACCAGGAAGAGAGAGGTCCCTCTGACCGAGGCCGGGATCTATGCCGCCGCCCTGCGGCTCATCGACGCGGACGGGGTCGAAGCGCTCACCATGCGCAAACTCGCGTCCGTGCTCGATGCGAACCCGATGTCGCTGTATCACCACGTGCCGAACAAGGACGCCGTGCTGCGCGGCGTGACCAGAATGGTGGGCACACAGTTCCGCACCGTGACGCTGGAGGACGCTCCTTGGCAGGAGCGCATCCGCCTGCTCGCCACGGATTTCCGGACGCTGGCGCACAGCCACCCCAGGCTCATGGGCTACTCGTCCTGTCACAAGGCGGACTTCATCCAGCCCGACGACCCGTTCTGGATTGAACTCACCGCGATCCTGGACGTCGCAGGGGTGCCGCGCTCCGAGCTCCCGCATTGCACCGCCCTCTTGGGCGCCGTCATCACCGACGTCCTCACCGCCGAACTAAACGGGGCGTCAAGCCTCAATCCCCCCAATGTTGGTGAAGGCGGGCTCACCCCTCCAGACAGTTACGAGAACCGCGTCTTCCGCCTGGCGCTGGACGCGATCATCATGGGCTTGGAGAGCCCACTCGCCGCCGATGGTCACTTCCAGGGCTCCGACCATTGATTGTGCAGCCCTGTAGCGTTGCCGCCTGAGAGCGCCCTGGCGGGCTCAGGCCGCAACGCATTAGGGGGCATCCTTGCTTCCAGTATCTGTATGGGATTTCTCGCAGCTCCGGTGCGGGCGGATGGTGTCGCGGTGGGGGAGCGGTTTGCGGGTGGCAGATTCAGCTGGAGGAGGCAGGCTGGTCGGGGCGAGCCAAGTCGGTCTGGATCGCGCGGATGATCGAGGCGAGGATTCCGGAGGTGAGAAGTCCTGGCCCCAGCGGGCCGGCGGAATTTCCCCCCAGCGGTGGCAAGCGCCGGAGCGCGGACCGGGCTTCGGCGCTCATGTGCTCTAGTTGCCAGTGGACCTCGTCGTCGACCGTCTGGGGCCGATCGGGCGCCGCCAGTCCGGCCGCTTTCGCGGCATACGCGGCTGCCCCCAAGGCGTGCGCACCCATGTGGGCGACGGCTGCGGCTTGCGTGGCGGACCGGGCGGCAGCCATCGCGGCAGGGCTATTCACCTCGCCTGCGGCACGGCCAGCCACAAACCGCCGGCGGATCTCTTCGGCGGCACTGAGCTCACCGTGAGCGAAGGCACGGGCTCGGGCGATGGCGTCGCGGGGGCGATCATCTGCCGGCGCCTCTGCCTCAAATAAGGCCACGACCCGCTCAGCGCAGTCTGCGGCCCAAGTCGCGACGACACGGCGCTCGGCCTCGCTTAGCGTCTGCGGAGATGCCATATCAGTACCATACTCACGGCCTGCGGGCCGATCCCCCTTACCCGACGTCAAGCGTGACACCCAGCCCCGAGAAACCCCGCTACGGAGCGCTGGGCCCGCCCTCGCCTGCAAGAATGGGCCCCCGGGTCAGTCGTTCTTCAGTTTCTCGGCGAGCATCACGAGGATTCCGCTGGGACCGCGGAGGTACGTGAGTTTGTAGACGTCCTGGTAGGTCGCCACGCCGCGTAGCGGCCTGCATCCGTGCCTCGCGGCGATCTCAAGGGCCTTGTCGATGTCGTCGACCGAGAAGGCGACGCGGTGCATGCCGATCTCGTTGGGACGAGTGGGGCTTGACTCGATCGCTTCAGGGTGGATGTACTCGAAGAGTTCAAGGCGACCGTGACCGTCGGGGGTCTGGAGCATCGCAATTTTGGCGTGGTTGCCATCAAGGCCCACGGCAGTATCGGTCCACTCACCACTGACGGTGTCACGGCCGACGACCGTGAGACCGAGGTCGGTGAAAAAGGCGATGGTTGCTTCGAGGTCGCGGACGGCGATGCCGACGTTCTCAAGTTTAATGGCCATGCATTGCACGCTACCGAGTCGGGCCGAATAGCTCCAGTGGAGCGGAGAGACTCAACCCATCACGCCCGTGGGCAATCAGGGCAACGGTAGTTCTGTCATGGGCCAAATCCGAGGTGACGGCGGCGAACCCTGATGCGGTCGCCCTCTTAGGGGTCCGCTTACGTTCTATGCACTTGAAGGAGCGTTGATCCTCGTCAGTTGATGATTTCGCCTCGCTCGTCCGCACGGAGTTCTGCCAGGCGTTCTTTCCACGTCTGTAGCGCCTCGGGCGCCTGTCGTGCCCAATCGGTGACTTCGCCGACGACCCTGAGCGGGGCACTGCTGCGATATGAGCGGGTGGGGTTGCCGGGGAATTTCTTGTCGGTCACGTTTGGGTCGTCCTCGAATGCCCCGGTTGGCTCGACGGCGTAGACGCGCGGGGCGCCGTCGCCCGCGGCGAGTTCCGCAGCGAGTCCCGCACCGTTCGGAAGAGCGGTGAAATAGATGTGATTCATCACGACTTCGGGACGGTAGTTCGACCTGAAGCCCGCCCTAAGGAGATCACCGTCCCGGAGGTTGGCTTTCGTGCCGTGAAAGAACGGACCCTCGTCCAGCGGTTGGCTCACAGCTACAGCCTAATCCCACGACATCGCCGAACAGGGCTCCGGCCCGGCGGACGCTCGATTTACGGGCGATGGGGAGGCCAATTTCCCCGGTCTTTGTCCCGCTCATCCAGGATCCTGGCCTCGCGCCAAACACATCAAACCCGGCAACTGGGAGTCATGCAGCGCCCGATCCATACGGACGCGTGATCGCCTCGAGGAAATGTCCGTCAGGATCCGCGAAGTAGACGCCGCGTCCGCCGTCGTTGTGGTTGATCTGCTGTGGGCGGGACCGTCCCGGGTCTGCCCAGTAGGGGATGCCCTCGTCCTGGATTCTTGCGAAGATTCCGTCGAAGTCCTCCTCGCTGACCAGGAAGGCGTAGTGCTGCGGGGAGATGGGCCGGTCCGCCGTGGCGAAATCGAGGGCTACTCCATGGTCAAGCGGTACGGTCATGAAAGACCACATAGGCTGCGGTTCCGGCAGCCCGAGTACGTTGGCCAGGAACTTCGCCGAACGGCGCTTGTCTGTTGCATAGACGATGGTGTGGTTGAAAGCGATCGTCATGGTGGCCTCCTTGGGTGTGGTTGTCTGACACCATCTGACGTCCAGCCCCCTTCAGATTTCAAGAGCGCGCGCTACATCCGTACACCCTTCATTGGGCCAGCCTCAGCACCGGGGAACGGCAGGCGATACCGACTGGATCGCCGCCCTCGAGAAGTCCGTCCTGCACGCTGCCATCCATCGGCTCAGGAGGCTGTCTGAATTTCGGTGCTTCTGAGATGGCCTGACTGAAGGAACGGGTTTTGGCCATTGTCCCTGTCGGCTATGGAAGGGCCGCTTCCGGCCGCGCCGGAAGTTCGGGGGTGGAAGAGCTGATCGGGGCGCTGGCTGACCTGGCTGCGAGCCTGGAGGCCGCGACCAGCGATCTGGACGCCCCCAGTCCTGCCTGACACGGCGGTGACCGTGGGGTGCGGTCCTCCACCGGCGGGCTCGCTTGGCTGGACGGGGCGGCAGTAGGCAGCCGTCCGAGGAATGTCATCTGCTGTGTCGTGGAGCATACTGGGGTTGTGAGGATCGACGCCGGATCAGGGCCCGACGGGCGGCGCACCGGGGCTAGGACGAGTCAGTTCCCGCCGATCGCCGACTATGGGTTCTTGTCTGACTGTGAGGCCAACTGCTTGATCGCATCGAGCGGGCAGGTGGAGTGGATGTGCGTGCCGCGTCACGACTCACCGAGCGTGTTCTCCACTATGCTCGACCGCGCGGCGGGTGGCTTCAAGGTGGCGCCGTACGGCGTGCGGGAGCCCACTGCGCGCCGCTATCTCCCCGGCAGCTTGATCCTGGAGACCACCTGGCAGACCAGGACGGGCTGGCTGATCGTGAGAGATGCTCTGGTGATGGGTCCGTGGCACCACACCGAAAAGAGGGCCAGCCGTTACCGCCGCCCGCCGATGAACTACGAGGCTGAGCATTGCCTGCTGCGCACCGTCCGGTGCGTCAACGGTGCAGTGGAGCTGTCCGTGCTGTGCGAGCCGGTCTTCGGCTACGGCAGGCGCCGTGCACGGTGGGAATTTTCCAGTCCGGGATACGGGGAGGTCGTGACCGTCAGCGGCGATGAGGGCGATCCGGTGCTGCGTCTGACCACCGACCGCCGGCTGGGCATCGAGGACTCCTCCGTGGTCCTCCGCACCCGGATGACCGAGGGCGAGCAGGCTTTTATCGCGCTCTCCTGGGGGTCGCTGCCCCCGCCGCGGACATGGGAGGAAGCCACGCGCAAGCAGTGGGAGACCACTGAGTTCTGGAGGCAATGGATCACCGGGGGCGAGTTCCCCGACCACCCGTGGCGGGAGCAGCTGCAGCGCAGCGCGCTGACGTTGAAGGGCCTCACCTATTCGCCGACTGGGGCTCTGGTCGCGGCGCCCACCACGTCGCTGCCCGAGACGCCCGGGGGAGAGCGGAACTGGGACTACCGGTATACGTGGGTGCGCGATTCCACGTTCGCGCTGTGGGCCCTCTACACCCTCGGCCTGGACCGGGAAGCCGACGACTTCTTCGCTTTCATCCGCGATGTGGCTGCCGAGGACGATCTGCAGATCATGTACGGCATCGACGGCGAAAGGGACCTTCCCGAGGTCACTGTCGAGGGGCTCGGCGGTTACGACGGCGCCCGCCCCGTCCGGATCGGGAACGCTGCCGCCCACCAGCGGCAGCTCGATGTCTGGGGCACGATGCTGGACTCCGTCTATCTCCACGCCAAATCCCGTGACCAGCTTCCCGAACCGCTGGGGCCCGTCCTCCTCCGTCTGGTTGAGCAGGCCACTGCCCACTGGCGGGATCCCGACCACGGCATCTGGGAGGTCCGTGGCGAACCGAAGCACTTCACCTCCTCAAAGCTCATGTGCTGGGTCGCCCTGGATCGTGGTGCCCGGCTGGGGCGCCTGCACGGTGACGCCGATGACGCCCGGAAGTGGGAGACCATCGCCGAGGAGATCCATGAGGACATCTGCCGCAATGGTGTCGATGACCGCGGGGTGTTCGTCCAGTCCTACGGTGCGACGAACCTCGATGCCTCGTTGCTCCTTGTCCCCCTCGTCCGGTTCCTGCCCGCCAACGATCCTCGCGTGCGCGCCACCGTCCTGGCCATCGCCGATGAACTCACCCGGGACGGGCTCGTCCTGCGCTACCGCCCCGAGCAGACCGACGACGGATTCACCGGCGACGAGGGGACCTTCACGACCTGCTCGTTCTGGCTCGTCTCAGCTCTCGTCGAGATCGGAGAGGTGGCACGCGCCAAGGCGCTGTGCGAACGTCTGCTGTCCCTCGCCAGTCCCTTGGGCCTCTACGCCGAGGAACTGGACCCGGTGAGCGGCCGCCACCTCGGCAATTTCCCCCAGGCGTTCACCCACCTGGCCCACATCAACGCGCTCGTGCACCTCATCCGCGCCGAAGAGGCCGACCGCGCGGCGCAGTTCACCCCGGCACACCGCAACACCTGACAGCAGAAGCTACCGACCGGGGGAGCTGTGAAGCGGCTCGGCCTACTGCTTCAGCCCTACGCTGCCCTCCTGCTGTCGGCGGCGCCCGCCGGGGGTGCGAGCAACAGGCCGCTGCCGCCTATTGATCGCTATGGGTTCGCCAGCTGCAGTGGGTTGTTCTCATTAATGATCGACTAGTGAGACAGGCCGGCGTCGCCCTGGGCGTACCTGTCAGCCGGGAACGGCGGTTAAATTGCAGCCTCAGCCAGGAGTGCGTCGCGCTGCAGGTCTGTGGTCTGAGACCCGTCGGCCTTCGAGACACGCATGTATCCGACAAGCACGGCCGCTCCCCTCTGTCATTTATGCGTTTGTTTTCGCTTGTAAGCGCCACGATTCAGATGTGGTCTGATGCAGGCATGACAAAGCCCGTGCCCGGCGACTCCACCCGGGCTCAGCCGCGCGGCGCCGGCAAATCGAGGTTCCAGTGGCGCGAGACCATCAGTAGCCACCTGGTGTCGTCCTCGTCGTGGCCAAGACCTGCGGGTCCTGGTGTGATGTAGAACCGCGAGACGACGCGCTGCGAGCCTTCGGCGTCTCCATAAAGCACGTCGACGGCGAAGCCGTCGTCGCCGGCGGCTCCCTCCGTGGCGTTACGGTAGTCGGCCGACTCCGGGTCCCGGATGGCGACCTGGCAGAAACCGGCGTCGTTGGACGGCACGTAGATGTCGCGTGTCAGCCGGTGGAACTCCTCGACTGGTGCCAGCGGAGCCCTGGCGTCCGGTGGCAGATGCCAGCCGTGCAGGATCGCCACCCCTGTGCCGGCGTTGCGCACAGACATCACCAGGTACACGGTGTTGTCGGCGATCTCGAGGGCGGCGTGGCCACCCTGCACGACCATCCATTTGCCTTCCATAAACCGCACCTTCTGCGGGGCATCCGACCAATTGGAAGGCAGCAGGATGGGGCGCAACCCGTTCAGCAGTGCGCGCTCGGCCAGCCGCGCCGACCGGTTGGCTGACCTAGTGGAGATGAATGTCGCGATGGCGAGCACCGTCGTACCGAGAGCGGTGCCGAGGTTGGAGAGGAGAAGCCAGTCGATCATAGGCAACATTCAACGCCATCCCCAGCCTCGCCAGCAATCGACGCCGGACGTCTGCAGAGTCAAAGCAGGCGCGGCGGGCAACAGTGCTGCGCGTCGGGGCAGGCAATCCCTCCTCCGTGCACGCGCGGACGATGTCGCGGTGAACCACCGGTTTACGGGCACTCCTACGAACCGCGAAACGGCGCAACGCTCGAACTCGATGCTAGTCTCCGGACACCTTGCCGACTCCTTTATTGATTGGGAGGGGCCGGGCCGCGCTCTTGCCAGGCCCCTAAGCCCGTGCCCTGGCAACCAGGTCTCCTGCAGAGCCGAGGATAAAGTCCACATTGAGGGATGAGCTGGGCCCCTCACCCATAGATATCTTCTCGTCGAAAGACCCAAAGGTGGCCGGCAAGAAGTACCCCACGTTGTCCCAGTAATACTGGAAGACATACAGGACGGGATCTTCGATCGTATCCAGGTCCTCCCCAAGGCGGTACACAACAATGGCCTTCTGGCGGACTTCTTGCGAATTCGAGCACCAGGGCAGAATCAGCCCTCCCGCATTAGCCATATTTCTAGCCGGAACCTGATCCGTGTCCCTCGGAATGATCCCCGAAGGATCGCCCGGGCCAAAGAGGGGATTCCACTCAAGGTCCTCGTAGAACAGGTTCATGCCCACATCGGCTGGCTGTCCCGGCAGACGGGTTCGGTTGGTGAGCCTTTCCAGGCCTGAATTCCACAGTAGGGGTCCTCTGCGGTCCTGGGCACCGTACGAAACTTTCTTCCGCGACGCGGAAATGGACGCCCGCGCCGCGTCTTTGGCGGCCCTAGCCGAAGTTACCGTCTTTGGGCCTGGGGGCGGTTGCTCGAGATCCATCCTTAATTCTCCTGTCCAAGAGGTGACCGGAGCGCTCCCGTGGTTGACCGCAGGCGGCTCCGCCCGGGAGGGCTCAAGGGATGCAATATGCTCCGCCGTGCAGCGGTTGTTGCGGCATGAGGGCCGGGCCCGGACGGTTATCGGCTATCGGAGGCATGGCTCTCGTGTGAACTTTGCGTCCGGTGCTTGCAATGCGTCAAGGGACTATGGGCACTGACAGTCCGGATAGTTCCGCGTCCCCGGGCAGAGGCAAGGGCCGCTGAGCACACATACCCATGACCACCACAGGAATCACCGTCAACTGACGGCCGAGCTCACCGGCCTCGAGAGCGTCAAGCTCGGAGTCCTGGCCGGCACTTCGTGCCGCACCGCACTCCGGGACAGCCGCTGGCCGTACGAGGTGCCCCTGCAGGGTCTCGGTATCGGCCAGCAGTTCGGATGGCTGACCGCTGAGCTCACCGGCCACCACCGGGGAGCCCGCATCTGGTGCAGCACCCGGCGGGAATTTTCGGTCGGGGCCGGCGTTAGGTCTGAGTATGAAAGCAATCGTGTACCGTGCCACCGGCGATCCGTCTGTTCTCGAGCTCGTCGACCGCGAGATCCGCGACCCGGGGCGCGGGGAGGTGCGCGTGCGGATCATGGTTTCCGCGGTGAACCCCACCGACTGGAAGTCGCGCCGCGGCGCCAAACCGGGCGAGCCCTTGCCCTTCGCGGAGGTCGTGCCGAACCAAGACGGCGCCGGAGTGGTGGACGCCGTCGGACCCGGCGTCGAACACCTCCACGTCGGTGACAGGGTCTGGCTGGCCTTGGCCGCCTACCAGCGCGCCGACGGCGGGACAGCCCAGGAGTTCGCCGTCCTTCCGGTCGAGCGGGTCTTTCCGCTGCCGGAGAACGCCGGGTTCGACCTCGGCGCAAGCCTGGGCGTTCCCGCGATCACCGCCCACCGGGCCCTGACCATCGCCGAGGACGGCCCGCGGCGGCTGCACCCGGGAACCTTGGACGGCAAAGTAGTTCTCGTCGCTGGAGGGGCCGGCGCCGTGGGCCATGCGGCGATCCAGCTCGCCAAGTGGGCCGGCGCCGTCGTGATCACGACCGTGAGCGGACCGGCGAAGGCTGCGCTGGTCACGGCCGCCGGCGCCGATCACGTCATCAATTACCGGGAAACCCACGCGGCCGCGGAGATCCGCCGGATCGCTCCCAACGGCGTCGACCAGATCGTGGAGGTGGCACCCGCGCAGAACGCGGAACTCGACCTGGCAGTGATCCGCAACCGCGGCTCCGTCGCCGTCTACGCCAACAACGGCGGCGATCAGATGAGCCTGGACGTGCGCAGGCATTTCAGCCTCAACGTCCGCTACCAGTTCGTGCTGCTCTACACCGTTGGCATGGCGGCGGTGCAAGCCGCCGCGGAGGACATCAATGCGGCCATCGCCGACGGCGCGCTTCCGGTGGGAGAGGCCGCAGGCCTGCCGCTGCATCGCTTTGACCTGGCTGACACCGCTGCGGCCCACGCGGCGGTGGAAGAGAACATCGTCGGCAAGGTGCTGATCGATGTGTCGGCGGGCTAGAAAGCAGTAACGAGGGAGGGCCCGAATTGGGCTGGGCGTAGGGTGGAAGTTAGACGAAAGGACACCTCATGAAGAAAATCCTCATGGTACTGACCAGCGTTTCCGAGATCGGCGATACCGGAGAGAAGACCGGCTACAACGTGGCCGAAGCTGCACATCCCTGGAAGGTCTTCAAGGATTCCGGGCATTTCGTCGACTTCGCGTCCATCCAGGGCGGCCAGCCCCCGCGCGACGAGGTGGACGCAGGAGATCCCATCCAGGTCGCCTTGACGGAGGACGAGACCACGCGTGCCGGTCTCTATAACACTGCCCGTGTCGACGTCGTTGATCCCGACCAGTACGACGCCGTCTTCCTCGTGGGCGGCCACGGCACCATGTGGGACTTCCCGGACAGCGAAGGCTTGCAGAACCTGGTGGCCAGCATCTACAACGCCGGCGGCGTGGTGGGCGCTGTCTGTCACGGGCCGGCCGGACTTGTGAACGTGGAACTGGCCAACGGCTTTCGGCTGGTCGAGGGCCGGAAGGTCGCCGCCTTCACCAACGACGAGGAAGTTGCCGCAGGGAAGGACAAGGTCATCCCATTCTTCTTGGCAGACCGGCTTGAGGAACAGGGTGCCACCCACGTCTCCGCTGGTGTCTTTGAGGAGAAGGTTGTCGTCGACGACCGGCTGGTGACCGGCCAGAACCCGGCATCAGCCGCCGGCGTGGCCAAGGAGATGGAGAAGCTCCTGGCAGAGGTCATCCACCAGGAAAAAGCCGAGGAACAGCACGAGACGGAGGCTCTGCGCGCCGCGAAGGACGCCGAGAAGAACGCAAAGAAGGCTGCCGCAGAAGCGGAGCACTAACACAGTCCTCACTCAATGCTCGTCATGACGTGGTTGAACGCGATGAAGGCATTCGAGCATTATTTGGACAGCAGGATCAGCGTGAGAATGATGCAACGAGGCGAGCGAGCGGCGGAGGCGCATGTCCGGCCGGCAATGCGTCGACTAGCAGTGGCGCGTATCGGACCTTGTTACCGCTGCGTCCTCCGAAGAACCGGCGCAACTGGGCTGCTATTGGCCGCTCTCGCAGTGACGGCTGGCGCTGGAGGAGCCGGAACGACGCGAGCTCGCCTTGGGCTGCGATGACTTTGAGCACGGCATCGATCCCAAGGCAGCGGATGAGTTCGTCCTCTAGATCGGCCTGACAGACGTGGAACCCAAGCTCGGCCAGCGAACCGGACCCGATACCTGCCCGGCCGAGCGCGCGGGCGATGCCACGAGATTCTCCTTCATCACACAGGCCGAGCAACCGGTGGCCCGCGCCATTCGGGCCGTAGCGGTCGAGGAAGTGGACGATGCTGGTCGCGCCTCCCATCGGTACGACCGACACCCGCATAGCTGTCAGGTCATGGCCAAGGCGAAGGGCCAGCGTCTCGACCGCCAGCCGGTCACTCTCGCCCTCGACCAACACCGTCGTCGCCTGCATAAAACTAGTATGTCGGACGCCCAGCCGCGGCGGCTCTCGTTTCGTCGAGCGGTGCGGGGCCGGAGGTTCAAGTGTCGGGGCCGAGGTTGCTCCCGGGCGGGACACTTAGGCCCGGCTTCATTCGGCGTCGGGCACGCCGTCCCCTGACGCTTCCGCTGACTTGAGCTTCCGGCGTCTGCGCCGGCGCCAGACGATCACCAGGCCAAGTACGACGACGGGGACCAGCACCCAGCCGCCGATGTCGAGAGCGTCACCGATGGCTTGGGCGATGGCCCCGGCCAGATAGGCGAGAATGCTGAGGCTCGCGACCCAGGCAATGGACCCTGTGATGGTCCACAGCAGGAACATGGGCCACGGCATCTTGGCAGCCCCCGCGGCAATGGCGCCCCAGAGCCGGACGACAATGACCCAGCGGCCGAAGAACAAGGCTTTGCCGCCGTGTCGCTCGAAGAACGACTCCAGTTGGACGATGCGATTCTGGTCGGCGTGGAAGCGCTGTGCAAGTCGCAGCATCAACGGACGGCCTCCCATCCGCCCAAGTACGTAGCCAATAGTGCTCCCGAGCATGGCCCCCAGGCTGCCGACCGCGATAACGGCGGCAAGGTTCAGATCTCCGTGGCGCGCCGAGGCGTAGGCGCCAAGCAGTACGGCCACGGCGGGAAGCGGTACACCGGCGCACTGGGCCAGCACAATCACGAAGACGCCGAAGTAGTACCCCCAGTCGTCGGCAATCCCTGCTTCCGCGGCGATGAAGCCTGCCCAGCCGAGCGCCACGAAGCGGAGGGCAGCTAATCCGGTCATCGTTCACACCTCACTCCGCTGCTCCGCCGTGGTTCATAATGACGGCCCCCCCGCTTCCCGCGTTTGTCCTGCGGTGGTGACCCCCGCGACGACACCGGGATGGCCCTTGTATACCCTTGTGGCCCGAGCTGCGTCAAGGGCACGCTGCGGTCACAGCCCGGCCCGGTGGCGGCACCGCGTTAAGGGGGAAATGGGATTTCAGGTCAAATGGTCGAAGTCTCCTCGGGCCCAGGCAGCGTGCCGTTGGGCGGAATCGTGCAGAATGGCCTTGGCTCCGGACGCGATTACATTGTTGAAGTTGCCGTAGATCCGGTCGAACTTGAGCTCTCCCAGCTGCGCGGCGATTCGCAACGCCACCGCGCCGGACAGCGGCAAACGATTCGGGTAGCTGCGCATGAAGGCGATGGAACGACGGTCTGGATTCGGAAACACGCTGTCACCGGTCAGCAGAACTCCTCTGCCGGCCGCTCCTGCAGCCCAGTGCACCACCGCGCTGCCCGGGAAATGCCCCCCGGTCTGGTGCAGTGTCAACCCTTCGGCGATAGTTTGACTGCCGGACCAGAATTCGATGGTCGGATCATGGCGCCCCAGCCATCGCCGGTCTGCGTCCGCCACAAGTACAGGGACGCCACCGAGCCGATGCGACCATTCGACCTGCACACCAAACATGTGTGGATGGCTAGCGGCGATAGCCAGGACCGGGCCCCGCTCGAGCGCCGCCGTCACAGCGTTGTCATCGACATATCCGGCCGGATCCCACAGCAGCGAACCCTCGGTTGTCACCACAAGCTGAGCGGTCTGGCCGATCCCGACTTTTGGCTCCGTCGTGATACCGATCAGTCCCGGCTCGTTCTCCTTCAACACTGTCTGCTGGCCCTGCTGCGCCAGCCCGTCCAGTGTGAGCCACTTTTGTCCGTCCTCGGGCACATACTGCCGCTCATCGGCGCACATCGGGCAGACCGCCGGGGCGGGTTCGTCGCGTTCGACGGCGCAAGCTGCGCAGATCAGCATGGTCGGTCCCTTCTTGTCAGCGCTCAGATGCTTTCGCGGCTTTGACGGCGGCCTTGGCAGCCTGCTTGCTGGCGCGCACTTTTTTCAGCGACTCGGGGTCCACAATGTCGGCGACAGAAAGAAATGCGCTCTCCTGGCCATAGGGCTCAGCAGCCTCACGCCAGCCTCGTGCCTGGAGTCCGCACTGCTTGCCGAGTAATGCGAGGAAGATCTTTGCCTTTTGCTCTCCGAAGCCGGGCAATCCCTTCAACCTCCGCAGCACTTCCTGTCCGTCAGGGTCGTCCTGGTTCCAGATGGCAGTTGCGTCCCCATTCCAATCGCGCTGTACGGTCGCGGCGAGGTCTTGGACGCGGCTGGCCATAGAGCTAGGAAAGCGGTGGACGGACGGACGCTCCTTGAAGATCTCAACGAAGCCTGCCGGGTCATATTCGGCGATTGCGGCAGGGGCCATGGACCCGATGCGAGTCCGGATCTTTTCGGGTCCGGCAAACGCAGACTCCATGGTCACCTGCTGGTCAAGCAGCATGCCGGTTAGGAGTGCGAACGCGTCATTGCTGAGCAGTTGGTCGGCGGCGGGGTCGCCAGTGATGTGCAGTTCCATGCGCCCATCCTCCCATCTGCTCCGAGCCGCGTCATGGCACCTGCGACGGCAGGGCATTCCGACGGCATCCGCGGGGAAGCGAATGGGCCAAAGTCTGTCCCTGTCCCGTTCGGGGGTTGTTGCGTCTGGTCCATGGCGGGGCGGTGGCGTAGTCGGCGAGCATCTTGATGGCGAACTCGAAGTCTCGTGAGTCAATCAGTTGTGTCATCTAGTGGCGGCGAGAACCATGACACAGGGACGGATCTACCTGCTAGCCCGCTGCGCGGCATGATCCTGAGCATCGACGGGCCTGCCTGGCCTACGCGGCCTTTGTCTCGGTGGCGCAGGTCGGATGGGTAGCACTCATCTTCGCCTCGCTCCCGATCGGGACGACGTCGTGGATCATCGTGGCTCTCACCGGGGTCGAGCTGGCGGGCCCGCTCCTCGCCGAGCGCAAGGACGGCGGCACCCCGTGGCATCCCCACCACATCGCCGAACGGTACTCGCTGCTCGTGATCATCACACTCGGCGAGGTGATCCTCGGCACGGTCCTGGCGATCTCGGCTGTCGTCGACCGATCGGGTTGGTCGGTCGAGGCCGTGCTCGTCGCCTTCGGCGGCACTGCACTCGCCTTCGCGATGTGGTGGCTGTACTTCGCGCGGCCGCGATCGTCCTTGCATCCGCCGTGGTCGCGGTGGGCCTGGGTGCGAGCGTGGGCGCCACACCCCTCCTCGTCGCCGTCTCGCCAGCCCTCATCGACGTCGCATACGAGACAGTCGGCTACCGACACGAGGAGCAGGCTCTGAAGCAGGCTGGGGTCTGACGCCGCACCATCCCTGTCCGTGAGGTGGTGAGAATGACCAGTCCATCGTCGTCATCGACTGGCAGGGAGGCAGCTGAGCAAGGCTCACCCGGGCCGTATTCTCAGCCGAACGTGCAGTCGACGATGACTTTTCCAAGGGCGGTCTCGAGAACGGCGAGTTCCTGATCGTCGAGCCGCTCGACGAACAGTTTGGACACACCGCGAAGATGCACAGGCACCGTTTCCGCCAGACGGGCGACGCCGGCGTCGGTCAACGCGACAACCACGCCGCGCCCGTCCCCGGCGACGTTCGCCCGGCGCACCAGGCCATCATCAACCAACCTCGCGACGCGGCGCGTCAATCCCGAGCGCGAGATGAGCGTGCGGACTGCGAGGTCAGTCATCCGTAGCTCGCCGCCCGCCGCGGCCAGCTGAGCCAGGACGTCGAAATCGGCGAGGCGCAGGCCGGTGTCCTCCCTGAGATCGGTGTCGAGCTGGCGCATGAGTGTGGCGTGGGCGTGCAACAACGCGCGCCATGCCTTCTCTCCGCGCTGCCCGGGAAGCGACTCGTCGACAAGCCGGTCGAAGAGGGCAGCCACGGCGGTTGGTGGGGAATTTTCGTCCATGTTCACCAGTTAACTCCTTAGGTATTTGCAATCGCAAGTACAACAGAGCGGTGAGGAGGACCGTCTCATGAGTGAAGTACAGCCCAGCAGGACACTGAGTCGCGAATTCTCGGCCCAGGCCGAGGAGGACCGCGTGGCGCGGACCGCGGTCGGGCTGGAAGCGAACGGGATCACCGTCCTTCGCGCCCGGACCAGCGCAGAAGCCAAACGCATGGTCCTGGATCTCATCCCCGCGGGGTCGCAAGTGCATCAAGGCGCATCGGCCTCGCTCGAGGCTGCGGGCATCACCGAGGAGATAGAGAAGTCCGGCCGGTACAAGCCGCTCCGACCACGGCTCCACGCCATGGACCGCGCGACGCAGGCCGGCGAGATCCGCCGCCTCAGCGCGTCGCCCGACGTCATGCTCGGTAGTGTCCACGCCATCACCGAGACCGGGTCGCTGGTTGTCGCCTCCGCAAGCGGCAGCCAAATCGGCCCGTACGCATCCGGCGCCGGCAAGGTCATTCTCCTGGTTGGGACGCAGAAAATCGTTCCGGGCCTTGAGGACGCACTGCGCCGCGTCCATGAATACGCCTTCCCGCTGGAGGACGCGCGGGCCCAGGCAACCTACGGTGTGCACAGCGGCGTGAACAAAGTTCTCATGATCAATCGCGAGTGGGTCCCTGGCCGCATCACGGTCGTCCTCTGCGATGAGGCGCTGGGGTTCTAGTCGTGCCAGAACGGACGCTCGGTGTCGGGAATGTCGGTAACCGTCAGGGTGAGGAATTGCGGCTTGATGGGCCGCCTAGTCCGCGACGCGTCGATACCCGCCGCTGACCCAGTCGGCGACCAGTCGGCCGTAGTCCTCCGGTGCTTCTTCCCACGCGAAGTGGCCGGCGTCGAGAGGATGCATCTCGCTGTGGGGGAGGAGGTCGTCCAGGTATTCGCTGTTCGACCACGGCACGAGGTCATCGTGGCGGCCCGCGACAATTTGGGTCGGCGTGGTGATGGACGGCAGCAGATCGTGCAGCACCGGGTTCTGCTCGGGGTAGGTCCGCACAAACCGCGCCGACTCTGCGAAGCGCCCGAGGTCGTAAGCGCTGACGTAGTCCTCGTGGACCTCCGGCTCGCTGATGCTCGGGGCGGCCGGCTCGACCGCGTATCCGATATTCGTTCTGGCGTCGAGGGCGCGCACGTCATCCAGAGTCGGCGCTTCGATGATCTCCTTGAGCGCCCCGCCCGCGTCGATCGGAAAGCGGACCGCGCCGCCGCCGATGGTCAGGCTCGTGACCCGATCTGGGGCCTTCGCAGCAAGGAAAAGCGCCGCGGCCGTGCCAACGTCCGGGCCGATGACGTGCGGAACTCCCAGGCCCCATTCATCGATCAGGCGGGCCAGGAAGGCTCCGGAGCCGTCCGGGGCGATCAACTCCGGGCGACCGGCCGACCGGCCGTCCGCCGGCGGCTCTGCCTCGGCGGTCCGGTTCGAGGCGCGACAGTGCCCGAGCAAGCTGGGGGAGTAGGGGGCTGGGAATAGGGCGTGGCCGACGGCTTCGGGACGGGCTCGTCCTGCGCTACCGCACCGAGGAGACCGACGACGGACTCACCGGCGTCGAGGGGACCTTCACGACCTGCTTCGTCGGGCTCGTCTCAGCCCTCGTCGAGATCGGAGAGGTGGTACGCGCCAAGGCACTGTGCGAACGTTGAAAACCGTTGCTTCGCAGAGGGATCATGTGACAGCTTCGAAGTGATCCCGTCGCCGGGGCGGCGACGGGCGACAGAGAAGGAGCACGGCATGGGACTCATCCATATCGACCTGTTCACCACGCTCGACGGCGTCGCGCAGGCGCCCGGCGGGCCGGACGAGGACACTGACGACGGTTTCGCATTTGGCGGCTGGCAGGCGCCTCTCATAGACGAGGTAGTCGGCGAGCAGATCAACTCTGGGATGGCGGGGATGGACGCGCTGCTGCTTGGGCGCCGGACCTACGACATCTTCGCCGCGTACTGGCCGCACGCCGACGGGGAAATCGCGCGGCTGTTCAACCGCCTCCCGAAATACGTGGCCTCGCGCCAGACGCCCACCCTCGAGTGGGCCGACTCCACACTGCTCGGCCCTGACGTCGTCGCCGCCGTGCGCGAACTGCGCGACCGGCACGCGAACATCCACGTCATCGGGAGTCTCGAGTTCGTGCAGACCCTGTTCGCCGAGCAGCTCTTCGATCGGCTCACGCTCTGGGTGTATCCGATCCTCCTCGGCGGTGGAAAGAAGGTCTTCGCCGGCGGGGTGGTTCCGACGAACCTCAGACTCATCGAGCCGGTCGTCGTCTCACCGAAGGGTGCGGTGCTGCAGCGCTACGCGCTCGCCGAGGGCACGCCTGGCGTAGGCGATATGTCGGCCGTTGACCAGGGGGGCTAGGCGTGTTTCCAATACCAGTGCTGCGCTGCCGATGACATGAAACGCCACCCGGCAGCTGGCCGGGTGGCGTTTCCATGGGGGCTGTTTGGCCGGCGGTCACCGACCGGACTGCTGCAGGTGTTTACTTTCCCGAGTTGTTGTTGCCGTGCTCGGTGGAGGCGACGGCGCCGGTCTGTTCGTTGAGCAGGACCTTGTCGTTGCGCTGTTTGTCGAAGTTGAACATGGCGTTCACCGAGCCGGCGGTGGCGTCGGCAGAGGCGTCGCCGATCTGGCCCGTGCGCCAGTTGTCCTCGATGAAGCGCAGGATCGAGGCCTGGTCGGTCTGGGTGTGGTCCACGTAATTCTTCTTCGCGTAAGGGGAGATGACCACTAGCGGCTGGCGGGGGCCGGGGCCGCAGCGGTCAGCGTAGCCGCCGGCCATCGGGACTCCGCTGGCTGCGGCGTTCCGGCACCAGGCGTCGTCGTCGGCGGTGTTGGAGGAGTTCTTTGCTTTGGCGGCGACGTGGTCGTACCAGCCGTCCGAGTCGTCGTAGGCGAGCACCACGGCCGTGTTCTCCCAGTTCTGGGATTTCTGGATCTGGTTCACGGTGTTGGTGATGAAGTTCTGCTCGTCGACCGGGTCAGAGTAGGCGGCGTGGCCGTCCTGGAACATTCCCGCTTTCAGGAAGGACACGGCGGGCATGTTGTCGGTGTTGACCACCTTGTTGAACGCGGTGAGGTCGTACTGGTGGTTCGCCTGGCCGTTGTGGCCGATTTCCGCGTCGGACGCCGGTGCCAGGTGGTGCGGGTTGGCGGTGGAGGCGTAGTACTGGAACGGCTGGTGGTGCGGGGAATAGTCAACGACGCTGGCGCCGGCGGCGTTCGTGTGGCTGGACAGGCACGACCCCGGGGCGGTCGCTGTCGCGGCGGTGGTCGGTGTGAAGCCGCCCTGGAACCAGCCCCAGGACGTGCCCTTGGCGTTGAGCAGGTCGCCGATGTTCCGGCCGCTCATGCCGGCAAGGTTGCCGGCCTTGGCGTGGCTGTTGTTCGAGCAGTCGTCGTGGACCGGGTCCGGGTCGTTGATGACGGTGCCGACGCCGTTCGCATCCGGCTGGCGGACGGCGCTGCTGCCGCCTGCCGGCGTGGCCACGGGTTGTCCGGTGGGGGTGTATTCGGTGGCCCCATGTGTCTGGCCGGAGACCAGATTCAGCGCCCCCGGTGTGGAGGGGCCGAAGACGGTGCTGAAGTGATTGTCGCTCATTGAGTAGTTCTGGGCGTAGTTCCAGATACCGGTGACGGTGTTGCCGTCGTAGTAGTCCATGGTCAGGCCGGGACGTCCGTACTGATTCGTGCCGCAGGCGTCGCGGCTGGTGAACTGGACGAACTTGTCCATCGCCCCGCCGTTGTAGGCCTTCTGCTCCGCGCCGTAGTTGTGGTCCTGGTCGCAGGTGACGGCCTGTGCCGGCGAGAGTCGGGCAGGCTGCGCCGAGTTGGGGTTGTTCGGTGCCAGCAGTCCGGTGGTGGCCAGAGTGTTGATGTCCTTGGGGGTGTTTTTCGCGGCGGTGAAGGAGGCCGCCGCGGTGCCGGTGCCCTGCTGGGTTTCACCCGGGGCGTTGGCAGCGTGGGGGTAGGTGGCGAAGTAGTGGTCGAAGGAGACGTTCTCCTGGAAGATCACCACCACGTGCTTGATCGGCGTCGCGGTACCGTTGTGGTTTCCGCCTGCGGAGGCCGGACCTGCGCCGATACCGATCAGGCCGGCTGTCAGTGCCGAGGCCGCCAGGGCTGTGGCGCCCGTGGCGGCGGCGATGCGCTTTCGGGTGAATCGTTGTGGACGAGGCATGGGGGTATCCAATCGTTCCTGTTCAGGGACGCCGGTGGCTGATGGCCGGCATTCGTATGCTGCTTGGGGGACCGGATTCCCGTTACTTGGCGGGGGTGACGGTGGCTTCGTAGGTGAGGATTTCGGTGCCGCTGCCTTCGTCGCCGTTGTCGGGGGCCACCTTCATGGTGAGGTGTCCGCCGTCGGCGGTCATTTTGAACGGGTTGCGCGTGGCCACGTGCCCTGCCGTGGACCACTGCTGGAACGGGACGTCGCGGATCACGCTGCGGGATTTGAGGTCGATCATCGCCATGCCGCCGAGTTCGTAGGTGGCGCCGGTGCCGCCGGCCGCCGGGGTCTGCGGGAGGTTGGTGATCCCGCTGCAGAGCATCCTGGAGCCGGGCACGTACTGGCAGTCCTGGTAGTCGACGAAGTAGTTCGGGTTCTGCCAGGTCGAGAGCTGCTTGCCCTGCAGGTCCCATTCCGCGAAGCGGCGCGAACCCCAGGTGTTGCCGACCAGATGGCCGGTCTGCTTGTCCATCACGATGCCGCCGAAGTGGTCCTTCACCTGGAACTGCTTGTGCACGTCGAGGGTGCTCGCGTCGACTCGGTAGATGATGGCGCTGCTGTCGGGCCGGTACTGGGCCACGGGAACCCAGACATTGGTGCCGTCGAAGTCGATGCCGCCCGGGTGGTACATGTCGCCCTCGCCCAGGATGATGTCCTTTTGCAGGTTGCCGGCCTTGTCCATGACGAACAGGTGGCCGACACCCCTGCCGGGGGTGCGGTCGAACCCGTTCTGCGGGGTCGGGAACTTCACGGTCGGTTCAATGATCTGAACTGCCGAGAGGAAGATGTGGTCCTGGCTGTAGGCGATTCCCTCGGTGTGGTACGTAGGGAAGTTCAGCTTCAGCTTGGAGGTCTGCTGCCATTTCGTGTTCCGGTCAACACCGTTGAAGGTGTCGGCCAGGGCCGTGTTCCTGTCAGCGTGGTTGCCGGAATCGGTGTTGTTGCCTGCGGCCTGGGCGGCCGCAGTGGCGCTGATTGCAGACGCGGCCAGGACGATTGCTGCGGCGGCCGTGAGGATGCCTCGGGTGCGAGTCGTGCTCATTCGGGAGCCTCTCAAAGTTGGATCTCAACAAGAGATCGCCACGTTACTTGCCGGTAATGAACCCCCGGTACGGACAGGTGAACGGCAGATGGCCACAAGCGAACCGGCGGAGGCGGACACAGGACATCGCGTATGTCTGGTGCAGATGCGGCCGGGACCGGTGTGGGGCCATTTGTGAAGACCGTGCTGTGCTTAGAATGCAGGAATGTTGCTAAGGCCCACGTCAGTCGCTGATCTGGACGTTTTCCTGAGCTGGATTCCCGACGAAGAAGCCATGGTGCTGTGGACAGGACCTACGTTCTCGTGGCCACTAAGCCGATTCCAGCTGGAGACGTACCTGGCCAATGCGAACCGCCAGTACTGGACTGGAATCGATGAAACCACCGGCGCGGTTCTCGGGCACGGCACCCTGCTGCTCGACGACGAAGCACGGACGTGTCGTCTGGGCTCCATCATCGTCGATCCGGGCCGCCGGGGCGAAGGGCTGGGGCGGAAGCTGATGGAACTGTTGAGGGCCACAGCCTACGGGACCCCGACCGTAACCGAATTGACCCTAGGCGTGATCGCCCACAACACTCCGGCCCGAAGCCTCTATGAGTCGCTTGGCTTCCGGGGATCCGAGGTTGTCAGGCGTACCCCGATGGGTGACCAGATGTGGGAAGCGATCTCAATGCGGCAAAGCCGGTGAGTATCCGAAGGATTGGAGTCCAAAATGCCGTTGAAAGAATATGGAGTTCTTAAGGGGACCCCCATTAATCGTAGGTTGGGGTCCGGCAGCAATCCTCATTATCAGATCCACGTGGTTGACGACACGACCGACTACCGCATCGCAGTCAACGTTGCCTCTGCCCTCAGCCCCTCGGAGGTTGAGTACCTTGTGGATTCTCACTTCGAGCATCCCTTCCTGGCGCAACTTGATGCACTGGAAACGGGCTGGCACCAACTCGAGTCGACGCCGGGCGGCCCGGCCCTGGATTTCATTCGATCCAATCTGTTCGACCCGCGCGACATGGTGCCGCTGCCATTCAACGTTCCCGGACCGGACAACGATCTGAATGAGAAAATCGACCATTATGTGCAGCGGGCGATGGCTGACGAAGACGCGTTGATCTACGCCTTCGGGGAGCGATGGGGGCCGGAGGAACGCAAGAAGGACAAGATCTTCGGATTCATGCCGGGCAATGGCGTGCACGATATCCACATGAATCAGGCAAACGTTGGCCGCTTCGTCGCGGACGACGGCGTCTACCAGGACGGCGCACTGGTCCTGTACTTTCCGCACCAAAACCAATGGGTGGGGATATTTCTCAAGTTCCAGTCCCAGACCTGGCACACTGACGATACGACGGGCCATCAGATCAGGTCGGAGGTCAGCGGTCCGCCTTCGGATTCGGGCATTTCGCTGCGGCCGTTTGATCCTGGCTTCCTTCCGACGCCGGAAGCACCCGACGGTGCGGTACGCATCGTGGGAGCCCTGGCGAATCCCGTGGTGTCTCCAGAAGTTGAGACGGTGACCCTGCTTAACGCCACGGGCCAAACCGTGGACCTGCATGGTTGGCGGATACTCGACAAGGACAAGAACGCGATGGATTTGTCCGGTTCGATTGAGGCCGGCGACACAGTTCGGATCACGCTGATACCGACGGTTGTGCTGCCGAACAACGGAGGCCAGATTACACTGCTCAACCCGGACGGGTTGCGGGTCGACGGCGTCGCCTATACCGAGCGGGACGCATCACTTCCCGGGTTCTCGATTGCATTCTGAAGGCGGGCTTTAACGCCCCGGCCACTCTTTGCCCGCCCACGGGTCGTAGTCAGCGACGAGCTCCTCCTGTGACGGCCGCTCATTTTCGGGGACATGCTGCAGGTTCACCCGCACCCGGTACCAGAGCGAACTCGATCCGCGCATTCCGTCGACGAGTATGTCGGCGGGATGCAGGGCCGGGACAAGGCCCGCATGCCGTGTCTTCCATTCATCGAGCGCCGCGAGCGCCTCGGGCTTGGTCTTGGTCCGTGCCACCTCGATAAGCGGCATCACCGACTGCCGGCGGCCCAAGCCATCGCCAGCGCGCGGCGGCTTTTCGGCGGGTCCTAGTTCGGCAGCCAAAGCGATGAGTCTGTCGAGTGTCCCTACCGCGTCGTCGATGCCGGAGTGGGGGTCGCCCATCACGGCGAAGCGCTCAAGCACCGTGGGCGCCGTGAACTGTTCCGGCCGGGTGGAGGTAACCTCGTCCCAAGTGAGCGGGGTCGAGACCCGGGCGTCGGGCAGGGGTCGGATCGAGTAAGCCGATGCTACGGTGCGGTCCTTGGCGTTCTGATTGAAATCGACGAACACACTCTCACCACGCTCCTCCTTCCACCACCGCGCGGTGGCGAGGCCCGGAGCGCGGTTCTCGACCTCGCGGGCGAGGGTCTCGGCGGCGAGCCGCACGTCACGGTAGGACCACTGGGGCGCGATGCGTACCAAGATGTGGAGTCCCCGCGAACCGCTCGTCTTCGGCCACCCCACCAGTCCCACATCGTCGAGCACCTCCCGCGCGACATAGGCGACGTCAACGATCTGCGACCAGTCGACCCCCGGCATCGGGTCGAGGTCGACCCGGAGCTCGTCGGGGTGCTCGAGGTCCTCCGCGCGCACGGGGTGCGGGTTGAGGTCCAGGCATCCAAGATTCACGACCCACGCCAAGCCCGCAGCATCCCGGATGACGGTCTCTTCGGCTGATGTCCCCGACGCGTAGTGCAGCGTCGTCGTGTAGATGAAGTCAGGGTGGTTTTCAGGCACGCGCTTCTGAAAGAACGGCTCAGCGCCGATCCCCTTCGGGAAGCGCTTGAGCACCATGGGTCGTCCGCCGGCGCCCCGCAGCGCACCATCCGCGACGGCGAGATAGTAGCGAACCAAGTCGAGCTTGGTCAGCCCGGGCTCGGGGAACACCACCTTGTCCGGATTCGAGATGCGAACCTCGTTACCGGCAATGTCGAGGATCTCGGCGGGGGTCTTCGACGGGTTCATTCCGCCACGCTAGCAATGATCGGATGTCCCAGCCAGAGCAGCTGTGCGGCCGGCGAAATTGCTGACGTTAATTGGTTCGCACGACCCCATAAGCTGGCCCGCAGGCATACTCTACGACTGAAGGCTTTCTTCCAACGCCGGGAGCTCATCATGGACGCCGAATTCGCTGAGGTCATCGATCATGACGTCACCACCATCACCTGCGTATGCGGCAATACCGTCAGCAACGAGGGATTGATTCAGGCCAACTCACAAGGCATCCCGGTTCACATCGGCGGAAACACGGCAGTGCCCGCGGGGCTGGCTACGTGGCCTGAAGACGAGGATCTCTACACCCTGTGTCCCTCATGCGGCCGCGTTTACCATGACGTGGTCATCGAAGAGACAGGGACCGCGCCCGTTGCTTTCCGAGTCGATATCACTGCCGGACCGATTGCAGAGGCAATCCGTGTCCACTGGGACCTCAACACGTAGTCCCCGTGACCCTGCATGAGCCTGCACAGCGGGGAAGTTTGCGGACCTTGACGGCTTGCCCAGTGCTTGGCATGGTGGAAGTCAGATCGGGGAGGCGAGCACCATGCAAGAGAAAAGCTGGTCGGTGAACATCGTTATCGACGAACATGAAAACCAAACGCGGGCCACGGCGCGATTGAGGGCTGAGAACCGGGCAGAACTGGAAGGTGTCGGGTTGGCCAGGCTGAATCCGATTGACTCCGATGTCCCGGAGATCGGGGACGAGCTGGCGACCGCACGCGCCCTGGCGGACTTGGCGCATCAGCTGATCGAAGTCACCGCGGCCGATATCGAGAAAGTCACCAAAGAACCTCCGCATCTCCGCGCTTAGCCCTGCGACGTTGCTGACAGTGTCGACCGTATCCTTGATAGATGAGTGACATCGCGCATTCAACTGTCACATTTGATGGCCGCTTCGCCCGGGAGTTCAAGGAGATGGCTATTCCTTGGCGCGCGGAGGAGGCTCCGGACCCGCACCTTCTGGTGCTCAACGAGCAACTCGCCACCGAGCTAGGTCTCGATCCGGCCTTTCTGCGGAGCCCTGAGGGTCTGCTTTTGCTGATCGGCAACGCCATCCCTGCGGAGGCCAGTCCGGTGGCGCAGGCATACGCCGGCCACCAGTTTGGCTGGTACGCACCCCGTCTCGGCGACGGACGCGCACTCCTGCTCGGCGAGATCGGGCACGCGGACGGGCAGCTCCGCGACATCCACCTCAAGGGATCGGGACGCACGCCGTTTGCGCGAAACGGCGACGGCCAGGCAGTGGTCGGTCCCATGCTGCGCGAATACATCGTGAGCGAGTCGATGCACGCGCTGAACATTCCCACCACACGATCCCTCGCCGTCGTCGCGACGGGGCGCTCGGTGCAGCGCGAGACGGTCCTGCCCGGCGCCGTTCTTACCCGGGTTGCCAGCAGCCACCTGCGCGTCGGCAGCTTCCAGTACGCCCGGTCCACGGGCGACATCGGCCTCCTTCGCCGCCTCGCCGAATACGCAGTATCCCGTCACCACCGGGCCGCCGCGGAGGCCGAGAACCGTTATCTCGCACTATTCCAAGCGGTCATATCCGCCCAGGCTTCGCTGGTGGCCCAGTGGATGCTCGTAGGATTCGTTCACGGGGTCATGAACACCGACAACATGACGATCTCGGGCGAAACCCTCGACTACGGGCCGTGTGCCTTCATGGAAGGCTTCGACCCCGCCGTCGTCTACAGTTCGATCGACGAAACCGGGCGCTACGCCTACCGCAATCAGCCGGTGATGGCGGAGTGGAACCTTGCCCGGCTCGCGGAGTCCCTCCTGCCTCTGCTCCACGATGACCAGGAGCAGGCGGTGGAGCTCGCGGTGGAAGCACTCAGCGACTTCCGCCGGCAGTACAGTGAAGCCTGGTCGGCAGGCATGAAGACCAAGCTGGGGTTCCGCGAAGGGCTCGACGATGAAGTGACCTCGCCTCTTGTGGACGAACTTGTGGCTCTGATTCGGGAGTCACGGGCGGACTACACATCGTTTTTCCGGCACCTCGGCAAAGCCGCCCGCGGCCAGGCTGAGCCTGCGCGGGGCCAGGTTCTGGACCCGGCAGGGTTCGATGCCTGGGTAAGGCGCTGGCGCGCCCTGGCGCCGGATGCTGACGCCATGGACGGGGTCAACCCCGTCTACATCCCGCGGAACCATCTGGTGGAGGAGGCCCTGACCGCCGCCACCGGCGGGAACACGGGTCCGTTGGAACGGTTGATGGACGCGGTAGCCTCACCCTTCGAAGAGCGGCCCGGTCTCGAGAATTACGCCGCTGCCGCCCCGGAAAACTTCGGCCCTTACCGGACCTTCTGCGGAACCTGAGCTGCTGAGGCAGGTTGCGGCACGTAACCATCGTCCCCGACGGTTCGAGGAATCCGCTCAGGCCTAAGCGGCCGGGGCTGACGCCGGGCCGTTTCCTTCCGTGAGCTCCCGGCCGATCGGGGCGGTTCGGATGTCGTCGGCGGCATTCCCTTGGATCTCCTGGGGGAGCGGTGCGAGCGGGAGTTCCCGGTGGAGGATGTAGTCGCAGGCAGCGGGGCCGGTCATCGCCAGCCCTGTGCACAGGCCGCCGCGCTGGTTGGGCCGGATGTTCACCGCGCGCAGCCCTGCTCTGAAAGTTCTGGCTGGGGCGGGCGTGGATCCCCGGAGGGAGCACCAGCTGAGGTATAGACCGTACAGCTCTTCCTGGGTGAGCCCGTCAGCGTCCTGATTCCGGGCGATGCAGTCATTGACGAATTCGTGTAGCGGTGACTTCAGCATCTTGGCCTCCTGCGTCCGGCGGCGTAGCCGCTCAACTGGCACAGCTATCAAGGGGTGAAGCAAAACCATCCCGGGCTTCGCCGGGCACATAGAAAATTTAAGATGTCGGGCTGCGCCTGTCAACCAGAACATATCTCTTGATTCGCTGCCCGCCGGACCAGCCGGCGGGGCTCGCAGGGCCTCGCCTCCAGGACATCCACGTCGGCGGCATCCAGCAACACTGGCCCTTACCTTCACGACATTCAATTGTTAGCGTGAGGGGAGTTGTCTGCCGAAGGAGCTGGAGAAAGTCATGAGCAACGAATCGAGCGTGCCGGGCGAAAACGTGAGTGACGGCGGACGGGACGGAACCCGTCGCATCCCGAGAGACCCCAGGGACGATGAAGGCACTACGGCGTCCTCCGGCCCGGCCGAGGACCAAGACAGCGAATCCCCGGACACCCGGGGCCTGACAACAGATACTTCACCCAGCGAGTAACATGCCATGGCGGTGCTTCAGGGGCCGGACCCGGCCATTGGCAGCGCCACAGGAGATCACACGGGATACCGGATATCCGTCCGTCTGTCCCCCGCACGGGACAACACAGCTGCGAAAGGTGCATGACCATGAACGCTGGAGAGCACGGGAATGACACAACCGGGGAGAGTTCGTTGGCCGCGTACCTGCACAGTCACCTGATAGCCGCGGCGGCTGGCGAGCGTCTCTTCGGACAGGCGGCCAAGACGTGGAAGGACTCGCCAGGCGGCGAAACTATCGGCCGGCTCGCGTTGGAAGTCAGCGAAGACAAGGCAGCACTTCAGGGCATCACCGAAGGGCTCGGCCTGGGCATGCCGGTCTACAAAAAGCCCTTTGCCTGGACAGGGGCGCACCTGGCGTCCCTTGGCCCGCTCAATCCGCTGCACGCCAGGACCGGCGCCGCCGAACAGCTGGAGCTCGAAGCCCTGATCAGTGCCGTCACCGGTAAGTCACTGCTCTGGAAGACGCTGGTCCTGCTGTCCCGCATCGACCCACGCATCGGGCATGAGCCGGTCAAGAATCTGTTGGACCGGGCCACGGGACAGCTCCGAGAACTCGAGGGTCTGCTCCTGGATACGGCGGCGGAACGGTTCACCGACGCCGGCCGGTGAGATTCCGCCGTTTGCCGACAGAACTGTCGACCTGAGGATCAGCGTGCTGCCAGGTCACTAACGTGGAGCCACGCCTGCCCGGGTTCCTTCGCAGACGGAGCGTGAGTCTGTCCAGGACGGCTCTTCCGGCGGTGCTGTGTGATGTCTTTCGACGGACTCAGCGTGCCGCGACGAGGGCCTGGGGTGCGGCCTGTTTCATCCGGGTTTGCAGCCAGCGCAGCTGGGTGGCTGTTTCGGCATCGCATTGTTCCACGACGGCGAGTAGCTCCTTATCGCGCAGCGCGGACCCTGCCTGTTTGACCATCGTCCAGGTGACGTCGACGAGGCTGGCCAGCAGGTAGAGGTCCTGCAGGTCGCGCAGGAGCCCGACGGGACCCTTGCGGGTCGTGTTCAGGCCTTGGGCGTGTAGCCGTTCGGGCTCATTGTCTGAGCTGTTTTCACCGTAGCGATGTACGACGGGGCCGAGGAGTTCACCGTGGCGGTCGCACTGCGCTGCCAAGGTACGGCAGAGGAAGTGGACGTCCGGCTCTGCCCCATGGCCCTCTGCCACTTGGCGGAAAGATTCGGCGAGGGTGTTCTCTGCCTGGTGGAGCATACCCAGATAAATGTTCAGGTTCATGGCTGGCGACCCTCCCGGGCGTTTCTGATCGCGTCGGGGAACCGGGGTGCAGGTTCGGTACCCGGCGTTTCCGTGGCGTGGGCCCCGTCGCCGCCGGCAGTGGCCGGGACCGGTCGGGAACCAGGGGCCGCGGCCGGCCGGGACGCTGTCGTGGTCGGGGCCGGCGCCGGTCCGGTGGCATCTCCGATCTTCTCCACAGTCACCGCCGCGTTCTTGAACATCGGCTGCTTGGATACGGGGTCCCATTCAGTCGCGGTCAGTTCATTCGCGGCCGCCGGATGGGCTCCGGGTCCGCCGCCGGTATCCCAGTAGCCGTAGTGGAACGGGGCGAACACCGTGCCGGGCGCGATCCAGCTGACTCTTGCGGGGATCTCGATCCGGCCCCGGCGGGAGGTGACCCGGACCAGGTCGCCTTCGGAAATTCCGAGCCGGTCCGCGTCCTCCCGGGCCAGTTCCACCCAGGCCCGCGGCGCCGCGTCAGTCAGGGGGCGGGAGCGGCCCGTTTTGGTGCGGGTGTGGAAGTGGTAGGCTGTGCGCCCGGTCGTATACCGGAGCGGGTAGTCCTCGTCGGGTTCCTCGTGCGGCGGGTGGAACGGGGCGGTCTTGAACAGGGCCCGTGCGCCGGTGTCCTGAGCGCGGAAGGCCTGGGCTCCCACCGTGGCGCCGGTGAGCAGGTCATGGCCGTAACTTTCGCAGTAATCCGGGTCCGTGGGAAAAACGCCGTCCCCGTACAGGCGGTCCGTTCCGTTCGGGTGGTCCTCGTTGCAGGGCCAGGGGATACCGCTGCCGCCGCGCAGCCTGTCATAGGTGATTCCGGTGTAGTCGCACGGGCGTCCGCGGGAGCAGTTTTTCCACGCCTCGAACGCGTCTTCGGGCCCGGTCCAGTCCAGCAGCGGCCCGCCGTCCAGAGTCGTGAAATTCATTCTGCGCGCATAGTCGAGGAAGATGTCCAGATCGCTTCGGGCCTGGCCTGGAGGGTCAACCGCCTTGTCGGAGAGGTGCACGATGCGGTTGACATTGGTGAACGTTCCGGTTTTTTCGCCCCACCCGGCTGCCGGCAGCACCACGTCCGCGTACTGGGCTGTTTCGGTGAGGTAGAGGTCCTGGACGACGAGGAAGAGGTCGGGTTTGGCAAGGATGTCCCGGATCCGGGGAAGTTCCGGCATGGACACCGCCGGGTTCGTCGCCGAGATCCACAGAAAGTCGATCGAGCCCTGCTCGGCGTAACGGAAGATCTGCATGGCATGGGTCGGCGGCGCCCAGTGCGGGATGGTCATCGGATCCACTTTCCAGAGCCGGGCCAGTTCATGGATGTGGTCGGGATTTTCCCAGTTGCGGAATCCGGGCAGGTCCCCGTCTGCGCCGCATTCCCTGTTGTTCTGCGCCGTGGGCTGGCCATTCATTTGGAGGACCCCGCGCCCTGGCTCCCCGAGCATTCCGCGCAGCAGGTGCAGGTTGTTGACCTGGCACGACGCGGCCGTCGCCTGCGAGGACTGGTAGAAACCCTGCAGCACGGTGGATACGACCCGGGCGGAGGTGCCGAAGATTCGGGCCGCGTCCCTGATGTCCGCGGCTGGTACGCCGCACACGGCGGCGGCGGCCTCGGCTGTCCACGGCTCGACCGCTTCCCGGAGGCGGTCCAGGCCCAGGGTGTGGTCGCGGATGTAGCCGGCATCCTGCCAGCCCTGGGCGAGGACCTCGCGGACCAGGGCGTGCATGAGTGCAAGGTTGGTACCGGGCCGGAGGGCCAGGTGGACGTCGGCGTGGCGTGCGACCTCCGTGTCGCGCGGATCCACGCAGACGATCTTGGGCCGGTCCGGGCCGGCGATACGATCCAGGACGCGGGACCAGAGCACCGTTTGTGTCTCGGCCATGTTGTGGCCATAGAGGAAGAGCGCGTCGCAGCTGTCGATGTCGGTATAGGATCCGGGCTGGCCGTCGGCGCCGAAGGACTCCTTCATGGCAGCCGCCGCCGTGGCGGTGCACAGCCGGGTGTTTCCGTCCATGTGCGGGGTACCAATGCCGGCCTTCCCGATCACGGCGAGGGCGTAGTACTCCTCCAGGAACAGCTGCCCGCTGGTGTAGAAGCCGTGGCTCAGCGGGCCGCGCTCCGCCAGCAGCTCCCTGCTCCGGTCCACGATCCGGCGCATCGCCGTGTCCCAGTCGCATTCGATCAGTTGCCCGTTTTCGCGGATCAGGGGACTCGTCAGGCGGTCCTTGTGAGACACGCCCTGTCGGCTGGCGAAGAGCCCCTTCGGTCCCAACCTGCCGTGATTGACCAGATCCTGCGCCCGGCCGCGGATCCCGACCATGGCGCCGTCCTTGACGGCGATGTCGCAGGCACATCCGTTGCTGCAGAGCACACACGCCGACTGCACCCACCGGTCGATATCGCCCAGCGCGATGCCAGGGTCCAGGACCTGATCGACGCGGACGGGCCACAGGGCGTCCCGGGGGTAGGGGGTCCGGGTTCCCCAAATTTTGGCTATCCGGTCGACCATGTCACACCTTCTCTACCTTCAGGCCAAACGCGGCCGGGGTGCTGCTTCGTGACCGACGCCTACAACCTGTCTACCCGGCCGCGTCTTCGGGTCCAGTGCCGGATCTCCCTTGGTCCGGCTCGTCGACGTCCCCATCGAGTTTCCGGGCAACGTCGCCAGCAAGCGAGTCCCTGGCCGACTCGTCCTCGTCGCGGCGGTCCCTGTCTTCATCTGGAATCTCAGTCATGAGGCCCAACCTAGCGCCCGCCGCCCGGCCTGTCGACCTAGAAGCAGGACGGGCCGCCCGGACGGACACCACCGCACGGCATTGCACGCGGCGGGCAGTTCGGCGAGATGCGCACGATGATGCAGTACCTGTTCGAGAGCATGAACTTCCGCGGCGACGCAGCCGCGAAGCCCTACAAGGACCTGCTCCAGGGCGTGGGTACGGAAGAGATCAGTCACGTCGAGCTGATCGGCACCACCATCTCCCGGCTGCTGGACGGGTCTCCCCAATACCAGGGCAAGAAGACCGACCCCGTGGACCAGTCCGGCGCCAAGGGGGCCACGCCCCTCAAGATCGCGCTCGACAGGAGCAACATCCACCACTACCTCGTCGGCGCCCAGGGGGCGTTGCCGGTGGATGCGGCCGGCAACCCGTGGAGCGGATCCTATGTCTACAACAGCGGCAACCTGGTCCTGGACCTTTTGTACAACCTCATGCTCGAGTCCACCGGACGGCTGCAGAAATGCCGGATCCAGAGAACCCAAGAAGAAATAGCCCGACGCAGGACGAGCCCGACCAGTGCCCTCCGCCCTGGCCGGCTCGTCCGAGGCAACCCGCCAGAGGGTTGCTGGCACCCAGTTGGTCCTCCGGGGGCTGTGCAGATGAGTGCCGGGAAATTAGGCTCAACTCAACGATCAGATGATGGAGGAAGCACATGAAACCGTTGCCGCTGCTGAATCTCGTTTCCCGTCTGGAGGACAGTCTCTGGCTTGATCCTTTGGTCGCGGGAGTTAAAGGAACCGTGAACTCGATCGTCCGGTTCCCGTGGCTCCGTGATGTACTCCACGGGGTGCCGTTGGGACATCCGGTCCACCCCTTTGGAGTCCAGATACCGATGGGGGCGTGGACATCGGCCGCCATTTTGGATGCTGTACCCGGCAACGACCGGGCGGCCGGCATATTGATTGGCGTGGGTGCCATCACCGCGGTTCCTTCCGCCGTTGCCGGTTTCACCGACTGGTCAGAACTTCACGAGCAGCAACAGCGCGTGGGCCTGGTCCACGCCGCGGGGAACCTCACGGCCACCGGTCTCTATGTCGCGTCACTGGTGGAACGCTCCCGCGGGCGGCAGTCACGAGGCAAGCTGCTCGGGTATCTGGGATTTGCCACGCTTGCGGCCGCCGGTTTCCTCGGCGGCCACCTCACCTACCGTCTGGCCGCCGGTGTAAACCACAGCGAGGATGTTCCGCACCGCTTCCCTGTGGGTTGGCACGCCCTGGCCCCGCTGGACGAGCTCGTTGAAGGCAAGCTGGAGCGGAGGATGGTGGCCGGGATGCCGCTGCTCGTGTTCCGCCGGGGCGACGGGGTCCACGTCTTGTCTGATGTCTGCAGCCACCTGTCCGGCCCCCTCCACGAGGGCAAGGTCGAAGAACGCGGGGAGCCCTGCGTTGTCTGTCCATGGCATGGGAGTACGTTCTCCCTGCGCAGCGGAGAAGTCATGGGCGGGCCGGCGACAGCGGGCCAGCCGCGATTCAGCACCCGCATCGAGAATGGTCTGGTTGAGGTGTCCCTCCCCGGGGCAGGGTAAGGGGGAGCTGACCACGCGGTCGGCGGGTGCCCCGCGTCAGCGCTTCTTGCGGAGCCAGGGCCCCAACAGCCGGGTGGTGACCGGAAGGAAGACATACGTCATCAGCGGCGTGAGGAGACAGGTGGCCAGCAGCACCTGGAACGCAAGGGGCCACTCCTGGGTCAGCGGGTGCAGCAGGAAATTGGCCAGCAGACTGAGTGGGAAAAACGGCAGAAAGATGCTGACCATCTGCTTCCACCGGGGAGGTATAACGGTCTCGGGAACGCTGAGTTGGACATCGCCGGGCTGCGCGAACCAGCCTTCGATGCCAGTGCGCCGCTCGATCTGCGTGACTTCGACGAGGTCTGCCGCGCTGTCGATCCACCAGCGCCGTTCGTCGGACTGCTCCCAGTCGTTGAGCATGTCGGCGTTGGCAAAGCGGTACAGCATGTGCCATTCGTTCGAGTCAGGGGCTGAACGCACCCAGCCGGAGCCGAGATAGCCCGGCCATTCGCGGGCGAGTTCCTGGCCTGCGTGTGCCCAGGCGCTGGCCTGACGTGTCCGGCCGGGCTGGACTGTGCGGGCAACGGACACAGTGACGGGCTGGAGCTGGGAATCGGAGATGGTCACCATACGAATCTTACCGACGGCGCCGCAACGCTCGCGTGCGACGTGTCGGACTCGATAGGACCGGCGGCCAGTGCCGCCTGAACTAAACGCCCTGAGGGTGTTGAGCAGCCTGGCCAGAGTCGGCGATGCCGTCGATGTCTATCAGCAGGTGGGAAGGGCCGCGCAGGAACGGGCTCGGCCGGTACGGGGGCGGCTCGGCGACAAGCCGCGGGTTCTCCAGCCTCGTGGCGAATGCGGTGAGCGCGGTCTGAGCCTCCAGCCGGGCCAGCGGCGCCCCGAAGCAGAGATGGACGCCGCCGCCAAAGCCGAGGTGTTGATTGTTGCGCCGGTCTGGGATGAAGAGGTCGGGGTCCTTTACGTGGGCTGGGTCGCGGTTGCCGGAGGCCAGGACCAGGGTGAGGGAGGCGCCGGCCGGGATGGTTGTGCCGGCGATATCGATGTCGTCGAGGGCTGTACGGAAGGGGACGAAATGGACGGGCGGCTCGTAGCGCAGCAGCTCCTCGACCATCGGGATGGCCAGGTCGGGGTCGTTGCGCAACCTCTGGAGCTCGGCCGGGTGGCGGAGCAACGTCAACGCGCCGTTGGAGATGAGGTTGACGGTGGTTTCATGTCCGGCAATGAGCAGGAGAAGCCCGGTGCTCACCAGTTGCTCGTCCGGCAGGCGGCCTTCCGGACCGTCGTCGGTGGCCATCGCTGAGAGCAGATCCGTGCCGGGCGCCTGCCGGTGGGCTTCGACCAGCTCCTCCATGAAGGCGCGCAGTTCTTTGCCGGCCTCAGCCCTCTTTTTTTGCTGTGTTTCCGGATCGAGGCCGGGATCCGTGGATTGCAGGGCCACGTCCACCCAGACCCGGAAGCGCTGTTCGTCGCCCGGGGGCACACCCAGAAGTTCGCAGATCACCGTGACGGGCAGCGGATACGCCAGGTCATCGACGACGTCGATCCGGTTGCGGGCCTTCATGTTGTCGACCAGGTCGGTGACAATTTCCGCCATCCTCGCCTCCATCCCGGCGACCCTGCCCGGCGTCGTGGGCGGTCCGAAATGCCGCATGGTGATCCGTCGAAACTTGTCGTGGTCAGGGGGGTCCATGCTGAGGAAGGTCGGAGTCATGCCCGGGCCGTCCCCCTCGTCGCCGGCGGCACCGGCAGCGGCGGCCGCCGGGTTGCGGCTGATGTCGGAACTGACCCTCGGGTCGTGCAGCAGGGCAGCGATCTCCGCGTAGGTGCTCACGAGGTAACTGCCATCCGGAAGCCGTGTCACCGGGGTCTTGCGGAGCTCGTCGTAAAACGGGTAAGGGTTCGCCCTGTTGGAGTAGTCGAGGATCTGCTCCCATGAGCTGGGCTGGGTCATGGCCAAGGCTCCTTGGTTCGTGGGGAGGTTTCTGTGGGTCTCCGGGACGGGGTGTCACCGGCGGCGGGGTTGGTCAGTCTGGCGCGGCGTTCATTGGGATCGTGTCCGGTCACGACGACGGTCGCATCCTGGGTTGGGCTGACTGCGGGCTTGAATCTGGCCGGGACGGGCTGGGCATGGGCTGACTCGTCGATGTGGTGGAACGTCGGCGGAAAGGGTGCTGCCTGCTCGATCAGCGGTTCGTAGAATTCCAGCCATCTATTCTGGTTGAAGGCGACTGCAGCCACGATGCGGCCCTTATAGCCATAGACGGCCAGGAATCGCCGCTGCGCGACCGATCCTTGGACGATGGCGACCTCGTCGGCGACCGAGGGCACGCCCACGCTCTTGATTTCTGTGCCGAACTGGACTGACCAGAATTTCGGCACCTCCAGGTGCGGCCACCGTTCAGTCCCGCGGCTGACCATGTTGTGTGCCGCGACCTCGGCCTGGGAGATCGCATTGCCCCAGTGCTCGACGGCGAGGAATTGGTAGCCGTACATCGGCTGCGGGGCGCGCGCAATGTCCCCGGCGACGAAGACGTCGTCAGTGACCAGGCCGTTCGCGTCGAAGGCGCGGCAGCCGGCGTCGCAAGCGACGCCCCATACGCCGCATGCCAACCCGGAATCGGCGAGCCATTCGACATTGCGGACGGCGCCCAGCGCGGCGACGGCCACATCCACCTCAAGAATTGTGCCGTCGGAGAGAGCGGCCCGGCGCAGCTGTCCAGTGGCATCGGCCTCAAGAGACAGGACCCGGACGCCGCAGCGCAGATCCACGCCATTCTCGACCTGCAGCTCCCCAGCGACTGCGCCGATCACCCCGCCGAGGGCAGCCACGAGCGGAGCCGGACCGGCCTCCGCGACAGTGACCGGAAGGCCGAGTTCCCGACACACGGAAGCGACCTCGCAACCAATGAACCCGGCGCCGATGACCAACACCCGACGCGGACGGCCCGCGAGGAGCTTTCGCAGAGTTGCGGCGTCCTCCCGGGTGCGCAACGTCAGGACGCCTGCCAGGGCCGCCTCCGCGGCGTTGGGCCAGGCGCGGGCCCGCAAGCCGGTGGCGATCAACAATTTGTCGAATCCGATCCGGCTGCCGTCGGTGAGGTGGAGCTGCTTCGCGGCCAGATCCAGTCTGGTCGCCGCCACACCCAGCCGCCAGGTGGCGCTGATGTCCCGGTGGCGGGGAAGCGAGGTGTCTTCCAAGGGCACAGACCCGGCCAGGACCTGTTTCGACAGCGGTGGCCGGTCGTAGGGTTCGTGGGGCTCATCGCCGACCAGAGTCAGCGAACCGGCGAACCCTTCCTCACGCAGCCGCTCCGCCGCGCGCAGCCCCGCCATCGATGCTCCAACGATGACGATACGTCCGGTTCCCTTGAAGGTGCCCCCGCTGTCCTCATCGGGGGCAACCGTCGGTGGCGGTGCGTTCGGATGCGGCGATCCGTCCTGCCCGTCCAGCTGTTCGAGCCGGATGGCCTGAACAGGACAGGCAACGGCGGCCCGCCGAATCCTCGTGAGCTGCGCCCCGTCAGGGTGCGGATCGTAGGTGAGGGCCTCGTCCCCCTGGATCGTGAAGACGTCCGGGGCGAGAAAGGCGCACTGAGCGTATCCCTGGCATTTGGTGAGATCGACGAGGATCCTCATGCCGAACTTCTCCCTCTAGCGGGTCCCATTGCGGTCTTGCGATCTCCGGCGGCCAATGGGGCCGGCGCTTCCGCCGGTCGAATCGAGCCCCTCCTTGGTCCCGGCAGGACTTCCGGGGCCGGGAGCCGAAACCTGGGACATGGATTCCCTTCTTGACGAAGTGAACCGAGTCTAAGCCTCGTGAACGGGCCGCGGAAGAGGCCTGTGACCTGCTACGGCGAGGCCCGACTGACAACGAATGGCGGATTTTCGGGGACTTTTGCTCAGCAATATCAGGTGTCCATCGGTTCATCAGCGGAAGTTGTCCGGGACTATTTCGGCGAACGACGCAGTTATGCAGTTGGGGACGGAACCGGTTCTGCACGCAACACGCTTTGGGCGCCGACGGGAATGAGATCACGTGACGACTACGCCTGCCGAGGGAGTCGGCTTCCGGTCCAAGCGCGGACCTGTCCTCATTGCCCTGATGCTCTCAACTGGTCTGGTGGCGATCGATGCGACGGTTGTGGCGACAGCGGTGCCTTCGATCGTGCGCGACATCGGCGGGTTCACGTCCTTCCCGTGGCTTTTCTCCGCCTACCTGCTGGCGCAGGCTGTGTCAGTACCTGTCTACGCGAAGCTCTCCGATGTCATCGGCCGCAAGCCGATCATGCTCGTCGGAATTGGCCTGTTCCTGGTGGGCTCGATCCTGTGCGGAGTCGCCTGGAGCATGCCGGTCCTCATCGCCTTCCGCGTGGTGCAGGGCCTGGGTGCGGGGGCGGTCCAGCCGATGGCCATCACCATCGCCGGCGATATCTACACGCTGGCGGAGCGGGCAAAGGTGCAGGGCTACCTTGCGAGCGTGTGGGCGGTCTCCTCGGTCGTTGGCCCGACGCTCGGGGGAGTGTTTGCCGCACTCGGCATCTGGCGTGGCATCTTTCTCATAAACATCCCGCTGTGCCTGGTGGCCGGGTGGATGCTGGTCCGGTCGTTCCACGAGAATATCGAGCACGTAAAGCACCGGGTCGACTATCTGGGGGCGGGGCTGCTGACTCTCTCGCTCACCCTGCTAATCCTCGGGGCCCTCGAGGGCGGCCAGGCCTGGGCCTGGAACTCCGCCATCAGCGGCGCAGTGTTCGCAGGCGGTGCCATCTTGTTCGCCGCGTTCCTCCTGGTCGAGCGGAAGGCAGCCGAGCCGGTCCTGCCGCCGTGGGTTGTGTCCCGCCGGCTGCTGGCGACGACGGCGATGATCGCCTTCGGCGTGGGAGCGGTCATGCTTGGTCTGACTTCTTACGTTCCCACGTTCCTCGTAGGAGCCCTCTCGACCTCGCCGATCCTGGCCGGACTCGCCCTGGCGGCGCTGACCATCGGCTGGCCGATCAGTGCCTCCCAATCGGGGCGGCTGTATCTTCGGATCGGGTTCCGGAACACTGCCATGATCGGCATCACGGTCACCGTCATCGGCACAGCAGTCCTTGCCCTCACCGCCTCCTCACCCAACATTGCGATGGTCGCGGGCAGTTGCTTCATCGTCGGGCTCGGACTCGGGCTCGTCGCCACCCCGACCCTCATAGCCGCCCAGACGAGCGTCGAATGGAACGAGCGCGGCGTGGTCACCGGCACCAACCTTTTCGCGCGATCGATCGGCAGCGCCATCGGCGTCGCCGTGTTCGGGGCGATAGCGAACGCGGTCTACGCCGGCACCCCGCACGGCGACACGGACCCCCAGACCATCGTGGCGGCCTCCGCCGCCGTGTTCCTGGCCGTCATGATCTGTGCCGTGCTCACCGTCGTCGCCGTTATCGGGATGCCCGCCACAAAACCCGTCAAACAGGTCCACGCCGCCGCGCGGGGGTAATCCGTCCCTAGACGGTGTCCGGCCGCTGATCTCCCTTGTGGCTCCGCAGATTCTCCTGCACCTTGCCGAACAAATCCTTGATGGTCGACTCCGTATTGGTGAGCATGTCCGGCTGGACGTAGACCAGTTGGGCGGGAGGCAGGCTGAAGTGGGAAGGCAGGCCACCCGTGCCGTCCACCCCTGCAAGTGCGATGGTCACGCCGCCCTCCTTGCGCGCAACGGCGCCGATCCGGCCGAAGACCACGGTAAATTCGTCCGGCTGGAAGCTTACGGTCAGTCCGACGTGTGTCCGGTTTAGGTCGCTTGCTGCGACGGCCTTCTCGTTACCGGTGCCTGCATAGCTCATGTCCATCTCCTGACAGTTGGTGGCGTTGTACGCGAGCAGTCTACGGCTGTGTCCGGAGGCCGGGTAGGGACCCGCCCGGCGCCTGATGCCGGGCGGGGACCGTTCCTGGTGGAGAATGCGTTCATGACCAATGACGATCTTCGGCCTGTCTACTTCCTTTCGGACAGCACCGGCATCACCGCGGAAACCCTCGGCAACACCTTGTTGACGCAGTTCCCCGCGAATAACTTTGACCGCGTCACGGTCCCCTTCATCACGACCGTCGAACAGGCCAAGGCCGTGGTCCGTACCATCGACAAACGGGCCGCCACCGGTCGGCGGCCGGTCGTCTTTTCCACCGCTGTCAGCAGTGACATCCGCCAGGTCCTGGCGACGTGTAAGGGAATCATCGTGGACCTCATCGGGACGCATGTCGGACAGCTGGAGCAGGCCCTCGGCTCACCGGCCAGCGGGGAACCCGGCAGGGCCCATGGCCTGGGCAATGCAGAGCGGTATCAATCCCGGATGGCCGCCGTCGAGTACGCCATGGAACACGACGACGGCCAGAGCCTGCGCGCGCTGGAAAAGGCCCAGGTCATCCTGGTGGCACCGTCCCGATGCGGCAAAACACCCACGACCATGTATTTGGCGCTGCAACACGGCATCTTCGCCGCGAACTTCCCGCTGGTGGACGAGGACTTTGAACGGGAAGGGCTGCCCAAGCCGCTGAGGCCCTTCGTTGAGAAATGTTTCGGACTCTCCTCCAACCCCCTGCGCCTGAGCCAGATCCGCACCGAACGGCGTCGCGGCTCACCGTACGCGTCGCTGCGGCAGTGCGGCTTCGAGTTGCGCAGCGCCGAGCAGTTGTACGTCTCCCACAGGATTCCGTACCTGAATTCAGCCACGGTATCCGTGGAGGAAATGGCGGCCACTATCCTGCAGCGGATGAATCTCAAACATTAGGGAAAAGTTTCACAAACCCGGTGTGGCGCACGTCATATGGAAAGAGCGCTGGAGACCTGTCACTGTGGACAGGACTTACGCCCATCAACCGGCCATCGCCGCGAGCGGGGCGGCGCGCTTGCATGCCATCCTCTGCAAAGGAGCAGTAACAATGACGACAGACATCCTGTGGTTCTCAGAACTCGGACTCAAGGACCTGGACCGAGTGGGCGGAAAGAACGCCTCCCTCGGCGAAATGGTGCAGAACCTGACCTCTGCCGGCGTCCAGGTCCCGGACGGCTTCGCCACGACCGCGGATGCCTACCGCAACTTCTTGGCAGATTCCGGTCTGGACCAGAAGATCGCCGACCGGCTGGTCGGCCTGGACACCGATGACGTGACGGCCCTTGCCTCGGCCGGTCAGGAGATCCGGTCCCTGATGCGCGAGACGCCCTTCCTGCCGGACTTTGAAGCGCAGATCCGGGACTCCTACCAGAAGCTGGTGGACAAGCACGGCGGTTCCGAGGACCTGTCCTGGGCCGTCCGTTCCAGCGCGACCGCCGAAGACCTTCCCGATGCCTCCTTCGCCGGGCAGCAGGAAACGTTCCTGAACGTCCGCGGCATCGAGAACATCCTGCTCGCCATCAAGGACGTGTTCGCGTCCCTCTACAACGACCGGGCCATCGCCTACCGCGTGCACCACAAATTCGAACACGCCGAGGTGGCGCTCTCGGCCGGGATCCAGCGCATGGTGCGCTCGGACGTCGGGGCCTCCGGCGTCATGTTCACCATGGACACGGAGTCCGGGTTCCAGGATGCCGTGTTCGTCACGTCCTCCTACGGCCTCGGCGAGGCGGTCGTCCAAGGCGCCGTCAACCCCGACGAGTTCTACGTCTACAAGCCCGCGCTGCAGGCTGGGCGGTCCGCTATCCTCAAGCGCGGACTGGGCGAGAAGGCCCTCCAGATGACCTACACGACCAGCCGCGAAATCGGCCGCACCATTGACTTCGTACCGGTTGAGGCCTCCTTGCGGAGCCGCTTCAGCCTCAGCGACGACGACGTCGAGCAGCTCGCCCGGCATGCCGTCGCCATCGAGGAGCACTACGGCCGCCCCATGGACATCGAATGGGGCAAGGACGGGATCGACGGCGGCCTGTACATCCTGCAGGCGCGCCCGGAGACCGTGCAGTCCCGCCGGGCCTCCGGCAGCCTGAGCCGTTTCCGCCTCAACGGGACCGGCCGGGTGCTGGTCGAGGGCCGTGCCATCGGCCAGCGCATTGGCGCCGGCAGCGTCCGCATCCTCACCGCGATTGACCAGATGGCCGCCTTCAAGACCGGCGATGTCCTCGTCGCCGACATGACCGACCCGGACTGGGAACCGATCATGAAGCGTGCCTCCGCCATCGTGACCAACCGCGGCGGGCGCACTTGCCACGCGGCCATCATTGCCCGGGAACTGGGGATTCCCGCCGTCGTCGGCACCGGGGACGCCACGGACGCCCTCTCCGACGGCCTCGACGTGACCGTTTCCTGCGCCGACGGCGAGACCGGCACTATCTACGAAGGGCTCCTGGATTTCAGCGTCGAGGAAACCGAGATCACCCAGCTGCCCGAGGCCCCCGTCAAGGTCATGATGAATGTCGGCACCCCGGAGCAGGCATTCACTTTCGCGCAGCTGCCCAACCACGGAGTGGGCCTGGCCCGGCTGGAATTCATCATCAACCGCCAGATCGGCATCCACCCCAAGGCACTGCTGAACCTGGACGAGCAGCCGGCGGACGTCGCCGCGGAAATCCGTGAGCGGATTGCCGCGTACGACAGCCCGCGCGACTACTACATCAAGCGCCTGGCCGAAGGCGTGTCCACCATCGCAGCGGCCTTCGCACCGGAACCGGTGATTGTGCGCATGTCCGACTTCAAGTCCAACGAGTACGCCAACCTGATTGGCGGACCCGCCTACGAGCCGCACGAAGAGAACCCGATGATCGGCTTCCGCGGCGCCTCACGGTACCTGGAGCCGTCCTTCCGGGACTGCTTCGACCTTGAGTGCGAGGCCCTGTCCTTCGTTCGCAACGAGATGGGCCTGACCAACGTCAAGCTGATGATCCCGTTCGTGCGGACCCTGGACGAGGCCCGCGGCGTCATCGAACTGTTGGCGGAGAACGGCCTCACCCGCGGCGAGAACGGCCTCGAGGTGATCATGATGTGCGAGATTCCGTCCAACGCGCTGCTCGCCGACGAGTTCCTGGACTACTTCGACGGATTCTCCATCGGCTCCAATGACATGACCCAGCTGGCCCTGGGCCTGGACCGGGATTCCGCGATTGTCTCGGGCGGCTTCGACGAACGTGACCCTGCCGTCAAGAAGCTCCTGAGCATGGCCATCAAGGCCTGCAAGGCGCGCGGCAAATATGTGGGCATCTGCGGCCAGGGTCCCAGCGACCACACGGACTTCGCCGAGTGGCTGGTCGAGGAAGGCATCGATTCCGTCTCCTTGAACCCCGACACCGTGGTGGATACCTGGCTCCGGCTCGCCGGCGCGGCCGTCGAGTCAGGGGTCGGCGCCGAGGCGAACTAGGGCAAGGGCGTCCCTGCCCTAGTCCCCAACTGCGAGAGGATGCTCTACTGGTGTGAACGGGGTACCGGGCCGGATCATGGCTCGCTAGGCTTTGTCCATGGACGGGAGCGAGACATGATCCAGCGGACCTACCCGCAGGGCGTCCCGTGTTGGATCGACACCGAGCAGCCCGACGTCGAGGCGGCCGCCGAGTTCTACGCCGGAATCTTTGGCTGGACGTTCGAGGACGCCATGCCGGCGGGAGCGCCGGGCCGTTACTTGATAGCAAAGCTCGGTGGCCAGGACGTCGCTGGGTTGGCCAGCACCCAAGGTGCCGCTGCGTGGAGTACTTACGTGTCCGTCGAGGACGCGGATGTCGCAGTGCAGCGACTGGTCGCTGCCGGCGCTACGCTGCGATCGGCGGCTGCCGATGCGGGGGAGGGCGGCCGCAGTGCGGCGCTGATCGATCCCGTAGGCGCAGAGCTCCGCATCTGGCAGGCCAGACGACGCCTAGGGGCACAAGTGGCCAATCAACCAGGGGCATGGAACTTCAGCGATCTCCACACGCCTAACCCCGGCGCGGCCATTAAGTTCTACGAGGACGCGTTCGGCTGGCAGGTCGACGACCTCGGCTTCGCGATGATGATCCGCCGGCCCGGTTATGGTGATCACCTTGAGGCGACAGTCGATCCGGGCATCAGGGCGAGGCAGTCAGTGCTGGCCGCCCCACCTGGCTTCGAGGATGCGATCGCCTGGATCGCGACCACCGCCCCCGACGAACTGTCGCGCTGGCATGTCTCGTTCACTGTTGCCGACCGGGACCAGACGGTGGCTGATGCGAAGCGACTCGGCGCCCAAGTCCTTAGCCAAAACGACGCCGAATGGACGCACACGGCACTGATCCGGGACCTCCAGGGAGCGGTATTTACCGCCAGCCAGTTCACGCCCCCGTCGGGATGAGCGATCCCGACTACTTCACGTCGTGGAGTTCTCACGCACGCGCGCGAGCCATTCGATAACCAGGGCTTGCGTGAGCGCGGGTTGCTCGTGGAACAGAGCGTGGCCGGCGCGATCGAGTACAGCAAAGGTAGCGCGGGGGTAGTGCTCGATCAGCTCCCACGGGCCCGTGTGCCCGGCGGTGGCATCCTGTCGCCCGGCAAGAATTAACACAGGATGAGGATAGATAGTTGCAGCTTCCGGGCGATCCCGTAGCTCCCAGTGCGAAAAGATTCGCATCAGCCCCGACTCGTCAACGAGGGGCACTGCGGGAGCCACAAGCTCTTGGAACCGGCTCAGGGTTTCGGTCGTCTGGACAACGAAGTAGCCACGGTAGGAAGCCTCGAGTTCCGGGCCCAGTTTGCCGGTCAGGCCGGGCGACGAAACAAGGACCTCGTGCTCAGGCAGGCTCCGGGTATGCGCGCCGACCGGGCAGATTAACGCCAGCCCGACCACCTGCTCAGGTCTCCGATTGGCAACCGCACGGGCTAAGTACCCACCGTACGACTGACCCATGACAAGCAAAGGTTCATCACCAATGGTGCTGTCGATCAGGCCGAGCAGAATGTCCAGAACGTCATCGTTGCTCGTGATTGTCTCGGGCGCCGGCGTGCGGCCCATCCCCGGCAGGTCCGGATACAGCCGCCGAAAGCCGGGAACGTTGGAGAATATCGGTTCAAGAGCGCCGGCGATCTCGCGATGATCCACGCCCGCGCCGTGCAGGGCGAGAACCGGCGTGCCGCTGCCGTACTCGGCGTAATGCACAGGCACTCCGCCGACCGTCGCCTCCATCCAGATAGTGTAGATCCCAGGAATAGGGTTTGCCTTGGCAGACGAAGGGGTCCAAATGAGCTATAAATATCGAACTGTCCGGGTTCGCGGCACCGACTTGATCGGAACCATCGCGCGAAAACACGGGAGCGCGCCCGAGATCTACGAAACCTCGAAGGACGCGAACACTTCAGTGGTTCCGGTGTTTTTCCAGGCAACGGGCGAGATCAGATTCTTCGACAGGTCAGTGCTGGAGGACGTCGTGGCGCCGGCCAGTTAGCCGGGCCCGGAGGGCCTCATGCACGGTCACCATCTACCGTTGACACTGTTCAGGGCCGCGAGGAGACTTTATTTTTGGGGGGCCTGTTCGAAAGGAGCCCCAAATGCCGTGGCATGTCGAGGGTACATATTTTGAGAATTGCAATTGCGACATGGCCTGCCCGTGTACGATTTCAGGGCAGACCGCACCGGCGGATAACGAACGCTGCAACGTGGCCTTGGCCTTCCACGTCGAAACCGGCGAAGTGAACGGTGTCGACGTCGGTGGTCTGACAGTCTGCGTCGTAGCCGATACTCCGGCCGTCATGGGTGACGGGGGCTGGAAGGTCGGAGTTCTGATGGATGCCGCCGCCTCGGCTGAGCAGGCAGAAGCGCTCGGTGCAGTCTTCGGCGGACAGCTCGGCGGACCGATGGAGGGCCTCGCGCCTTTGATCGGTGAAATGGCAGGCATGGAGTCCCTGGAAATGGCCTACGCCGACGACGGGCGTGTCCACCAGGTCCGCATTGGCAGTGCCGTCGACATGGTGGTCGAGGACTTCGTGTCTCCCCTGGATTCCACAGGACGAGGAGTGAAAATCAGCGGGGTCGGATTCCCGGCGGACACTCTGGCAGCCGGCACATCCAGCACCGCCCGCGTCGACGTGTTCGGGATGACCTGGGATAACGCCGGGAAGAACTCCTTCTCGGCCCCCTTCGCCTGGTCCGCTTAAGTGCCGGGCAGGAGCGGCCTGACAGTTAGCCACCATGCCGCAGAGTTGGCGTTGATCGGGTGCGCCGCACTGGCGTGGTATCTCACTTTCGTAGGCCTCACCGACATGTCCACGGGCCCGGGAACCATGGGACTGGGGCTCTGGGGTTTCCTGGGCGTGTGGACGCTGATGATGGCAGCCATGATGCTGCCGGCACTCGCGCCTCTCACTTCGACGTACCTCAGGTCCATCCGTGCCGTCCGCAGCCGCCGAGTCCGGACCATCCGGACAACAGGTTTGGTCGGCGGTTACCTGTTGACGTGGATCGGATTCGGAGTCGTTGCCTACGCGGCCGCGGCTCTCTCTGGGCTGCTGGCTGAGGACTCGGCTAATATCGCACCTTGGGTGGGGGCTGGAGTGCTCGTGGCGGCCGGCGCCTACCAGCTGACCCCGCTGAAGGATTTCTGTCTCAGGCACTGCCGGTCGCCCGTAGCTTTCCTGTTGCACGTATCCGGTTACAAGGGTCGCCTGCGGGATGTCCGCGTCGGCATGTACCACGGTGTGTATTGCGTGGGCTGCTGTTGGGGGCTCATGGTGGTGCTGATTGCTGTTGGCGTGATGAACCTGGCATGGATGGCGGTGCTCACGGTAGTTATCTTCCTGGAGAAGACGTGGAAATACGGGCCCACCCTCAGCCGGATCACTGGAGTCTCACTGATCGTTTTCGCGCTCTTCGTCCCGTCTCACCCGGAGCTGCTGCCCGGGCTATACATGACTTCGCCCATGTGAGTGAAGGTAATCGCCATAGTGCGAGGAGATCGACCATGGTTGACACGGCAGCACGGACTCGCCGGGCAGGGGCGCGGAACGATCTTGTGACGCAACTGCTGGGCATCTGGCTCCTCCTGGCCGTCTTCCTGGACGGCTGGGCCCACATGCACCTTCCCGGGCTGGAAACCTTCTTCACTCCCTGGCACGCGGCGCTTTATTCGGGTCTCGTGGCCACTGCCGTGTGGACGGCAAGCGTTATCTGGAGGAACCGTCAGCCCGGGCGGCCGTTGACCAGGGCGATACCGGCCGGCTACCAGGGCACTGTCATCGGACTCGCCCTCTTCGCCGTCGCCGGCGTTCTGGATCTGGCTTGGCACGAGATCCTGGGCATCGAAGTCTCCCTCGATGCGCTGGTGAGCCCCACACACTTGCTGCTGGGGTTCAGCCTCTTCCTCATCCTCGGCACCGGCATCCGTAGTGGACGGGCCGCCAGCGGATCAGAGGCCTTCAAATGGACGCCGCCTGCAGTACTGTCTCTCGCCCTGATGACCGGCCTGGGCGCCTTCTTCCTCATCTACTGCTCGGCCTTTGTCCGGACCCCGCCCGCCGTCCCATATCTACAGACGCCGATCGGGAGCCCCGGGCACACCCAAGCGGAGCTGCCCCCGGCCCTCGGACTGGCCAGCTACCTGATGACCACGGCGCTGATCATTGCCCCCTTCCTCTACACCCTCTCCGGAGCCCGACGGCCGCCTCACGGCATTGCCACCATCCTGGTCGCCGTCGTGGCGTGGCTGCCACTGGCCATGTCGGGGCTGCGCCCGGCGGCGGTCGCCGGTGCGGCCGGGGCAACGGCCGCCGCGGTCGTGACTGACGTGCTGCTCGCCCGACGGGCGGGGCCGTGGCTGAGGCGCCGGCTGCCGGCGGCCACCGCGATACTGGCGGCGCTAATCTGGACGGGCCAACTGGCCGGCATCGCCGTGGCGTCATCAATTCAATGGCCCGTGTCGATGTGGCTGGGAGCCGTAGTGCTGAGTGCGGGATTGGCTGCCGCACTGGCCTTCCTCAGCTCTTGGAACACCAAGAGCGTCCCGGGGCCGACAGTGCTGCGATACCAGGCATAAGGGCCGCGGTCAGCGAATGGGCGCAGCGCAGCTCAGCGCGAATACTGGTGCGGTCTGGGTGCGAGGCGCCGCCCCTGCATCGTTGGGGGACTCTGCAGGGACGGCGCACCCTTCACGCTACCGTGCGGCACCGGCGCCTGGGCCGGACCGGGAACAGTCTTAACGTTTCCCTAGCGTGCCTGTACCGCCGGGACAAGGCGCCCTCGGAGTTTCCAGCGTGAATTTGCACGGTCCAATCACCACTGTTCCCGGCGACCGGAGTGGGCTATTTTTGGGGATAAGGGGAGTGCCCGGTGGCCGGTTCGTTGCCGACGGATGTCGTCCGGCCTCGCCATCGAGTAAGGAAGCCCACCGTGGCCTACAACGTGGCCCAGAAGCTCATCGCATCCCATCTGGTCGCCGGAGAGATGATTCCCGGGCGTGAGATTGGTTTGCATATCGATCAGACCCTCACCCAGGACGCGACGGGGACGCTGGTCATGCTTGAACTGGAGGCCCTCGGGCTCGACCAGGCACAAACTGAAGTGTCCGTGCAGTACGTGGACCACAACCTGTTGCAGGCCGACAGCAAAAACGCGGAGGACCATGATTTTCTGCGCTCAGCCTGCCGCCGGTTTGGTGTGTGGTTCTCGAAGGCCGGAAACGGGGTGTCCCATCCGACTCACATGCAGCGGTTCGGTATTCCGGGCAAAACCATGGTCGGCTCCGATAGTCATACCCCGGCCGCAGGTTCACTGGGGATGTTGGCAATCGGGGTCGGCGGCACCGAGGTAGCCCTGGCAATCGCGGGTGAGCCGCTCTATCTGAAGATGCCGGAGATCTGGGGCGTGAGGCTTACCGGCAAGCTGCCGCCCTGGACCAGCGCCAAGGACGTCATTCTCGAAATGCTGCGCCGGCACGGCGTGAAGGGCGGCAGGGACCGGATCATCGAGTACCACGGTCCCGGCGTCGCCACCCTGAGCGCGATGGACCGGCACGTGATTGCCAACATGGGCGCCGAACTCGGTGCGACGAGCACGGTCTTCCCGGCCGACGACCAGGTCCGGGCTTTCCTGCGCACCGAGCAGCGGGAGGGCGACTTCACCGAGCTCCTCGCCGATGCCGATGCCACCTACGACGTGACCGAGGAGATCGACCTCTCCACGATCGAGCCGCTCATCGCCCTGCCCAGCTCGCCGGGCAATGTGGTTCCGGTGCGGGAGGCCGCAGGGAAGCCGGTGGCGCAGGTCGTGATTGGGTCCTCAGCGAATCCCGGGCTGCGGGACTTCGCGATTGTGGCCGCAATCACGAAGGGGCGGCAGTGCCACCCCGGACTGTCTTTCGACGTCAATCCGAGTTCCCGTCAGATCCTGCAGGACCTGACGAAAATGGGTGCCACCTACGATCTGATCCGTGCGGGCGCCCGGCTGCATCAGACCGGATGCATGGGCTGTATCGGTATGGGCCAGGCCCCCGCGAGCGGAAGCAACAGCCTGCGCACGATGCCCCGCAACTTTCCGGGCCGTTCGGGCACGAAGGAGGACTCGGTCTACCTCTGCTCACCGGAGACGGCCGCGGCTGCCGCACTCACCGGAACGATCACCGACCCGCGGGACCTGACAGAGCTCTTCGACCTGGAATACCCCGAGATCGAACTTCCCGAGGTGTCGAGCGTGAACCTGGCAATGCTGGAGAAGCCGTTGGCGCCGGAGGAAGCCGGCAAAGTAGCACTCGTCAAGGGCGAAAACATCTCCTCGCTTCCGGTATTCGGTCCCCTCGCCGATCGCATCGAGGCACCAGTCGCCTTGGTCTTGGGGGATGATGTCTCGACGGATGAGATTCTGCCAGCCGGTGCGCGCGTTCTGCCCTACCGCAGCAACATCCCCAAACTCGCCGAATTCACCTTCGACCAGGTCGACCCTACTTACCCCGCCCGTGCCGCACGAACCCGCGACTCGACAGGCCACATCCTGGTCGGCGGCATCAACTACGGCCAGGGATCCTCACGGGAACACGCAGCTATCACCCCGCGCTTCCTCGGGCTGCGCGCAGTGGTGGCCATCTCGTTCGCGCGGATCCACTGGCAGAACCTGGCTAATTTCGGCGTCCTCGCACTCGAGTTCACGAATGCCGACGATCATGACCGTATCGAACAAGGCGATGTGCTCCTGCTGACGGGAATACACGACGCCCTCGTGACAGGCAACGAGATCCTCGTGCAGAACGAGACCCGCGGCGAGGTCTATCCTGTGCGGCACAGCCTCTCCAATCGTCAGGTGGACATGCTCTTGGCGGGTGGGCTCATCCCTTGGCTGCGCGAACGAAGGGCGCGGGACGCCCGCGACCCAGGCTAGCGCGTGGGACCGGTGGATGATGATGGTGACGTCCTGAAGCATGGGAGTTGAAATGAGCGGCCGATCACCGCTGATGAGAATGGGTAATCCCCGGTGAGTGGATGGCCGCGGCCGGACGAGCCTTCCGGCGAAATCACCCTCGTACTCGATCAGCGCAGCACCCTCGATCGGCAGGATGACCTCCGCGATGGGTTGTCGGCGATCGCCCGCCAGGGCCCCCATCTCTGGGTCGCCAATGACGAGACGACCAGTGTCGAGCGGCTCACGCTGGAGACCGGCGACCAGGCTCGCGACCATCGCAGCTTCGATCTCACCCAGCTCCTTGAGCTGCCCGGGGACAGGGGTGAGATGGACATCGAAGGACTCGATGTCGAGGGTGACATGCTGTGGCTGGTGGGATCGCACAGCGCGGCCCGCAAGCAGGTCAAGGGGAACGCCACGCCCGCAGAGGCGCAGAATTCCCTGGCGACAGTGGAGGTCAGTCAGCGCCGTCGGGTGTTGGCCCGGCTCTCCACCAAGACGCTCCTCGAACCCGGCGGCAGCCCGACGGATCACCAACAACACCCCGCCGTTTTAGGCCTCGGTCGGGGCGCGGACTTGGTGGATCTCCTGGCCGACGACCCTCACCTGGGAAGCTTCATACAGTCCCGGACGATCGGGGCGCGCCCTATCCCGGGCAAGGACAACGGGATTGACTGCGAGGGCCTCGCCGTAGACGGAGACCGGGTGTTCATCGGTCTCCGCGGGCCGGTGCTGCGCGGGTGGGCCATGATCATCGAGCTCCAGGTTGGCGACGGGCCAGGCCTAGAGCCGCAGCCGATCGGTCCCGGGAATCGTCGCTACCGCAAGCACTTCCTCCGCCTGCACGGCTTGGGCGTGCGGGATCTGTGCCGTCACGGAGAGGACCTGCTCGTCTTGGCGGGACCCACCATGGAGCTCGACGGGCGCGCAGCCGTGTTTCGCTGGCGGGGCGCGCTGACGTCGCAGGCCGAGACTGTCCTGCAGAAAGACGACTTGCATTGCGAATTTGAGGCGCCGTTCGGTGAGGGTGAGGACCACGCCGAGGGGATCACCGTTCTCGACGACGGCAGGTCGGCTTTGGTCTTGTATGGGACGCCGGCTGGAAAGCGCAAGACGGGACGCCATGAGATCAAGGCCGACGTTTTCCGCCTCAGCAAGTAGGGAACCATCGCCGCCTCGGTCCGCGGGGTTGTGGGACGTTCCTATTGCTCCCTGCCCACCTGATCCCGGCCCACTTTTCCGAGCCAGGCTTTCAGAAGGGGAACGACGACGTCGCTATGCATCGCGCTCAGGTGATCGAGTGCGGGGAGGACTTGCACGTCCCACCCGGCCTCGATGAGCTCGCGCTCGTGGGCAGCAAGCGGTTCGCCGATTCGCACGGTCACGTTTCCCCAACGGGGTCCGTAAACGATTTGATCGGCGGAGCCGGCGAAGGCAAGCCGTGGGAGGTCTCGCGCCAGTGCAACAGTTGAATCGCCGAAGTCTTGGAGTGCTTCGTACAGCGTGACGAACTGGCGCGTTTGTGCCTCGTTGGTCTGTATTGTGGCGGCATCCCAGTCGCCTGGTTCGACCGGGAGGTTCACCGCCGGAGATTGTTCCGAGGATCTGGCAGCCGCGGAGTGGGCCGCCCGCGTCACCGCCAGCATGCTTTTGTAGGGGCCCTCGAGCGGCGGGAACCCGCCCATGATGAGGGCCCAGAGGCGGTTGGTGCGGATCGCCAACTGCAAACCGCACAGGGCCAGCCAGGAGTACCCGTAGTACCCAAAAGTGTCGGCGTGTGCCGCGTCAGCGATGGCCAGGAAATCGGCGGCGACGTTCTCCGGGGTGAGGGTATCCGGCGCCGGGTGCGCCATCCGGTGGCCCTCGTAGTCGGCCGCGACTACCCGATAGGACTGCGAGAGAGCCGACACAAGGGTGGGCCCGAGGTCCGGGTCTGCGCCCCAATCGCGCATCGTCTGGGCTTCCGACTCGGAACGCGGCTTCAAATCCGCTGGGATAAGGAGCGCCCGGCCGTCACCGCTCACCAGGATGGATATCGTCGTGCCGTCGTGCAAAAGCGCCTCAGCCATGTCGGCCACCGGGACCCTCCTCATTGGTATTACTCCGGTGGACAAAGTCTGTCACCGCGGCGTTCATCTCGGAACGCCTGGCAGCCGTGGCGGTCCGACGCGCCTGCTCTGGCGCCCACGGGCTCAGGAGGCGAGAATGGGGTCGTGCTCGCCCCTGAACGAACCCAAGGGAAGGACTTTCATGACGCTGTATCAGCCTGAACCGGTCGAAATCTCAACGAGGATGCGACCGGGGGAGTGGACCGAGGAAAGCCTGGTTGCACTGGAAGCGTCGTATCGCGAACAGCTGTTGCGCATGGGCGCGGCCGCATCCGAGATCGACGTCGTGATTGACCGCGACGACGGCGGCGGAGTCAGCGTGGTGGCGTCCTGGCTTAAGCCTGCCCTCGCGCAGGAGCTGACAGAGGTGGTGGACGACACCGGGCTCGTGGCGATGGACCCAGACGCCGAGTCAGGGCGGCCGGCGCGCGACGATTCCACGCCCCGATAGCCTTCTGGGCGTGCCGCGGGCTCCGGTAGGGTGGTGATCCCGAAGCAACTCTTCCAGCAGAGTGGAGCTTTCATGGCACCGAAGATTTCCGGCACAGTCGATAAGAAATTGTTCGGGCTCTACCTTTCGGACCACCTCGCGGGGGCCACGGCGGGGCAGGGCCGCATAGAGCGCATGGCGCGCGACTTCACGGACACTCCCTTCCACGCCGAACTTTCTGCGCTTGCCACCCAGATCCGGGAAGAGCGGGAGTATGTACGCGGACTAGTGGGGGATTTTGGCTTGCCGCGGCGGACTCCCCGGCGGGCGGCGGCGTGGGTCGCGGAGCGCGCCGGTCGGCTCAAACTCAACGGGCGGGTGGTGAACCGCTCGCCGATGACGCTGGTGCTGGAATCCGAGGTCATGCGGTCGGCTGTGATGGGAAAACTGGGGCTTTGGCAGACGCTGCAGGACCTCTCCGGCGATCTGGGGCTGGATGGGGCCAGATTCGACGGACTGGCCACGAAGGCACGCGAACAGATCGCCACCCTGGACCGGGTCCATGAGTACGCCCGCCGTCGGGCGTTCTACACGAACCAGGGAGCCTGAGCAGGTCGGACCGCTTCGGCTCGATCGATCGCGTCATGCCCTCAGCCTGATTTGCTCTGGCGCGCGACGGCAGGGGAGACGAGAATGGGCTCGTGCTCCCTCCTCGCCCCGGCGGGGACGGCGACGCGATGAACGCCGCCGCCCGAAAGATCCAGCGCATCTATCTGACGTTGACGCTGGGCAATACCCTTGCGGCCTCGTTCATCTGGGGGATCAACACCCTCTTCCTGTTGGATGCCGGACTCAGTAACCTCGAGGCGTTTGCCGCGAACGCCTTCTTCACGGCCGGTATGGTGCTGTTCGAGGTGCCCACCGGAGTGGTTGCCGACGGCTGGGGGCGCCGTGTATCGTTCCTGCTCGGAACCGTGACCCTTGCCGTCTCGACCTACTTCTACTACCTGCTCTGGCAGTTTTCCGCCCCGTTCTGGATGTGGGCGGTGGTCTCGGTCCTGCTCGGCCTGGGCTTCACCTTCTTCTCTGGAGCGGTCGAAGCCTGGCTCGTCGACGCGTTGCGCTTCTCGGGGTTCGAAGGCGGGATGGAGACCGTGCTCGGGCGGGGCCAGATGGTGTCCGGCGTCGCGATGCTCGCCGGCTCCGTGGCTGGGGGCGTGATCGCGCAGGCCACCAATCTGGGCGTGCCGTTCCTGATGCGCGTGGGCGTGCTCTTGGCCATGTTCGCCGTCGCTTTTTGGCTCATGCACGACGTCGGGTTCACCCCCGAACGCTCGACCCATCCGCTGCAGGCGACCCGGGCAGTACTCAACGCCTCGATCGAGAACGGCCTGAAAAATCCACCAGTACGTTACGTGATGCTGGCCGCGCCGTTCAGCGCCGGCGTCGGCATCTATGTGTTTTACGCCCTGCAGCCCTACCTGCTCAATCTGTTCGGGGACCCGCGGGCGTACTCCGTGGCGGGCCTAGCGGCGGCCATCGTGGCGGGAGCGCAGGTGCTCGGCGGCTGGATGGCGCCCCATGTCCGGCGCCTTGTCCGTAAACGCACGTCGGTGTTGATCCTGAGTAGCATCGTGAGCACCTTGATTCTGGTTGTGCTTGGATTCACCCAGGTGTTCTGGGTGGCCCTGGTGCTGCTGGCGCTCTGGGCACTGGTAGCGTCGGCGGGTATCCCGGTGCGGCAGGCCTACCTGAACGACATGATTGCCTCGAAGCAGCGGGCAACAGTGCTTAGCTTCGACTCGCTCATGGGCTCAAGTGGTGGCGTGGTGGTGCAGCCACTGCTCGGCCGGGCAGCCGATGTGTACGGCTACGCTGCATCACTAGCGATGGGTGGCGTGATCGAGTTGATCGCGGTGCCCTTCCTGCTGGCGAGCCGCCGGCAACACCCCCCGGCCGATCAGGCAAACGCCCCGACCAGTACGAACACCGGATCCCAGCCGGCGTAGGACTCCACCCGGAAAATCCCTTCGGCCGGGCGCCTTACTTGGCGAGGCCTTCCGGGCCTACAGTTGGGCGTGTAGAACCGTCGACAGGAGCGCCCCAGTGATTACCCTGCAGATCGAACACCAGGTCCGGGACTTTGACATGTGGCGGAGGGCTTTTGACAGTGATCCGCTGGACCGCGCCGCGTCGGGTGTGCGGTCATATCGAATCTCGCGCCCGCTCGACCAGCAAGACTATGTGATGCTGGAGATGGATTTCGATACGCAGGAGGCTGCGGTGGATTTCCTGGGCCGGCTGCAGAACGATACGTGGAAAACCGGAGTGACGGCGCCGGCGCTGGTCGGTGAGCCATCGACCAGAATCATCGAAACGGTCTCCATCGAGGACGTGGGCGCCGCCTGAGCCCGGCAGCGAGAATGCTTCCGCGATTGGCGCCAGGGTTAACGCCGCTGCTGCCCCTCGGCGGGGTCCTGGGCCGTCCGCGGAAATACCGTGAGGGAAGCGACCTGTTCCAGCCCGGGACGCAGGTGGTCGCCGCCGTCCACGACGCCGGTCTCCCACCATAGTTTCAACCCTTCCGGAACCACCTCCAGGTGGGCCAGGTTGTTTTGAAACCACGGGCCCCTAACGCCGGACCAGTGAAACGGCGGGTCCGGGACCTTTGCCGAGCGCGCAACCAAGGCGCCTACCGGCGTGGCCAGACCGTAGGACATGATGGCCGCGAAGGACCTCAGCAGTCTGGGCAGCGGGTTGCGGATGGGGGAGCAGACCGCCTGCATAATCCGGCTGCCCGAGGCACGGTCCACTTCCGCAACGTAGGAGTAGTGAACATCCCCGGACAGGAAGGTGATGGTTTCCGGCGCCGGGCCGCGTTTGCCATCGGCGACTTCACTCGCCATGGCCGCCATTTCCCGGAAGCTGTTTTGGAATGCTCCCCAGTGCTCCAGATCCAGCGCCTGCCGCAGCTTTTCGCCGGCCCGGGCGGCACGCTTTCCCCACGCACCTTCAGAGACGGCCTCATTCCACGACTCGACGTAGTGCAGGCCCATCGGCAACAGGAAAGGCAGTGACGTCGCCACGAGCACGTGGCGGAAGCCGCCACGCATCCGGCTATCGACCCAGGCCATTTCCGGCGCGTCAACGAGTGCCCGTTCGTCTGGCGTCAGGTCCCGGGCCGCGCGGGAGTCAACCACGATCAACCGGGTGTCCCCAAAATCGCGGCAGTAGCTCCAACGGTAGGATTTCGGGTCCCGATCAGCCCGATCCGCGAAGCTGTCAAGCTCCGCCCCCACGTCGATCTCATCCTGGCCGGCGTGCCCGACGATCCGCTGCCAGACAGCATCCTCCGCCCGTTCCTGCGGTGACAGATTCCCCAGATGCTGGTAGACCCAGTACGAGGCCAACCCCGCGACTATCCGCTCATGCCACCATGAGGTGGCTTCCATTTTCTTCTTCCAGCTCACTGAGGTATTCCAGTCGTCGCGGATGTCGTGGTCATCGAAGATCATGGCGCTGGGCAGGGTGGACAGCAGCCATCTGTTCGCGGGGTCCGACCAGGCCAGATAGTAAAGGTGGGCGTACTCCTCGTAGTCCTTGAGCTCTTCGCCGGGGGGTGCCTTGATGTCGCGTCGGGCGCGGATGAACTCCTGCATCTGCTCGCTGGTCAAATCGGCGTACACCTGGTCTCCGAGGAAGGCCACCAGATCCGGCCATGGCAGGTCACCGCCGGCGGCCATCCTCAGTGCGTAGGCGCGCAGTGAGTCGACGCCGTGGGTCCGGTTGCCGGACGCATCGTGCGGGACACTGGTCCTGCAGGAGCCGTAAGCCATCCGCAGCGGCTTGCCGGTGGCCAGGGTGGCGATCATGGACGGCGGGAACTCGGACGAGGGATCGGGCCAGACCTGTGTTCCGTCGACGTCGAGGGTGTAGGGCGTGACCGTGCCGGGCTCCAGTCCGTCCAATTCCACCAGAGCGTAGTGGTGACCGTGAACTGCGAACGTACGGGCGGCCCAGTCCCTGCCGCCGGCACGGATGGAAACCCGGGCGGCAGATTGGGTCTCCACCCAGACACTCGCCGACGTCTCATCCACGTACCGCACCATAGGGCCGAGCACCAGGGGGGAGGTGGTCATGAGTCAGTTGTACCCGCTCCGGCCGAATGCGGCCATGGCGTCACGGAAAAGACAGCATTGATGGCTCTAACGTGGTTCATCGCGGGCTTGTCCTTCGGCGGGGTTGCTGTCGGTTTCGCCCGGATCCCGGGCGAGCTGGTCATGGAGCCTATTGAGCTGGGCCGTGAGGCGGGCAAGCTCCTCGCTGCCAATAGGGTCGTCCGGCTTCGTTCGTTTATTGGTTGCGGCTGCCACGCTTTCAACAAGCCAGGAAGACAGTGCCGCGGTGACCATCCCCAAGGCGGCAAACCCGCCGACCATCAGCGCGGTCGCAGCCCAACGGCCCGGAACGGTTACGGGGTAATAGTCGCCGTAACCGATCGTTGTAATGGTGACAACCGCCCACCACAACGAGTCGCCCATCGTGGTGATATTCGCGTTCGGAGCGCCCCTTTCGAAATAGAGGACGCTCAGGGCCACGGTGTAGACCAGCAGGATGGCGGAGACAAGGACGTACGCCATGACGCGGCTTCGGATGGCAGTGCCCGGGGCCCGGTCCATGACTTGACGCAGCTTGAATGGGCGCAGGAGCCGCAATGGCCGCGCCACCGGGAACACCACCATGAACAGGTCCATGGGGTGGCGAATGAACCATCGGCCCGGCCGGGGCGCCAGGAGCAACTTCACGATGTAGTCGACCCCGAAGGCAAGCCACGTCGACCCCATGACGAATACCAGAACGGCGGCATAGGGGTCCGGCGGTTCGACAATGACCAGGACGGAGTAGGCCGCCAGAAAGATAAAAGCAGCACCGAGGAGCGGCCACTCGGAATACTTTTGCCAGGTTTCTTGCCTCATGGCTGAATGCTAGGACTTTGCGCCGCGGATGTCCGCACGAATATGCAGGCCGAGTCCCGACGTCTCAGTGCTTTCGGTGTGCTGTGCCTGGCGATTCTGCCCGTGTGGCTCATGGTGTACCACGCGCCGCAGATGCTGATCAGCCCTGAGCCGCCCCGGGTGTCGGACGGAACAAGCCCTGCCACCAGCCAGAGTCAACCCAGTAAGGACAACAGCGATGACAACTGACTTGGGCAGCGGTACATTGGGGTTCTGAGGTGGCGGACCGCGCTGGGACGGCAGACCACATGGCCAGAACCTTCGGAGGCTGACAGCCATGGCGGAAGATCAGGGCAAGCGCGGAACCGGACGCGGCAGTGCTCACGAGGACCAGGCGCATCGCCACTTCATCCCCAGCAGGCTGGGCACAGCGGAGCAGAACGTCCTGCAGCGAATTGAGGACTTCAATGATCCGCGCCAGGAATGGCGGCGCCTGGTCTCGGAGTTGTATGGCACCTTCCTGCTCGTGATTGTTGCGGCCGGTGGCGGAATGATGAGCCAGGCCTTTCCCGGCGCCATCAGCCGCACGGCGGCCGTGGTGGCGCCCGGCCTGATGGTAATGGCGATCATCCTGTTCATGGGCAAGATATCGGGTGCGCATCTGAATCCCGCCGTCAGCATCGCGTTCGCGCTCCGCGGCGACTTCCCGTGGCGTCGAGTCCCTGGCTACATCGTCGTTCAGCTCATCGGCGCGACGCTTGCCTGTCTTCTCCTGCAGGCCGTGATCGGCGTATCCGCGACCTACGGTTCGAACTACCCGGCGCAAGGCTATCCGGCGACCGCGGCGTTTTGGATGGAGGCGCTGCTCACGATGGTGCTGGTCAGCGTCATCCTGGGGACCGCCTCCGGAGCCCAGAATATCGGGATCCTCGGGGCGTTTGGCGTCGGCGGATATATTGCCTTGGCCGGCCTGTGGGGCAGTCCCATCTCTGGCACGTCGATGAATCCGGCACGAACGTTCGGGCCTGATCTCGCCAGCGGCAACTTCAACGACTACTGGGTGTATGTCGCCGGGCCGCTGGTCGGCGCAGCGGTCGCCGTCGGTCTCGCGTTCATTCTGCGCGGTCCGGGCGGCGGGATGTCAGGCTCAGGAGCAGCGCAGGGTGCCCTCTTCACTGAGGCCGCCGAGGAAGGGAAACCGTAGCGTCCCGGTTGGACCTCCGCTGAGGCCGATGTTCGAAGGCTGGCCCGAGAAGGAGATCGCCGTGAGAATTTCGGCCCAGTTTCATCCACTGGATCCGCTCAGTGCGGACGAGTTCCGTGCAGCGGCGGCCCTGCTCGCCAGCGAACAGGGCGTCACGTTTCCCGCGTGGCGGCTGGCAGCCATTGAGCTGATAGAACCGGACAAGGCCGCCATCAGCGCCTTCGAAACCGATGCTAGCGGGGCGGCTCCCGATCGGGTCGTCGGTGTGAACTGCTTCGAACGGTCCTCGAACATGACCTACCAGGCGCGGTTATCGCTGACCCGCGGTGTTGTCATCTCGTTCGCCCATGTCCCTGGCGTTCAGGCGAACGTCACCGTCGACGAGTGGGAAGAAGCTGACGCAGCGCTGCGCAGTGACCCGCGGGTGATAGCTGCGCTTGCCAAGCGCGGCATCACCGATTTGTCTCTGGTGTTCATGGACGTTTGGACCTATGGCCAGGCACTGATTCCGGAAAAATACCAGGGCCACCGGATCGGCTGGTCCGATACCTGGGTCCGTGCCCGTTCGGGCGCAAACCCGTATGCAGGGCCGGTCAACGGCTTCCACTGCGTCATTGACCTTGCCTCGATGGAGCTTCTGGATATCGAGGACACTTTTACGGTCGACCCTCCCGAGATCATGGGCGAGTATGTCCCGGCGCTGATCCCGGAACGACTCCGCAACGCAAGCACCCGTGAACCCCTGAAGCCGCTGGACATCGTCCAGTCAGAGGGCGTTTCCTTCCGTTTTGACGGCAACAGGATCAGCTGGCAGAACTGGTCCCTGCGAATCGGGTTCAACTATCGCGAAGGCCTCACCATCCACCGGGTCAGCTATCGGGACGGAGGCCGCGAGCGGCCCATCGCGAACCGCCTGTCCTTCGCCGAAATGGCCGTTCCCTACCGAGATCCCAGTGAGGACCATTACCGCCGCACCGCGTTCGACGTCGGCGAATGGGGTCTGGGATTCATGACGACATCGCTGGAAATGGGCTGCGATTGTCTCGGGGAAATCCGGTATTTGGACGCCGTCATGCACAATTCGGCGGGGGAGCCGCACACCATCAAGAACGCGATCTGCATCCACGAAGAGGACGCAGCAGTGTTGTGGAAGCACATCGACCACGATGGCGGCATGGAGGTGCGCCGGATGCGTCGACTGGTGATTTCATTCCATGTCACCGTGGCCAACTACGAATACCTGGCCTACTGGCGCTTCTATCAAGACGGGAACATCGAGTGCGAGGTTAGGGCCACGGGAATAATGGTGGTCACCCATTTCGGCGAGGGCCAGGAGCATCCGACCGGAACGCTTGTGGACAACCGGACCTACGCGCCCTTCCACCAACACTTCCTGGTGGCCCGGCTCGACCTGGACATCGACGGCACGGCCAACACGGTTTACCGCTCGGAAACTGAGATGGTTCCGATGGGTCCGGACAATCCGCACGGGCTCGCCCTGCATCAGAAAAAGACCCCCATTACCACCGAGGGGCATGACGACTATTCCTGGGAGACCCAGCGGGCCTGGACAGTGACGAACGACAATTCGGTCAACGGACTCGGGACCCCGGTGTCCTACAAGCTGGTGCCCGGCGCAGCGTTCCCCTCGTTCTTCGACCCGGCATCCCCGGTTTTCCAGCGCGCAGAGGTCATTGGGCACACGGTATGGGTAACACCTAACGATGCCAAGGAACGATGGCCGGCCGGGGAGTTCGTGAACCAAGGAACGGGCGGACTGGGAATGCCCGAGTGGGTGCGACAGGGCCGGTCCGTGGAAAACACCGACGTTGTCCTTTGGTACGTCTTCGGCATTCACCACATCACGCGTCCGGAGGACTGGCCGATAATGCCGGTGGACACTGTCGCGTTCTGGCTCAAGCCGGTGGGCTTCTTCGACCGGAACCCGTCGCTGGACGTTTAGGCGGCCCCGTCCAAGGAGTGCTCTTTACACCGATCCTGGATGGGGCGCGCATCCAGGGTCGCCAGTGCTCAGCCGGTAAGGAATTCCTCGGTCACCCGCCCGAGCTCGTCCGGATGCGTCCAGATGAGCGCGTGGTCGGCCGCGTCGATTATGACCAGGAGCGATCCGGGGATACCGTTGTGGAGCATTTTCGCCTGATGGATCGGTACCGCCTGATCGTTCGCAGCGGCGATGACTAGCGTCGGGCAGGCGATCTCGGCCAGCCGGCGCCTGCTGTCGAACGCCATCGCAGCCTTCCACGCGGACGCCATCGCCCTGGCGTCCTGGCCCGCCATGAGCCCGGTGAGCCAGTCGGTGCGTTCATTGCCCAGTCGTGGAGCGGCCTGTGCGGATATCAGCTTTGACAGCCGGCGCATCCCGAGGACCTGCAGCGCCGGCGGCAGGACGTGGCCTTCAACCCACTCCCGCCCCGTGGCCATGTTGAAGGCGTAGGTGCACACGAGCACGAGGCGGTCGCATCGCGTGGGATAGTCCAGCACCAGCTGTTGGGCGATGGCACCGCCATGCGAGTAACCAAGCACGTCCGTGGAATCGATGGCGAGATAGTCGAGCAAGCGCGCCAGATCAGCTGCCAGCAGCGTGGCCGTGTAGGGCGGCGGAAGGCCCCGGCTTTGCCCGTGGCCGCGCAGATCCGGAATGATCAGGCGATGCCGGGCAGAGAGACGCTCGACCACGGGGTCGAACATCTCGCCGGTGACCATCAGCCCGTGCACGAGCAGCAGGGGCCTACCCGATCCGCGCTCGGTGAAGTGAATTAGGCCTGAAGATGGGGAGCTCATGTCACTAGCGCAGTGTCCTCCCCGGACTTGTGTGCGAGCCCGGCCCGTTCGCGGGCTCAGGGCGCCGCCGAAACCGCGGGCTCATGGCCCGAGTGTTACACCGCCTCTGCTTCTCAGGCAACTGGCCAATGCCGCCGGAGGCACGACGCCCAAGTAGATTGGCAGAGTGTCGAAGCAACTAGTGTCGATGCAGATATTTTTGGGACCGAAGAATCGGGGAGTGGCGTGAGCAAGCTGATTGAGAGCCAGGGCGGAGCCGATGGAGACTTCGCGGCAAAGATTGTCCGGGGTCCGGCGTATCCGCAGCTGCGGCTGGACAGCGATGCCCTCGACAACAATATCCGGGTCATGGCGGAGTGGTGCCGGAAGCGGGGCGTGGAGCTCGCCCCGCACGTAAAGACAACGATGTCGGCACCGATCATCGAGCGGCAGCTGGCTGCCGGCGCCGTCCGCGTAACCGTCGCCACCGTGGATCAAGTCGCCTCAGCACTGGCTTGGGGACATGACCGCGTTCTCGTGGCCAATGAGATCGTCGACAGGTTCGGACTCACCCGTGTCCGCACGTGGCTGGAGGAAGACCCCGGACGGGAAATCCGTTGCTTCGTCGATTCGGCAGCCGGGGTCAAGACGGCGGGCGAAGTTTTCGACGGCGGGACGGTCGCCCTGGAGGTGCTCATCGATGTCGGCACACCCGGCGGCCGCTCGGGGGTACGCAGCCTGGATGAGGGTGTGCTGCTCGCTGAGCTGGTCCGGACAACGCCGGGTCTGAGGCTGGTGGGCGTCGCCGGATACGAAGGAGTCGTGCCCAACAGTAGGGCAGAGGATACGGTCACCGCAGTTGACCGACACTGCCGACTGGTGCGTGACGTGTATCTGGAAGCGGCGAAGTTCTTTGAGACCGCCACTCCCATCTATTCAATGGGTGGCTCGGCGTTCCCGGACCGAGTCGTCGAGTTCCTTCCCGACCGCGGCCAGGTGCCCCGAACGCGGATTATTCTCCGATCAGGGTGCTACGTCACCCACGATCACGGCACCTATGCCGCAGTCAGCCCCGTTCCGGGACTCATTCCGGCGATTTCCGTTCGCGCTGTCGTCCTGTCCACCCCTGAAGAGGGGATGGCTGTGGTCGGTGCAGGCAAACGGGATCTTCCGTACGACGCCGGCCTGCCCACCTTCCTGTCGGCCCGGACGGAGGCAGGTACCGAAAAGAAGGACGCAGCCGCAGAGGTGCGAAATCTCTTCGACCATCACGCAGTCCTTACCGGGGTCGCCGGACTGGATGTCACCGATACGGTGGATTTCGGGCTATCCCATCCCTGCTCCGCGTTCGACCGCTGGCCCGAATACGTCCTCACCGACCGGGACGGGCGCGACATTGACGTGTGGCACACCGACTTCCGCCGATCGTCCCTGGGGACGACTGATTCTTGACCGTCACTCCTTCTGGCCCTCAATCCTTGAGGTGCCGGGTCAGCACTTCGAATTCCTCGACGCCCAGGATCTGCATGTGCTGCTCCGCGCTGGTCTCGGCGCGGATCTTGCCGGCAGCCTGCTCGCTGCCGGCAAGGGCGTCCGCGTCCTCCCACAATGTGATGGACAGTGACTTGTTGTCCTTCCCAGACAAGTAGTAGATGCCCAGGCATCCCGGCAGCTCGAGCACCCGGTTCACGGTGTCATCTGAGGGTGCCCCGGTGCTGTCCGGGCCGGGGTGGTACGTGCTGACGCGAGCGAACATGACTGTCCTCCTAGATCCAGGTCCGACGATTGGAGCGCCTGCCGCCCAAGCCGTTGAACCGGGAGCTGGATCCTCGGGATTTCGCGTCCTGGTGGCGGGCGGCCAGGTCTCCTCACACCAGTAAGGACCCGTCGTCGCAGAAGCACAAGGCTCCTGGTTCGGGGCCATCCGCCGGAGCCTGCCGGTCGGCTGCTAGCTGCCGGCGCCGATGGCCGTCCGGGCGTTCCTCTTGAGCTCGGCGAGTTCCTTACGCGCCACCAGGGCCTCGTCCAGGCTGATTGCCACGAACCTGGTGGACGTGCCGGGGGCGGCGCGGGCCACCAGATCCATGTCGGCGCTGATGACCGTGCCCACCATGGCGTAACCGCCGCCCGAGACGGCATCGCGGTGCAGGATGATCGGCTGGGTGCCGCCGGGAATCTGGATGGACCCGACAGCGTATCCGGCATCCACAATGTTCGACGGGTCGGAGCCGGCACCGAATGGCTGTTCCCGCTCTTTCCACTGCACTCCGGGACCCGAGTACCTCAGCCCCATCCGGTCAGCCACCGGGGTCACCTTCCACTCGCTGTGGAGGAGACTTTCCAGTCCCTCGTCCGTGAGCCGGTGGTCGTACAGGCCCAGGACGATCCGGACGGCCTGTTCCTTGGCGAATACGGGACGGAATTCCTCCGGAACTGTGTCGGCGTCGGGAAGGGCTCCGCCGTTGAGCGGGGCGCCCACCGGAACCTGGTCACCGGCCTCCAGCTTGCGGCCTTGGAACCCGCCGATCGCGCCCAGGCTGTAGGTGGACCGGCTGCCGAGCACCTCGGGAACATCCATGCCGCCCTGGACCGCGATGTAGTAGCGCGTGCCGCCCCGGATGACCCCGAAGCTGAGTTCGTCGCCTGCGGTCAGCTGCAGCCGGGTCCACTGGGGCCGGGTTTCACCGTTGACCTTGACGTCCACAGGTGCCCCGGTGACGGCGACGACGGCATCCTGGTCAGTGGTCAGCACCGGGCCCAGGTACGTGCATTCGAGGACGGCCTCCTTGGCGGTGTTGCCCACCAGGGCATTGCCGAGTTCGGCCGAGTATTGGTCCATGGAACCGCTCTGCGGGATGCCCACGTTGTAGTGGCCGGTGCGTCCCTGGTCCTGGACCGTGGTCGCCAGTCCGGGGTTCTTGATGTCAAACGCCATTGAGGGCCTCCATGAGTTCCTGGTTGTAGCCTTCGGGATCCGCCAGCGCCTTGGACAGATCAAATGTCACGGGCACCTGCCGGTAGCGGAACGTCCCGGCGGAGATCTCGGCCTGGATGGTGTTGTAGTCGGCCTCGGTGACCGGCTTGAACTTCACGATGTCGCCCGGCTTGAAGAACACCATGAAGTCCTCGAAATCGGCCAGGGACTGGGCCGGATCGAAGATGGGCGCGGCGGCGACCCCGAACATCTGGTAGCCGCCGGCACCCCGCACGGAGTAGATGCAGCCGAAACAGCCGCCGTGGCCCACGGTCAGTTTGGGGGTATCGGTGCGGGGACTCAAATACTTGGGGACTTCGAGTTGTTTTTCCCGATCCACCAGCTGGAAGAGGAACGGCAGGCCGGCGACGAAGCCAACCATGGAGACAAGCCACGGTTGCTCATGGTGGCGCTGGATGAATTCTGCGGCATCCTTGAGGTTGTTGACCTTGGCTGCGTAGTCAATGTCGGTGCCGCCGGGCTCCTGATGGAATCCTTCGCGGAATCGTTCGGCCACCTCCGCCGTGAACGGGTCCTCGTACCAGACCGGGACTTCGATGATCCGGGTTTCCAGCGAATGTTCGTGATGCTGCGTCAGATCCCCTTCAATGGTCCGGACGGTCTCTTCAAGGGTCGACGGCGGCAGGACGTCGGGATCGAACCTCACCAGCAGCGAGGCGTTGGCGGGACAGACGTCCACGATGCCGGGCCGCTGCATGGCCGAAAGCTTCGCGGCGATGGACATCACCCTGAAATTGGCGGCCAGGCTCATGGACTCCGAGACCTCAACGAACAGGAATTCGTCTCCGCCCCAGGTGTAACGGGCCTCCAATACGGCGGGTTCCGGGCTGCTCATTGTGCCTCCATCAGATCGGGGACGGTTTCAAGGAATTTCGAGTGGTGGGTGACGGCCGCAAATTCGGGCCGGCTCAGCAGCTTCTTGTGCACCGGGATGGTGGTTTTGACCCCTTCGATGCGGGTCTCATCCAGGGCCGTCAGCATCGCCTCAATGGCCAATTCGCGGGTGTCTGCATGCACAATCAGCTTGGCCATCAGGGAGTCGTAGTACGGAGTGACCGTGGAACCGGCCTCCACCCCGGTGTCCACCCTGATGCCTGCCCCCGCGGGCCAGTCCATGGCCGTGATGAGGCCAGGGCTGGGGAAGAAGTGGTGGTCAGGGTCCTCGGCATTGATACGGCATTCGATGGCATGGCCATTGAATGCGATGTCATCCTGGCGGAGGGACATCGCCCCGGTGAACGCGATCTGCAGCTGTTCGCGGATAAGATCGACCCCCGTGATTTGCTCGGTGATCGGGTGCTCAACCTGGATACGTGTGTTCATTTCGATGAACGCGGCTTCATGGTTGACCGGGTCATAGAGGAATTCGACCGTTCCGGCGCCGCTGTAGCCGCACTCGCGGGCGAGTTCCACGGAGGATTCCAGGATCCTCTGGCGGACGTGGTCCGGGAGATCCGGTGCCGGTGCTTCTTCAATGACCTTCTGGGAGCGCCGCTGCATGGAGCAGTCGCGGTCGCCGAGGTGGATGAAGTTTGTGCCGTCGCCGAGGACCTGTACCTCCACGTGACGGGCATGCTGCACAAAGCGTTCCAGGTAAACGGTGGGATCGCCGAAGACCGCAGCCGCTTCGCCGCGCGTCTGCTCAATGGATCCCAGAAGCTCGCCTTCGCTGTGCACAAAGCGGATGCCCCGACCGCCGCCGCCAGCGGAGGCCTTGATCACGAGCGGGTAGCCGATGCCACGGGCGATTTCTACGGCGTCGGCCGCCGGATCGAGGGGGCCGTCCGAGCCACGGAGCACGGGGACGCCAGCCTTACGGGCCGATTCCCGCGCCAAGGACTTGTTGCCCATCATCGCGATGGCGTCCGCACGGGGCCCCACCCAGATCAGGCCAGCATCAGCGACCTTCCGGGCGAAGTCCGCATTCTCGGAGAGGAACCCGTAGCCCGGATGGACGGCATCGCAGCCGTTGTCCACGGCCGCGGCGACGATGGCGTCCTGGTTCAGGTAGCTGGCGGTGGCAGGCGCCGGACCCACCACGACGACGTGGTCAGCGGACCGGGCAGCCAAGGATTCGACGTCGGCTTCGCTGGCCACCACGAATGTCTCGATGTCCATTTCGCGAGCGGTCCGGGCGATGCGCACGGCGATCTCGCCGCGGTTGGCGATGAGTAGTTTCTTCATGGCTATCCTTCCCGGACGACGACGATTGCATCGCCTGGGTTGACCATGTCGCCCTCGTTGACCTCAAACGACTCCAGGGTCCCGGCCACATCGGACTGGATTTCGGTGAACTGCTTCATGATTTCGATAATGCCGAGGGTCTGTCCGACCTCGATGGCGTCGCCTTCATTTGCGAAAGGCGGCTTGCCAGGGCCGGGCTTGCGATAGAAGACGCCGGGGAGCGGGGAAACGATGGTTGCCACGGGATGCTCTCTTTCAGATGGTTTGGATAGATCGGTTCAGCCCAGGACCGCACGCACTGCGGTGGCCACTGCAACAGAATTGGGTGCGTCGGAGTGGACGCAGATGCTTCGGAATCGGATGTCCAGCTCGGTGCCGTCAACAGCGAGGACGGGCTTCCCGGCCAGTGCCCTGCTGACACGCTCGGCGGCGGCGTCGGGATCGGTGGGCGCCGGGCGGCGCTGGATCAACAACTCACCGGCCGGACCGTAGTTGAGGTCAACATAGAGTTCGGGCACGAAGTCCACCCCCATGGCCCGGCACACACTTTCGTGGGCGGTTCCCGCGAGCCCGAAAAACGGAACGCCGAACTGCAAGGCTGTGCCAGCGGCGGCCTGCATCAGTTCCTCGTCGCCGGCCAGCATGCCGTAGAGGGAACCGTGGGGTTTGATGTGGTTCAGTTCCAGCCCGTGCTTTGCCAGGAACGCCGTAAGGGCTCCGGTCTGATACAGGATGATCGACTCAACCTCGGCCGGGGTGAGAACCATTCGGCGGCGTCCGAACCCCACAATGTCCGGCAGGCCGGGGTGCGCTCCGACCGCCACGCCGTGCTCTGCAGCCATCGCCACGGTCCGTTCCATGACGTCGGGATCGCCGGCGTGATACCCACAGGCCACGTTGGCGACGTCGATGATGCGCATGAGTGCTTCGTCGTTGCCGAACTCGTGGAGGCCAAGGCCTTCGCCCATATCGGAGTTCAAGAGCACACGCCCTGAATCGTGGGGAGAGGTGCGGGGAGAGGTGTCAGCAGAAGTGTCGGGAGTCACATTGGTATGCATGGGTGCAACGCTACTCAGCAATTCATGCGCCCGATATTGTGCAGGTCGCTGAATCTGCGGGCATCAATTATGGTTATTGCACTGTCCGGCGGGAGTCCGCCGTAGTTGGAGGGTTCCGTGCGAATTTCAGATTTAGCCGACGACGCCGATCTCAACATCCGACTTCGTGTTGCGGGCGGCGAAGGCCGACTGGCCCGGCCTATCACCTGGTGCGCCCCCACCGAACACATGGACCCCACGCCCTTCCTTAGCGTGAATGCCCTGGTGCTGACCAACGGCATGGGCCTGAACGTCAAGGACTTCAGGATCTGGGACGCCTACGTGGAACGGCTGATGTCCGTCCCTGTCTCCGGGCTGGCGTTCGGCTTGGGCGCGGCGCACAGCGAGCTGCCGGCCGGGTTGCTCCGGGCCTGCGAGGACCGCGGCCTGCCGCTGCTGGAGCTCCCGCCGCAGGTGCCCTTCGTGCTGGTCATGCGGCACGTGGAGCGGGTCATCGCCACCGAACGTTATGACGAGCTGCGGAAGGGCTGGGAACTGGCCGACGAATGCACCCGGTTGGCGGCCGACGGGCATTCCCTGGCGGAGGTTTTGGCGAGGGTAGCGGACGCCATCAATGCGAGAGTGGCCGTGATCGACCAGAACGCCTTCGAGCTTGTTTCCGCGGGCGCGGCTCACGGCGGGACCGCGCGGACCGCGCTGCGCCTGCCCAGCGGCGAGTCCGAGCAGTTCAGGCTTGCCATCGAGGGGATCGGGAGCAACATTGTGCTGCAGCCTATTCTGGGCCCCGTCGCTGCCGTCATCGCCATGCAGCTGAGCTATACCCTCGGGTCGCATTCGCCCCTGCATTCCCGGGAAGCCGCACGCTTCATGGAGGCCCTCTATGAGGACCGCGGCGAGCCGTCCGCGCCGCTGCGCCGCTACGCCCTCGAATCCGGGTTCGATCCTGACAGCGACTGGGGTGCAGTGCTCATCGGAAGCTCAGAAGAGGTGGCCCCGGCAAAGCTGCGCGCCATCGCATGGCGCGCCCGGGTGGGGCTGCAGGCCGGGTTCGGCACGGTGCGGTTCATGGAAGAAGCCGGGCTCACGACTCTTTTGCTGCAGCACCGGCACGCGGCGGCCGACTTGCTGGATGCCGCGCGGGAGTTCTTTACGGACGCCCCGGAACTGTCCGTTATCGTCTCGGAATCCGCGGGCCTCAGCGAACTGCCGCTGGCGCTTCAGCTTGCCCGCCGTCAACTGGGACGGCCCGGCGTGCACCAGGCGCCGCTGGCCGATCTCGCCGGCATTGTGCAGGGATTGCCCAGCCCGGGGCTGGTGGCAATGTGCCAGCGGCTGCTGGCCCCCTTGGCCTCCGACGGCGGCAGTTCGCTGCGGGAGACCTTCGACGCGTACCTGCGCCACAGCGGGAACTCCACGAAGATCTGCGACGAGCTCTTCATCCATCGGAATACGCTCAGCTACCGGCTGCGGAAAATCGAGGACCTGCTCAAGCTGGACCTGTCCGATGGCGAAGTCCGCGCCACGTGCATGCTCGCCCTCGGGATTGTTGCGGCCGCCCGCTAAGGCGAATGTGCAGATTGCACGAAAAGTAGCCTCAATCTTGGGCGAAATTCCGATGTGACGCTGTGAGGCGGATCACTAATCTCAACTCATGGGCTTGGAGCCTGCACGGTTGGACCACTGATTGACGGACCGCGCGGGCCCGTATGGCCTTCCGATTCGACTCGTTGATTCGACTGACTGGAGGATCCCCTTGCCGTGTCAAACCGAGGTCACGAAGTCGCTGCTTTCTCGCACGCACAGGACCGGCTTCAGCCTGACGGATTCGACCTCCCGGCCGTCCAGCACGCGCTTGAGGAGCTGTACCGCCGTCCGCCCGATATCCAACATGGGCGAGCGGACCGAGGATAGCGGGATGGGAAGTTCCGCGGCAAGGGAGGTGTCATTGAAGCCAACCACCGCCACGTCGCGGCCGACGCCGAGGCCATGGGACCGCAGGGCTCCCATGGCGCCGATGGCCGCGAAGTCGTTGACGGCGAACAGTGCAGTCGGGCGGGGGTTGCAGTGAGCCAGGATGGTCTCGGCCGCTTCCCGTCCACCGGCCGTATCGAAGCGGGACCACACCACGGCGTTCCGGGGAATCTTCCCGCCCAGCGCACGCCAGCGGTCCACGAAGCCGGCCGTCCGGTCGACGGCCGTGCTGGCATAGGGCTCGCCGGCGATCACGGCGACGTTCCGGTGCCCCATGCTCCACAGGTGGTCGGCCACAAGCTCGCCGCCAAGGACGTCGTCGCACGTGGCCGACGGGAAGCCTGGGACGCGGCGGTTCATGAGCACGAACGGCACCTTCCGGGCGGCCAGCTCCTGCAACAGGCCGCTGTCCAGGTGTGCGTCGCCGATGATCAGCCCGTCCACGCGTCGGGCCAGCATGGAGTCCGTCTTGCGGCGCTGTTCCTCAGGGTCGTCGCGCGAGTTCATGACAAACGTGGAATAGCCGAGGTCCGCCGCGGCCTCGTCGATGCCCTCGTACATGATCGCCAGAACGAGGTCCGAAAGCCGGGGAACGATCACACCCATGAGATGCGTGCGCCGCGTCCGCAGGCCGGCGGCCTGCGGATCGGGGGAGTACCCGCGTTTCCGCGCCAGCTCGCGCACGCGTTCGGCTGTAGCCACGGAGGCTGCCCCGCGTGCCACCTCGGAGCCCGAGTGCAGGATTCTGGACACGGTCGATGGGTGGATGCCGAGCTCGCTCGCGAGATCCTTCAGCGTGACTGTGCGGCCATCGGCCGTGGTCTCTTCCATTCATTCCCCTGCCTTAGCTCAGAAGGTCGTCATTACCAAGAGTGCCTGATGAGGCGCGGATCTCAGGTCCAGGCACCCTTGACGTGTCGCACCTCACATTCTATAGTCAGTTCAACGACTTACCCAAACGATTGGGTAACCGAAATCCCGGCGGTCGGCGGCGAAGTGTTTACCCCCTTGAAACTTCCGGGAGCATCTGCAAGAAACATGGCAGGGATAACTTTTAGCCAACAACCCAATCGATTGGGTCAGCATCTGGAAACAGCTGCAGAACAAGCGGAGTAGAAATGACAGTCACAGATTTGGTTGGTCCCCACGTCGTGCTGCTGGCCACGGGGGGAACCATTTCTTCCCGTGCGTCCGAGGCCGGGGGAGCCGCCGTGGCGTCTGACACGGGGGAGCAGGTGTTCGCCAGCCTAGGGGTGCCAGCGGCCCATCCGGTCCGCGTGGTCGATGTTTTCCGGAAGGGTTCGTACCTGCTGACAGTCGACGACATGATCGCAATCTGCGCCAAGATCCGGCAAGCCCTGGCCAACCCGCAGGTTCTGGGCGTTGTGGTCACCCACGGTACGGACACGATGGAGGAAACGGCCTATCTCGTTGACCTCACCCACGACGATCCCCGCCCGGTCGTGTTCACCGGCGCGCAGCGGGCGGCCGACGCCGACTCACCGGACGGTCCCGGCAATTTGTCCCGCGCCATCGCCGTCGCCGGTTCTCCGCAGGCGCGGGGAGTTGGGGTGCTAGTGGCGTTTGCCGGGACCATCTTCCCGGCGGCCGGAGTGCGCAAGCGCCACACCACGAGCCTCGATGCGTTCGCCAACCCGGACTTCGGAACCGCCGGATCGGTGTCCGAATCCGGCGAGGTCGAGATCCAGGCGGCGCGGAGCGGCCTTGCCCCGTTGCCGCTGCCAGAGGTGGACGCCGGTTCGCCGCGCGTGGACCTTATCGCTGCCTACCCCGGAGCGGACTCCACGCTCCTGCGGGCCTGCGTCCAGGCCGGGGCGGCAGGGATCGTGCTCCAGGGGACGGGAACGGGGAACGCCAACCGCGCGCTCTGCCGGGAGGTCGCCGACGCAACGGCGACCGGCGTCGTCGTGGTGACAAGCACCCGCGTGGAAGCCGGCGCCGTAGTGCCCGTGTACGGCGACGGCGGCGGCGAGGATCTGCGCGCTGCCGGTGCCATCCCCGCCGGGCTGCTCAGGCCATCCCAATCGCTGGTCCTGCTGAGCCTTCTGCTCAGGCTCGGCACTCCCGCCGCCGGGATTGCGGAGACCTTCGCCCGGAGGGGCACGCTCCCTGACTAGTTCCGGCCCAAATGCAAGCCTGACCAACAAACCTCAACAAAAGCCAAACCTCAACAAAAATGCGCAGTGAAAGGTTGATCTCATGACTAAGGACATCCAAGTCGCGTTCGGCGTCGACGTGGACGCAGTTGCCGGAATGCTCGGCTCCTACGGGGGCGAGGACTCGCCCTGCGATATCTCCCGCGGCTTGTTCAGCGGCGAGGTCGGCGGCCCGCGGCTCATCCGGCTCTTCGAGAAATACAGCCTGCCCGCCACCTGGTTCGTGCCGGGCCACTCGATCGAGACCTTCCCGGACCTGACGCGGATGATCGTCGACGCCGGGCACGAAATCGGCGTGCACGGGTACTCGCATGAAAACCCCATCGCCATGACCCGCGAGCAGGAGACCGCCATCCTGGACCGCTCGATCGAACTCATCGAGAAAGTCTCCGGCCGACGGCCCACGGGCTACGTTGCTCCCTGGTGGGAATTTTCCCCGGTCACCAACGAGATCCTGCTCGAACGCGGGATCAAATATGACCACTCCCTGATGCACAAGGATTTCGAGCCCTACTACGTCCGGGTCGGCGACAGCTGGAAGAAGATCGACTACACCAAGGGCGCCGAGACCTGGATGGAGCCGCTGGTCAGAGGCACGGAAACGGACCTCGTCGAGATCCCCGCCAACTGGTACCTGGACGACCTCCCTCCCATGATGTTCATCAAGGCGGCCCCAAACTCCCACGGATTCGTCAGCCCCCGGGACATCGAACAAATGTGGCGCGACCAGTTCGACTGGGTGTACCGGGAAATGGATCAGGCCGCCTTCACCATGACCATCCACCCGGACGTCTCGGGCCGCCCCCAGGTCCTGCTCATGCTTGAGCGCCTCATCGAACACATCAACTCCCACGAGGGCGTCAGCTGGCTGACGTTCGACCAGATCGCGGACTCCTTCCTCGCACGCAGCCCCCGAAAGGAAAACCAGTAATGACCATCCAGCAGCCCGCCGTTGATCTGACGCAACCCGCGCCGGACGAAAAACGCCGCTTCCCGGTATTCTCTAAGCACCACACAACCGTCGCCACCGTCTTGGCGCTATGTGCCTGGACGGTCGCCGTATTCGACTTCGGACTTTTCGGCACCCTCCTGCCGGCCATGCAGCAGGAATTCGGCTGGACCGCGACCGAAGCCTACGCAATCAACACCTGGATCGCCGTCGGCACCGCGATCGTCTGCTTCGGAATCGGCCCCGTCATTGACCGGCTCGGCCGCCGCAAGGGCATGATGACCACTGTCGGCGGAACCGCCGTTGTCTCCGGCCTGACAGCCCTGATCCCAACCGGAATCCCGTTCCTCAGCAACGGCCTGTTGATTCTGGTCCGTTCCTTCGGCGGGCTCGGATTCTCCGAGCAGGCCGTCAACGCGACCTACATGAACGAGGTCTACCAGGTCACCGAAGTCGCGGACAAGCGCAAGCGCCCCGGCTTCCACTACTCCTTCATCCAGGGCGGCTGGCCGCTGGGCTTCCTGCTCGCCAGCGCCCTCGCCCTGATCTTCCTTCCGTCCCTTGGCTGGCGCGCACTGTACCTGATGGCGACTGTTCCGGCAGTAATCATCGTGTGGCTCATTTCCAAGAAACTGAAGGAGACGCCGCAGTTCGAACTGCACCACAAGCTGACCCAACTAGAGAAGAGCGGCAAGCCCGAGGATGCCCATTCCCTGGCCCATGCATTCGGCGTCGAGCACTCCTCCGCGGCCCCGCTCAAGCGTATCTGGGAGCCGCACCTGCGCCGGAACACGATCGTCTTCTCGCTGGCCTGGATCTTCAACTTCTTCGGCATCCTGATCTTCAGCATTCTCGGCAGCTCAGTCCTGAAGAACGCCAAGGGTGTGGAACTTTCGGATGCCTTCTGGATGTTGATCGTCATCAACGGGCTGGCGTACTTCGGCTACGTCTTCCACGGGTGGCTCGGTGACAAGATCGGCCGGAAGCGGACCATCATCGGCGGCTGGATTCTCTCCGGAATTTCGTTCACCATCATGCTCAGCCCCTTCGTCACGGACCCCTTCCTGATCATCGTGACCTACGGCGCCGGACTGTTCTTCCTGGTCGGACCGTATGCCGCGATCCAGTACTTCATGGCCGAGTGCTACCCCGTCAGCTGCCGTGCCACCGGCACAGCCTTCATCGGCGCAATGAGCCAGCCCGGCACCATTCTCGGCGGTTTCCTGTTCACGCTGGCAGCCGCCAGCGCAGGAACCGGCGCTGCAGCCCTGTGGGTGGGCGCTGCCGGAACGCTGTTCTCCGGCCTCCTGATGATCGCCGCGAAGCCGCCGGCCGAGGCCCTGCTTGAGGATCACCCCCATGACGTCTGAGAACAGGGTAGCCGTCATCACAGGTGCGGCCAGCGGCATTGGACGGGCCCTCGCGGTCCACTACGCCCACCGCGGCGTGCATTCGGTGATCGGTACCTTTCCCGGTGACCCGCACGACCCGGAGGAAACCCTTCGCCTGGTGAAAGCCGCCGGCGGCCAGGGGGTCATCCAGGAAGTGGACGTCCGAAGTACCCCGTCCGTCGACGCCTTCGCCGAACGCGCCGTGCGGGAGTACGGCCGCCTGGACTACGCGGTGGCCAACGCCGGGATCCTGCGCAACTCACCCCTGGAGGAGATGACCGATGAGCGTTGGCACGAAATGCTGGATGTCGACCTCACCGGCGTGATGCGGACCCTGCGCGCCGGGTCCGCGAAGATGACCGACGGCGGAGCGATGGTTGCCGTGTCCTCTATTGCCGGCGGCGTTTACGGGTGGGAGGAACACGCCCACTACGCGGCCGCCAAGGCCGGAATCATCGGGCTGATCCGCAGTGTGGCCGCGGAGTTGGGGCCGCGCGGCATCCGCGCCAATACCGTAATCCCCGGACTGATCGAAACCCCGCAGTCCCTGGATCCGGTGAACTCCCTCGGGCCCGAGGGCCTGCAGCGCGCCGGTCTGGAAATCCCCTGGGGCCGCGTCGGACGGCCCGAAGAGGTGGCCAGCGTGGTCGGCTTCCTGACCTCCGATGACGCTGTCTACGTCACGGGCCAGTCCCTGATCGTCGACGGCGGCCTCACCATCAAGATGCGTGCCTGAAAAGCCCCGGAAGGACAAGCATGAATAACCCGGACGCCTCCCGCAACACGGAGAGCCGCGCCGTTGTGGTCACGGGCGGAGCGAGCGGCATCGGCAAGGCCATCGCCGAAGCCTTCACCGCCAACGGCGACAGAGTCGCCGTCCTGGACCGGTCGGGCGCGGCGGGAAGCATCGCCGTCGACGTCTCAGACGAAGCGAGCGTGAAGGCGGCCTTCGCCGCCGCACGGTCCCAGCTCGGCAGCATCGACATTCTCGTGAACAGCGCCGGCCTGCTGACGGAATCGCCGCTGGAAGACATGACCCTTGCCATGTGGAATGAGACGATTGCCGTGGACCTGACGGGTGTCTTCCTCTGCTGCCGGGAGGTGGTGGGGGAGATGCGGCACCAGAAGTGGGGCCGCATCATCAACATCGCCTCCCAGCTGGCCATCAAGGGAGGCACCGGGCTCAGCCACTACAGTGCCGCCAAAGCCGGAGTCGTGGGGCTGACCAAGGCCCTGGCCCTGGAAACCGCCGCCGACAACGTGCTGGTCAACAGCATCGCCCCGGGTCCCATCGAAACGCCCCTGGTTGACGGCATATCCGAGGAGTGGAAGGCGGCGAAGCGTGCTGGGCTGCCCCTGCTGCGCTTCGGGCTCGCGGCCGAGGTGGCCCCGACTGCATTGCTTCTCGCCAGCGATCCGGGCGGCAACCTGTATGTCGGGCAGACACTCGGGCCCAATTCCGGCGACGTCATGCCCTAGGAGGGACGATCACATGTGCGGTGCCTGCGGTCGAAGTGTGGTGAGCGATCCCGTCTTGGGCTCGACCAGGACGCTGCGGCAGCATCTGATCGTCGCCCAAACGATCAACGAGGCCTGCCATTCCTGGCCGGGAGCCCCAAAAGTGGCCGCGACCCGCAGCGGCTGGCTGGTCGCGGGACCGAAGGGAGCCACAGAAGCCGTGTCGACTGTGGAAGCGCTGTGGTCGACTGTCCTGCGGGGCAGGCCGGGCGTGCGGCGGCAGGACCTGCGTGCCGCCGAGGACCTGGACGCGGGGGAACCGGACCCGGGGGAGTTGGCGCGCCGGGTGATGAACCTCGGCCACGAGATGGCACAGGATTCCGCTACGGAAACGGACACGTGACACGCCAAAGGTCAGGCGCTACGGGTATCCCCGTAGCGCCTGACCTTTTCCGCGGCGCCGGCCCGAATTCGTAGCGAAAACCTTGCGAAAACGGCCTGGCTAGGAGCACTGAGAGTGTGTTCCGGCGGTGGCCAGCCGGCGCCCGGATTAGGAAGCGGGCCCGGCCGGAGCCTCGGAGTGCGGGCATCCTGCCTGGGCTCGCGCGTTCTCGACGTCGGCGGCGCTTTGCATTTGCCCGCGGGCCCGCAGCCCGGCCACGACACCGTCAATGTCGGCGTCGGGCCGGTTCTGGCTCAGCTTGTGCTTCGCCTCGATCCGGGTGATGAGGAGTTCGATGCCGACGATCGCGCGCAGCTGTCCGGCAATGTAGCGCTCGGGGGCGTCGTCGACCGTCCACGGCCGCTCGGAGCCGGCTTCATTGTGATCACTCAGCCGTCGCACATGGCTGGCGAGCCAGGCCGGGTCGTCGTGGATGACTAGGGTGCCGTACACGTGGGCCGTGGAATAGTTCCAGGTCGGAACGACGCGTCCGTGCTCTGCCTTGGACGCGTACCACGACGGCGAAATGTAGGCGTCGGCGCCCTGGATGATGGCAAGCGATTCGCCGGCGGCAGGTTCGGACCACTGCGGATTGTTGCGGGCGAGGTGCCCATACAAGGCACCGTGTTCACCGGACGTCGGGTCGAAGACGAAAGGCATGAGCGTGGCGAGGATGCCGTTCGCCGTTGCGGTGATCAGGTTGGCGGCGGCCGGGCGGCTCAACAGTTGCTGGACGGAATCGGGGCCGGCAGCGAAATGTGCGGGGATGTACACGGGGATCTTCCATTCGGATCGCGGATCGGACACGGGCTGCGGAGTGTGGGCGTGGGTGCGGAGACCCGGCCAGGGGGCCGGAGGAACGGAGGTGAGGTCAGCGGGACTGTTGCGCCGTCACCTCTGCCATCTCCTTGGCCCTCGGCGGGCCGGAGCGGGAGCGGACGGCCAGGCCGGCACAGAAAACCACCGCGGCGCCGCCGATGATGGTGGTCCAGGTCAGCTCCTCGCCCAGTATGAGCCCGGCCCAGCAGATGCTCAGCACAGGCTGGACGAGCTGGATCTGGCTGACCTGCGCCATAGGGCCGATGGCCAGGCCGTGGTACCAGGCGAAGAAGCCGAAAAACATGCTCACGATCCCAAGGTACGCGAAGGCCGCCCATTGCACAGGAGTGGCGGATGGCGGCTGCCCGGCCATGGAGAAGGCCGCCATGCCCACCATCAGGGGAGATGCGAGGACAAGTGCCCAGGAGACGGTCTGCCAGGCGCCGAGTTCGCGGGCCAGCTTGCCACCTTCGGCGTAGCCGATCGCCGCTGACACGACGGCGCCGAAGAGCAGCAGGTCCGCCAGTTGCAGTTGACCGATGCCGCCGGACTGCGCGGACGCGAAGCCGATGGCCGCCACCGCTCCGACGCCGGTGATGGCCCAAAAAGTGATGGACGGGCGTTCGTGGCCGCGCAGGACTGCCATCGTCGCGGTCGCAGCCGGGAGTAGCGCGATGACGACGGCGCCGTGGCTGGCGGGAACGGAGGCGAGGGCGAAGGACGTCAGCAGCGGGAAGCCGACCACCACTCCGCCGGCGACGACGGCGACGCGCGCCCACTGGGCGCCGCGGGGCGGACGCTGCCGGGTCAGAGCCAGGGCGCATGCGGCGAGGATGGCGGCGACAACGGCCCGGCCTGACCCGATGAACAACGGAGACAGCCCGGCGACCGCCACCCGGGTGAACGGAACCGTGAAGGAGAAGGCCGCGACGCCGAGCAGTCCCCACGATAATCCGGTTGCCGGCCGGGATGATATCGGTTGGTCAATAATCGTAGTAGCGCTACTATTGTCTCTCATGAATAACGATAGCACCTCGCAAATGCTGACTCGGCTCCGGAAGTGGATTTCAGCTGCCGCGCCCGGCGCCCGGCTGCCGTCCACGCGGTCCCTGGTTGCCGAGTACCAGGCCAGTCCCGTGACTGTGCAGAAGGTGCTCCGCACGCTTGCCGCGCAGGGTCTGATCGAGAGCCGCCCGGGCGTCGGAACCTTTGTGCGGTCCGTCCGGACCGCCCGGCCGGCGGACTACGGCTGGCAAACGGCGGCGTTGGGCTCGCCGCAGGGGCCGCTCCGGCCCGTCTCGGCGGCGATGCGCAGCGCGCCGAACGATGTTATTGCGTTCCACTCGGGCTATCCGGACCGGGAACTCCTGCCTGAGCGTCTGGTGCGAGCGGCCCTGACCCGGGCGGCCCGCAGCGAGGCGGCAATATCGTGTCCGCCCGTCGCGGGGCTGCCTGACCTGCAGTCCTGGTTTGCGCACGAACTCCGGGATGCCACCCCGGCCGGGGTCGCGCCGCCAACGCCGAGCGACGTGATTGTGCTGCCCGGGAGCCAGAGCGGGCTCAGTTCCGTGTTCCGGGCGCTGGTTGGCAGCGGGCAGCCGCTGCTGGTGGAATCCCCGACGTACTGGGGCGCTATCCTGGCGGCGACGCAGGCCGGCGTCCGGGTTGTTCCGGTGCCGAGCGGCCCCGAGGGCCCGGACCCTGACGCGCTGGCTCGTGCCTTTGACGAGACCGGCGCGCGGGTGTTCTATGCGCAGCCGAACTACGCAAACCCCACCGGCGCTCAGTGGCCGGCCCGCCTGGGCGAGCAGGTGCTGGAGGTGGTGCGCGCCCACGGGGCGTTCCTCGTTGAGGACGACTGGGCGCATGATTTCGGCATCACCACCGACGCCTTGCCCGTGGCCGCCCGTGACGATTCCGGCCACGTAGTCTACGTTCGCTCGCTGACCAAGAGCGTGTCGCCGGGCATACGCATCGCTGCGGTGATCGCCCGCGGCCCGGCGCGTGAGCGCATCCTGGCCGCCCGGGGAGCCGAGTCGATGTATGTCAGCGGTGTTCTCCAGGCGGCCGCCCTCGACGTCGTGACGCAACCGGGGTGGCAGACCCACCTGCGCGGACTGCGCCACCAGCTTCAGGCCCGACGGGACCTGCTGGTCAGCAGCCTGCGGGAGCTTGCTCCGATGGCCCACGTTGAGCATGTGCCCAGGGGTGGACTGAACCTCTGGGCGCGCCTTCCAGACGGGACCGACGTCGACCAGCTCGTCCGCGACTGCGAGGCTGCCGGCGTCATCATCGCGGCCGGCACCGAGTGGTTCCCGGCCGAGCCGGCGGGGCCGTTCATTCGACTCAACTACGCCGGAGCCAACCCGGGGGCGTTCCGGGAGGGCGCGCGGATCCTTGGCGAGGTGCTTGAGCGCACGGCCGGCCGGTAAGGCGGAGCCCCGGGTGCTTCACGGTGGCTACTCCAGGGCGAGCAGAGCTTGGGGTTCCGCGATCGTCACCAGTTCCTGCACTGCCATGGCCAGTCCGGCATCGAGCGTCACAAATGCGTCTGCCTGAAGCTGGGTCAGGGCCACGTATTCCGCGTCGAGGGTGTCTTCCCATCCAAGCTGCTCGGCGAGCCGCCACGCGGCGCGCTGCAGGACACGGTCGCCGAGGAGCCGGATGCGAAGGCCACGCAGGTAGTCGAGCTGACGGTCGGCGTCGGCCTGCGTCAGCTCGCAGCGCCGGACCGACTGGTACAGGAGCGAGAGCACCTGAGAGCGAAGGAGCGTCGGCGCCACCAGCTGGTGTTCGTCGGCGATCGCCGCCCCGCCGCGGGCGAGATAGAGGGCCACATCCGGACCAATCACGAAGCGGGTCATTGTCACCTTCAGCCGGCGTCGCGGGGGACGAACATGATGACGGCGACGCCGAACAGGCAGATCACCGTACCCAGGACGTCCCATCGGTCGGGCCTAAAGCCGTCGAAGATCATGCCCCAAGCCACGGAGCCGGCCACGAATACGCCGCCGTAAGCGGCGAGGATGCGTCCGAAGTGGGCGTCCGGCTGGAGCGTCGCGGCAAAGCCGTAGATACCCAGCGCCGCGACCCCCAGCCCGGCCCACCACCAGTCCCGCCCCTCACGGACGGACTGCCATACGAGCCAGGCCCCGCCGATTTCAGCGGCCGCGGCCAGGACGAAGAGCATGATCGTTTTCGCGATAGTCACGTCTTCATGATGGCACTGCCTTGCTGATGGCAGCGTCGCCATGCTGGCGCAGTCTCCTCGTTTGGACTGCGCCCTCGTCAAGTCCGCAGCTCGGTCCTCCAGAAACTTGAAGCTTCAATCAAATCGGGCTACGATATTTCCATGACTCAGACTGCCGACCGGACTCCGGTCCTCTTCCTCAGCCATGGAGCGCCGCCGCTGGCCGACGACACCACGTGGACCCGCGAACTCAATGACTGGTCCGGCACATTCGGCAAGCCCAAGGACATCCTCATGGTCTCCGCCCACTGGGAGAATGCCCCGGTGACGCTCGGCGCCACCGGGCGCGATCCGGGGCTGGTGTACGACTTCGGAGGCTTCGCCCAGAAGTACTACGAGGTGACCTATGACGCCCCGCAGGCGCCTGAGCTCGCTGCTGAAGTGGAAAAGCTGGTGGCCGCCCACGGCCACCACGTGGAGCGCGACGAAAGCCGCGGCCTGGACCACGGAGCCTACGTTCCGCTGAAAGAGATGTACCCGGCAGCGGACGTGCCAGTGGTGCAGATGTCCATGCCCACCCTCGATCCGCAGGGATTGTTCGATCTCGGTGTCTCGCTTGGGCCCCTGCGGGAGCGGGGCACCCTGATCGTCGGATCAGGGTTCACCACGCACAACCTGCGCTGGTTCAATCCCGCCGGCGGACCGGACAGCGCCCCGCCCGCTGTCTCAAGTGAATTCGACCACTGGGCCGAGGAAGCCATGGCCCGCGGCGACGTCGACTCCATCCTGGACTTCCTCAACAAGGCGCCGGCCGCCCGCGAAGCGCACCCCCGCAGTGAGCACTGGGCTCCGCTATATGTTGCCCTCGGGGCTGCCTACGCCTCGGGAGACATCCAGGCCAAGACGGCGATCGACGGGTTCTGGTTCGGGCTGTCCAAACGCTCGTGGACCCTGACATGACGTGGAAGCGGACGCACGACGTAACACAGGAATGACCCGCACCGCGGGCCGGTTGTGAACAACGGTTCGCCCGCACGCCAGAGACATGACATGAACAACACCCTCGAATTCTAGGAGCGCAAAAATGACGATTGCAGTAACGGGTGCTACAGGACAGCTGGGCCGGCTGGTCCTCGAGGAACTGCTCAGCAGCCAGGAACCGGGCTCGCTCGTGGCCGTGGTGCGCGACGCCGCGAAGGCCGGGGAGCTCCGTGCCCGTGGCGTCCAGGTGCGCGTCGCGGACTACTCCGATGCGGTGGCGCTCACCGAAGCCCTCACGGGCGTCGACAGACTCCTGCTGGTCTCCGGCAGCGAAGTTGGCTCCCGCGTGGCCCAGCACGCCAATGTGGTCAACGCGGCCCAGGCCGCAGGCGTCGGGTTCATCGCGTACACTTCCGTCCTGGCCGCGGACACCACCGAGTTGATCCTGGCTCCCGAGCACAAGGCGACAGAGGAGCTCATCCGCGCGTCGGGACTCGACTTCGCGTTGCTGCGCAATGGCTGGTACACCGAAAACTATGCCCAGACCGTGGCCACGGCCAAGCAGACAGGCGCCGTCGTGGCCGCTTCCGGTGACGGCCGGGTGGCCAGCGCCACGCGGGCAGACTATGCGGCCGCCGCGGCGGCGGTGCTCAGCTCCGCCGGGCACGACGGCCGCACGTACGAGCTCTCCGGCGACTACGCCTGGGACTTCAAGGAACTGGCGACGGCGATCACCAAGATCGCGGGCAGGGAAGTGGTCTACCGTCCGGTCTCGGCACCCGAGCTGGTTGAGGTGCTGACCACTGCCGGGCTCGACGAAGGCACTGCAGGATTCCTCGCCGCCCTGGACTTGGACACCAAAGCCGGTCTGCTGGCTACCGTTACGGGCGAGCTGTCCGGGCTGATCGGACGGCCGACGACGCCACTGCTTCAGGCTCTGGAGGCCTCCACCGCGAGCTAGTGCCTTCGCCGAAGGGCCAGGAATGGGCATAATGAAGGCGTGGATTCTCTGCACGCCCCGGGCATAGGCGGCCAGTGGGTGCGAGCCTTAGCTGATGGGTTCTGTGGAATCGCCAGCTGACTTCGCGCAGGCGGGTGACGGGGCGTGGACGGACGGCCCGCTGATTCTCGGCGTGCCGTGGGAATTCGAAGAGCGGCTGGTGCGAGTCGCCGCAGGACTGGCCGCGATCATGGGGGCGCACTTGATCTGCGCGTTTGTGGATCCGGCGAGCTATCTCACGGAGTGGGAGCCGGACGGTTTCCTGGACGGCACATCCTTGGATCCTGTTCGCAATTTGGAAGCCGAATTCCCAGCCTCGGAGCTGCTCAGCGGCCTTGAGGGCGTTCTCGGGCCGCCGGGCGGCGCGTGGTCCTTCAGAGTGCTGAACGGGGAAGTCGCCCAGGCTTTAGGGCGGCTGGCGGAAAGCACGGATGCGGCTGCGCTGATCGTCGGCGGGCAGCGGCCCGGGCGGATTGCCCGGATGGGACGGCTGCTGGAGGGCTCGGTCAGCGTGTCCCTCACACGTCTGCAGGCCAGGCCCGTGCTGATCATTCCGCACTTGGGGCCGTAATCCGCCCTGGCCATGCCCCCGCAAACATAGGTGCGGCGATCACTCCGGCGGGCCCAGCGCCGTGGGTTTCATCCGCTCTGGGTGACGGCATCAAGCCCAAGCGGCCATAACGTTGGGTTATCGCCGGTGGAGGCCGCCCCGGGGCTGGCCCTGACGGCGGAACTGCACCGGTTGCAAAGCCAGCGAATCGAAGTGAGTGATGTCGGACCCAATCCACCGCGCAGCCGTCAGGTCCGAGTCGCGGGCGCTCGTCGTCGGCAGCGCGGGCTTCCTGGTCCTCGGCGTCGTCGCGTTCCTGCTGGTCGGGCGGGAACCTGTCCCATTGTCCGGACGGGGATCGGCCGGTGACATGGCTGCTCTCGGCGCGGGGGTTCTGGGGGCCGGGGCAGTGGTGGCCGGTTGCTTACAACGCGGGCAGCCCGGGTCGCTGCCGGCCCGCGGGGTCAGCCGGGTACGCAATGCCATCGACATCGCCGGCCTCGCGCTGGCCCACGCGTGTATCTTCCTGCTCGGCTGGCTGGCGCTGTTCTCGATCTTCCAGCGGGCGTTCATCGGTGCAGTCCTCTATCCAGTGGCGGCTGCCATCCTCGTCGGGACCGCGGGCGCCATCAGCGCCTACAGCGCGTATCTCTCCGCGCTCAGCATGACCGCCTACCGGCTCTCCGCGCTCCTCGCCGGCTTTTTGGTCACCGGGATACTCACAAGCATGCTCACTGCCGAGAACCCGCAGTGGTGGCAGGAAAACCTCAGCGCCCTCGGCATGAGCTCCGACGTTTCCGGGGTGGCGTTCAACTTCACCCTGATCGTCGCCGGCGTCGTGGTCACCACCCTGTCGGGCTACGCGACGGCGACGCTCGCGGCGACCGCGAAGACCTCCTCGGCCCTGCATCGGGTCAGGGTACTCGAGGGCGGCATCGTTCTTATCGGAGTCTTCCTCGCCGGCGTGGGACTATTCCCCGTCGATGAGCGCTTCGGGCTCCACACCATGGTCGCTTCCGGCATGGTGGTGGTGTTCGCGTCCCTGATCGTCCGCATCCGTGCCCTGGTTCCCTCCATCTCGGCGACCTTCGCTGCACTCGGATATGTCTTCCTTGCAGTCATCGTCGTCGCGGCTGTGCTGTGGTTCCCCATCGGCTACTACAACCTCACCGCCGTGGAGCTGATCGCCGCTTCGCTGGTCTTCGCCTGGCTCATCGTCCTGATCCGGAACCTCGCCGCCGTCGATGCCGACCAGTTCGACGCAGACCTCCAGGCGCGCCCGCTGTCACAACCCACCGGTGCGGCAGCCCCGTCGGCCCCAGCCGCAACGGACGGAATTGCGGCTGAACCGTGAGTACTGCCGGCCCAGTGTGAAGCTTCCCCGGTCTGAAGCTGTCCCGAGGGCCGGCCCGGTGGTCTACGAGTGGGTGGGTTCTTCGACCAGTGCGGTGGCGATACTGTCGGCGTCGTCGAGCGCGGCAAGGTAGCGTTCGGCGTCGAGGGCCGCGGCACAACCGGTCCCGGCGGCGGTGATGGCCTGCCGGTAGCGGTGGTCCACGGCGTCGCCGCAGGCGAAGACGCCGGAAAGGTTCGTGACCGTGGTGGGGGAGTCGACCTTGATGTAGCCCTCGGCGTCCAGGTCCACCTGGCCGCCGAGCAGTTCGGTCCGCGGGAGGTGGCCGATCGCGACGAAGATGCCGGTGGCGCCGTGTTCACGAGTTTCACCGGTGCGGGTGTCGGTCAGGGTGACGCCGGTGACCTTGGAGTCCCCGTTGATGGCCGTGACGGCAGAGTTCCACGCGAAGCTGATCTTGGGGTTGTCCTTGGCGCGCTGGGCCATGATGCGGGAGGCCCGGAGCTCGCCCTTGCGAACGACCACCGTGACGGTCTTCCCGAAGCGCGTCAGGAACGTGGCTTCCTCCATCGCCGAGTCGCCGCCGCCGACCACGATGATGTCCTGGTCGCGGAAGAAGAAGCCGTCGCAGGTGGCGCACCAGGAGAGCCCGTGGCCGCTGAACTTCTTCTCCTCGGGCAGGCCGAGTTCCTTGTAGGCGGAGCCGGTGGCGAGGATGACGGCGGGAGCCTCGTGCGTCTCGCCGGCTCCGGTGACCACGCGCTTGAGATGGCCGGTGAGCCGGACTTCGGTGACGTCGTCGAACACCACCTGGGCGCCGAATTTCTCCGCCTGCTGCTGGAGGCCGTCCATCAATTCCGGGCCCTGGATGCCGCCCGGGAAGCCGGGGAAGTTCTCCACCTCGGTCGTGTTCATGAGGGCGCCCCCTGCGGTGACGGAGCCGGCGATGACCTGCGGTTCGAGGCCGGCGCGGGCGGCGTAGATTGCCGCGGAGTAGCCGGCAGGACCGGATCCGATGATGATCAGCTGTTGGGTGCTCATTGGGATGTCTCCTGATGGAGCTGAACTGACGGGAACTACGGGTAACGATATTGAACGCCGGGTCACCGGTGCCGGCCATCACCCGTTTCGGGTGACCCGAGTCCACTGCGGGACGGCGCAGCTGTGCGGCGCGGCTACAGGTAGCGGCGATAGGCCGCGGCTAGGCGGAGACCAGCGTCTGCGTCAGGATCGTGCCGCCAACCCCGGCCAGGACCGCGCCCGAACTCCCGACGACGATCCGGCTGGTTCGGGGCCGTGCGAGGAAGCCGGTGACGTTCTTGAGCGCGCTGAGCACCAGCACGTACCAGGCCAACGCGATCACTAGAAAAATGCCGGCCATCAAGGCGTGCTGAGCGAGGGGCGGCAACGGGGCGAGATTGAATTGCGGGAACAGTGACAAGTAGAAGACGGCGACTTTCGGGTTGAGCAGGTTGCTCACCATTCCTTGCACGAAAGGCGAACTCCCACCGCGCTGGCGTCCGGAGACGGGTGCCGCGGGCAGGCTGTTTTTCAGGGGAGTTCTGGCGAATGCCTCTGCGAGCGCCCGGGCCCCAAGGTAAAGCAGGTACGCGGCCCCGGCGATCCGGATTCCGGTCCCGACAGCCTCCGATGCCCCCAACAGCGCCGTGACACCGAGCACGGCCAGCGCGGCAAGAATCGAGTTGCCCACCATGATTCCGGCCACGGCTGTTGCCGCCGCTTTCGGGCCGCGGGCTGCATTCCTGATGACGAGCGCAAAGTCGGGGCCGGGCACCAGGACCACGACGAGGCAGGTCAGCACAAAGGCCGTTAGCTGTTCGACCATTTTGCATTGCCTCCGGGAGCCGGGCTCTTTGGTGGGACGTCAAAAGAATGCCCCCGCAATTGAGCCAGGGCAGTCTCCTAGGTTAGGCCATCTTGGCGTGTGGCCCGCATTCCTCTCTGGCCAATCCGGACCGTGCGGGCCGAAACCTCACCCGCCGGGCATGATTCGGACTGGACGGCGGCCAGCTAGCGTGGCATCAGCATCCCACCGGCGTGGGCACTGGCGGGATGCGGTCCGGCAGCGCCAGCTTCTACGCGTGCGCCTGCCCGGTCCTACGCCAGAGGAGGCGGCATGTCCTGCTGTGAAACGACCCGGGACGCGGCGAGCCGCGGGGATGGCCAACCATGAACTCTTCCAACGGCGCCGGGACTAACGACGTCGGGAACGAACCGGCGCAGTTCAACCAGAAACTCGCGTTGCTGCTGGCGATGGCGATGTTCGTGCTGGTTGTCGACACGTCGATCATGAACGTCTCCATCTCGGCCGTGGTCAAGGACATCAACAGCACCGTCAGCGATCTTCAGGCGACAATCGCGATCGAAGCGCTGGTGTCCGCCGCATTCATCCTGATCGGCGGCAAAGTGGGCGACCTGATCGGTCGCAAACGCGCCTATATCCTGGGCCTCTGCGGTTATGCCGTCGGCGCCATAGCCATGACGCTGGCCCAGAGCATTGTGCCGATCCTCATTTTCTGGGCATTGATTGGCGGTCTGGGCGCCTCGCTCCTCCTTCCGGCCATGCAGTCCCTGATCCACGGCAACTTCGACGGAGAAGCCCGGAAGCGGGTCTATGCCCTCGTCGGGGCATCCGCAGCGATCGCCGCCGCCGTCGGACCCCTGCTCGGCGGCTTTATCACCACGTTCCTGTCCTGGCGCGTCGCGTTCCTGCTGGAAGCCGTCATCATCGCGGTCATCCTGTCCGGAATCAAGCTCGTTAAGGACGTGCCGTACACGGGGCCACGGGAGTTCGACGTCGTCGGATCGGTCCTCTCCGTCGTGGGCATGGGCGGCGTCGTCCTCGGCATCCTGGTCTGGCAGGAGGGCGGCGAAGCTGTTGGCGCCCTCATCATCATCGGTGCCGCCGGCCTTGTCAGCCTGTTCTATTGGCTCGTGCGGCGCGAGCGTCTTAACAAGCCGACGCTCCTGGATCCGGGGCTTCTCCGACTACATGCCTTCCGGCTGGGCGCCACGCAGCAAATGCTCCAGCAGATTGCCCTCGGCGGCACCATGATCGTGCTGCCGATCTACCTTCAGATGGTGCTCGAATACAACGCCCTGCAGGCAGGATTGTCCATTTCGCCGCTCTCACTCAGCATGTTCGGCATCGCCCTGCTCGCCGGCCGGAGGGCGGGAGCACGACGCCCGGCCAGCATCATCCGGTGGGGCTTCATCCTTCTGATGGTGGGACTGATCGCCGTCCTCCCCGTCGTGCCCCGCGCGGACTCCGGCTGGTGGCTCCTGATCCCGCTGGTTATTGCCGGCTGCGGTCTCGGGCTGTTGGTATCGCAGCTGAACAACTACACGTTGTCTCCAATCTCGGACGAACGCGTCAGTGAGGCCGCCGGCGTGAACTCGGCCGCGGGCTCGTTCGGACTCTCTTTCGGGCTCGCCTTTGCCGGAGCCATCATGCTGGCATCCCTCTCGATCATCTTCACCAGCCTGGCGACATCCAGCACAGTTCTCCCGCCCGCCGAGCAGCAGCAGGTCGCGCAGGTCCTCGAAGAAGACGCGCAGATAATGAGCAACACCCAGCTTGCTGAACTCCTCGCCGGGCAGCCGCCGGCGATCCAGGCCGAAATCATCCGCATCAACACGGAAGCCCGGCCCATTTCCCTCCAGATTGGCCTGCTCATTCCGATACTCGCCAGTGCCGCTGGCCTCCTCATCTCCTTCCGCATGATGCGGCTTCCCGATCCCAAGCCCGCGGGCGCCGGTGAGGGGACAGTCCTGGGCTGAGCCTCCCGGCGGCCGCGGCTTGGGCCCGATCTGCGCGGCATCTCCGGTCAGAGTTGCAGGAGGCTGTAGCCGACGAGGAAGAGCCCGATCACCAGGGTGACGATCGCCGCTATCCTGCGTCCGTGGCGCTGCAGCCAGTTGTAGAGGGTGGTCAAGGTTCCTTGGGCGCGCTCCGGAGAGTGCAGCCACATGGCGACCGGAACGACGACGGCGGACTGGGCCACGGCGGCGTAGGCGAGGACCAGCAGGCTCCCTTCCAGCGGCGGCAGTTCCTGGACACTGATCACGGCACCTGCCGTGACGGCCAGCAGGATTGCCTTGGGACGAAGGTTCAAGCCCAGACCCAGGACGACGAATTCCCAGGGCGGGGCGGAGTGGAACCGTGACTTCATTTTGCCAAGCATGGCGTTCTCCCGGCGGCTTTTGCTCAGGAGGAGGTACACGGAGTACGCAATCAGAAGTGCACCGATCACAATAGCAAACTGGGCCACTAATTCGTCCTTGCGCAGGCGCGGCCTGACGGGCAAGAATTGCAGGCCGACCGCCGCCAGGCCCACGACCACAACCGAACCCGCAAGGCTGCCGATCAGGAAGGGAAGGGCGCCGCGGCGTGGATTTGGGGAGAGCAGAATCATGATCGTCACACTGACAGGCACGGTGCTCATCGCCCCGGCGAGGGCGAAGAGCACCAGGCTGGTGATGGTGCTCATCATCCGACTCTCACCTGCCTCGGGCAGCACCCTGGCGGCACGTCATGCCTTCGGTGCGCTGCCGGTGTCCGGACGGCCTGGTCGCGACCGTCCGCGGCGGGCGCGGATTGCCTCGTCCTCTTGCTTGAGGAGCTGTGCCACATCCTTCTGGTCGCCGGTCATTGGCCGCCACCATGCGATCCTAGGATCGGAATCGAGCAGGATGGCGCGAACGAAGAGCGTCAGGGGGACGGCGAGGATGGCACCGGTAGGACCCAGGACCACGGCCCAGAAGAGGACGGAGATAAAGGTCAGAGTCTCGCTGAGCGACACGGCGTTGCCCACGTACTTCGGTTGAATGATGGACTGGATGACGCTGTTGATCCCGCCATAGATGACGATGATGGCCACGACGGTCGGCCAGCCACCGGTGAGGAATCCAAAGAAGAGCGGCGGGATGATCGCGATGAAGTAGCCAATGTTGGGGATGAAGCTGCAGATGAAGGACAGCAATCCCCAGAGCAGTGCCCCGGGGACTTGCAGGATGACCAGGAACAGCCAGTTGAACAAGCCTTGGGCGAGCCCCAGGACCGTGGTGGCGACCATATAGCGGCGCACGCCGGTTCCGTAGCCGTCAAGCGCGGTGACCAGTGCCGGCCGGTGGTAGTTCAGATGGGTCATGATCACCGGTACGCGCGAGCCGTCCATCGCCATGAGGATGAGCATTGTCAAAATGATCACGAGGCTGGCCACCAGGCTCGCGATGCTCCCCAGTAGGCCGCCGAGGAACCCCAGGATACCTCCCGGAGTAATCCCGTTCAGGACTTCCTGGGCTTGCTCAGGGCCAAAGCCCAAAGATTCCAGCGCACTGGCAATCGTGGCGCCGAGCTGCGCCATTTGGGGGGCGTATTGCGGCAGCAGCGCGGAGAACTGGGCGAGCGAGGCAATGAGGACTACAGCAAAGGCGGTCAGCAATCCGAAGACGGCCGCGATTGTAGTCCCAGTGGCAAGTCCCCGGGAAATTCCTCGAGCCTGCATCCAGCGGCGGATGGGATGGACACACAGCGTGAGCACGAACGCAAAGAACACCGGGGTGACAATTCCCCGTATCGCACCAAGGCCGAAAGTCACGACGGTCGCGCCAGCTAGGGCGAGCAGGATGGTTACGCTGCGGGGGAGGGCCGTACGTGGATCGGATTCCGATGAAACCGGCTCCATTGAGCCCTCCTTGGTTCAGCCTGGTTCCACCTTAGAGGCGGGGAGAGGTGCTGAGTAGTGAGTTCATTGTGGCTTGCTCCCCGGCTATTAGGGATCCCCGATCTGAGTCAGACGACTACTTTGCTCTTGATCCGGTTGTACTCCTCGGGAGTGATGGTTCCAGCGTCCATGAGCGCCTTGGCCTTGGCGATCTCCTCAGTCGGGCTCGCTGTGGCCACCTGGCGAATGTAGGCATCTGTTTCAGCCTGGCTTTGGCGGGCCCGCTCCATTGACCGCTCCGCCATCCCCTTGCCGCGCGCAATCATGTACGCCAGCACGGACAGGAGGGGTACAAAGACCAGGAAGAGGATCCAGACGGCCTTCCACCAGCCGCTGAGTTCGTGGTCGCGAAAGAGGTCGCCGATCACCATGAACAACGCCCAAAGGAAGGCGAAGAACGCATAGAAGATAAACAGCCACCAGATAAAATCCCAAAAGTTCTCAAAGAAACTCATTTGGCTTCCCTACTTTCATTTGGCCAACGTTGTTTGTGGACGGGGCTCTGGGCGGGATGATTTCACATGTCCAGGTTCCGGGCGGCCGACCTAGCACTTGACATCATTCGAGAGGTCGCTGACGGCGGCCTGCACGTTTGCGGCTTCGTCCCGCAGGGAGTTGAAGGCCTGGGTCAGTGTCGCGGTGTCGGGAACGGCGTTGACTGCGGAAGTAAACTTCTGTTGGGCAGACTTGACGGCATCCACCCGTTCTTTGGCCGCGTCACTGGCTGCATTAAGGAGATCGTCATAGGCTTTCTTGACCTGATCCCGGGCCGCCTGGATCTGCTCCACCGTGGCACCTGGCTTGAGCGTGTCCTTGAAATTCGTCAACGATGCGGAGAACGCATCGGAGGCAGCGCAAACCGGTGAAACGCTTTGCGTCTGGCTGGTGCCGGGGCTGGTGCTCGGGCTTGTGGTGCTGCAGCCGGCGAGAAGCCCGATTGCTGCCCCGAGCGCGATCATTCGCGCGAGGACTGGTTGTGGTCTCGACATTTGAGGCCCCTCTCTCCGCTATTCGTGGGCTTGCGCTCTTTCACAGGCTTGCGCCTGGCAGCCCAATCACTGGCAGGTACCACCAGTGTTGGCTTCGCGCCGCGCGGGCGCCTCACCCGCCGGGGGTGATCCTGGGGAGGTGCCCGGGGCCAAGCCCATGGCTGGCCGAATCACCCCCGGGTGATGATGTGCTCGCCCGGTACGCGTGATGGACTTCTGTTCAAAATGGAGGAGGACGCCATGTGCCGTTGGCTAGCGTATTCGGGTTCGCCGGTGCTAATTGAGGAGCTGTTGTACAAACCCACCAACTCGCTCGTGATGCAGAGCAAACACGCCAAAATGGGCGTTGAAACCACCAACGGGGACGGCTTCGGTGTGGGCTGGTACGGATCCGCGCCGTATCCCGGGCTGTTCCACAGCACGGAGCCGGCCTGGAATGACCGCAACCTCCGGGAGTTGTCCGCCCAAGCATCGGCCGGCCGCGTCTTCGCGCACATCCGTGCCTCGACCGGCTCGGCAGTCCAACAGACAAACTGCCATCCATTCCGCCACGGCCGCTGGCTGTGGATGCACAACGGGCTCATCAGGGATTTTCCGACCGTCAAGCGCGACTTGGTCATGGCCGTTGACCCAACGCTCTTTCCGCTGATCGAGGGAGCCACGGACTCAGAGCTCTTCTTTTTCCTCGCGCTGACCTTCGGACTGGAGCAGGACCCGCGAGCGGCCGTAGCTGCCGCGGTTGGACTGATTGAAGACGTCGGCCGGCGCCACGGCATCGAGCAGCCGCTCCAGATGACCGTCGCCACTACCGACGGCGACACCACGTGGGCGTTCCGCTACTCGAGTGAGCGGCAGTCCCGGTCGCTGTTCCACAGCACCGACATCGCGACCCTTCGCGCCCAGTACCCGGAGAACCCGTTGCTTCATGACCTAGCGGACAATGCGCGCCTGGTCGTCTCCGAACCGCTGGGGGATCTCCGCGGGGCGTGGCGGGAAGTACCCGAGGCTACCTGCGTGGTGGTGCACGGCAGCGGGGAAGACCTGTTCCCGTTCTCGCCGACAGCGCCCTAGCGCCGGCTACTGGGCCCTGACGCCTGCTACGGAGTCCAACAGAGTCCGGACCGACGTGTCCGGGCGCCTTTTGACTGCCGCCTTCTGACCATGCCGTGGCTCCCTCAGGGGAGAGGAAGGGTGGGATTCGACTCGTTCGGGGGAGCACCCGCCGTGTTGGACGCCGGGGGAGAAATGGGGGCGGGCCTGGTGGGGGGCGCTGTGACGGATTCGGTGACGGGCTCGACGAACGGCTCATCGCCCGGGCCGTGGGCAATGGCTGGGCGGCACAGCAGTTCGACCAGGAGAATCGCCAGCACGGCAAGGACCGCTGTCCAGATGGCGACGGCCGCCGTCGGGTCCTGCCAAAAGATCAACACCAGCACAGCGATTCCGACGACGGCGGCTTCCAGTATCCGCCGGTAGCGGGCCAACCAGAGTTGCCAAGGTTTGGCTTGGCCTGCTCCGACCTTCCCAGTGATGTAGTCTCCCGCACTCGCCAGGCCGTGGCGGACAAATTCCGCCGGACGCGAGTGGCCGCCCAGGAATGCGGCCAGAGCAATGATGAGTCCCACCACGAAGACGAGGCGCAGGGTAGTGCGCAGCGGCACCAGGAGTGTCTCGACCAGGCTTTGAGCCGCCGCCGGGGTGACAGAACCCGGCGGAATCGAGTTCAGGAGGACAGCGCGCCCGATCACAAGTGCCAGCGCCAGCAACGCCATGGCTACGGCCACGGCCAAGCCGACACCGCTGGTGGTGCTCCGTTTCCGGCCACGTGGGGCCACCGCGATTGCGCCTACGGCGGTAATCACCGTCAACCACGCCAATATTGGGGCGGTCGCATCCAGCGTTCTGATGGCGTTCGATGCCCGGACCAGTTCGGGCGACTGGAACAGTGGGATCTGCCTGTCAATGTCCGGGATCCTGGCGGCGATGCCGACCCCCTGGTCGACGAGGGCGGTCTTGACCCGGGCAACGATCTCCTTGGTCGAGATTGTCACCGTGCCGCTTTGGTCGATACTTACGGCGCCGCCCGTGTTACCGGTTGCGAGGTTCACCAGGCCTTGGTGTGCCACCCGGTTCACCTGGATCCAAAGATCCTGGAACTGGGGTGTGGCTACGAATTTGGATACGGTGGAATGAATGAGGTTCTTGGTCTGCTCCGCAATCACCGGTGCTAGCCCGGTGATCACCGCGGCCACGCGAGGCGCCGTTTTGCTGAGTTCGTTGAGCGCATCCCGGGTGATGGTCTCGAAGTCCACGGAGTCGGTGATCTGTTGTGTGACCTTGTCCGCGATCTCGGCCTGGATCGCAGGGTCCGACGCCAAGGGCGCCACAGTTGCCACGTAGTGATCGGTGTCGAGGACTTCACTGCGCAAATACATGGCAGGCACAGCCGCGAAGGCCAGCACGGCCGTCAGGACCACCAGCACGATGGCCACTATTCGGCGAGCCAGCCCCGGGTGGCGGGGTCCGGAGGGCCTCGGTGGGGCCCGCCTGGCGTCGTCCCGTTCGCTTTGCAGCCGGGCAACTTCCGCCCGTAGGCGCAGTATTTCTTCCTGTTCCGGGCCGCCGGAGCTCGGGGACTGATCCTGGATAGACATGGCGTTCCGCCTAGGTAGCAATTCGTCGAACCGGCCCGATGTACCGAGGTTGGGCACTCATGACAGTTTTCATTGTGCACTCGGGGCGCTCGCCCAACCCCACCCACACAGGGTGATCTACCCCTGTGGGGAAAGGGTTACAGCGTCCGTGGCGGTGCAGCGGTTCATGACACGCCGTGTCGATCGGCACACTGCATCACTGTCCGGCCAAGAGTTTTCGTGCCCAACTGGCCCTGCATCATCCGTTTCGGGTGATGGCGAAGCCAAATTGGGCTCACAAGCCCAGACGCCGGCCCGCCGCGAAAAAGGCCACTTTGGCGACTAATAGGAGAGCCCCCAAATCAGCAATCATTTGGACCGAAACGACAGACCGCGCCAACTGACTCATCGGAGTAATGTCGCCGAACCCGACGGTGGCAAAAGTGGAGGTTGTGAAGTAGAGGGCGTCTGTTTTAGTGAGAGGGTGGCTAAACGACGACTGGTCTGTTAAAGACAGTGACATGTAAAGCAGCGAGAAAAGACACAGAAACATGAGAACGGCCTCGACCACTGTCACGGCCGCCCGAACCTGGGGGATATGCGCTGCGAGTATCATCCGCAATTGAAGGGACAGGGCGGCGAGAAAGACTATGACGATAACCGCCAGGCGGATCCAGGCGGCCGCCGGATTGGCCTCGTTGAATCCCCCTACTGGAATAACGAAGTAGAGGGAAAGGATTAGCACCGTAAACGCAGCCAGACGTACTCCCGCCCAAATAAGGACGTGCCTCCGGCCCGCTTTGTCGAGGTCATGGAGGAAAATCGGGTCCGGCTGGCTTCCGTGCTTCGTCGCCATGACTGATGGTACCCCGGCCCCGCAATTGGCGCCGCGCGCCGCAAATGTGTAGCGCCGACTGCCATTTGGCCCCACCACGCGGAGACGCACAAGGGGTCTTTGCGCCCTGTTAGGGCCCTTTTGCGTCGGCCTAGCATGTGCTACGTGGGAGAAATGCGAAATGTCGGATGGCTGCCTGGTCCTCAGTTCAAGATCCGGCCACCCTTGCGTGGCCTTGGAGCGTTGGAGCGTCCGCGTCTGGAAAACGCATTGTCCGCGTCCGCCGATTCGCACCGCCTGACGCTCGTCGCAGCGCCGGCCGGCTACGGCAAGTCGACGTTCTTGGGCGACTGGGTTCGCAAAAGCGATCTGCCGTGCGCCTGGCTGTCGCTCGATCGGTTCGATACCGAACCCGCACGGCTGTTTCACGGGGTTGTCGGGGCAATTCAGCGTGCGGCCAGCACGTTGCCCCTGCCGGGCAGCGATGCACTCCTGGCTCTTGACCAGGGCCTTGCCCATGACCGGGCCGCCTCCTACGACCTTTTGCTCCGGGCCCTAGAGGAGCTCACCGAGCCGATCGTTCTAGTCATTGACGATGTCCATTTGGCCGGGCCGGGGCTGGCGAACGGAATCGTGGGGGTGCTCGCCGCATCGGCGCCCCCATCATTGCGGCTGGTCCTCTCCGGACGGGGCCATACGTCCATCCAGCTGGAAAGGTTCCGCTACGGCGAGGGCCTCGGTGAACTGCGCGCACCCGAGCTTGCCTTCACCCGGGAGGAAGTCGCGCAGTTTGCCTGCTCGCTCGGACAAGACGAGGCCTTCGACGCCGGGTCCCTCTGGAAGATGACTGCCGGCTGGCCGGTCGCCGTGCACGCGAGCATCGTCTCGCTGGCGCAGTCCGGCAACGTGCCGGTCACGACGCCGAGCGCTACGGCTAAGCACGTACCGCTCGCCGATTACGTCGCGGAAGAGATTCTCGACCAGCTCGAACCGTCGCTGGCGGAGTTCATCTTGCGAGCCACTACCTGCGACTGGCTGGGCCGCCGCCTCGCCGTCGAGCTCTATGGCCGGCCCCACGGCGGCGTGCTGCTCGAGGAATGCCTTCGCAACGGCCTCTTCATCGAAGAGCAGGATTACCGCGGCGGTGAATCGATGTACCGCTGGCATTCCCTCTTCGCGGCGCAATGCCGGCGAATCCTGGAGAGGCGTGACCCCCTCCTGGCCGAGCGTCTTCACCGCGTGGCGGCGCGGTACTACCAGGACGCCGACGTCGTCGAGTGCGCGGCCCAGGCGCTTCAAGGGCGCGCTCCGCGCCAGGCCGTCATGTCGCTCGGAGCGCACTGGCTCGACTTCGTGCTCGGAAACGACGCCCAGACCCTCGAACGGCTGTGCCGGGATCTGCCCACGCCGTGGAACGAGGACCCGGAGATATTGATGATCAGATCCGTCTGCCGTGCCCTTGCCGGCGACAGCACCGCAGCGTCCGAGCTCACCGAGAGGGCGCTGTCGCGGACCTTCGTCCTGGATGCGCTTCGCCGCAGGAAGCTTGAGGTTTGCCGGGCCCATTTCGAACCGATGCCTGCCGTCGGCCGCACGGACCTCCACGCCGCCCCGGCCGAAGACGGCCGGCTGGGCAGGGACATGGCTGAACACGGACACGCAGCCGCCTGTTCGACAGGACTCTTCTTACTTGCCCAGGCTGAGTTTCGGCTGCACCGCACCGGCGAACACGCAGCTGCCCTGCTCCAAGCGGCCGGCGGGACTGGCATCCCGAAGCAGTTGGAAGCGAGGGAGATCTATGCCCAAGCGGATCTCGCGTTGGCGTTTGCAGGAGCCGGTGACCTGGTGCACGCTTCAGAGGATGCCTCGCGGGCGTTGGAGCGAGGGGACGCGCTCGGCTGGAGTTCGCAGGAACGGATGGCTCCGGCCTGGCTGGCACGCGGAATTGCGTGCTATTGGAATGACAACCTGACGGCTGCGCACACGTATCTGGCGAGGGCCCAGCGACTGGGTAGTGACCTATTCCCGTCCGGACCGCTGAGTGCCATTTATCGGGTCCTGACTGATTGCGCCACTGGCGATCCGGCCCGGATAGCCGAATCCAGTTCGGCGCTGGAGTCCTTCCACGTACGTGGGCTGTACAGCGTGTCGTGGAACGCCTTGCATACGATTGCCTTGGCGAAGCTTGCTGAAGCCCAGGGCGACTTGGACGGTGCGTTGGCGATCGCGCAACCGCTGGGCGCAGGCGGGCACGGGGCGCTGGTGGATACGCTGCTGGCGGAGCTGCTGCGTCGCGGAGGGGACATCGTTGCGGCCCAACGCTGCACCGAGTCACTGGCTCATCGCCGCGGCAACTCGTATGTCGACACCTGCGCGAGTCTGACCGAGGCGCTTGTGGCGCACGAAACCGGGGATACTGCCACGGCGCATGAACGGATTGAACATGCGATTCACCGGGCCGAGCTAGGATCCGTCCTCCGCCCCTTTGCCGAGCGGAGAGAGGAACTCGCAGAATTGCTCGTGCAGCACGCTGTCTGGGGCACCGCCCACGAATCCTTCATTGCGGCCCTCATGGCACGTGATAGCCAGGGTGACGGCCGGCTTCGGACACAGTCCCACTGGAGCCTTACCGAGCGCGAACGCGAAGTCCTGGCCTACATGCGGTCCATCATGACCGCGGCTGAAATTGCCGACGCGCTGTACATTTCGGTCAACACGGTCAAGACACACGAACGGTCCATCTACCGGAAACTCGGGGCCGGAAGCCGGCGCGATGCCCTAAAAACGGCCGCCCAGCGCGGCATCGTTTGAACCTGCGGCCGGGAGGGTCCGGGCCGGCAAGTTCACCCGGACCGGGTGAGGCCAGGGCTAACTGAGGGGGATTGACACCGGTCGTAACTGTCTGTAATTGCCGGGCTGCGGGAGCGGCCCTTTAGGAAGGATTCTCCAGTGATGAGAGCACATCGCGCATTTGCCGGGCCGCTCGCGCTCGGGGCGGCCGTTGCGTTGCTGACCAGTTGCGCGCCAACCCCGCAGGAAAATGTGTCGCAGGCTTGCGCTGCTGCGGACGCCTATGCTGCTGCCCTGACCAATTTCAAGGACACTCTGACGCCGAGCGCCACGGTGGAGCAGGTCCAGACGGCCCGGGACCAGGTGACGAAGACCTACGACGAAATGATCAAACAGTCCCAGGATGTGGCCAAGGACCGGGCGGATGCGGTGAAGACGGCGCAGCAGAACCTTGAATCGGCTGTCAAGGACGTTCCCAATGACGCGACGCTAAAGCAGGCCGCGAACTCGTTGCGGGACGATACGGTGAAGCTTCAGGCCGCGGCCAGCGACCTCAGGAGCCAACTGAAGTGTTAGGGGCGATCGTGCCGGTGGTAGGCCGTTGTTCCCGGTGGTGAACCGGACCGGCAGGCGCCACATGGGTGCGGCGGCTTCCGCCGTCATGGACGAGAGGGGTCTGAGGCCCCTAGGCGCCACACGACGGCGGTGAAAGTCTGGAATCATGACAAATTCGGATCCTTTTGTGATTGTGGTCGGGTTTGACGGCTCCAAGCAATCGCGCGGTGCCCTCGAATGGGCCGTGGACGAGGCGCGGTACCGCGATGCCGAGCTGCGGATAGTGACTGTTTGGAGCAAGGCGCCGATGTCGTGGTACCCCGCGATGCTGGAAACCGCCGCAGGGGAAGTCGTGGCAGAAGCGTCTCCGGAGCAGCAAGCGGAGGCCCTCGGCGCGGAGGCTGCGCGATCCGCGGAGGGCCTGAACGTGGTGACGCGGACCGTCCACAACGACTCGGCGGCGTCGGCAATTCTTGACGCCGCACGGGAGGCCAACCTGGTGGTGGTCGGCTCCCGCGGCCACGGCGGCTTCGCGGGCCTGCACATCGGATCGGTTTCTTCCCAGGTGGCCGGCCACTCGCCGTGCCCAGTCCTGGTGGTGCGTCCGATACCCTCCTGAGTCTCCGGCTGACAGGCTGCGCCCGTCCAGCGGCGATGCCTACTGCCTGCTCGGCGGTGGCGACCCCCAATGCCAGCGAAGGCGGGGAGCGCTATCATCGGCGCATGACTGTCCTGGACTGGCTGCTGGATTCTGATCCTTCCCTCCGATGGCAGGTGCTGCGGGATCTCGCCGGCGCCGCGCCCGATGTGGTTGCCGCAGAGCGCGCACGGGTCGCGACCGAGGGGTGGGGCGCCCGCTTGCTCTCACTGAGGGACGACGACGGCCAGTGGGCGCAGGGCGCCTACTTCCCCGCGAACGGCGCCAGTTCCGAAAGCGCCAGTTCCGACGTCGACGGTGCGGATGATGCCGACAGTGACGACGGTTGGGACAGCGGACCCCAGCCGTGGACCGCGACGACGTACAGCTTGCTCCTGCTGCGTGACTTCGGGATCGACCCGCGCAGTGAGCCGATGCGCCGGACAGTAGCGCTGGTTCGGGACAACTGCCGCTGGGAGGAGGGCGGTCAGCCGTATTTCGACGGCGAGGTGGAGCCGTGCATCAACGGCATGACTGTGGCGCTCGGCGCGTATTTTGATCAGGACGTCGACGGCGTCGTCGCCCGGCTTATCAGCGAGCAGCTGGACGACGGCGGCTGGAATTGCTGGGCGGCGTCCGGCGCCGTGGTGTCTTCTGCCGCCACGACAGTAAACGTGCTCGAGGGCCTGCTGGCCCATGAGCAGGCCACTGGCGGCTCGGCGCAGTCCGCGGACGCACGGCGTCGGGGCGAAGAGTATCTGCTGGAGCGAGGGCTGTTCCGACGCAAGAGCACGGGCGAGGTCATCGACCCGGCCTGGCTGACGTTCTCTTTTCCGACTCGCTGGCACTATGACGTGCTCCGTGCCTTGGAGTACTTCCGTTCGGCCAGGAATCCGCCGGACCCGCGCGTGGCCGAAGCCGTGGAGGTGCTCCGGACAAGGCGGCAGCCCGACGGGACTTGGCTGCTCGAAAACACCCATCCCGGGAAAGTCCATTTCGCGCTTGAGGATGGCGATGGCCGGCCGAGCCGGTGGAACACCCTCCGGGCGCTGCGTGTCCTCGACTGGTACGAGCCCCACGGTGTGAATTTATAGGTGTGAATTACCTGGCGTTAGGGCAGGACCTTGTAGAGGTCGATGACCGTCTCTTCGGGCAGAGCGGTGAAGCCGCCTTCAATTCCCTGCTGCATCCGGGGCATGAGGATCGTGTCCCGGAATCTCTCCCAACTCTCCTTCGAGTCATGGACGGCCATGATGGTCCAACCGCCCTCGGACGACCCTCCGGCGTGAAAGATCTGGCCCTCAGGCAGGCGCCCCTCGCCTGGATGGACGGCTGCAAGCGACGCCTCGTACTGTTCCTTGGTGCCTCCCGGGAAAAAGTGCACGATTCCGTAGGGCGTGGTCTCCATGGCTACTCCTAGGCTGGTGGATGGGACTCGACAAGGCCAGTCGTAGACTCCGCCACCGGGCATGTCAAGGGACTAGTTAAGGACGCGCGTGGCCGTCGGGTAGTCGAACGGGGAGTGGGCGTCGTATGGGGTGCGCATGACCCCAGACGGGTCATGCGCACCTGCGGGTGCCGGGAGCCGGCACTGAGGTGTCAGTCGCGGGTGTCAGTCGCGGCGGTCTCCGCGGTCGTCCCTGCGGTCGCCGCGGTCGTCCCGGCGGTCGTCCCGCCGGTCGTCGCGACGGTTGATCCCATGGGCGACGACAACGGCCCCGCCGACAGCTGCGGCGGTCCTGCGCCTACGTCGTGCTGCGAGTGGCATGTCAGGCTCCTTCCTAGATTTCTTCGGGGGACTTGGCTTCGGCTTCTGCGTCGGCCTGGAAGGCGGCGATGACGGCCTGGGTCGGGATCCGGCCGCTGGCCACAAGCTGGCCGCCGGCCTTGCGGACTGCCGTGCCGAACGGGGCCGCCCACAGATTCTCCCAGACGAGCACCGCGGCGGAGTGGCCGGGCTGGATCGTCTCGGCTAGGTCAATGACGTCCTGCTCAGAGAGCACCATGGCCAAGTCGGCCTCGGCCGTGCGCACCTCGCCGAGCTCGCTCGGGTCGAGGTCGGAGATCTCCGCCGTCTCGAGCGTGCCGTCCTCGGTCTTCCTCAGGAACACCATGTCGAGCACCCTGACGAGGTCACGTTTGACCAGGTCCTCCAGGAACGGGGCGACCTGGCCCTTGCCGAAGTCGGGCCCGGGGAACTCCACGACGAGCCAGTCCACCGGCCCTAGTTCATCGAGTGTCTCAGCCATGCTGATGACCTCCGTTTCTCATTGGGTAAAAGGCGATCCGACGGACCGTCGCAGCTTCATTCTGTGCCCCCGGTGAGGTACGGCGCCTCATCCACCCCGGGTGACCTCACGCACCGGGGTAGGGCTTGCGGTCCTGTTCCGGCAGTTCGGCGGTGGGGGCGGGGAGCTGTCATTTCCCGCGGGCTGTTGGGCGCCAAATGGATGCTTGGAGATGGTTTGTAGACGGTACACCTAGGCGCCAGCGGCGCTCGCCGATACGGTCCAAAGTCCCTGTTGTGGGGTCCGTGCTCCCGGCTAGTGTGGCGTGAGGCGCATGGCGGTCCGTAATGCGAGCCGGTGCGCCTCCAGCCAAAAACAATGGGGGGTACGTTGTCCAACGATTCAGTCATGACCTGGCTTTCCGGCGACGCAGGCCGCACGGCGGCGGCGGAGCCGTCCAATGGGGGCGACGGCGTCGCCCCTTCATGGGACCGGGTTATCCCGCCGCCGTCCCCCTGCGCCAGCAGCGTTGCCTACTGCCGCGACCATTGGCCGCCCCTATAGGGGCACCAGAAGGCGCATAGTTCCTGTCTCGCTGCGGCCTCCCACGCGGGCTGTTGGTTTCTATTTACCTAGGTTTTACGTGCCTGCCCTTGTGGGCGTTTCAAGGCCGCAGCGAGACTAATTAGACGGGCTGACGTCATCTGTTCAGCCACAAGGACAAACCAGTGGGTAGCAGCGAAGCGCTCCCTTCCACCCGTGGCAACGATGCCCGGAAGGGAAGCCCGCAAATCGGGAGGATTATCATGGCCGGCACCTTTGAACTCTTTGTAGATGCCGATGCCTGCTTCAGGTTCCGGCTCAGGGCCCCGGATGGGGCAGTACTGGCCGTGTCAAAGAGCTTTGTAGACAAATCTGCAGCGGTTGCCGGCATCACAGCGGTGCGGGAGTACGCCGGCATGGGGCTGATCAGCGACCTGTGCCCGGCAGAGTCGCCGGCAATTCCGGCGGCACCGCGGCCCAGGGCCGCCGCCACACCGGTGCCTGGCGTCGACCGGCGGGTGCACGACAACGATCTCCGCATCCGGGCAAGGGCCCTCCGCCGGCCGGCGCACGGGTCTGGCGTGATCGGCGTCGGCTGATCCGGCCGGCGACGCGGCAGCCGACGCCGGCCGACCGGGGCTGACCGCCTCAGGCGGACATTTGGATCTCAGGTGCCGCTGCTAAGCGTCCATTCCAGCGTGCACCGGAACGAACTCGATCTTGTTCGCGGGCTGGACTGTCTTCTTGGGGGCCCGCGAGAACCCTTTGGCGTCCAGGTGGTTGTGGGCCCGGTACTCCGCTACGGCCTGGTCATAGATGCCGTTGAGCCGGTGCCCGGAGTAGACCTGCTCTGAGCCATCCGTGAACGTGATGCTGATGAGCGACTTTTCCGGGAAATGCCGGTTCATGCGGATGAAGCCGTCGGCGTCCTGCTTGAGGTTGATCATGTGGTTCCCACTTTCGTGATCGAGTTGATCCAGTCTCCCGCCTCCGCTGTGCGTAAGCCAACCGGCCTCATCCAGCCGGCCTGGGCCGCCCTGCGGCGGTCGGGGGGAGGCCTGCGCCTATTCGGATGCATAGGCGTCCACGGCTTGCTCAAGCACGGGGCTGTAGCGGTCCCAGGAGTCGGCGGGTGCGGCGGCTACCAAGACACTGCTACCGCGCTTTCCTGCAACGAGACAGGCGATCTCCCGGTATTTGTGCCCGCCGATGCGGGATACATATGTGTCCTCCACGCATGAGCCGGGGCCTCCCCGGAACGGCATTCCGGCACGGTCCGCCAGACGTCTCGCCGGTGCGCCGTTTTCACCCGTGAGGTGGGCCAGCCGAAACTCGGGCCAATTGGACTGCGACTCTTCGCCTTGTTGCGGCGTGGCGTTGAGATAGATCCTGAGATCACCGTTCAGGGCCGTGACGGTTGCAGACACGGTGCCGGGGTCACCCGGCGTGGGAGTTGCATCGGGCGGGATGGACAACACCGCTGTTGCGTCCGGGAGCTCCATGGACTGCCAGCCTGCCGGGGCCCGGCCGGCGTGGAACCAGGAGAACGAGGTTGCGCCGGACGGGGGAACCGCCGGCATCTGGCTCGCGGGTCCGGATCCGCAGCCGCTGGCGGCCAGCACCGCCGTCGTCCCTAGCAACCCGACGAACAATACTGACCTTCGACTGGCCGCTCGGTGCGCCCCGTTGGAGCTACCTATTGCCGTCACCGTCGTCGGGTCCTCCGTTGTTGTCGGCGTCAAAATCGTTCCCGCGAGGTGCCGGGGCGGGGTGCGGAACCATGGGCCGAGGGGCCGGGGTCATGAGCCGCGGGGCCATGGGCTGCGGGGCTGGGGCCGCCAGCGGAACGACATGACGCAGGGCGGGGAAGGCCGGGCGGACCATCGGGGCCGGTCCCAGCGGCGGAGCCATTCGATATGTAGTGGCCGGTGCCTTGACTGCAGGTGCCTTGACTGCAGGAACCCGGTGTGGCGGTGCAACGGCGGCTGGCGGTGCAACGGCGCGCGGCGGAGCCGGGCTGCGGCTTGCGTGGACTTTGGCCGACGGCGAAGGGCCGCCAGTCGCGTGCGCCGGTGTGACCGATGCCGGGACAGGGGCCGGCAGTGCCGTGTGACCGGCGGCGCAGGCGCCAAGCAATAGCGTCGTGCCCAGTGCAGCGGCTGCACACGCCGGGCGGGAAAACTTCATGGTGGGCTCCTCGGGGACGGCCGGCCGTGTTCAGCCGGGCTATCCCTAGAACGGTGCCCGCAGCCCTGGGGTTCAATGCCTCCCCGACTTCCGGGCGATGCCCGGCGCCGGTGAACGGAAAGCCAGCCGGCGTCGTATTACATGCAAGGAGGCCGAAATGTCCGATCAGGAGGCCGAACTGCTCCGTTCGCTGCAGGAGGCCTACGGCCCGGCACTGTGGCGCTTCGTCATGGGAATGACCGGTGACAGCACCCTGGCCGACGACGTCGTTCAGGAAACGCTGATCCGCGCCTGGCAACACCCGGCGGTTCTGCAGCGCCCGGAGACGGGGGTGCGGGCCTGGCTCTACACGGTTGCCCGCAACCTGGTCATCGATGACCGGCGCAGTGCCCGACGACGGCACGAGACCCGGACGGAACAGCTGCCGGAGGTTCCAGAAGCGGACCGGGTCGACAGGATCCTGGACGGGTGGCTTTTAGCGGATGCCCTGGCCGGACTGTCCGCCGAGCACAGGGCCGTCATCATCCACTCGTATTACCGTCGGGAGACAACGGCCGAAATCGCGCAAAACCTTCAACTGGCCGAGGGAACTGTGAAGTCGCGGCTGCATTACGCGCTGCGGGCGCTGCGACTGGCTCTGCAGGAAGGAGGCGTGACCCCATGAGCCAAGATGGAATGGATGAGTACCGCAGCTGGGATGCCGCCTACGTGCTGGGAACTTTGGTGTCCTCCGAGCGCCATGAGTTCGAAGAACACCTGTCCGGTTGCGCTGGATGCCGGGCCGCTGTGGCCGAACTTGCCGGAATGCCGTCACTGCTGGCCACTCTGTCACCCGAGGAGGCAATCGCCCTCGGGCAGGGCGAGCGCGGCGGGCAGACGCCGGGGATGCTCCCCGAGCTGGCGAAAAAAGTCCAGCGCGGACGCCGGCGCGTGCGCCTTGCCGTCGCCGCGCTAGTGGTGGGCGCGGCGGCCGCGTCGGGCGCGGTCACCATTGCGGTCACGGCCCCTGCCCCGCCGCCCGCGCAGACCCAGGCCGTATCCGAAACGGTGCTGAACTTCACCCCGGTCGTCGACGGCTCACTGGCCGCCAAGGGCTCCCTCACCCCACAGCCGTGGGGAACGCGGATCGACTGGGAGTGCACGTACACGCCTACACCGGCTGACGTCCCTGCACCTCAGGGATCCGGCAGTCCACCCACCCCGGAGGAGTACGCACTGGTGGTCGTTGATTCACGCGGTGTCAATACACAGGTGGCCACCTGGACGGCAACACCCGGGACGGTGGCCACGCCGACGGCGACCACCCTCGTCCGGCTGGCCGACATCCGCCGTGTCGAAATCCGTGCCATCGCCAGCGGACGGACGATCCTGACCGCGAGCGCCTAGCTCCGGGGGACGCCCGGGGATCGATTGCAGAGACAATGGAGGCGTGACTTCCGCGACCGCACTCCTGGACCCAGCCTGCCCCAAGGGCCTCTTCGACCTCGGCGCCATCGGGGCCGGCCTGACTTTTGCGGAATCGCTGGGTGCCCTCGCAGCGGCGCTGCAAGGCGGCGGTGCCGGGGCGTCCGCGGTGGTGCAGGCTCCTCCGGGCACGGGCAAAACGACGCTTGTGCCGCCGCTGCTGGCTAACATCGCAAATAACAGGAGAGACGGGAGCGGGCGCCGGCCACGGATCGTGGTCACCCAGCCGCGCCGCGTCGCTGCCCGTGCGGCCGCCCGGCGCCTGGCCGCCCTGGACGGCACCCGGCTCGGTGACCGTGTGGGCTACACAGTCCGCGGGGAACGCCAGACGGGTCCTGGAACCGTGATCGAGTTCGTAACCCCCGGCATCCTGCTGCGTCGCCTCCTCGCGGAGCCGGGGCTTGAGGGCACCGACGCCGTGATCCTCGACGAGGTCCACGAACGCGGACTGGAGACCGACCTCCTCCTCGGCATGCTCACTGAAGTCCGCCAGCTGCGCGGTGACCTCACCCTCGTCGCCATGTCGGCGACCCTCGACGCGCCCCGCTTTGCCGCCTTGATTGGAGACGCAGGGATCGGTGAAACGGCGGCCGGAAACGACGACGGCGTCGGCCCGGCACCGGTTATCGACTGCCCGTCCGCGCTGTTCCCGTTGGACGTGGAATGGGCCCCCGCGTCGGTGCCGCGGCTGGACGAACGGGGCGTGGCCCGGGCCTTCCTGGACCACGTGGCCGACGCGGCAGCGGCGGGGCACGCAGCCGCGCTGGCTGGCGGACGGGACATTGACGCCCTGGTGTTCGTTCCTGGCGCGTGGGAGGTCTCGTATGTTGCCGCGCGGCTGCGTGGCCGGAGCCGCGCCGAGGTTCTGGAGCTTCACGGCCAGGCCGGCCCGGCGGAGCAGGACCGCGCCGTCTCCGGGCGTGAGCCCGGCGGGGCTGCCCGGATCATCGTTTCCACCGCACTGGCCGAGTCCTCCCTCACTGTCCCGGGCGTCCGGCTGGTCATTGACTCCGGGCTGTCCCGAGAGCCGCGGCGCGACGCCGGCCGCGGGATGTCCGGCCTCGTGACAGTGTCCTGTTCCCGGGCGTCCGCGGAACAACGCGCCGGCCGTGCCGCACGCCAGGGCCCGGGGACGGTGATCCGCTGCTATGACCAGAGAGCCTTTGGTGCCGCGCCGGCCCACCAGACGCCGGAGATTGCGGCAGCTGACCTGACCGGTGCCGCCCTGGTCCTGGCGTGTTGGGGAGCCCCCGGCGGCCGGGGACTGGCCCTGCCGGACGCGCCGCCCCAGGCCGCCATGGACGAGGCCGTCGAAGTGCTGCGGGAACTCGGCGCCATCGCTCCGGACGGCCATGCAACCGAGCTGGGCAAGCTCCTGGCCCGGGTCCCGACAGACCCCCGGCTTGCCCGCGCCCTGCTGGACGGCGCAGCGACGGTGGGCCACCGCGCGGCGGCCGAGGCTGTCGCGCTGGTCTCCGGGGACCAGCGCGCCCCGGGTGCAGACCTCACCCGCCTGGTTGCCGCGCTGCGGACCGGGAGGGATCCCGGATCCCGGCGCTGGGCGGAGGATGTCCGTCGGATGGAGTCGATCGCACGCCAGGAGTCCTCCGCCGTCGGGCCCCAGCAGTCATCCGGCCTCGTGCCGGCCGGTGCGGTGGGCGCCGCGGAGGCGATCGGATTCGTCGTCGCCCTGGCTTTCCCGGACCGGGTGGCGCGCCGCGTACCGGGGGAGGGGCCGGCACAATACCTGCTCACGTCCGGAACGCGGGCCGGATTGCCGGCCGGCAGCCCCCTGTCCGGGCACGAGTGGCTAGGCGTGGCCGAAGTATCGCGCGCGCAAGGCCGCGACGCCGCGGGGACCGGCGCCGTCATCCGCTCTGCGGCGCCGCTGACGGCGGACACCGCAGAGGCCGCCGCCCGCAATCTCCTGAGCGAAACGCTGCAGGCGCGATTTAGCCAGGGCCGCGTCTCGGCCCGGCGGGAGCGCCGCCTGGGCGCGATCGTGCTCTCGTCCACCCCGGTGCGGCCCCCGGTGGAAGAAGGCCGCGCAGCTGTGGCCCGTGCCCTGGCGAGCGAGGGGCTGGTGACCATCGGATGGTCGACGGCGGCGGACGGCTTGCGCCGCCGTCTTGCCCTCCTGCACCGGGAGCTGGGCGGGCCCTGGCCCGACGTTTCCGAGCCGGCGCTGCTGGCCCGGTTGGACGAATGGCTGGCCCCTGAGCTCGCGGCGCTGGCCGGCGGGGCATCCACGGGCGGGATCGACCTCGCCGCCCCGTTGAGCCGGCTGCTGCCGTGGCCCGAGGCTGCCCGGCTGGGTGAACTGGTGCCTGAGTCGCTGACGGTCCCCAGCGGCTCCCGGATCCGGATCGATTACCCGGACGCGGCAGACACCACCGGCCGGCCGGTAGTGGCCGTCAAGCTGCAGGAGTGCTTCGGCTGGGCCGAGACGCCGCGGCTGGCAGATGGGCGCGTGCCGGTGCTGTTCCACCTGCTCTCGCCGGCCCGCCGGCCCCTGGCCGTGACGGACGACCTCGCATCGTTCTGGTCCGGGCCCTACGCGCAGGTCCGGGCGGAAATGCGCGGCCGCTATCCCCGGCATCCGTGGCCCGAAGACCCGTGGACCGCGCCCGCGACAGCCCGCACCAAGCCCCGGAACTGACCGCCGGGGCCCGCAGCCCGGCTCTGCCCGCTGAACACTCGCGCCGCCGGGGCAACAGGGGCATGATGAAGGAGCACGACGCCGGCGGACCGCCAGGCCCGCGGGACGCCGGGCAAACAAGCCGGGCAAACAGGCCGGGCAAACGGGCCGGGCAAACGGCAGCTCAGCCAAGCGATGAAGAGTGATGGCCATGCATCTTGCGTTCGTCTCCATTCCCGCCTACGGACACGTGAACCCGACCCTGCCGCTGGTGGCGGAGCTCGTAGGCCGGGGGCACCGGGTCACGTACTTCACGTCGGCCGACTTTGGACCGCGGATCCGCACCGCCGGTGCTGACTTTCACGCTTCCGGCGGGAACTGGATGGCGTCAATGCCTTCCCTGGGACCCGGGCAGCGGGCGCAGGCGCACCTGATGCTGCCGATCATGAACCGGGTGTTCGAGGACATCAGATCCAGCTTTCCGGCCCTGGTGGACCGCCTGCGGCAGGACCCGCCGGACGCCGTCTGCTTTGACGCGATGACCCTCAGCGGCAGCATGGCCGCAGAAAAGATCGGCGCCCCGGCCATCGCCCTCATGCCCACCTATGCCAGCAACGAGCATTTCTCGCTGAGGTCGCTGATGCCTGCCCCGCCGCCGGGCGGCGCCGACGAGATGGCGAAGGTCGGGATGGCCATGGGCCGATTGCTGGCGGAGTTCGCGGCCGAGCAAGGCGTGCGGACCCCACGGATGTTCGACGGGCCGCCTGCGCCGTTCAACATCGTGTTCCTTCCCCGCGAGTTCCAGCCCATGGGGGAGACATTCGATGACCGGTTCCGCTTTGTCGGGCCAAGTGTGGGCGGCCGGGACAACGACGGCGAATGGGTCCGTGCGGGAACGAGTCCGCTGCTCTTCATTTCGCTCGGTACCACTCCACTGAACCGCCGGCCTGACTTCTTCCGGATGTGCCTTGACGCCTTCGGCAGCAGCGATTGGGACGTCGCCATGGCCGTCGGAGACCAGACCAGCCTCGCCGATCTCGGGGCTATCGCACCAAACGTCCAGGTCCGGCCTTTCTTCCCGCAACTACAGGTCCTGCGCCAAACCGCTGTCTTCATCACCCACGCCGGCATGAATTCGACCATGGAGGCACTCTATTTCGCCGTCCCGCTAGTCGCCGTGCCACAGCAACCGGAGCAGATTGCCACCGCGCGCCGGCTTGAAGAACTGGGTCTCGGCCGGCACCTTGCGGCGGAAGACGTCGGGCCGGAGACGCTCCGGGCCGCCGTCGCCGCGCTCCACACCGACGCGCAGGTCCGGCGAAACATGGCCGCGATGAGCGAAATTGTCCGCAACGCGGGAGGGGCCGTGGCGGCCGCCGACGCCATCGAAGCGCGTGTGCGCCACGGCGCGGGCCGGTTCGGCAACGTTGGCTAGGGGATTAAGTCCGCGCGGGATTTTGGCCGTGTGTCTTCAGGAACTCAGCCACCGTGGCCGCCAGGGACGCCCCCGCCTCGTCGGCACTGCGTTTCGTGCCGGCAACGGCAAAAGAGTGGTCGCCGCCCTCGCGCCACTCAACGGTCGCGGAAGGCCCGATTCTGCGGACCACGGCCTCCAGCAGTTCCGGGGTGGCGAACGTATCGCGCGTGCCCTGCAGGAAAAGCATCGGCAGCGTCAGCCCGTAGAGGTGCTCATCGCGAAGTTTTTCCGGTTTGCCCGGCGGGTGCAGCGGATAGCCCAGGTAGACCAGCCCGGCGGCCGGCATGCCTTCCGCCACGGCCATTGAGGCCATGCGCCCGCCGAACGACTTCCCGGCGGCCCACAACGGCCGGCCGGCGGACCGGGACGCGGCGGCGGCCATGGCCGCCCGCCAGGCAGCGATTGCCGCCGGCGGCCTGTCGGGGAATTTCCGTCCTGCCTCGCGGTAGGGGAAGTTGAAACGCAGGGTGGCGACGCCCAAGTCGTTCAGGGCGCGGGTGAAGCCCACGAGGAACGGATGGTCCATCCCCGCCCCGGCGCCGTGGGCAACAACCAGGGTTGCGAACGAGCCGTCGGGGTCGGCAAAGACGCCCGACACGGTGGCGTCGCCGACCTCAATGGTGATCGGGAACTCGGGCGTTGTCATGCGTCCATCATGCCGGTTCGAGTGCGGTTCCGCCGCACAGCGCCTGCCGGACCGCGCCTTCATCACCTGGCCTGCCTTATCGGGACCGCGACACCGCACCCCGGTTCGCCGCTGTCCCGTCGCTGTGCTCGTTGCGCTCTTCAACTGTCCCCGCCGCCGGGGTAGGTTGTCCCCATGGCCAAGGAAGAAGTCCACCTCACTGTCAGCGGTCCGCACGGCGACCGGGAGATGCGGGTTTCGAGCCCAGCGAGGGTCGTCTGGCCCGGACTGGGGCTCACCAAGCTGGACCTGGCCCGGTACATGGTGGACGTCGGGGATGCCTTCCTGGCCGCGAACGGGGACCGGCCGGTGACGCTCCAGCGGTTCAAGGACACGGTGGACGGCGAGCAGTTCTTCTCCAAGAACCCGCCCAAAGGTGCGCCGGATTTCATCCGTTCGGTCGACGTCGTCTATCCCAGCGGACGCTCGCATCCCCAGCTGGTCATTGACGAAATCGCCGCAGCGGTGTGGGCGGTGCAGATGAATACGGTGGTCTTCCACCCTTGGCCCTCCCGGGCCGGCAATCCGGACAATCCGGACGAGTTGCGGATCGACCTCGACCCGCAGCCGGGTACCGGGTTCGCCGAGGCCGTTCCGGTCGCGCTGGAGCTACGCCGCTTACTCGCGGAGGCCGGGCTGGACGCCTTCATCAAAACCTCAGGCAACCGGGGGCTCCATGTCTTTGCCCCGATCGAGCCGACCCGGGAGTTCCTTGATGTGAGGCACGCGGTCATCGCGGCGGCGCGCGAACTCGAGCGGCGCCTGCCCGACCAGGTAACCACCGCTTGGTGGAAGGAAGAACGCGGCGCCCGCATCTTTGCCGACTTCAACCAGGCGAACCGTGATCGTACGATAGCCGGGGCCTACAGCCCGCGCGCACTCGCAAATGCCACCGTGTCGTGCCCGATCCGCTGGGAGGAGCTCGAGTCCGCCGATCCGAATGCCTTCACTATCGTCACCGTGCCGGAACGGCTCAAAGCCACCGGCGATCCGTGGGAGGGCATGCATTCGGGCGGCTCGGGCACCGTCGATCTCCTCCTCGAATGGTGGGCCAGGGATATCGAGGCCGGGCTGGGAGAGCTGCCGTTCCCGCCGGACTTTCCGAAGATGCCCGGGGAACCACCGCGGGTGCAGCCCAGCCGGGCGCGCAACAGCGGCTGATTGGGACTTTCAGCCCGGCAGGGCGGAGGATGTGCTGCAGCACCGTGTTCTGACACCGCCTCCCTCATCCCATCCGTGACCGCGCCCGCATCGAAGTACCGGCATGAGTAAGTCGGAGAAGAAGAACCTGCGGTATTGCGATTACTACTGCTTCATGTCGCTGAAGGACTTCGCGGCCTGGGTGGACGCCGACGACGACCGGGAACCCGCCATGTCGTACGCCGCGCCGCCTACCAGGTGAGTTCGAGTGATTTGCCCTGCACCGCTTGGGGAGTCCTTGGCCCTTGGGCCCCTGTGCTAGCCGTGCCTGCGGACCGTACGAAGAATGCCGCGGATTGAAACGCCGACGGCGCACACCAGAGGGGCGAGCGCCACAAGCACCACCACGGTGTTGGGCCGGAACGTCATGCGGCCCGACATGCCCTTGGCGTAGACACCCAGAGGCACCACGAGGCCGCCGCCGCCTCCTCCACTTCCGCCGTTGCCGGACGGGCCGTCGTCCGGGCTGCTGCCTCCGCCGAAGCCGAAAGACACCACCGCTACGGGGATGATCTCTTCTCCTGCGACGTTCACGGCAGGGCCGTACGCGCGGGACACACCCACATTCTTGAACGTGTCCACGAGGGACGAGAAAGACTCAGACATAGGACCCACCATAGGCAACCGCACCCGCAAGGGCCAGAGCCGTCCGCCCGCCGTCCGGTCACATGGGAAGCAATCGGGACTTTAGCTCTAGTTTCGAGACATGCCTTGCACTTAGATTTGTGCTGGCGGGGGCGCTGCCCACACCACCGGAGACGAAGGCACTGGAATCGAGGCACTGGACATGACGGCATCCACGAATGCGGCTTCACGGCTGGCCGACGCACTGGCGATCGTCCTTGGGACTGACGGGATCCCCCTGCGGCTACGGGCCTGGGACGGCACGGAAGCTGGCCCGGAAGACGCTCCGGTTGTTGTCTTCCGGTCCCGGCGGGCACTTCGCCGGATGCTGTTCTCGCCCGGGCAGCTCGGACTCAGCCGGGCCTACGTGGCTGGCGACATCGAGGCACCCGGCGACATTTTCGCCGCCTTCGCCGCCCTCAGCTCGGCCGGGAAATTCGCCGAGCCCGGACCGTTCCGGCCGCCGACACCTGGCGAAGTGTTTGCACTCCTCAAGACTGCCGTCCGGCTCGGCGCACTGGGACTACCTCCGGCGCCGCCGCCGGAGGAAGCCCGCGTGGGCCGCCACGGCAGACGTCACTCCAAGGGACGCGACGCCGCGGCCATCTCCCACCACTACGACGTCGGAAACGACTTCTACGCGCTCGTCCTGGGCCCGTCCATGGTCTACTCCTGTGCGGTCTGGGAATCGGACGAAACCGGGCTTGATGCGGCCCAGGCGGCCAAGCTCGATCTGGTCTGCCGCAAGCTGGGACTCAAGCCGGGCATGCGGGTACTGGATGTGGGATGCGGCTGGGGCAGCTTCGCCCTGCACGCGGCGGAGCACTTCGGAGCCGACGTCGTCGGGGTGACACTCTCGGTCGAACAGGCGGCCCTGGCCCGCAAACGGGCGGCGGACGCTGGACTGACGGACCGGGTGGACATCCGGGTGCAGGACTACCGCGACGTGGATGACGGGCCCTTTGATGCGATCAGTTCCATCGGCATGTCCGAGCACGTGGGTCGCGAGCAGATCCAGCACTATGCTTCCCAGCTGCACGGGCTGCTCCGGCCGGGAGGCCGGCTGCTCAACCACGCGATCTCGTGGAACGCCGGACCAACCCCGCCGGACCCGGACTCCTTCATTCCCCGCTATGTCTTCCCGGACGGCGAGATGCTCAGCCTCTCCGACATGGTCGCAGCGCTCGAATCGGCGCACCTGGAGGTCCTGGACGTTGAGGCGTTGAGGCGCCACTATGCCCTGACGCTCCGGGCATGGGTGCGGAACCTTGAAGAGCACTGGGACGAGGCCGTGCGCTTCGCCGGCGTGGGAAGAGCCCTGGTGTGGCGGCTCTACATGGCCGCGAGCGCCCTTGGCTTCGAGGCCGGCATCACGGGCGTGAACCAGATCCTGGTCCAGCGCCCCGGCGGCGGGGAACCCCCGTTGCGGCGCTCGGAGTGGTTGTGAGGCCGGGTCCCGGCAAATTGGGGCCCGGCCCAGAAGGCTGACCCGCGGACCCCGCGAGACTAGGCTGTCATCATGAGCAATACCGAAGTTGCGCCTCAGGAAATCCTCTGCGAAACGGACGGGACATTCGCCGGCGTCGAGCTCCTAGCCCCGCGGCAAGTCCCGCTCGGTGGCCCGCGCGCGATGGACGTGCGGCGCACTCTTCCGCAGCGCCAGCGGAGCCTCATCGGGGCGTGGTGCTTCCTGGACCACTATGGCCCCGACCGCGTCGGCGATTCCGGCGGCATGAAAGTCCCGCGCCACCCCCACACCGGGCTGCAGACCGTCAGTTGGCTGTTTACGGGGGAGATCGAACACCAGGATTCGGCCGGCTTCCACGCAGCCGTGCGGCCGGGTGAAGTCAATCTCATGACCGCCGGCCGCGGCATCAGCCACTCGGAATTTTCCACCCCCGACACAACTGTCCTGCACGGTGCACAGCTGTGGGTGGCGCTGCCGGACAGGGCGCGCCACATGGCACCCACGTTCGAGCACTATCGCCCGGAACCGGTCGTCGGAAGCGGCTGGACCATGCGGGTCTTCCTGGGCGCGCTCTCCGGGTCGGTCTCGCCCGTCGCCACCCACACGCCCCTGCTGGGCGCGGAGATCCTGCTTGGGGCAGGGGCGGAACTGACCCTCGAAACTGATCCGTCCTTTGAGCATGGCCTGCTGGTGGACTCAGGCAGCCTAGTCCTGGATGGACACGCCGTCCCGAAAGACCACCTCGCCTACGTTCCGGTCGGGCGCGGGTCCTTAGCCTTGGCCGCAGGCCCGGACGAGGCCCGGGTCCTGCTGATCGGCGGAGAGCCGCTGGGCGAACAGATCGTGATGTGGTGGAACTTCGTGGGACGCAGCCACGACGAGATTGTCGCCTACAGGGACCAGTGGCAGGCCGAAATCGGCGCGCATGACGGCGCTGAGGACGGTTCTGCGGACGGTTCCGATACCGGCCCGGCGCAGGTGGCGGCCGGGGGACGCGCGGACCTGCGCTTCGGCCCATTTCCGCCCGGGGGGCCTGCCGCCCTTCCGGCCCCGGCGCTGCCGAATGCCCGCATCAGGCCACGCGGCTGAGCCGCTCAGTTGCGTCGCGCGGCGGAACCCGGCTCAGGCGACCACCACCCACCCTCAAGTCCAAGACCGCAAGCGGGCCCAACGCGCACCCAGGCGCCCCATCATAGGAGACCATGTTGACCACGATCACCATCAGGAACAACCCGGAGCGCAGCCGTTTCGAAGTGCTCGACGCCGACACCGTGATCGGCCAGGCGGCATACGTGGACGACGTCGGGGCGGCCCAGCGGATTTTCTACCACACGGTGATCGACGAGGAATACGGCGGCAGGGGGCTGGCCGGGATGTTGGCCGCGCAGGCACTGGATGAGACTGTCGCCGCGGGCCTCATGATCGTTCCGGTGTGCCCGTACATCAAGAAGTACCTTGGAAGGCACCCCGGCTATGCGGCGAATGTGCTGGCACGCACTCCGGCTCACCTGGAGCTCGTGAGAGCCTCGCTGGCCCACAACGCCCCGCAGTGATCGCCCTGGCGCTCAGGGATGGGAGATGAACCGCTCCACACGCCGGTCGGGGATGAGCCAGATCGCGGCAACCACCGTATAGGCAGCGATCCCCAAGAGCGGGTTCACAAGGCTGAGCCCCATGCCGGCGATGTAGAGCACTGGGGATCCCTTGCCCTTCCAGTCCTGCCCCATGGCCACATCCAGGGCGCCACCTCGTCCCTGCTGGCGGATCAGGGTCGATTTCAGGATGTAGTAGGCAATGGCGGCGAGCAGCAGGTTTAGCCCGTAGACCAGGACGGGGACCTCCGCCAGGCCCGTGTCATTTATCCACCGGGTCGTGAAGGGAATGAGGGACAGCCAGAACAGCAAGTGGAGGTTTGCCCAGAGAACACTACCGTTGATCCTCCCGGCCAGATGCAGCATGTGGTGGTGGTTGTTCCAGTAGATCCCGACATAGATGAAGCTCAGCAGGTAGCTGAGCAGCGTTGGAAGCTCGTGGAGCAGCGCCGGCCAGGTGGGTTCGGCGGGGACATGAAGCTCCAGCACCATGATGGTGATCACGATCGCAAGCACGCCGTCGCTGAAGGCCTCCAGTCGGTTCTTGTTCATGGGCCGCCTTTGGTCGGGGCATCGTGGCCGATGCGGCGAGGGACTGCCGACGTCGTGTCGCGCGGTTCGTAGGAAACGCTACCGTCACGTCCAACTTTCGGCGAGAACCCCACGCCGGACCGGGCCACTACGACGAGTCCGCCCACTAGGGTGTCGTCGTCAGAACAGGCTCAGCCTTCGGCCTCTGCTTCAAGTTCCGCCTCGGCCATTTCGAGGGCGAAGCCCAGTGCGCTGGCAAGGCTGCTGGCCGCCGCCACTATCCGGGGAGTCCCGACAATCGGCGCCACGGCGATGAGGACGCCCCGGACATCCTCCAGGGTGATGCCGACGTCCACTGCGGTACCCGCGTTGAACAGGTAGGAGGCGACCGGGGCGTCTACGGCAGCGAGGGCCGCGATCCGGGCCAGCATCAGTTCGCGAGGCTCAAGGGTGGAGCGCTCGAGCGACACGGCGGTGATGTCGGCGAGGGCGGCGAGGACGGGTGCTTCTTCTTCGGCCATGGTCATGTCTCCATCTGGTTTCGGTGTTGTTTGCCGAGCGGGGCGGCGCGAGCGGGGAGCCCCACCCGTGTGCAACGTAACCCGGTGCGGGCCAGGAAGGCATCACCCGAACGGGATGAACCGATCGTCAGGTTCGGACCCCGTAACCGACCGGCCTTGAGTGTGCGGCGGCGGGGTTCGGCAAGACATCACCAACGCGTTGACGAGGGGCCGCTTGGGGGCCACAATCGCATTAGCTCGACCCAAGGCGCGTCAGCGCGCTCAGCCGGGACTGACCCAGGCAAATAGTGCCGGTGGCGGTTCCTGACGTCAAAGGGAGGTCGCCGAGCATGGCCGAGAAGAAAGTCAAACATCCAAGCGTCGAGGAACGTGCTGCGAAGGGCAAGCAGTACCGGGAGAAGACGCCCGTCTCCAGCCACACGGACTGGGTGCCCGCGCCCGACCGCCCGGATCCGGTCGCGCTGCTCGAGGAACAGAACCTCACCCGCGAACAAGACCTCGTGCCGGTGCGCCACGGCCGGATGCTGGTCTCGCCGTTCACGTTTTACCGGGGCGCGGCCAAGGTCATGGCCGCCGACCTGAAGGACACGCCGCGCGGCGGCCTGCGCGTCCAGCTCTGCGGGGACGCCCATCTGTCCAACTTCGGCGTGTTCGCCTCGCCGGAGCGAACCTTGCTGTTCGACCTGAACGACTTCGACGAGACACTTCCGGGGCCGTTTGAGTATGACGTCAAGCGGATGGCCGCGAGTTTCACGATCGCGGCGCGGAACAACGCGTACACCAAGGAAGAGACGCATGATGTCACCCTCGCCGCCGTGCGGGCGTACCGGGAGGCGATGGCAGAGTTCGCGCAGATGGGCACCCTGGACATCTGGTATGCCCGTCTGTCCGAGGAACAGCTAATGGAAACCCTCGAGTTGGCCGTCGCAACTCAAAAGGGCAAGGCCCTCAAGAAGGCAGCCCAGGGGATGGAAAAGGTGGCGAAACAGAACGTCGCCAAGGCCCACACCCGCGACAGCCTACAGGCACTCTCCAAGCTCGCCGAGCGGGTGGACGGGGAGTACCGGATCGTCAGCCAGCCGCCGATCGTCATTCCCGCACGGGAGCTGGGTGAATCATTCGGCATGTCTGCCGATGAGATTCAGCGCGCGGTTCGTGAGCAGCTCCGTTCCTACCGGGCGACGCTGCCAGATGACCGACGTATCTTGCTGGAGCGCTTCGAAGTCATCGACGTCGCCCGCAAGGTCGTGGGCGTCGGCAGTGTCGGCACGCGCGCGTTCATCGCCTTGCTCCAGGGCCGGGATGAGCAGGATCCGCTGTTCCTGCAGGTCAAGGAGGCGACGAGGTCGGTGCTCGAGGACCACTTGCCGAAGAGCAAGTTCAAGCAGCCGGGCGAGCGCGTGGTGCAGGGCCAGCGGATGATGCAGGCCGCGAGTGACATCTTCCTGGGGTGGACCAAGGGCGTGCAGGACAACCGATACCTGTATTGGCGCCAACTGCGTGACATGAAGGGCTCAGCCATTGTGGAAGGCATGAAACCGCTTGGCATGAATTTGTATGCCAACGCATGCGGATGGACGCTCGCCCGTGCCCACGCCCGGTCGGGCGACCCCATCGCGATTGCCGCCTATCTCGGCAAGAGCGACAAGTTCGAGCGCTCTATCACCGATTTTTCCGAGCGCTACGCGGACCAGAACGAGAAGGACTACGAGGCCTTCGCCGACGCGGTCCGATCCGGCCGCCTGGAAGCAGTCGAGGGCCTCTGAGTCCGGATGCTCATCGGAAGGCTGCGCCGTGGGTGAGCGGCTCGCAGGGAGACAGGTTTCGCTCTGGGTCGCCACAGCCGGAGTAACCACGTATCCCTCCCTGGACTCGGATCTTGAGGTCGACGTGGCCGTGGTTGGGGGAGGGCTCGCCGGCCTGACTGCGGCACTGGCCCTTAAACGTGCCGGTCAAACCGTCGCGGTCCTGGAAGCCGCGCGGATTGGCACCGGTGTCACGGGGCACACCACCGGCAAGGTCACGTCCCTGCACCGGCTCGTCTACACCGAACTTGCGGACCGGCACGGACCGGACGTCGCCGGGAGGTACGGGCAGGCCAACCAGGCCGCCATCGAGCACATTGCGCGCATCGTTGCGGAGGAAGGGATCGACTGCGACTTTCGCAGGGTGTCGAACTACACCTACGCAGAATCCGACGACGCCCTCGCCAGGGTCCGCGACGAGGCGGGCCTGGCCGCCCGGCTCGGCCTTCCTGCGGCCTTTACCTCCGACGTGCCGCTGCCCTTCGCTGTCCGGGGCGCAGTCCGGCTCGACGGCCAGGCGCAGCTTCACGCGGTGAAGTACCTCCAGGGCCTCGCCCGCGCGGTGGACGGGGCCGGAAGCCACGTGCTGGAGGACTCGCGCGTCACCTCGGTCCGCGATGGTGTGCCCGGCGTCGTCGAGACCGGGCACGGCACGGTCCGGGCTCGCGAGGTAATCGTTGCCACCAACGTCCCGGTTGGCGACGCCGGTCTGTTTGCTGAGCGCTGCTACCTGCACCGCTCCTACCTCGTTGCGTGCCCGGCACCTGCTGCGCCCCTGAACGGGACGTTCATCAGCGTGGACGAGCCGATGCGCTCCATCCTGGCTATCGACGTCGACGGCTCCCGATACGTTCTCACCGGCGGCGAGGGCCACCGGGCCACCGAGACCGCCGATGCTGCCGCCCGGTACCGCCGCCTCGCGGCATTCTCCCGTGAGCGCCTCGGCACCGGGGAGGCCAGCTTCCGCTGGTCCACGCAGGACACCATGCCCGTCGACGGGTTGCCCTATGCCGGGACGTTGACCCCGACGGCGGCACACCTCCATGTGATCACCGGGCTGCGCAAATGGGGCCTGACCAATGGCACCGCCGCGGCGCTGATCCTGGCCGACACGCTATCGGGGCGGCACAACCCTTGGGCGGCGGTATTCGACACCAACCGCAAGCACACTTCTTCGACCGGCCAGGCCGGCGGGAAACGCCCTCAACTGGACCAAGCAGCACAACTCCCGCAGCCAGAACAGCCGACCGTCGCCGGGCTGCGTCCCGGCGACGGCGCCGTCGTGGAGATCGACGGCGAAATGACCGCCGTCTATGCCGACCCTGCCGGGGACCTCCTCGCCGTCTCGGCCATCTGCACGCATCTGGGCTGCACTGTTGCGTTCAACGCGGACGACTCGACGTGGGACTGCCCTTGCCACGGCTCGCGGTTTGCCGCGGACGGTGCGGTCATCCAAGGCCCGGCGGCCGAGAACCTGGCGCCAAGACCCGCACCGCGTTAGGTGCCCGCCGGGGCTCCGGCCCGTGAGGACGTGGAGCCGGCCACCGCGTCGGGGCTCGCCCGGCGGAGCCGTTCCAGCTCGACGACGTCCCGCCCGAATGAATAGCCCAGCAGCCCCAGCGCGGAGCCGAGCACCATGGCTCCCAGCGATGGAGGGACGCCGGGCAATAGGGCGAACAGCAAGGCCGCGGGCTGGGTGGCTCCGATGACCCTGCGGACGGTGCTGGACGGCAGCGGATTCTTCAGGGACGGCCGGAAGCAGGCGGCTGCGAGGAACGCGTAGTACATCAGGCCGATGCCCAGGGGCCACAGGCCGAACGTTCCCGCTGCCGCGCAGGACAGCACCAAAACGAGGGCGGCGTCCGTATCCGAATCCAGCCGTGAACCCTCGGCCGTCGCCGACCCCGTAAACCGGGCCACCCGTCCATCCACGGCATCGAGCAGGAACGCTGCCGTGCCCAGGAGTACCACCAGAGGGCTTGCTCCGGCTCCGGCTCCGGCGATCAAGCCGACCACCGTCTCGGCGGCACAGCAGGCCACGATGGTGGCCCTGCCCAGGGTAACTCGGTCCGCAGGGGTGGAAAACCGGGGTTTCCGCCGCAAAACGGAGCCAGCGGCCCGAACGATTACCGTTGCACCCGCCGCCAAGGCCAGGAACCAGGGAACAGGATCGGTGAGGATAGCCGTGCCGAGCAAGGCCCACACCACAAGATAGGCGGCGACAGCGGCCCCGGCATCCGCAACGGCACGGCGGCCGCCCGCTGATCCCAGGCTAGATTGCCCTGGCCTGTTCACTGGGGGGACGGGGCACGGCGCCGGGGCGTCCGCCGTCCGGCCCGGACGAAGCCGACGGCCGCCAGAACGGCTCCGGCGCCTTCGGCTACTGCGCTGAGGGACTTCTCGAAGAACCAGATGGGCTCATACATGGCCGGGAATGGCCCGAACGCGGGAATATTCACGTAGCGGTAGGCCACTACGGCGACGAAGGCACTCAGTGCAACGGCGAACGCGACGGCGTAGGCGGCCCTGCTGCCGCGCAGCAGTACGTACAACCCGGCAAGCACAGCCGCGGCCGATTCCAGCAGGAATAGGTTGCCTTGGCCGATGCCCGCGGGGTTCCCAGCCTGGTAGCCAGGGGCCAGATGGATGTGGACGGCGGCGTCAATGAACAGGGCAACGGCCGTGAGAATGCGCAAGGTCATGTCGGCTCCATGGACTCGCACGGACCGTCCGGGATCTTGGGCGCTCATTTGATGATCGCTCATTTGACGATCACCACCCCGTGCATGCCCGGATGGAAGGTGCGGTACGGGTAGGTTCCGGGCTTGGTCGGCGCGGTGAAGGTGGCAGTGCCGCCGCCTTTGGCCTCCGCATCGAACGCTGAGCCTTCATTCATTGCGCACCACCCCGAGCAGCTTGTGGAAAAAGAGCGGATGAACATATTACTTTCATTGTGCTCCTACTCGGCACGAATGGAGCCAGATCACCTTGAACGCGGGGCGCAGGAGATAGCGTAGTCACTGGCATGCATTCCACATCCGCGGGAGGGAAGATTGCGTGAAGCGTGAGAGTAAGAAGTCCTGGTCCGCATCGCTCACTGTGCTCATTGCCTTTGCCGCGAACGTTCTGGTCGCGGTGGCCAAAACCGTGGCCGCGCTCATCACCGGCTCGGCGTCCATGGCTGCAGAGGCTGCCCACTCCTGGGCCGACACCGGCAACCAGGTCTTCCTGCTCATCGCCGAACGGAAGGCCGCGAGGAAAAGGGACAAGGCCCACCCTATGGGCTACGGACGCGAGGCCTACGTGTGGTCCATGATTGCCGCCTTTGGCTTGTTTACGGCCGGGGCGGTGGTGTCAGTGATGCACGGCATCCAGCAGCTGATCACCCCGGAGCCGGCGGGTGACTACGCGATCGCGTACGTGGTGCTGACGGTCGCGTTCGTCCTTGAGGGCGTGTCCTTCACCCAGGCGGTCCGGCAGACCCGGAAGGCGGCGCGCGAGCTGGACCGGAAAACCCTCGAACAGGTCCTCAAGAGCTCCGATCCCACGCTGCGCGCGGTCTTTGCCGAGGATGGGGCTGCGCTGATCGGCCTGCTCATCGCCTTCGCCGGGATATTCCTGCACCAGGTCACGGGGTCCTCCGTGCCGGACGCCGTGGGGTCCATTCTCGTGGGTATCCTGCTGGCCGCGGTCGCCGTCGTGCTGATCGAACGGAACCGGCGTTTCCTGGTGGGGCAGGCAGTGAGCAGCGATATCGAGGGCACCATGGCTCGCCGCCTCCTCGAGCACCCCGAGATCGAGCGCATCACCTACCTGCATCTCGAGTACGTTGGGCCGCGCAAGCTTTACGTCGTGGCAGCAGTGGACATACTGGGGGACCTCCGCGAACACGAGGTCGCCGTGGCCTTGCGCCGGGTTGAACGCGAACTTGAGGACCACGAAACCGTCGAGGAGGCCGTCCTGACCCTCGCCACCGCGGACGAGCCCTCGTTGGACTTCCCCGCCGTTTGAGGACAACGCTGACGCAGCCTCATGCGCCGTTAGCCGGCTCTTCCAGGCGGGCCGGTCCCTGCAAACGCGCCTCCGAGGGCTGAGCCTCTCCTGCCGGAGGGTTAGCTGAGGCAGTCGGCGCAGTACGCGTGACCGGCCTTCTCCTTGGCCAGCTGGGACCGGTGCCGGACCAGGAAACAGGAATAGCAGGTGAACTCGTCCTCTTTTTGCGGAATGACCGTGACGGTCAGTTCCTCGCCGGAAAGGTCAGCTCCCGGAAGTTCCACGCCTTCGGAGGTATCGGCCTCGTCGAGTTCGCGGACAACGCTGCGGGCGTCAGGCGCATTCGCCGAACGGAGCGCCTCCAGGGAAGCGTTGCGTGATTCCGCGACGTCGGAGCGTACTTCGTCATAATCGGTTGCCACCTGGTGGTACTCATTTCAGTTGCTGGGTGTGTGATTCAGAGTTTTTCCGGATCTCCGGTTTTCCGGCTTTCCGGATCTCCGGGATTGACCGTACAGCATGACGCCGTGTAAATGCTGGGGACCGGGGGAGTCGCGGCAGTGACTCTCGTGACACCCGGAGGCGGCCGACCGTTGCGCCACCCTTCACGCTTCGTTCGCCACTAGTCACCGGGACGTCATGTGCCGTTAATTTGCGTGCCCTAGCCTTGATTCTTTAGGCACCATCCACCTTGGGCACAATCCGTCGGGAGGGATTCACCATGGCCGAAATCGCTGCAGTACTGGGACGGCTCACGCAGGACGAACTCAATGAATTGCGGTGCCTGGGCCCCGGCGGGCACCTGACCCGGCGCCTCACCGACGCGATCGACCGCGCGGCCGGCGGCCCAGGAGCCGGGCGCGGCTATTACGTCCCGAACGGGAGCGTCAGTCCGACTGGAGGACCCCACGTGATCCTGCGCAGCGATGTTTCGGGATGGCTGTTCGGGCCAACCCAGCCGGCCTAACCGGACGGCGACGAGCACCACCCTCTCACTGGACACGGCAGGTTCCTTCCAGCCCGGCCCGGGAAGGGCCATACTGGCTCAAACGAAGGGGGCCGGATTGCGGATTCTGATGGTCGAGGATGAGCGTGCCTTGGCGGAAACTGTCCGTCGCGGACTGAAGAACGAGGGGTTCGTGGTCGACGTCGCCCACGACGGCGTGCGTGGACTCTCGGCGGCGCTGGAGAACGAGTACGATGCCATCCTTCTGGACCTTATGCTGCCGCGGATGAACGGCTACGACGTCTTGAAGGAATTAAGGCAACGCAAAGTCTGGACTCCGGTTCTGATGCTCACGGCCAAGGACGGCGAATACGACCAAACCGATGCCTTCGACCTGGGCGCTGATGACTATCTCACGAAGCCGTTTAGCTTCCTGGTGCTGGTGGCCCGGATCAGGGCGCTGATCCGGCGCGGAGCGCCAGCCCGGCCCGTCATCATGACGCTTGGCACCTTGTCGCTGGACCCCGTCAGTCACAGTGTGCGCCGCGGCGATACCCTCATCAGCCTCACGGCCAGGGAGTATGGCCTCCTGCACTACCTGATGCGCCGGCATGACCAAATTGTCTCAAAGGCGGAGATTCTGCAAAACGTCTGGGATCCGGCTTTCGAGGGCGCGAACAACGTTGTGGAGGTCTATATCGGCTACCTTCGGCGCAAGATCGATGTCCCCTTCGGGATCCACAGCCTGACCACCGTGCGCGGCATGGGCTATTTGCTCAGCGCCGACCCGATCCCTGGACCCCGTGCCGCCGGGATTCGCGAGGCGTCACTTCCGCCGTCTCCTGACGGGGAAGGGTGATCTCAAACCGGCAATAGCCCGCTGGTCCGTCCGTCGGACGGATGCTGCCATGATGGGCCGCCACAATTCCCGCCGCGATGGCCAGGCCCAGTCCGCTGCCGCCGCCCTCCCGGGAGCGGCTGCCGTCGAGCCGGACAAAGCGTTCGAAGATCCGCTCCCGGTCCGCCTCCGGTATGGGGTCGCCGTCGTTGTCGACCGTGATGATGACCCGGTCGCCGGCGGTATGCAGATCCACGGCGATCCGAGAAAGGGCGTGGCGGTCGGCGTTATCCAGGACGTTCCGCAGGACCTGCGCCAGCCGGCGGGCGTCGCCCCGGATCCGGGCCGGAACGAGCTCCACCGAAATCTGGTTCCGGCTGGTGGACCGCAGCCGGTGGATCTCCTGGTCCAACACGTCGTCAAGGTCGACGTCCTTCTGCTCCACCTTCAGGCCGCCGTCATTCGCCTTGGCCAGCGTCAGCAGATCCTCGACGAGGAAGCTCATTCGGGTCGTCTCCTCGGCGAGGACATCCTTCATCTGCAGCCACATCGCCCCGGTCGGGTCCGCAGCGGCGATCTCGATTCCGGCCCGCAGCGTGGCCAGCGGGCTGCGCAGCTCGTGGCTGGCGTCCGAGACGAACCGGCGCTGTTCAGTGTCCGAGGCCTGCAGCCGGTCCAGCATCGTGTTCATGGTTAACGCAAGGGCCTGCATTTCATCGTTGGTGGGCGGCACATCGACGCGCCCATCCAGCTGTTCGGCGTTGATCCGGGCCACCTGGCCACGGATCCGTTCCACCTGGCGGAGGGAGCGCCCCACCAAGAGCCACACGGACGCTGCCACGGTAACCAGCAGCAGCGGCGTGGCTCCCAGCATGAACCACGCGACCGTGGAAAAGGTGTCCGCCTGTATCTGCGACGCCTGGGCCACCACCACCGTATAGTTCAGCGTGCCGGTCCGCGCTCCCACGGTGACGATGTGGTAATCGTCGTTGTCCCCGATGCTCGGAAGACTCGAGACGTCCTGGGTCATGGTCTGGCCCGGGCTGGGCCGCTGGGCTGACAGCGGCGTGTTGGCGACCTCGGTATCCGAAGCAGCCAATACGTACCCTTCGGCATCCAATACCTGGACGAACTGGCCGGCATGCGCCGTATCAACGATGTAGGCGCGGGCATCCATGACGTCCATATCCTCCATCTCAGAGACCACGTCCATGGCCCTCTGCCGGGCGGTGGCGTCGCTCGATCTCGCAAGGGATGCCTGCAGCAGGACAAGAAGGACCACACCGCCGAGCAGCAGCGCCACGGCCACGACGCCGACGGCGACCGCCGTCGAGCGCTTCCGCACGCCCCAACGAGTTTCGCCCCTGCCGGGACGGCTGGATGTGACTCGCTTACCCAGTGCCATGTTCCAAGAATGCGTCAATGCGTGGATCCGGACAACCACTGCGGCAGCATTGCCGGCACCTCGCGCCCGTCCCACACCCAAGGCGGTGGCCGGAGCGGTCCGGAGCCGCACGGTAGGCTCCGGGAGATGCCGCTCTCAGCCCCTTCTCAGCGGCATGCGGGAGAGTGGGAATAGGCCGCCGAAGACCGGCTGCCGGCGGCCGCGGGGCCGTCCGTACCGAGTTTCCGGCCGCACGCTCTCCTCAACCAGTGTGCGGCCGGACACGGCCCTTTCGCAGCGGCGCACCTGGCACTCCTTAGCAGCTGCCACAACAGCTATTTCCCGGCCCGCCATGCTGACGTGCCGAGAGCGAAGACCTCATGGCCGGGGCATCACCCGGAGCCAGAGGAACTGCTGGGCGTGCAGGACGAGTCCCGCGTCGAGGCGCAGGTGGACGCCGGTCAGGATGTCGACGGCGCCGGCCGCGAAGCCCGAGAGCGTCACCGCCGCTACTTCCTGCGGGCTATCGCTGAAGTTGGCCAGCGCAAGGATCAGGGTTCCATCTCCCGGACGCTGGTACCCCAGGACACCCGGGTTATTCGTGGCGAACCCGACCAGCCGGGTGCCGGCCAGCTCCGGCGTCGCGGACCGTACGGAAATCATCCGGCTCAGCCCGGCGTAGACCGCCCCGGCGCGGGTTTCCAGGTCTATGCGCTGTGCATACTCGGCGGCCGGGTAGTGCGGCCGGTGCACCCAGCGGCTGTCAGTTCCGTGACCGTCCTCGACGGCGTATTGGTAGTCGTTGATCTGTCCCACTTCGTCACCGAGATACAGCAGCGGGATGCCCCCAGTGCTGAAGGCCACCGAATGGGCCAGCAGGATGCGGTTCACCGCCGCATCTGTTCCACCCTCCAGCCCGCACAGCGACGCCGTCGTGCCGGAAATCCGGCAGTCGCCGGTGCGGGGGTTGTCCTGAAAGGGCACGCCCCTGGCGAAGCTTCCCGGGAAACGGTTCACGTAGAAGGAATTGAGGAACCGCCGGTGCTCGAAGGCATTGATGCCAAGCTCGGCGGCGTCCTCATCCGCGAACGTCCAACCGATGTCGTCGTGGCTGCGGACGTAGTTGACCCAGGACGTGCCGTCCGGGATGTTGTGGCGCCGTTCCAGGGCCTGGGTGAGCAGCGAGACGTCGCGGGTGGCCAGCGCCTCCCAGATCAGCGCCATCTGCAAAGGGTTGTAGGAGAGCTGGCACTCGGCCGGGTCGATGTACCGGGCCACTTCATCGGGGTGGACGATCGCCTCGGATTTGAACAGCAGCGACGGCGCCGCCAGCCGGCACACGGCATTGAACGCCTGCAGCAGCGTGTGGGCTTCGGGCAGGTTCTCACAGGGGGTCCCGAGCTGCTTCCAAATGAAGGCGACGGCGTCCATCCGGAGAATGTCCACACCCTGGTTGGCCAGGTACAGCATCTCGCCGGCCATGGCCCGGAAGACGTCCGGGTTGGAGTAGTTCAGGTCCCACTGGAACGTGTGGAATGTGGTCCAGACCCATCGTCCGTCCGGCAACTCGACAAAGGAACCGGGGTGGTCGTCCGGAAAGATTTCGCGCACGGTTTGCTCAAACGCGTCCGGCATCGACCGGTCCGGGAACATCCAGTAGTAGTCGCTGTACGCCGGGTCGCCGGCGGCCGCCTTCCGGGCCCACTCATGTTCGTCGGAGGTGTGGTTGAAGATGAAATCGACGACGAGGCTGATGCCGTTCGCCCGCAGCTCGGCGGCAAGCTCACGCAGCTGCTGCATGGTGCCCAGCTTTGGGTTAACGTCGCGGTAACTGGAGACGGCGTAGCCGCCGTCGGACTGCGGTTCGGGGGCCAGGAACAGCGGCATGAGGTGCAGATAGGTGAGGCCCAGTTCCTTGAAATAGGGGATCCGGGCGCGGACACCCGCCAGGTCCTCGGCGTACCGGTCGACATAGCAGACGCCGCCGAGCATGGTGTTGGCCTGGAACCAGCCACTGTTGTGTTCCCGTTCGGCGTCGAGGCTCTTGAGCTGAGCCGGCCTCTCGGCCCACGACCGGGCGGACTGCGTTACGAGGTCCGTGAGCTGATCCAGCCAATCGTGCCGGGCGCCGTAGAGATCGTGGAACAGCCGGAACAGGACCGGGAAATGGCGGTCGAAGCGCTCTTCGAAGACGGCCCGGTCGGGCCCGTCCCACCCGATTCCCGTGCCCGACGCCAGGGCATGGAGAACATGCCGGCGGGCCTGCTGATCCACAAGGGCGGCTTCAACCATGAAGGGTCTCCTTCGACGAACTTCGGCCCTCGACGGCGCCACGACAGTTCACATCCTTGCAGACGGACGGACGGGTGCCCAGTACGGGAGCCATGTTGCGGCACGGGGCAGCGGCCGGCGGCCGGCGGCTCTATATAGGCTGGCCTGATGACCTGGTCCGCCGATTTGCTGCCGACGTTGCTATGCGTCGGGCTCCTGATGGCGGTGACCGGGGCGCTCCTGGCGGCGTTCCGGATCCCGCACAGGGCCGCGCCGGCGCTGGCCATCCTTCGCGGGGCCGCCCAGCTCGCCGTCATCAGCCTCATCCTTGGCGGTGTCATCACCAGTCCGGTCTGGGTCGGCGTCGCGCTTCTCGTGATGTTCACGGTCGCAGCGGTGACAGCCGCACGGCGCCTCGGCTGGGCCTGGAGCCGCCTGGCAGTGGTCGGCGGCTCGATGGCCGCGGGCATCGTGGTGACCCTGGCGATCGATTTCGGCTCGGGCGCCATCGCCTTCACGCCCCGGTATGCGCTGGCCATCGGCGGGATCGTGATTGGCAATGCCATGACGATTGCCACGCTGGCCGGCCGGAATTTTGCCGAGGCCGTGTACGAACGCTGGGATGAAGTTGAAGCGTGGCTGGCCTTGGGTGCGACACGGCGCCAGTCGACACTGTACCTGGCCCGGCGTTCCGTCTATTCGGCCCTCATCCCCTCGACAGACCAGACCAGGACGACGGGCCTGGTGACCCTGCCCGGGGCGTTTGTGGGTGCCATCTTCGGGGGACTTTCGCCGCTGGAGGCGGGGCGCTTTCAGATCGTTGTGCTCGCCTCGATCATGGCGGCGGGCGCCATTACCGCCGTCGCGCTCATCCGGATCCTCGCACCGGTCCGGGTTCGTCCCGACCGGCCCCGCTAGGGCCGACGCAGGAGACGTCCACTTACGCGGGCACGCGGATGACCAGGGGATCCATCTCCTGGCCTGCGGCGTACTGGCCGTCGAACAGTTCCGACCCCGCTTCGGAGACCGCAACCTCGACGCGCTCCCAGACGAGGAACCCTTCCATGTTGCGGGGGGCGGCAGTACGCAGGGTGCCGACATCCGAGCGGTCCATCCCGCCGCCGTCGCCCGTGCCGATCGACAGGACCCCGTGCCCGGCCGTGAATTCGACCCATGGATCCAGCAGCCGGACGAACATCATTCCGTGGTGTCCGGCAACGCGGACGTCGCCGCGGAACCGCAGCACACCGGTGCCGCTGGCGGGATCGTACTCCGAGCCGGCGGGGGCGAAACAGAACTCGCCGGTCTCGGTCACGGTGGCGCCGGCGGCCGCGGAAACGGCACCGTCCGGGAGTCCGGAAATGTAATCCATAAAGCTGCGCTTGATGCCCCAGGTCAGACCCGGAGGGGGCAGCGGAGCGGGGGAAGCGGACGCTGGTGTCACGTAGGTTCTCCTGGGCTGTCGGGCGGATCTACGTCCGAGCCTAGCCGCGGATCCGCGCCGGGCTGAACTGTTCCACCGAAGCAGCGTCATCCGGCGCATTTCTCTGACGGCGTAGGCACGCCGGGACTACCGCCGGGACGGCGGTGGTTGACTTGGATGAGTACCGGTGAGCAGGAGGTGCACAATGGCCGCGTCCATCAGCAGGGTATCCGGATCCGATGTGTCCGAAGACCCGCTGGATTCCTATTCCGCAACGGTCATCCGCGTGGCAGAGGCTGTCACACAGCACGTTGCAGCGCTCGAAATGACCGGCAACGGGCGCAACGGCAGGTTCAGGGTCGGCGCGGGTTCGGCCGTGCTGTTCACCACGGACGGATATCTGCTCACGAACGCCCACGTGGTGGGCGGCGCCCAGTCCGGCCACGCGGTCTTTGCAGACGGCACCAGCACGGCTGTTGACGTGGTGGGCGCCGACCCGCTGTCCGATCTTGCCGTGGTCCACGGCCGGGCCCCCACGGCGGCACCGGCGGAAATGGGCGACGCCGAATCGCTCCGGGTCGGCCAACTGGTCATCGCCGTGGGCAATCCGCTCGGGCTCGCAGGCTCCGTCACCGCCGGGGTGGTAAGTGGACTGGGCCGTTCCATCCCCGTCTGGTCCGGGCGGAGCCGGCGCGTGATCGAGGACGTCATCCAGACCGATGCCGCCCTCAACCCCGGCAGTTCCGGCGGGGCCCTGGCGGACGCCCGCGGGCGGATCGTCGGCATCAATACCGCCGTGGCCGGAGTCGGGCTCGGCCTGGCCGTTCCCATCAACGCCACGTCCCGGCGGATCATCGCTTCGCTGCTCAAGGACGGCCGCGTCCGCCGGGCCTACCTGGGCCTGGTGAACACGCCGATCCAGTTGCAGCCAAGCGCCGTCGTCCGGACAGGCCGCAGGGAGGGCCTGCTCGTGGTCGAGGTCCTGCCGGGTTCGCCCGCCGAGCGCGCCGGGCTCCGGGCCGGCGACATCCTCCTGAAGGTCGGGCAGATGTACGTCTCCAACGCCGAGAGCCTGCAGAAACTGCTGTTCGCCGAAGCGATCGGGGAGCCCCTGGACCTTGCCGTACTCCGTGACGGCTCGGACCTGCGGCTGGTGGCGGTGCCCGCGGAGATGACCGACAACCAGTAACGAAAATCCAGCCCAGACAGGGCGATTGCCCGGGCTGGAATTATCCCGTCGGGGCCGAATTCGTGCCCAGCTGAACTACTTGGGTCCAATTGGCGACCACCCGCGAAATTACTTGTTTGGCGCCGTAATTACCTGCCCGCCGCTCTACGTCCTTACTCAACGGTACTGACGCCTGTACGCGTCTTTCTTTGGGCGAAAGATCGGGTAGCGGCATGCCTTGTTGCGCCCCGCCGGGCGTGTCACGGTGACATTGGAAAGCCGGAGGGAACAGAGTCTCAGTACGGCCTGGTTTCGATGTTAATCCGGCTCTTCGCAGACGACGGAGTTCGTTTTACCTGGGGAAATCGGAGAATATCGTGGATAGCCCAACGGAAACTACACCCTCCATTTCGGTCCGCCTATTCGGATCATTCGAAGTACGCCGGGACGGCGTGGCGCTCACCGCCGCCGACATGGGCGGATGCAAACCCCGGCACATACTGGAAATTCTTTTGCTGAACCTTGGTACGCCCGTGTCCAAGACCCGCCTGATCGATCTTCTCTGGGGCGCCGGCGCGAGTGATGGCTCCGTGGCGACGCTCGAGAGCTATATCAGCGGTATCCGGCGCGCCATCCAGCCAGGCCAGACCAAGACCGGTCCGCTCCGCACGGCCAACAGCGGTTACGTCCTGGACCCCACCCTCGTGGATCTGGATTTGTTCCGGTTCCGTGAACTGGCCCGCGACGCCGGTGAGTTGCCTCCGGATGAGGCCTACCCGCTGATGCTCGAGGCCCTGGAGATTTCCGCCGAGCCGCTGCTCGGGTTCGAGCTTGCCTCTGACTGGGCAGAAGAGGCGCGCGTGCGCCATGCAGCCGAGAAGGTGGCGCTGAAAATCCTCGCGGCCGAAACGGCGGCACTGCTGAACAAACCGGACGAGGCCGTCAACCTGGTCCAGGCTGCCATTCGGGCGGAACCCCTGAACGAGCGGGCCTGGACGGTACTGGTGACAGCCTATGAACAGGCCGGCCTGCCAGCGGAAGGCCTGGCGGCGTATGACCGCTGCCGCAGGCTCTTTGACCACGACCTTGGCTGCACCCCCGGCCCGGCCCTGCAAGAGGCTCATCTGCGGCTCCTGCGGAAGCGGGCGGAAAGTAATTCCGAACTCTCCGAGGTATTGGCGGCGCTGCTCTATCTGGGTGAGCGGTTGAACGGGCCCAAGAGCAGGCAGTTGGCGGGGGCGGAGTCGCGGCGCATGCATGAGAACGCCGGGCGGGTGCTTGATTCCTTCCTCCAGCGCGTCCGGGCCGCGGTCTAACGCCCCGCATCCCAGTCTCCGGCGGGCCGGCAGGGCCATTTTGAAGGCGCGAATGGCTGTCACCGCCGGGACGACGAGTTAGCTTGGTCACGTGGCCGGGATTCTCGGGAAATTCCGCCGTGCTGGGCCTCATACTGGGAATGACCCTGGCGGGCAGTCCCACCGCCGGGTGTGAGGAGGGCCCATGGAAACCTTGAAGAAAGTCGTCACGAACGAGTACTTCCCCGCAGCCGCAGTGCTGTCCGGGGTCATCCTGTTCTGGATCTTGGGCCTCTTCGGTGGACTGTCCCTCCTGAGCAGCCGCCAGTCCCCGGTGACCACCCTGACCTGGATGATGTTCGTCTATGCCGCAGCGGTACTGTCGCCCCTGGCCGGGCTGGTCGCTGCCATCGACCTCATCCGCCGGTGGCTGCGGAACCGGCAGGCGAGCGCGGCGGAATCCGCCTAGCCTGCCCCCCGCTCAACCGGAACCGCTCAGCCGGCACCGCACCCACCCGTAGCGGACGCCGTGCCGCAGTCGCCGGACGTCTTCCGCTACTCGAAGCGGGAAGGATCACCCATGCCGCGCCGGACGACTTCGGCGACGCCGCTGGAGTAGTCGATCACGGTGGTTGGCTCGGCACCGCAGTCGCCGGAATCGATCACGGCATCCACTACGTGCTCCAGGCGCTCCTTGATCTCCCAGCCCTGAGTAAGAGGCTCCTCCTCATCCGGAAGCAGCAGCGTGCTGGACAGCAGCGGTTCGCCGAGCTCGGCGAGCAGTGCCTGGACCACGTGGTTGTCCGGGATGCGTACGCCCACTGTTTTCTTCTTCGGGTGCAGCAGCCGCTTGGGGACCTCCCGGGTGGCGGGCAGGATGAAGGTGTAGCTGCCCGGCGTGACGGACTTGATGCTGCGGAAGACGTCGTTGTCGATCTGGACGAACTGGCCCAATTGGGCGAAGTCCTTGCAGACGAGCGTGAAGTGGTGTTTGTTATCGAGGTGCCGGATGCTCCTGATCCGGTCCAGGGCTTCCTTGTTTCCCAGCTGCGCGCCTAAGGCGTAGCAGGAATCCGTGGGGTAGGCGATCAGGCCGCCAGAGCGCACGATGTCCACGGCTTGGAGGATCGAACGGGGCTGGGGGTTCTCGGGGTGCACATCGAAGTATCTCGCCATGGCATGAGCTTACGCCCGACGGCGCCCCCGACCACCTCGACGGCGGCTCACAGCTGGTCGTCGTGGTGGATTCGTTCGCCGAGTTGCCGCAGCGGCTCCCCGCTGCCGCTCCACTGCTGGGCGATGAACTCTGCGGCGATGGAAACGGCCGTTTCCTCCGGCGTGCGGGCACCCAGATCCAGTCCCACCGGACTGTGAAGCCTGGACAATTCGGCCTCGCCCAGTCCCGCCTCGCGCAGCCTTGCCATCCTGTCCTCGTGCGTGCGCCTTGATCCCATGGCGCCGATAAAGGCCACGGGGCTGCCGCGCAGGGCCACTTCGAGGACGGGGATGTCGAACTTCGGGTCGTGGGTCAGGACGCACAGCACTGCCCTGGAATCCAGCAGTCCTTGGGCGAATTGGTCGCTCAGATACCGGTGTGGCCACGCGTTGACCACCTCGGCGGCGTCGGGGAATCTCGCGGGCGTGGCGAAAACGGACCGCGCATCACAGACGGTTACCCGGTACCCCAGGTAAGTGCCCAGACGGGCCAGCGCCGCGGCGAAGTCAATGGCGCCGAAGACGATCATGCGTGGCGGCGGCGCGTAGCTGGCGAAGAAGACGCGCATGCCGGTGTCGAGCCGCTCGCCGTCAACGCCGTAGTGCAGGATGCCCGTCCGGCCGGCGGCGAGAAGGCCCTGGGTGTCGTCGCCGACGGCGCGGTTGGTCCGGTCCGAGCCCAGGTCGCCTTCGCATCCTTCCGGCCTGACGATGAGATGCCGCCCCACGCGGTCGGCCTCCGGGTGTTCGATTACCGTGGCAACCCCCACCCGGCGCCCGGCGGCGATGTCCTGCGCGACGGCGTCGAGTTCGGCGAAGCGGCGCTGGGAGACAGGTTCAACGAAGATGTCGATGATTCCACCGCAGGTCAGGCCAACGGCGTAGGCGTCGTCGTCGCTGATCCCGTAGCGCACCAGGGCCGGCTTGCCGTCGTCCTTTACCTGGGTGGCCAGCTCGTACACCGCACCCTCGACGCAGCCGCCGGAGACGGAGCCCACGGCCTCGCCGTCGGCCGTCACCAGCATGGCCGCCCCGGGGAGCCGTGGCGCCGATTTGAAAGTGCTCACGACGGTGGCCAGGCCAGCAGTGGCACCCCTTCGCCAGTCAGGCAACATGGTCGCCAGGACATCGCGCATCGGCACTCCTCAGAGCCTGCCGCACAGCCGGAGCAGCCGGAACGCCGAACGCCGGCCGGCCCAGTAGGCGATGCACGCCACGACGGCGACAACGCCGAGGACTTTGACCGGGCTGGACAGCTGCTCCGCCGCGATTCCCTTGGCCAGGCTCAGCCCATCCAGGCTGCCGCCCGGCGCGGCCGACGCCGGGACCGGCTCCGGGACAGCTGCGGGGGCAGGTTGCCCCGCGGCCGACGCCGGTTCCGGGACAACCGTCGGGACCGGCGCCGCAGGGGCTTCCGCGACTGGAGGTGCCCCCTCTGTGAGCATGGCCTGCAGGTTATTCGCGAAGAGGGACATCATCTGCTCCGTGACGCTCCCGATCACTCCCTTGCCCATGGCGGCGGCCTTGCCGGACAGCGCGAGATCTGCGTTGACGGCCCCTCGCGTGGCCGCGCCGTCTTCGGCCAGCGTCAGCGTGACGGTCGCCTCGGCGGTGCCCTGTCCGCGGGTCTCCTGGGCCTTGCCGCCAAGAACGGCGCGGCGTTCCGAGGCGTTTCTTTCGATGACGTTCAGCAGGCCCTTGTATTGCATCGTGACCGGCCCGAGCTTTACCGTCATGCCCACTTGGTAGGCGTCGTCCGAGAGCCTGTTCAGGATCTTGGCACCCGGAAGGCAACCGGCCACCCTTTCAAAGTCCATCAGCGTGTCCCACACCCGGTCTATCGGTGCGACCACCGAGAACGTGCTGTCAATTTGCATGAGCTGGTTCCTTGCCTCTCGCTCGTCCGTGCCCCTGTCCAGATTGCGGGCCGTCACCCCGAATCGCGGCCGCCAGCTCTGCCAAAGCCCGGTAGCTGTGGCCGCTGACGAATGCGTCGCAATAGGGAAGCGCTGCTGCCATGCCGCCCACGAGGGGCTGGTACTGCGGCGCCGCCTTGCGCGGGTTCACCCAGATGATCCTGTGGGCGAGCCGGCGCAGGCGGGCCATCTGCGCCGCGACCTGTTCCGGATCCTCGCAGGCCCAGCCGTCCGAAAACACCACCACCACAGCGCCCCGCGCCAGTCCGCGGCGGCCGTGCTCGTCGACGAAGCGCCGGAGGCCTTCGGCGATCCGGGTTCCGCTGGCCCAGTCCGGCGCGGAGACAGCGGCGCGGGCCAGAGCCTGGTCCGGATCGCGCAGGGCCAGCTGCCGCGTAAGCCTGGTCAGCCTCGTGGAGAAGACAAAGGCTTCGGCCCCGGCCCCGGTCACAGCGCCCTGCAACAGGGATACAAAGACGCGCGCATAGGGTTCCATCGATCCGGAAACATCACACAGCAGCACCAGTTTGCGGCGCTGCTCGCGCCGGCGGGCATACAGCAGCAGCGGTGCATCGGTACCGGAACGCCGGGCAGCGCGCACTGTCGCCCGGACGTCCAGGCTCGCTGTGCTGTGTGCCGACGTGCGGGTGCGGCGGCTCAGGCGCAACGGCGTCGCCAGCTGCAGCGCCGCAGCCAGCCGCCGCACATCACCAACTTCATCGGCAGAAAGCTCGGCAAACGATGCCTCATGCAGATGTTCGTCCGCGGAAACCATGGCAAGGACGGCCTCCCGATCGGCGGGACGGCCCTCCGCCGAGCTGTCCCGGCCCGGAGAAGCCACGAACGGATGCTGGCGCGTACCGGGGGCCGTGCCCACTTTCCGAGTGCCCGGCGCTGCGGGCCTGGTCCGCGGCCCCGGATCGGGCGGCGTCTGCACTGCCGGGCGGGCCGCACTGCCCGGTTGAGCGGTGCCGGCACTCCCGCGGAACACTGCTGCGAAGACGGCATCAAAGAGGGGCACCTGTTCGCGCGCGGATACGAGCACCACGCGGCAGGTCCAGTAGAGCTGCTCAAGCTGGTTTGGGGGGATCAGATGGAGCGCCTCGGCCAGCCGCGCCGCCCGGTCCGGCGACGTAGCAAGGCCGGCCCTCCGGATTGCCGTGACGAACGCGGCGGACAAGGCTGCTGCCTCGACCCGTGGCGGCCGCCCCGCGGCGCTGTAGTTTTGGGCGGCGCTGTTGTTTTCAGCCATCGGTGCCGTCCACAAGCCAGGCCGCGCCGCGGGAGCCGACGAGCTCGAGGTCATCACGGTTCTTGACGATGGAACCCCACGTTTGCTCGGTGATGCCGGGGTCGATCCGTTCCACCCCGAGCACGGCCAGGGCGGAGACCCAGTCGATTGCCTCGGATATGCCGGGCGGCTTGGCGAGATCCAGCGTCCGCAACCGGGTTATGACGGCCGCGGCTTGGAGCGCCAACGGGCCGCTGCTGGCGGGCACCCGGCGGCGCACGATCTCGGCGATCCGGGCCGGTCCAGGGTAGTCGATCCAGTGGTACAGGCAGCGGCGGGTCAAGGCATCATGAAGGTCCCGCGTCCGGTTTGAAGTGAGGATCACGATGGGGGGATGGGTGGCGCGGATTGTGCCCAGTTCCGGAATGGTGACGGCGGATTCCGCCAGAAGTTCAAACGTGAAGGCCTCGAACTCGGCGTCGGCCCGGTCGATCTCGTCAAGGAGCAGCACGGCAGGCCGCGGGCCGGAATGCTCCAGCGCCTGCAGGAGCGGCCGCCGCAGAAGGTACTGGGGGGCGAAGAGGTCAGTTTCCGTGACCTCGGTGTCGCGGACTTCGGCCAGCCGGATGCCGAGCAGCTGGCGTTGGTGGTTCCATTCGTAGAGGGCCTCACCGGCGTCGATTCCCTCGTAGCATTGCAGCCGGTACAGCGGGGTGTCGAGGAGTTCGGCCAGCGCCTTCGCGGCCTCCGTTTTCCCGACTCCCGCCTCGCCTTCGAGCAGGATGGGCTGCGGCAGTCGGACTGCCAGGAACAGGGCCGTTGCCAGTCCGACGTCGGCCAGGTAGTTGGTGCGGTCCAGCGCGGCCATCAGCGACCCGACATCCGGGACCCTGCGCCGTACGTCTTCCTCCGCCCCGGCCCGCGCCGCCGTCGTCATACGGCCCCCTGCAGTCCGCCAAGAATGCGCCTGTAGTCCTCCTCGGTGTCCACGTCCAGGGGGACGGGACCGGGCGTGCGGACCTCGACGACGTCGTCCGCCCGCTGTTCGAGGAGCTTCCAGACTGCTTTGTCCCCGTGCAGGGCGGCCAAGTCCGGCAGCAGGCGCCGGGCAATCGCCAGCGGGTGGCCCACGCCGTCGTCGTAGCGGCACACCGCGATGCCGGCCGAACCAGCACCGGCTCCGCCGGAAGGGACGCCGGAAGGGGCGTCGGACCCCGTCTGGAGCAGGGCGCCGAGCACGGCCCGGACGCTCGCGGCCCGGACACCGGGCTGATCGCCGAGCAACAGGACCACGGCGTCGGTATCCGGATGCAGGGCAACGAGCGCGGTGGCGATCGAGGACGCGCACCCATCGCCGAAGTCCGGGTTGAGCACCACCTCGCAGCCGCTGGTATCGACGGTGTGCTCTACCTCGGCCGCCGCGCCGCCCAGGGCCAGCACCGTCTGGTCGAACTCGCAGGCTCGTGCGGTCGCCAGGACGGCATCGAGCAGGACTCCCGTGCCGTAGGGCAGGAGCTGTTTGGGCCGACCCAGACGTCGGGACGCACCCGCGGCCAGGATGATTCCCGCGGTCCGGGGTCCGGGGCGTCCGGCTGTCAGCAGAGGTTCAGGCCGTGAGGGCATAGCGCTCCGGATCTTTACGGAAGGCGGCGCGGCAGCCGGGTGAGCAGAAGTAGACGGTGATCCCGTTGTGTTCCAGATGCAGGGAAGACTCGACGGCCGGGACGGACATGCCGCACACCGGGTCGACCGCGCTCGCCGGCCCTGACTCCGTTGGCCCTGTTTCCGTGGGCGCCCCCATGCCTGTGGGCGCTTCGGCAGCGGCCGCCGCAAGGGGCGGGGCAGCGCGCCGCGCCTTGGACCGTTCCCCAACCAGTTGGGCCAGGATTGCAAGCGCAATCTCCCCGGGGGTCCGGGCGCCGAGTTGCAGCCCTGCGGGCGTGAAAACCCGCCGCCGCAGGGCGTTGTCGACGTCTAGGGATCCCAGAACGGCGGCGCCGCGGGTTTCGCTGGCCACGAGGGCAACGTAGGGGACGCCCGCGCGCAGGGCGGCCTCCAGCGCACCCTCCTCCGCTTTTCCGTGCGAGGCGACGATCAATGCCGCGTCATCGCCGCGGGGATCGGCGGATTCGCCGTCCGTGAGTTCGACTTCGAGGCCGACGCCGGAACCGAGCGTCGCCAGGGCCTGCGCCACCGGCGTCGTGCCCACCACCAGGACTCGGGGCGCCGGTATCCGCGGCTGGAGGAAAATCTCGATCGCCCCGCCGCTGAGGCAGGGGTTGGAGACCTCGACGGCGCCTTCCTCCACGGTGCGGGACGGTTCTCCGGGCAGCACCCGCAACAGAAGGGGTTCCTGTGAGGCCAGAACCTGCAGGCTGTACTCGCGCACCGATGCCTCCACACAGTTCCCGCCCACAAAGCCGTGGATCTCTCCGGTCGGCAGCACCAGGGCCGTGTCCCCGGCGTGGGCGCTCGTGGGACGCTGGGCGCGGACCACCGTGGCGTGGACGAACGGCTCGCGGCGGCTGGCGAGCTCATCGGCCCTGGCGGCCAAGGATCCTGCGGTGGTGGTCATCAGATCGGCGGCCTGGCCCGGCCCTGCATGGCTGCCCAGACGCGGGCCGGGGTGCAGGGCATGTCCATATGGGTGACGCCGAACGGCGCCAGGGCGTCGACAATGGCGTTGACGATCGCCGGCGGGGAGCCGACGGTGGCGGACTCGCCGATGCCCTTCGCCCCGATCGGGTGGTGCGGGGAGGGGGTGACAGTGAATCCAGTTTCCCAGTCCGGCACCTCCATGGCCGTGGGGATCAGATAGTCCATGAAGGACCCGGCGAGGCAGTTGCCGGCCTCGTCGAACTCGATGATCTCCATCAGGGCCATGCCGACACCGTCCGTCAGTCCGCCGTGCACCTGGCCTTCGATGATCATCGGGTTGATCCTGGTGCCGCAGTCATCCACCGCGATGAAGCGCCGCACCTTGACCTGCCCCGTGCCGGGGTCGACGTCGACGACGCAGATGTAGGCGCCGAACGGGAAGGTGAGGTTCGGCGGGTCGTAGGTGACCTCGGCGTCGAGGTTGCCGTCCACGCCCTCGGGCAACGCGACGGTGCCGTGGGCGCCCATGGCGATCTCGGCGATCGTCTTGCCGACGCTCGGGTCGCCCTTGACGAACCAGCGGCCCTTTTCCCATTCGAGGTCCTCGGGGCGCGTCTCGAGCATGGCCCCGGCGATCAGTTTCGCCTTCTCGCGCACTTTCCGGGCAACAAGGGCCACGGCGCCGCCGCTGACCGGCGTCGAACGGCTGCCGTACGTGCCCAATCCGAACGGGGTCTGGTCCGTGTCCCCGTGCACCACCTCGATGTCCTCCGGCGGGATGCCGAGTTCCTCGGCCACGATCTGGGCGAAGGTGGTCTCGTGGCCCTGGCCCTGGCTCTGCACCGAGATGCGCACCACGGCCTTGCCGGTGGGGTGCACGCGCAGCTCGGCGCCGTCGGCCATGCCCAGGCCCACAATGTCGAAGTGCTTCCGGGGGCCGGCTCCCACGACTTCCGTGAAGAAGGACACCCCGATGCCCATGAGTTCCCCGCGCTCGCGCTCTTCGGCCTGTTCGCGGCGAAGGTCCTCGTACCCGGCGAGCTGCATGGAGAGCCGCATGGCGGCCTCGTAGTTGCCCGAGTCGTAGACCCAGCCGGTCTTGTTCGCGTAGGGGAACTGCTCCGGCTTGATGAAGTTCTTGAGCCGCAGCTCTGCCGGGTCCATGTCCAGTTTGCGGGCCAGGACGTCCACCATCCGCTCCACCAGATAGACGGCCTCGGTGACGCGGAACGAGCAGGCATAGGCGACACCGCCGGGCGCCTTGTTCGTATAGACGCCGGTGACGGAGCAGTAGGCGGCCTTCAGGTCGTAGCTTCCCGTGAAGATGGAGAAAAATCCGGCCGGGGTCTTGGTGGGCTGGGCCGTGGCGTTGAACGCGCCGTGGTCGGCCAGCACGTGGGTGCGCAGTGCAAGGATCTTGCCGTCCTTGGTCGCCGCGATCTCGCCCTGCATGATGTAGTCCCGGGCGAATGAGGTGGACATCAGGTTCTCGGAGCGGTCCTCCACCCATTTGACCGGGCGGCCGGAGACGATCGAACCGACGACGGCGAGGACGTAGCCGGGATAGATCCCGACCTTGTTGCCGAAGCCGCCGCCGATGTCGGGGGAGACAATCCGGATCTTGTGCTCGGGGATGCCTGCGACGATCGCGAACAGGGTCCGGTGCGCGTGCGGGGCCTGGGTGGTCTCGTAGAGCGTCAGCTTGCCGTTGACGGCGTCGAAATCGGCGACGGCGCCGCACGTCTCCATCGGGGCGGGATGGACCCGCGGGTACACGACCTCCTGGCTGACCACGACATCCGCGGAAGCGAACACCGCATCGGTTTCGGCCTTGTCGCCGATCTCCCAGTCGAAAATCCGGTTGTCCGTCCGGCCCTCGATCTCGTCACGGATCACCGGTGCGTCCGGGTCAAGCGCCTTGCGGGCGTCCACCAGCGGGGGAAGTACATCGTATTCGACGTCGATCAGCTCAAGGGCGTCACGGGCAGCGTACCGGTCCTCGGCCACGACGAACGCGACTTCCTGGCCCTGGAACCGCACTTTGTCGGTGACCAGCACGGCCTGGACGTCCGCGGAGAGCGTCGGTGCCCACGCGAGCTTGAGGCCCAGGAGGTCCTTGCCGGTGATGACTGCCACCACTTTCGGATGCGCCAGGGCGTTGGTGGTGTCGATGGACACGAGCCGGGCGTGCGCCACCGGAGCGCGCAGGATGGCGCCGTGCAGCATCCCCGGCAGCACGATGTCATCCAGGTAGTGACCCTTGCCGCGCACGAAGCGCGGGTCTTCCTTCCGCTGGATGCGGCCGTAGCCGATCGGGCGGTCCTCATCGCCTGCGGCCGGGTTTGACGGCCGGTCATGGATGACGGTCATGCCTTCACCTCTGAGTTCTCTGTCTCCGTGGCGACGTCTGGGACGGCGGTGTCAGTGCCGTCGAGGACCTCATCGGCCGCCGGCGCGTCGCCCATGCCGGTGCCGGCAGGATGGGCGGCGGCCCATTGCACCGAGCGGACGATCGTGGCGTAACCCGTGCACCGGCAGATCTGCCCGGAAATGGCCTGCCTGATCTCGGTGTCGTCCGGGTGCGGATTCTTATCAAGGAGTGCCCGGGCCGTCAGCATCATCCCAGGGGTGCAGAAGCCGCACTGCAGTCCGTGCTCCTCCATGAAGCCCTGCTGCACGGGGTCCAGGGTGCCGCCGGTGGCCAGTCCCTCGACGGTGCGGATGTCGTGCCCCGCGGCCATGGCGGCCAGGACGGTGCAGGACTTCACGGGCTGTCCGTCCATCAGGACCACGCACGTCCCGCAGTTGCTCGTATCGCATCCCCAGTGCGTTCCAGTGAGGCCAAGGACCTCGCGGATGTAGTGGACCAGCAGCACGCGGGGCTCAATCTCGCTCGTGACGTCGCTGCCGTTAACGGTCATGCTGATCTGCATCGGTTTCAGCCTTCCTGCGTCTGGGCGGCGCGGGCACAGGCCCGCCGCAGTACCCGCCGGGTGAGCTCATCGGCGAGATGCCGTTTGTAGTCGACCGGGCCGCGCTGGTCCGCGACCGGATCGCAGGCCGCGGCTGCCAGCCTGCCGGCGTCGGCGAACAATTCCTCGTCCGGACGCTTGCCGCGGAGCACGTCCGCGGCCTCGGTCACCGGGTGGCCAAGGCCCAGCGCAGTAAGTCCGACGACGGCGTCGTCGACGGTTCCGTCTGCGGCGAGTGTGACGGCGGCGCCGGCGGCACCGACGGCCCAGTCGCCTACGCGGCGTTCGACCTTTTCATAGGCACTGCCCGAGCGGGGGCGGATGGGGAACCTGAGTTCGCAGAGCAGCTCATCCTGCCCGACGGCAGTTTCATAGGGTCCGCGGTGGAACTCGGACATGGTCAGGATGCGCTCGCCGCCTGGTCCGCGGATCACTGCTTCGGCGGAGAGGACATCACAAACGGTGGAGAGGTCCTCGGCCGGGTCGGCCTGGCAGAGCGAGCCGCCGATGGTGCCGCGGTTGCGCACCACGGGATCGGCGATCACCAATTCGGCGTCGCGCACAATGGGGAACAGCGCGGCGACCTCGTCCGACTCCAGCAAGGTCGTGTGGCGCGTCATGGCCCCGACCCTGAGCTTGTTGCCGTCGCGGAGGATGAAATCAAGCTCGTAGAGGTCATTGATGTCGATCAGCCATTCAGGCCGGGAGAGGCGCAGCTTCATCATCGGCAGGAGGCTGTGGCCGCCGGCCACCACCCGGGATTCGGGGCCGTACCGGGCGAGAAGTTCCAGGGCGTTGTCCACGGTAGTGGCGCGCACGTAGTCAAATGGAGCCGGAATCTGCATAGTCCCTACCTCACTCCGAAGGGCCGGCGCATGGTGCAGCGGCTGCGTAGCGCCGGATTGAGGTCAGTCTTGCCCCGGCCTGATTGGGCTGTCAATATCGTCATAAGCGAAAGGTTATGAAGCCGTGGCGATGACATTGGGACAGTTGCGGACGTTCGCCCTGGTGGCCAAGCTGGGCTCTCTTCACGCGGCTGCAGTCCACCTCGGTGTCAGCGAACCGGCCGTTTCGGCGGCGCTTGCCGCGCTCAGGCAGGATCTGGGCGACCCGCTCTTCGTGCGCGCCCACGGCGGGATCGCGCTGACGCCTGGGGGCCGGGCCCTCGCCGAACACGCCCAGGACATCGTGGGACTGGAGGACCGTGCCCGGTGGGAGGTGGCCCACGCCCAGACCGAGACCGGTCGCCTGAAAATCGTGGCCACGGCGCCGTTTGCCGAGCACGCTGCCGGGCGCCTGCTGGACCTATTCACCCGCCGGGTTCCCGGCGCCTCCGTCGATGTGGTGGTGGAGGAGGCCGAGGACATTGCATCGCTGATGCTGGAACGCGTCTATGACATCGCTTTGGGAGCCCGGCCCCCTCTCCGCAACGGTTCCCGTCCCAACGCTAGTGGCGACGTCGACCTCGACTCCGTCCCGTTCCTGCGGTACCAGCGGATCGTCGTGGCGGCCGCCGGACATCCGCTCGCTGCCCTTCACGGACCGGTAGCGCTGGCCGAACTGCTGCGCAGGCCCTGGTTCGCCGGTCCCGCCGGCATCCAGGCGGCCAGCGAGGAGGGTCGCTGGCTGGCGTCCCAGGCAGTGGCACCGGAGATCGTCCGGCTGAGCAGCGAGACGGAGGCCCTCGCCGCCGTCCGGGCGGGGGAGGGAACCATGCTGGCGCTGGGACATATTGTCCGGGCTGAAATCCGTAGCGGTTCCCTGATCCGTGTACCGGTGGTGGGAACACCGATCTCCGGACTCTGGTGGGCCAGCACCCTGGATCGCCGCCGGGCCACCACCCTGGCGCTGACCCTGCAGAGGTTTGCCGGTACCGCCGACGCCACCGCGGCCATGGTCGCCCCCGGCGGTTCACGGGGACTCGAACGGCGGGGGTCCAAGTTCCACGTGGCGCTCTGGAGTTGAGGCACCTGCCGCTGTGTCGCGTTGCGCAACGCCGGGGCGGGTGCTAACCCTTGAGGGTTAGACGATCCATTCACCCTGCAAGAAGGAGTAGCAATGACGTTGTCCCGAGACGAAGACAGCTCGCTGCGGCATTGGAGCAGCCGGCTGATTCAGGCGCTGCAGATCCTTGACCTGGAAGTCGACCACGAAAAAATAGTCCAGGTCGCGGACGAATCCGTCAAAGCCGTCGGGCCGCACGCGGACGCCATCAGCGCGTTCATTGTGGGCTATGCGGCCGGTACCGCGTCCACCAACGGCCGCAAGGGCACGCAGGAGGCCGTGCACGCCGCGTCGAACAAAGTCATTGAGCTCTGCGAGCACGGCGAATCCGGCGGCCCGGACGAGGAAGGCTGGACCAAGAGGGCCCAGTAGCGACCGCGCCCGCAGCACGGGACATGCCCCACGGCGGGGCGCAGGGATGGACATGTTGGTGTTATGTCCAGTCGCCGGGGCCGGGGTTGGGCATGTCCCGTGGCCCCGGCCCGCGCTGGCCTGTGCTTGCTGGTGTGTGCCTGCTGGCGTGTGCCTAGGGTGAGGACACCCCGGCAGGGACGGTGGCCGCGCCTTCGGGCGTCTGGTCCAGGCTCGGCTCGAGCCGGACGATGACCGCCTTCGAGACCGGCGTGTTGCTGCCCTCGGCCGTGTGGTTCAGCGGCACGAGCACGTTGGCCTCGGGGTAGTAGGCGGCCGCGCAGCCTCGTGCCGTGGGATACGACACCACGCGGAACTTGCGCACCACGCGTTCCTCGCCGTCGTCGTGCACGCCGCGGACGTCCACGTACTGCCCGTCCGCAAGGCCGAGTTCGGCGATGTCGTCAGGATTCACGAAAACCACATGGCGCCCCTTCTTGATGCCACGGTAGCGGTCGTTGTGCGAGTAGATGGTGGTGTTGAACTGGTCGTGGGAGCGCATGCTCTGCAGGATCAGGGTTCCCTCCGGCCGCTGGACCAGTTCGAGGTCATTGACAGTCAGCACGGCCTTGCCAGTGGGCGTGGGGAAGGTGCGGGAGTCGCGGGGACCGTTGGCGAGGACGAACCCGCCTTCCTGCCGGATCCGTTGGTTGTAGTCCTTGCAGCCGCCCACGACATGCGAAATGTGATCACGGATGAGGTCGTAGTTCTTCTCAAAGCCGTCCCAGTCGGCCTTGATCTTCTCGCCCACCAGGAGTTTGCCCAGCCGGCTCACGATGGCCGGCTCCGAAAGCAGATGATGGGACACCGGCTCGACGCTGCCCCAGGACGGGTGCACGGCGCAGACGGTGTCTTCAACCGACACGAACTGGGGACCGGATTCCTGGATGTCGATCTCCGTCCGGCCCATCGTGGGGAGGATCAGCGCCTCGCGGCCGGTCACGGTGTGGGAACGGTTCAGCTTGGTCGAGATCTGGACCGTCATGTCCGTGTTCACCATGGCCGCCTCGGCGGCATTCGTGTCCGAGATGGCCGCCACAAGGTTGCCGCCCAGGGCGACGAAAACCTTGATCTCGCCCGCGCGCATCTTGTTGATGGTCTCGACGGCGTCCGTGCCGTGTTCGCGGGGCGGCTCGAAGTCGAACTCCTTACCGAGGGCCTCCATGAAGGACTGCGGCATCTGCTCCCAGATGCCCATGGTGCGGTCGCCCTGCACATTGCTGTGCCCGCGGATGGGGGAGGCGCCGGCGCCCGGCTTGCCGATATTGCCGCGCAGCAGCAGGAGGTTGATGATCTCCTTGATGGTGGCGACACCCTTCTTCTGCTGCGTGATGCCCATGGCCCAGGTGATGATGACTTTCTCGGCCTTGAGGTAGCGGGCGGCGAGTTCGTCGATGTCCTCGCTGCGCAGGCCGGTGGCCTCAAGCACGGCTTGCTCATCCAGCCGGGACAGGTGCTCCTGGAGTTCCTCGAGCCCCTCGCAGTGTTCGGCCAGGAACGCGTGGTCCAGTACGGTCCCGGGGTTCTTGGCCTCGGCGTCGAGAACGCGCTTGGACACGGCCTGTAAAAGCGCCATGTCACCGCCGATCCGGATCTGGAGGAACTGGTCCGCGATCTGGACGCCGTGACCGACGACTCCATTGACCTGCTGCGGATTCTTGTACCGGCGCAAGCCGGCCTCGGGGAGGGGATTGACGGCCACGATCTCGCCGCCGTTGTGCTTGCAGTTCTCAAGCTCAGTCATCATCCGGGGGTGGTTAGTGCCCGGATTCTGGCCCATGATGATGATCAGGTCCGCGTTGGCGTAGTCGTCGAAGCTGACGGTCGCCTTGCCGATGCCGATGGTCTGGCCCATGGCCCAGCCAGAGGATTCGTGGCACATGTTGGAGCAGTCCGGCAGGTTGTTGGTGCCGTAGCCCCGGACCATCAGTTGGTAGAGGAAAGCGGCTTCGTTCGACGTGCGGCCGCTGGTGTAGAACGCCGCGTGGTCGGGGGAGTCCAGCCCCTTGAGCTTGTCGGTCACAAGCCGGAGGGCTTCGTCCCAGCTGACCGGCTTGTAGTGGTCCTCGCCGGCGGGCTTGTAGACCGGCTCGGTGAGCCTGCCCTGCATGCCCAGCCAGTACTCGGACTGGCTGCGCAGCTCGCTGACGGGGTGCTCCGCCCAGAAACTCGAGGGAACCGTTATCGGGGTGGCCTCCCAGGTCACAGCCTTGGCCCCGTTCTCGCAGAACTCGAACGCCTTGCGGTGGTGCGGATCCGGCCATGCGCAGCTTGGGCAGTCGAAGCCGTCCTTCTGATTCATGGCCATGACGGTCTTGCGGGTCCGGTTAAGACCCATCTGCTCGATGGCCGGCTTCATGGAGTGGTATACGCCCGGGACACCGGCGGCCCAGCTCTTCGGCCCGTCTCCGACAACGAGATCATTCTCGGACGGTTCCTCGATGCGAGGAGTCTTGCGAGTCACGTCAACTTCCCTTCTGCAACCACCGTCCGGATGGGACGGCGTGCTGATCTGCCACTATGCACCTTACCTTCAGGCCTATCAGCTTGATCGGAGCGCCGCAAGCAATTGGCTGGATCCGGCCCGGGTACCGCCGGTTGCTGTGCGCACCCCCCTTATACCAGCACAGTCTTGGCGCATGCTGAGGACCTGCTGTACGCCGGCCGTAAGTAGCAGAGGCCAAAAATTAGGGTCCTTTGGGGGTAGCCGACCCGTCCACTTATTCACCGGCAGCACGCCCGCGCAGTAGTTCCCGCGTAGACTGCGTTGCCGCCGACGGCCTGAGGGCGAGTATCCCAACGCGTCGGCGCGCGTACCCACAGCGCGTGAGCCGGGTGGTGGGAGTCCCCGGAAATAGCCGGACTGCGGTCCGGATCGTAAGTGACTGACCGGTCCCAGTTTTCCCCAAGGAATCACTCAGCACTCTTTCAGTATCACTCACTCAAAGAGGCAGGTGTGCAATGAATTTGTTCGCATGCAGGAAGGTCGACGGCCAAAGACGTGCCTTTAGTCGGCCAACGCGCGCAGTTGCCGCAGGGACAGCTATGACCCTGCTCAGTTTCATCGGACTCACCACAACGGCGCTCGGCGCCAGCGCCGCGCCGGCCCCCGTCGGCGCAGGCTTCACCGTCACCGCGGCCGACCTGGCCTACATCCTCAAGCAGATCAAGATCGCCGAGGCGCACGTGGCCAACACGACGTCGGCCACGGGCCCATGCGGCGCCCTCGTCGGACGGGGCCCCAACCAGATCCCTGACGCCCTCACCTCGTACGGTCTCCGAACGGTTGATGGCTCATGCAACAACCTGATCGCCGGCCGCGAAGCATTCGGTGCCGCCGACCAGCTTTTCCCGCGTCACGCGACGCCGTCATTCAACACAGCGGATGCTGTCCCTGCCGGCTTCGGCCCGGCCGGTACGTCCTCGTATGCGCAAAAGTCGGGCAATGTGTTCGACTCCCAGCCCCGCCAAATCAGCAACCTGATCGTGGACCAGACGTCCACTAATCCCGCCGCTGTGGCCGCTGCCGGGTTCCCGGTCCGAACCCAAGGCAATCCCGGGCTGTTCCCCTGCACCACCGATCCTGATCCCTTGGCGACTCCGCCGGTCGAGGCTGCGCCGGCCGGCTGTGTTCCCACCGGAGACACGCTGTTCATCCCCAACGTCACCACCGACGTCGGACTCTCCCCGCCGTACAACTCCTTGTTCACCCTCTTCGGTCAGTTTTTCGACCACGGCGTGGACCAGACGGTCAAGGGCGGCGGAACGGTGTTCGTTCCGCTCAAGGCCGACGACCCGCTGATCACTGTGGGCCCCGACGGCAAGGCGGGCACGGGCGACGAGGTCGCTCCCAACAGCCCGAACGCGTTCATGGTCCTCACCCGGGCCCAGAATCAGCCCGGCACTGACGGCATCCTTGGTACGGCGGATGACATCCAGGAGGCGGCCAACACGGACTCGCCCTACGTGGACCAGTCCCAGACGTACACGTCCCACCCCTCCCACCAGGTGTTCCTGCGGGAGTACATCAACAACACCGGTGGCAAGCCGGTCGCAACCGGCAAGCTGCTCGGCGGTCCGGCCGGCCCCACCGCCGGCGGGATGGCGACGTGGAAGGACGTGAAGGCTCAGGCCGCGATTGTCTTGGGCCTCAGGCTGGAGGACAAGGACGTCACCAACATCCCGATGATCGCGGCGGACCCGTACGGCAAGTTCATCCCCGGCCCCGCCCGTGGCTTGCCGCAGTACGTGACCCTGACAGGTCTTGTTGAGGGCAACACGGCAACTCCTGTTCCTGTGCCGGCGAACGTGCGGTACTTCGATACCCCGTTCCTGACCGACATCGCGCACAACGCGGACCCGTCGCCCCAGGACACGGACCACAACCCTGCCACGCAGCCCGTCGCGCCCACCCCGGACGATGACGACACGGCATCGGCAGATTTTGCCAACCAGCCGGCCAGGACCTACGACGACGAGATGCTCAACGAGCACTTCTGCGCCGGTGACGGCCGCGTCAACGAGAACATCGGCCTCACCGCGATCCACCAGGTGTTCCACTCGGAGCACGACCGGCTCGTGGGCGACATCCAGAACACCCTGACCAATGACACGTCGGCCACCGGCGTTGCCGCGCTGGCCGAGTGGAAGCTGGCCGCGGGTGCCAACGGCTGGAACGGCGAGCGCCTGTTCCAGGCGGCCCGGTTCGTCACGGAGATGGAGTACCAGCACCTGGTCTTCGAGGACTTTGCCCGCAAGGTCCAGCCTGCGATCCAGCCTTTCCACGTCTACCACACGGAGATCAACTCGGCCGTTCGGGCGGAGTTCGCCCACGCGGTCTACCGCTTCGGACACTCCATGCTGACCGAGACCATCTCCCGCACCAACGCGGACGGGAGCGACAACTCCGTCAAACTGCTCAATGGCTTCCTGAATCCGCCCGAGTACATCAACAACGGAGCGGGCGGCAAGCTGACCTCGGAAGAGGCCGCCGGCAGCATCGTCATGGGCATGAGCGACCAGGTCGGCAACGAACTCGACGAGTTCGTGACGGGCACCCTGCGCAACAACCTGCTGGGTCTTCCCCTGGACCTGGCGACGGTCAACATGACCCGGGCACGCTCCGAAGGCGTCCCGCCGCTCAACGAGCTGCGGCGCCAGATCAACAACGAAACGGGCGACGCCCAACTGGCTCCGTACACGAGCTGGGCGGACTTCGGGCAGAACATGAAGCACCCGGAATCGCTGATCAACTTCGTAGCCGCCTACGGAACGTACCCGACCATCACCAGCGAAACCACGCTGGCGGGCAAGCGGGCGGCGGCCAAGGCAATCGTTGATCCAGGCACCCTGGCGACTCCTCCCACGCCTGACATGACGGACTTCATGAACAGTGCCGGTCCGTGGGCGACCCAGGAGACCGGCCTGAACAGGGTCGACCTCTGGGTCGGCGGCCTGGCGGAGAAGACCAACCTCTTCGGCGGCCTCCTGGGCAGCACGTTCAACTACGTGTTCGAGAACCAGTTGACTGACCTGCAGAACGGTGACCGCTTCTACTATCTCCTGCGCACGCCGGGCATGAATCTGCGGGCCCAGCTGGAGAGCAACTCCTTTGCAGAGATGATCATGCGCAACACCAACGCGCACTCGCTCAAGGCTGATGCTTTCGGCAGCGCCGACTGCAAGTTCCAGCTGGGAAACCTGGCCGGTACGCCGGCGGGGTACACGCTATCGGGGACTACGGTCGCCGATGACGCAGCCAGCGAGTGCAAGGAGAACCTAGTTCTCCTGCGCAAGCCCGACGGCACCATCCAGTACATGGAGAAGAACACGGTCGATCCCAGCGGCATCAACGGCCAGTCCGTCTACAACGGCACGGCCAATGCTGACCGGGTCACCGGTGGTAACGACAACGACACGTTCCTCGGCAACGAGGGCAACGACGTCATTGAAGGCCAGGGCGGCGACGACATCGCTCTCGGCGGCGCAGGCAACGACCGGATCACGGACCTGTCCGGCGCCGACGTCCTCAAGGGCGGACCGGGTAACGACTACCTCAACTCCGGCATCGGTGATGACATCAACATGGGCGGCGACGGCCAGGACTTCACCAACGGCGGCCCCAACGACAACGAAACCTTTGCCGGCGAAGGAAACGACTTCGTGCAGTCCGGTGACGGTGCCGATGCGACGTTCGGCGACGGCGGGGATGACTGGATCCAAGGCGGTTCCGGCCAGGACCTGCTGATCGGCGATCACGGTGCACCGTTCTTCGACGACCCAGCCCAAACTAAGCCCGGAAACGACATCTTCGTCGGTCAGGTCGGCGAGAACGACTACGATGCCGAAGGCGGCGACGACATCATGACCAGCAATGCGGCGATTGACCGCTACGCCGGTACCGCCGGGTTCGACTGGGCCTCGCACCAGTACGACACCGTGCCGGCTGATGACGACATGAAGATCAACAACAACCTGCTCGGCGTTCCGCTGCCGGTCGTGGTCAACCGCGACCGCTGGCAGGAAGTGGAGGCCAACTCCGGTTCGAAGTTTGATGACGTCATCCGGGGCGACGACGAAGTGCCCAGCACCGTAGGTGGTGCAGGCTTTAGCGGCTGCGACGTCCTCGACCAGACGGGCATCAACCGGATTGCCGGCCTGGCGGCCATCCTCCCTGCGCCGACCACCCCGCTTGCGCCCGTTGCTGCACTCTCCCCGATGGGCGTCTGCCCGCTGACCGGTCCGGTCTGGGGTGACGGCAACATCATCATCGGCGGCCTCGGCAGCGACAAGCTCGAGGGCCGTGGCGCCAATGACGTACTCGACGGGGACCGGTACCTGAAGATCCGCATCAGCGTGCGGGACGATGCAGGCGTGGAGATCGGTACCACCGACCTCATGGAGCGCCAGTACCAGACGGGTAACCCGCTGACCCTGGCGGCTGCAATAGCGGCCGGCGTCGTCAGCCCGGGGAACCTGGTGGCTGTCCGCGAAATCGTGACCCCCACCGCCCTCGAAACCGCGGGCAACCGTGACGTCGCGGTCTTCTCCGGCCCGCGGGCCAACTACACCGTCACCACGACGGGCGGCGACGGCACGTTGGGTTCGGCGGGCTCGACCACCACGGTGGTCGACAACGTCGGCGTCGACGGCACGGACACGATCCGCAACATCGAGTTCCTGCAGTTCTCCGACAACGTCCTGCCCAACGCTCCGGTAATCGGCGCGGCAACCGCAGGCGCCGGGCAGGCAACGGTGAACTGGACGGCCCCGACCGTCGGCATCGCCGGCTCCTTCTCGGTGAAGGTTCTCGACGTGACGACCAGCTCGGCCGGCGTCCAGGTCGGTGCCCTGCGCACCGCCCCGGCGGGCGCCACCAGCCTGGTGGTAACCGGGCTGACGAACGGATCCCGGTACACGTTCCAGGTGCTGGCCAGCAACGCCCTTGGTGACAGCCCGTTCTCGGGAGCCTCCAACACGGTGACACCGGCAACCGTGCCGGGGGCGCCGACCATCGGGACAGCCACGGCCGGGAACGCTTCGGCGACCCTGAGGTGGACTGCGCCGGCGTCCAACGGCGGATCCGCCATCACGGGTTACACGGTGAGGGCCTTCGCCGGAACCGTCCTGGCGCGCACGCAGGCGGTCACCGGAAACGTCGGAACCGTCGTCGTGACGGGCCTGACCAACGCGAGGGCGTACACGTTCGACGTCGCGGCCGTCAACGCAAGGGGCACGGGCGGGTTCTCGGCCCGAACGGCGGCGGTGACACCACGGACGGAATTCGTGGCTCCCACCGTGACGGCACGGACACCGGCATCCGGTGCCCGCTCCGTGGGCCAGACGGCGAATGTGACGGCCAAGTTTAGTGAGGCCGTGACGGGAGTCAGCGGAACCACGTTCCGGCTGCGGCTGGGCACCACGCTGATCCCCGCCGTCGTGTCCTACAACGCGCTCACCAGGGTTGCGACGCTGAACCCGAACGTCACGTTGACGGCGGACCGGGTATACACGGCGACCCTCTCGGGGATCCGTGACATCGCGGGGAACACGATGGCGACGAGCACGTGGACGTTCACCACTGGCCCGGCCCCCACCATCACCGCCGCGACTCCCATGGCGGGAGCCAGAGGGGTGCTACGCAACCGGAACGTGACCGCCACGTTCAGTGAAGCCATTACCGGCTTCACGGTTGCCACTGTCCGGATTAATCGGGTCTCCACCGGAGCCCAGGTCGCCTCGGGTATCACCTTCAACACCACCACCCGGGTGCTGACGATCAACCCCGGAGCCAGCCTGCTCGCGAACACCCAGTACCGGGTCACCATCACCGGTGGCACCGCTGGTGTCCGCGACCTGGCCGGTAACCCGCTGATCACCCGTACGTGGACGTTCACCACGGGCTCAGCACTGTAAATTCAGTCAGAGAAACGCCGGCTGGCGGGCCCGCAGCGGTCCGCCGGCCGGCTTTCTCACTTGTTCGAAGGTACTGGCCCGGGCACTGATCGCTCCGGTGGTCGGCCGGAGCAAGGGGAACGCTACCGGCCGGCCACGAGAGTGTCGCGGATCTCGCGGCGCAGGACCTTCCCGATCAGCGAACGCGGCAGCTGGTCCACCAGGGCAACACGGCGCGGCACCTTGTAGGCGGCCAGGTTCCCACGCGCGAACGCCAGCAGCGCCTCCGGGTCGATGCCGGCCCCCGCGCACGCCACGATGGCGGCGACCACGTCTTCGCCGCCGCCCTGGCGGGGCAGTCCCACCACGCACACGTCCTTGACACCGGGGTATTCGGAGAGGACGTCTTCGACTTCCGTGGGGAAGACGTTGAAGCCTCCCGTGATGATGAGTTCCTTGATGCGGTCCCGGACAGTCACGAAGTCATCCTCGTCCACCGAGACAATGTCTCCCGTGCGGAACCAGCCGCCTTCCAGCAGCGCTTCCTCTGTCTCCTGCGGCCGGTTCCAGTAACCGGCAAAAACCTGCGGACCCCGGATCAGGAGCTCACCCTCCGCGCCGGGGACACGGTCCTGGAGAACGTTCCGCGGGTCCACCACGCGAATGTCGGTCAGGGGAAACGGGACCCCCACAGTTCCCGGTTTCCGGCTGGGACCGAAGGGGTTCCCCAGGGCGATGGGCGAAGTTTCCGTCAGCCCGTAGCCCTCGATCAGGAAGCCCCCGGTCGCCTTCTCCCACGTCTCCACCGTCGCCGTCGGCAGGTTCATCGCCCCCGAGATGGAAAACCGGATGCTGTCCAGCGCGATGCCGCGCTCTGCGGCGGCGGCAGCGATGCGGTCGTAGATCGGCGGCACCGCCGGCAGGAAAGTGGCCGGCGATTTCTTGTGCGCCTTCAGGACAAGGTCGACGTCGAATTTTGGAAACAGGACCAGCTTCGCGCCGATGCTCAGGGCAAACGTCATGCACAGCGTCAGCCCGTAGGCGTGGAACATGGGCAGCACCGCGTACACGGTTTCCCGGCCGTCCTCGAGCCCGGGCACCCAGGCGCGGCCCTGCGCGGCATTGGCCTGCAGATTGGCATGGGTCAGCATGGCGCCTTTGGGCTGGCCCGTGGTGCCGCTGGTGTATTGGATGACGGCCAGATCACCGGCGGCCGGGCGCGGATGCCTTTTCTTCAGCACGCCGGTGGCGAGGAGTTCTTTCCACGCCAGCACGGTCCGGCGCGCCGGCTGCGCCGCGGGCCGGGGCCGGGGCGCGTGCTTGCCGGCGGCCAAGGCGGCTCGGGCCGCGCGGGCGGCCGGCACGGGGAGCCGCAGCGCCAACCTTTGCAGCAACGGCATCGCCGGTATCAGCTCAACTGAGACGATGCTCTGCAGCCCGACGTCGGCCGGCAGCTGACGGACCTTGTCAACGGCCTTGTCCCAGACTATGGCGACAGTGGCGCCGTGGTCCTCGAACTGATGGCGAAGCTCGCGGTCCGTATATAGGGGATTGTGTTCGACGACGACGGCGCCGAGGCGCAGCGCCGCGTGGAAGGCGATGATGTGCTGCGGGCAGTTCGGCAGGACCAGCGCCACCCGGTCACCGGCCCGGACGCCGAGCGCCTTCAGGCCGGCGGCTGCCCTGCTGATGGAGGCGCCAAGTTCGCGGTAGCTGGTGCGTGCGCCGAAGAATTCCAGCGCGGTCTTGTTCCCGTAGCGCCTGACGGACGAGTCCATGAGATCGACAAGGGACCCTTCGGGGAGCGTGAGGCTGGCGGGAACTCCAGGGCTGTAGTGGCGGGTCCACGGGCGGTCGGGACGCCGGGGCCCCGCGGATCTGGTGCTCATGGATTGTCCTTGCCACTGGGCTGGGTTGGCTGGGTTGGGCCGGGCTCCCGGCTCCGGGCCCGGCAGGGCCCGCCAAGAAATCCTACCGGCGAAATCCTACCGGGGCAGCCGCGCATGGACGCCCGCTGCGGGGAACGCCACGGTGGCTGCGGGCGGTGCGTGCCCGGAGGTGACTTTTGGCCCTTGGCACCTGGCAGGCCCGGGCGGAGGCTGGGCGTACACCGCGAGCCGCAGGTCCGCGCACTTCACTGGGCGGCGCAGTTCAACAGGCCTGCGCCGTTCCAGAGGTTTGTGCCGTGCCAAAGGTTTTGCGCCGTTCCACACGTTTGCGAGTTCCACACGTTTGCGATGTAAAGGTCCACGGGAGCGCCATGAAGCACCAGCAGCCGAGCCTGAAGTTCCTTGGTGCCACCGACACCGAGACGATCGACATCGAGGACCTGCGATGAACTCCAACGGCGTCACCCGGACCACCGTGCTGAAAGAGATCCACGATCTCGCCCGGCCGCTGAAAACCGATCGCGATCTCAACGGCCTCGTACGGCGCGCTGCCGACTGCCGTTTCGTGGCCATCGGCGAAGCGTCCCACGGCACCCACGAGTTCTACACCTGGCGCGACACCCTCAGCAGGCGGCTCATCGCGGAGGAAGGCTACAACTGGATTGGCGTGGAAGGAGACTGGCCCGACTGCTGGCGCATCAACCGCTGGGTCCGCGGCCAGGCGGGGAAGGACCAGGGCGTCCATGCGCTGCTGTCCGGTTTCGAACGCTGGCCGACCTGGATGTGGGCCAACGAGGAAGTCGCGGCGTTCCTGGACTGGCTTCGCGGCTGGAACGCAGGCCGGCCCTTGGACAAGCGGGTCGGCTTCTACGGTCTGGATGTCTACTCTCTCTGGGATTCGCTGCGCGAAATCATCGGCTGGCTGCAGGAGAACGTTCCCGACGCCGTGCCCGCCGCCGAGCGTGCCTGGCAGTGCTTCCTGCCCCACCACGAGGACCCGCACCAGTACGCCTGGAGCACGCGGCTGGTGCCGCAGTCCTGCGAGCCCGACGTCGTGGCCCTCCTGACGGAGGTCCGGAACCGGGTCTTCAGCCCCGGCCCGCACGAGGAGGACGCCTTCGACGCCGTCCAGAACGCCGAAGTCGCGGCCAACGCGGAGCACTACTACCGCATCATGGTCCGCGGTGACCGGCAGTCCTGGAACGTCCGCGACCACCATATGGCGGACACCATCGACCGGGTCAGCAAGCACCTCGGGCCGGCGTCGAAGGGCCTGATCTGGGAGCACAACACGCACATCGGGGATGCCCGGGCCACCGACATGGCGCAGGACGGCCTGGTCAACGTCGGGCAGCTGCTGCGCGAACGCCACGCGGGCGAAGGCGTGCTGCTGGTCGGCTTCGCAGCCCACCGCGGCGCCGTGATCGCCTCCGACGGATGGGGCCGCCCCGAGCGCATCCTTACGGTGCCGGAGGCCCGTCCGGGCAGCCACGAAGACTTCCTGCATCAGGCCCTCGGGGTGCCGTCAGTGCTGGAGTTCGGCGATGACCGGACCGGGCCATGGCTTTCTACACGGCTCGGGCACCGGGCGATCGGCGTCGTCTACCACCCGGAGAAGGAAGCCGGCAACTACGTTCCGACCCGGATGGGAGAGCGTTACGACGCCCTCATCTGGCTTGAACACACCGCCGCACTGCGTCCGGTGCACCATGAAGGGCCGCCCCGGGAACCGGAGTTCGAGACTGAGCCCACCGGATTCTAGGCCGGGGTGGATTCCAAGAGAGCAGGATTACGGATGAGCAAAGCAATCGTCGTCGGTTTCAACGGGTCTGCGGGAAGCAACGCCGCACTGGCCTGGGCCCTTGAGCGGGCCGCCCGGGACAAACTTCCGGTCATCATCGTCCACGCGGTGGACGACCGCTGGATGTCGCCGGATTTCGAGTACCACAGGGTCGTCCGGGAAGCGGGGATGGACCTGCTTCAACAAGCCCAGGCGAGCGCCAGCGGGCAGGCCCCGGACGTGGAAGTGGATATCGAGCTTCGTCATGGCAGCGGAGGCTCGGTACTGCGGGAGGTGTCCAAGGAGGCAGCCATGATCGTCGTCGGCGGCCACGACAAGCATTGGCTGGACGGCGGTCCCGTGACGGACCGTGCCCTGCAGGTTGTCTCCGCCTCGCAATGCCCGGTAGCCGTCATACCGGCGAAACCGGGCACCGGGGCCAAGGGCGTGGTGGTCGGCGTGGACGGTTCCGAAGACTCGCTGCAGGCCGTCGCATTCGCGGCCGCGGAAGCCGACCTGGGCGGCGACGAGCTCACCGTGGTCCTCGCCTTCAAGAGCCCGGCACGGTGGGTCGAGAAACAGCTGCCCTCCAGCGGCCTGGCCGAGAGCATGGTCGAAGAGGACCGGATAGTGCTCGCTGAGTCGGTGGCCGGCCTCGGCGACAAGTATCCGGACCTGACAGTTCACCAGCGCCTAGAAACGAACACCGAACCGGCGAAGGCCCTAATAAATATCGCCGCTGAAGCCAGGCTGCTGGTGATCGGTAGCCGCGGACGCGGCGCATTCTCCCGGACGGTGCTCGGCTCCACGGCGCATGCGGTCCTGCTGCAGGTGCCGTGCCCCACCATCGTCACGCGGGTGCACCGGGTCAAGCACGGCGACTGACGCCCGGCACGCCACCCGTGGCCCGGCACGTCCCGGAACGGGCCGGAAAGTCCCCTCTTCCGAGGGGGCTTTCCGCCGCCGCCAACGGATGGGAGGATGAAGCCGTGGACCCCTTCTTCAATTTTGTCACTCACTTTTGGTGGCTGGTCTTTCCCCTGAGCGGGCTGGCCGGCGGGTGGGCACGATCCTGGTCCAAAGCCGCTGAACGCAGGCACCGCCGCCGGGTGGAGCTCTACACGCTCAAGAACCAGGCGGCGCAGGCGGAGCAGGCCAGCCAGGCCGATGTGCTGGCCCTCATGAAGGCACACGACACCGTCAACAGGCGTTGGCTGGACTACGAACTCGATGTGGGGAAGCTGATCGATTTTCCGGTCATGACTGATGTTAGGGAGCCCCTCACCGTTGCGTTCCTGCGGGCCAAGCGTGAGGCCGACGGGTTGCGCCCCGCCGCCCCCGGTGACGTCAGGACCGCCGCAAGACTTGCGGAGTACCGGGCAGCCGTGACCGGTTTTGAACTCGCATTCGACGTCGCCGAACGGGAAGCCAAGCGGATCAGGGACAGCAAGTTCACTGGACCGGAGCGCCAGCGGCTGGAGACTGCCCGGCAGCTCCTGCGGATCGCATCGGACGCGGCCGCGACTCCCGCCGAACGCCAGACGGCGTACCGGCGCGCCCGGCGGGAACTCGACGGGCTCATCGTGCTGCCGGAGGCGACGCTCGCTGCGCTTGAGGACAGGATCGCTTCGATGCTCGACGCCGGCCCGCCGGATCTCCGCCGGACCGTCTAGGGCTCCGCGGGCCGGGCGAATCCGCCAGACCCGCTGTGAGACGCATCGCACCGCCTCGGTGGAATGCCGCCCGCCGGACTGGCGGTGCGGAGTTTAGGGTCTTCTGGCACGTTTTGCCCGGCCGTCATTCCCACGTACCATCGATAAGGTTTCAAGCTGCTTAAGTGACCACTGCGAGTTCATCGGGATAGACATCGGATGAACGCGGTGGCCGTGCGGCACCGGGGATGTGGAACTGCTGACCATGGACACTGCAGATTGGGCAACAGGTGGAAATCACCGTAATGGTGGCGCTGGTAATATCGCTGGCGCTGTTCTTCGACTTCACGAACGGATTTCATGACACCGCGAACGCCATGGCTACGCCCATCGCGACTGGCGCCATCAAACCGAAAACAGCGGTTGCCCTCGCGGCGGTGCTGAACCTCGTGGGAGCGTTCCTCTCCACTGAAGTTGCCAAGACCGTTTCCGGCGGCATCATCAAGGAAGGCGCGGACGGTGTCCAGATCACCCCGGACATCATCTTCGCCGGGCTGATGGGCGCCATCCTCTGGAACATGATCACCTGGCTCAAGGGCCTGCCGTCCAGTTCCTCCCACGCGCTCTTCGGCGGCCTGATCGGCGCCGCGATTGCCGGTATCGGCATCCACGCGATCAACTTCGAGTCAATCCTCCAAAAGATCATTCTTCCCGCGGTGTTCGCCCCGATCATCGCGGGCGGCGTGGCCTACCTCTGCACGAGACTGGCCTACGCGCTGACGTCCCGGCATGACCCGGAAACGGGAGACAAGCTGACGCAGAAGCGTGGCGGATTCCGGACCGGTCAAATCTTCACGTCCAGCCTCGTGGCACTGGCCCACGGCACCAACGACGCCCAGAAAACGATGGGCATCATCACCCTGGTCCTGATCTCCGCCGGCCTCCAGCCCGCCGGCTCCGGTCCGGAGTGGTGGGTTATCACCGCCTGTGCCTTCGCCATCGCGATCGGCACGTATTCCGGCGGGTGGCGGATCATCCGCACCATGGGCTCGGGACTCACGGAGGTGAAGCCCGCGCAAGGCTTTGCCGCCGAGACCAGCACCGCCACAGCCATTCTGGCGTCCTCGCACCTGGGCTTCGCCCTGTCCACCACGCAGGTGGCCTCCGGCTCGGTCGTGGGCTCCGGCATGGGACGCCGCGGCACTACTGTGCGGTGGGGAACCGCCGGCCGGATTGCCATCGGCTGGCTGTTCACGCTGCCGGCCGCTGGAATCATGGGCGCGCTGACGGCTCTGCTCGTGCAGACCGGACCCATCGGAGTGATCATTGCGGCAGTCGCCGGCACCGCCGCAGTGGCCTATATGTTTGTGCGCTCACGGAAGTCGCATGTGGGCAGCAACAACGCCGTCGAGATCGAGGAAGTCGGCCAGGCCGTGCAGTTCCGCAAGAAAAAGTCCGCCACCAAGTCGATCAAGAACGGTGGTGCCCAGCGATGAAATGGCTGGAACTGTTCAGCGTGGCGGGTGCCACGCTTGTGTCCGCTGTGACCGTAGTAGTTCTCTACGCCCTCGGCGTCCGGCTCACGGCCATCGCGGGGGACACCCGGGCCACCCCGGCGGCCTGGACCCGACCGCTGGCTTACACGTGCTTCGCTTTGTGCGGCGCCGCCATTCTCTTCGGGCTCTACCTGATCATTCCGTACTTCCACAAGTAAGCCGCCGCCCGCACGCGGTACGGCTGCCGCGTGCGGCTTGGGCTGTTCGCTGGCAGTTCGGCTGTCCGTGCGTCCGGGGATGGGAAGCGGGCACCGCATTGGCTAGGCTGGGGCCATGGTGAGCTTCCAGTACTTCGTGGCCTCCTCACTCGACGGCTTTATCGCCACCGACAAGGACAATCTGGCCTGGCTGCTGCAGTTCGACGGATTTGACGGCGGACAGGACAGCTATGACGCGTTCATGGCCGATGTCGGCTGCATCGTCATGGGCGGCGAGACTTACGCCTGGCTTCGGGAACACGAACCAGACACTTGGCCCTATCCGGGCACCCCCTGCTGGGTCTTCACCCACCATGAACATTCCGCCCCGAAGGGCGCCAACGTGACGTTCGTGCGCGGGGCCGTCGGCGAGTTCGTGGACGACCTCAAGGACGAGGCCGGCGGCCGGAACATCTGGGTTGTGGGCGGGGGCGTCTTGGCAGCGCAGTTCGCGGACGCCGGGCTGCTGGACGAACTGATTGTCTCGGTCATTCCCGTGGTTCTGGGCAGCGGCAAGCAGTTGCTGCCCATGGCGGGCCCGACGCCGCCGCTGGAGTTGACTTCTTCCCGCACCTTGGGCCGGGGCATCGTGGAGCTGCGGTACCGCTTCCCGGCCCGGACGTAGCCGGATCCGGTAGCCAGGCGGTGCGATCTCCTAGGGCGCGATATCGCGGATAAGGTTCGTGATCCGGGCGGTGGAGAGCCGGCGGCCATGCTCGTCGGTCATCACGATCTCGTGGGTGGTGAGGGTCCGGCCGAGGTGGATGGCCGTGCAGGTGCCGGTGACGGTGCCCTCGGAGATCGCCCGGTGGTGCGTGGCGCCGACCTCGATCCCCAGCGCCTGCCGGTTGGGACCGGCGTGCATGCCCGCCGCGAAAGAACCCAGGGTTTCGGCCAGGACCACGTGGGCCCCGCCGTGCAGGATGCCGGCCACCTGGGTGTTCCCCTCCACCGGCATGGTGGCCACAGTGCGTTCCGGACTCATTTCCAGGAAGCGGATTCCCATCTTCACCACCAGGGCTCCGACGCCGTACTGGCCCAGCCAATCGTGCATCTCCTCGGGAACCCCGGCCGCCGCGAGCTCGGCCGCGTACGGGCCGGGCGTGAAATTGTCCATCATGGGAACTAGGCTGGCACCTGTGAGCGAAACTACCAAACCGGCCCCTGCCCCCCAAAATGCAGCCCTCCAGAATGCAGCCTCTCTTTCGGCAGACAGTGCAGCAGACCAACTCCTGGCAACTGAGCCGGAATCCGTGCTTGCGGCCAAGTCCACCGGAAAATCCAGCCGGGCCGCGGGGTCGGTTTCCGCCACCGAGGCCCCTGTGATTCCCATTACGGACCAGCCGCGGCTACTCGTGCTCGATGGTCACTCCATGGCGTTCCGGGCGTTCTTCGCCCTGCCGGCGGACAAGTTCTCCACCGCCACGGGGCAGCACACGAACGCAGTCCACGGCTTCACGTCCATGCTGATCAACCTGATCAAGGAGCAAAAGCCCACCCACGTGGCCGTGGCCTTCGACGTCTCGGACGACACCACCCACCGCAAGGCCGAGTACAGCGAGTACAAGGGCGGACGCAATGAGACCCCCCGCGAAATGAGCGGCCAGATCGACCTCATCGACAAGGTCATGGGCGCGTGGGGCATCAAGACCATCAAGATGCCCGGCTGGGAAGCTGATGACATCCTGGCCACTCTCGCCGCCATGGGGGAAAAGGCCGGTTACGAGGTGTTGCTGGTCTCCGGCGACCGCGATGCCTTCCAGCTCATCACTGACAACGTGTTTGTGCTGTACCCGAGGAAGGGCGTCAGCGACATTCCCCGGATGGACGCGGACGCCATCCAGGAGAAGTATTTCGTCAGCCCCGCCCAGTACTCGGACCTCGCCGCCCTGGTGGGCGAGACCGCGGACAACCTTCCCGGCGTTCCCGGCGTCGGGCCCAAGACGGCAGCCAAATGGATCAACCTCTACGGCGGGCTTGAGGGGGTCCTGGAGAACCTCGACGCGATCGGCGGGAAGGTCGGGGACGCCCTCCGCGAGTATGTTGAGGACGTCAAGCGCAACCGGCGGCTCAACAGGCTGCACACCGATCTCGACCTGCCCGTCACGCTGGATGAGCTCGCCGACCCGCGACCGGACCAGGCCGCCCTCGAGGAACTGTTCGACGCCCTCGAATTCAAGACCATCCGCACCCGGCTCTTTGCCCTCTACGGCAGTGAAGTCACTGAAGCCGAGCGGGAAAGCCTCGAAACCCCGGACTTCGTGATCCCGTCGGACGCGGCCGAGCTCAGCACCTTCCTCGAGGCCGGTGCCGGCAAGCGCTCCGCCGTCGCGGTCGACCTTGTGCCTGGCCGGATCGGCGAGGACGCCGCCGCGGTGGCGATCGTCCGCGACGGCGCCGCCGTCTACATCGACCTGGCCAGCCAGGACGCCGCCGCCGAAAACGTTCTGGCCGCGTGGCTGTGTGACGCCCAGGCACCGAAGGTGATGCACGGGTTCAAGGCTGCGATGAAGGCCCTGACCGCCCGTGGGCTGGGACTGGAGGGCGTGGTGGACGACACCTCCATTTCCGGTTACCTCATCCAGCCCGACCGGCGCAGCTACGAGCTCGCGGAGCTGGCGCAGCATCACCTCAACATCGCGGTTTCCACCGAGGCCGCCAAGGAGGGCCAGCTTGAGCTGGCGTTCGACGGCGACGACGCAGCCTCTGCCGGCGCGCTGGTCCACGTGGCCGCCGTCGTCCAGGCCCTGAGCCGTTACTTCGAATCAGAGCTGAAGGAACGCCAAGCCCAGGACCTGCTGACCACCCTTGAGCTGCCGGTCAGCCGGGTGCTCGCCGATATGGAACTCGCGGGAATCGCCATCGATATGCCGCGCATGGACGAGCAGGTGTCGGACCTCGCCAAGGTGATCGACAACGCCCAGGAGTTGGCGTTCGCCGCGATCGGCCACGAGGTCAACCTTGGTTCGCCGAAGCAGCTCCAGACCGTGCTGTTCGACGAACTTCAGTTGCCGAAAACCAAGAAAATCAAGTCCGGCTACACCACCGACGCCGCCTCGCTCAAGAACCTGCTGGAAAAGACCGGGCACGAATTCCTGGTCCAGCTGATGGCGCACCGCGAATCATCGAAGCTGCGCCAGATGCTGGAGTCGCTGAAGAAGTCCGTCACGGAAGACGGTCGGATCCACACCACCTACGCGCAGAACGTCGCAGCCACGGGCCGGATCTCCTCCAACAACCCCAACCTGCAGAACATCCCCATCCGCAGCGAGGAAGGCCGCCGCGTCCGCGGCATCTTCGTGGTCAGCGAGGGCTACGAATGCCTGCTTTCCGCCGACTACTCGCAGATCGAAATGCGGATCATGGCCCACCTCTCCGGGGACGCCGGGCTGATCCAGGCCTACAAGGACGGCGAAGACCTCCACCGGTTCGTGGGTTCCAACATCTTCCATGTGCCCACCGACCAGGTGACCAGTGCCATGCGCTCCAAGGTCAAGGCGATGTCCTATGGCCTCGCGTACGGTCTGACGTCGTTCGGCCTGTCCAAGCAGCTGGAGATCTCCGTTGACGAGGCACGGACCCTTATGAAGGACTACTTCGACCGGTTCGGCGCCGTCCGCGACTACCTCCGCGGCGTGGTGGACCAGGCCCGGATCGACGGCTACACGGCCACCATCGAGGGGCGCCGGCGCTACCTCCCGGACCTCACCAGCACCGACCGCCAACTGCGCGAGAACGCGGAGCGGATTGCGCTGAACTCGCCAATCCAGGGATCGGCGGCTGACATCATCAAGCGGGCTATGCTGGGCGTGCATGCCGAACTGGCGGCGCGGGGCCTGAAATCGCGCATGCTGCTGCAGGTCCATGATGAACTTGTCCTCGAAGTGGCCACGGGCGAGCGCGAGGCAGTCGAGAAGCTCGTGACCGAGCAAATGGGCTCGGCCGCGGACCTCAGCGTTCCGCTGGACGTCCAGATCGGCATGGGCTCCAGCTGGTACGAGGCGGGGCACTAACGCTTTACCGGTTCCGGCAAGTTTTCGTTCCGGCCGGTTTCCGTTCCGGCGCCTGCCGGGACCTCAGATTCTCAGGGGGAGAAACACATGGCAGAAAAGTACGAGCTCAGGCGTTTCCGCGCGGTCGAGAAAGACTCGGCGGACTACGCGCAGGGCACCGCGTGGCTGCGGGGAGTCGGGATCGGTTTCTATGACGAGCCGCGCAAAGACGACTTCATGGACAAAATCATGGCCATGTATGTCGTGGACAACCGTGAGATCACCGGCGTTTACCAGGCCGACGGCGTCGCGGCCCACTCGCTGGCGGCTGACGTCCCCGTGGCGACTTTTGCCACTATGCGCAAGGACCTAAACATCGGTTACGGCCGTCAGCTCGAAGCCCAGCTCGTCACGGCCGTCACGGTGCGCGGGACCCACCGCCGGCAGGGACTGCTGCGGCGGATGATGACCGAGGACCTTGCCGCGGCCAAGGCCGACGGTGTCGCGCTGGCGGCACTCACTGCCTCGGAGGCCTCGATCTATGGCCGGTTCGGCTACGGTGTGGCCACCTTCGAGCGCAGCATCAAGGTCGACACCGGGCCGCGCTTCCGCATGCGCCATCAGCCCGTCGGATCGGTGGAGATTGCCGACCGCAAAGTCCTGCTGGAACTGGCTCCCGAAGTTTTTGAACGGGTCCACGGTTCGATGCCCGGATCGATCTCGCGGCAGGAGGCGTACCGGCTGCGGTCCTCGGGCATGCTCGGCCGCGACGGCGGCGAGGACGAGGCAATCCGCTGCGCCCTGCACTACGACGCCGCCGGCACCGTGGACGGGTACGTCTCCTATAAGTTCGCCGGGTGGGACACCAAGCCCTACACCATGGAGATCGTGGACCTCGTGGCCGCGACTGATGCCGCCTACCTGGAACTGTGGCAGTTCCTCGGCAGCATCGACCTCGTGGACCGGATCAGCTGGCAGGATGCGCCGGTGGATGACCCCCTGGTCTGGGCGCTCGAGGATCCCCGCTGCGTCGAGGCCTCGGACCACCGGGACATGCTGTGGCTGCGCGTCCTGGACCCGGCCCGGGTGCTGGGGGCCAGGCGCTACTCGGCCGACGGGACGCTCGTTCTCACGATCAGGGACAGTCTCGGCTTCGCGGCCGGCACCTTCGCCCTCACGGTCAGCGGGGGAGAGGCCACGGTGACGTCGGCTCCGGAGGCTGAACCGGATCTCTCGCTTGATGTCGCGGACCTTGGTTCCATCTATCTGGGCGCCGTCTGTCCCGTGACCCTGAAGGCTGCCGGCCGGATCACCGAGCACGCGGCTGGGGCGGCGCCGACAGCGCGGCTCATGTTCGCCGTCGAACGTTCACCGCACTGCCTCACGCACTTCTAGGCGTCCGGCCCGCTGTCGGCGCCATGGACGACGCGGAAGGCCCATGCGCTTTGACCGGCGTTCGCGTAAACGACTAGACTAAACGGGCGCGTACTACGTGCGCGCATCTACAATCCACAAAATCAGGATGACCCGGCGGATCGCTTGCTGTGATGCCGTGCTCTTGGCCTGCATTCCATAATGCCGGCGAAGCGGTTTGCCTGACCGACTAACTATCCACAACGGAGCCCCTACTACATGACCATCACCTCTACCGAGAAGCCCGGTACCCCCGTAGTCGCCATTAACGACATCGGTACCGCTGAGGACTTCCTCGCAGCTGTCGACGCCACCATCAAGTACTTCAACGACGGAGACCTCGTCGAAGGTACCGTCGTCAAGGTCGACCGCGACGAAGTTCTGCTCGACATCGGTTACAAGACCGAAGGTGTCATTCCCTCCCGCGAGCTTTCCATCAAGCACGACGTTGACCCCGGAGACGTCGTCTCCGTTGGCGATCAGGTCGAAGCCCTGGTGCTCACCAAGGAAGACAAAGAAGGCCGCCTGATCCTCTCCAAGAAGCGTGCTCAGTACGAGCGTGCCTGGGGCGACATCGAGAAGGTCAAGGAAGAAGACGGTGTTGTCACCGGTACCGTCATCGAGGTTGTCAAGGGTGGTCTTATCCTCGACATCGGTCTGCGCGGCTTCCTGCCCGCATCCCTCGTCGAGATGCGCCGTGTGCGCGACCTCGCTCCGTACATCGGTCAGCAGATCGAAGCCAAGATCATCGAGCTGGACAAGAACCGCAACAACGTTGTTCTTTCCCGCCGTGCATGGCTCGAGCAGACCCAGTCCGAGGTCCGCTCCACGTTCCTCAACAAGCTGGAAAAGGGCCAGGTTCGTCCCGGCGTCGTTTCCTCCATCGTCAACTTCGGTGCCTTCGTGGACCTGGGCGGCGTAGACGGCCTGGTTCACGTTTCCGAGCTGTCCTGGAAGCACATCGACCACCCGTCCGAGGTTGTCGAAGTTGGCCAGGAAGTCACCGTCGAGGTTCTCGAGGTCGACCTGGATCGCGAGCGCGTCTCCCTGTCGCTCAAGGCTACGCAGGAAGATCCGTGGCAGACCTTCGCCCGCACCCACGCCCTCGGCCAGGTTGTTCCGGGTAAGGTCACCAAGCTGGTTCCGTTCGGCGCATTCGTTCGCGTTGAAGACGGCATCGAAGGCCTGGTCCACATCTCCGAGCTCGCCGTGCGCCACGTTGAGCTGGCCGAGCAGGTTGTCTCCGTTGGTGACGAGCTGTTCGTCAAGGTCATCGACATCGACCTCGAGCGCCGCCGCATCTCGCTGTCCCTCAAGCAGGCCAACGAGGGCGTCGACGCCGACAGCACCGAATTCGATCCGGCACTCTACGGCATGGCCGCCGAGTACGACGAAGAGGGCAACTACAAGTACCCGGAGGGCTTCGACCCGGAGTCCAACGAGTGGCTTGAAGGCTACGAGAACCAGCGCGCAGCCTGGGAGCAGCAGTACGCTGACGCCCAGACCCGCTGGGAAGCACACAAGAAGCAGGTTGCCCAGCACGCTGCCGACGACGCTGCAGCTGCAACGTCCGGCGAGAGCGATTCCGGCACCACCAGCTACTCCTCCGAGCCGGCTGCAACCGAGACCGGTGCAGGCACGCTTGCTTCGGACGAGGCTCTTGCCGCTCTGCGCGAGAAGCTGACCGGCAACTAATTGCCCGTGTTCCTCACGGAGTCCGCTCCCTGAGGCCAGGCAGTTTGTAGCCTGACGCCGCACCGTCACGGTGCGGTAGTTAAGATGCACAGTAAAGGTGGCCGTCCCTTCGGGGGCGGCCACCTTTACTTTGTGCGGATTCTTGCGTGAACATGCCCCGCGGCCGCCCGCACCACCGGACATGCCCATTTTTGGAGCCGTACCCCGCGGGACATGCCCATTTTTGGAGCCCACCCGTGGACATATGTGGATTGTGCCCAGTCCTGGCCCCGGGCGCGGGACATGTCCGGTGGTGGGAGGACCGCGGCGTACTCTGGGCGCCGGACATGCCCATTTTTGGAACCGTACCCCGCGGGACATGCCCATTGCTGGGCTGGGGCACTGGACTTGTAGGTACCAGGCGCTTCATGCTCTCGCTGACGGGCACGTGCATGGTCACTGAACCGTGGCAAGACGCGATGTTGGCTCCTTGACGGCAGTCCCGCCCTGAGCGCAGACTCGGCAGGTTGAGATATTCGCCGCCGACGACGAAGGGACTTCCATGGCAGATACTTCAGAAGCAGTTGAACCGCAGGACACAGTCAAGGCCACGGGTCCATGGCCGCGGGGCATCCATGCGGTCACCCTGTTTGTCGAAGACCTGGCCACGACGAAGGCTTTCTACGAGGCAGTCTTCGGGTTGCCGCTCATTTTCGAGGACGACGTTTCTGCAGTCTTCAAGTTCGAGAACACGTTGATCAACCTGCTCAGCGTCTCCGAAGCTTCTGAACTCATCCAGCCGGCCGCAGTGGCCAGCGCTGATTCCGGTGCCAGAATGCAGTTCACCATCGAAGTGGACGACGTCGACGCCATGTGTGCGGAGTTGTCCCGCCGCGGCGTTGAACTGCTCAACGGCCCAATAGACCGGCCGTGGGGTATTCGCACCGCCTGCTTCCGCGACCCGGCCGGACATATCTGGGAAATAGCCCACTAGAAATTGGCACAGACGGACCGTCTTTGGTTCGCTCGACCGAGGGCATGTCCATTGCTGGGTGCGCGGGATGGGCATAGAGGGAATGGGCCCAGTGCTCTCGGCGACCGGGGGCATGTCCAGTCTTCGTTCCGAATTTTGGGGTTGGCTGCGGGATGGCATGTCCAGTGGCGGGAGGCGAGCCCGGCCCCGGATGCGGGTGCAGTCAGGCCAGGGGGATCTCGCCTTTGACCGGCACCGTCTCCGTCTCCGAGGCAGCACCGGTCTCTAGTTCGGCGCCCGCGGATTTCAGCAATGCGAGGGCACCCACATTGCCGGCCGTCGTCTCGGCCACCAGGACGGTTGCCCCGGCCGACGCGGCCAGAGCCTTCACGAGTCGCAGTGCCTCGCGGCCCACGCCACGGCCGCGGAAGCTCCGGGCGAGCCAGATTCCGGTTTCCAGCGCCCCGCCGCCAACGCCGGCATCAGCATCGGCCCCGCCGCCACCTCTAGCAACAGCACCAGCCCCAACGCCGGCCCCGCCATCAACCGCCTCAACCGCCTCCGGTCCCGTCCGCCGCAGCCGGACGGACCCTGCCAGCTGCCCATCGCAGCTGATGGCCCAGCTCTTCTGACCCGCGGGGCCGTCCAGCCCGGCTGCGGAGGCGCGGTGGAATTCGCGGAACCAGCTGATCCGATCGGTGTTCCAGCCGGGGGTCGAGCCCAGCGGCGGCGTGACCTCGTCGGCGTCTGCGTCCCCGAGCGCAAGTTCCAGGAGCTCTTCGAGCACGCCCTCGCTGACGTCAAGCAGGGTGACGGCGGGCACGGGCTCAGCTGATGGGGACATCGATCCACTCCGTTTCTCCGGGCAACAGCGAGGCGCTGCCGGCTGACATGGCGGCCACGCGGTCCGCGGCCCGGGCTAGTTCTTCCGGGTTGTCCGGCAGCGCGAGCCTCAGGAGAGTAGTCTGCACCTCGTAACGGGTTTCGGCCATGACATACCCCGCGGCGCGCAGATCGTTCTCCAGCCGCCCGGCCACGGCGTGCTGCACTGGCACCGAGCAGATGCGCAGCCGGCGGCGCCGGACGAGAGGGGCGAGCTCCAGCGCCGCGGACACGGATTCGGAATAGGCGCGCACCAGGCCGCCGGCACCCAGGAGAATGCCGCCGAAGTAGCGCACCACGATCGCGGCGACGTCGCTGAGGTCGGCGACGCCGGGCGCGGTCTCCCGCTTCAGCAGCGCCTCCAGCATGGGGAGCCCCGCCGTGCCGGACGGCTCGCCGTCGTCGTTGGACCGCTGCACGTCCCGGTCGGGGCCGAGCACGAAGGCGACGCAGTGGTGCCGTGCGTCATGGAATTCCCGGCGCAGGCGGCCCAGGGCAGCCCGGGCGGCGTCCTCGTCCGCCGTTCGGGCCAGGACGGTGATGAACCGGGACCGCTTGACCTCGATTTCGTGGCGGAATTCGGACCCTGCGGCGAGGGTGGTGTAGACGGCCGTCCTGCTCTCCGGGGTTTCAGCCGCATCTGCCACCGGTTCAGTTTAGTCTGGAGAGGTGTTGAAGATCGGGTTGACTGGCGGGATCGCCTCGGGGAAGTCCATGGTTGCCGCGCGCCTGCACGAACTGGGAGCCGTGCGTGTCGACGCCGACGCGCTGGCCCGGGAGGTCGTGGAGCCAGGTACGCCCGGTCTGGCAAGGGTAGTCGAGTTATTTGGCGCTGCCATCCTGACGCCGGACGGCCGGCTGGACCGGGCCCGGCTGGGTGCCCTGGTCTTTGGTGATCCGGAGCGACTGGCGGTGCTCAACGGGATCATTCACCCCTTGGTGCGGGAGCGCGCCACAGCGATTGTGGCCGCCGCCCCGGCCGGCGCCGTCGTGGTCCAGGATATTCCGCTGCTGGTCGAAACCGGACAAGGGAAGAACTTCCATCTCGTGGTCGTGGTGGATGCCCCGGACGACGTCCGCGTCCAACGCATGGCCGAACACCGCAACATGAGCGTCGAGGAGGCGCACGCCCGGATGGGCGCCCAGGCGACCCGCGAGGACCGGCTGGCGGCGGCGGACGTCGTGCTTGAGAACTCGGGCAGCCCGGAAGAACTCCGGCGTGCCGTGGACGCGCTGTGGGAGGAGCGGCTGACGCCGTTCGCGCTGAACCTCAAGGAACAGAGGATTGCCCGGCGGGCGGGAGGGCCGGTCCTCGCTCCTGCCGATCCGGCTTGGGCGGCCCAGGCCGGCCGGTTGATTGCCAGGCTGCGGTCCGCGGTTCCGCAGGACGTCTTGGCCGTGGACCACATTGGGTCCACGGCCGTCCCAGGCCTTGACGCCAAGGATGTGATTGACCTCCAGCTGAGCGTCCGCGACCTCGACGCCGCGGACCGGGTGGCGCCGCTCCTGGCAGACGCGGGATTCCCGCGCTGGCCCGGCATCATTGCCGACAACCCCAAGCCCTCGCACCCGGACCCTGCCGACTGGGGCAAGCGGCTGCACGGCAACGCCGATCCGGGCCGGCCGGTGAATCTTCACATCCGCGCAGCCGGCGCGCCGGGCTGGCGGTACGCCCTGTGCTTCCGCGACTGGCTCCGTGCCGATGCCGAGGCCCGGGCGGACTATGTCGCCGAGAAGAAGCGGGTGGCCGGGCTGCACGAGACGGACAAGTCCACCGCCGGCTACGCGGCCGACAAGGAGGGCTGGTTCACCGACTACGCCGCGCCCCGGATGGAAGCGTGGGTGCTGCGCACGGGATGGCAGCCGCCGTCGTACTCGGACGACGGCGGGGCGGCCGACGGCGGTATCGGCACCGTCAGCGACCGCACGGGCGCCGCCCCAGGCGCCGCCGCCGCCGTCAGTCCAGGTACTGCCCAAAGCTGAATCAAGACATCCTGTCACAGCCCGGCGGTAGATTAGGTACATGAGTCTTGCCCAGGAAATCAACCGCGTCGTGGCCCCCTTCGAGGTCATCAGTGAGTTCAAGCCGGCGGGTGACCAGCCGGCCGCCATCGCCGAACTGACCGAGCGCATCAAGAACGGCGAAAAAGACGTCGTGCTGCTCGGCGCCACCGGTACCGGCAAGAGCGCGACGACGGCCTGGCTGATCGAGCAGGTCCAGCGCCCCACCCTGGTGATGGTGCAGAACAAAACCCTCGCAGCGCAGCTGGCCAACGAATTCCGCGAACTGCTGCCGAACAACGCGGTGGAGTACTTCGTCTCCTACTACGACTACTACCAGCCCGAGGCCTACGTCGCCCAGACGGACACCTTCATCGAGAAGGACTCCTCCGTCAACGAGGAAGTCGAACGGCTCCGGCACTCCGCCACCAACGCGCTGCTGACCCGCCGCGACGTGATTGTGGTGGCTACCGTCTCCTGCATCTATGGCCTGGGCACGCCGGAGGAATACATCGCCGGCATGGTGACCCTCCGCAGGGGAGCGGAGATGAACCGCGACGACCTTCTCCGGAAATTTGTCTCCATGCAGTACACCCGCAACGACATGGACTTCCACCGCGGCACGTTCCGGGTGCGCGGCGACACCGTGGAAATCATCCCGATGTACGAGGAGCTGGCCATCCGGATCGAGTTCTTCGGGGACGAGATCGAGAATATCCAGACCCTTCACCCGTTGACCGGCGAAGTGCTCCGGGACGAGACCGAAATGTACGTCTTCCCCGCCTCGCACTACGTCGCCGGTCCGGAACGGATGGGCAGGGCGATCAAGAGAATCGAAGACGAACTGGCCGAGCGTCTCGCGGTGCTGGAAAGCCAGAACAAGCTGGTCGAGGCCCAACGGCTCCGGATGCGCACCACCTATGACCTGGAAATGATGCAGCAGATGGGTTTCTGCAACGGCATCGAGAACTATTCCTCGCACATCGACGGCCGCGCCCGCGGGACCGCGCCGCACTGCCTCATCGATTACTTCCCGGACGACTTCCTCCTGGTGATCGATGAATCCCACGTCACCGTCCCGCAGATCGGCGCCATGTACGAAGGCGACATGTCCCGCAAGCGGAACCTCGTAGACCACGGCTTCAGGCTGCCCTCGGCGATGGACAACCGCCCGCTCAAGTGGGACGAGTTCCAGGACCGTGTGGGGCAGGCCGTCTATCTGTCCGCCACGCCGGGCAAGTACGAGCTCGGCAAGTCCGACGGCTTCGTCCAGCAAATCATCCGCCCCACCGGCCTGATCGACCCCGAGGTGGTCGTCAAGCCCACGAAGGGGCAGATCGATGACCTGCTGGGCGAAATCCGGACCCGCACGGCGAAGAACGAACGAGTCCTGGTCACCACCTTGACCAAGCGGATGGCCGAGGACCTCACGGACTACCTGCTGGGCCATGGCGTGAAGGTGGAATACCTGCACTCCGATGTCGACACCCTGCGCCGCGTCGAGCTCCTGCGCGAACTGCGGATGGGTGTCTTCGATGTCTTGGTCGGCATCAACCTGCTCCGCGAGGGCCTCGACCTCCCCGAGGTGTCGCTGGTCAGCATCCTGGACGCGGACAAGGAAGGCTTCCTGCGCTCCTCGACGTCCCTGATCCAGACCATCGGGCGTGCCGCCCGCAACGTGTCCGGCCAGGTGCACATGTACGCGGACCGGATCACCGACTCGATGGCCCACGCCATCGACGAGACGAACCGGCGCCGCGCCATCCAGGTTGCCTACAACACGGAGAAGGGGATCGATCCCCAGCCGCTCCGGAAGAAGATCGCGGACATCACCGACCAGCTGGCCAAGGAAGACGCCGACACTCGCGAACTTTTGGCCGCGGCCGGCAAGAACCGCGGCAAAGGCAAGGGCGGCGCGCACATCCGCGCGGACGGGCTCGCGGCCGCGCCGGCAGAGGACCTCGTTGGCCTGATCGAACAGCTCACCGAACAGATGCACGCCGCGGCCGGGGAGCTGCAGTTCGAGCTCGCCGCCCGGCTCCGCGACGAGGTGGGGGAATTGAAGAAGGAGCTGCGGCAAATGCAATCCGCGGGGCACGCCTAGGGTAAACTCGGACCAACGTAGGGGAGTATCCCAAGCGCTACGATCGTCAACACGCACGGCTACGATGCCGCGCCGGGCGTAGCGGGCAGCCAGGTAGCGTCATGCGCCAGCGGTCGGAGAGACTTACACCGCTGAGCTGTACCCTACGAAAGGTATCTGCCCGTGCCCGTGCTTCCCCTATGGTTCGAGATCGGCTCGTTTGTCGTTCTCGGCGTCATCCTTGCCATCGACTTGCTGATGGTCCTCAAACGCCCGCATGAGCCCTCCATGAAAGAAGCCGGGCTGTGGGTTGCGTTCTACGTGGCCCTGGCCCTGGTCTTCGCCGGCGCCATGTTCGCCTTCACCGGCCCGGAATTCGGCGGCCAGTTCATCGCCGGCTGGGTGACGGAATACAGCCTGAGCATCGACAATCTGTTCGTCTTCATCATCATCATGGCGCGCTTCTCGGTACCGAGAAAGTACCAGCAGGAAGTGCTCATGGTGGGCATCATCATCGCCCTCATCCTCCGCGGGATCTTCATCATGCTCGGCGCGATCGTGATCGAGCAGTTCAGCTGGGTCTTCTACATCTTCGGCGCCTTCCTGCTCTGGACCGCCTGGAAGCAGGCCCAGGACGAGGGCGAGGACGAGGAAGACAAGGAAAACCCGTTGATCGCGCGGATCCGCAGCGTCCTGCCGATGTCCGAGAAATTCGACGGCGGCAAGCTCCGCACCGTTGTCGACGGCAAGAAGGTGTTCACCCCGATGCTGATCGTCTTTGTGACCATCGGCATGACGGACCTGCTCTTCGCCGTCGACTCCATTCCGGCCATCTTCGGCCTCACCCAGAGCGCCTTCATCGTCTTCACCGCGAACATCTTCGCCCTGATGGGGCTGCGCCAGCTGTATTTCCTGCTCGGCGGCCTCATGAACCGGCTCATTTACCTCAAGCACGCCCTGTCCGTGATCCTGGCCTTCATCGGCGTCAAGCTGGTCCTGCACGCCATGCACGTCAACGAGCTGCCCTTCATCAACGGCGGCCAGCACATTGAATGGGCGCCTGAGATCCCCACGTACGTCTCTCTCGGGGTGATCATCGGCACCATCGTCATTGCGGTGATCGCCAGCCTGATGAGCTCCAAGGCGTCCAAGTCGAAGCTGGACGCCCGGCTGGAAGAGGACTCCCGCAAGAGCCTGAGCGACGTCGACTAGCACAGCACTGCCGGGTGCCCGGCAGCGCATAACAGTGCGGCGCTGGACCCTTACGGGTCCAGCGCCGCACTGTTTGGGCCGGCCGCCCCCAGCTGAGCCCGTGCCGTCAGTTGAGCCTGCGCCGTCAGTTGAGCCAATGCCGGGTCAGCGGCGGGCGGAACGGGCCATTCCCAGCAGGCGCCCGAAGATCGCCTCGCCGTCGTCCGCGATGCCGTCGTGGTGGAACTCGTCGGACTCCCACACCTGCAGGCCACGGACGGCGGCCGCTGTTTCCAGGGAGAGCTCACGGTCCACGTAGATGTCGTCCGTGTAGACGGCCGCGGCGATGGGCACGGAGTTCAGTGCCAGCCTCTCCGGATCGTAGAGCGGCGCCCAGTCGTCCTTTTCGGCGAGGAGCCCGGCAACGTCCTGCAGCGGGCGCAGAGCCGGGTCCTGCTCGAAGTACCAGGGGTACACCATTTCCCCGGTCAGGAGTGGTTCGCCGGCGTCGGGGCGGAACTCGGGGAAGTCCTCCAGCAAGCGCCAGGCGGCCCAGTTGGTGGCCCGGTCCTGGCCGTAAATGGACTCGTGCATCAGGGCGTACAAGGGGTTGGCGGCCCGGGAAACGATTCCATGGACCTGTTCCAGGAAGGCGTCCGAGAGGCGGTCGCAATCGGGTGTGGCCACGAAGGCGTCCTCGAGCAGGTGGTGCAGCGCGTCCACCCGGGTATTGCCGCCCAGGAACGAGCCGACCATCTGGAACCGTTCCACGGTGAGCCGGCCGCCGTCGGGCAGGAACTCCTTCGTGTCCCGCAGGTGCCCGGCGATCCGGGTGATGGCGGCCCGGTCCTCGGGGTACCACTGAAAGTATTCGGCGTTCCGGGCCGCGACCCGCTGAAAAGTCGCCCGGTACACACGGTCCGCGGAGCCGTCCAGCGGGGCCAGACCGCCCGTCACCAGCACCTCGTGCAGCCCCTCGGGGGCGAAGGACAGGTAGCTCAGCGCGCAGAACCCGCCGTAGCTCTGGCCGTAGATGGTCCAGGGGTCGGAGCCCAGGGCCGCCCTGATGGCCTCGGCGTCGGCGACGATCGAGTCGGCGCGGAAGTGCGTCAGGAAGCGGGCCTGTTCGACGTCCGTGCCGCGCAGCGGCAGCGTATTGCGGTCCACGGCCGAGGACAGGCCGGTGCCGCGCTGGTCCAGCATGAGGATCCGGAAGTCCCTCCCGGCGGCCTTGCTCCAGCCGGCCAGGGACGGGAACCGGTTGCCGCGCCCGCCGGGACCGCCCTGCAGGAAGAGCAGCCAGGGAAGCTCGGCGGCGTCTTCTTCGCTGTGCTCCGTGGACACGTACTCGCGGGCGAACACCGTGATGGTCTCGCCGCGCCGCCCCGCCTCGCTGAAGTGGTCCAATGGGACCTGGAAATAGTGTTCAGCGGTCCGCATCCCGCGGTAGGTGTGGCGTGCCCGGACGCTGTGCCGGACTTTGCGCCGGTCGCTGGATGCAGTCTCCAGGAGGGAGGCTCCCATGAGCCCCGTCAGCGGAAGGTCAGCCACGGGTGGCCACCTCGCGGGAGTCGGCACGGGAACCGTCGACGGAGTCCGCACCGGAAGCTGGGCCGGGGGCGCCGAACGCTGCCAGCGCCGCTCCGGCGAGGCGGAAGGTGGACCATTCCTCCATCGGCGCGGCGCCAAGCTTCTTGTAGAAGTTGATGGAGGGCTCGTTCCAGTCCAGGACACTCCATTCGACGCGCGCGTAGCCGCGGTCGACGGCGGTCGCTGCCAGGTGCTGCAGGAGTGCTTTGCCGTGGCCCTCGCCGCGGGCCTCCGGCCGGACGTAGAGGTCTTCCAGGTAGATGCCGTGGACGCCTTCCCACGTGGAGTAGTTCAGGAACCAGAGGGCGAAGCCCCGCACCTCGCCGGCCGCATTCTCCGCCATGGAGGCGAAGACCCTCGGATTCTCGCCGAAGAGGACCTCGGTGAGCATCTCGGGGGTGTTCCGGACGGCGTCCGGTTCCTTCTCGTAGAGGGCGAGGTCGTGGATCATCTGCAGGATGGCAGGGACGTCGAGAGGCGTGGCAGGCCGGATTACACTCATTATTCGAGTTTACCCGCGGCGCGTACCGTCCCCGGGCCGGCGCCCGCCCTTAGAGCCGGTTGACATCCGTGACGCGGACGACGGCGGTCCCGGACTCGTCCGAGGCCGCCAGATCGACCTCGGCGGAGATGCCCCAGTCGTGGTGGCGGGCCGGGTCATCAAAGATCTGCCGGACCTTCCACACGCCGGGTTCCTCGGTGATGATCAGCAGCCCGGGGCCGCGGGCGTCCGGTCCGGTGCCGATGTCGTTGTGTTCGTCGAAGTAGTCATCCAGGGCATCCTCCCAGCGCTCCGCGTCCCAGCCAGAACCGGCGTCGAGCTCGCCCAAGGTGGCGGCGGCCTCATCGGCGAACAACTCCACGCGGCGGAACATCTCGTTGCGCACCATCACCCGGAAGGCCCGGATGTTGGAGGTCAGCGACGGCGGCGGGGGCGGGGGCGCGTCGTGCGGTGTGGGCGCCGCGCCGGACGTTAGTTCTTCCCATTCGTCGAGCAGGCTGGAGTCCACCTGGCGGACCAGTTCGCCCAGCCAGGCAATGAGGTCCTCGAGGTCCTCCCGGAGGGCGTCCTGCGGGACGGTCTGGCGGAGCGCCTTGAAACCGTCGGCGAGGTAGCGCAGCACGATCCCCTCCGAACGGGCGAGCCCGTAGAACTGGACGAATTCGCCGAAGTTCATGGCGCGCTCGTACATGTCCCGGACCACCGACTTGGGCGCGAGCTCGAAGTCGCCGACCCAGGGCGCGGCCTTGCGGTAGACATCGAAGGCCTCGCCGAGGATCTCCGCGAGCGGCTGCGGGTAGGTGACCTCCTCGAGCATCGCCATCCTCTGGTCGTACTCGATGCCGTCGGCCTTCATTGCCGCGATGGCTTCGCCGCGTGCCTTCTTCTGCTGTGCCGACAGGATCTGGCGCGGCTTCTCCAGGGTCGCTTCGATCACGGACACCACATCCAGGGCGTACGACGGCGACTCCGGGTCCAGCAGCTCCAGCGCGGCGAGGGCGAACGGAGACAAGGGCTGGTTGAGGGCAAAGTTGGCCTGCAGGTGGACCGTGAGGCGGACCGTGCGGCCGTCTGCACCCTGCTCTTCCGGCGGGATCCGCTCCACGACGCCGGCAGCGAGCAGCTCGCGGTAGATTCCCAGGGCCTTTTTCATGAGCCTCAGCTGGGCCGGACGGGTCTCGTGGTTCTCGGTGAGCAGGCGGCGGGCGGCCTGGAACGGGTCGCCGGGGCGTTCCATGAGGTTCATCAGCATCGCGTGCGTCACGGTGAAACTCGACGTGAGCGGATCCGGAACAGACTCGACCAGCCGCTTGTACGTGGGTTCACCCCAGGACACGAAACCCTCCGGGGGCTTCTTCTTGACCACCTGGCGCAGCTTCTTCTGGTCGTCGCCGAACTTGGCCGTGGCCTTGGCCATCGCCTTCACGTTTTCCGTCACGTGTTCCGGGGCCTGGACCACCACGGTTCCGGCCGTGTCATACCCGGCGCGTCCGGCGCGCCCGGCGATCTGGTGGAATTCGCGGGAGTTCAGCAGCCGGGTGCGGACGCCGTCGTACTTGCTCAGGGCCGTGAGCAGCACAGTGCGGATGGGCACGTTGATGCCCACCCCGAGGGTGTCCGTGCCGCAGATGACCTTCAGCAGCCCGGCCTGGGCAAGCTGTTCGACCAGCCGGCGGTACTTCGGCAACATGCCGGCGTGGTGGACGCCGATGCCGTGCCGGACCAGCCGGTTGAGGGTCTTGCCGAAGCCCGCGGCGAAGCGGAACCCGGCAATGAGCTCGGCAATCTTGTCTTTTTCCTCGCGGGTGCAGACGTTGATGCTCATCAGGTTCTGGGCCCGGTCGATCGCTTCGACCTGGCTGAAGTGGACCACGTAGACCGGGACCTGCTTGGTGGCGAGCAGCTCCTCAAGTGTCTCGTGGACCGGGGTCTGCTCGTAGTAGTAGTGCAGCGGAATGGGACGTTCTGCGGAGCTGACGGTCGTCGTGGCGCGGCCCGTCAGTTCGCGGAGGCCGTCCTCGAAACGGCTGACATCGCCGAGAGTCGCTGACATCAGCAGGAACTGCGCCTGGGGCAGTTCCAGCAGCGGCACCTGCCACGCCCAGCCGCGCTGCGGGTCCGAGTAGAAGTGGAACTCGTCCATGATGACGGCGCCGAGCTGGGCCGCCGAACCTTCGCGCAGCGCGATGTTGGCCAGGATTTCGGCGGTGCAGCAAATGATCGGGGCGTCCTGGTTGACGCCGGAGTCGCCGGTGATCATGCCGACGTTGTCGGCACCGAAGATCTCGCAGAGGGCGAAGAACTTTTCCGAGACGAGGGCCTTGATCGGGGCGGTGTAGTAGCTGCGCTGGCCGCGGGCCATGGCCTGGAAGTGCGCGGCGATGGCCACAAGGGATTTCCCGGATCCGGTCGGCGTGGCCAGGATGACGTTGGAGCCGGCGGCCAGCTCCATGATGGCCTCGTCCTGGGCGGTGTAGAGGGCAAGGCCGCGGGTCTCGGTCCACTCGACGAACCGGGTGTAGAGCTCGTCCGGGTCCAGGCCCGTCCTGCCGGGGACTCGGGCGGCCGGGGCGGGGAGCTGATCAACGAGTTTCATTGCTGTCCAGCTTAGTGCCAGCGCTGGGCCCGCGGCACCGGCGGGAGCCTGCGCCGCACACAGCGGATGAGTGCCTCCTTGGCTGGCCTACGGGGCGGGGCTAGGCTTCCGTTAGGACTACATTGCCGGGAACTGGAGGTGCCATGAAGTGGGATCCCGAGAAATATGTGCAGTTCGGGGATTACCGGGACAGGCCATTCTTTGACCTGACGGGGCGGATTCATGCCGAAGCCCCGCGGCACGTGGTGGACCTCGGCTGCGGTCCCGGCAACCTGACCGCGACGCTCGCGGACCGGTGGCCCGGCGCCCAGGTGGTGGGCCTGGATTCTTCGCCGGAAATGCTGGCCACCTCAAAGGACCACGCAGCCGCGACGGCCAATCTTTCCTACGAGCTGGCCGACATCGCGCACTGGCTGCCGTCCGGAGACACGGACGTGGTGGTCACCAACGCCGCCCTGCAGTGGGTGCCCGGCCACCGAAAACTGTTGCCTGCGTGGCTCGATGCCCTCAAGCCGGGCGCCTGGTTCGCGCTGCAGGTGCCGGGGAACTTCAACGCCCCTTCCCACACCCTGATGCGGGAACTGGCCGAGTCGCCGGCCTGGGCGGGCCGGCTCGCCGGGGTCCTGCGCCACGAGGACGTGGTGGGGGAGGCAGCGGAATACCTGGAGATCATGCTCGACGCCGGTTGCGCCGCTGACGCCTGGGAAACCACGTACCTTCAGCTGCTTCCTGGCGCCCACCCCGTTTTGGAATGGGTCCGTGGCACTGGCCTCAGGCCGGTCCTCGCGGCCCTCCCGGAGGACGAGGCCAGGGAGTTCGAGGCCGAATATTCGGCGCGGCTGGACGACGCGTATCCCGCGGGCCGGCACGGGACCATCTTCCCGTTCCGCCGCACGTTCGCGGTGGCGCAAAAAACCGGGTGAGCGGCGTATCTGCCGGTTGACACGAAGCACTCCGGAATGGGGCTTACAATGACGTGGCGGCATGGGGGCAGCCGTCAGGCTGATGCCATTCCGGGCCCTGGGCTAGTAATGGAGGTTCGGTGCTTATAGGCCTGATGGCGCGGCTGCTGTCCGCGCATAAGGGGAGCGTGGTGGCCATTGTTGTGCTGCAGCTCGTCCAAGCCACTGCCAACCTGCTCCTGCCCACCCTGAACGCCGCGATCATCGACGACGGCATCATCGCCGGGGACAAAGGGGAAATCCTCCATCTCGGCGGCTGGATGGCCGGAATCGCCGCCGTTCAGGTCATCACGGCCATCGCGGCCGGATACCTGGGCGCCGTCGTCGCCATGGAGATCGGCGGCCAGCTGCGGCAGGAACTTTTCGCGAAGGTGCAGTCCTTCTCCTCCCAGGAGGTCGGCGTTTTCGGTGCCCCCAGCCTCGTCACCCGGGCCACCAACGACGTCGCCCAGATCCAAAACCTCGCCATCCTGGTTTTCGTGATGCTGATTGCCGCACCAGCGATTTTCATCGGCGGCATCGTGCTGGCCGTGCACCAGGACGTTGTGCTGTCCTGGATCGTGGTCGTGGTGATCCCGGTCCTCACGGTGATCATGACCGTGATCGTGCGCCGCCTGATTCCCCTGTACCGCCAGGGCCAGGGGCTCCTCGACCGGATCGGCCGGGTGCTGCGTGAGCAGATCATCGGCGCGAATGTCATCCGCGGCTTCGTCCGGCAGGATCACGAAATCCGCCGCTTCGATGAAGCCAACAAGGAACTCACCCGGAACAACCTGCAGTCCGCCCTCCTGGTCGCCGCGATGATGCCGATGATCATGTTCGTGGTCAACCTGTCGTCCGTGTTCGTAGTGTGGTTTGGCGGCCACCGGATCGACGCCGGCGAAATGCGGCTGGGGGCGCTGACGGCGTTCATCGCCTACATCCTGCAGATCCTGATTGCCATCATGATGGCGATGTACGTGTTCATGACCGCCCCTAGGGCGGCGGCGTGCGCGGAACGGATCCGGGAGGTGCTGGACACGGAACCGGCCATCGCGGATCCGGCCACTCCCGTCGGCACCGTCCCTGCCGGCCCTGTCCATGCCGGCAAGCCGGTGCCCTCCGGCAGCACTGTCGAATTCCGGAACGTGTCCTTCGCCTATCCCGGCGCCGAAGCGCCAGTGCTGGACGGCGTCTCGTTCACCGCGAGGACCGGGACCACGACGGCGATCATCGGCGCGACGGGCAGCGGCAAGACGACGCTCCTGAACCTGCTTCCCCGCTTCCTCGACGCGACCGCGGGCGGGATCAGCATCGGCGGGCACAACGTGCGGGCCATGCCGCTGGAGGACCTGCGGGACCTCATCGCACTGGTCCCGCAGCAGTCCTACCTCTTCACGGGCACGGTCGCGGAGAACCTCCGGGTCGGTTCGCCCGCCGCGGCCGGGCCCGAATTGTGGCAGGCGCTCGAGGCCGCCCAGGCCGCCGACTTTGTCCGTGCCCTGCCGCTGGGACTCGAAGCGCCCGTGAGCCAGGGCGGCACCAACTTCTCCGGCGGCGAACGGCAACGCCTGTGCATCGCGCGGGCACTGCTCAAGAATGCCCCCGTCTATCTGTTCGACGACAGTTTCTCGGCGCTGGACTACGGGACCGACGTCAGGCTCCGCGCGGCCATCGAGCCCCTGTTGCGCTCGGCGACCGTGCTGATCGTGGCCGAACGGGTGTCGACAATCGTGGACGCCGGGCTGATCCTCGTACTGGAGGACGGCCACGTCGTCGCGCAGGGTACGCACAGCGAACTCATGGAGTCCTCGCCCAGCTACCAGGAAATTGCCGATTCCCAGCTGGTGCTGGAGGAAACCCCGTGAGCCGCGAGCGGGCACACCGCGCCGGGACCACTGCGGGGCCCGGCGTCCCGGAACGCATCAAGTGGCAGACTGCCGCCCGGCTGCTGAGCCTGCTCCTGCCGCTGAAATGGCGGATGGTCGGAGTCATCGCCGCAACCTGTGCGTTCGTGACACTCAACGTGGCGGCCCCGAAGGTCCTGGGCGACGCCACCGACGTCGTCGTCCAGGGCTTCCTGGGCGGATCCCTCGACGAGCAAGAATTGGCCGAGCGGCTGCTGGCGGTTTCGGCCATGTACGTTGGGGCGTCGCTGTTCAGCTGGATCCAGGGCAGCCTGACCGCCACAGCTGTGCAGCGCCTCAGCTATGGGCTCCGCGGCTCTGTGGAACAAAAACTCCATGTGCTGCCGTCCAGCCATTTCGAGGAGCAGCGCCGCGGGGACGTGCTCAGCCGGGCCACAAACGACGTGGACAATATCTCCCAGGCCCTCAACCAGCTCCTGAACCAGCTGATCATGTCCCTCCTCATGCTCTCCGCCGCACTCGCCATGATGCTGTGGCTCTCGCCGCTGCTGGCGCTGATCGCTGTCCTGTCGGTGCCGGTGTCCACGGCCATCACGGTGCTCGTGGCCCGGCACTCCCAGGCGCACTTCAAGGAGCAGTGGAGCAGTACTGGGGCGCTGACCGCCCAACTCGAAGAGTTCTTCACCGGCCACGAAGTGGTCAAGGCTTTCGGCCGGCAGGAGGCGTCGGCGGAGAGCTTCCGGGGGTTCAACGACAAGCTCACACGATCGAGCACCCGCGCCCAGTACTTGTCCGGCATCGTGCAGCCGCTGTTGATGTTTGTCGCCAACCTCAACTACATTGCGGTAGCTGTTGTTGGGGCGCTCCAGGTTACGGCGGGGGCGATGACCATCGGCGGCCTCCAGGCTTTCTTCCAGTTCTCCCGCCTCTTCAGCCAGCCCGTGGGCCAGATCGGCGGAATGCTGAATCTCATGCAATCCTGTCTGGCCTCGGCGGAGCGCGTGTTTGAGCTGCTTGACGCTCCGGAGATCCCGCCGGACAGCGCTGTGCCGGCCGTTTCGGCCAACGGAGCCGGCAAGCTTCATCGCGCCGGCTCCCCTCGAAAACTCCACGTCCTGCGCAAATCCTCCAACGGACGCAAACTCCGTGCCCCGGGCACGTCCCGGGCACCATGGAATAGGGGCGCGGTGGCAGGCCGGGTCACGTTCGAGGACGTCAGCTTCAGTTACACCCCCGGCACCCCCGTGGTGAAGGACCTCTCGTTCACGGTGGATCCGGGACAGACTGTGGCAATCGTAGGACACACCGGGGCCGGCAAAACCACCGTGGTCAACCTCCTGATGCGCTTCTACGAACTCGACTCCGGGCGGATCCTGGTGGACTCGACCGACATCGCCACCATCCCGCGCGACGAGCTGCGGAGCGCCTTCGGAACCGTCCTGCAGGACGCCTGGCTGTTCACCGGCAGCATCCGGGAGAACATCGAATACGGCCGTCCCGGTGCCACCGACGCCGACATCGTGGCGGCGGCCCGAGCCAGCCACGTGGACCAGTTCGTCAGATCCCTTCCGGCCGGCTACGCCACGATGCTCGGCAACGACGGGGACTCCCTGAGCCGGGGCCAGCGCCAGCTCGTCTCGATCGCGCGGGCGCAGCTCGCCGGGCGCAGCATCCTGGTGCTGGACGAAGCGACAAGTTCCGTTGACAGCCGTACCGAGCTGCAGATCCGGCATGCGATGGAGCGGCTGCGGGAAGGTCACACAAGCTTCGTGATCGCCCACCGTTTGTCCACGGTCCGGGACGCTGATCTAATTCTCGTCATGGACCACGGACGAATCGTTGAACACGGGACCCATCAGCAGCTGATGGCCAGGCGCGGGCTGTACAAGGATTTGTACGAGGCACAGTTCGCCGGTCGCGAACAAGTCCCGGCCGTCCAGGAGGCCGAACAGTGAGCCCCACGGACACCGCGGGGGAGCGTTTCCCCGGTTCCTGGCGGACCAATCCGGCCAGCTCCGTCCCGCTCTTCGAACAGCTCCGGCTGTACATCATTGAACGCGCCGACAACGGCACGCTCGCACCGGGCACCAGGCTTCCGGCCGTGCGGAGCCTTGCCGGCGAACTGGGCGTGGCCCCCCACACCGTGGCGCGGGCCTACAAGGAACTCGAGGCCGCCGGCGTCGTAGTGACGCGGGGCCGGAACGGCACCGTTGTCTGTGCCCGCGATGCCGCCTGGAGCTCGCTGTCCGCCGCCGCCGCAGAGTTCGCCGCGGCCGCCAAAGCCCAGGGCGCGAGTTTCGCCGAGTCCGTGCAGTTGCTGGCCGCCGCCTACGACCGCCAATAGCACCTCCGGCGCGGCCCTGGCGCGCAGAATAGTTTTTCGAAGAAGTTTTCGATTAGCATTAGATGCGTGCCTAAAGCTGTAGCTGAAGATCCAGCCGTTGAAGTCCATTCCGCCGTCGAGCCGCTGGCAGCCCGGGATGCCGCGCCGTCCCGCCCCGTCCTGAAACGTCCGGACATGACGCGCCTCGTCGTCAAGGGCGCGCGCGAGCACAACCTGCGCAACGTGGACCTGGACCTGCCGCGCGATGCGATGATCGTGTTCACCGGCCTGTCCGGCTCCGGCAAGTCCTCCCTCGCCTTCGACACCATCTTCGCCGAGGGCCAGCGCCGCTACGTCGAATCGCTCTCCGCCTATGCCCGGCAGTTCCTGGGCCAGGTGGACAAGCCCGACGTCGACTTCATCGAGGGCCTCTCGCCGGCGGTGTCCATCGACCAGAAGTCCACGAGCAAGAACCCGCGCTCGACCGTGGGCACCATCACCGAGATTTACGACTACATGCGCCTGCTCTGGGCGCGCGTGGGCCGGCCGCACTGCCCCGTCTGCGGGGAACCTGTGACCAAGCAGACCCCGCAGCAGATCGTGGACCAGCTGCTCGAGCTCCCGGACGGCACGCGCTTCCAGGTGCTGGCCCCCGTGGTCCGCGGCCGCAAGGGCGAATTCGTCGACCTCTTCAAGGAACTCACCGCCAAGGGTTACTCACGGGCCCGGGTGGACGGCGAGCTCGTCCACCTGAGCGATCCGCCGAAGCTGGGCAAGCAGTTCAAGCACACCATCGAAGTGGTGGTGGACCGCCTTGTGGTCAAGGAAGGCATCAGCCAGCGCCTGACCGACTCCGTCGAAACCGCACTCGGACTGGCGGAGGGCCGCATATTGGCCGAATTCGTCGACCTCGAAGCGGACGACCCCGAGCGGATCAGGGCGTTCTCCGAGCACCTCGCCTGTCCCAACGAGCACCCCCTGGCGATCGACGAGATCGAGCCCCGCTCCTTCTCCTTCAACAACCCCTTCGGCGCCTGCAGCGCGTGCAGCGGCATCGGCACCAAACTGGAAGTCGACGAGGAACTCCTCATCCCCAACCCGGAGCTCTCGCTCTCCGAGGGGGCCATCGCGCCGTGGTCGCTGGGCACCGCCACCACGGAGTACTGGAACCGGCTGCTGGCCGGCCTCGGCGAGGAGCTCGGCTTCTCCATGACGACGGCGTGGGAGAAGCTCGACGCCGACGTCCGGCAGACAGTCCTGCACGGCAAGGATCACAAGGTGGTGGTGCAATACCGCAACCGCTTCGGCCGGGAACGCAAGTACAGCACCGGCTTTGAAGGCGTCGTGCAGTACGTCCACCGCAAGCACGGCGAGACCGATTCAGACTATGCGCGTGACCGCTACGAGGAGTACATGCGGCAGGTCCCGTGCCCGGCCTGCAACGGCGCACGGCTGAACCCTGCCTCCCTCTCGGTGCTGATCAACGGCAAATCAATCGCCGAGGTCGCCGCGCTGCCCATGCGGGAATGCGCAGGCTTCCTCGAGAACCTCGTCCTCACCGGCCGCGAAGCCCAGATCGCCCATCAGGTCCTCAAGGAAATCCAGGCCCGGCTGACCTTCCTCCTCGATGTCGGGCTCGAGTACCTGAACCTGGAACGGCCCTCCGGTACCCTGTCCGGCGGCGAAGCCCAGCGCATCCGGCTGGCCACCCAGATCGGCTCCGGCCTCGTGGGCGTACTCTACGTCCTTGACGAGCCCTCGATCGGCCTGCACCAGCGGGACAACCGCCGCCTGATCGAAACGCTTACCCGGCTCCGGGACCTCGGCAACACCCTGATCGTGGTGGAGCATGACGAGGACACCATCCAGGAGGCCGACTGGGTGGTGGACATCGGACCGGGCGCCGGCGAGCACGGCGGCATGGTGGTCCATTCCGGCTCCTACCAGGCGCTGCTGGAAAATACGGATTCACTCACCGGCGACTACCTCTCGGGCCGGCGGAAAATCGAGATCCCCAAAAAGCGGCGCAAGTACGACAAGAAGCGCGAGCTCAAGGTGGTCGGGGCCAAGGAGAACAACCTCCTGAACATCGACGCCAGCTTCCCGCTGGGCCTCTTCACCGCCGTCACCGGCGTGAGCGGCTCGGGCAAATCCACCCTGGTCAACGAGATTCTCTACAAAGTGCTCGCCAACAAGCTCAACGGCGCCAAGCAGGTGGCGGGCCGGCACAAGTCCGTCCAGGGCCTCGAACACCTGGATAAGGTGGTGCACGTCGACCAGAGCCCCATCGGACGCACCCCGCGCTCGAACCCGGCCACCTACACCGGCGTGTTCGACAACATCCGGAAGCTCTTCGCCGAGACTACCGAGGCCAAGGTCCGCGGCTACCTGCCGGGCCGGTTCTCCTTCAACGTCAAGGGCGGCCGCTGCGAGGCCTGCTCCGGCGACGGCACGCTGAAGATTGAGATGAACTTCCTGCCGGACGTCTACGTCCCGTGCGAGGTCTGCCACGGCGCCCGGTACAACCGCGAAACCCTGGAGGTGCACTACAAGGGCAAGACCATCGCGGATGTGCTGAACATGCCCATCGAGGAAGGGGCCGAGTTCTTCGCGGCCTTCTCACCCATCGCGCGGCACCTCAACACGCTGGTCGACGTCGGCCTTGGCTACGTCCGGCTGGGCCAGCCCGCCACTACGCTCTCCGGCGGTGAGGCCCAGCGCGTGAAGCTCGCGGCCGAGCTCCAGAAACGCTCAAACGGCCGCAGCGTCTACGTCCTGGACGAGCCCACCACCGGCCTGCACTTCGAGGACATCCGCAAGCTCCTCATGGTGCTGCAGGGCCTCGTGGAGAAGGGCAACACGGTGATCACGATCGAACACAACCTCGATGTCATCAAGAGCGCGGACTGGATCGTTGACCTTGGCCCCGACGGCGGTTCGGGCGGCGGCCGGGTGGTCGCCTCCGGAACGCCGGAACAGGTGGCCAAGTCGAGCGAAAGCCACACGGCCGCGTTCCTGGCCGAGCTTCTCGCCTGAACACCCGTCGCCGGGGACCGTGCGGACGGGAAGCGCAAGCTTCCGCCGCACGCGTCCCCGCCGCACGGAACGTAACCCCTGATGTATTCGGGTGATGTATTCCTGGAGGAGCATGCGAATTTCTGGCATCCGTGCACTCGTGAGAAACTAAGCCGGTGACGCATACAACAGTGCCCGTGATCTTCGACCTGGACGGCACTCTTGTCGATCCCGCCCTGAACGAGGTGCACACCCATGGCAATGTTTGACGCAATCCGCTGGACTACGCGGGGGCTCGTATCCTCCACGTGCCGTCCCACGGTCATTGGCCTCGAAAACGTGCCCAAGGACGGACCGTTCATCGTGGCCCCGAACCATCTCTCCTTCCTGGACAGCGTGATCGTCCAGGCCCTCATGCCGCGGCCCGTGGCGTTCTTCGCGAAGGCCGAATACTTCACCACCGGCGGCGTCAAGGGCAAGGTCATGAAGTCCTTCTTCGAGGCCGTGGGCTCCATTCCGGTGGAACGCGGCGAGCAGGCGGCGAGCGTCCAGGCACTGAAGACGCTTCTGGACATCCTCGACTCCGGCAAGGGCGTGGGCATCTATCCCGAAGGTACCCGCTCCCGTGACGGCATCCTGTACCGCGGCCGCACAGGCGTCGGCTGGCTGGCCCTCACCACGGGCGCGCCGGTGATCCCGGTGGGCCTGATCGGCACGGAAAACCTGCAGCCCGCGGACAGCAAGTCCGTCAAACCGCAGCACTTCACCATGAAGGTGGGCGAACCGCTGTACTTCGACAAGACCGGGCCGGACCACTCCCTGCCGGCCCGCCGCCAGGTCACGGACCGCATCATGGACGCCATCGCCGACCTGAGCGGCCAGGAACGCTCCACGAGCTACAACCAGAGCAAGTCGGCCGAATAACGCACGCCATTGCCTGCAGGGCAAGTGCAACGGCAGCCCCTGCGGCTCAGTAGACTTGATGTGTGGCAGATCCAGCGAGTTACCGACCCCAGACGGGTGAAATTCCGACCAATCCGGGCGTGTACCGCTTCCGCGATCCGCACGGCCGGGTCATCTACGTCGGCAAAGCCAAGAACCTCCGGGCCCGGCTGAATACGTACTTCGCCAACCCCGCCGGGCTCATGCCCAAAACCTACGCGATGGTGCACACGGCCAGCAGCGTCGAATGGACTGTGGTGGGCAGCGAGCTCGAGTCGCTGCAGCTGGAATACACCTGGATCAAGGAATTCACGCCCCGATTCAACGTGATGTTCCGGGACGACAAAACGTACCCTTACCTGGCCGTCACGATGGGGGAGAAGTATCCGCGCGTCCAGGTGCTGCGCGGCGAGCGGCGCAAGGGGACCCGGTATTTCGGCCCGTACACCGCCGGCGCGATCCGGGACACCATGGACACCCTGCTGCGCGTGTTCCCGGTGCGCAGCTGCAGCCCCGGGGTGCTGAAGCGCGCAGAAGCCAGCGGCCGGCCCTGTCTGCTCGGCTACATCGACAAATGCTCCGCGCCCTGCGTCGGCCGGATTTCCGCCGAGGACCACCGCGCCCTCGCCGAGGACTTCTGCACGTTCATGGGCGGCGAAGCCAAGCCGTTCGTCAACCGCCTCGAACGGGAGATGGCCGCGGCAGTTTCCGAGCTCGACTACGAACGCGCGGCCCGGCTCCGGGACGACATCGTGGCGCTGAAGAAAGTCTTCGAACGTAACGCAGTGGTCCTCGCCGAGGGCACGGACGCGGACGTCTTCGCCCTGCACGAAGACGAGCTCGAAGCCGCCGTCCAGGTCTTCCACGTCCGCGGCGGCCGGATCCGCGGCCAGCGCGGCTGGGTGGTGGAAAAAGTCGAGGACTCCACCACGCCGGAACTGGTCGAACACCTGCTCCAGCAGGTCTACGGCGAGGAAGCTGGGCTGCAGGGCAGGTTGCCACGGGAAGTCCTCGTGCCCACCGAACCCAGCAACGCCACGGAGCTCACGCAATGGCTCAGCGGCCTGCGCGGGGCCCGGGTGGACGTCCGGGTGCCCCAGCGCGGAGACAAAGCCGCCCTCATGTCCACTGTCCGTGAAAACGCCGAACACGCCCTCAAACTCCATAAGTCCCGGCGCGCCGGCGACCTCACCATGCGCTCCCAGGCCCTTCAGGAAATCCAGGAAGCCCTCGAGCTTCCCGTGGCGCTGATGCGGATCGAGTGCTTCGACATCTCGCACGTCCAAGGCACCAACGTGGTCGGCTCCATGGTGGTGGTGGAGGACGGCTTGCCGAAGAAGTCCGAGTACCGGAAGTTCGCCGTAACCGGAGCCGCCGCCACGGACGACACCGCGGCCATGCACGATGTGCTGACCCGCCGGTTCCGGCACTATCTCCAAGAAAAAAGCGAGCAGGCGGCGGCCGCGGCCAAACCGGCACACCAGGCCGCGCTGGACGCGGCGACCGCCGTGGCGGTCGCTGACTCCACGACGCCGGCGCCGCGGAGCAAATTCGCCTACCCGCCCAACCTCGTCGTCGTCGACGGCGGCAAACCGCAGGTCAACGCCGCCGCCCGGGCCCTGGCAGAGCTGGGCATCGAGGACGTGTATGTGGTGGGCCTGGCCAAACGGCTCGAAGAGGTGTGGCTGCCGGAGAGCGACTTCCCGGTGATCCTGCCGCGCGCCTCCGCTGGCCTGTACCTGCTGCAGCGGATCCGCGACGAGGCCCACCGCTTCGCCATCACGTTCCACCGGCAAAAGCGCGGCAAGGCCATGACTGTCTCCGCGCTGGACAGCGTGCCCGGGCTGGGGGAGTCGAAACGCAAGGCCCTGCTGGCCGAGTTCGGCTCCGTGAAGGGCATCAAGGCTGCGACGCAGGAGGAACTCACCGGTGCCAAGGGGATCGGCCCTTCCCTGGCCGCAGCAATCGTCCGGCACTTCACCGCGGACGGCGGCGAGGAGGCCGCCACGGTTCCAGCCGTCAACATGACCACCGGTGAAATCCTCGACGCTTAGCTAGCGCCGCCAAACTTAGCTAGGGTAAAGACTTGGGTTACGGCATGGCCGCGGCATTACCGTGGCCCGCAAACCTGGTTGGACAGCAAATCGCACAGGCAGAGATGGGGCTTCACTGATGGCAGAGTCGACGGCAGGATCCGAGACGGATGCGGACGGCATGACGCCCGTAAAACCCGTCGAGGCGGAACTGCTCGTAGTGACCGGTATGTCGGGAGCCGGCCGGAGCACCGCCTCGGACGCCCTTGAGGACCATGGCTGGTACGTCGTGGAAAACCTGCCGCCGCAGATGCTCGGCACGCTCGCCGAACTGGTGTCGCGGACACCGCACTCGATGTCCAAGCTCGCCGTCGTGATGGACGTCCGGAGCAAGGAACTGTTCGTCGACATGCGCGCGGCCCTGCGCGCCCTGGAAGCCACCGGCGTGACCTTCCGGGTGCTGTTCCTCGACGCCAGCGACGACGTCCTGGTGCGCCGCTTCGAGCAGGGCCGCAGGCCTCACCCCCTTCAGGGCGGCGGCCGGATCCTCGACGGCATCGCGGCCGAACGCGAACTCGTCCGTGAATTGAAGGACACCGCCGACATCGTCCTGGACACCTCCTCCCTCAACGTCCACGGCCTCGCCACCGCCATCACGGAACTCTTCAGCGAGACCGGGCCGGTGGCGCTGCGGCTGAATGTCATGAGCTTTGGCTTCAAGTACGGGCTGCCCGTGGATGCCAACTTCGTGGCCGACGCCCGCTTCATCCCCAACCCGCACTGGGTGCCGCAGTTGCGCCCGCACACCGGGCTGGACAAGGACGTAAGCGACTACGTGCTGGAGGCCCAGGGCGTCAGCGATTTCGTGGAACGCTACGTGCTGGCTCTCGAACCGGTCCTGGACGGGTACCGGCGGGAGAACAAGCACTACGCCACCATCGCCGTCGGCTGCACCGGCGGCAAGCACCGCTCCGTGGCGGTCGCCGTCGAGCTGTCACGGAGGCTGGCGCAATATCCGCGCGTCACCGTGACGACGACGCACCGGGACCTGGGCCGCGAGTAATGGCGCTGCTGACCGGCCCGCTGCCTCTGGTCCCGCCTGCCAGCTCGGCATTCGCCAGCCAGCAGGACAAGGGCCCCTCCGTCGTCGCGCTCGGCGGCGGCCACGGCCTCTCCGCCTCACTGTCTGCCCTGCGCCTGCTGACCTCCGAGCTCACCGCGATTGTCACGGTCGCGGACGACGGCGGATCCTCCGGCCGGCTCCGTGAAGAGTACGGCGTCCTGCCGCCCGGCGACCTCCGCATGGCTTTGTCCGCGCTGTGCGACGACACCGACTGGGGCCGCACGTGGCGCGACGTCATGCAGCACCGCTTCGCCCCCGGCAAGGGCAGCGGCGGGTCCCTCGATGAGCACGCCATGGGCAATCTCCTGATCGTCACGCTCTGGGAGCTCCTGGGCGACACCGTTGCGGGCCTCAAGTGGGCCGGTGCCCTGCTCGGCGCCCGCGGCGAGGTCCTGCCGATGTCCAGCATCCCGCTGACCATCGAGGGCCAGATCCGGGTCACCGCCCCGGACGGCACCACGGCGTTGCAGACCCTCACCGGCCAGGCCAAGTGCGCGGTGGCGGGGTCGCTGGAACACGTCAGGCTCTTTCCCGAGAACGCACCGGCATGCGTGGAGGCACTGTCGGCGATCGAGCTGGCCGACTGGGTGATCCTCGGACCGGGCTCCTGGTACACGTCCGTACTGCCGCACCTGCTGCTGCCCGAAATGCGCGAGGCCCTCTGCAACACGGCCGCCCGCCGCTGCCTGACGATGAACCTCGCCACTGACACCAAGGAGACCGCCGGCATGACCGCCGCCGACCACCTCCGGGTGCTGCGCGAGTACGCGCCGGAGTTCACGATCGACGTCATCCTGGCCGACCCGGCGTCGGTCCAGGACCTGCCCGACTTCGAGGCGGCGGCAGGAATGCTCGGTGCCGAGGTGGTCTTGGGTAAAGTGGGGGCGTCTGGTCGCCGTCCGGTCCACGATCCATTGCGGCTGGCGACGGCGTACCACGATATTTTCGGGAACAGTTAGGAAAGGTGCTATGGCACTGACAGCATCAGTCAAGGAAGAACTTTCCCGTCTGGATATTAAGAAGTCCTCGGTCCGCAAGGCCGAGGTTTCGGCCATGCTCCGCTTCGCCGGCGGGCTGCACATCATCTCGGGCCGGATTGTGATCGAGGCCGAAGTCGACCTCGCCTCGACCGCCCGGCGGCTGCGCGCCGCGATCGCCGAGGTGTATGGCCACCAGAGCGAGATTATCGTCGTCTCGGGCGGCGGCTTGCGCCGCGGCAGCCGTTACGTGGTGCGCGTTGTGCGCGACGGTGAGGCCCTGGCCCGGCAGACCGGACTCCTGGACGCCCGCGGGCGCCCCGTGCGCGGCCTACCGTCAGTAGTGGTGAACGGCTCCGCTGCGGACGCCGAGGCTGTCTGGCGCGGCGCCTTCCTGGCGCACGGCTCGCTCACCGAGCCCGGCCGCTCCTCGGCCATGGAAGTCACGTGCCCCGGACCTGAATCCGCCCTGGCCCTCGTCGGCGCTGCCCGCCGCCTCGGCATCCAGGCCAAGGCCCGCGAGGTCAGGGGAGTGGACCGCGTGGTGATCCGCGACGGCGACACGATCGCCGCACTGCTGACCCGCATGGGCGCCCACGACGCGCTCATGGTCTGGGAGGAACGCCGCATGCGCAAGGAAGTCCGCGCCACGGCCAACCGGCTCGCCAACTTCGACGACGCCAATCTTCGCCGCTCCGCCCAGGCCGCCGTCGCCGCCGGTGCCCGTGTGGACCGAGCCCTGGAAATCCTGGGCGACGACGTCCCGGACCACCTCAAGTACGCCGGTGAGCTGCGGGTCGCTCACAAGCAGGCCAGCCTGGACGAACTTGGCCGCCTCGCCGACCCCGTCATGACCAAGGACGCCATCGCCGGCCGGATCCGCCGGCTCCTGGCCATGGCGGACAAGCGCGCCCAGGACCTCGGCATCCCCGGCACGGAGGCCAATGTGACGCCGGAAATGCTCGACGACTAGCCCGACCCTAGAATCAACAGCAGGAAAATACCGGGAATGGAAATACCCGGGAGCCGCGGCGGGTTGTTGCCGTTGGATCCCACCGCAATCTTCCGGATGCCTCGCATCCGGATGGACAATCCGAGAGTTACCGAACCGGACAACCCGTCCACGACATTGGAGGATTTTGTGACCGAGTACGTACTGCCAGAGCTCGACTATGACTACGCAGCGCTGGAACCGCACATCTCCGCGAAGATCATGGAGCTGCACCACAGCAAGCACCACGCCGCCTATGTGACCGGCGCCAACAACGCCCTCGCCCAGCTGGCCGATGCGCGCGAAAAGGGTGACTTCGCCAACATCAACCGCCTCTCCAAGGACCTCGCGTTCCACACCGGCGGCCACATCAACCACTCCGTCTTCTGGAAGAACCTCTCCCCGGACGGTGGCGACAAACCCGAGGGCGAGCTCGCCGCGGCAATCGACGACGCCTTCGGCTCGTTCGACGCGTTCCGTGCCCAGTTCAGCGCGGCGGCGCTGGGCCTGCAGGGCTCCGGCTGGGGCTTCCTGGCGTACGAGCCCATCGGCGGCAATCTGGTCATCGAGCAGCTCTACGATCAGCAGGGTAACGTCGCACTCGGCACCACCCCGCTGCTCATGCTGGACATGTGGGAGCACGCCTTCTACCTGGACTACGTCAACGTCAAGGCCGACTACGTCAAGGCCTTCTGGAACATCGTCAACTGGGCCGACGTCGCCAAGCGCTTCGACGCGGCACGCAAGAACGCGACGGGTCTCATCACCCTCTAAGGGGTGACGGGCTCGACTCCCGTTTGTAACAAACCTCACATTACGGGCCCCTTAGGCCCGAAATGTGGACGGACTGCCCCTGCACTTGCGGGGGCAGTCCCGGTTAAACGTAAGATGGATCACGGAAGGCGGTTAGCCTTCAGCAATGTGGCTGGTCGCCCTCCGATCTGGTAATTATCTCTGCCCAATGGCGTGCGGGATCTGTTAGTTGGCTTGAACGCCTTCTCAACTAGTCGTGCTCGCAAGAGCACCAAGGAGACTGAAAACGTGACGACCCGTATTGGCATCAACGGCTTTGGCCGTATCGGCCGCAACTACTTCCGCGCCGCCCTCGCACAGGGCGCAGACCTTGAGATCGTTGCGGTCAACGACCTCACCAGCCCGGAAGCCCTCGCTCACCTCCTCAAGTACGACTCCGTGGGCGGCCGCCTGGCCGAAACCATTGAGGTCAAGGACGGCAACATCGTCGTCGACGGCAACATCATCAAGGTCCTCGCCGAGCGCGATCCCGCCAAGCTGCCCTGGGGCGAGCTCGGCGTCGACATCGTCATCGAGTCCACCGGCTTCTTCACGAAGGCCGCCGATGCGCAGAAGCACATCGACGCCGGTGCCAAGAAGGTCCTGATCTCTGCCCCCGCGTCGGACGAGGACATCACGATCGTGATGGGCGTCAACGACGGCCTGTACGACAGCGCCACACACCACATCATCTCCAACGCCTCCTGCACCACCAACTGCCTCGGCCCGCTGGCCAAGGTCATCAACGACGCCTTCGGCATCGAGCGTGGCCTGATGACCACCATCCACGCCTATACCGCCGACCAGAACCTGCAGGACGGCCCGCACAAGGACCTCCGCCGCGCCCGCGCCGCCGCCATCAACATGGTGCCCACCTCCACGGGTGCCGCCAAGGCAATCGGCCTGGTCCTGCCGGAGCTCAAGGGCAAGCTCGACGGCTACGCCATCCGCGTGCCCGTCCCCACCGGCTCCGCCACGGACCTGACCGTCACGGTCTCTCGCGAGACCACCGTCGCTGAAGTCAACGCCGCCCTCAAGGCAGCATCCGAGAGCGACGAGCTCCGGGGCCTGCTGACCTACACGGACGAGCCGATCGTGTCCTCGGACATCGTCGGCGACCCGGCGTCGTCCATCTTCGATTCCGGCCTCACCAAGGTGATCGGCAACCAGGTCAAGGTTGTGTCCTGGTATGACAATGAATGGGGCTACTCCAACCGCCTCGTGGACCTGACGGAGCTTGTCGCGGCCAAGCTGGGCTAGGGTAAGACTCATGACATTCCACACCCTCAACGAACTGATCGCTGATGGTGTCCGCGGGCGGTACGTTCTGGTCAGAAGTGACCTGAACGTGCCGCTCGACGGCTCTACAGTGACTGACGACGGCCGCATCAAGGCCTCCCTGCCAGTGCTGGCGAAGCTCACGGACGCCGGTGCCCGCGTGCTGGTCACAGCCCACCTGGGCCGCCCCAAGGGCGCCCCGGAGGAGAAGTACTCACTCAAGCCCGCAGCCACGCGGCTGGCAGAGCTTGCCGGGTTCAAGGTCAAACTTGCCGCCGACACGGTCGGGGAGTCGGCCAAGGAGCTGTCCGCAGCGCTGCAGGACGGCGAAGTGCTGGTCCTGGAGAATGTGCGCTTCGACGCGCGCGAGACCTCCAAGGCCGACGCCGAACGCGGCGCCTTCGCGGACGAGCTCGTCGCCCTGACCGGAGACAACGGCGCCTTCGTCGATGATGCCTTCGGTGCCGTGCACCGCAAGCACGCCAGCGTGTACGACGTCGCCACCCGGCTGCCGTCCTACCAGGGCGACCTCGTCCGCACCGAGGTCGAGGTGCTGCGCAAGCTCACCACCGACACCCAGCGGCCCTACGTCGTTGTCCTCGGCGGCTCCAAAGTCTCCGACAAGCTCGCTGTCATCGACAACCTCCTCGGCAAGGCGGACACGATCCTGGTGGGCGGCGGCATGCTGTTTACCTTCCTCGCCGCCGCGGGCCACAAGGTCGCGGGCAGCCTGCTCGAAGAGGACCAGATCCCGGTCGTCCAGGACTACCTGAAACGGGCCGCGGACGCCGGTACCGAGTTCGTCGTGCCCACCGATGTTGTGGTGGCGGGCAAGTTCGCCGCAGATGCCGAGCACGAGACCGTCGCTGCCGACGCCATCGAGTCGAGCAGCTTCGGAGCCCAAGGCATCGGGCTGGACATCGGGCCGGTATCGGCAGCGGCTTTCGCGGAACGGATCAAGGGTGCGAAGACGGTGTTCTGGAACGGTCCCATGGGCGTGTTCGAATTCGCGGCCTTCTCCGGCGGTACCCGGGCCATCGCCCAGGCGCTGACGGAGACGGACGGGTTCACGGTGGTTGGCGGCGGCGACTCCGCGGCAGCGGTCCGGACCCTCGGCTTCTCGGATGACCAGTTCGGCCACATTTCCACCGGCGGCGGCGCAAGCCTGGAGTACCTTGAAGGCAAGGAACTCCCCGGCCTGAGGGTCCTCGACCGTTAGAAGCACTGACCGTTAGAAGCAGCGGCCGCCAGGCCATCGAGCCGGCAGGGTGCCTTCCGCAAGGAACCGGCACCCTGCCGGCTGCTCTCATACCACAAGCACTCTTGGAGATCATGTGACCACGTCAACCAACGGCAAATTCGACCGCAAGCCCTTCATCGCCGGCAACTGGAAGATGAACATGGACCACGTCCAGGGCATCACCCTCTTGCAGAAGCTCGCGTGGACCCTGTCCGACGCCAAGCACGACTACAGCCGGGTGGAGGTCGCCGTCTTCCCGCCGTTCACGGATCTCCGCGGCGTCCAGACTCTTGTCCAGGGTGACGAGCTCGCAGTGGTCTATGGCGGCCAGGACCTCTCCCAGTTCGACTCCGGCGCCTACACGGGCGATATCTCCGGGCAGTTCCTGGCCAAGCTCGGCTGCAGTTACGCACTGGTCGGCCACAGTGAACGCCGCACCATCCACAACGAGTCCGACACCGTGCTCAACGCCAAGACCAAGGCCGCCTTCCGGCACGGGATCACCCCCGTCCTGTGCGTCGGCGAAGGCCTCGAGATCCGCCAGGCCGGCACCCACGTGGACCACACGCTCGCCCAGCTGCGCGCCGGCGTCGAAGGCCTCACCCCGGAGCAGGCTGCCGAGCTCGTTGTCGCCTACGAGCCCGTCTGGGCCATCGGCACCGGCGAAGTTGCCGGCCCGGAGGACGCGCAGGAAATGTGCGCAGCCATCCGTGCCGAACTGTCCACCCTCTTCGGAGCCGACGTCGCCGCCAAGACCCGCCTGCTCTACGGCGGCTCGGTCAAGGCCAACAATGCGGCCTCGATCCTGAAGGAACGCGACGTCGACGGCTTGCTGGTCGGCGGTGCCAGCCTGGACGCTGCGGAGTTTGCTAATATTGTCAGGTTCGAGAGTCACCTGTTGACGGATTAGTCCGGACACAGCCTGACCCCCGTAATCCAATCCTTCTGAAAGGCCGTCGTGGACGTTCTTCATGTCATTCTGCAGGTCCTCCTGGGCATCACCAGCCTCCTGCTGACGTTGCTCATCCTGCTCCATAAGGGACGCGGAGGCGGCCTGTCCGACATGTTCGGTGGCGGCATGAGTTCGGGTCTGAGCTCATCCGGCGTCGCCGAACGGAACCTCAACCGGTTCACGGTCATCCTGGGCATCACCTGGGGCGTTGTGATCATCGCACTCGGCCTGCTCATGCGGTTCAGCACGGGCGCCGACTCCTAGGTCGTTCGTCCGAAAACTTCATAAGGGGTCCTTAAGGCCCTCCCGGCATCGGGAACTCCCCAACTACACTGTGGCTGTCGTCTAGCACGCTTCCACCAGCTAAGTAGCCAGGAGTTCCCGATGCTGCATTCTGCTTCCGGATTCAAGGGAATCCGTGTGGGCGCCACCGAGGGGGCATCTCCCCGCCATGAGCCACTGAACGGGGCCGGCGTACGCCAGCCCCGTATTCGTGTCTCCTTCCGGTGCGCCAAGGGCCATGAAACCGCACTCGTGTTCGCGCAACTGCCGGAGGAGCAGATCCCCGGAGTTTGGGACTGCCGGCGCTGCGGCGGGACCGCAACCCGCGACGAAACAAAGTTTGCCCTGGAGGAAGCGCCAACGGAGGGCTTCAAGACCCACCTGGAATACGTTAAAGAGCGGCGCTCCAGCCAGGACGCCGAAGACGTGCTGGCCGGAGCGCTGGAACGGCTACGCTCAGGACGGGCCCTTCCGGACGAGCTGCTCCGGGACCCGTGAGGCCGCGTCTTCGTCAATCAGCCACAGGGTTTCCCGGCGGCCGCGCGGCCCCGCCGCGGGAACCTGCACGGGGTTGGCGCCAGCGAGGGCCAGTCCCACGGCGCCGGCCTTGTCGTCGCCGGCCACCACCATCCACACCTCTGATGCCGTGTTGATCGCCGGCAACGTCAGCGATACCCGGGCCGGCGGCGGCTTGGGGGAGTTGAGGACGCCGACGACAGTCAGTTCCTTCTCCCGGATGCCGGCCTGCTCAGGGAAGAGCGACGCGACGTGGGCGTCCGGCCCGACGCCGAGAAGGACGATATCCAGGCGCGGGAGCCGGGCCGGATGTTCCGGTCTGTCGTCGGACATGTCCGCGGAGTGCTCGGCGGCTGCAGCCTCAGCGAGGCGGCGCGCATAGTCCGCCGCAGCTTCGTCCGGGCTGTCGAAGTCGTCGGTGGAACCGGGCACATGGACGCGCGCCGGATCAACACTGATATGGGACAGGAGGGCTTCCTGGGCCTGGCGGGCGTTGCGTTCGGCGTCGTCGGCCGCCACGAAGCGCTCGTCACCCCACCAGAAGTTCACCTTGGACCAGTCGACGGCCGGCCTCGCCGGTGATTCAGCCACGGCCTTGAGCGAGCCGATGCCCATTGTGCCCCCGGTAAGCACCACCGTGGCCTCGCCGTGCCGGTCCTGGATATCCACGAGCTTGGTGATCAGGCGGGCTGCGATCGCAGCCATCAGGACAGTCGAGTCAGGATGGATGCTTACTCTCGGGTCAGCGCTCACTGGGACGGACACTCCTTAGGTTGGTACGTGGCAGTCCCATAGTAATCACTTCGCCGAAGACTTCGTCCGGATCCAGGCGGCGCAGTTCTTCGGCCAGGCAGTCCTTGAGGCTGCGTCGCGGCAGTGAGATCCGCTGCGCGGGCTGGCCGGGCTGGGTCAGCTCCGCAATGGTGAGTCCGGGCCGGAAGAGCTGGATGTCGCCGCCGGGCCGGGTCAGCCGGACACGGCGGATGCCGGTGCCTGCCGGATCGGCCACGATCGTGACCGGAACATCCAGGGCGAGGGTGAGCCAGGCCGCGAGCAGCACGGTGCTGGGGGAGTCCGAGGCGCCCTCGACGGCGACGGCCGTCACCGGCGAGTCGTCCACCTGGTCCAGGACCGCGGCCAGCTGGATGCGCCAGTTAGTCAGGCGGGTCCAGGCGAGGTCAGTGTCGCCGGCCTTGTAGGTGCGGCGGATGTTTTCCAGCGCCGCGACGGGATCCGCTTCATTGGCCGAGTCGGTGATCCGGCGGTGCGCGATCCCCCCGATCGAGGTCTGGCACGCGTTCCGGGGCGCGCCGTGCGGCCACCAGGCCACAATGGGCGCGTCCGGGAGCAGCAGCGCCGCGACGAGGGATTCGCTTTCCTCGGCGAGTTCGCCGTAGCCGCGCAGCAGGATGACCTCGGAGGCTCCGGCGTCGCCGCCGACGCGGATCTGGGCGTCCAGCCGGGTCGGGGCCGAGGCCCCGGCGTCGGCCAGGACGATGATCCGGCACGGGTGTTCCCGGCTGGCCTCATTGGCGGCCTCGATGGCCTCCTCCTCGAGCCCCGAGCGGGTGACGACCACAAGGGTCAGCACCCGGCCCAGGGCGATCACGCCGCCCTGCTCGCGCAGGGCCATGATCTTCTTGGAAATCTTGGAAGTGGTGGTGTCGGGAAGATCTACAATCATGGCCTTCTCCAGGTTCGTCCGTCGCGGGCAAGGAGCTCGTCGGCCGAGGCGGGGCCCCAGCTGCCGGGAGCGTAGGGCTGGGGCTGTTCGTCAAGGCCGGCCCAGTACTCCTCGAAGGGGTCCAGGATCTTCCAGGACAGTTCGACTTCGGCGTGCCGGGGGAACAGCGGCGGTTCGCCCAGCAGCACGTCCAGGATGAGGCGTTCGTAGGCCTCCGGGCTGGACTCGGTGAAGGAGTGGCCGTAGCCGAAGTCCATGGTGACGTCGCGGACTTCCATCTGGGTGCCCGGGACTTTGGACCCGAAACGGATCGTTGCGCCCTCGTCCGGCTGGACCCGGATGACCACCGCGTTCTGGCCGAAATCGTCCTCGCCGTGGTCGGTGAACAGCAGGTTCGGCGCCCGCTTGAACACGACGGCGATCTCCGTCACCCGGCGGCCTAGCCGCTTGCCGGCGCGCAGGTAGAACGGCGCCCCGGACCAGCGCCGGGTGTTGATGTCCACCCGGATCGCGGCGAACGTCTCGGTCTTCGAATCGGCCGGGATGCCCTCCTCCTCCAGGTAGCCCAGCACCTCCTCGCCGCCCTGCCAGCCGCCCGTGAACTGTCCGCGGGCGGAGTGGGTGGAGAGGTCCTCGGGGAGCCGGACGGCGGCGAGCACCTTCTCCTTCTCGGCACGAAGGTCATCGGCGTTGAAGGAGATCGGCTCTTCCATGGCCGTCAGGGCCAGCAGCTGCAGCAGGTGGTTCTGGATCACGTCGCGGGCCGCGCCCACGCCGTCGTAGTATCCAGCCCGGCCGCCGGTGCCGATGTCCTCGGCCATGGTGATCTGGACGTGGTCAACATAGTTGGCGTTCCAGAGCGGCTCGAAGAGCTGGTTGGCGAAGCGCAGCGCCAGGATGTTCTGCACCGTCTCTTTGCCCAGGTAGTGATCGATCCGGAAGACCGCGTCCGGCGGGAACACCGACTCGACGATGTCGTTGAGCTGGCGGGCCGATTCGAGGTCATGCCCGAACGGCTTTTCGATCACCACGCGGCGCCAGTTGTCGCCCGCGGCCTGGGCCAGGCCGTGCTTGGAGAGCTGGCGGCAGACCTGCTCGAAGGCCTTCGGCGGGATCGAGAGGTAGAACGCGTGGTTGCCCCGCGTCCCGCGCTGCTCGTCGAGCTCATCGATCGTTTCGCTGAGCCGCTTGAACGCCTCGTCGTCGTCGAACTCGCCCTGCACGAAGCGGATGCCCTCGGAGAGCTGCTTCCAGACCGTTTCATCGAACGGGGTCCGGGCGTAGGCCTTGACCGACTCCTTGACCTCCGCCGCGAAGTCCTCGTTCGCCCACTCCCGGCGGGCAAAGCCCACCAGAGCGAAGCTCGGTGGCAGCAGCCCCCGGTTGGCGAGGTCATACACGGCCGGCATGAGCTTCTTGCGGGCGAGATCCCCGGTCACGCCGAACAGGACCAGCGATGACGGCCCGGCAATTCGGTTCAGACGGCGGTCACGGGGGTCCCGCAGCGGATTGCGCCGCCGGCCGGCCGTGTTCCTGCCGCCGTTGTAGGTTTCTGGCATGGTTGCGTGGGTGCCTTAGCTTTCAGTGGAGGATGCTGCCTGGCCGGCAAGGGACGTGACGAGCTCCTGGAGCTGCTTCACACCCGCGGCGCGGTCAGTCAGGTGCAGGCGGAGGACCGGACGGCCGTGCTCGGACAGGACCTGGGCATCCCCTGCGGCCTGCGCCGAGATCAGCTCGCCGAACGTAAACGGCCGGTCCGGGATGGCGAGGTCCGTCGCGGAAGCGGCCGTGACCTGCAGGAAGACGCCGATCGCGGGTCCGCCCTTGTGGAACTGGCCCGTGGAGTGCAGGAACCGCGGGCCCCAGCCGAACGTGACAGGGCGCCCGCTGACAGCGGCCAGTTCGTCCCGGACACCTTCGAGGCTGTCGTAGGCGAGCCGGTCGAAATAGGCCTGGACGCTCAGGTAGCTGTCCGGGCCGAGTTCGGCGAGCAGGGCGCTGACGGCCTCTGCAGCCGTGCTGGCGTCGCCGAGCCATTGCCCGCCGCGGACCTCGATGGCGCCGTCGGTGAAGTTCGCCGGCGTCGGCTCCGGCTGGGCGTCCAGCAGGCCGCGTGCGGCGATCTTGGCCGCCTCGACGTCGGGCTGGTCGAAGGGGTTGATGCCCAGCAGGCGGCCGGCCACGGCGGTGGCGAACTCCCACACCATCATCTGAGTGGCCAGTCCGCCGGCAATGGCGACCTCGTTCTCACCGAGTTGCACGTCGGCGTCAGCCGCGACGAGCCGGACGACGAGGACATCGGCAGCGCCAAGGGTAGCTTCCGGGGAGGCAGGACCCGCGACGACCGGCAGGACGCCGGTGCCGAGCTTGCCGGTGGATTCGGCGATGAGCTGTTCGGCCCAGTCGGCGAAGCCCACGATCCCGGAACCGTCCTCCGCGATGACGATCTTGTTGCGCAGCGGGTTGGTGCCGCCCAGGGCGGTGCCGAGGGCGAGGCCGATGTTGTCCTCCGAGTCCTCATTGAGGATCTCGGCTGCTTCTTCCGCTTCGTCCAGGAAAGCCTGGATGTCCACGCCGGCCAGCCCGCAGGGGACCAGGCCGAAGGCGGTCAGGGCCGAGAAACGGCCGCCGACGTTGGGGTCGGCGTTGAAGACGGCGCGGTAGCCGGCCTCCCGTGAGGCTTTGTCCAGCGGCGAACCCGGGTCTGTGACGATGATGATGCGGGTCTTCGCGTCGATGCCGGCATCGGTGAAGGCCTGCTCGAAGATCCGGCGCTGGGAATCGGTCTCCACGGTGGAGCCGGACTTGGAGGAAACGACGATGGCCGTTTCGGCCAGACGGTCCGCCAATGCGGCACTGACCTGCTCGGGGTCGGTGCTGTCAAGAACAGTCAGCTCGACGCCAGCGGTGCCTGCGATGACTTCAGGCGCCAGCGAGGAGCCGCCCATGCCGCAGAGGACGATCCGCGTAACGCCCTCGGCCTTCAGCGCATCGCGAAGTTCAAGAATGTCGCCGACCAGCGGCTGGGAGACGGTAGCCGCCTCGACCCAGCCCAGCCGGACAGCTGATTCCTGCTCTGCGTCCGGACCCCAGAGGGTGTGGTCCTTCGCGAAGATCCGGGTAGCAATGCGGTCCTCCAGCAGTGCCGGAAGGTGCTGCTCATGTGCCTGGCGGGCTGCGCCGGTGGCGTCGTAGCTGAGTGTGCTCATGGTGGGTTAGGAAGCCTTCCGTGCAGAGGCCAGGGCGCCTTCGACGTCACCCAGCAGTTCCTTCCAGCTGGCCACGAACTTGTCCAGGCCTTCGGATTCGAGCAGTGCGACGACCTCGTTGTAGGAAATCCCCAGTGCGTCGAGGGAGTTCAGTGTGGCGTTGGCGTCGTCGTAGCCGCGGGTGACGGTGTCGCCCGTGACGGTGCCGTGGTCGAACGTGGCGTCGAGGGTCTTCTCCGGCATGGTGTTCACCACGCCGGGGGCGACGAGTTCCGTGACGTACAGGGTGTCCGGGTAGGCCGGGTCCTTCACACCGGTGGAGGCCCAGAGCGGGCGCTGCGGCAGGGCGCCGGCCCCGGCCAGGAGGGCCCAGCGTTCGGTGGAGAAGAGCTCTTCGTAGACCTGGTAAGCCAAGCGGGCGTTGGCCAGGCCGGCCTTGCCCTTGAGTGCCTTGGCTTCGTCGGTGCCGATGGCGTTAAGTCGCTTGTCGATTTCGGCATCGACGCGGGAGACGAAGAAGGACGCGACCGAGTGGATCTTGGACAGGTCGTGGCCGTTGTCCTTGGCCTGCTCGAGGCCGGACTGGAAGGCGTTGATCACGGCGCGGTAGCGTTCCAGCGAGAAGATCAGGGTCACGTTGACGCTGATGCCCTCGGCCAGGGTGGCCGTGATGGCTTCGAGGCCTTCGAGGGTTGCCGGGATCTTGATCAGGACGTTGTCCTTGTTGACCTTCTTGTAGAGGTGCTTGGCCTCGGCGATGGTGCCGGCGGTGTCCCAGGCCAGGCGGGGGTCCACCTCGATGGAGACGCGGCCGTCGACACCCTTGGTAGCCGCGGCGACGGGGGCGAACAGGTCGCAGGCGTCGGCCACGTCGGTGGTGGTGATTTCGAAGACGGTCTCTTCAACGGTGGCGCCGGCGGCGGCCTGGGTGGCGATGACGGCGTCGTAGTCGTGGCCGGCGGTGATGGCGGCGTGGAAGATAGACGGGTTGGTGGTGACGCCAACGACGTTCTTCTCTTCGATGAGCTTGCGCAGGGTACCGGTCTGCAGGCGGCCGCGGGAGAGGTCATCGAGCCAGATCGAGACGCCGGCGTCGGAGAGCTGCTGGGTGGGGGTAGTCATGTCATAACTCCTGGAAATCATGGGTTCCGGGGGTACAGGGTCCCCCGGAACCGGGTGGTGGATCAGTTTGTGAGGCCGGCCAGGGATTCCTTGGCGGCGGCGGCGACTGCTTCTGCCGTGATGCCGAATTCCTGGAAGAGGCGCTTGTAGTCGGCGGACGCGCCGAAGTGCTCCAACGAGATAGAACGGCCGGCGTCGCCGACGAATTCCTTCCAGCCCAGGGCCAGTCCGGCTTCGACCGAAACGCGTGCCTTCACGGCAGGGGGCAGCACGGTGTCGCGGTAGGCGGCGTCCTGCTTGTTGAACCACTCCACGCAGGGCATCGACACCACGCGGGTGGGGATGCCCTCGGCCTGCAGGGCTTCGCGGGCGTTGACGGCGAGCTGGACCTCGGAGCCGGTGCCGATCAGGATGACCCGGGCTTCGACGGTGCTGCCGTCGCTGGATGCCTCGGCCAGTACGTAGCCGCCCTTTTCGACGCCGGCGGTGGAGCCGAAGGTGTCGCCGTCGGCCGCGCCCGCGCCGCGGTCCCAGGTGGGGATGTTCTGCCGGGTCAGGACGATCCCGGCCGGGTTTTCGTGGTTTTCCAGCATGGCCTTCCAGGCCGCGGCGACCTCGTTCGCATCTCCCGGGCGGACGACGTCCAGGCCCGGGATGGCGCGCAGGGACGCGAGCTGCTCGACGGGCTGGTGCGTGGGGCCGTCCTCGCCCAGGCCGATCGAGTCGTGCGTCCAGACATACAGCGACGGCACACCCATGAGGGCGCCGAGCCGGATCGCGGGGCGCTGGTAGTCGGAGAAGATCAGGAACGTGCCGGAGAACGCCCGGGTCCGCCCGTGCAGGGAGATGCCGTTCACGATCGACGCGGCGGCGTGCTCGCGGATGCCGAAGTGCAGCACCCGGCCGTAGGGGTTGCCCTTCCACGCCGCGGTGGACCGGGACGTGGGGATGAACGAGGGCGAGCCTTCGATCGTGGTGTTGTTCGACTCCGCGAGGTCCGCGGAGCCGCCCCAGAGTTCGGGCATGACCGGGCCGATCGCGTTCAGGACCTTCCCGGACGCGGCCCGGGTGGAGACGTCCTTGCCGGCTTCGAAGACCGGCAGGGCGGCCTCGAACTCGCCCGGGAGCTTCTTGGCCTCGACGCGTTCCAGCAGGGCTGCGGCCTCGGGGTTGGCCGCCTGCCACGCCTCGAACGAGGCCTGCCAGTCGGTGCGGGCGGCAGCGCCGCGCTCCTGAACGGACCGGGCGTGGTCCAGGACGTCCTCGTCGACCTGGAAGGCGCGTTCCGGGTCGAAGCCCAGGACCTTCTTCAGGGCCGCGACTTCCTCCGCGCCCAGGGCCGAGCCGTGGATCTTGCCGGTGTTCTGCTTCTTCGGCGCCGGGTACCCGATGATGGTGCGCAGCGAGATGATGGAGGGCTTGCCGGTTTCGGCCTTCGCGGCGAGCAGCGCGGCGTGCAGTTCCTGGACGTCTTCGACGTATTCGCCGGTCCGGGTCCAGTCGACCCGCTGGGTGTGCCAGCCGTAGGCCGCGTAGCGGGCCAGGACGTCCTCGGTGAACGCCACATCGGTGTCGTCCTCGATCGAGATGTGGTTCTCGTCGTAGATCACCACGAGGTTGCCGAGTTCCTGGTGTCCGGCGAGTGAGGACGCCTCGGAGGTCACGCCTTCCTGCAGGTCGCCGTCGGAGGCGATCACCCAGATGGTGTGGTCGAACGGGCTCGTGCCGGCGGGAGCGTCGGCGTCGAACAGGCCGCGCATCCGGCGCTGGGAAAACGCGAACCCGACCGCGGACGCCAGGCCCTGGCCCAGTGGGCCGGTGGTGATCTCCACACCCTTGGTGTGCTTGTATTCCGGGTGGCCCGGGGTCAGCGAGCCCCAGGTCCGCAGCGCCTCCAGGTCCTTCAGCTGCAGTCCGTAGCCGGAGAGGAACAGCTGGATGTAGAGGGTCAGGGACGTGTGCCCCGGGGACAGGACGAACCGGTCACGGCCCAGCCAGTCCGGGTTCGCCGGATCATGGCGCATCAGCTTCTGGAACAACAAGTACGCGGCCGGGGCCAGACTCATTGCCGTCCCGGGGTGGCCGTTTCCGACCTTCTCCACCGCATCCGCGGCCAGCACCCGGACCGTGTCCACCGCACGCTGGTCCAAGGTAGTCCATGACAGTTCTTGCTCTTCCAAATGTGGCACGAAAACCGGGCCCCTCTCTGTGCTGACGGCCAGCGGTACGCTCTTTTCCCGCCCCGGGCACAGTTCGGTGCCCGCTGCGGTTCGTACCAGCCGTTCACCATCGAAACGTTGATCTATCATTCAGACGCAGATGCAGAGCCGCCTGTTCCGGCAATTGCCTGTAGGCGTGCCCGTGTGCGCTGATCTAAAGACAGCCTAGTCCCATTCCACTTTGTGGTCAGCGTATATCTCACCAATTGGACCGGATTTCGCTTATATGAATCACCGTGCGCCGTTGCGCCGGTGAGCCGGCGTTAACACGCCGGAATCACGGACCCTGCCCGGCGGCCCGGTTGCCCGGAGCTCCACGGTATGATGGGTGGTGGCCTTCGACTGGGGCAAGACACGGGCGTGCGCCGAGCGCGGAGCCCGGTCTGCAGCCAAGCGCATTGCGAAATCCACCCGGGGCTGCCCAGCCAGACAGAACTGCACAGCCAGACAGACCCACAGCCAGACAGAACAGAGTGACTGCCACCGTGAGCACAACTAATACGCCGCTGAACGCCTCCCCGGCCTCGGGAAGAATGGGCTTCGGCCGCAAAGCCAAGGCCTACCTGGCGCTCACGAAACCCCGCGTCATCGAGCTCCTGCTCGTCAGCACGCTGCCCACCATGATCTATGCCGAACGCGGCTTCCCGTCGATCGGCCTGATCCTGGCGACGCTTGTGGGAGGGGCATTCGCGGCTGGCTCAGCAGGCGCCTTCAATTGCTATATCGACCGCGACATCGACAAGCTCATGCACCGCACGGAGAACCGGCCGCTGGTCACCGGTGAGGTTACGCCTCGCGAAGCACTGGTCTTCTCCTGGCTGCTCGGCGCGGCGGCGATTGCCATCCTCTGGTTCGGGGCCAACCCGCTCTCCGCGTGGCTGGGACTCGGCGCCATCGTCTTCTACGTGGTCATCTACACCATGATCCTCAAACGACGCACGGCCCAGAACATTGTTTGGGGCGGCGCTGCCGGGTGCTTCCCGGTGCTGATCGCCTGGGCCGCCGTCACCAACACCGTTGAGTGGCCCGCCGTCGTGCTGTTCATGGTGATCTTCCTCTGGACCCCGCCGCACTACTGGCCGCTGTCGATGCGTTACGGCGAGGACTACCGGAACGCCAATGTGCCCATGCTCGGCGCCATCGCCGGTGCAAAGGTGGTCTCGGTGCAGGTGGTCCTCTACGCGTGGGCCATGGTGGCGTGTTCGCTGCTGATGATCCCGGCCGGCGGCGCCGGCTGGGTCTACACGGTGACCGCCGTCGCGGCCGGTGCCTGGTTCCTGTACGAGTCGCACGCCTTGTACAACCGTGCCCAGGCGGGCGACGTCTCCAACAAGGGAGCCATGAAGGTTTTCCACGGCTCAATCAGCTACCTGACGCTGCTCTTCATTGCCCTGGCCGTCGACCCGTTTGTTGGCTCGGCCATCATGGGCGGCTGAGGCCTCCCCGTCCGTTTGTCCGACGCTCCCTCACCAGTGGTGGGGGAGCGTCAGCTGTATTGACGGGAAGGCCTTTTCGGTCCCGGGGTATCCTTACGAACCAGCCAGGCAACACAATCCCAGGGGGCGCCCGTGATCAACCGCGGCGATGTACTTCAGGCACAGAGCCGAATCAGCGGCTACGTGCGGCGCACGCCTTTGCTCCGCGGAGGTACCGCTGCGGCTCCGCTCTGGTTCAAATGCGAGTTCCTGCAGCACACCGGCGTCTTCAAGGCCCGCGGCGCCTTCAACCGCCAACTTGCCGCCCGGGAGCGCGGTGAACTTGATCCCGGCGTCGGCGTGGTGGCGGCATCGGGCGGCAACGCGGGTCTGGCCAACGCCTACGCCGCGGCGGCACTCGGCGTTCCGGCGACAGTGTTCGTCCCGGAGAACGCCCCGCGGGTGAAGGTCGAGCGACTCCTCGCGTACAACGCCACGGTCCGGCAGGTCGGCGACGAGTACGCGGAGGCTTTCGCGGCCGCAACGCAGTACGTGGAGGAAAGCGGCGCCCTGTTCTGCCACGCGTACGACCAACTCGAAATCGCGGCAGGCGCAGGCACCCTCGCCGAGGAGATTCTCCAGGACGAGCCCGGGATCGACACGATCGTCGTCGCCGTCGGCGGCGGCGGACTGTATGCCGGAGTGGCGGCAGCGGCCGAGGGCCGGGCGCGTGTGGTCGCGGTTGAACCCTTCAACATCCCCACGCTGCACGCGGCCCTCGACGCCGGCCACCCGGTCGATGTGGCCGTTTCGGGAGTCGCCGTGGATTCCCTGGGTGCCCGGCGGGTGGGTGAGATCGCCTTCGACATCGCCGCGCGCGTGCCTCCGACCTCGGTGCTGGTGGACGATGCCGCCATCGTCGCCGCCCGGTCACGGTTGTGGAGCGATTACCGGATCCCCGCCGAATACGGCGCGGCGGTGGCGTTTGCTGCGCTCACGTCAGGGGCGTACACACCCGCCGAAGGGGAGCGCGTGGCCGTGATCGTCTGCGGGGCGAATACCGATGCGTCCACGCTGGAGAGCCGGCCCGACGCCGGCGAGACAGTTACCGACTAAAACAGCGCCGGCTAAACAGCGCCGACTAACCGTGCCGGGAAGCGTTGCTGCCGGGCCGCCCCCGGTCCGGCTGGTACCGGGCCGAATAGTGCTGGTCGAAGCGGGCGCGCGCGATCCGCCCGAGCCTTTCGACAGTGTGCCAGCTGATGACCGCAATGAGCAGGGTCACCACGATGGCCGACACGGCGACGAGCGGCGGCAGATCGGCCGTGGAGCCCCCGTTGAGCCAGAGAATGACGACGTAGTTCCAGAGGTACGCGGCGTACGACACCGTGCCCAGCATCTGCACCGGGTGTGTCCACTTTGGCATCACCGCGGTGCGGGAAGCAGCCAGTGCGACCAGGACGGCTGACGCGGCCATGGCCAGCGGGCCGCCAATGAACATGAAGGCCGGCGTTTCATTGGCCTTCGGGAAGAAGATCAGCGCGGCCAGGATGGCGACGGAACCGAGCAGGGCAGCACGCCTGAGCCAGAGGCCGGTGAACCAGCTGAACACATGGACCCTGTACAGCCGCAGGGCCGAACCGATGATCAGGCCCAGGCCCCACGTTGTCGGCAGCGCGTAGACCAGAGCGTGAAGTTGCGGGGCCAGGGTCACCATGGCCAGCACACTGGCCGACATGAGCAACAGGGCGACGGCGGCGGACCAGCCAACCAGACGTCCCTGGCGGTTGCGCCGCAGGGCGAGCACCAGCAGCGCGGGCCAGATGAGGTAGAACTGTTCTTCCACCGCCAGCGTCCAGAGCGGTCCGATCGCCATGCTGACGTCGAAAGGCAGGGGCAGGTCTTTGAGGTAGCCAAGGCCGGCGAGGACGGTGTACCCGACGATCCCCTTGGACCGGTCCCCGAGGACGTCGGTGGCCAATTCGACGATCGCGTACACCCCCAGGAGGGAGATCAGTGCCGGCACCAGACGGAAGGCCCTGTGCGCATAGAAACGGCCGTAGCGAATTTTCCGGTGCCGTTCGATGTCGCCGACCAGCACGCTGGTGATCAAGTAGCCGCTCAACACGAAGAACGCAATGACACCAACGATGCCGGCGCCTTGAAATATGCTCGGCCAGGAATGTCCCAGCAGGACGGCGCCAACGGCAGCACCGCGAAGAACGTCCAGGCCGTCCAGCCGTGGGCGCTCTGCAGTATGTTGGACCGTCTTTGCGGGCCTCTCGCTGACTAGTAACGCCACATATCCTCCGCTTCCTCTATCTGGCCAGTTCCGATTCCAGCTGCATCAAGGCAAAACCGAGCCGTCCTACTTTCCATGAATGCGATTGCGGCGCCAGTTGAGCGCCGGCTCTAAGTATTCCCGACGTGGCTGGACGAAACCTGACGCTGGCCCCGGGCCGCCCGGCAATGGGGCAGACCCACAAGGGGCTACACGACCCAGTATTCCGAATGCCTTCCCCTTTGGACAAGTGACCGATCAGGAACCCGTCCTGGAATGTGGGGGAAATTTCGCGTCCGGTTCAGAGATGGTGGGCCACGAATTCGAGTCCAATCACCAGGAGGCTCAATACAACTTCGGCGAGCATAATGGCGGCCTTGTGACGCAGAGGAATGTCGAGGCGCCGGATGGCGAGATAGCCGACCACCAGGAGCGTGACGACCAGCACGACGACCGCCCAGCTGAGTGCGGCCGCCGTCGACAAGATACCGAGGCCTGCCGCCAGGAGAAGGATCAGCGGCGTGACCAGGACGCTGAGGGCCCCGACACTGATCGCGACCATCTGACGCAGTTCTTCGGGGGTTGGGAGCGTCGAATGAACCGCCAGGTGGCTCAGGAGGTCGGCGACCAGGATTCCGAGCAGTGACCCGATCACCACGATGCTGAGGGTCGCCGCCGCGGCCGCGGGTGTCGTCTCGTCGGCGTGGCTGCGAAGCGCCAAGACCACAGCCAAGGTCGTGAAGATGATGTAGACGCGTTCTTTGAGGCTTGCCGCGCGATGGCGGGCGGACGGTGAAAGGGGCGACGCCGGTTCGATCTCTTGCATTTGAGAAGGCCTTCCGGTCGGCGTCACGGGAGTGAACGAAAAGAAGCCACAGCCGCGACGATCCATATCCATGCCCTCCCATAGTCCTCCCGGTGTTCCCGTCAAGGCCAGCCCGAGGCACATATGACAAACGCGGGGTCACCTATGGCCTATCCGGACGTGCCGGATGGGCCATAAGTGACCCTGCGTTGCTGTGTTGAGAGGGAAGCGCCCGGGGCTGTTCGGGTCGTGGGGCTAGTCCACCGGGCTGTAGCGGGCCAGGTCCGCGGCGTTGGTGGCTGCACTCATCAGCAGCGCCGCCGCCAGCATGTGTGCGCCGACCAGCAGCGCCGGGATGCCGTTGTAGTACTGGGTGAAGCCGATGACGGCCTGCAGCACCGTGACGCCCAGGAGCATGAACACCGCAGTACGGAACTGCCCCTGGATCCGTCCGCGAACCACAAGGAACAACGCGAACAGCGCGCCGGCGGTCACCAGGTAGGCGGGCACTGCATGGATGTGCGCGAACAGGTCCCAGTCGAGATCATTGCGCGGGGCGTTAGCATCGCCGGCGTGCGGGCCCGCTCCGGTCAGCACCACACCGAGGCAGACGGCGACGGCGGAGAGAAGCGCGACGGCGGTCATCACCGGGCGCGCGACGCCCGGCAGGGCGGGAAGCTGCACGGTCCTGGCCTTGCCGGTGCGGCCGTAGGCCCGGTTCACCAACAGGGTCGCGAGGACCACGAGCGCCATGGAAACGAGGAAGTGCAGGCCCACGACCCACGGGTTCAGCTGGGTCAGCACCGTAATGCCGCCGATGACGGCCTGGGCCGGGATGCTGGCAAGCAGGCCGAGGGCCAGCAGGAAGAGGTCGCGGCGCTCCTTGCGGAGGTTCCACAGGTAGACGAGCATCATCACAGCGACGGCTGCCAGCGCGAACGTCAGGAGCCTGTTGCCGAATTCAATGATTCCGTGGAACCCCATTTCCGGTGTGGTCGCCAGGGAGCCTTCCGTGCAGCGCGGCCAGGTGGGGCAGCCAAGGCCGGAGGCGGTCAGCCGCACGGCTCCGCCGGTCACCACCAGGACGATCTGGCCGATGAGGGACAACACAGCCAGCCGCCTGACCGTCTTGTCCACGCGGACGGGCAGCCGGGAGGTGATTCCGGAGACGATCCGGGGAGTTCGTGACGCCGTGCTCACAGTTTTCTCAATTCCACTTGAACCAACGGGTTGCTGCGCCGCCGGCGATCGCCGTCCAGAGCAACAGGACAAGTACGGCAGCACCATTGACGCTGCCGGACAGGAATGCATCCCTCAGCGCCTGGCCCAGCGCGCCGGAGGGGAGGAAATGCACCACGGCCTGGGCCAGCGCAGGGAGCCGTTCGGCCGGGATGACGATCCCGCCCAGCGCTCCGAGGAGGATCCAGAGCAGGTTGGTGATGGCAAGGGTCGCCTCCGGCCGGACCGTCCCGGCGACCAGCAGCCCGAGTGCCGTGAAGGCGGCGGCCCCGAGGACCAGGATGGCCAGGCCGGGCAGCCAGCCCGCGGGGTTGGGCTGCCAGCCCAGCAGGAGGGCCACGGCCGTCACGATGAGCACCTGCAGGAACAGCACGGCCAGGACGGCCAGGACCTTGCCCGCAATCAGTCCGGTGCGGCCCAGGGGAGTAGTGGAAAGAAACCGCAGGACGCCGTAGCGGCGGTCGAAGCCGGTGGAGATGCCCTGCCCCGTGAAGGCGGTGGACATGGCGCACAGGGCCAGGATGCCCGGCACGGCGACGTTGATGCGGCTCGAACCGAGCCCGTCCAGCAGCGGCGTCACTGTCAGGCCGACCATGGCCAGCAGCGGCAGCACGATCGCGAGGATCAGCTGCTCGCCGTTCCTGAGCATGGTGATGGTTTCGTACTGCCCCTGCAGCAGGATGCGGCGCAGCAAGGAAGCGGGGGCGCTGCCATGTGCGGTACGGGGCGCGCTGGCGCGGTGTGCACTGTCCAGGGGGGCGCCACCTGTTACGCGGGTCATCGGATCTCCCTTCCGGAGATGTCCAAAAAGACGTCCTCGAGGCTGCGGGCTTCAAGGCTCAGGGAGCTGGGCATGATCCCGCGCGCGGCCCACCATGCGGTGATCGCGGCGAGGTCGGCGGGGGTCAGTGCGCCGGTCGCGGCGTAACTGCCGGCCCGCGCCTCGGTGACGTCGACGCCGTCGGGCAGCACGCCGGTGAAGTCCAAGCCGGGTTCGGTTTCGAACAGCAAGGTGCGGATGTGCTGCGACGCGTCGCCGGCCGGCAGTTGGTGCCGCAGGAGCTGGGCCACGGTGCCCTCGGCGACGTTGCGGCCGGCGTCGATGATGTAGACATAGTCCGCGAGGCGTTGGGCGTCGTCCATCAGGTGTGTCGTCAGGATGATGCCCATGCCGCTGTTGCGCAGTTCGGAGATGAGATCGAAGACCATCTGGCGGGACTGCGGGTCCAGGCCCGCACTCGGCTCGTCGAGGAACAGAACCTCCGGATTGCCCACCAGCGCCGCGGCAAGAGCGAGGCGCTGCTTCTGGCCGCCGGACAGGCGCCGCACACTGGTGCGGCTGAAAGAGTCGATCCCCAGGCGTCCGATGAGCTCATCCACCGGCCACGGGTCCTGGTACATGCCGGCGATGTGCCGCAACAGGGGGATGGGCCGGGCCGACGGCGGCAGGCCGCCGTCCTGCAGCATGACCCCCACGCGGGCGCGGAGCCCCGCGCCGGCCGAATCCGGATCCTGGCCCAGTAGGCTGATGGCGCCGGCGGTGCGTTTTTGCAGCCCCTGGGCGCATTCGATGGTGGTGGTCTTGCCGGCACCGTTGGCACCGAGCAGGGCCGTGACCTGGCCGCGTTCGGCAATAAGGGAAAGGCCGCTGACCACGCGCAGCATCTTGCCGTCGAGGGTGGGCAGTGGACCAACATCCTTGACAAGCCCGCTGATGGTCAGAACGGGGGATTCGGGAGATCGCACCACAGCATTCTACGCGATGTAGTACGTCGGCTCCCCGGCGGGGCGGTCCCGCAGGCAAGCCATGCCTTACTGGAATGCCGGAGTAAATTACGACATGATTGTGTTGTGTATTCCATGAGCCCCTCTGCGTCCGCAGCCCCGAACGGGCGCGGCACCGCGCGCGTCGGGTCCGCCCGGGCACACGTGGCGGCCGTTCCCGACGTCGTTCCCGCCGCCGGCAGCCACACCCATGACGCCGAAGAGCGGACTCGTGACCGTGTCCTGAACGCGGTGCTGGAGCATGGACCCATCAGCGCAGCCGAACTCGGTGACCTCCTGGGCTTCACCCCGGCTGCCGTGCGCCGCCACCTCGATCACCTCGCGCGCAGCGGAGTGATTGAAGTCAAGCGGGTTGCCCGTGCCGGTGCCGGTGCCGGACGGCCCGCCCGCCGCTACGTCCTGAGCTCCCAGGGTCAGTCGACCCTGGGCAACGACTACCTCGACATCGCCTCCGTCGCGCTGCGCCGCCTGGAAGAGGCGGCCGGCCCCGAGGCGGTGCGGCAGTTCGCCGTCGAGCGGTTCGCCGACATGGAACGCCGCTACGCACCCGAGATCGAGCAGGCCGGACCGGACATCACAGCCCGCGCCCAGGCTCTCTCCGAGGCGCTGAGCCGCGACGGTTTCGTGGCCTCGGCGCAGTCACTTGTTGCCAAGGCGCCGCTTCCCGCCGCGCTCTCCAGCGTCCAGCTCTGCCAGGGGCACTGCCCCATCCAGCACCTGGCTGCCCAGTTCCCCGTGTTCTGCGACGTGGAGACCGAAATGTTCGCCCGGCTGGTCGGCGTCGATGTGCGCCGGCTGTCCACCCTGGCGCGAGGCGGGCACGTCTGCACCACCCACATACCTACGGGCCGTCCGGCCGCCGTCGGGACTTCCAGTCCCGCAGCCCCGGTCAACCCGGACGAAGTATCCAACCATCTCCAAGAAAGGCCGTGATGACGGACCAACTATCAGAGAAGAAGGTTGCTGACTCTACTGTGATTTCGGAGATTCTGGAAAAGAATCCCGAGCTCCACGGAATCGGCACCTATGAGTACGGCTGGGCCGACAAGAACGACGTCGGGGCCAACGCGCGCCGCGGCATCGATGAGGACGTTGTCCGCGACATTTCGGCCAAGAAGAACGAGCCGGAATGGATGCTGGATCTGCGCCTGAAGGGCCTGAAGTACTTCGACCGCAAGCCCATGCCCACCTGGGGCGCGGACCTGTCCGGCATCGACTTCGACAACATCAAGTACTTCGTGCGGTCCACCGAGAAGCAGGCCGCAACCTGGGAAGACCTCCCCGAGGACATCCGGAACACGTACGAGAAGCTGGGCATCCCGGAAGCCGAGCGCAGCCGCCTCGTCTCCGGCGTCGCCGCGCAGTACGAGTCTGAGGTTGTCTACCACCAGATCCGTGAGGACCTGGAACAGCAGGGCGTCATCTTCCTGGACACGGACACCGCGCTGCGCGAACACCCGGAGATCTTCCAGGAGTACTTCGGCACCATCATCCCGGTGGGCGACAACAAGTTCGCCTCGCTGAACACGGCCGTCTGGTCCGGCGGATCCTTCGTGTACGTGCCCAAGGGCGTCCACGTCGACATCCCGCTGCAGGCCTACTTCCGCATCAACACGGAAAACATGGGCCAGTTCGAGCGCACGCTGATCATCGCGGACGAGGACTCCTACGTCCACTACATCGAAGGCTGCACCGCTCCGATCTACACCTCGGACTCGCTGCACTCCGCGGTAGTGGAAATCATCGTGAAGAAGGGCGCCCGCGTCCGCTACACGACCATCCAGAACTGGTCCACGAACGTGTACAACCTGGTCACCAAGCGCGCCATCTGCGAAGAGAACGCCACCATGGAGTGGATCGATGGCAACATCGGCTCCAAGGTCACCATGAAGTACCCGGCCGTCTACCTCGTGGGCGAAGGCGCCAAGGGTGAAACCCTGTCCATCGCGTTCGCCGGCGAAGGCCAGCACCAGGACACCGGTTCGAAGATGGTCCACATCGCGCCCAACACCAAGAGCTCGATCATTTCCAAGTCCGTGGCCCGCGGCGGCGGCCGCGCCGCCTACCGCGGCCTGGTACAGGTCCGCGAAGGCGCCAAGCACTCGGCCAACACGGTCCGCTGTGACGCCCTCCTGGTGGACACCATCAGCCGGTCGGACACCTACCCGTACATCGACATCCGCGAGGACGACGTCACGATGGGCCACGAGGCCACGGTCTCGCGGGTCAGCGAAGAGCAGTTGTTCTACCTGATGTCCCGCGGCATGCGCGAAGACGAGGCCATGGCGATGATCGTCCGCGGCTTCATCGAGCCGATTGCCCGCGAACTGCCGATGGAATACGCCCTCGAGCTGAACCGACTGATTGAACTGCAGATGGAAGGATCGGTCGGTTAATGACTGACATCACTACTGAAAAGGCCCGCATCGGCGCGCCCTCAGCCCAGCCGTTCATCAACGGTTTCACCGAGGAAGGCGAAAGCCTTTCGCCCCTGAACGCCGCGGAGTCCAAATCGCCGCTGGCCGGCGAAGCCGTCAAGCGCCACTCGCACGGCGGCGGCGTCGGTGTTCCGGACAGCTCACGCGCCGGCCGCCTGACCTCCTACAAGCTGGCGGACTTCAAGCCGCTGACCGGCATGGAAGAGGACTGGCGGTTCACCCCGCTCAAGCGCCTCCGCGGCCTGCACACCGAGGTCCTCAACGGTGCCGCGCCGGCCGTGAGCGTCACCGCTCCGGACAGCGTCAGGGTTGAGACCGTCGGCCGCGACGACCGCAGGATCGGCTCCGCCGCCATCCCCGAGGACCGGGTCTCCGCGAACGCCTGGGAGAACTTCGCCGAGGCCACCGTCATCACCGTCCCGTCCGAGGTCCAGGTGGACGGGGAGGTCAGCGTCCTGCTGACCGGCCAGGGCACCGAGGCTTCCGCGCAGCACATCGTGATCGTGGCGGAAAAGTTCTCCAAGTCCGTCGTCGTCCTGGACCACCAGGGCACCGCCGTCGTCTCGGAAAACGTCGAAATCGTCGTTGAGGACGGCGCGCAACTGACCGTCATCTCGCTCCAGGAATGGAACGACGACGCCGTGCACGCCTCCTCCCAGCAGGTCAAGCTCGGCCGCGACGCCAAGTTCAAGCACATCGTTGTCAGCCTCGGCGGCGACCTCGTGCGCGTCACGCCCTCGGCACGCTTCACCGCCCCGGGCGCCGAAGTGGAACTGTTCGGCCTGTACTTCGCCGACGCCGGCCAGCACCTCGAGCAGCGGCTGTTCGTGGACCACGCCGTGGCCAACTGCAAGTCCAACGTCCTGTACAAGGGCGCCCTGCAGGGCCGCAACGCGCACACCGTGTGGGTGGGTGACGTTCTGATCCGCAAGGAAGCAGAAGGCACCGACACCTACGAGGCCAACCGCAACCTGGTCCTCACGGATGGCGCCCGCGCCGATTCCGTGCCGAACCTTGAGATCGAGACCGGCCTGATCGCCGGCGCCGGCCACGCCAGCGCCACCGGACGATTCGATGACCAGCACCTGTTCTACCTGATGGCCCGTGGCATCCCGGAAGAGGTGGCCCGCCGCCTGGTGGTCCGCGGGTTCCTGAACGAGATCATCCAGAAGATCCACGTTCCGGCCATCGAAGAGCGCCTCACGGAAGCCGTCGAGCGCGAACTCGCGGCAACGAACCACTAGTGCGCAGCACTAGAGAACACGGAACACATCAATGACTGAACAGCCAAAGGGCGAGCTAGTCTGCAACGCCAGCGAGATTCAACTCAAGCAGGCGCTGCGGATCCTGATCGACGACTACCCCGTAGCGATCGTGAAGGACTCGATGGGGGAGATCCACGCCATCGGCGACACTTGCTCGCACGCGGACATCTCCCTCTCCGAAGGAGAGGTCGAAGGCTGCAAGATCGAGTGCTGGGGCCACGGTTCCCAGTTCGACCTGCGCACCGGCGAGCCGCTCCAGCTGCCAGCCTATGATCCTGTTCCCGTGTTTGCCGTGACCGTCCTGGATGACGAGGTCTACGTGGACTTCACCAACGTCCTGAACGGCGCCGAGGCTCCAAACTTCAGCTAGCTGCCTGCAGCCGGCAACTCGCACAAGAAAACTTATCGCCAAGAAAACGCACAGTGCCGGAGGGCACAGTGCAGAGGAGAACAAGACATATGTCGACTCTTGAGATCAAGGACCTGCACGTCAGCATTGACACCGAGCAGGGCACCAAGGAAATCCTGAAGGGCGTCAGCCTGACCATCAGGACCGGAGAGACGCACGCCATCATGGGCCCGAACGGTTCCGGCAAGTCCACGCTGGCGTCCACCATCGCCGGGCACCCGCGCTACAACGTCACCTCCGGCACGATCACCCTCGACGGTGAAGACGTCCTCGCGATGAGCGTGGACCAGCGCGCCCGCGCCGGCCTGTTCCTTGCCATGCAGTACCCCGTCGAGGTCCCGGGCGTGAGCATGACCAACTTCCTGCGCACCGCCAAGACCGCGATTGACGGCGAAGCGCCGAAGCTGCGCACCTGGACCAAGGACGTCAAGGCTGCCATGGCGCAGCTGCGCATCGACGCCGACTTCACCCAGCGCAACGTCAACGAAGGCTTCTCCGGCGGCGAGAAGAAGCGCGTCGAGATCCTCCAGCTGGAGCTCTTCAAGCCGAAGTTCGCCATCCTCGACGAGACCGACTCCGGCCTCGACGTCGACGCGCTCAAGGTTGTCTCCGAGGGCGTCAACCGCGCCCACGGCGAAGGCAACATGGGCACCCTGCTCATCACGCACTACACCCGGATCCTGCGCTACATCAAGCCGGACTTCGTGCACGTGTTCGTCGATGGCCAGGTTGTGGAAGAGGGCGGCCCGGAGCTCGCCGACCGCCTCGAAGACGAAGGCTACGACCGCTACGCCACCGGCGCAGGGGCGGCCACCATCGCTGCCGCCTCGGCTGCAGCCCAGGCGTAGTTAGGACTCCGCGATGACCGAACTCAATGTGGCCCGCACGGGCCTCGAGGATGTCGAAGAGGCGCTCAAGGATGTGATCGACCCGGAACTCGGCGTCAACATCGTTGACCTGGGCCTGTTGTACGGTCTGAAGTACTCAGACGACGACGGCGCCCTGCTGATCGACATGACGCTCACCACCGCCGCCTGCCCGCTCACCGATGTCATCGAAGAGCAGGTCGGCAAGGCCCTGGACGGGGTCGTCGATGAATGGCGGCTCAACTGGGTGTGGATGCCGCCATGGGGTCCGGAACGGATCACCGAGGACGGCCGCGATCAGATGCGCGCCCTGGGCTTCAACATCTAAGATCCCCACGCATAGCTCCACTAACACGGACGGGCCGGCACGGCCCGGGCTGTGAATGACGGCGGCTCCACCTCACCGAGGCGGGGCCGCCGTCGTCGTCCCATCCGGCGTTCCCATATGGCCGTTCCCTTATCGCGTTGGCGGTGGTCTGATAAAGACAACCAGTCCGCGGCTAAAAGCTTCGGACCGGGCACACTGTCGAACAGGAGGCACACCGGAATGGATGCCACTCCACCACCGCAGCCGTCCGGTGCCGGCAGGGACTTTGTGGTTGTTGAGGACAGCGGCGAGTTCTCCTACTACCGTTCCCGGGAAGACCTGCTGGCCGACTTTGAATATGTCGGCGAGGCTCCGTGCATCATGGACCGCAGCGCCACAACGTACCGGCTTGAACTGGACGAGAACCGCCACCTGCGCATGGGACCGCCCCTGGGCTCCGTGGAATTCCATTGGCTTCGCCAGGCCCTGGCCGATGCCCGCGACGTGCATCCGGAGGAGCATCGGCTGCAGCGTGTCGACGCCGCCGGGCTCGCCGGATTCGTGACCGGACTGTTTGAGACGCTGCAGCTCGAACGCGGAACAGAGGCTGAGCTGGGGCTCTGGAGTCTGGACATCGACGGGCTTGCGACGCGGCGCAATGCACTGGCCGACGTCGACCGCCTCCTGGCCGGGAACCACCGGCTGGAGACAGTCCTGGTGACCGACCCGTTCGGACACCAGTACCGCCCCGTGTGGCACCCGAAGCACCGGCACCTGGGCCACGCGGGATTCCTCAGCTACGTCGAAGTCCCGGTCCGGCGCCGGCCGCGACGCGGATGAGGCTAAGGGTTTGGGACTACTCGTTTGGGACTACGGCGTTGCCACCGCAAACGTGTCGCACTTGTTGATGTCCCCGGTCTTGTAGCCCTGGTAGAACCATTTCTGTCGCTGGGCACTGGACCCGTGGGTCCATGCCTCCGGTGAGACCCGGCCCGTGGCGGCCTTCTGGATGCGGTCATCGCCCACGGCCGAGGCGGCCGACAGGGCATCTCGGACGTCCTGGTCCGTGAAGGGCTCCAGGTAGGGCTGGCCGGTCTTGGGGTCCGGCTGCGTCGTCGCATAGTGGGCCCACAGCCCCGCGTAGCAGTCGGCCTGGAGCTCAACCCGCACGCCCCCGGAGCCGGGGCCCTGGGGATCCTGCTGCGCCCGGTCGAGGTCGCCCAGCAGGTTCTGGACGTGATGGCCGAATTCGTGGGCCACGACGTATTCTTGGGCCAGCGGCCCGCCGGACGAACCGAACCGGTCCACGAGTTCCTGGAAGAAGCCGGGATCGAAGTACGCCGTGGTGTCGACGGGGCAGTAGAACGGGCCTACTTCCGAGGTGGCGGCGCCGCAGCCCGTATTGGTTGCGCGGGTGAAGATCACGGCCTTGGGCCGCGGGTATTTCGTGTTGTACTGGGCCAGATACGCAGGCCAGAACGCGTTCAGGCTGTTGACCGTGCCGGTGATCCTGCAGTCGAGGCGGGCGTCGGCGTCGGCGCCGGTCCGGCAGGCGGGGGCCGAGCCTTGGCTCTGCGACTGGGGCTCCTGGGTGGTGCCGGCCAGGCCCTCGAGAAGCTGCGGATTGATGCCGAAGAGGGCTGCCAGCAGCAGGATGAGGCCGCCGCCGATCCCGCCGCCGATCATCGGGCCGCGGCCCATCCCTCGACGGTCCTGGACCTGCGACGGATCCAGCGGGGCGTTGTCGTTAAAGCTCATGGAGTCACAATATCCCGCACAGGCCCCGGTGCCGGCCAGCAACGGTAAAGTTGGTGCGATGCCATTTCTCGACAGACTCCAGCGCTGGGCCGATGACCGTCCCGACGAAACAGCCGTCGTCGTGGCCGGAGAGCACCTCAGCTGGTCCGGCCTGCGGGACAAAGCGGCGGCGCTGGTGCCCGCGGCGCCTGCGATCACGGTGCTGTCCGAACAAAATTCAGCCCGCTTCGCCGTAGCGTTCGCGGCGGCCGTGGCTGGTGCGCGGCAGTGCGCCGTGTTGGACCCGGCCTGGCCGCAGCAACTGCAGGACGGCATCACCGCCCGGATCGCCCGGATCGAAACTGGTCAGCCGGATGTGGCGGAAGACCAGGGCCCGGCGCTGCCGGCATCGCAGGGGACCGGGCTGGGCACTGAGCTCGTTGACGGGACGCCCGGCGCCTCGTTCCTGATCGGCCTGACCTCCGGCACCACCTCGGTGCCCAAGGCGTTCACCCGCTCGCGGCGGTCCTGGCAGGAATCGTTCGACGCCTCCATTGAATTCTTCGGGCTCACGCAGGACGACAAGACCCTGGCCCCCGGCCCGCTCGCGGCAAGCCTGAACCTCTACGCCCTCGCCGAATGCCTGTACGCCGGCGCGGAATTCCACAGCCTGGACCACTTCGACGTCGGCGCCGCCCACGCCGCCATCAGCCACGACGGCATCAGCCGCCTGGTCCTGGTCCCCACCATGCTCCGGCTGCTCAGCGAACGCGGACTGGCCGGCGGGGTCGATGCCTCCGGCATCCGCAGCATCATCTGCGCCGGGTCCAAGCTGGACGCCCGGACGCTGGAGGCGGCCCGGCGCTGGGCGCCGAACGCCACCATTTTCGAGTACTACGGCGCGTCCGAACTCAGCTTCGTCTCGGGCGCCGGGTTGCGTCCGGGCGAGCCCGCTGAACCGGGCGGGACCGGCATCGGAAAACCCTTTCCCGGCGTCGATATCCGCATCCTGGACGATCGCGGCGCCGAGCTACCGGACGGCAGCGACGGCAACATCTGCGTCCGCAGCGGCATGGTCAGCAACGGCTACCTGTGGGGTGACGACGGCCAGGCTTTGCGCTGTTTCGACGGCTGGTACACCGTGGGGGACCAAGGGTACCTCTCCGGCGGGACCCTGCACATGCTGGGCCGCCGGTCCGACATGATCATCACCGCCGGCACCAACGTCTACCCGCACGAAGTCGAGATGGCGCTGGCCTCCGTCCCCGGCGTCGCGGCGGCCGTGGCCGCCGGCATGGCCGACGACCTTCGCGGCCAGCGCGTCGTGGCCGGCGTGGTGCCCTCGCACGGGGCGGTCACCGCCACCCAGCTGAAGTCCGGGATAGACGATGTGCTGGCCCGGAACAAGCGGCCCCTGGAGTACTTCGCGCTGACGGAGCTGCCCCTGACAGACCGGGGCAAGATCAGCCGGCAGCTGCTGCTCGACTGGGTAGCCCGGAACGATCCCAGGATCCGACGCCTTGGCTGAGCCGCGCGTGGGCACGGGGCCTTCTTCACTCGGTCTGCCATTCCCCGGACGCTCATTTCCCGGACTGCTGCCGGAGGACAGGCAGCCGGTGATCATCGCCGCGCGCCGGACACCGCTCTGCCGGGCCAACGGTGCCCTGAAGGCGCTGCGCGCCCACGAACTCCTGGCTCCGGTGCTCCGCAGCCTGCTCGCCGAGGCGGGTGCCGGCGCCGGCCTGGCCCCGGAGTCCGTGACCGACGTCGTGATCGGCAACGCCGTGGGCGGCGGCGGGAACGTGGCCAGGCTCGCCGCGCTGGAGGCCGGCCTGCCCGTCACCGTCCCCGGCGTCACGGTGGACCGGCAATGCGGCTCGGGCCTGGACGCGATCGTCCTGGCCTCCCGGCTGGTCGCGGCGGGCGGCGGCGGCCTGTACCTTGCAGGCGGCGTGGAGAGCGTCAGCACGGCTCCGCTCCGCGCCCACCGCAACGACGACGGCACCCCGGACTATTACAGCCGGGCCCAGTTCGCACCCCTCAGCCTCGGCGATCCCGACATGGGCGTGGCGGCCGAGAACGTGGCCGCCCACTTCGGCATCAGCCGGGAACGCCAGGACGCCTTCGCGCTCCGCAGCCACCATCGTGCCCTGGCCGCCGCCGCTGCCGGGAGATTCGACGGCGAGATCGTGCCCCTCGCTGCGGGCACCGGGGCGGCCGCTGAGGCCGACGACGGTCCGAGACCGAGTCTTGGCCCCGCCCTGATGGCGCGTTTCCCGCCCGTGTTTGCCAGCGGCGGCACGGTAACGGCAGGGAACTCGTGCTTCGACGCTGACGGCGCGGCCGCCGTCGTTGTTACATCCATGGAACGCGCCCGGCGGCTGGGTGCAGCGGACGGGTTGCTGGTGCTGGGAACCGATACCGCCGGGGTGGCGCCGCAGCTCCTGGGCATCGGCGCGGCCGCAGCGGCGCAACGACTCCTGGCGGCACACGGCCTGACGGCTGCGGACCTGGGCCTGGTGGAATTCAATGAGGCTTTCGCCGCCCAGACGCTCGCCTGCTTTGACCAGTTGGGGATTGACCCGGAGCTGGCGAACCTCGACGGCGGGGCGCTGGCTCTGGGTCACGCCTACGGAGCCTCGGGCGCGGTGCTGGTCATCCGGCTGCTCGCACAAGCACGCAGGTCCGCGGAGCCCGGTCAGCTAGCCCTGGCGATGATCAGCATCGCAGGCGGCATGGGCACGGCCGCGCTGCTGCGGTACGCGCGCTTCACCTAGCCCCCGGGGGACATGTCCAATCTTCAGCGCGAGGAGTGGGCATTTCGGCCATATGTCCACTGGCTGCGGCCAAGGGAGGGCATGCGCATTGGCCCGGCCCGGACATGCCCTGCCCTGCCACCGGGGATGGGACATGTCCGTGCCAGGCGCTGGGACGGGACATGTCCAATCTTCAGCGCGAGGAGTGGGCATTTCGGCCATATGTCCACTGGCTGCGG
>NZ_FNGD01000003.1:256430-313726 GCF_900102895.1 Arthrobacter sp. ov407
GCCGCTTTATCCGCGATGCCCTTCTCAAACCACGCTACAGCGGCCTCGCGCTGCTCTTCGGATAACGGACTACGTACATGCATAAAACTGCTCCCCGGGAGTCGGAACTGAATTTCTCAGTCCAACTTCCGGGGAGCAGTTCACGGGCAGGGGAGGACATGCCCATTTGCCCGCTGGGGACATGGGCATGTCCTCCCCTGCCCTGGCACCGGGGAAGGGACATGTCCGTACCTGGCGTTGGAACGGGACATGTCCATTCTTGGGCGCGAGGAGTGGGCATATGGGCCACATGTCCACTGGCTACGGTCAACGGAGGGCATGCCCAATTTTCGAATCGGAGGGGCAGCTCGTCCGCGGGCAACCTGAATGGGATATGCCCATTCTTTAGCACGGGGAGTGGGCATGGCGGCCATATGTCCACTGGCTGCGGCCAAGGCAGGGCATGTCCAGTGCAGGGGGCCGGGCCCAGGCACCCAAGGGCTAGTCCTCCGGGTCCTCCGGCTCACCCAGTCCACGGGCGGCGAGGGCTTCGCCGGTCTGCCGGGCGAAGGCCACCGTGCTGATGAAGACGGGCAGCACAAGGGCCCGCGGGTTGCGTTCGAGCCCGCGGGCCCGGGCAGAATCGCGCACGTCCATGTAGGCCCCGACAACGAACGGGATGCTGCGGAGCATGATGGCAATGGTCAGGGCGAAGCGTTCCGGGTCCGCACCGAAGCGCCGGAACGGCCGGGCCAGGGACGCCACACCGTCGAGCAGCGCCTGCACCGGGGTGGTGGCGGTCAGGATTGAGGCGGCGACAACGCAGACCAGGACGTTCAGCACGATCCGGGCCGCGGTCGGTGCGCCCAGCTGCCACCACTGGAAGAGGCCGATCGCCAGGAGTACGGGCAGGACCGGGCGCACTGCGCGAAGCAGCCTGGCTGGACCTGCCCCGCTGAGCAGGAACAGCCCGCACAGCAGCGCCAACACGACGGCCGAAACGGCCCAGTCGGCGACCAGGAAAGACGCCATTCCGCAACCAACCACCAGCAGGAACTTCAGCCACAGCGGCGTCCGGTGGATCAAGGACGAGCCCGGCGCGTACGTTGCGAGGAGGAAGCCGTGGCCGCTCACGGCTGCTCCAGCCGGGCCTGCTCGGGCACGGCCCGCTCAAGCCCGCCGCCGGCCAGCCCGCCGCCCGGTGCAGGCAGGCCTGCAGTGCTGAGGGCACGGTAGTGCGCGACGGCGGCCGCCGGTTCGCCGTCGAACACCACCTTCCCGTCGTCCACCACCAGGACGCGGTCCATGTCCCGGGCGAGCTCGAGGTCGTGGGTGGACAGAATCACCTGCTGGCGGAGTCCGGCCAGCGTGCGTCGCAGGAGTTCGCGGTTGCGGAGGTCCAGCAGTGTGGACGGCTCGTCGAGGACCAGTACCTCCGGATCGACGGCTAGGACGGCGGCCAGCGCCAGGAGCTGGCGTTCGCCGCCGGAGAGCTCATAGATGCTCTGGTCCGCCAGCGGCAGGAGGCCGAACCGTTCCAGGACTGACTCCGCGTGGGCCCGGCGCTCGGTGGCGTTGCGGATGGAGCGCCGCAGGGACAGTTCAACATCCTCGCGCCCGGTGGGCATCACGAGCTGGGAGAGCGGATCCGTGAAGACAAACCCCACGCGCCGGCGGACCTCCCGGACCGAGCGGACGGTATCGGCGCCGTCTACCCGCACCGTGCCCTCGCTGGGTGCCACGAGCCCGTTCAGGAGCCGCAGGAGGGTGGACTTGCCGGAGCCGTTAGCCCCGATCACCCCGATCCGCCGTTCCGTGAGGTCCAGCGAAAGTTCCCGGAGCAGCGTCTTGGGTGCCGGGCGGCCGTCAACCGGCACCCGCACCGTCACGCGGTCCAGGACGATGCTGCTCACGGGCGGGTGTCAACCGTCCGAACGCGGCGCAGCAGCAGGTCCGGGAAGGCCTTGTGCAGGGCCAAGGCGATGCTTACGGCCAGGATGTTCTTGATGATGTCACCGGGGTAAAACACCAGATCGGCCAGGAAGGCTTTGGAGAAGTCCAGCTTGGCGTTGACCATCATGCCCAGGATGCCCAGGCCGTGGATGAAGACGATGCTGCTCACCATGGCTGCGGCGAACAGGAGGATGGCACGCAGCCTGCCTTTGCGGTTGGCGGTGCGCGCGAGCACGACGACGGTCAGCCAGCCGACGGCCGTGGCGGCCAGCAGGAACCCGATGATGTAGCCGGCGGAGGGTCCGGCGAGGACGCCCAGCCCGCTGCGGCCGCCGCTGAAGATCGGCAGGCCTGCGAAGCCCAGGAGCAGGTAGAGGCCGACGGCGGCGAAGGCCCGGCCCGGGCCGAGGGCCAGACCGGTGAGCATGACGGCGAGGGTCTGCAGCGTGATGGGCACGCCGAGCCCGCCCACGGGAATGGCGGCGATCAGCGCCGAAGCGGCCACAAGGGCGGCAAAGACGGCGATGAGGCCAAGGTCGGTGGCATTCCAGCGTCCCCGGCGGCGCGGGGTCCTGGCTGTGGCGGGATGGTCGGTCTGCGTCATGGTGTTCCTGTCGGGTGCTGCGGCGGATATCGGTGTCGTGATATTGACTGTACGGTCGCGGCGGGTCGGGTATTTTGTAGGCGCCCCACTAACCGGCGGCCCAGATGCTGGAGGGCGCCGCCAAAGACGACAGTGAAGGGAGCGCGGGCGGCTGGCGGCTGCCACATGGGTCCATGTCAGGGAGCAGGGGCGGTGCCGGTAGACTTGTAGAGGCCGTGCTCTCGCACCGCCCTGCCCCGGCCCCGCCCAGACTCCACCCGTTGTGCCGCGGCATTCCCTGTTGTGAAAGGCCTTAGCTGCATTGATTACCGTCCAGGATCTCGAACTGCGCGCCGGCGCCCGCCTCCTCATGGACCAGGTGAGCTTCCGGATCGACAAGGGAGACAAAATCGGTCTGGTCGGCCGTAACGGTGCAGGCAAGACCACGCTGACCCGGGTGCTCGCGGGCGAGGGCCTGCCCGCCGCGGGCAAGGTAACCCGCAGCGGCGAAATCGGCTACCTGCCGCAGGATCCGCGCACCCCGGACATGGAGCAGCTCGCGCGGGACCGGATCCTGTCCGTCCGCGGCCTGGACATTGCCGTGGGCAAGCTCCGCCTGGCCCACGAAGAGATGGCCAGCGAGGACGCCGCGGTCCAGCGCAAAGCGATGAACCGCTATGACCGGCTGGAATCCGAGTTCCTGGCCGCCGGCGGCTATGCGGCCGAAGCCGAGGCGGCAGCGATCTGCTCGAACCTCGCCCTGCCGGACCGGCTGCTGAACCAGCCGCTCAAGACCCTGTCCGGTGGACAGCGGCGCCGCGTGGAGCTCGCGCGCATCCTGTACTCGGATGCCGAAACGATGCTCCTGGATGAGCCCACCAACCACCTCGATGCCGATTCCATCTCCTGGCTCCGTGAGTTCCTCAAGAACCACCAGGGCGGCCTGATTGTGATCAGCCACGACACCGAACTGCTCGAAGCGACTGTTAACAAGGTCTTCCTGCTGGATCCGAACCGCGCCCAGATCGACTTCTACAACATGGACTGGAAGCGCTACCTCACCCAGCGCGAAACGGACGAACGCGCCCGCAAGCGTGAGCGTGCCAACGCGGAGAAAAAGGCCCAGGTCCTCATCGACCAGGCCAACAAGATGCGCGCCAAGGCCACCAAGGCCGTCGCCGCGCAGAATATGGCCAAGCGTGCCGAGCGTCTGCTGGGCGGCCTCGAAGCCGTGCGCGCACACGACAAGGTGGCAGCCTTGCGCTTCCCGGATCCGTCACCCTGCGGCAAGACCCCGCTCACAGCGGACGGCCTCAGCAAGTCCTACGGCTCGCTGGAGATCTTCACCGACGTCGACCTCGCGATCGACCGCGGCTCCAAGGTGGTCATCCTGGGCCTCAACGGCGCTGGCAAGACCACCCTGCTGCGCATGCTGGCCGGCGTCGACAAGCCGGACACCGGCGAAGTCGTTGCGGGCCACGGCCTGAAGGTGGGCTACTACGCCCAGGAGCACGAGACGCTCGACGTGGACCGCACCGTGCTGCAGAATATGCGCTCTTCCGCCCCGGACATGAACGACGCGGAAGTACGCAACATTCTGGGCTCGTTCCTGTTCTCCGGCGACGACGTCGAAAAGCCCGCCGGTGTGCTGTCCGGCGGCGAGAAGACCCGGCTGGCGCTGGCCACCATCGTGGCCTCGAGTGCGAACGTGCTGCTCCTCGACGAGCCCACCAACAACCTCGACCCCGCCAGCCGCGCCGAGATCCTCGGGGCCCTGAGCAACTACACCGGCGCCGTCGTCCTCGTGAGCCACGATGAGGGCGCCGTCGAGGCGCTCAACCCGGAGCGCGTCGTCCTGCTGCCCGACGGCATAGAGGACCACTGGAACGAAGACTACCTGGACCTGATCACGCTGGCGTAAGACCGGTCAGCGGACCGGCATCGCTTCTGCGTCCGTGATTCGCCGGAGGTCTTCGTAGCCGATGGAGAACATCGAGTTGTGATCGCCTGCCCCGGCCCACAGCACACGGTGGACTGCCAGGGACTCGTCCAACAGCGTCCGGATCTTCTCCGGGTGGCCTACCGGGGCTACGCCGCCTACTTCCTGGCCGGTGTGTTCCAGGACGAACTCGGGGGAGGCGCGGCGGATCTTGCCCGTGCCCAGCTGCCCGGCGACCTTGTGGACGTCCACCTTGGCCGCCCCGCTGGCCAGGATCAGCAGCGGGGCGCCCCCGAGATCGAACACCAGGCTGTTGGTGATCGCCGCGACGTCGCAGCCCAGCGCGGCGGCCGCGGCGGCCGCGGTCGGGACTTTTGAGTCGAACACTGTCACCGTGTCCTTCGCGCCCAGCGCGGTGAGGGCCCGCTTGACGTTGGCGACCGGTCCGGGAAAGGCATCAGGGCTCACCGCTCAGAACCCCTGGGCGTCGAGGATGGCGTCTTCCTCTTCTTCCGCCGTCGCGTTCTTGCGCTTGCGCGGAGCGGGACTGCGCCGCACGGCCGGGCCGCTGGAATGCAGGAACACGCCGCCGGCTGCGTCGGCTTCGGCGTCCTCCGCGTCAATCGCGGCGTTGCGGGCCTGCTGCCGGGCCGCGTAGCCGAACCCGACGAACATCAGCACGCCGAACGCGAACCACTGCAGCGAGTAGGAAAGGTGGGTACCTTCATCGGTGGACGGCTTGGGGAACGGGAACGGCATGTCCTTCACCGCGGGCGACTCGGAGGCCAGCTGTCCGTAGGCGCCCGTGAGCAGCGGATAGCCCAGCTGCGCGGAATAGGCGGCGAGGTCGATCGAGGCCAGTTGGCCGTCAGGGGCGCCGCGCTGCAGCGCGGGCTCGGCCGGCTTGAGGCGGGCAACCACTGTCACCGGACCCTGGGGCGGCGCAGGCACTGAGTCGGGCCGGCCCGGAGTGTTGTTGCCGATGGGCAGCCAGCCGCGGTCAATCACCACGGTTTCACCGGACACGAGCTTGAACGGAACCACCACCTCGTAGCCGGGCTGGCCGTTGAGCGGGCGGTTACGGACGATGCGCTGGCCGGCGACGTCGTAGCTGCCCTTCAGGTCCACCTGGGTCCACTCGCGCTCCGGGTTCAGCCGGCTGAACTGGTCCCGGACATCGGCGAACGGCACGGGGTCGGCGGAGTAGTTGGAGACCACGCGGTTGATTTCCGCCAGGGTTTCGGCGCGACGGTCCATCTGCCACCGACCCAGTCCAACGCAGCCCGCAGCGAAGATCGCGGCCAGCAACAGGTACCCCAGCCATTTACTGGAGAAGAGAAAGCGGTACATTCAGCCGATCCTGCCTGACGGGTCGAGGGGCGCGGTCTCTGCGGAGACGTGGACGGTCTCAGCGCCAAGGGCCAAAGTCTCTTTCCACAGTCCGCGCGTCTGGAGGTAGTCCTCGAGCCAGGCCCGGTGTTCACCGCACGCCAGCCAGATCTTGCGCCGCTCCGGGGTGTGGATCTTGGGATTGTTCCACAGCAGCTGCCATTCCGCCGCCGTGCGGCAGGCTTTCCGCGAGCAGACGGTACCGGGGGCCGCGGCGGTGTCGCCACCGGTCCCGGCCAGGTCAAAGAGGTTCATGAAGCGGCCCGTCCGTGGTCGTCGTCGTCGTCGTTCTCATCATCGATCAGCTCGCCCTGCAGCAGCGGCCCGGAGTCGTCTCCGCCGTCGGCCGGGTACTGCTCAGCCGGGTCGGCCGCGGCGTCCAGTTCTGCGAGCGGCGCATAGTCCAGGAGCGAATCGCTATGGATCTCCGCCTTGTCGCTGCCGTTGGCGATCACCACCGCAATCCAGGGCAGGAAGACGGCGCCGGCAATCGGCACGAGCTTGAACCAGCCATCCACGACAAAAATCAGGATCAGGCAGACCATGCGGATGCCCATGGCGACGGCGTACTTGACCATCCGCTGGTGCATCTCGTCCGAGTGGGGCGCAGCGGCGTCCGTGATGCTGTGCACCTCGGTATCGCCGGACTCGGCGTCCGGCCTCCCGGGCACATGTGCACCGGGTCGATTTTTGAGTGTCACGGCTGTCAGATCACGCTCCCAAGGCTTACTTCAATTCTCTCACCATCGGCGGAGCCGCCCAAACGGATGCGAACCGGGCGCTAAGATCGGAGGCAGGAAAAATCCAGCCCCCAGCGCGGCCCTCCCTGCCGCAGAACCCGGAGCCCCATATGTCTGACACACCCACCATCGGCCGCAGCGTTCTGATTACCGGCGGAAACCGGGGGATCGGCCTGGCCATTGCCGAGTCTTTCCTTGCCAACGGCGACAAGGTGGCGGTGACATTCCGCAGCGAATCGTCCCTGCCCGAGGGCATTCTCGGCGTCAAGGCGGACGTCACCGACGAAGCTTCGGTTGACGCTGCGTTCGCGGAAGTCGAAGCCGCCCACGGTCCTGTGGAGGTACTCGTGGCCAACGCCGGCATCACCAAGGACACCCTCCTGATGCGCATGAGCGAAGACGACTTCACCTCGGTGATCGACACGAACCTCACGGGTGCCTTCCGGGTCATCAAGCGTGCGTCCAAGGGCATGATCCGGGCGCGCAAAGGCCGCGTCGTGCTCATTTCCTCCGTCTCCGGCCTGTACGGGGCTCCGGGCCAGATCAACTACTCTGCCTCGAAGGCAGGCCTGGTGGGCATCGCCCGATCGCTCACCCGCGAGCTCGGCGGGCGCGGGATCACCGCGAACGTGGTCGCGCCCGGCTTCATCAACACGGACATGACGGCCGAGCTGCCCGAGGCCACGCAGAAGGACTACCTGACCAAGGTTCCCGCCGGCCGCTTCGCCGAGGCCTCCGAGGTCGCCAACGTTGTGCGCTGGATCGCCAGCGACGAGGCGTCCTACATTTCGGGTGCGGTCATTCCGGTCGACGGCGGCCTCGGAATGGGCCACTAGCCCCGGGCGACGCCGGGCCACTGGCCCGGGATACAGCGGACGACGGCGGCTACCGCCGTCGTCCGCTGCCGGCCGCGCTGGGCCTTTTTGCCCTTGGCGCCGGGGCGCCGGGAGCGTGTAATGGGCTCACAGCCCCAGACCATGCCGCGGCAGGGGCGTGACCGCAGGAGGAAAATCATGAGTGATCTCAGCAAGTGGACGCCCTCGGACATGCTGGAGCCGGTCCGGCGCTTCCTTGACGGTGATCTGTCCATAGCGCCAGGGATCAAGATCGAACAGTTCCAAGAGGGCAGCACCCTGGTGGTTCGGGCGGAAGTGCCGGGTATCGACCCGGACCGGGACGTTGACGTCTCGGTCGGCGAGGGCATGCTTAATATTGCAGTGGAGCGGCGGGAAGCGTCCGAGCACAAGGGCAAGGACGGTTTCCGCTCGGAGTTCCGCTACGGCCGGGCCGCCCGGAGCATTGCGCTGCCCGCTGGGGTGAGGGAAGAAGACATCACCGCCACCTACAAGGACGGCGTATTGGAAGTCCGCGCACCGGCTCCGAAGGTTGTGACCGGCGAAGCGACGACGAAGATCCGGATCGACCGCGGCTGACCGAACCGCCGGCCGGTTCCAGTCAAAGCGCCTTCCGGTCACGGCACGTCGGGAACTACGCCGCAGGGGCTTCTTTGTCGATGCTGAACAACTGCAATGGCGCGATCCGCTGGCATGATGGATTGCAGACCCACAGTGTTTGGACGTTTGGAACAAAAGGAGCTCGTATGGGACTGCTGGAAAAGAAGACTGCGATCGTGACCGGTTCGTCGCGCGGAATCGGCGCCGAAGTCGCCAAGATCCTGGCCGCCGAAGGCGCTGCCGTCGTCGTGAACTACCGCCAGAAGGCGCCGCGCGCCAACAAGGTTGTCGCGGAGATCGAAGCCGACGGCGGCCGTGCTGCGGCCATCGGGGCGGACCTCACCACCCAGGAAGGCGTCCAGGCCCTCGCCAGCGCCGCCATGGAGAACTTCGGCTCGCTCGACCTCCTGGTCCTCAACGCCTCCGGCGGCATGGAGACCGGGATGGAAGAGGGCTACGCGCTGAAGCTGAACCGTGACGCCCAGGTGAACATGCTCAACGCCGCCGTTGCGCTCATGCCCGAAGGCTCGCGCGTGGTCTTCGTGACCAGCCACCAAGCCCACTTCATCGACACAGTGCCCACGATGCCCGACTACGAGCCCGTTGCCCGCAGCAAGCGTGCCGGCGAGGACGCACTCCGCGCACTCGTCCCGGCACTGGCGGACAAGGGGATCTCGCTCGTGGTCGTCTCCGGCGACATGATCGAGGGCACCGTTACAGCAACCCTGCTCGACCGGTCCAACCCCGGCGCCATCGAGGCCCGCCGTGCAGAAGCGGGCAGGCTGTACTCGGTCAAGGAGTTTGCCGCGGAGGTCGCCAAGATGGCCACGGCCGACGTCGAGACCGGCCACACCGAATACGTCGGCGGCGCCGACTATTTCGATAAGACAGCCAACAAGCGCTCCTAGGAGCGCAGGCCGCCAGCGGCGCCGAGATGGCACGTCAGCAATGTTTAGCCAAACGTTGCCGCGGCGTGCCATCTCGCGGTTAAGGCATCAGACCCCCGCGATGTACCGCACGGCGTCAAGATAGGGAAGGTTGACGGCGGCGTCCGCGACAGCACGGACGGCCGGCTTCGCGTTGAAGGCGATGCCGATCCCGGCGGCGCCAAGCATGTCGAGGTCGTTGGCGCCGTCACCCACGGCAATCGTGTGTTCCATCGGGATGCCTTCGGCAGCGGCCCACTCGCGCAGGTACTTCTCCTTGGCCGCCCGGTCGATCACGTCGCCGAGCACCTTGCCGGTCAGCGCGCCGTCGACGATTTCGAGTTCGTTGGCGATCCAGTAGTGCAGCCCGAGGTCTTCGGCGATCGGCCGGAGGATCTGGTTGAACCCGCCGGACACCACGGCCACGGCATGGCCGGCGGCCTGGAACGCCGCCACAAGCTCGGCCGCGCCCTGGGTCAGTTTGACTTCGGCTCGGACCTTCTCGACGACGTCCGCCGGCAGTCCAGCCAGGACAGCCACCCGGGCGTGCAGGCTCTGGGCGAAGTCCAGCTCGCCGCGCATGGCCGCCTCGGTCACGGCCGTCACTTCCTCGCGCTTGCCGGCATAGGCGGCCAGGAGCTCGATCACTTCCTGCTGGATGAGGGTGGAGTCCACGTCCATGATCAGGAATTTTCGCGGCGCGCTGCGCAGCGCTGCGGGAACCAGTGCCGTGTCGACGCCGTCGATACCGGAGGCCGCCAGCACATGGCGCGGCCCGTCCAGCCGGGCCGCGATCGCAGCCGGCGCGGCGGCACTTTCGGCCTCCAGCGCGCCGTCCAGGTCGGCCTCCAGTTTGGCCTCCAGTGCGCAGTCCGCCGCATACACCTCGAAGCGTGCGTCGCCGGCGCGGGTTTCGGCCCCGACGCTCAGCCCCGCGGCCGTGAGGAGCGAACGCAGCCGCTGGATGTCGGGAAGGGACAGTTTCAGGCCGTAGCTCACTGCGGTCACGTTCGAACTCATGGCCTCAATCCTAGCGAGCAGGCGTTGGGCGGCCCGAATTCGTTGCGCCCGGGCCGGCGCCGCGTGACGCTCCACGGCAGCCCGCGGCGCCGGTTATCAGTCGTCCGCTTTTTTGTCCTAGTGTCTACTCCTATGAGTGATGTTCTTGAAATGGCCGGGGTCAGCGTTGTACGTGGGGCTAAGACGCTCCTGGACAAGGTGGACTGGCAGGTCAAGGAAGGCGAACGCTGGGTGATTCTGGGACCCAACGGCGCCGGCAAGACCACACTCCTCCAGCTGGCCGCGGCCCGGATCCACCCGACGTCCGGAATGGCGGGCATCCTCGAGGAAGTCCTCGGCGCCGTCGACGTTTTCGAGCTCCGGCCCCGGATCGGACTGTCCTCCGCTGCGCTGGCCAGCCAGATCCCCGAGCACGAGAAGGTCCTCAACGTGGTGGTCACCGCCGCGTACGGGGTGACCGGCCGCTGGCGCGAAGGCTACGAGAAGAACGACGAACGGCGCGCCTTTGGACTGCTGAACGAGTGGGGGATGGGCCCGCTGCTTAACCGCCCTTTCGCCTCGCTGTCCGAGGGGGAGCGCAAGCGCGTCCAGATCGCCCGTGCTCTCATGACCGATCCTGAGCTCCTCCTCCTGGACGAGCCGGCCGCCGGGCTCGACCTCGGCGGACGCGAGGACCTGGTCCAGCGCCTGAGCGAACTCGCCCGCGATGACGCCGCCCCGGCGATCGTCCTGGTCACCCACCACCTCGAAGAAGTGCCGCCGGGATTCACGCACGCGATGCTCATGCGCGACGGCGGCGTGGTGGCCTCCGGTCCGCTGCCGGAAGTCCTCACGGCCGAAAACCTGAGCGAAACGTTCGGCCTGCCGCTGGACGTCACCGTCAACGCCGGCCGGTACACCGCGACCGCCACCCACTGACGGGGCCGCTGACCCCGCGTGGAGTTCCTCAATAGCGCCTTCATTTTCTTCGCCGGGCTGTGGGCGGGCACCATCAACAGCGTCGTCGGATCCGGCACCCTGGTCACGTTCCCGGTGCTGATCGCTCTGGGCTATGCCCCCGTCACCGCCTCCATCAGCAACGCCATGGGGCTCGTGGCCGGCAACGCCACCGGCGCCTGGGGCTACCGGAAGGAGCTCGAAGGCCGCGGCCGGCAGCTGCTCCGGCTCCTGCCGGCCTCGCTGTTGGGCGCCGTCACCGGCGCCTACCTGCTGCTCCACCTGCCCGAGAAGGTCTTCTACTACGCCGCCCCCGTCCTGATCGTGCTGGCCCTGCTGATGGTGGTCTTCCAGCCGCGGCTCCAGCGCTGGGTGAAGAACCGCGAGGAAAACCCTGAGCACGCCATCCGGGACCGCCGCCACGGTGTCCTGCTCCTGGTGCTGGTGTTCCTTGCCGGCGTCTATGGCGGCTACTTCGTCGCGGCCCAGGGCATCCTCCTGGTTGGCATCCTGGGCGTCTTCTTGACCGGGACCATCCAGAACGCCAACGCGATGAAGAACTTCCTGGTCCTGGGCGTGAACGTAATCGCCGCCTGCTCCTACCTCTTGTTCGCCTTCGACCGGATCGACTGGAATGTGGTCGGACTGATCGCCGTGAGCTCCCTGATCGGCGGCGTGATTGGCTCCAAGGTGGGGCGCCGGCTCTCCCCGGCGGTCCTGCGCGGGGTCATCTTCACCCTGGGCCTGGTGGCACTGGGATTCATGATCGCCAACCTGTTCAAATAGCCGCCCCGAATAGACTCCGATCACTTCAAATAGCCTCGGAAATGACCTGCCCATGACCTTTCATTTTCTCGAATCCGCCGACGACCCGCGGGTTTCCGACTACACGCAGCTCACCGACGTGCACCTGCGCAAAGTCCGGGAACCGGTCGAGGGCCTCTACATCGCCGAGTCCTCCCGTGTCCTGCGCCGGGCGCTGGCGGCAGGGCACCGGCCGCGGTCCTTCTTCCTTGCCGAGAAGTGGGCCGAGGACCTGGCGGATGTCTTTGCGCAGTACCCGGACGTCCCGGCCTATATTGGCTCCGCGGCGCTGCTGGAGGAAATCACCGGCTTCCACCTGCACCGCGGCGCCATGGCCGCCATGCACCGGCCCGCCCCGGTGCCGCTGGGGGATCTGCTCGCCGGAGCCCGCCGGGTTGCCGTGCTGGAGGACATCGTGGACCACACGAACGTCGGGGCCATTTTCCGCTCGGCCGCGGCCCTGGGCGTGGACGCCGTCCTGGTCTCGCCGCGCTGCGGGGATCCGCTCTACCGCCGCAGCGTGCGGGTCAGCATGGGGACCGTGTTTCAGGTGCCGTGGGCCCGGCTGGAGGACTGGGCGGGAGGCCTGGCCGAGCTCCAGGAGCAGGGCTTCACCGTGGCGGCCATGGAGCTCACGGAAGACGCGGTGGACCTCGACGTGCTCGCGGCCCGCCGCCCGGAGCGGCTGGCCCTGGTGCTGGGCACGGAAGGCGCGGGCATGAGCGCAGGAACCTTGGCCGCCGTCGACCTCGCCGTGAAGATCCCGATGCGCCCGGGCGTCGATTCGCTCAACGTCGCCGCGGCGTCGGCGGTTGCGTTCTGGGAACTCCGCCCGAAGGACTAGGGCCAAGCATTACTGCCGGCACCGCCGCCCCGCGCTGACGTGCGCCGACGGTGTTCGTCAGCGCTCCGGCTATCGGCTATCATTGATAGCTGGCCGTCCGGTGATTTCCGCCGGCCATCCCATTCATACCTGGCAACTGGCAAAATCCAGTTGTGCGAACAAAGGTCCAATTATGAAGTCTAATACTCACCCGAAGTACGAAGCTGTTGTTTTCAACGACCTGGCTTCCGGCGTCAAGTTCCTGACCAAGTCCACCGTGTCTTCCAAGAAGACCATCGAGTGGGAAGACGGCAACACCTACCCGGTCATCGACGTCGAAATCTCCTCTGAGTCGCACCCGTTCTACACGGGCAAGCAGCGCATCATGGACTCCGCAGGCCGCGTCGAGCGCTTCAACGCTCGCTTCAAGGGCTTCGGCGGCAAGAAGTAAGCTTCTTCCCCATGGTCTGATGGAAGCCCGCACCGGCAACGGTGCGGGCTTTCTGCATCTCTGCCGGCGTTCTGGTTTCCTGGGGTTGCCGGTTTCGCGGGTTCCCGGATGCATGCGGCAGGATGGATGTCATGACATCCCATCCCGTGGCCACCGCTCCCAGCACTGACGACGACGGCGGCGGCCGCCACCACGGCGAGTACAAGGTCCCGGGTGGCAAACTCGTGGTCGCCGATTTCGACGTCGTGGACGGCGTGCTGACCCACGTCTCGCTGAGCGGGGACTTCTTCCTGGAACCAGACGAGGCGCTGCCGGAGATCAACCGGGCCCTCACCGGGCTGCCCGTCGATACAAGCGCAGCAGACATCGCGGACGCGGTGACGGCGGCCCTGCCCGAAGGCACCGTGCTGTTCGGTTTTTCCGCCGACGCCGTCGCGGTCACCGTCCGCCGCGCCCTTGCGAAGGCTACCGGCTGGGCGGACCACCACTGGAACATCATCGCCCCGTCCGTCCTGCCCACCCACGTCAACGTCGCTTTGGATGAGGTCCTGACCGAGGAAGTCGGCGCCGGGCGGCGCAATCCCACCCTGCGGTTCTGGGACTGGGAGGAGCCGTCCGTGGTGATCGGCAGCTTCCAGTCCGTCCGCAATGAACTCCACCCCGAGGGGGTAGCCCGGCACGGCATCAGCGTGGTCCGGCGGATCAGCGGCGGGGGAGCGATGTTCATGGAGGCCGGGAACTGCATCACCTATTCGCTCTACCTGCCGCAGACCCTTGTGGACGGCATCAGCTTCGCGGAGTCCTACCGTTTCCTGGACGCCTGGGTGATGGCAGCCCTGGAAAAAGTCGGCATCAGCGCCTTCTACGTGCCTCTCAACGACATCGCCACGGAGCACGGCAAAATCGGTGGGGCGGCGCAGAAGCGGCTCGCCAACGGAGGGATGCTCCACCACGTCACCATGAGCTACGACATCGACGCCGAGAAGATGGTGGAGGTGCTGCGGATCGGCAAGGAGAAGCTGTCCGACAAGGGCACCCGGAGCGCCAAGAAACGCGTGGATCCGCTCCGCCGGCAGACCGGTATGGCCCGGGCCGAGATCGTCGCAGCCATGATGGACGTCTTCGCCGAGCGCTACCACGCGGCACCGTCCGTACTCACCGACGCCGAGCTTGAAACCGCCCGCCGGCGCGTGGAGTCCAAGTTCGGCACCGCGGAGTGGCTGCACCGGGTTCCTTAACTGCGCGTTCCTTAACTGCGGGTTCCCTAACCACGAGCTCCTTAACAACCCGTGCCGAATCGTCCCGGCGTCCTCCGGTGCCTGGGCAGGCGGCGCCCCCGGCCGACTTAGGCGCCCAGCGCCTGCGCCGTCAGCGAACGGTGCAGGTGGCTGCGCTGCTCGATGATGATCCGGCGCAAAGCGCGCGGCGCGTTGGGGTGCGCGGCCAGCCAGTCGTCGGTGCGGACAATCACGGCGTGGGTCTCGGGCGTTGCGCCGTGGCCGTCGAGGTCCTGTCCCGCGGGATAGCAGCCGCGGACAATCCGGCTGGCGATCTCAATGCTCCGGTCCGCCCAGACCTGCTCGAGGGACTCGAAGTACGGGTCGATGAACCCGGCCAGCAGCGAGGACGCACCGGTGTTGAACCCGGCGATGGTGGCGCTCAGGAGCTGGTTGGACAGCCCCGTGCCGTGGACTGCGGCCTCCCAGGCTGCCGCTTTGACGGACGCCTCGGGGCGGGCGGCGAGGGCGGTGGCGTGCCCGGACTTGCCTGCCGCCGTGTTGTCCCGGGCGAGCTCCTGGTCCAGCTGCTCCTGTGAGGCCTGACCGTTCGCTGCCAGGGCATGCCAGAGATTCCAGCGCAGCTCGGCGTCCACCGCGAGACCGTCGATCACGGTGCTGCCGTCCAGGATGCCCCGGAGCAGGTCGAGCCGGCTGGCGTCGTAGCGGCTGGTCGCGGCGAGGGTTCGGGCCCAGGCCAACTGCTGGTCGGAACCCGGCGCCGCCGCCTGCAGCTGTTCGGCGGCCGTGGTGAGGAAGCCGCGGCGCACGGCGTCCCGCTGGCCGCGGGGTACGTACCGTTCGACAGCCGTCGAGGCGTTGCCCAGCACGTTGAGGAGGACGCCGATTCCCGGTTCGGCGGGGCCGAAGCGCTGAACGGCGTCGACGTAGAGGGAAGCCGGGGTGACAGCATCGCGGGCCGAGTCCCACAGCGCCGTCCAGCACAGCGCCCGAGCCATCGGGTCCTTTAGCTTGTCCAGGGATTCGCGCACAGTGGCCTCGGAGTGCGGATCCAGCCGGACCTTGGCGTAGCTGAGGTCGTCGTCGTTGACCAGGAGCAGGGCGGGCCGCGGTTTGCCGGCCAGTTCGGTCACGTCAGTCCGGGCGCCGCTGACATCGGTCTCGACGCTGTCCGTGCGGACCAGTGCGCCGGCGTCGTCAAAGTCGTAGAGGCCGATCCGCAGCCGGTGCGGCCGGGGCTCCTGCCTGCCGGTGGCGGGATCCACGGCGTCCTGCAGGATGGCGACGGAACTGAGCGAGTCCCCGTGCCCTGCTATCTCGCTGGAAAGGGTGATCTCACTGGAGAGCGTAGAGATGCCGGAAGTCTGGAGCCATTGGCGGGCCCATTCGCCGAGGTCGCGGCCGGACGCCGCGCTAAGTGCAGCCAGCAGCTCAGCGAGGGTGGTATTCCCGTAGGCGTGGTCCCGGAAGTACTGGCGGGACCCGGTAATGAAGGCCTCGAACCCGACGTAGGCCACGAGCTGCTTGAGCACCGAGGCGCCCTTGGCGTAGGTGATGCCGTCGAAGTTCTGCTTCGCGGCCTCCAGGTCCGGGATGTCGGCCACGATGGGGTGCGTGGTGGGCAGCTGGTCCTGGACATAGGCCCACGACTTGCGGTTGTTGGCGAAGTTCACCCAGGCCGTGTCCCAGTCCGTGGTCCGGTCCACGCCGAGGGTGCCCATGTAGTCGGCGAAGGATTCCTTGAGCCACAAATCATCCCACCACTTCATCGTGACGAGGTCGCCGAACCACATATGCGCCATCTCGTGCAGGAGCGTGTTGGCCCGGGCCTGGTATTGCGAATCAGCGGCCCGGGAGGTAAAGACGTAGCTTTCGGTGAAGGTCACCAGGCCCGGGTTTTCCATGGCGCCGAGGTTGTACTCGGGCACGAAGGCCTGCTCGTATTTGCCCCACGGGTAGGGGAAATCAAAGAGCTCGTTGAAGAAGGTCAGCCCGTTCTTGGTGAGGCGGAACAGTGCTTCGGCGTCGAAGGACGCGGCCATGGAGGCGCGGCAGTAGAGCGCCAGAGGCACATCCAGGACCGTGCCGTCGCCCAGCGTCCCGTTCCAGGCGTCCTCGGCCTTGAAGTAGGGTCCGGCCAGGACGGTGGTGATGTAGGTGGACATCGCCTTGGTGGGGGCGAAATCCCAGCGGCTCGTGGCGGGATCGGTCGTCAGCTGGGTGCGCAGCACCTCGGCGCCGTTGGAGGACACCTGCCAGTCGGAAGGGGCCATGACGTGGAAGGTGAACTCGGCCTTCAGGTCGGGTTGCTCGAAGTTCGCGAACACCCGGCGGGCGTCGGCGGGTTCGTACTGCGTGTAGAGGTAGCACTGGCCATCGGCGGGGTCGACGAAGCGGTGCATGCCCTCACCGGAAGTGCTGTAGAGCGCTGTCCCCGTGATGGTGACCTGGTTCTCCGGCTGCAGGTTCTCGAGCCGGATCCGGGAACCGTCCACGACATCGGCGAGAGCGAGGCCCTTGCCGTTGAGGAAGACACTGTGCACGCTGTCCGCGATGAAATCCACGAAAGTCGATGCCCCGGGTTCGCTCGCCGCGAAGGAGATGACGCTGCGGCTCGTGTAGCCGGCGACGTTCGGGTCGGCTGCCTGCCGGACGTCAAGGGAGACGTCGTAGCTGTGCGTGGTGATGATGGCGGCACGGGCCGCGGCCTCGTCGCGGCTCAAGTTCTGGTTTGACACCCAGCTATCTAATCACGGCAGCGTGTGCCCCGGATCACGCCGGCGGGAACATCAGGTAGGCGGCGGCCAGCCCCAGCAGGGCGATCAGCAGCCAGGACGCCAGCGCGGCCAGCAGCGCGCGTGCGCCGGTGTGCAGCAGCTGCCCCACCCGGACCGCGGAGCCCAGCCCGAACAACGCCATGCCCAGCAGCACGTCCTGGAGTGCGGCGGCCGCGTCGAGGGCTGCGGGGGAGAGCCACCCGGTGGTGCGCAGGCCCGCCAGGGCCACGAATCCGATGACGAACAGCGGGATCACCGGCGGGCGTTTGGCGCCGTCGGCTGCGGTGCCCAGCCGGTGGTGGAAGCCCGCGGCGGCGACCATCGGAGCCAACAGGATCACCCGGGTGAGTTTGACGACGACGGCGACGGCTAGGGCTGCGGCGCCCGCGGTCTGGGCGGTGGCGACCACCTGCCCGACGTCGTGCACCGAGGCGCCGGTCCACGCCCCGAAGATCTCCGGTCCGAGGCCCAGCGGCTGCGCGAGGAGGGGCAGTACACCGATCGCCAGCGTTCCACATAGGGTCACGAGCGCCACGGGGAGCACGGTCTCCTCCTGCCGGATTCTGCGCACAGCGGCCATCGCCCCGATCGCGGATGCCCCGCAGATGGCGAATCCCGTGGCCACCAGCAGCGATACGCGGGGAGGAAGCCGGAAGAGCCGGCTGATCCCGTACGTGCCGGCGAAGGCGGCCAGCACCACGGCCGTCACGAGCAGCAGCGCAGCCCAGCCCAGGCCCAGCACATCGCCGAGGCTGACTTTCAGGCCCAGCACCACGATCCCGGCCCGCATGAGATGCTTGCCGGCGAAGTCGAGCCCGGGACGCGCCGGCCCTGCGGTCCACCCCGCCGCGCCGGGCAGGTTTGCCGCCAGGAGCCCGAGGAGCACGGCCAGGGTCATCGCCGGCAGCGCCGGAACCAGCACATGGACGGCGACGGCGACGGCAACGGCCACCGCGGCGCCGATCAGGCCTGGCGCGGCCGCGGCCGCGGAATTTTTGGGGGGCACGCCCCTACATTGCCGTATCTGGCCGGAAAAACCTTAACCGCGGCATTCCCGGCAGGGGCCCCGCACTCCGCGGACCACAGGGTGCGCCGCGCCGCGAGCCGTCGAAATGATTTCGTAACGAAAAAGTGATTGGCTAGTGACCATGTCTGACCTATTCCAGGATTACTCTGAGGCCGCCGGCCGAACCGGTGCCTACGACGAGATGTTTGCCCCCGGCCAGCAGGCCCGGAAGTCGTACGGGCAGGTGGCCGTGGCGCTTCGCGAGCTGTCGTTGGCTGACGTCAGCGCCCGCGCCGATTCCATGGCGCGGACTTTCCTGGACCGCGGTGTGACGTTCGACTTCGCGGGCGAGGAGCGGCCCTTCCCCCTGGACATCGTCCCCCGGGTGATCCCCGCCGATGAGTGGAGCGTCCTTGAACGCGGTGTCGCCCAGCGCGTGCGCGCCCTGGAAGCCTTCCTCAACGACGTCTACGACAAGATGACGGTCGTGTCCGACGGCGTCATCCCGCGCCAGCTCGTCACGACCAGCGCGCACTTCCACCGCCAAGTGCACGGCTTTGAGCCGGCCGGCGGCGTCCGCGTCCACATTTCCGGAATCGACGTCGTCCGCGACGCAGCCGGCACCTTCCGCGTCCTGGAGGACAACGTCCGGGTACCCTCCGGCGTCAGCTACGTCCTCGAAAACCGCCGGGCCATGGCCAAGGGCCTGCCCGAGGCGTTCGGCCAGCAGCTCATCCGCCCGGTCGAGGAGTACCCCCGCCGGCTCCTGTCGGCCCTGCGAAAGACGGCGCCCTCCGGCGTCGACGATCCCACCGTGGTGGTCCTGACTCCCGGCGTGTTCAACAGCGCCTACTTCGAGCACACCCTGCTCGCGGGCCTGATGGGTGTCGAACTCGTCGAGGGCCGCGACCTCATCTGCCGCGGCAACCGGGTCTACATGCGCACTACGGCGGGCGAGCAGCGTGTGGACGTCATCTACAAACGGATCGACGATGAATTCCTGGACCCGCTGCAGTTCCGTGCCGACTCCATGCTCGGCTGCCCCGGCCTGGTCAACGCTGCCCGCGCCGGCGGCGTCACGATCGCCAACGCCGTCGGCAACGGCGTCGCCGATGACAAGCTGGTCTACAGCTACGTGCCCGACCTCATCCGCTACTACCTGAACGAAGAGCCCCTCATCGCCAACGTGGACACGTTCCGGCTGGAAGAAAAGGAGGCCCGCGAGCATGTCCTGGACCGCCTGGACGAGCTCGTGGTCAAGCCCGTGGACGGCTCGGGCGGCAAGGGCCTGGTGATCGGTCCGGACGCGTCCAGGGACGAACTCGACGCCCTCCGCAAGCGGATCATCGCCGACCCCCGCGGGTGGATCGCCCAGCCCGTGCTGCAGCTGTCCACAGTGCCCACGCTCAGCGGCGACAAATTCGGCCCACGGCACGTGGACCTGCGCCCGTTCGCCGTCAACGACGGCGAGGACGTCTGGGTTCTCCCCGGCGGACTGACCCGTGTGGCGCTCAAAGAAGGCTCGCTGATCGTCAATTCCAGCCAGGGTGGCGGCTCCAAGGACACCTGGGTCCTGGCCGATTCCCCGCAGGTTCCCGTCGAAGTGATCCCCCGGCCCACCATCGCTGTCCGCGAACGGGTTTCGGTTTGGCCGGTGGAGAGCAACTGGCGCGACAGCCAGAAAGAGCAACAGCAGCAGCAGATTTCTGACGCGCAGGAGGTAACCGCGAATGCTTAGCCGTATTGCCGAGTCACTGTTTTGGATCGGCCGCTACGTGGAACGGGCCGACGGCACCGCACGGATCCTCGACGTCCACCTCGAGCGGCTCAACCATCTGCCCATGGAGGAACAGCGCAGCGTGGCGCAGGAACTCCTCGCCGTCATGGGGGCCCGCGCGCAAAATGAGGATTTCGGCCTGCCCGAATTGCTCAACGCCCTCGCCTACGACAAGCAGAGTGCCACGTCCATTGCCGGCTCCCTCGGCGCGGCCCGGGAAAACGCCCGCCGCGCCCGCGAGACCGTCTCCTCCGGCCTCTGGGAAAGCCTCAACACGACCTACTACGGGCTCAACCAGCACCGCAAGGACGTGGTGGGCACCTACCGCTTCTGCAACTGGGTCCTGGAGCGCACGGCCATGGTCAGCGGCCTGGCCGACACCACCGTCAGCCACGACGAGAGCTGGCAGTTCCTGGTCCTGGGCCGGTCCCTGGAGCGTGCCGACATGACCGCGCGCATGCTCTCCACCCGCGATGTCCTCTCGGCCGGCATGTCCTGGGTGAACATGCTCCGCTGCGCCGGCGCGTACGAATCCTTCCTGCGGACCCGCCGGGCGGCGTTCGGTGACCAGCATGCGGCCGAATTCCTGCTCCTGGACCGGCTGTTCCCGCGGTCCATCGTCTACGCCCTGCGCGACGCTGACGAGTGCCTGGCGAAGCTCGACCCCTCGGCCCAGCGCGTCGGCTTCATCAACGACGCCCGCCGGATTGTCGGCCAGGCCCGCACCTTCCTGGAGTTCCACCGCACTGATGACCTCATGTCGGAACTGCCGGAGCACATGGAGCGCGTGCAAAAGGCCGTTTCGCAGGCCTCGGACGCTATTTCCCGTAAGTACTTCAATCAGGCAGACGAACTGGCCTGGGTGGGAGAAGTTTCATGACCCGGCTGAACATCGTCCACAAGACGGCCTACAAGTACAACAAACGCGTCACCCTGTCCTACAACGAGGCCCGGATGACCCCGCTGACGGACCCGCAGCAGGTGGTACTGGAGTCCTCCATGAAGGTTTCGCCCTCGCAGGCGGCCATGAGCAGCTACCGCGACTACTGGGGCACACGCGTGACGGCTTTCGACATGCAGATGCCGCATGAGCACCTCGAAGTCCTGTCCACCACCACCGTTGAGGTGCACCGGGTCGAGAAAATCGCGGCCGAGGCCGACATCGTCGGGTGGGACGTCCTGGCCGCCCCGGAGACGCTCAACCAGTTCAGTGACTGGATTCCGCAGTCCCAGCTGACGGGTCCCGGCTCCGAAGTGCTCGCCATCATTCCCGGAGTTGTGGAGGGAAAAACGCCGCATGAGGCGGCCATGGCGGTCTTTGCCTGGATGCGCGGCGAAATGACCTACATGAAGGGCTCCACCGGCGTCACCACAAACGCCGAGCAGGCCTGGAACCAGCGGCAGGGTGTCTGCCAGGACCTGGCGCACCTCGCCATCGGCTCACTGCGCAGCTGCGGCATCCCGGCCCGCTACGTGTCCGGCTACCTTCACCCCCGTTCGACGGCGGACCTCGGCGAGACGGTCGCCGGCCAATCCCATGCATGGCTCGAGTGGTGGGACGGCGACTGGCGGAGCTGGGACCCGACCAACCACAAACCGGCAGGGGACTTCCACGTCACCGTGGCCCGGGGCCGCGACTACCGCGATGTGCCGCCGCTCAAGGGCATCCTGTCCGGCGGCGGGGGATCGGCCCTCACCGTCAGCGTGGAGATCACCCGCCTGGCCTAAACCGCCGCCCCGTTCCACGTTGCGCTATCAGATAGGGCTGCTCTGAACCCTCAGAGCAGCCCTACGTGATAGCGCATCCGGTGTGTTTTGGGGGAGTTATTCGAGGCCGGACCGGGTGGAGTCGTCCAACGGCGTCCACCACGTCTGCGGCGGTACCACTTTGAAGCGCCGGCCGGTGACGGTGTCCGGCGTGATCCGGACGAAATGTTCCTTTTGCCCGGCCTGCCACGGGAACAGCAACAGGCCCACCGTGTCCATGACTTCCTGGGGGTTCTGCACCGGCGCGGCCTGGCCCTTGACGACAACGCTCCAGGCGACTCCGGTGTCCGCGTCCACGCCGTCAGCCTCCAACGCCACCGGAGTGTCGCCGGTGGCCGCCTGCAGCTTGGTGCCCTCGGCGGTCCGGAAAACCAGCGTGCCGTGGTCCACTTTGTAGTTGATGGGGAAGATGTCGGGGTGATTTTCCACCCAGACCGCCAGCCTGCCGACCGAGACGCTGCGCAATAGCTGCCAGCATTCGTGATGGTCCAGGTTTTCCACGGCGTGGGTCTGGTCCTTGGACTCGTGACTGCCCGGGCTCGAATCAGTACTCATGGCGGCGATCGTACGCCGCCGGGGCTGAGGGCGGATAGGGCAAATGGTCCCAGCCGCCGGTTAACACTGTGAAATGCCGAGGCTTTCCTGAGTGGTTCGCGGTATTCTGGCATAGGGCCGTCAGCGTGGACATGGGCCGGAGCGAGTGGGGGCAATGATATGCATTCAACGGGTGAGGGCTCAGGCCATACAGTATCCGAGCCAAACCCCGTGGTTGAGGAACTGCTGCTAAAGGGGTTCGGCGCCCGGGCAGAAGAGCTACACCAATCCAAGGAACGCATGGCGGGCCTGCTGGAAGCGGTCGTCGCCCTGGCCGAGGACCTGAGCCTGGACGCCGTCTTGGAACGCGTGGTCGAATCGGCGTGCCGATTGTTGCATGCACGCTTTGGCGCCCTGGGCGTCATCGGTGATGACCAAGCCCTAAGCCACTTCATCACGGTCGGCATCGATGGCCAACTGGCGCGGCAGATCGGTCCGCTGCCGACCGGCCACGGCGTGCTCGGCCTCCTGATTACGGACCCCCGGCCGGTCCGGCTTCATGATCTGAGCCGGCATCCTGAAGCCTACGGGTTCCCCGCGAATCACCCTCCCATGCAGTCCTTCCTGGGGGTCCCGGTCCGCGTCCGGGAGGTCGTGTTCGGGAACCTCTACCTCACGGAAAAAGAAGGCGGGGACGACTTTAGCGCCGAGGACGAGGCCCTGGCCGTCGCCTTGGCGGCTGCCGCCGGCGTCGCTATTGAGAATGCCCGGCTCTATGACGATGCCCGCCGCAGGGCCCGCTGGCTGGAGTCCTGCATGGACGTCTCCGGGCTGATGCTGAGCACGGACCGCGACTACACCTCGGGCGGCCTGGATCCCATCGCCGGCCGTGCGCTCCAGGAGTCCGCGTCCGATCTCGCCCTGCTGGTTGCGCCCGCCGCCAACGGCGTGGCCCATGTGGTGATCGGCGTTGCCGGCGAGCGGGGCGCGGCGTTTTCGGGAAGGTCTTTGCACCTGGAATCAGGGCTCCTGGATGCCGTCCTCGAAGGCGGCGAGCCGGTGCTGTTCGACGACGCGTCGGAAGTGCTCGGGGAAGCCGACGCCGGCGTCACCGGTCCGCTGCTGGCAGTGGCCCTGAGCACCCAGGGCGCCCACCATGGCCTCCTGCTGCTGGCCCGGAACAAGGATTCGGTCCGCTACGCCCGGACGGACGTCGAGATGGGGGCCGTCTTCGGATCCCACGTGGCCCTCTCCTTGGAGCTGTCGCGGGTGCACCGGCTGCGCGAAGAGCTCCTGGTCTTCACGGACCGCGACAGGATCGCCCGGGACCTGCACGACCTTGTCATCCAGCGGCTGTTCGCCGCCGGGCTGAGCGTGCAGAGCCTGACCCGGTTCACCAAGGACGAGCTTGCGCGGGAGCGCATCCGCATCATCACAGGCGAACTAGACGAGGCGATCCGCAGCCTGCGCGACACCATCTACTCACTGAAGAGCAACATTGGCGACACCGAATTGCTGAGCGGCCGGATCCGTCGCGTCACGCGAAGTTCGGCGAAGTCCATGCCCTTCGCGCCGCGCCTGACCATCACAGGACCCGTGGATGCCGTGACACCGGACAAGGCCGACAACGTCGTGGCTGTGGTTTCCGAAGGGCTCAGCAACGCCATCCGGCACTCCGGGGCGGATACCATCTCGGTCTCGGTGGCGGTTGTCAAGAGCCGGGTGACGGTGGTGATCAGCGACAACGGCGCCGGATTCGCCCAACCCGGAATACGCAACGGGCTTAGCAATCTCGAGGACCGGGCACGCATGCTCGACGGCGAATGCACCATCACGAGCGCGCCCGACGCCGGTACCAGCCTGGAATGGTCCGTGCCCCTTTAGCCGGGCGCCTTTAGCCGGGCTCCGCTAGCCGTCGCGCGGACCGTCGCGCACGGAGGCTACCGGACGGTGTGGCTACCGGACGCTGTGCGGCCGGGTTCCTTCGCTGGCGCCCGCACCGGAGGCCACCGGAAAGGCCGGGCTGGCGATAAAGACAGCGGCCTGGGTACGTCGTTCGAAGCCCAGCTTGGCCAGCAGCGACGATACATAGTTCTTGACGGTCTTTTCCGCCAGGAACATTTCGGCGGCAATCTGCCGATTGGTCAGTCCGCCGCCCACCAGCTCCAATACCTTGCGTTCCTGGGGCGTGAGGGATGAGGTGCGCGGGTCAACTTCCTCGGCCTCCACCAGACTGTCCACAATGCCGGCGGCGACGTCTTCCTCGAAGAGGGTCTCGCCCGTTGCCGCCCGCCGCAGCGCGCCGATCAGGTCCGTGCCGCCGATCTCCTTCAGCACATATCCCCGCGCTCCGGCCAGGACGGCGCCGCGCAGGGCCTGTTCGTCGTCGAAGCTCGTCAGGATGATGCAGTTCAGTGACGGGTCCACCGACCGCACGTCCCGGCAGACCTCAATGCCGGTCCCGTCCGGCAGGCGGGCGTCCAGCACACAGACATCGGGGTGCAGTGCGGGAATGCGCCGGGTCGCCTCCACCGCGGATCCGGAACTGCCGACCACAACGAATCCCTCGCCTTCGAGGAGTTCCTGCAGCCCACGCCTGACGAGTTCGTGGTCATCAAGGATGAAGACGCGGATCACCGCCTGCGCGCCATCAGGTGCAGCGAGACCTGCGTCTGACCAGGCAATCATGGTTCTCCCGTCCGGCCGCTTCCGAGGCCGCTCGATTCTGTGGTTCGTTGATAGACCCCAGCCTTTGCCATTCTTCTGCACGGCGGCGCCGCAGACAAGGGTCATAATGCCCACCGGGCCGCCTGCCGCACTGAATGCTTTCGGGCACGCGCGGGCTGGTGTGATTGCAAGTCTTTTGGCCCTAGGCGGCGGGCGGGCGGGAGGAAATCATGGGAGCGTCGCCATCTGGCGCAGGAAGCTCGGCCCGAACGAGGACAAAGGTCACCGATGAACGAAGTCATGGACGTCCGTACGATCGTGGTGGGAGTTGACGGCTCGGACGCTTCGGTATCGGCGTTACGGCATGCGCAGGCCCTTGCGGTGCCCCTGTCCGCCAAGGTGGTCGCGCTGGGGTGCTGGGACTCTCCGCAGGTGTACGACGGCTATGTCGCCGTCGGCATCGACGACTTCGACGTCCGGGCCGGCGAAATCCTCGCCGAGGCGGTAGCGAAGGCGTTCGGCCCGGACACACCGTACAACGTCGAGGGCCGCCTCATCCAGGGACATCCCCGCCACATGCTCATCGAGGAAAGCAAGTCCGCCGACATGCTCGTGGTGGGCCGCCGTGGCCACGGCGGGTTCGGCGGCCTGCTTCTGGGATCGGTCAGCTCAGCCTGTGTGGCACATGCGCATTGCCCGGTACTGGTCGTGCACTCGCCAGAAAGCGACTGACGCCCGAATCCCTGCCGGGAGTGATCCGAACCCGTGCTACTCGAATGTGGCGCGGCGCTGGTCCGAGAGGCGGGTGGTCCACACATCGGGCCTGTTGACCTTGAAACGCCGTCCGGTCAGCGCTTTGGGAGCCACCCGAACGTAATACGGCTTGGCGCCGGGTTGCCACGGTTCCAGGAGCAGGGCGTCCGCCGCGTCCTTGTCCGCCTGGTTCTCGATCAGTTCTGCTTCGCCGCGCGCCATCACGCTCCAAGCCGTCTCCTCGTGGGCGTCGTAGCCGTCGATCTCGAATGCCACCGGTTTGCCCGTGATGGCGCCCCACAGTTTCGTGCCACCGGAGGTGCGGAAGACAATCGCCCGCCGCTCCAGCACGAAATTCACCGGAAAGATCTCCGGATGGCTGTCCACGATCAGCGCTACGCGCCCTACGACCTCGGCATCGAGCAGCGTCCAGCACTGGTCCATGGTCAGCGAGTAATCCGGCGACGGCGTGGTTGTCTCCATGTGGAGCCACGTTACACCGGTCACCACGGACTGGGCTTGTAATCCTTTAGGAAGACGCCGTACTGGTCCTCGCCTGACTCGCCCATCACGATGGGGTCATACACGCGGGCGGCGCCGTCAACCAGGTCCAGGGGCGCGTGGAAGCCCTCTTCCATGAGGCGGACTTTGGTGTAGTGCGGCCGCTCGTCCGTGATCCAGCCGGTGTCCACGGCCGTCATGAGGATGCCGTCGGCGTCGAGCATTTCCTGCGCACTGGTACGCGTCATCATGTTCAGCGCAGCCTTGGCCATGTTCGTGTGCGGGTGCCCGGGGCCCTTGTACGCGCGGGAGAACTGGCCTTCCATGGCACTGACATTGACGATGTACTTCCGCCGCGCGGTGGAGCGCTTCATGGCGCCGCGCACCCGGCTGACCAGCAGGAACGGAGCCGTCACGTTGCACAGCTGCACTTCGAGCATCTCCAGCGGGTCCACTTCGTCCAGCACCTGGGTCCAGCTGTTGATCGTAGCGAGGTCCGGGACCAGCCCGCCGGCGTCGATCGCGGTGCCGGAGGCAATGCGCTCCAGCGACGCGGAACCCGTGGACAGGGCCAGGGAAGTGATTGCGTCCCCGGCCAGTACGGGATTGTCGAGCACGCTGCTGGCGAGGGCAAGAGGGTGCTTGTCGTGGGCGTGGCCAAACGTGACCAGCTCCGGGCCCCCGTTGGCAGCCTGGAGGGCGGCGGGAAGCGGCTCGTCCTCGGCGTCGACGAGGGGCTTGTAGGCGTTGCCGGAGCGCCGCACCGTCTGGGCTGCGTTGTTGATGATGATGTCCAGCGGTCCTGCGGCATCGAGGGAATCCGTCAAGGCCATCACCTGGGACGGGTCGCGAAGGTCGATGCCCACGATCCGGAGCCGGTGCAGCCAGTCAGCGCTGTCCTCCATGGCAGCGAAGCGGCGGGCGGCGTCCTTGGGGAACCGGGTGGTGATGGTGGTGTGAGCGCCGTCCCGGAGGAGCCGGAGCGCGATGTACATGCCGATCTTTGCCCGGCCGCCGGTCAGGAGGGCCCTGCGGCCCGTCAGATCGGTGCGGGCGTCGCGCTTGCTGTGGCTGAACATGGCACACTCGGGACAGAGCTGGTGATAGAAGGCATCCACCTGTGTGTAGTGCTGCTTGCAGATGTAGCACGGCCGGGACCTGATGAGATGGCCGGCGATCTCCCCGGTCGCAGACGTGGCGAGCTTGTTGCCGCGCGTCTCGTCGTCGATCCTGTCGGGGGCCGCCGTCGCCGTCTGGGCGATCACGGCGCGGTCCGCTTCGGCGATCTCATCCCGTTTGCTGACCCGCCGGTGGCGCTTGACGGCCTTGAACATCTTCCCGGTGGCGCGGCGCACGGAAACGTAGTCCGGGTGTTCCTCGTCATAGGCGTGGATCGTGTCCAGGACCTTCAGGCAGGCCTGGATTTCCTCCGGCGTCAGCCCGGCGGGGCCCGCCACGACACTGCCAGGCTGGGCGGAGGGAAGGTCGGAGGACAGATCGGGGGAGCTCATTGCCCCAATTTTACAGGGTGCGGGGAGCCCGGCCTGACGGCGGTGCCGGGCCCCCGCCTGCCTATGCCGTGGGGGATTGCTTGGCCGGTGCGTCCGCGCCGACCGCGGCGGCCTGCACGTCGGCAACCTTGTCCACGGACTCCCGCATTTCGGGCCAGTTTTCCGTCGCCGTGCGGACAGCGTCCGGCACCAGGCGCAGGTTGGCCGCGGAGAGCGCCCGTTCCGCATCGCTGGGATCCGGGACCAACTGACCCTTGGACAGGACCGTGATTCCGGAGTCGGTGACCTTGAACCCGCGGGCGCGGTCCAGTTCGGGGTCGAGTCCGATCGCGGCCCCGGCCGGAACCTTGACGTTCTTGTCGATGATGGCGCGTTTGATGACGGCGCCTTCGCCGACATTGACCTTGTCCATCAGAACCGAGTCCAGGACCCGGCTCGAGGTGCCGACGTAGACGTCGTTGGAGAGCACGGAGCCCTCCACGATGCCGCCGGAGACGACGACGCCGCTGGCCACGATGGAATCCAGTGCCGTGCCCACTGTGTTGGACTTGCCGCGGACAAACTTGGCCGGCGGTGAGATGGTCTGGCGGGTGTAGATCGGCCACGCGGAGTTGTAGAGGTTGAAGACCGGAACGGGGGAGATCAGGTCCATGTGGGCGTCGTAGAACGAATCGATGGTGCCGACGTCGCGCCAGTAGGTGCGGTCCCGTTCGGTGGAACCGGGAATGTCATTGAGGGTGAAGTCGTACACGCCGGCCTCGCCCTGGTTCACGAAGTAGGGAATGATGTCCCCGCCCATGTCGTGCTTGGTGTCGAGGCGCTCGGCGTCAACGTGGAGTGCTTCGATAAGGGCGTCGGCGTCGAACACATAGTTGCCCATAGAGGCCAGGAACTGGCTGGGGTCCGCCGCGAGGCCAGGAGTCGAGGATGGTTTCTCGACGAACGCAGCAATTTTCTCCGGGTTGTCCGCGTCCGTTTCGATCACGCCGAACTGGTCCGCCATGTGCAGCGGCTGGCGGACGGCGGCGACTGTGGCTTTGGCCCCGCTGGCGACGTGCTGCGCCACCATCTGGGAGAAGTCCATCCGGTAGACGTGGTCTGCGCCGACCACGACCACGATGTCGGGGTTGGCGTCATGAATAAGGTTCAGGGACTGATAGATGGCGTTGGCGCTGCCCAGGAACCAGCTCTTGCCGACTCGCTGCTGGGCCGGAACCGAGGCCACATAGTTCCCCAACTGGGTGGACATGCGCCACGTCTCGGAAATGTGCCGGTCAAGGCTGTGGGACTTGTATTGCGTCAACACCACAATTTGCAGATAGCGGGAATTCACAAGATTTGAAAGGGCAAAGTCAATTAGCCGGTAGCTTCCGGCAAACGGGACACCAGGCTTGGCCCGGTCCGCCGTCAACGGCATGAGCCGGTTTCCCTCGCCACCTGCGAGGACAATTGCCAAAACTCTCTTTTGATGCGGCATGGTGATCGCTCCTGAACGCCTTCGTTACTCCCCAATACAGTCCGGCATGCCCGAACGTCTTCACACTAGATCAGTTCCACCGTAACGACTACCTTGGTGCATGTGCGAATAGATATTGTGACCAAAGAATTCCCGCCGGAAATCTACGGCGGCGCCGGGGTCCACGTGGCCGAGCTCAGCAGGGTGCTGGCCCAACGCGTGGACCTTCAGGTGCGTGCCTTCGGCGCGCCCCGCGAGCCCGGGTATCACGGAGCGACCGTCACGTCGTATTCCGTGCCCGAAGACCTGGGCTCAGCAAACGCGGCCATCCAGACCCTCGGGGTGGACCTGAGGATCGTTCCGGACATAGCCGGCGCGGACCTGGTCCACTCCCACACCTGGTATGCCAACATGGCCGGACACATTGCGTCGCTGCTCCACGGCATCCCGCATGTGCTCAGCGCCCACAGCCTGGAGCCGCTGCGCCCGTGGAAGGCCGAGCAGCTCGGTGGCGGTTACGCGGTCTCCTCCTGGGTAGAAAAGACCGCCTACGAGGCCGCTGCCGCCATCATCGCCGTCTCGGAAGGCATGCGCCAGGACATCCTGCGCAGCTATCCCGACGTTGACCCGGCCAAGGTCAAGGTGGTCCACAACGGCATTGACGTCAGTTTGTGGAACCGGGACGAGGGCGACGACGTCGTCCGGGCCCTCGGCATGGACCCGTCGCTGCCGAGTGTCGTGTTTGTCGGGCGCAACACGCGGCAGAAGGGCGTTCCGTACCTGCTCCGTGCCGCCGCCAAGCTGCCGGCCAATATCCAGCTGGTGCTGTGCCTCGGCGCTGCGGACACGCCGGAACTGGCCGCCGAGACCGCCCGCCTCATCGAGGAGCTGCAGAGCCAGCGCAGCGGTGTGATCGTGGTGGAACGAATGCTTCCCCGCAACGAACTCATCCAGGTCCTCAGCCACGCAACGGCGTTCGCCTGCCCGTCCATCTACGAGCCGCTGGGCATCGTGAACCTTGAGGCGATGGCCTGCGGCGCCGCCGTGGTGGCCAGCGCCACCGGCGGTATTCCGGAAGTCGTCGAGCACGGCGTGACCGGGCTGCTCGTCGAGCTGGAGCAGGTCACCGACGGCACGGGCACGCCGCTGGATCCGGAGAAATTCGTCACCGACTTCGCCGCCGCCCTGACCGAAGTGGTGTCCGATCCCGCCCGGGCGCGCGCCATGGGTGTAGCCGGCCGGCGCAGGGCCGAGGAGCACTTCTCCTGGGAATCCATCACGGAGACCACGCTCGAGGTTTACCGCTCGGTGCTCAACAAGGACTCCTGACCAGCGTCCAAACAGCAGTACAACGGCGCCGCCCCGGCTGAAGGGGCGGCGCCGTCGTCATGCTCCGGCTGGGTCAGGCGCCGCCGGCTTTTGTGCCGCCGGCTTTTGTGCCGCCGGCTTTTGTGCCGTGGGTTTTTGTGTCGTGGGCCGCGCGGGCGAGCAGGATCCTTTCATCCAGGGGTGCCTGGCCGCTGGCGCGCTGCTTCCGGAAATAATCCCGGGCCTCGTCCTGGCGCGCCTTCTCCGCGCCGGTGGAGATCTCCGCGCGGAGGTGCTCCGGCCCGTAACCGAAGGCGTCCACCAGGTCAACGGCGTGCGGGCGGATCTTCACGAGCAGGCGGTTGATGTATTCGCCCACGGTGCGTCCGCGCTGCATCGACAGCCGGCCGTTCATGAGGTACCAGGACAGGTTCTTCTCGATGAGGGACAGGCCGAAGAGATCACGCAGCCACGTCAGGACCTTGTGCGTGCCCGGGTCTGTCACTTTCCCGAGGGCCTCCGTAAAGGCCTCCCACTGCAGCAACTCCGCATGGGCCTGGGCGGCTTCGATGAGTTCGTGCTGGTGCGCGTTGAACAAGGCGGCGCCCTGCTGCTGCGGGAGCCTGTTCGCGCCCTTGAGGGCCGTGGCCACCTCCGCGACCATGGTCTGGACGCGGTCCGTCAGCAGGGTCCGCTGGCTTGCCTCGTCCTTGATCGCCAGGGCCGCTTTCTGCACTGATCCGGAGTCAGCCACGAACTGGGCGACGCCGCGCAGTCCGGTGCGGTGGATCGCGACACCGGTGGCCTGGCCCACGACGTAGCGGGCCAGCACGCCGAAGTTCACGGTGCGGAATTCCTTGGCGTAGTCGGCCAGAAGGCGCTTGGCGACCAGCTGCAGCAGGACCGTGTTGTCGCCTTCGAAAGTGGCGTACACGTCCAGGTCGGCGCGGAGCGAGGCGAAACGGTTCTCGATCAGGAATCCGGCGCCGCCGCAGGCCTCGCGGCATTCCTGCAGGGTATCGAGTGCGTGCCAGGTGCTGAGCGGCTTGAGTGCCGCTGCCAGGGTCTCCAGGTCCTGCCGGTCCTGGTCGGTGTCGTGACGGCCGGAGAAGACGTCGTCGAATTTCTGCAGCAGCTGCTCGCTGGCGAAGCTCGCGGCGTACGTGGTGGCCAGCCGGGTGAAGAGCCGGCGCTGGTGCCGCTGGTAGTCCAGCAGGACTTCTTCATCGGTCTGGGAGGAGGCATTGAACTGCCGGCGTTCGGTGGCGTACTGGATGGCGGTTTTCAGGGCCAGTTTCGACGCCGTCACGGCGGCGCCGTCGAGGGAGACCCGGCCCTGGACCAGCGTGCCGAGCATGGTGAAGAAGCGGCGGCCCGGACTGGCGATGGGGGAGGTGTAGTTGCCCTCAGGGTCGACGTCGCCGTAGCGGTTCAGGAGGTTCGTGCGGGGGATCCGGACGTTCGTGAAGTGGAGCCGGCCGTTGTCAATGCCGTTCAGGCCGCCCTTGACGCCGTCGTCCTCGCCGCCGATGCCCGGCAGGAAATCCTTGGTCTCGGGGTCCCGGAGGTCCATGTAGAACGCGTGCACACCGTGGCTGACGCCCTTGGTCACCAGCTGGGCGAACACCACGGCGGCCAGGCCATCGGTGGCGGCGTTGCCGATGTAGTCTTTCCACGCGGCCCGGAACGGGGTGTGGACCACGAACTCCCCGGACGCGGGGTCGTAGGTGGCGGTGGTGGCAATGCTGGCCACATCCGAACCGTGCCCGGTCTCGGTCATGGCGAAGCAGCCCGGGATGTCCAGGCTCATGATGCCGGGCAGCCACTTCTGGTGGTGTTCGGCGGTGCCGAGGTGGTTCACCGCGGAGCCAAACAGTCCCCACTGGACGCCGGCCTTGATCTGCAGCGACGGGTCGGCGATGACCAGCTCCTGGAACCCGGCCACGTTCCCGCCGTGATCATCCGAGCCGCCCACGGACTGCGGGAATGCGCGGTGTACAGCGCCGTTGTCCACCAGGATCCTGAGCTGTCCAAACGCGCGTTGGCGGTGCTCGGTGTGGGTCAGGCCCTCGATCTTGTGCAGTTCCGGGCGGCCGGCGAGGCCCCTGGACTTCAGCCGGATATCGGCCCACTTGCCGAGCAGTTGTTCGCCAAGGGCCGCGACGTCGACGGCGGGCGCCTCAGCGGAGCCCGGTTGGGCGCCGGAACGCCCGCCTGTTTTGGTCGCTGCCGGCGTCGTGGTGCGGCGAGGTGCGGTGCCGGGGGTGCGGTCGGCTAGTTCAGTCATGTCGTTTCCTTCTGTGGTTCTGACAATCTCTAGTGCTGACAATTCAGTTCGTAGGCGTGGGCCCGGGTGCCGCTGCTACGGCGTGCCCTGGCCCGGCGGATCCGCCGGTGACGAGGCTGCCGGTGACTGCAGTTCGCGGGCGATTCCGAAGCAGAGCCAGTCCGTGATCTGCCGCGCCATGGCTTCCTGGTCCGGCTTGGCGGGTCCCGGCGGGCTGGCGAGCCACTGTTCTCCGGCGTTCCGCACCAGGCCGATCGCGGCATTGGGCCAGTAGCCGATCACGGCTTCCTTGTCCTGGCCGCCGCCCAGATGGCTGCGCATGGGCCGGGCAATCATGTCGCTGATGGCGGCGAAGAAATGGCTCAACGCGCCGGCCGTGGAGATGGACGGGCTGGCGGTATCCGCGTCGCCGGGGGCGTGGCGCGTGACAAAGGTGTAAACATTCGGGCTGGTCTCGGCCATCTGCAGGTACGCGGACACCATGGCGAACAGGCCTTCGCGCGGCGTCTGGGCGCCCTGGGCCGCCTCCTGGATGCGCCGCTGCATCTGGCTCAGGACCACTTCGCCCACGGCCTGCTGGAGTCCGGCCTTGTCGCCAAAATAGCGGTAGAAAACGGACTTTGAGGTTCCCGCGGCCGCGGCAATGTCCTCCATCGACGCGTCACTGCCAAGGGCGTGCACCGCCCTCCGGGCCGACTTGATGAGCTCCCGCCGCCGTTCCTCGCGGTGGGACTGCCAGCGGGAGGCCCGGCCGTCGACGGCGGCCTGCCCGGCGGGCGAGGTGTCGTTGGGGATGTTCACGATACCCAGCGTATCAGGTACGCTGGGTATCGGTAATCGCTTTGATCGAAGGAGACAGCCCATGTCCGTCAACGGACCGTCAGTGCCCCGCCCCCAACCAGCAGCCGCATCAACCGCCGCAACATCCGCTGCAGGAGCGGCCGCAGGTAAGACGCTGGCCGTCGGCGCAACCTCGACGCAACTCCGCAAGGCCGTGGTCGTGGGCGGCAACCGCATCCCCTTCGCCCGGACCGGCGGCGCGTACACCAAGTCCTCCAACCAGGACATGCTCACCGCCGCCCTGGACGGACTGATCGCCCGCTTCGGCCTTCAGGACGAGCGAATCGGGGAAGTCGCGGCCGGGGCCGTCCTCAAGCACTCCCGCGACTTCAACCTCACCCGGGAGGCCGTGCTGGGCTCGGCCCTCTCTGCCGAGACCCCGGCGTACGACCTCCAGCAGGCCTGCGCCACCGGCCTCGAAACGGTGCTCGGCCTGGCGAACAAAATCAAGCTGGGCCAGATCGATTCGGCGATCGCAGCCGGCGTCGACTCCGCCTCTGACGCCCCCATCGCCGTCAGCGAGGGACTCCGCGAGGTGCTCCTTGACCTCAACCGCGCCAAGACGGTGTCCCGGAAGCTGCAGGTCCTCAGCCGGCTCCGGCCCAAGGATCTCGCCCCCGATGCACCGAACACGGGGGAGCCGCGCACCGGACTGTCCATGGGCGAGCACCAGGCGCTGACCACCGCGCAGTGGAAGATCACCCGCGAGGCCCAGGATGAGCTCGCCTTCAACAGCCACCGCAATCTTGCCGCGGCCTACGACGCCGGCTTCTTCGACGACCTCCTGACCCCCTACCGGGGACTGAGCCGCGACTCCAACCTGCGAGCCGATACGAGCCTGGAGAAACTGGCCACGCTCAAGCCCGTCTTCGGCAAGAACCTGGGCGCGGAAGCGACCATGACGGCCGGCAACTCCACCCCGCTGACCGATGGCGCCTCCACCGTGCTGCTCGCGTCCGAGGAATGGGCCGACGCCCACGACCTCCCCAAGCTCGCCACGGTCGTAGACGGCGAGGCGGCCGCCGTCGACTTTGTCCACGGCAAGGACGGGCTGCTCATGGCGCCGGCATTCGCGGTGCCCCGGCTGCTCGCACGCCACAATCTCACCCTCGCCGACTTCGACTTCTTCGAGATCCACGAGGCCTTCGCCGGCACGGTGCTGAGCACCCTAGCCGCTTGGGAGGACGAGGAATTCGGCCGCACCCGCCTTGGCCTGGACGGCGCCTTCGGCAGCATCGATCCCACCAAACTGAACGTCAACGGCTCTTCTCTTGCCGCCGGACACCCGTTTGCTGCCACGGGCGGCCGAATCGTGGCGTCGCTGGCCAAAATGCTGCACACCCAAGGCCAGGTCAACGGGCGCCCGGCCCGCGGGCTTGTGTCCATTTGCGCCGCCGGCGGCCAGGGCGTCGTCGCAATTCTTGAAGCACTGTAAGGGGAATCGGATGAGCGACAAGTACACCCAGTTCGTCAGCCACGGACTCGGCAGGGACATTGCCAAGCGACTCGGCCTCCCGCAGCCGGTGGCCCTCCGGCGGTACCAGCCCGGCCGCCCCCTCATCGACGGACCGGTCCTGGTCCAGGGATCAACCGGAGGCGCGGACGAGCTCGCCGCCACACTCCTGGCCTGGAACCTCGACGTCCGCCGCCACGCGATACCCAAGGAGAAGCTGGGCGCCATCATCCTGGTGCTGGACGAACTGGCCCACCCCGGCGACCTCGAAAAACCGGTCCTCAGCGCCGCCACCTCGCTGCGCGATCTCGCCCCGAACGGCCGCGTCATCACCATGTCCCGCACGGCAGACTCCGCGACGGAGCCGGCAGCGGCAGCGGCCCGGCAGGGCGTGGACGGCCTCCTGCGGTCACTGGCGAAGGAACTCCGGGCCGGCGCCACGGGCAACGGCATCGTGCTCGCGGACGGCGCCCGGACCACCAGCCCCGGAACACTGGGGGCGTTGAGGTTCTTCCTGTCGGGCCGCTCGGCGTTCGTGGACGGGCAGTTCCTGACCGTCAGCTCCGGCGCCGGTCAGCTTCCCGAGGACGTCGAGAAGCCGCTGGCCGGCAAGGTGGCCGTGGTGACCGGCGCCGCCCGGGGAATCGGGGCTGCGATCGCCCGCACCCTGTACCGCGACGGTGCCACCCTCATCCTCGTCGACATCCCGGCGGCCGGAGACCACCTGGCGGAGGTGGCCAACGAGGTCCACGGGACGGCCCTGCAGCTGGACATCAGCCGCATCGATGCCGGCCAACGGATTATCGACCACGCCGCGGCTCGGCACGGCCGGCTGGACATCGTGATCCACAACGCCGGGATCACCCGTGACAAGCTCCTGGCCAACATGGACGCGGGCCGCTGGAACTCCGTGATCGCCGTCAACATCGCCGCGCAACTGCGGATCAATGAGGCCCTGCTGGCCTCGGAGCAGTTCCGCGACTCGCCCCGGATCGTGTCCGTGGCCTCCACCAGCGGCATCGCCGGAAACCGCGGCCAAACCAACTATGCCGCGTCCAAGGCCGGCGTGATCGGCATGGTCCGTGCCACGGCGCCGCTGATCGGCGAGCGCGGCGGGTCCATCAACGCCGTCGCTCCGGGCTTCATCGAAACGGAGATGACCGCCAGGATCCCCTTCGCCACCCGCGAAGTGGCGCGCCGGCTCAATTCGTTGCAACAGGGCGGCCAGCCGGGCGACGTCGCCGAGGCCATCGCGTTCCTGGCCAGCGACGCCGCGGGCGGGATTTCCGGCGAGGTGCTGCGCGTCTGCGGGCAGAACCTGGTGGGCGCGTGAGCGGTTCACAGACCGTCATCTTGGGCGAGATGCCGGCGCTGTCCAAGCTCTATGTCAACGCCGCGGCCGCGGCGGCACGGCGCCGGGTCCTGGGCACCCACGGCGGCACCGAACTGCCGGACTACACCCACGAGGTGCGTAGCGTGAAGGCCGGCGTCGCGAACCTGACGGCCTACCAGCACCTGATCGGCGAGAGTGCGAGCGATGTTCTACCGGCCGGCTTTATCCATGCCCTGGCGTTTCCACTGGCCATGAGCGTGATGAACCGGGATGATTTTCCATTGCCCTTGCTGGGCATGATCCACCTGAGCAACAAGGTGGTGCAGTCCGCGCCGGTCCTGTTCACTCAGGCCCTCGATATTCGGGCCCGGGTGGAGAACCTGCGCGGGCACCGGGCCGGCACGCAGCTCGATGTCGTGGCCGAGGTCCGTGCCGCCGGGCAAGCCGCCGTCGGGCAAGAAGAAGTCCGCTGGCGCGGGGTCTCGACCTACCTGGCCAAGGGGGTGTTCCTGCCCGGGATCGACAAGCCCTCGGTGCCCGTGACGCCGCCGCCGTTCGCTGTGCCGGATCCCACGGCCCTGTGGCAGCTGGGCGTGGACACGGGGCGCGCCTACGCCGCTGTGTCCGGCGACTTCAACCCCATCCACCTCAGCGTGCTCACCGCTAAGGCACTGGGCATGCGCCGTTCCCTTGCCCACGGCATGTACCTGGCGTCGCGGGCGCTGGCCGACGTCGGCGCCGTCCGGGGGGACTCGTTCCGCTGGGACGTGGCGTTCGAAGCCCCCGTGTTCCTGCCGGCCCGTGTGGCGCTGGACATCAGCACGGTACAGGCCGACGGCGGCGCCTGGCAGCGCTCCGACTATGTGGCGTGGAACCCGCTGTCCGGGCGCCGGCACTTCACCGGGTCGGTTACGGCGTTGCCGTAGCAGGGCCGGACAATTCAGCCTGCGGACGTGTTGGCCTGTTGTGCCTCCGGCCGGCCGGGGGTGGCCACCCGCAGCATGCGGTGGAGGCTCACGAGGATGGATTCCACCGCGCTCGGGGCGTCCTTGCTGTGCTGTTCGGTGGCAAGCCGGGCGGTCAGCTCGCTGATTTCCGCGTCGGCGGAGCGGGCCAGCTCGGCCTGGCGGTCCTGCTGTTCCTCCTCCAGGGCACGCAGCACGTCGCCGACGGAAGCCATGGCGTCCCCGAGGGGCGCCGCGTACGCGTCGGGGACAACGAAGGGGGTGTCCTCGGCCCAGATCACGTCCGAGAGCACCTGGGTCACGTCCTGGACGTGGAAGGTCAGCCGTTCGAGGTCCCGCAGGTTCCGGTAGTCGAGCTCCATGTCGCGCGGGTGCAGGTGGCGGCGGGGATTGGCCCGCCGGCTCGCATCGGCCTTCTCGACGGCGAAGCGCACGGAGCGTGCGTGCGCTGCGAGCGCCTCCGAACGGCGGGACCAGTCCTGATGTTCCGGCGGCCAGCTTTCCTTGAGGGCCTTGCCCATGTCCCAGAGCTGCTGGGCGAGTGCCTGGCGCAGTTCGGCGATACTCAGGGCCGCGGCCCGGAAGTGCAGCGGCGGGAACACCAGCAGGTTCACGATGATGCCCACCGTGACGCCGACGCCCATCTGGAAGAGGTACCCGAAGGAGAACGTGTCCGGATTATGGCCGCCGACCAGCAGGACTAGGAGCGCCGCCGTCGGGATCCAGTCCCGGCCCGAACCAATCTTGGGCAGGCCGGCAAGAATAACGCCCAGGCCCATGACCACTGCGACAGTCCAGGGAGACGGCGAGCCGAGGCTGAACAGCATGAACGCAAGACCCACGCCGATCGCCAGGCCGACGAGCGTCTGTACGCCCTGGCGCATGGAACCGGCCACGTTCTCGTACATGGCCACCAAGGCGCCAAGCGGGGCGTAGTACGGATATTCTGCCGCGGAGCCCGGCATGAAGGGGGCGATCGCGAAGGCGATACCCGCCGCCAGCCCCGCCTTCAGGGCCAGCTGGAGGCGCGGCCACAGCACCGCGGCGGCGACTGCGCTGCCCGCGGCGCGCGCCCATCTGTGCAGCAGGGAGGGCGGGCTGTCGATTGTCTTTTCTGGAGTGGCCATCCCGGCTCACCCTAGGGCTCGGAGGTTGCTGCTACAAGTGGACGAACCGGCTCCGGCGCTGACCGGCCCGAATCGACGCCGGTCAGGACGCGGCGTGGGCGGCCTGCCGCACCGCCGCGGACAGCCGCTGGGCCCGGCCCCCGGTCCTGCCCTCTTCGCTGCGGCGGGGTACATAGCCGAACCCGAGGCCGTAGCCGGGATCCGCGAAGCCCAGGGCACCGTTGGCGCCCTCGTGTCCGAACGCCAGATGGCTGCCGAAGTCCCGCCCCGGCTGGGGCTTAATGAACACCACGGCAAAGGCGTTGTCCGAGCCGGAGCAACGGTCCAGTCCCCAGACCTGCTCCGCGGCCATGAGATCGATGGTGGCCGAACTCAGGAACGCGGGACTGCCGTCCACCCCCGTTGTGGCGGCGGCGTAGAGCCGGGCCAGCCCTTCGGCCGACCCCACACCACCGGCGCTGCTCATTCCCGAGGCGCGCACGGCGCGATGGTTGGGCAGTTCCATGATGGTGCTGACCGGCGCGTTGCTGTTGAGGCCGTTGAGGCTGAGCGGATCCAGCCACGGCTGGGCCGGGTCCGGATCGTAGAGCACCTCGCGGTACCGCGGTTCCTGGTCCTCGGGCAGGCCAAGGAAGAAGTCGATGCCCCACGGGCGGCGGATGTGCTCGTCGTAGAGCCCCTGGAGCGGCATCCCCGAGGCGCGGCGGCAGAGCTCCTCCATCAGGATCCCGATGGTCAATGCGTGGTAGCCGAATGCCGTGCCCGGGCGCCACAGTGGCGCCGACGCCGCCAGACGCCGTGCCGCGGCAGACGTCGTAAATTCCGCCAAGGGAAACCCGCCGACGACGCCGGGCAGGCCCGCCTGATGGGAAAGGGCCTGCCGCACAGTGAGCCGGTCCTTGCCGTGGACGCCGAACTCGGGCCAGTAGGACGCGACGGTCCGGTCGAGGTCGAGGCGGCCGTCCTGGACGAGGAGGGCGATGACGAACGCGGCGACTCCTTTGGAACAGGAATAAGTGCCCGTGATGTCGCCAGGCGCGAACCCCGGGCCGCCGCTAAGGTCCACCACCTTGGTGCCGCGGTGGAAGACGGACAGTTGCGCGCTGTAGCCGGGATCATCGGAAAGGAAGGAGTCGAAGAGCTCACGTACTCGCACGAATTCGGGCGTGGCAAGGCCAGCCGAGGCGGACTGCGCTGGTGTCGCCACAGACGCTGTCTCCATGGATGTGGTCGCCATGCCCCACCCCGCCGCCGCGCCGGCCGCTGCCGGCATCAGGCCGCGCCCTGTCCCGCGGCGACCTCTTCACCGGCCCGGACCGGTCCGGGAGGCGTGCCGTCGCCGAACGGCCGCCCGCCCAGCGCAGCGCGGCCGTGTTCCGAGAGCCAGTTGCCCAGTTCCGGTCCGCGCGGGATGACTCCGGTGGGATTGATGTCCTCATGAACGATGTAGTAGTGCTGCTTGATCTGCACGAAGTCGGTGGTGTCACCGAATCCGGGCGTCTGGAATAAGTCGCGCGCGTAGGCCCACAGGACCGGCATCTCGCTGAGCTTTTGCCGGTTGCACTTGAAGTGGCCGTGGTACACGGCGTCGAAGCGGGCCAGCGTGGTGAACAGGCGGACATCTGCCTCCGTGATGGTGTTGCCCACCAAGTAGCGTTGGCCGTTAAGGCGGTCCTCGAGCCAGTCCAGGGCCGTCCAGAGCCGGTCATAGGCGGCGTTGTAGGCCTCTTGGGAACCGGCAAAGCCGCACCGGTAGACGCCGTTGTTCACCTCAGTGAAGACGCGCTTGTTGACGGCGTCGATTTCTTCCCTCAGGTGTTCCGGGTACAGCTCCGGCGCGCCGGCCCGGTGATACTGCGCCCATTCCGTGGAAAAGTCGAGCGTGATCTGGGCGAAGTCGTTCGTGACGACCTGCCCGGTGGGAACGTCCACGATCGCCGGGACGGTAATCCCGCGGGGGTAGTCCGGAAAGCGGCGGAAGTAGGCGTCCTGGATGCGTTCAATGCCGAGGACGGGATCCCTGCCGTCCGGGTCGAGGTCGAAAGTCCAGGACCGGGCGTCGTGGGTGGGACCGGGCTGGCCGAGGGAGATGACCTCTTCCAGGCCGAGCAGCCGCCGCACGATCACCGTGCGGTTGGCCCACGGGCAGGCCCGCGCCGCGATGAGGCGGTAACGGCCAGGTTCCACCGGCCAGCCGGGCTCGCCATTGCTGCCCGCGCCGCCGTCCCGGGTGATCCGGTCCTCAATGTAGTTGGTGTCCCGGGTGAATTCCTCGCCGCCGGTCACGTAGGCGCCCTTGGTGCTGAATCCCGGATCGTCGGTGTGCGTAGTCAGGCTCATGGTCCCAGCCTAAGGCCGGGCATTGAACGGTCCGAACGCTGTTGTGAACTACAGTGCCGTGAACACCGGCGCCATCGGCTGCCAGGCAAACCACCAGGCGCCGGCCACCACCGCGGCGAAGAGGGCAATCCACACCGCGGCCGGTACGGAGGTGGCCCGGGCCAACAGATAGGCGTCCGACGTCGGGAGCCTGTCACGGTGCCGCAGATGGACGTTTGCCAATTTGCCGAGGTCCCTGACGGCGGCGACCAGGAGGGCCAGGCCCAGCACGATCATCACATGTCCGTTGAACACCGGCGGCACAAAGAGCACCAGCAGCGCCGAGGCCAGCACGGCGGCCGCGGTGATGAGCAGGCCGACGCCGTTGCGGAGGAACAGGAATGAGGCCAGGAGGATCAGGGTGCCCACCGACATTGCGGCCGGACCCCAGCCGTTGAAACCGCACCAGACCATGACCGCCCCAACGACGGCGGGCACGGGGTAACCCCAGAAGGTTGACCAGGCGGCGGACAGGCGGCTCTTGCTGTAGGTCGTGGTGGTGCCGGAGTGGTCCAGGCCCAGCCGGATGCCGCCGAGCCGCTGGCCGGTGGTGAGGGCCGCAAACGCGTGGCCGAGTTCGTGGGTCACGGTGGCGAGCAGGCCAAAGTAGCGCCAGGACAGGCGAGGCAGGGACACGGCAACAGCCAGCAGGATCACCGCAACGAGCTCGGTGCCGGTCACGTGCGGGCTGGAGGCGTGCGTGAATCCGGCAACGATCCGCTCCCACCACGTCAGGGCGAGGTTCGGTTCCGCCGGCAGGCCGAGCCGGATCATGCCCGGCCCGAGGCGTGTTCGATGCAGTACGCGGTCCAGGGCCTGGCCTCCAGCCGGCCCTCGGGGATCGGGGCGCCGCACACCCCGCAGAACCCGTAGGTGCCCTCGTCCATCCGGGCAAGGGCAGCATCGATCTGCGCCAGGGAAGCCCTGCTCTGTTCCAGGAGCGCGGAGGCCTGGGATAGTTCGAAGGCGATCGTGGTGCCCTCGGGGTCGTGTTCGTCGTCGACATTGGAGTCCCGGCGGGCGGCATTGACCGAGGTGATGTCCGCGCGGAGAGCGGGAAGGAGGGCAAGTTTCCGCTGACGTTCCTCTTGCAGCAGGATCCGGAACCGTTCGACGTCAACCATAGAGTGCAAGGCTAGCGCGGACGCCGTGGCGGCGTCTAAACGGGCCCATAGGCCCGTCCGAACCCGGGGCCGTGTCAGTAGCGTCAGCCGACTCGAAGAACTGGTAGGTGAATCCCAAATCCACGGAGAGGGCGCCGGGCGGGAGGCAGCGTCTAGAGTGGGCGCATGGCGGACCAGACGCACCCCGAGAACACCGCAAGCCCCGCAAGCCCCGAAAAGACCGAGAACCCCGAATACGCCGCGACACCCGGAATTGCCGGGCACGCCGGGGACACTGATACGGCCGAAGCATTGCTGCGTGAACTCGCCGCGGCCTATGGCGTCGACACGAGCTACTGGGGCTGGGACGGAGTAGAGCGCTCCGTGGCCGCCGGAACACTGCGGGGCGTACTGGCGGCCCTCGGGGTCCCCGCCAACGGGCCCCAAGAGCAACAACGCTCCTTGGCAGAGTCCCGGCTGGCACCGTGGCGGCGCATCCTCCCCCCGGTTCTTGTAGTGAGGGAGGGGCGGGAGACCCACGTGGATGTCCACGTCCGGCACGGAAGCGAGGTCCGCGTCTGGATCGACGCCGAGGACGGCAGCAGACTCGAGGCTGCCCAACGGGAGAACTGGGACCAGCCGGTTCACGTCGACGGCGTCCTCACAGGGCGTGCCACGTTCGCCATCCCCGGCGACCTCAGCCTCGGCTGGCACACCATAAACGCCGACACCGACGGCACCTTGGCGCAGTGCCCGCTGGTGGTGACGCCTGACCAGCTCCGGACCCCCGCCCCCCTCGCGGGACGCCGCACCTGGGGGCTGACGGCCCAGCTGTACTCCGTGCGCTCCTCCCGGTCCTGGGGGATTGGTGACTTTGCAGATCTCGGCGACCTCGCCGCGGTTGCCGGCGAGCAGGGGGCCGGCTTTGTGCTGGTCAACCCGCTGCATGCCGCCGAACCAGTGCCGCCGGTCGAAGACTCCCCGTACCTGCCCGCCACGCGGCGCTTTTTCAACCCGCTCTACCTGCGGGTGGAGGAAATCCCGGAATATGGCTACCTGGACGCTGCCGGCCGGGCCGAGGTAGCACGCCTGGCCGAAGGTCTGCAGGCGGCCAACCGGTCCCGGGACCTCCTGGACCGCAACGCCAGCTACGCGGCGAAGCTCGCAGCCCTGGAACTCGTCTTTGCCGTCCGCCGCGGCCCGGCGCGGACCCGGGAGTTCGCGGACTTCTGCGCCGAGCACGGGCAGGGACTCGAGGACTTTGCGCTGTGGTGTGCGCTCGCCGAACGGCTGCCGCCGTCGGCGCCGGAATGGAGCGGAGAGGCAGCAACCCCGGCGTCGCCGTACTGTGTCGAGCAGCGGCAGATGCTCGCGCCCCGGATCGAATTCCACCGCTGGCTCCAGTGGCTCTGCGACCAGCAGCTCGAGGCGGCACAGCGTTCCGCCCGTCAGGCGGGGATGGGGATCGGCGTCGTCCATGACCTCGCCGTTGGCGTGAAACCTGGTGGTGCCGACTCTTGGTCGCTGTCCGGCGTTCTCGCCCGGGGTGTCACGGTGGGCGCACCTCCGGACATGTTCAACCAGCTGGGCCAGAATTGGTCCCAGCCGCCGTGGCATCCGGGCCGGCTCGCAGATTCCGGCTACGCCGCCTACCGGGACATGCTCCGGACCGTGCTGCGGCACGCCGGCGGGATCCGCGTGGACCATATCCTCGGCTTGTTCCGGTTGTGGTGGATCCCCGAGGGCGCCGGCCCGGAGAGCGGCACCTACGTGCACTACGACTACGAGGCCCTCATCGGCATCCTGGCCCTCGAGGCGCAACGGGCGGGGGCGATCGTGATTGGCGAAGACCTGGGCGTGTTCGAACCGTGGGTCCGCGGCTACCTGGCCGAGCGGGGAATCTTCGGCACATCGATTCTCTGGTTCGAACACGACGCCGACGGCCCGATCCCGCCGGAGCACTACCGCCAGCAATGCCTGACCAGCGTCAACACCCACGATCTGCCCCCGACAGCGGGTTACCTTGCCGGTGAACACGTCACTTTGCGGGAATCGCTCGGGCTATTGCGGCGCCCCGTGGCTGAAGAACGCGCCGAGGCCGCGGCCGAGCAGGAGGCAGTGCTGGCCCAAGTCCGGGCACGCGGCCTGTTGACGGACACCGGTGGCAATGACGTCCGGACGACGGTGGAGGCGCTGTACGCCTACACGGCACTGGCCCCGTCCGCGCTGCTGGGGGTGGCGCTCGTCGACGCCGTGGGGGAGACCCGGACCCAGAACCAGCCGGGCACCAGCACCCAGTATCCGAACTGGCGCATCCCCCTGGCCGCTCCCGAGGGCGTGGTACTGATCGATGACCTGCCGGGCAATGAGCGGTTCCTCTCCCTGCTGGGCACCGTCCGGACTGCGCTCCATCCCTGAGCCTGAGCCGGACCTGAGCCGGACCTGAGCCGGGCCTGAGGCCGGGCCCGCGAACAGCATTGGCCGTGCCGATATAGGCCGCTAGCATGGTCCGATGACGCGGATCGGCCGAGGCTCCCTGGCCGGCGTTTGGGCGCTGGGGATATTGCTGGTGGGTTGCACCCCGGTGCAGCCCTTCCAGGCCGGCCCGCCTGCGCCATCCCAATCCACGCCTACCCAATCTACGCCTTCCGAATCCCCGCCCGGGCCCTCTGGCCAGGGCACGCCTCCCGCCGAGACTCCACCACCTTCCCCTTACTTCGCACAGCCGGCGCCCCACCCGGCCCCAGTACAGCCGGGCAAAGCCGGCGTCGAGCACATTGTGATCATCGTCCTGGAAAACAAAGCGGCCTCGGAGATCCTCGGCGCCAGCGAAGCAGGCTACTTCAACAAGCTGGCGGCGGAATTCTCACTGGCCGCCAACTACCAGGCGATCATGCACCCGAGCCTGCCCAACTATCTGGCCTTGACGAGCGGAACGAACGCGGGGATTACCAGCGACTGCAAACCGAGGTCCTGCACGGCAGATGTGAGGTCCATCGCCGATGAGGTCACCCAAACCGGAAGGTCCTGGAAAATGTACGCCGAGAGCATGCCCACGCCCTGTGCCGCGAAGAATTCCGGCGCGTACGCGGTGAAGCACAATCCGTTCATGTACTACCCCGCCGTGACAGGGGACAAGGCCGCGTGCGCGGACCACGTCGTGCCGTTCCGCCGGCTGGACCAGGACCTCCAGTCGGCGTCCACAACGCCGAACTACGTCTTCATCAGTCCCAACATGTGCAACGATACGCACAACTGTCCGATCAACACCGGGGACGACTGGCTGTCCCGGGAGGTGCCCAAGATCCTTGGATCGCAGGCCTTCACGACGCAGAACTCACTGCTGGTGGTCACGTGGGATGAAGGAAGCGACGATGACAACCGGGTAGCCACAGTTTTTGCTGGTACGGCGGCTCGGAAGGGCTTCACCTCCAAGACCGCCTACTCGCACTACTCCTTGCTGCACACCATCGAGGACGTCTGGGGGCTGACGCCGCTGACCGACAACGTCCGCAAGGCGCCCGTCATGAGCGACATGCTCAACCGGTAGCGGCGGGCGGCCTCTCCCGGCCAATACACAGGAAGCACTGCCCATAATGGTCCCGAAGCTCCGGTCAACCGCTATTTGACCGGAGCTTCGCCAAGTGCACCCGGGCCACCGCAGCCTCCGCGCCAGGTTCCGGCGATTGGGGGCTTTGGGCACAGGCGAGCGGGCATTCCGGTTTCCTAGAATGGAGCATGGCCGGTTCCGAAGTCATTGAGGTGGAACACAAGTACAGCCCTTCGGAATCCGACGCCCTCCCGCGACTGGGATCAATCCAAGGGGTGGATCGCGTCGGACAGCCCGTAAACGACCAGCTGGACGCCGTCTACTTTGATACCGAGGCACTGGCGCTGGCCGCCCGGCGGATCACCCTGCGCCGGCGGTCCGGCGGACCGGATGCAGGCTGGCACCTCAAACTCCCAGTCACCGTGGGGGAGCGGCGGGAGATAGGGGAGCCGCTTGGAGGCGATCAGGATGCCGTACCGGAGCGTTTGCGCCAGTTAGTTCTCGTTCACACCCGCAGCGACGTGCTGGTGCCTGTGGCACGCGTCAAGACCAGCCGGAGCTCGACTCCCTTGTACGCCGCCGACGGTGCAATCCTGGCCCAGTTCAGCGACGACCACGTCGAGGCGCAATCCCTGTTGATCACGGCGGAACCTTCGCGGTGGCGGGAGTGGGAAATTGAACTCGCCGACGGTCCCCGACAACTACTCCAGGACGCCGACACGCTGCTCGCAGCTGACGGCGTCCCCGTATCCTCCCTGCCGTCCAAGCTGGCCAGGGCGCTCGGATCTAACTATCCGGGTGATCCCGCTGCGGCTCCAAAGCCGAGCCCGCACGGTCCGGCTTCGGACATGGCACTGTCCTACATGTTCCAACAGATACGCGCCCTGAAGTTGCATGACTCCGGAGTCAGAGTCGATGCGCCCGATGCCGTGCATCAACTCCGGGTGGCCGCGCGCCGGCTACGGTCAGCGTTGGCGACGTTCCGGAAGCTCACAGATAAGGCGTTGGCCAAGGTCCTGCGGGCGGAACTGCAGTGGCTCGCCGGCGCTGTGGGCCAGGCCCGGGACACCGAGGTCATCCGCGCCAGGCTGAAGGACATGATCAGCGCAGAGCCGCCGGAGATGTTGATCGGTCCAGTTGCGCAGGAAATCGAAGAGCACCTCGGCGCCATCCAGCAACAGAGCCGTGCCGCAGGCTTGGCGGCGCTGGACAGCGACCGGTACTTCCGTCTCCTCGATTCCCTCGATGCGTTCCTTGCCGCACCTCCGCTCAGCCCATCAGCGTCGAAGGAAGCGCTGCCGACTGTTGGCCGGCTCGTCTCGGACGAGCAAAAGCGCCTGAAGGCAGCGGTCCGCGCCGTCGATGTTGCCACCGGACGCGGGCCCCAGGATGCCGCACTGCATGAAGTTCGAAAGAGCGCCAAGCGGCTGCGTTATGCCGCGGAGGCGGCTTCCCCTATCTTCGACAAGCAAGCAATTGCCCTTGCCCGGGCCGCGGAGGGCATCCAGGAAATACTCGGAGACTTCCAGGACAGCGTCGTCACCCGGGAAACCCTGCTCACACTCGCGGCGCAATCCGAGGCCGGCGGAGGCAGCGGATTCAGCTACGGGCGCCTCCATGCGTTGGAGCAACTACGCGGCGATCAAGCCCGCGCGCGGTTCTACGAGGTGTGGCAAGAGTCCAGGCCGAAACCCCTGCGCTGGGACTAGTCGCGACACCTCAGCGCCTCGAAAGAGAGACCCCTATGACCGAACTCCGGACCGGTATTGCGGCCATATGGTCGGACGGACTCGGCCGCGCCAGCATCCGCTCCGTCCAGGCCCTCACGGTGGCAGCCCTCGCGTGGGCGATCATCTGGACCGCAACCCGCGTTCCGCTCGTCATCATCCCGGTGCTGATTGCCGCCATCCTGGCCGCCGCAATCTCCCCGCTGGTCCGCTGGCTCACACAGCGCTCGTGGCCACGTGCCCTCGCAGTCCTTGCCTCCTTCGTGGCCATCCTCGCCGTTGTCGGCGGCATCATCACCGGCATCGTGGTCCTGGTCTCCGGCCAGTGGGCAGAGCTCTCAGCCCGCGCTGCTGCCGGGGTCGCCCAGCTGCACACTTTCCTCAACACCGGACCCGTCCCCGTCAGCGACCAACAGATCACCGCCGCCATCGACTCGGTGCGGGAGTTCTTCACCTCCAGCTCCTTCGGTGCAGAAGCAATCATCGGGGCACGCACCGTGGGGGAACTTTTCACCGGGGCCGTGTTGATGGTCGTGACGCTGTTTTTCTTCCTCAAGGACGGGCCTGAGATCCGGAGTTTCCTCATCGGCTTCCTTCCCGCCGACCACCGCGCCAAGGCACGCCTGGCAGCGGACCGCAGCACCGTTGTCCTTGGCGCGTACGTCCGCGGCACCGCCATTGTCGCCGCGATCGACGGTCTCACCGTCGGGATCGCCCTCGCCATCATGGGAGTGCCGCTGGCCCTGCCGCTCGGCGTGTTCATCTTCCTGGGCGGATTCATCCCGATCGTCGGTGCCACCGTCGCGGGCAGCCTCGCCATCGCCGTCGCACTGATCTCCAACGGCCCCATCCAGGCACTCATCGTCACCGCCGTCGTGATCGGGGTGAACCAGCTCGAGCACCACTTCCTGCAGCCGGTCCTGATGGGCAAAGTGCTCAGCATCCACGGGCTGGCCATCCTTCTCGTCCTGGCGGCAGGCACCACGCTCGCAGGCATCGTCGGAGCCCTGATTGCCGTGCCGATCACCGCCGTGGCCTGGACCGTCCTCAAGACGTGGTCCGGCCGCGATCCGCTGCCCGAACCCGAACAACCGGCCGAGGCCGGGCCGCAATAGCAAAGCAGCGGGTATGCGGCCCAGCAGCAGGGCCAGGGCGGCTACGATGGTCCGGGACATGGACATCCCGTTCTGGCTGTTCCAGAATGGCAATGTGCCCCTCACCGAGCAGTACGGGCTCTTCATCGAACGCGACCTGCCGCCGCGGCGATCTCTGCGGACTGCGTGGCTGCTGGCGTTGTTCCTGGGTTTCACCGGCGCGGACCGGTTCTACCTCCGCAGGCCCGCCACCGGCACCCTGAAGCTGTTGACCCTCGGCGGGGCCGGTATCTGGTGGCTCATTGACCTGTTCCGGGTCACCAAAGAATACGCCGCCGACGGTGCATCCATGCCGTTGGTCGGGACCAACTCCCTGCGCCGCCGCCTGCGCCTGGCCTCGGCTGTCGTGGTCGTCACCTTCGTGGGTATGGTGATCTGCTTCACCGCGGCCCCCGTCGCCGGAACTGTCACCGCCACCGTCACAGCCTTGAAAGCACTGCTGAACCCGGCCCCGCCGCCGATGAAAGAGTGGGTGACCGTCGCGGAAGCCTCCGCCACGAAACACCCGGGGCCGGTCGTGACCGTCACCGGCAAGCTCCACGTCGAGTACACGTTCACCGGGCCGGCCGTCGTGTACCTCCAACCCGTGAAAGGACCGGCCCTCACCATCCTTTCCCTGGTTAAGGGCGGCGCTGGGGCGATCGGCGTCACCTTGCCGCCGGGGACCTACAAACTGATAGTCAGCACCACCGGCACCCTCTGGCACCTCACAGCTGAGGAATATCGAGTGCCCGGGTAGCGGCACGGCGCGCGCCGCACACATGCAGGTTCACTATGGAAGACATTACCGACCAGACTGACCAGGATTCCGGCGTGCAGGCAGACCAGGCTGCTGCCGCACCCGTGGCCGTCCCGCAGCACAAAAAAACACCCTGGAATCCTTGGATTCCAGGGTGTTTCCTGTCGTGCGCGGAGGGGGCGCCAGCAGGCAGCTCGAAGACATCCAATGTTCATTGAGCGATCATGGGCCCTGGCATGGGACCGGGCGGTGGCTGCAGGCACCATGCAGGCGCCCGATACTCCGTGTCGCTACACCTGAGCAGAGCCTGCATCTCGACTGCTGGACGCGGTTCCTCCGCGGGTTCAGAAGGTGCCTAATGGCCGGCGGGCACGGACGGGCCCGCAATCCGGGAAGCTATCCGAGGATTTCGGCACGCTCTTTCTTATGCGGCCAGGGCCTCGCTGAAACTCCCTCTGACCGCGAAGCCAGGTTGCTACGCGTTTTCGGTCTGTGTGATGAAGCCGCGGAGCCGGTTCCGGGCTTTGTTTTCTACCGGGGTCGGAATGTAGGTCCGGATGCGGCCTGCATCCAGTATTTTGTATTCCTCCGCGACAATGCCGGCGATCAGAGGCCGGGGAGCGTGCGGGTAGCGTACGGCGAGCCGATCGGTGACCTTGACGATGGTTTGATGCTTTTCCGTGTCGTCCATGACGTCAGTTTGACGCCCGGGACCCTGCGGCGTCCATCAGCTTGCTTACCGTGCTGTGCTGAACCGGCGGCGCCAGTAAGCGCTGGCCGGTATCGCAGGGTTCGTTGTCCTTCCGCGCAACACCTCCCAGGACCGTCACTGCATGACCCGCCAGCCCACACCAATTATCGGCCTGAGGGAGTGACCAGGGGGCGTCCAGGCCAGAACCTTCGGGGCTTTCCACGTTACGCCAGCGTGTCGCCTGGTCTTCGGTCGTGGGTGGCGCGACGCCAGCGCGGGCCGCCACGGATGTAGCGGACGGTGACAGGCCGAAAACACGAAGAAATCATGGGGCGGAAACTTCTCTGCAACCTTGGCCGTGCACTCTGTAAGCATGGGACGCCTCGGAAGGGACCCGATCATGACCACAGATGAGAAGACCATTGTCAGCTCCTGCCATGACCTGGCGGCCGGGGATGAAATCGACGCCCGGTACAAGGGCGCCCTCGTTCACCATGGACGGGTCACAGAGAGGGCACCCGACCACGGGCTGTTCTGGATCATGGATGACCTCACGGGCGGGCGCCGGTTGTTGGACATGGCCGAACTGGAGATCGTCCGCATCGACAGTCCGGTTATCGGTGATGCCGTGGGCATGGGGCCGGCCGCCGCCTGAATCGTCGTGGTGGCGGCCGGCCCCTTTGACTATGCCGTGGTTCGTGAGCTGATGTTCACCAAGCGGGTGCCCAAATCCTCTGGCGCCGTCCCCGGATGCGCCGGATACGGTAGCTCTATGCATTGCGTCGAGGCTGAGGCGCTGATCAAAGCCCGAGGCTCTACCGTCTGGGACATCATCACCGATGCCCGGAACTACGCCGTTTGGGCGTCCGGCATCACGCATGTCACTGGCGAGCCGCGCAATGGTGGCACCATCAGAATCCGGACCCGAACAGGTGGGAGCCGCGTTGTCCGGCTGCGTGTCCAGCAGATGCCAGGCGAGGTGATGACCTGGACCGGGGGCCTGCCCCTGGGTCTGTTCACCGGTCTGTGCACCTTCACGCTTGACCCCGAGGGCGGCATGACCCGCCTGCGCGTGAATGTAGAGTTCACTGGCCTGCTGCGGGGGGTGCTCTGGAATGCCGTGGCCGATACGCAGCAGGCCCTCATCGATTACGTCAACGCCGTCAAGAAACGCGCCGAAATCCTCGGCTGAGACAACCCGGGGTGACGAGCGACGTCAGATGCAACGTCCGGCGCCTCCCGCGCGCCGATGATCCGGACCACTGGGTCAGCCTGATTCTGAATCCATAAAAGAATATCCCCCGATACAAAGAAATTCTTATATCAGGATTCCCAGTCGGAGCGGATGATGGACATGACGATGGCGTCTACGTAGTCGCCATCGAACTTGAGAGTGGCTCTTTTCGGCCTTCATAGATGAACCCGTTGCGCGGCTTGCCATCTCGTAGGCCGTGACCGACCAAGGCCCCTCTCCTGAAGAAGTCGACGGTTGCGATGAACCGTGAGGCGAGGCCGGTGCCCTTCTCCGAGGTAGTAGTCATCCTTAGGTCTGAGAACCAGGAGTGCTCAACCCCATAGTCGCTAGGGATTAGGGATCGGCCAGTGGTATCCACGGGCGCGACGCGGAGGCGGATGGCCCAGATTTGTCTTACAGAGCGCGGACGCATCTACGAAAGGACCAGCAATGAACGTCAACTCCAAGGGAGCAGCAATGTTGGGCCTCACGGAGCACATCAGGCACAGCGTCAACAACCCCCTCACTTCTACTGATGTCGACTTCAACGCAGTCCTCGACGACGTGCTAAGCACTGTCGGTCTCAGCGTCAAGGACGCTGGTGGGAACGTGCGCTTCTACGGCGGAGCCGACCCGTTGATCGCCAGTCCGTTCCTTTTCGCGTCTGCGGCGGCGGTGGCGCTCGGCGCCAAGGGTGTTGCTGCTTCAGCGATCTGGCGCGAACGCGGCGGCGGCGGCCAGGACATCGCCATCGACATTCGGAGGGCGTTCCAGCGGTTCTCCGGATTCGCGGACGGGCGCTGGGAACAGGTCAACGGGCGGCCGCCGTCGCTCAAGTGGAACAAGTACAACCCGTTTGGCGACGTGCCGTTCTTCCGCGCTACCCGGGACGGGCGGCATGTGGTTGCGCTCAATGTCTACCCGGGGCTGCACCAGAAGGCCCTGACGTTCCTGGACTGCGCGGACAACGCCAAGTCGATCAACGAGGCCATCGCGAGGCGGGACGCCGATGAGCTCGAGGAGGCGGCCGCTGATGCCGGCATCATCATCGCCAAGGTGCGATCGTCCGAGGAGTTCTTCCAGGAGCTGCAGTACCAGCAGGTGCTGCAGCACATGCCACTCATCTCCGTCGAGAAGATCGCTGACGGCGACCCGCAGCCGCTGGCAGCCGGTGCGTCGACACCGCTGGAAGACATCCGGGCCCTGGGGATGGGGCATGTCATTGCCGGCGCCGGGATCGGCCGGGACCTGGCATCGTTCGGGGCCGACGTCCTGAACGTGTGGCGCCCCGACGACAGCGAGGTCGAGGCGTTTTACTGGGACACACAGGTAGGCATGCGCTCGGTGTACCTGTCCGATACCGGCGACGATCGTGCCAAGCTGGACGAGCTCTTGCGGGAAGCGGACGTCTTCTTCTCCAACCGTCACCCTGGCCACCTAGAGCAGGTCGGCCTGACCGCCGACAAAGTCGCTGCCGGCCACCGGGGTCTGATCCATGCGCAGGTGCTGCTGCACGGCGCCGAGGGGCCGTGGGCGACACGCCCGGGATTCGACGAGATCGGCGCTTGCGTCAGCGGGATCTTCGCTCTCGGCGGCACCCTCGAAGACCCCAGGATGCCACCGATGCTGCCCATCGTCGACAACATCGTCGGCTGGCTCGGCACGGTCGGGGTACTGGAGGCGCTCCGCCGCAGAGCCGTCGAGGGCGGCTCCTACCGCGTCCGGGTCTCACTCACCCGCGTCTGTCTCTGGCTGATCTCCCTGGGGATCTTCGACAAGGAGTTCGCTACCACCGCAGCGGGGAGCACCGCGGAACACTCGGCAATCCCGCCCGAGCTGTTCACCGCGAAGACCCCACTCGGCACCTACCAGGGAATGACCGATCAGATCGGATTCTCGTCACTTCCGCAGGGATTCACCACCACTGTGCTGCATCCGATGGGCGCCGATCAGCCGGAATGGTTGCCGCGGGCAGCAAATCCGGCCTGATCCGCAGGGTTCCGATAAGGAAGCCGGCCGGTCCTCCGCAGATGAGGAGGGCCACCGCCAAGTGGAGATCTATGCGAGCGAGGGCGGCGTAGCAGTCTTCTCGATCGACCGGCCTGTCCGGCGTTGGCAAGCTGTGACAACTCTGATATTACGAAGGTCGGAGCATTTCTCGACATCAAGCTCGGTGACCTGCTAGCCGTTCTCGAAGTCGAGCCTCCGCCACAACAGCGTTAGCGGTCGTTCTCTGGTCCGCCGGAATCGGCCGAGTCCCGTCACTGAGAATGGTTCCGATGCCCAAAGAGATCCCGGTCGACGCGAACGCAGGTGTCGCCTTCCCGGTCCTTTCAGCCGAGCAGATCAGACGCCTCTGGCGTTACGCCGTCGTGCAAGACGTTGCCGTCGGCGACACCGTGTTCCGGGCAGGCGACGAATCCTACGATCTCATCGTCATTGAGCGGGGAGCGGTGGATCTGATCCGGGCCGCCACCCACGATGCACCCGAGGAGGTCGTGGTCAGCCATGGGCCGGGCCGTTTCATCGGTGAGTTGAGCCTGCTCACCGGTCAAGCCGTGTACCTCACGGGGCTGGTGGTGCAAGCGGGACGAATTCATAGGATCCCACCGGCCCAGTTTCGTCGGCTGATGGCTGAGGACGCCGAGCTTTCCGATATTCTATTGCGCGCCTTCCTCGCCCGGAGAGAACTCCTTCGCAACAACTCAGCTGCCCGAGTCGTCGAGATCGTGGGGAGCCGCCTCTCCGCGGCTTCACTGGAACTCCGGACATTCGCGGCGCGATTACGGCTTGCCCATCTCTATTTTGAGGCCGATTCCATTGCCGGGCAGGCGCTCATGCGGGCCGTGCAGGTCGAGACCGGGGACCTCCCGGTCGTCATCACTCCCGGCAAGGTGATGCGCCGCGCGACTGCAGAGATCATGGCCCGCGAACTCGGACTTTCATTCCGTCGAGCGGCCAACCAAAAGGTGGATCTGGCAGTGATTGGCGCAGGCCCGGCGGGACTTGCCGCTGCGGTCTACGGCGCATCTGAGGGGCTCGCAACTGTCCTGTTCGACATGGTCGGTCCTGGCGGACAAGCTGCGGCAAGTTCGCGGATCGAGAACTATCTCGGTTTCCCCACCGGCATAAGCGGGACGGACCTGACAGGGAAAGCGATCGTGCAGGCACTCAAGTTCGGCGCTCAGCTATCGGCACCGTGCGGGGTCACAGCCCTCGACGTTGACACCGGCGTAATTCGTCTCGCGCTGACCGACGGCACCAGCCTCGAAAGCCGCGCCGTGATCATCTCCACGGGCGCCCGGTACAGGTCCCTTCCCCTGACGCACTGGGAGAAGTTCCAAGGCGCCGGAATTTACTACGCTGCAACTGAGCTCGAAGCCAAATGGTGTGCCGGTAAGCCGGTCACAGTTGTCGGCGGCGCGAACTCGGCCGGTCAGGCTTCGCTGTATCTCGCGTCGCGCGGAAACGCCGTCAACCTCGTCGTCCGCGGTGCTGATCTCGCGGCTGACATGTCCCGCTATCTCGTGGACCGGCTGGCCGCAGAACCGCTGGTCTCTATTCACACCGCGGCTGAGGTGTCGGGCCTCCGGGGCCAAACCCATCTCGCTGCTGTTGAGATAACGGAGCGGGAATCGGGAATCCGCACTCTTGTCGAGTGCGCAGGACTCTTCTGCTTCATCGGCGCAGTTCCCGCAACCACCTGGCTGAACGGACTCGCGCTCGACAACGAAGGTTTTATCCTTACCGACTCGGACCTGGACCCGTCGGAACTCGGTGGAAGCTGGTCGTCTCTCGGGCGACGGCCGCTGCCCTTCGAAACCAGCATCCCTGGGGTTTTCGCCGCGGGCGACGTCCGCAAGGGCTCAATGAAGCGCGTGGCCGCAGCGGTCGGAGAGGGAGCGAGCGCCGTCCAATCAGTCCATGCCTCAATCGGATTCCACGTTTAGCTCAGGAACCACATCGAGAATCGGCAGAGGGAACTGTGACCGATCAACCGGTCCAGACTTCGGCTGACGCCAGCGACCGCTGGAACCGCGCTGCGCTGGAGACGGATCTGCCGCAGGGGAGCGGATCGACATTGGGTGGGACCGTCCCGTGAGAATCCAGGACGTCGCCGAGATTTCCAGCCGTGTCCTGGGCCGGAAGATCACGGTAGGGCCGAGGCCAACCGGCATGTCCGGCGCGTCAGAGGCCCCTGGTGACGGCGTCCCCGCGGTTTCCCGGGACATGGCCGCTCTGCTCGAGTGGTGCGAGACGGGCCGCTACGTGGCATGCACGACCCGTCAGGGTGAAGTCTTCGGGATTCCCACGGCTGAAGTCGCCATCGGACGGTTCATCGCAAGCCTTGGCCACCCTGTTCACGACTAGGGTCACGGCTTTGACTTCGTCGTGACGACGAGAAGTTGTCGGCTTCGATGATGGCCTCGATGAAGGCTTCGGGTGCTTCTTGCGGCAGGTTGTGCCCGACCCCTCCGGAGAGGGTTCGGTGCGTGTACTGCCCCGTGAACTTCGTCGTGTAGGCGCTCGGGTCCGGGTGGGGTGCGCCATTGGCATCACCTTCGAGGGTGATCGTCGGCACCGTGATGGGCGGACTAGTCGCGAGTTGTTGTTCCAAGCCGTCGTAACGGAGTTCGCCTGGCGCCAGCCCGAGTCGCCACCGGTAGTTGTGGATCACGATGTCGACGTGGTCGGCGTTGGCGAAGGACGCCGCGCTGCGGTCGAACGTCGCATCGTCGAAGCTCCACCTGGGTGAGGCGGTGTGCCAGATCAGCTTTGCGAAGTCGTCGCGGTACTTGTCGTAGCCGGCCCTGCCCCGTTCGGTCGCGAAGTAGAACTGATACCACCACGAAAGCTCTGCCGATGGTGGCAACGGTTCCGAGTTCGCTGCCGGATTGCCGATCAGGTAGCCACTGACGGACACCAAGGCCGTGCATCGGCGGGGCCAGAGCGCTGCGACGACGTTCGCAGACCGGGCACCCCAGTCGAAGCCTGCGATGGTCGCCGACTCGATGCCGAGTGCGTCCATGAGTTCGATCGTGTCGACGGCCAAGGCGGACTGCTGGCCATTGCGCGTCGTGGTGTCGGAGAGGAAGCGGGTTGTGCCGAAGCCGCGGAGGTGCGGCACGATCACGCGATAGCCGGCAGCCCCGAGCGCCGGTGCGACGTCGGCGTAGCAATGGATGTCGTAGGGCCATCCGTGCAGCAGAACGACGGGTTGACCGTCGGCGGGTCCGATGTCCACGAATCCGACGTTCAGCACGCCGGCGTCGATCTGGTCGACTGGCCCGAACGTGAGCGCGTCCATTTAGCTGACCTCTGCGATTGCCGATCGGATCACGTCGGCCACGGCTTGGGGCTGGGACATCATGATGACGTGTGAGCCGTCCAGTTCGGTGATGGCGGCGCCGGCCCGCTCGGCGTGGGCTCTGGTGACGTCTGTCCCGGCGGCACGATCGGCGGTGGCCACTACCGCCCATGAGGGTAGGGTCTTCCACGCCGGTACACCGGACGGTTCCCCGAACGCGATGTCGGTGACCGGTCGTTGGACGGTGCCGATCAACGAGGCATGCACGTCGGTCAGGTCTCCTGCGAATGCGTGACGGGCCTTCGCTGGGTCGATGAAGAACTCTGTTCCGGTTCCGCTGCCAGTCGGGTACTGGCGTGGCACCAACGCCGAGCCGAGGACGCTGTCCTTGGAAGCGGCGGTGATGTCGCTCAGCTTCTCGCCTTCGTCGGGGGCAAAGGCGGCCACGAAGACGAGGCCGACGACGTTCTGGCTCTGCGTCGCGGCGTTGCTGATGACTGCGCCGCCGTATGAGTGTGCGACTGCGAGGATAGGTCCGGGGATCTGGGCGAACACGCTTGCGACGTAAGCGCTGTCGAACGAGATGCCGCGAAGCGGGACTGCGACGGCGAACACCTGGATTCCGTCGGCTTGAAGGAGCTCGATCACCCCGTTCCAGCTGGAACTGTCGGCGAAGGCGCCGTGGACGAGCACGACTGTGAGCGGTGAAGTGGCTGCTGGTTCGGACATCGTTTTTTCCTCCTGGGCTATCCGAATGTGAATACGAAGGCTTCGACACCAGCGTCGGGGAAGGTGATTGTGAATTTCCGGTCGCGGATCGGCTCGGGCTGACGTATCAGTTGGTACATCCGCTGATACGGCAGAGTCATATGGTCGCAGCAACGCTCTGACTGATGGAGCGTTTGATGGTCAATGTGTTTTCCCTGGATGCGCGCACTGAGTTCTTCGATCTGGTGTGCGCAGGGATGTCGATTCTTGCTGCGGCCCGGCGTGTCGGAGCCACTCATGGGACCGGGAGGAACTGGTGGGCCCAGTCTGGCCGGATGATGACTGTGGACATGGGGCCCGTCGGGGGTCTTTCGGATCCGGCGCCCACGGCCGAAGGGCCGGGGGG